>CADCLS010000024.1:811-2491 GCA_902802375.1 Oscillospiraceae bacterium | reverse complement strand
GTCCCAATGTGGCCGTTCACCCTCTCAGGCCGGCTACTGATCGTCGCCTTGGTGGGCCGTTACCTCACCAACTAGCTAATCAGACGCGGGTCCATCTTACACCACCGGAGTTTTTCACACTGTATCATGCGATACTGTGCGCTTATGCGGTATTAGCAGTCATTTCTAACTGTTATCCCCCTGTGTAAGGCAGGTTACCCACGCGTTACTCACCCGTCCGCCACTAAGTTATCTCAAGAATTGAGCAAGCTCGCCTCAGCGAGATAACTTCGTTCGACTTGCATGTATTAAGCACGCCGCCAGCGTTCATCCTGAGCCAGGATCAAACTCTCTATAAAAATATGTTTGAATTTAATCCGTCCCGAATAAACTGCTTAGCTTATTCTTAACGTTTACTTTAGGTTTCTTTCTCTGAAATTTACTCTCACATCTTTCGATGTGTTTTTGAATTTTCAGGGTTGCATTGCTGTTTATTTGTCAAGGTTCTTTGCACTTGCCCGTTTTTGGCAGTGCTTGATTATCTTAACACTTGGGACATTGAATGTCAACAAGTATTTTCAATTTTTTTAAGAAATTTTTTTATTTGCCGAAAACACCTTTTAAATCAGTGCTTTGACATAAAAAAACCACTTATCAGTCATTGAATAAGTGGCAGTTTTTCAAACGGAGAAAGAGGGATTTGAACCCTCGCGCCGGTTACCCGACCTACACCCTTAGCAGGGGCGCCTCTTCAGCCTCTTGAGTATTTCTCCAAAGTCTTAAGTAAAACGCTTACCAATATGCAGTTTGCCAGGAAAACCGTCTCATTTTCGCTGTAACTGTTTTATGACGCACTGATTATTATAAATGTACGCCTGTCTTTTGTCAACTTTCTTTTAGGCCGAGACTTTCGATGCTGTAATCGGTCCCTTTGGTAGTCTTTAATATCTCTTTCATATATTTAAATGCAGCTTCTTCGCCTTCATTCGCCATTGTTGTTAAAGCCTTCTCAAGAACAGCCTTCGTATCCTTATGCATAATGATCACGTCTCTGGCCCTCTGATAATACGCCCACGCATCTCCCTTTGTATATTCATCCTTATTATATGCAACACATGCCGCGTATCTGTCCGCCACCATTTCCGCCACAAAACGAAGCGGCATTTTGCATCCGAAAGCATATTCATCGCTCGAAGCGGAATAATCAATCCAGTATTCAAAATGATGTTTGTTTCTTCCTTTATGATGAAGCCACGCCAAAGACGCGCCGTTAATCTTTCTGTCAACGGCGTTGGGTGAGAGTCTTCCCGAATAGTATTTTACGCTGGGTACAAATTCGGTTAATGAGAATTTGCTTAAGTCATGAAAAAGGCCCTGTCTGTAAAGGCCCATTTTAAAACACGCCCTCATTACATATTTTTTATGCGTAAGGACGGTTGACAGATGCCCGAAGAACCTCCCGGCAAAATTCTTTTCTTTATATAGGTAGTATTTTTCTTCCTGAGTCATAAGATCACAAATTCTTCCCGGTTTCTTATTTATATAGGTAATTGCCTTTCGAATCGGCAACAACTATAACGGGAAAATCCTTAACCTCGAGTTTTCTGATGGCTTCGGTTCCCAAATCATCGTAAGCCACCACTTCGCTTTTTATTATGGATTTGGATAAAAGCGCTCCCGCTCCGCCGACTGCAGCAAAAT
>CADCLS010000024.1:0-702 GCA_902802375.1 Oscillospiraceae bacterium | reverse complement strand
CGCCGACCGCAGCAAAATAAACGCTCTTGTTTCTGACAATCGCTTCCTTGACTTCTTCGCTTCTTTTGCCTTTTCCGATCATCGCGCCGAGTCCCAGATCAAGAAGGCGCGGAGTGTATTTATCCATACGGCCCGCAGTGGTAGGTCCGGCAGAACCTATTGGTCTTCCTTCTCTTGCGGGAGAAGGTCCCATATAATAAATTATCTGGTTAACAATATCAATAGGAAGTGCCTCTCCTTTGTCGAGGCTCTCCTGCATTCTTTTGTGAGCGGCGTCGCGTGCGGTATAAATGGTACCCGTTAAATACACGTAATCGCCTGCGGTAAGATCGAGTTTAGTCTGTTCGTCCATGGGAACGGTAATGTTCTTAGTCATTTCTTCTCCAAACAAAGACCGTAATGCCGGCCTTTCAATATAATAAATACTTAGATAACGCGCTCAATATGTCTGTTTACATGGCAGCAAATATTTATTCCGACGGGAAGTCCTGCAATATGCGTAGGATAGGTTTCGATATTTACGGCCATTGCACTGATACTGCCGCCAAGTCCCGCAGGTCCTATTCCGAGTGCATTTATTTTATCAAGCATTTCTTCCTCAAGCTCCTTTACATAAGGAATATCCGAATGTGTTCCGGCTTTTCTTGTGAGAGCATGTTTTGCCATAAGCGCGCACTTTTCAAATGTGCCGCCGATTCCGAC
>CADCLS010000023.1 GCA_902802375.1 Oscillospiraceae bacterium | reverse complement strand
CCATAGCAAACCTCCGAACATTTGTTCTATTATATTAGCATAATACGGAGGAAAAATCAAGAGAAAATGAAAAAAGAATACTGCTACCAATTTTTCAAGATGTCATAGGACTATTTTATATCGAAATAAAAGAAAAAACAGCATATAGAACCGTAAAAACGGCGGTTATAGGCAGCATTTTGTTACAGATAATTAAGCCAACCAGCAGAGCATCAAAATGATGCTTTACCAAACGGGCATTTTTATGCCTTAAAACGACTAAAATAAAGGCAAAAATGAATTAAGAATACTGCTACCAATTTTAAGATCATGCTTAATTCTCTTTTGTTGTTCTTTTTCCTAATCTTGGCTTAGTAAGTGGCACGCCGTGCCACTTACTAAAAATCGTTCTGCTTTATATTGTTACAGATAATTGCTTCACTTCCAAGGCGCAAAAATTGCGTCTTGGGTAAGAGGAATTGATGTTACATTTATCTGCTTCAATCGGTAAAACCTAAAAATTAGGACTTACCAAAAAAGTGTTACATATAATTGTTTCAGCCGATAGGGCTCAAAATGAGCCCTTAGCAAATCGTATTTATTTTCCCTATTTTAGCAGTTGTTAGTACTTGTCCATTTTGAACAAGTACTAAACCTCCCGTATAACGGTTACCTCTAAAACTATCACTGGCACCGTTTGTCTTTTTCAGACTTAAGAGAATTGTTACATATAATCGTTTCAGCCGGTAACGGGTCAAAATGTCCCGTTACAAAGCAAACATATTATCCGTAACAGAAGGAGGAGGTGAAAATCTTGAAAACGGAAAGGAAATTTACGCGGAACTACGGTTCGTTACAGAAAATCGAGTCAACTCCAAGTGTTCAAAATGACCACTTGGGAACAGAGGAATTATCTGTAACGCAAAAAGAGTCAAGCTGGGAGGAAGCCGAAAGTAACAGACAGGACATATTAAAGCATAATTACGAAACCGGCAAAGGGCGCCTTATTTGGAAGCGCAAATGTAAAAATTGCGGCAAAGAATTTTACACCCTTTGCTATTTCCGTAAATATTGCCATTTATCCGATTGCAGAAATATCGCAAGTAAAAAGCGCGTCGAACAACGAAAGCTCGAGCATTTTTCGGAGCATACCTGCTGCATTTTTCGGAGCATACCTGCTCTGTTTGCTCGGGCTCTTTTGTTTCTAAGCGAAATGACGCAAAGTTTTGCAGTAATGCTTGCAGGCAAAAGGCGTACCGCTCCAAGGCATCAAAATGATGCGTTGGGAATAACTTAATTATATGTTTTCGGAAGCGGCTTCCGAAATTCATAGGTGCTATCCCCTCATTTTGAGGGGATACCCATATATATGACTTTTTGAACCTTATAGTACTGGCAAATAATTTGCCAGTACTAAAAATCCGTAGCACAGCCAAAAGAAAAGGCAAAGAAAAATGGATTTAAGACTTTTTGCATAAAATGCCATTTGCACCTACGATTTGGTAAAAGGAAAAATTTTCCACTTACTAAAAATAAGCACAGTTAAGAGAAATGATTCTGGTAAGGTGCAAAGATTGCACCTTACCAGAATAGAACATTGCTGCATTAAATTCCGGTAACACGCAAAATTGCGTGTTACCAAAGCAGAGTGTAAAAACACTGCTACTATTGCTACAAGGTTATGAAAACGGCTGACAGAAATGTCGGCTATTTTTATATATAAAAACGAAGGGAGATGGTGCCTATGTGGGTATCAAAATGAAATCAAAAAAGCAAAAAATACGGCTAAAAGCCGGGAAAGGAAAATGTATGAAACAATACAAAAACAGAATTATTGTGGGAATCGACCACGGCTACGGTAATATCAAAACCGCAAGCCACATCTTTAAGGCGGGAGTGCTGAAAAGCGATACCGAACCCGTCTTTCAAACCAATATGCTTATCTTTGGAGGTAAGTATTACCTTATCGGCGAAGGACACAAAGAGTTTACCGCAGATAAAATCACGGACGAGGAGTATTTTATTCTTACCCTTGCGGGTATTGCAATGGAGATGAATGACTACCGGCTGAATGAGGCGACCGTTCACATTGCGGCAGGGCTTCCGCTTAAATGGGTATCCGGGCAGAAAAAACAGTTTACCGAATATCTTTTAAGAACACCGGATGTCCGCTTTTCTTTTAACCGGAAGGAATATTATATAAGGATCTCCGACGTCAGTATGTTTCCGCAGGGTTATGCGGCAATCTTTGACAGAACTGCGTCTATGCGCGGGCAAACCGTTCTTTGCGATATCGGCAACGGAACTATGAATATCCTTTTTATGAAAGACGGCAGACCGAACCCGCAGAAAGCATATACAGAAAAGTTCGGAACGGGGCAATGCGTAAACGCCATTAAGACCGCTATTATGGACAAGTATCACACCAATATAGACGAATCGCTTATTGAGGACGTATTCAAAAACGGTACTGCGGATATTTCTGCTGACTGGCTAAAAACTATCCGAGAGATATCGGGCATATATGTTAAAAAAATATTTGACATTCTCAGACGGTATGATTATGAGCCGGCACTGATGAAACTCTATATTGTTGGTGGCGGCGGCTGTCTTGTCCGTAATTTCGGCAGTTACGACCGTAATCGCGTTATTATTAACGATGACATCTGTGCGACAGTCAAGGGTTATGAAAAGTGGGCGGAACATCAACTCAGCAAGGCAGACAGCGATGAGCATTAAGTTTATAAAAGTGCGGTTTAATCTGAACAACCCGAACGACCGCAAAGCGTATGACATTATAAAAAAGGTGTCCGGTCAGAACACCTATATAAAAAATGCTATTATTGCGCTTGATGGACAAAAGCAGGTCGATTCTCTTGTAGAGAACATCGTTGCAGCCGTGCGGTTAGAACTATCAAAGGTGCAACTATCACCGAACACACTCCCGTTTCCGATGACCGAAGCGGAGGATAAAGGCAATAGGGATGAGAGTATGGATGTCGCCGATGCGTTTCTTGATGCTTTATAAAATGACGGTCAAAAGTAACCCCCAAACAAAGATTTTTACAACTGCACTGACTGTCACTTTTAGCCCCCACAAAAAGATGCGCCAAAAAGGAATATTAGACTGTTTTTATGGCTTAAATAAGTAATTCATTTTACAGTTTTGGCTTATAGAAACAGTCTTTTTTTATGCCCTTAATGGTGTGTCTCAATGTTTAGCAAGCAACGACTTTGGCAACCCAAAGTCCGACATGCAGTGTCGCGCTTGTCAGGGGCAATCCCCTGAAACCCCTTTATAGAAAATACAGCCGCAAGGCAGAAAGGAAAAATGTCATGAGAAAAAGAAACAATCAAATCAATATCCGGCTTTATGATGCAGAACTGGATAAGCTCAACAAAAAGGTCGCCAAAAGCGGAATGCCGAGAGAAAGGTTTCTCCGCAATCTCATTGCAGGTGCCGAGATAAAACCCGCACCACCGGTTGACTTTGCAAATCTTATCCGTGAAGTAAGGCGGCTTGGCAGTAATGTTGACCGTCTTTTGCATTATGCAAACGGCAAGGGCTATGTAAGCAAGAAAGAACTGTCAGATACAATGACCGAACTCGATAATCTCGAAAAGACTATGTGGCAAGCGTTTAAGCCGGGTGAAGCATAATGGCGGTAACATCTATCTGGCCGGTCAAAAACCGTGTGAGCGCAGTTATAAAATATGCCTGCAATCCTGAAAAGACAACCGAAGAAGTTAAGGTCGAAATGCACTCCCTTAAAAATGTAATCGAA
>CADCLS010000022.1 GCA_902802375.1 Oscillospiraceae bacterium | reverse complement strand
ACTCTGCCCATTTCCGAAATCGGTGCGGATATATAAACGCTCCGAACGCCCTGTCAATTGTATTTCCCTATTTAAGCCATTTTACAAACGCTCTCTGAACAGAAGTATTTTGCGGCAAATCATCAAGATTTTCGGGCAACTCCTCAACGCTGAATATTCTCCACAAATTGGAATTTTTTTCATCCCTTGCCGGTTCTAATATTTCATAATCATCCATAAATTTCAGTATATTAGAGGTCTCCGGCAATATTTTACGGTTATTGGGTGATAAAAGCCATGAATTACAGCCGAAAATTATCGGCTTATCCCCGAAAATATTTTTGAAATGTTCAGCCGCGCAATCATATGAAAGTCGGCATTCTTCGTGTACAAGCGGTCTGCCGGACGGAATGTGAGTTTCAATATATTGGTCTCCGCTTTTAACATTCACCCCTGAAATACTACAATCCGACTTAAATCTACCAAGGTTGAATTGCAATCTTCCAAAAGCAAGACGCTTAAGCATGAAAAAATCCAATGTCCAGCTACCTACGGAAATACCCCAGACACCGTAGACGCTTTTGCATTCCTCCGATTTCCATTTAAGATCTAAAACAGAATCGTTAAATACTTCCTCTGTCAATCCGTTTTCTTCATACACCACTTTCATATGCGGAACCAGCATAATCAAATACACAAGATCAAGCGTATATTTATGTATACCTGTTTTTTCGGAAAGCCCCTCTATTTTTTCAAATATCGGTCCGCAATCAAAGACGTTGTTTTGCTTGTATACCGAAACACATTCTTCAAAAACACCGAAAACCGACTTGTTATCAACTATTTTCAGGTAAGCGGCACCGATTACCCCGCATTCTTCCTCGGGCATACCGATTTCTCTGCAAAACTTTTCTATGCTATTCATTAACTATACTCCTATTTTTTCAGAAGATAATATTCTCCGCTTGAAATTCGCGGCTCACATATACCGTATTGATCCTCAAAAGGACCGCCGTACATTTCCGGTGCCACACCGTACATATAATCGGTTTCCATTCCTTCAATCTTTATATGGCCGTCATCCTCAACGGTAACTATTGCCGAAAGCGGGTCTTTAAATATGGAGCAATTTGCCGCCATTGCATGACCTTCGGTAAATTCTTTCGGGAAAAGGTTGTGTTTCGTAGAACGCCATTCACCGTTATATGTGGCGTTTATATTAAAATGCAGAACATCGTCAACAACAGCTATATGATTTCTGTGCTTGTCTCCGCTGAAATATATAAGTACCCTGCCGCGATTTTTCTCATTTGCCGCTTTTATTATCTTTAAAAATTCCTTGTGATCCGGCTTATCCGATAAATCAACCGGAGTGTGTCCCAACAAAATGCAGGGATACGGAGATTCATCAATGGTCTTTGATATCCATTCAAGTTGTTCTTTACCAAAGGCATTATCATCATAATCCCAGCCTTTTGGACTTCCTACCCCTCTGCCGGGATAATGATAGAGCGTTCCGTCATCGTCATACCAAAAATTAGTATCTACCGTTATAAACCTGAACCCAAACATATCCTTGTAGAAATAGCTGTTATCAACACCATAAGCCTTATTTAAAAGCTCTAATGAATCAACCTGTTCAAGTTCGTGATTTCCATAGCAAAAAGCAGTTTTTATACCGTATTTATTATTAAGAAATTTCTGCAAAAAGCCGTCATTTTTTGTTGCTTCGGCGGCAAAATCACCGCACTCCAAAATAACATCGGCATCAGCCGTATGCGCTCTTTCTATTATTGTATCAAGTCCGCTTTGATCCTGTGGGTACAATGCAGGCCAATAATGATAATCTGAAAATACACATAATTTCACTTTAGACATAATTTTTACTCTCCTTTAATAACATTTGCTAAAACTCCGCCTATTCTCTCTGCCATAAAATACATTCCCAAATCATTCGGGTGGCAGCCGTCTACCGTGCCGCATACGCTCGCTGCCTATAAGAGTTCCTATTACCACCGCCGCTAATGAACGCAGCAAAACCTCAATTATATTATTCATACTGTACCTCACATAGTTATAATATATTTGCCCGCGCAACGCCGTTTGCCGTCCGCCAAAATACTCGGCAATTCTGTAAGCGGCTCTGTTTTGTAAATCATTGATGATACATCTAACTTTCCGCTTTCAATAAGCTTGATTGCCGCAGGAAATGTATATGGGTTTATGTAGGACGATTTTAAGGTTATTTCCTTTTTGAATATTTCAAACGGCTTTACGCCTATCTCGGCGTCGGGCTTTGTAAGCCCGAACATCATAACGGTTGAATACTTGCCTGCAAGGGCTATTGCCTGTTCAATTGTTTCGGGTCTGCCCACGCACTCTATTACAACATCCACCTGCTCTAAGCCCTGTTTCTTAAGAGCCTCGGTAGTATTATCTGCTTTAGGGTCAAGCGCTATGTCCGCACCAAGCTTTAAAGCCTGTTTCCTCTTTTCCTTTATAGGCTCAATCGCTATAATATTTGCAGCACCCGAAAGCTTAGCTAACTGCAGCATTATAAGACCTATCATTCCGCAACCTATAATCATGACGGTATCGCCGCACTTGATATTACAAAGCTCTATTCCGTGCAGACAGCAGGAAATTGCACGGCCGTTTGTATCCCAAGCTCTGCCTGAACCTGCCGGTAAAACTACGCCTTTCTTTTCCCAATGAAGCAAATCCTCAGAAACTG
>CADCLS010000021.1 GCA_902802375.1 Oscillospiraceae bacterium | reverse complement strand
ATCATCCCGGGCGTTTTCTTCAAATCGTTCTTCCATAATTTCTTCGGTAAACCCGAGCGTTTTAAGGCGTTTAGGTCTTTGCCACCCTTTTGCTTTTATAGTCATCCGCTCATAATCTACCGTGTAGCCGAGCCCATACATCTGAAAACTAAACTCCCGATAGGTTGACGAATATTTAAGGCAGTACTCTATATCCTTTATAATCATATCTCTTCGGGTTTGTTTGCCGGCTTTGTGCATCCATACCTCGTTCTTGCTTCCGGGCGTGTGAATAGGACTCTTTCGTAAAACAGACAGTCCGTGCGCCCAGCAGAAATCATCTGATGCTTTTCTGAGTTTTTGGTAATCCGATTTATAATTACAAAACTTCTTTCCGTCAGCAAAAGAAACGGCATTGATGACCATATGATTATGAATACAGTGGGACGAAATATGAGTTGCCACTAAAACCTCAAACCTGTCGCCGTACAAGTGTCTTGCCAGTTCCACCCCGATTTGATGTGCTTTATTTGCGTCAACCTCGCCCGGTTTAAAAGACTGATAGGCATGGTAGCAAACCCGTGTGTCACCGCCGTGTCCCCAACGCTTGCGTGTTTCATTGAAAACCTGAACGGCGTTGTCCTTGCGGCAGTTGATACCGGTAACATATTCGCATTTCTCGGTTTTCATTTCGTCTGCGGCGTATTCGATTACATTTTTAAGGGAGTGCATTTCGACCTTTACTTCTTCGGTTGTCTTTTCAGGATTGCAGGCATACTTTATAACTGCGCTCACACGGTTTTTAACCGGCCAGATAGATGTTACCGCCATTATGCTTCACCGGGACCGAATGCTTGCCACATAGTCTTTTCCAACTTGTCAAGTTCAGTCATTGTATCGGACAATTCTTTTTTGCTTACATATCCCTTGCCGTTTGCATAATGAAGAAGCCTATCGACATTACTGCCTAATCGCCTTACTTCACAGATAAGATTTGCAAAGTCAACCGGAGGGGCGGGTTTTATCTCAGCACCGGCAATTAGATTGCGGAGAAACCTTTCTCTCGGCATTCCGCTTTTGGCGACCTTTTTGTTGAGCTTATCCAGTTCTGCATCATAAAGCCGGATATTGATTTGATTATTTCTTTTTCGCATAGTTTTCAACTCCTTTTTGGTAAAAAAATAAGCCGATGAGTTTTAGCTCATCGGCGGGTACATTATAATTATTAAATATTATCGTGCATCATCTCTGTCTTTTATTTGGTTAAAGCGAATTAATTCCGTATTGCAGAATTCTAACAATTCGGGGATATCGTTTGTTGCAGTTTCCCATACGAGATTCTCATCAAGTGAACCATAAGCGTGTGCAACTATATTCCTCATACCACGAATATTAACCCACGGTATTTTGCCGGAAGTTTCGGCACGGAATTCCTCGCTTAAACTATTGCTTAACTCACCGATTTGCAGAATACACATTGCTACTGCATTGAAATACGCACGATCACCAATAAAAATTTTATAGTCATCTCCAAATCTTTCTATAAAAGAATCAATTTCTTTACAATAGTTTTTAATGTGTTCCAATACGCTTTTATCTCTGTTAGCCATATATTTTTATCCTTTCTCTGATTACATTTATTATAAAATCAGAATTGTTTTTTAGTGTGCTTGCCTGATTTAATGACTGAAGCGTTACAAGGTCGATATCTTTTCCGATACTTTCTTTCAAGTCATTGTATAAAGCACTCATAGCAAACATTCCTCGCACATCTGAACCCTCACGGTCAATCAGAATATCTACATCGCTATTTTCCTTTTCTTCATTTCGTGCATACGAGCCGAAGATATAAACGCTCTTTAATTTATATTTCTCCGCAACAGGAATAATTTTTTCAGATATTCGTCTAAGTCCGATTGACGGAGCAAGAGTTTTCTTACCAAGCAAATCATCAACCGAGATATTGAGTGCGTTTGCAATTTTAAGCAGCGTTTCTCCGGAACATTTTGTAATGTCCGTTTTCCCGATGCAAATATCATTAAGAGTACCGTAGGGCAGGTTACACATTTTTGCTAATCTGTACTTTGTTATATTATTTTTCTTCAGATAATCATTTACAGTCATATAGCAACCCTCCATAGATATTATAACGGTATACCGAAATATTGTCAAGTGCTTTTCTCATAAAGGGGTTTCAGGGGAAGTATTTCCCCTGACAAGCGCGACACTGCGTGTCGGACTTTGGGTTGCCAAAGTCGTTGCTTGCTAAACACTGAGACACACCGTTAAGGGCATAAAAATAGACTGTTTCTATAAGCCAGAACTGCAAAACAAATTACAAATTAAAGCCATAAAAACAGTCTAATATTCCTTTTCGGCGCGTCTTTTTGTGGGGGTTAAAATGACGGTCACTTTTTTGATTTTCATATAAATATGGGTGCTAATGTGACCGTCACTTTATAAGCTATCAAGAAAAGCATCGGCAATATCCATATCTGCGTTATTATCTGTATCTGTGTCTTGCATTCCCGTCGGGTTCATAATAATTGGTACGCTTTGCAGTTTTTCGTTAAGCAATGATACAATTTTTTCGGCAATAACATCTTCTCGCCCTTTTCCTGCATATGAAAGAATTGCATTTTTAATAAAAGCGTTTTGCCCGTCTACGCCTTTCAGCACATCAAGAGCTTTTTTATCAAGTGAAGCATTAGTGTTAAATCTAATCTTTATAAACTTAATGCTCATCGCTGTCTGCCTTACTGAGTTGATGTTCCGCCCACTTTTCATAACCCTTGACTGTTGCGCAGATGTCATCGTTAATAATAACGCGATTACGGTCATAACTTCCGAAATTGCGGACCAGATAACCACCGCCACCTACAATCTAGAGTTTCATCAGTGCCGACTCGTAATCATACCGTCTGAGAATATCAAATATCTTTTTGACATATTCGCTTGCCGTATCTCGAATTGTTTTAAGCCAATCGGCAGAAATATCCGCAGTGCCGTTTTTGAATACATCCTCAATAAGAGATTCGTCTATATTGGTGTGATAATTGTCCATAATAGCGGTCTTAATGGCATTTACACATTGTGCCGTTCCGAACTTTTCTGTGTATGCTTTCTGCGGGTTCGGTCTGCCGTCTTTCATAAAAAGGATATTCATAGTTCCGTTGCCTATATCGCAAAGAACGGTTTGCCCGCGCATAGACGCAGTTCTGTCAAAGATTGCCGCATAACCCTGCGGAAACATACTGACACCGGAGATCCTTATATGATATTCCTTCCGGTTAAAAGAAAAGCGGACATCGGGTGTTCTTAAAAGATACTCGGTAAACTGCTTTTTCTGTCCGGATACCCATTTAAGCGGAAGCCCGGCGGCAATGTGAACGGTCGCCTCATTCAGCCGGTAGTCGTTCATTTCCATTGCAATACCCGCAAGGGTAAGAATAAAATACTCCTCGTCTGTGATCTTATCTGCGGTGAACTCCTTGTGTCCCTCGCCGATAAGATAATACTTACCGCCAAAGATAAGCATATTGGTTTGAAAGACGGGTTCGGTTTCACTTTTAAGCACTCCCGCCTTAAAGATGTGGCTTGCGGTTTTGATATTGCCGTAGCCGTGGTCGATTCCTACAATGATTTTGTTTTTGTATTGTTTCATACATTTTCCTTTCCCGGCTTTAAGCCGTATTTGTTTTTGTTTTTTGGTTTATTTTTGATACTCACATAGGCACCATCTCCCTTCGTTTTTATATATAAAAATAGCCGACATTTCTGTCAGCCGTTTTCATAACCTTGTAGCAATAGTAGCAGTGTTTTTATGGTTTGTCTTGGAAAAAGTAATTCTATGCTATCCCATCAAAACGAGGGGATAGCACCCATGAATTTCGGAAGCCGCTTCCGAAATCATAATCTAAGAGTATGGCATTACTGCAAAACTTTGCGTCATTTCGCTTAGAAACAAAAGAGCCCGAGCAAACAGAGCAGGTATGCTCCGAAAAATGCTCGAGCTTTCGTTGTTCGTTGCGCTTTTTACTCGCGATACTTCGGCAGTCGGATAAATGGCAATACTTACGGAAATAGCAAAGGGTGTAAAACTCTTTGCCGCAATTTTTACATTTGCGCTTCCAAATAAGGCGTCCTTTGCCTGTTTCGTAATTATGCTTTAATATGTCCTGCCTATTGCTTTCGGCTTCATCCCAACTTAATTCTTTTTCCGTTACAGGTAATTCTTCTGTTTCCAAGTGGTCATTTTGAGCACTTGGAGTTGACTCGATTTTCTGTAACGAGCCGTAGTTTAGTGTATATTTCTTTTCTGCTTTCAAGATTTTCACCTCCTCATTTCATTCATAAAATATATATTTTGGTAGTTCCTCAAAATGAGGAACTACCGGTAAAACTTTATAATACTGCTCATCTACTAAATGGTCATTTTGACCCGTTACCGTTTGAAACAATTATATGTAACATCGCTTTTGTCAGGTAAGGGAACATTTTGTTCTCTTACCGGCAGGAAGGGTTATGTGTAACAATTCTCTTAAGGCAGAAAAAGGGCAAACGGCGCAAGTTATAATTTTAGAAGCAACCGTCATATGGGAAGTTTAGTACTTGACCAAAATGGACAAGTACTAACAACTGATGAAATAGGGAAAAACAATACAACGATTTGGTAAGGGCTCATTTTGAGCCCTATCGGTTGAAACAATTATATGTAACACTTTTTTGGTAAGTCCTAATTTTTAGGTCTTACCGATTGAAGCAGATAAATATAACATCAATTCCTCTTGCCCAAGACGCAATTTTTGCGCCTTGGAAGTGAAGCAATTATCTGTAACAATATAAAGCAGAACGATTTTTAGTAAGTGGCACGCCGTGCCACTTACTAAGCCAAGATTAGGAAAAAGAATAACAAAAGAGAATTAAGCATGATCTTAAAATTGGTA
>CADCLS010000020.1 GCA_902802375.1 Oscillospiraceae bacterium | reverse complement strand
CTGTCTGTTTTGTCTAGCAACTAAACTGTAACACAGGATTTTCCTTTCGTCACTCTTTTTTTCATTCTCTAATGTAACACATCTATTGTAAACCTACAAGAAAATGACGAAAAAGCTGAAATATAGCTTGCTTTTTTCTCAATTTGTTGTTACAATACCCATAGGGTGTTTTCGCCCTATGCTGATATAAGGCAGGTGTAAACAATGGCTTACAAGATTTCAGACGATTGCATCAGCTGCGGTGCTTGCGCGGCAGGTTGCCCCGTAGAGGCTATAGCCGAAGGTGATGCTCATTACGAGATTGATGCAGAAAAGTGCATCAGCTGCGGCGCTTGCGCAGCAGGCTGCCCTGTAGAGGCTATCTCTGAGGACTAATAAATACATATCAACCCCCGACTGATGTCGGGGGTTGATTTTTTATGTTTATTTAATTTTTCCACCGCCGAGCACCTCATTGCCTGAGTATAACACTACCGCCTGCCCCGGCGTTACGGCGCGTTGCGGTTCGTGAAACTTGATATGCACGGTATTTTGACCCGTGGGCATAACGGTTGCAGGCTTCAATGCGCCTCTGTATCTCACCATAGCAGAGCAGGAAATAGCTGAGTTTGGTACCTCGCCGGATATCCAATTAAAATCGTAAGCGTCAAGGGTATCTGTAAACAGTTCCTCGTTTTTGCATAGCACAACAGTGTTATTCACCGTATCAATACTCTTTACATAAGCCGGCGCTCCGAGAGCTATGCCGAGCCCTTTACGCTGACCTATCGTATAATTTATGATTCCCTTATGTCTGCCTAAAATATTACCGTCTGAGTCAACAAAATTTCCCTCAGGGTACTTTTTACCCGTTCTGCGACTGATAAATGCGGCATAATCACCGTCAGGTATAAAGCATATATCCTGGCTTTCAGGTTTGTCTGATACACAAAAGCCTTGAGTTTCAGCAATTTGACGCGTTTCGTTTTTAGAAAGCGCTCCGAGAGGAAAGAGTGTGGTGCTTAAAAGCTCTTGAGTGAGCGAATAAAGCACATAGCTTTGGTCTTTAGAAGTATCTTTGGCTCTGAAAAGATGAAATTTACCGTCTGTATTCTCAATTTGTGCATAATGTCCCGTAACAATATAGTCACACCCGAGCGCTCGTCCTCTATCATATAAAGCCTCGAATTTCAGGTGGCGGTTGCATTCAATGCATGGGTTCGGCGTGGCGCCTCTCTCGTAATCCGCTATAAACCTCGATATAACCTCTTTTTCGAAATCACCCTTGAAATTAAAAGTATGATGAGGTATTCCCATTTTATGCGCAACACTTTTCGCGTCAAGTACATCGTCAAGTGAACAACATTTGCTATCGCCGATGCCGTCTTCGCCGTCAAAAAGCCGCATCGTAGCACCGATACACTCATATCCTGCTTCTTTTACAAGATATGCCGCTACGGATGAATCTACACCGCCACTCATGGCGATAAGAGCTTTTTCCATATAGTACCTCCCCTATTACTTCTTGCGAAAAGCATAAATCTTTATGATAACATAGGTTATAGGTCCGCCTGCCGCCGCCGCAATAGCTGTAGCCCAGAACTGGTGCAGATGCCAAGTGTTTATAGTAATAAAGGTTACAAGATAGAAAATAATAAAATTCGGTATATATGAAATTACAAAGCGCACATAACTTTTGCCACTCGGTTGGCTCTTAAAAATAATTTTGGAGGTAAGAAGATATGCGATGCTAAGCGCTGTTGCATACCCAAGTACCGCCGCAAGATTTCCCCTGCCGACAAACGGTATGAGCGAATACATCCAGGAAAAGAAAGAATCATTAAATGTATTTATAAGCCCTAACACACAAAACTCTATAAATCCTTTGCTTAAAAAAGTGTTCTTAAGCTTTCTTAACAACTTCGTAATATCACCGTCCTTGCCAATTAAATATTCATTATTATAGCAAAAACAACATAAAAAAGCAAGTTGATGTTGACTTTTGGCGTCTTTTGAGATAGAATTAACAAGCACCCAAATATATGTTTCCGTAGCTCAGCTGGATAGAGCGACCGCCTCCTAAGCGGTAGGTCGGAGGTTCAAATCCTCTCGGGAACGCCAAAAAAGGAAAACCCGTCACTTTCGTGGTGGGTTTTTCATTTTCTCAAGGTGCTATAGCACAATTAAACAGCTTCGAGGTAGAAGTTTCAGATAAAAACAGAGAACCTCAACTACGCGTTTGCGTGTCGAGGCTCTCGACTGGTCCGAGTGACCCGTCGGAGCATCAAAAAAAGCCCTATTTAAAGGGCTTTTTTGCGTTTTTGCGTGCAACAAGTGTGCAACGCACACTATCTTAAAAATACTTAACTTTATTCAAAGAATTGAGGGTTGATCGAACAGAAATACCGGCACTCGTTAATCTGTGAAAGTCCTGTTTAATGTCAACAGAGTCCTGTTTGGCGGTTTCAAAGTCCTGTTTAATCGCACCGCTAAAAGAGTTTGTCGAGATTTTAATTTAATCAGCATACCGCTCTTGCTTTTTTAGGTCTGTTGAGATTTATGCCCATATTAGCGAAATATTCGTCTGCCTTAGCAAGGTTTTCTTTTTGAAAACTCTCAAAAGCATCGCAATAGGTATTAAGTGTTATCTTTATATCGGAATGTCCGAGTAAATGCTGTAAAACCTTCGGTTGCATACCTGCCTCAATACAACGAGTGGCAAATGTGTGGCGAAGTGAGTGGAGAGATACTCTTCCCCTGACGGTTTTATCAAGGATTTCATGACTTGCAACAACCCTTTGAAACTGCATATTGACCTGTGAAGTGGTTACTAACTTGCCCTTATTTTCAAATAAATATTTTTCTCCGGCACAGAAGAGTATTTCATCTATAAGCGGTTTAACGGTTACCGATATAGGTATAAGTCGGTTACCGTTTTCGGTTTTTGGACTGTCTGAGACAAACGCTTCGCCCTTAATGCCCCTTGCCATAGTCTTGTTCACAGAAATGGTCATAAATCCCATATCAACATCCCTGCGCTCTAACGCATTTATTTCGCCCATTCGCATTCCGGTGAGCATAGAGAGTAGCATTTGGTGCGAATAATTTACATCCTCTGTTGTAAGGACCTTATAAAGTCGCATTTCTTCATCTGTAGTAAGTGCACGAACCTTTTCTCTGTATTGTGATGATTTCGGCTTTCTAAGATCGGCAACAGGGTTTTCTTTTATTATCTTGCGTTTTACAGCTTCATTTAATGTCTTTTTAAGCATAATATATGACTTATTTATCAGGCTTTGCGACATTTTTGTTTCCGATAACAAAAAGTCTTTTATAGGCAAATAGGTCAATTCCTGTATTGGCGTGTTTTTAAGATATGGGTTAGATTGTATTCTTTTGAGAGTATCAATATGCCTGCAATAGGTCGCCTGCTTGATATAATTCAAATTGAGGTCATCTTCTATCATCAGCCGTGCTAAATCACATATTGTAATTTTGTCCGGTGCAATATAGCATCCGGTTATTTTGCTGTTTTTTATTTCTGTCAGTTTTTCATTAACTTCTTTTGCTGTCTTTGCGGTTACGCTTCGGCGTATCGGTTTGCCTTCGTCATTATAGCCAACTACAATCTGACCTCTAAATCCGGTTTTTGTCTTATAAACCGAACCTTCGCCGTTACCTTTTTTCTTTTTTGCCATTTTTCTATACCTCCTTAATTCTGGCATCTGCAAGGGCATTGTAAAACAATGCCCCCACAGATTTCAAATGTGCAATCAGATTCGCCGTTCTGAAGCCCATTCCATAAACTTGGATGTCATTACCTTAAGATTCTTACCGCATTTTACAAGCGGAAAATCTTTGCGCCTCATAATCTGCCTTGCTACCGGAATAGAGCAACCTATAAGGGCGGCAACTTCTTTTGTGCCGATAAACTTCATCAGGTTTATTTCTTTTGCTGTCAATGCTAATTCACTCCATTCTTGCCACCCCCTTATCTCGCATCGTCATCGCGGTAGCGACACTCACGCTCATAATTTTGCCTGAAAAGTTTTACTGCAAGTTCTTCAATATCCTTAGGCGTATATCCTCTTGGCACATATTGACGAATATCGTCCATAGGAATCTTTAACTTTTCCACCTGGTTCGGTTTTAGTTCCGACATTATTTCCTTTATAGAATCGTAGTCAAGTTTGCCTTCAATGCCTAACTGCCTCATACGCCTTGCCTGTGCGTGGGAAGGAAATACCTCACAGTTGCTCTCTTCAATTCGGTCAACTATATCCCTTTGTAATTCTTCGTCAAGAAAAGAAATCTCCACTGCCGGGGATACTTTCATCTTGCCCTCGTCAACATACTCTTGCAGTTCGGGGACAAGATAGGTCAGGCGTATAAACCGCTGAACCGTTCGACCACTTTCGATTTCTGAAACTGATTCCGCACTTTCTTCCGACTTCCCGACAACTTGTCGGAAAGTTCCCTGATGCTTTATCGCATCAAGTTTCATCTTATACGCCTTTGCCTTTTCCATAGGGGATAGACTCTCTCGCTGACAGTTTGAATCAACCATTAAAACGGTCGCTTCGTCCCGGCCGATGAAATAAATAACCGCCGGTAACTCTTTCATTTCAAGAAGCTCCGGTAACTCTTTCATTTCAAGAAGCTCGGCGGCGTGCACTCTCCTGTGACCGGAGATTATTTCATATTCGTCAGTGTTTTCAATCGGTCGGACGATTATGCGGGTTAACAGTCCTTTCTCTGCAATACTGTTTTTGAGTTCCTCCATAGATTCGTCATCCACTATCTTGTAAGGATGCCCTTCGAACGGTCGAAGTTTTTCTAACTTCACATTTTGGAGTTTCGGTTTTTGTTTTACATCTACTTTTTCGGCAGACATTTTTGTTTGGTTTTTCATTTTTTAATACCTCTCTTTTTTCTTGTTTTTGTTTTGTCTGCCGTTCCAACAAAGATGATAATAAAATAAATGCAAAATGAACGGCTTTTTATTTTGTAATACTTTCTTTTTCGTTTTTAGCGTCACGGATGATATATCCGTTTGCTATTTCATAAGGGTCGTTTTCACGCTGTATATTCTGCTCGGCTTTAAGAATACCTTTAACCTTTGATAGATCGGTAAGAATGGTTTGCGCTACATACTTTTGCTGTCTTAGTGCGGTTAAAACATTTGTGCACTGATCTCTTTTTTCGCTATACTTCCGTATTTCCTTAGAATCTTTTGCATTACGGAGTTTATTGCGAAAGTGTTCACGGTAGCCTTTGTATTCTTCAATTTGCAGTTCACGGGCGGAAATATATTCGCGTATTTCGCCTGTGGTTTTAAACTTTTCCTGCGACATCAGAATTACCTGTTCAGAACACCTTTTTGCAAATCCGGATGCTGCTTTGAGTTCAGGAGATAGAGGTTTAATTTCTGCCTCTAAGACTATTCTTGGCATTACCGTTTCACGCAAGATCAGTTCAATCGCCAAAGCTATTGTCTCGATTGCTAAATCTAATATATGGACAAACAAGACCGCATAGATTTCAAGAACAGATGCACGGCTTAAATCCCACTCGTAAAACTCCCGGCGTTTCGCATATTCCTTCTTCGGCGGATGCACATAAACCCAGTTTTCTTCGAACCGACCGAACATATCTTCAAATCTTCTTTCGGTATTTACTCTGTCATAATCGAAGTTTTCGTAGATACGGTCGAAGATAGCCTCGCTGTCATACTGCTCGCTGAGCCTGTAAAGTCGAGTCCCTCGCTTTTGACTGTAAGAACGGATAGTTGCATATTTGCGGTTGCTGTCAAATGACATACAGTATCCCTGCTTTTTCATTGCAAAGACAAAATCTCTGATATCGGTGCTTACAGATAACGCAGTATCTATTGCCTCACGCATAAGATTGTATTTGGTAGGCTCTCCATTCTTTTCGGCAATATAAATAAGACGAGGTGCACGCTTTTTAGGGTGTTCAATAACCGTTAAACCCTCTCTTGCACACATCTCGTCAGAAAGCTTACGCATACGGTAATACTCACGCTTAGAGCAATCGTATTTCTTTCCGTCCCACATACCCACGGCATTAAGAACCAGATGATTATGGGACCACTTTTGTCAAGGGTAAAATGTGTAAAAAAGACCTACGGTTATTTTTACAACCATAGGTCTTTGTAGATTAAATCAAACAACAGTTATATTGTTATGATACAACGTCAAGCAATTTTTTATTTACTCTAGTCTGAACTTCAAGATAATATGCTGTTTCTTTATCGTTCAAATCTTCGCTTTCCCACTTAGCAAATTTTTTGTCCATTTCAGCTGTATTTGACAGAAATTCGGTGTATTTTGCAAGCATCGTCAAATCAGCTGAATCATATGATTTCATAAAGTCAATGTAGCTATCATAAAAAGCTTCATAGCTATCCATA
>CADCLS010000019.1 GCA_902802375.1 Oscillospiraceae bacterium | reverse complement strand
TGTAGCCGCACAGCTTGATAAGGTTATGAATACTCAGTACATACGCGATGCGGTAATAATAGCGTTTATAGCAAATGAGAGCATAAGTATAATAGAAAATGCGGCACTAATGGGAGTGCCGATTCCAAAAGCGATAACAAAGGCTATAGAAATATTAAAAGATAAAGACAAAGAAACTGACAAAACGGACAAAGACCCGTAAAAAAACAAACAGCTACCTTACTATAACTGTGAGGTAGCTGCTTTCTTTGCATTTCGTGTGACTTTCGTGTGACTTTGATATTAAAAAAGCGTATATTTTGTAACATAATTGTTTATTGTAAACGCGAACAAAAAGCACCGTAAAACCGCATAAATAAAGGAAAAGCCCGAATTGTCGGGCTTTTCCGAAATGGCGCGCTGAAAGGGACTCGAACCCCCGACCCTCTGCTTAGAAGGCAGATGCTCTATCCAGCTGAGCTATCAGCGCATATTCGGCAGAAAAGCCGACCTATGTATCATAACATAAACAATCAGAAAAATCAAGGTAAAAATATTAAAGTTGAAAACTTACTTTTTTCCCGGTAAATTTATGTTCGCGATATTTTATCCCGGCGCTTTCAAACATACGCTTTGATGCGCGTACGCCATCGGTCTCGGCGTACTTATCACTCATATATATGACCTCGGTGATTCCTGACTGAATTATCGCCTTTGCGCATTCGTTGCAGGGAAAGAGTGTGCTGTAAAGCGTACAACCCTTAACTGAGCCATAGTGTGAATTAAGTATCGCGTTAAGCTCCGCATGACATACATAAAGATATTTTGAATCAAGACCTTCGCCCTTGCCCCAAGGGAAAATATCGTCACTGCACGAATGGGGCATACCGTTATAGCCTACGGATACAATCTTATTGTCCTTATCAACTATACAAGCTCCTACTTGAGTCGAAGGGTCTTTGCTTCTCATAGACGAGAGCACTGCAAGTCCCATAAAATATTCGTCCCAATTCAAATAATCGTTGTTTTTCATAGCACACACCTCAAAGTGTATTTTATACCAAATTGTCTATTATGGCAAGCAATTCTTTAGGTTGTTTTATAATTGATTTTGCACCGCCGGAAATCAACTCGTCTTCTTTTCTGAATCCCCAAAGCACGCCTACGGGATAAGCACCGCTGTTAACACCGGTCATAACATCCATTTTACTATCGCCGACAAAAACGCATTCGCAGGGCTTTACTCCGAGAAATTCCATAGTTCTCAGTGCTGCGGTTGGGTCCGGCTTTGGCGGTATCCCATCACGCTTGCCGAAAATTAAATCAAAACGGTCACCATATAAATTTGAAACAACTTTATGTGCCATTTCATCGGCTTTGTTTGTAACAACTGCCACCTTAATGCCTTTTGCCTTAAGATTATCGATTACATCTGGCATACCGTCATAGGCGCGTGTATTATCACAGAAATGCAAACCATAGAAGTCGAGGAAAATCGGCAGTATTTTTGATACTGTTTCACTATCATTGCTATCTTCAGGCAGTGCGCGCTCTATCATTTTGGGCATACCGTCGCCGGCAAAGTATTTATACTCTTCAACTTTTCTTTTCTGAAAACCAAATTTTCCGATAGCATAATTTGTGGCGTCCGCTAAATCTTTTAGGGAATTAGCGAGCGTTCCGTCAAGGTCGAATAAAACAGCCTTTACCAATTTTTAACCTCCAAACAAAGAAAAACCGCGGCAAAACCGCGGAAACTCTTTCAACAAACCGATTATATTGCTCTGGTAACTTTACCTGAACGCAAACAACGGGTGCAAACATTTACACGACGCGGTGTTCCGTTTACAATTGCCTTTACTTTTTTAACATTGGGTTTCCATGTTCTGTTAGAACGCCTATGTGAGTGAGAAACCTTAATACCAAAAGCAATTTCTTTGTTGCAGATATCACATTTTGCCATGGTACGAACCTCCCTTTAATTGAATAATGACCGCAATCGGTCACATAACAAATGTTATAATAACAGAAAACATCGAATTTTGCAAGTGTTTTTTTTACATTTCCAAAATTATTTGTTTTTGTTGACAATAAGCAGGTCAGGTTATAAAATAATAATATGTTAAGGAGGCTGCTTATGATTATTGAAGAATATAAAAAATGGCTTGCAAATGCTACTCTCGATTCCGATTTGATTGCTGAGCTAAAGGCTATTGAGAATGACCAAAGTGCCATTGACGACGCTTTTTATACAGATTTATCTTTCGGAACCGCCGGGCTTCGCGGTGTAATCGGTGCCGGTACAAACAGGATGAATGTTTATACCGTCGGCAAGGCAACACAGGGGCTTGCTGAATATGTTAAGTCAGTGTCAAGTAATCCAAGTGTGGCTATTGCTTATGACAGCCGTATAAAATCAGATGTTTTTGCCCGTGCCGCCGCTGAAATCCTTGCGGCAAACGGTGTTAAAGTATATATTTATAAAGAACTTATGCCAACCCCTATGCTCTCATACGCGGTTCGGTATTTTAAGTGCGACTCCGGTATTGTTATTACTGCAAGTCATAATCCGGCAAAATACAACGGTTATAAGGCTTACAGTCCGGACGGCTCGCAACTTGGACCTGAGGCGGCTGACTATGTTCTTTCAATTATGAACAAAATCGACGTGTTCAAAGATATTAAGCGTGTAGATTTTGATAAAGCGGTATCTGACGGAATTATAGAATTTATCGGTGACGATGTTATTGAGTCATATTTAGATGAGGTTGAGAAGTGTAGAGTAAATAAGAATCTTGACCTTTCAAAGATTAATGTGGTATATACTCCTCTTAACGGTACCGGGAATAAGCCGGTCAGACGCATTTTTGAGCGCATAGGTGTAAAGAATGTGAGTATTGTAAAAGAGCAGGAGAAGCCTGACGGCAATTTCCCGACGGCTCCATACCCAAATCCCGAAATACGCCAAGCTTTTGACTGTGCTTTTAAGACCGCAAAGGAAGTATCGCCGGATTTGATAATCGCAACGGACCCCGATGCTGACCGTACCGGAATCGCCGTGCGCATAGGTGATGATTATCGCCTTATGTCCGGTAATGATGTTGGTGCGTTACTGCTTGAATACATTCTTAAATGCCGTAAAGCACTCGGCACTCTGCCAAGCGCGCCTTTTGCAGTTAAGACTATCGTTTCAACCGAGATTTGTAAAAAAATTGCGGAAGATTACAAATGTGAGCTGAAAGAAGTACTTACCGGGTTTAAGTTTATAGGAGAGCAGATTACTATTCTTGAAGAGAGTGGCAACGATGACCGTTTCGTTTTCGGCTTTGAGGAAAGCTACGGTTATCTTGCAGGACCTTATGTGAGAGACAAAGATGCGGTTGTCGCCTCAATGCTTATCTGTGAAATGGCAGCTTACTATAAAGAGCAGGGATTAAGTCTTATTGATGTACTTGAAAATCTTTATAAAAAGTACGGTTATTACCTTTGTATGCAAAAAGGATTTGTCTGTGAAGGTCAATCAGGTATGAAAAAGATAGCCGATACTATGGAGAGGATAAGAAATAATCCGCCGAAAACTATTGCAGGAAAGGCTGTTTCAGTTTTCAAGGATTTTGAAAAATCGGTTTCTCTTGATTTGGCGACCGGTAAGACAGAAGGCACAAATTTGCCGAAATCCAATGTCTTAGGCTTTTATTTAGAGGACGGAAGTCTTTTGATAATCCGTCCGTCAGGCACTGAACCGAAAATCAAGCTTTATATTTGTGCGGTAGGCGGAGATGAAAAATCTGCGGCTTGTGTGCGCGATGAAATTCAAAAAGACGGCGAGAAGATTCTTGATTTTTAACATTATATAATAACATTAAAAGAGGGGGGTATGTTATGCTGAAATTTTTTTCAAGGCTTGCGGATTTTATCCGTGAAACGGACAGGCTTCTTTTATACATTTGTATAATCGCCTCCGTATTTGGCAGTGTTGAAATACTCAGCGTAACGCACCGCCTTTCAACAATAAGACCGTTCGCCGTTCAAATTGCATCAATGTTTGTTGGTGCTTTTGCCGCACTGTTTATATCTATGTTTGATTTCGAAACATTCTTAAAGCGTTGGTATTTAATAGCGGTAGGCGGTATTATACCGGTAATTTTAACATTTTTTATCGGCTTTGCACCTGAAGGTACTGATGATAAGGCTTGGCTTAATCTCGGATTTACTACATTTCAACCTGCAGAGCTTCTTAAAATTTCATTTATAATTACTTTTGCGGCGCATGCGAGCGCTATCAAGCCAAATATAAACAGACTTAAATATTTATTACCGTTAGTAATCCACGGAGCTTTTCCGGTAATTCTTATTCACTTCCAGGGTGATGACGGAACGGCACTTGTATTTGCAATTATGTTTTTAGGTATGCTTTATGCGGCCGGTGTTTCGTGGAAGTACTTTGTTGCGGCGATTTCTGCCGCGATAATTGCATCTCCGATAGTATATTTCTTTATTATGAATGAGGACCAAAGGAAAAGAATTGTCGGCTTTCTTAATATTGAAGCAGATATTAAAGGAAGCACCTATCAGCAGTACCGCGCGCGAATGGCACTTGCAAACGGCGGCGTTTTCGGGCAGGGGCTATTCAATGGAAGCCTTACGCAGGTTGGCGGTGTTCCGGAAGGGCGTAATGATTTTATTTTTGTTAGTATCGGCGAGGAATTAGGATTTATAGGCTGTCTATCGGTGCTCTTACTGCTTGCGGCAATCTGTTTCAGGTGTATACATACTGCCCGCATTTGCAGAAAAGACAGCGGCAAGATTATTTGCGTCGGTTTTTTCTCAATGATATTTGCACAGCTGATTATTAACATAGGTATGTGTACTGCTGTTTTGCCTGTAATAGGTGTTACACTGCCGTTTTTCAGCTCAGGCGGAACCTCGCTGCTTTGTACTTTCCTCGGCGTAGGGCTTGTTATGAGTGTTTATAAGCATAGAAACTCGCGCATTATTTATTTGCGCGATTGAGTGGGAGATATTAATGATTAAGATTTCACCATCCGTTTTAACAGCGGATTTTTTAGAATTAAAGCACGATATCAAAAAACTTGAAGAAGCCGGCGTGGATATGCTGCATCTTGATGTTATGGATGGCGAGTTTGTACCTAATATTTCGTTTGGTAATCCAATTATCAAATCTATAAAAGAGCATACAAATCTGCCGCTTGATGTTCATTTGATGATTAACAAACCTCATAGATATATTGATGAGTTTGCAAAATATGCGGATTATTTAAGCTTCCACTATGAGGCAGGCTCTGATAATGCCGCAACACTTAAGAGAATACGCGAGCATGGCGTAAAATCTGCGATAGTTATAAAACCATGCACCGAGCCTGAAAAGATATTCGATTTATTGCCTCTTTGCGATATGGTGCTTGTAATGTCAGTAGAACCCGGATTTGGCGGACAAAAGTTTATGCCTGCGGCACTTTCGAAGTTATCAGTATTAAGAGAAGAGTGTAAAAGGCAAAATCTCGATATATTACTTGAAGTTGACGGTGGCATAAATGCCCAAACCGCACCGCTGGCAATTAGTGCCGGCGCCACGGTTTTAGTTGCAGGTAATTATATATTTTCTGCTTCCGATATGGCTGCGCGAGTAAAAGAAATAAAGTTACTCTAAAAGAATTTTGATAGTTTTTCTATCGCGCATTCTTTGCAAATCGGATACCAGTATTCTCTGATTTTTTCAGCAGTTAATTCATCGTTTCTCATAATACAGTATTCGCCCAAATTATGCACGCCGTTTTGAATTCCATAGTTTGTTTTTATTATTAATGCATATCTATTTTCTCTTGAATATAATTCACTGTAATTGGCGTTAATACTTTTAAGTATATTTACTGCCGAAAGCATATCTTCGCTATTTTCAAAAATACATATCGAGATTTTCGTTCGAATCGCTTTACGATATTTTTTTACCGAATGGTATTCTTTGGTAAGCGTTATTGTACAGCCGTACCCTTTTGGTCTTACTTCGATTAATATTCGCTCGCAGTCAAGCGGAAAAAGCGATTTAGGTGCTGCTGAGATTATGAGACTATGTATTTTTATTCGGCATTCAGGGGTATTGTAGTCTATAAGCTCATATCCGCCGAAAATGTCGTCAACCTCTTCGTCAGTTAAATATAGTTCTATTTTGTTTTCGTTTATTGTGTTGATTTTCATAAGCATACCCCCGGCTTATATTTAAGCATATCACAGTTTTTTCACCGTTCAAGCGGTAAAAAACGCATAGCTTGCCGCTTTTTTACAAAAAATAAAAGCGGTGATTATTTTGTTTTATAAAAGCAAACATTCAAAAAAGCTTAAAAATCCGTCGTTAGATGTTGCAATAAGGTCGGCAATCGTTACCGCAAGTGCGATACTTATAGTGGTTTGCGGATACCTTACGGCTTTTTTCTTTTCCGGCGGTCATTGAAAAGGAGAATATTATGGATTACAAATTCCTTAAAAGCGGAACCGACATAAGAGGTTATGCAAGCGACCTGGGAGGGAAAAATGTTGAACTCACCGATGAAGCAGTGGACGATATAATCTCTGCTTTTGTGGTTTGGTATGTAAATAAGTTCAATGTAAGTCCCGAAGAGCTTAAAATTGCCATAGGTCACGATAGTCGTATTACTGCTGACAGAATCAGTGCCGCGGCGATAAACGCCCTCGAAAATTCAGGCGTTTCAGTACTCGATTGCGGTCTTTCTTCAACACCCGCTATGTTTATGACTACTGTTGATTTACATACTAATGCGGCTATTGAGATTACAGCCAGTCATCATCCGTTTGACAGAAACGGGATAAAGATATTTTTGCCTTCCGGCGGTCTTGAGGGTAAAGATGTATCTGAAATACTTGACCTCGCCTCGCAAAGTATGAGAGTTCTTAATGTGAAAAAAGGAAATACTGTTATATCACATTATATGAAAGATTATGCCGGTAGGCTAAGGAATTTAATTATAGACGGAGCCGGCAAAGGTGATATGCCGCTTAAAGGATTAAAAATAGTTGTAGATGCCGGAAACGGTGTAGGCGGATTTTACGCGAGAGAAGTATTAAAGCCGCTTGGCGCCGATATTGAAGGCAGCCGCTTTTTAGAACCTGACGGTATGTTCCCGAATCATATACCTAATCCCGAGGATAAGACGGCTATGCAAAGTATATGTGAGGCAGTACTGCAAAATAACGCTGACCTTGGTATAATTTTTGATACAGATGTTGATAGGGCAGGGTGCGTCGGTCCTGACGGTGCTGAGATTAACCGCAATCGACTGATAGCTCTTGCCGCATATATAGCCATGGGCGGAAAGACAGGGCAAACGATTGTTACTGACTCGGTAACTTCCGACGGGCTAAAGACATACATTGAAAAAACGCTTGGCGGTAAGCATTACCGTTACAGACGCGGTTATAAAAATGTAATCGACAAAGCTATTGAGCTTGTGAATGGCGGTATTGAGTGTCCTCTCGCGATTGAAACATCGGGTCACGCGGCGCTTAGAGAAAACTACTTTTTAGATGATGGCGCTTATCTTGCAACAAAGGTAGTTATCGAGGTTGCAAAGGGTACGGATATTGAAAAACTTTTGTCACCTCTAAAGATGCCTGCCGATGAACGGGAATATAGGATTAATATCACCGAAAAAGATTTTAAGAATTACGGCCAAGCGGTAATTGATGAGCTTGAAAAATATATGTCAGCAAAAGAAGGATATCGAATTGCTGACGATAAC
>CADCLS010000018.1 GCA_902802375.1 Oscillospiraceae bacterium | reverse complement strand
TACAAAAGGCAAAACCGAACTTGCGAAGCTCGCAAAGGAACTCGGCTACGATGCAATTCATGATACTGTTCACGAAATGGCTCGTGACGAAGCACGACACGGAAAAGCATTTGAAGGACTTCTCGTTCGTTACTTCGGTGCAGAGCTTTTAGCGGACGGCGTTAAGAATAAGGCTAAAGAGATTGCCAAAAAAATCGGTCTTTAATTAAGGTTTAATTACATAAAAACGGTATGGGGTTATTCTCATACCGTTTTTGTTAAATATTCTTGGATTTGATACTGTGAAATAGTTTTTTAATCCACTTTATAAACTTATTTCTTTTGAACTTTCTATCAAATTGCGGAAAACAATACAAATAATAATCGCATTCGTCACAACAGCATTCATAACCCGGATGTTCGCCGTTTCCTAAACATTTACGGCCTTGCCGGCTGGGTGTGAGTGGTGTTCCTGTAATATCAATAATTTGTTTTTTTCTCATTTTTTTACCTCATAAAAAAGCACACCCCCGAAGAGATGTGCCGAAAAAGTGTTCTCCTCGGTAGGTGCGACCCCAACCATTAATCTCTAAAGCGGGATTAAGGAAAACACCTTTTGCCAAGGTATTTTCCGCTTTAGAGATAAAAATATTCAATTGGGGTCGCAAGCATATTTTACCATAAAACTCACAAGTTTGCAATATTTATTATGGTTAGAAAACATAAATTAAGGTATGCATATTAAACGGCTTGCATTTTTTACTGTAATATGTTAAAATGTTAGTGTCGATACCGAATGATTTCGGTAAATATAAAAAGTGAGGTAGACTTATGAAATATGTATGTAATGTTTGCGGTTGGGTTTATGATGAGGAAGAAACAGGCGTAAAGTGGGAAGACCTTCCTGCGGATTTTGCCTGCGAGCTTTGCGGCGTCGGTAAAGACGATTTTACAGCAGAAGAATAATTAAAAAAACAAAGCGGAACATATCCGCTTTGTTTTTGGCCGTGTATGACAAATTTTTAACAAAGGAGCTGTCCGAATGCCTAAAGTAGTATGTCCTTGGGAACTTATAACTGATTTTGTTGTTGATGCGTTTATGGGTTACGGTGTGCCGAGAAATGAAGCTGAAATATGTGCCGATGTGCTTTTGGAGTCTGATAAAAGGGGAATAGAAAGCCACGGTTGCAACCGCTTTAAGCCGATTTATCTTGATAGAATTAAGGCAGGTATTCAGTCCGCCACAACCAACTTTGAAATTATCAAGGAAACTGAAACCACTGCTGTTGTGGACGGACACAATGGTATGGGTCAGGTAATAGGCACCAAAGCTATGAAATTAGCTATCGAAAAGGCTAAAAAGTACGGAATGGGTATGGTGGTTGTGCGCAATTCCTGCCATTACGGTATTGCAGGATATTATACTTCTCTTGCTACGGAAAACGGCTGTATCGGTATGACGGGTACTAACGCGCGTCCATCCGTTGCACCGACATTCGGTACAGAGGGTATGTTCGGTACAAATCCGTTTACTCTGGGTGTGCCGAGTGACGAAGCATTTGATTTTAACTTTGACTGCGCAACTTCAATTACTCAAAACGGTAAAATAGAATACTATGCGCGTATAAACGAGCCGGTTCATCCGGGTACTATCGTTGATATTAACGGCGCACCTGTTGAGGGCGACGCAGGCGTTGCGCTGAAAAAGATACGCGAAGGTAGTGCTGCTCTTACAACGCTCGGCGGTATAGGTGAGGCGCTCGGCGGATATAAGGGCTATGGCTTTGCTATGTTTGTTGAGTTTTTGTCCTCTGTTTTGCAGGACGGTGAAAATCTTAAAGACCTTGACGGCAAGGATGAAAACGGTAATATCCGTCCGTATCATTTAGGTCATTTCTTTATAGCTATTGATACAAATCATTTCTTAGGCGAAGAGCTTTGCCGTAAAAAAGCCGGAGATATTATAAGAAAAGTGCGTGAGGCGCGTAAAGCGCCGGGCGCTGACCGCATTTTCACAGCCGGAGAAAAAGAGTATGAGATTTGGAAACAAAGAGAACCTGAGGGCGTGCCGATAAATGAGTCAGTACAAAGCGAGATAAATGCAATAAGAGACGAGCTTGGACTTGATTATACATTCCCTTGGGAAGAAAAATACAAAGGTTATAACAGTGACCGCAAGATAAAATCGCATATTGAAAGAGATATTTAATTATGGATTATAGAAAAGAATCATTAAGGCTTCATTCTGAGTGGAAAGGTAAAATTGAAATTACCGCCCGTGCAAAAGTAGGCGACAAGGACGCACTTTCGCTCGCGTACACGCCGGGTGTGGCAGAGCCTTGCCTTGCTATAAAGGAAGATTACAATAAAAGCTGGGAACTCACGCGCCGTTGGAATACGGTAGCGGTTATAACTGACGGTACCGCCGTTTTAGGTCTTGGAGATATAGGGCCTGAGGCAGGTATGCCGGTTATGGAGGGCAAATGCGTGCTTTTCAAAGAGTTCGGCGGTGTTGACGCTATACCGATTTGCGTTCGCACTAAGGATGTAGATGAGATAGTTAATACCGTTTATAATATCTCAGGCTCCTTTGGGGGTATCAACCTTGAGGATATATCAGCTCCGCGTTGCTTTGAGGTTGAACGCAAACTCAAAGAAATATGCGATATACCTGTTTTCCACGATGACCAGCACGGTACGGCTATTTGTCTTGCTGCGGCTATGATAAATGCACTTAAAATCGTAAATAAAAATATAGGCGATATAAAGTGCATAATAAACGGCGCCGGTGCGGCAGGTACTGCGATAGGTGAGCTTATGTTAAAGCTCGGTCTTAAAAATCTTATTATGTGCGATAAGTTCGGCGCAATTTGCAAGGGTGACGAAACCCTTTCTGAGGCGCATAAAGAGCTATCGCTTAAGACTAATCCGAAACACGAAAAAGGTGCTCTCAAAGATGTTATGAGGGGCGCCGACATATTTATCGGCGTTTCAGCGCCTAATATTGTAACAAAAGAAATGGTTGCTTCAATGAACAAAGACGCTATCGTCTTCGCTATGGCAAATCCCGTGCCTGAGATTATGCCCGATGTAGCGCTTGAAGCAGGTGCTAAGATAGTTGGCACCGGCAGGTCGGATTTCCCGAATCAGATAAACAATGTATTAGCGTTTCCCGGCATATTCCGCGGTGCACTTGATGTAAGAGCTAAGAATATAACCGAGGAAATGAAAATCGCGGCGGCGTATGCTATTGCATCACTTGTGAGCGATGACGAGTTATCTGCCGAATATATTATTCCGCGTGCTTTTGATAAGCGTATAAAGGATACCGTGGCAAAAGCGGTTGCAGATGCGGCAATAAAGTGCGGAGTCGCCAGAATTTAATAGGTATTTGTTAAAAACGAAAAAAACCAAGGCGTTTTTTATGCAAAATATATGCATACTTTTCGATAAATATTAAATAATTTGTTAAAAATATTGAAAATCGTAACAGTATATGGTATAATAAGCGTAAATTGTAGTTTGTGTGAACTGAGGAGAATTTATGAAGTTTTCTGAAATGCAATATACAAGACCTGATATTAAAGAGGTCAAGGCAAAAACGGCTGAGTATACGAAAGCGCTAAACTCTGCCGCTGATTATGCGAGTGCAAAGGCAATTTTTATAGAGAAAGAAGTTTTTTCAAGGCATATTATGACGCTCAGCACTATTGCTCATATTCGCCACAGTATAAATACTAAGGATGAATTTTACGAGGCGGAAGAAAAGTTTTGGAATAATGCAATACCTGAAATTGAAGAACTTGAGCAGGTGTGGACAAAGTCTTTACTTGATAGTCCGTTTCGCGCCGATTTTGAGCGTGATTACGGAAATGTTATGTTTATAAACGCCGAAATTGCACTCAAAACCTTTTCTCCCGAAATAATACCTGACCTTCAAAAAGAGAACGAGCTTGTAACTGAGTATGAAAAACTGCTTGCAAGCGCCCAGATACCTTTTGAGGGCAAGACCTATACCATATCTCAGATAGCGCCGCTTAAAAACGATGCAGACGATAACCGTCGCCTTGCCGCGTGGAAAGCAGAGGGTAAGTGGTATAAGGATAACGGCGCTGAACTTGACAGGCTTTATGACGAGCTCGTCCATTTGCGTGACAGTATCGGCAGAAAGCTTGGTTATGACGGTTATACAGAGCTTGGCTATTACCGTATGGGGCGCAACTGTTATACAAAAGAGGATGTTGAGAAGTTCCGTGAAGCGGTAAGAAAATATCTTGTGCCGGTTGCGGATAGCATATATCGCGCACAGGCAAAGAGGCTTGGTAAAGAATACCCTATGAGCTTTGCTGATAATGCGCTTTTATTCCGTTCGGGTAACGCGAAGCCTTGCGGTGACGATAAGGCAATACTTAAAGCTGCTAAAAAGTTTTATGATGAGTTATCGCAAGAGACAAGCAAATTTTTTAATATTATGCTTGACGGTGAGCTTTTGGATTTGCTCTCGACAGAGGGCAAACAGGGTGGCGGTTATTGCACCGACCTCGGCGACTACGGCGTTCCTTTCATATTTGCAAACTTTAACGGTACACGCGATGATGTTGAAACCGTAACACACGAAGCAGGTCACGCATTTGCTTTTTGGCTTAACGCCGATAGGATTCCTATTTCGTATATATCTCCGAGTATGGAGGGGTGCGAGGTTCACTCTATGTCAATGGAGTTTTTCTCCTGGCCGTGGGCAAAGCTCTTTTTCGGTGATGATACGAGAAAGTTTTTGTACAGCCATTTGGCAGGGGCACTCACATTTATACCTTACGGCACTATGGTAGACCATTTCCAGCACAGTGTTTTTGAAAATCCGGATTGGTCACCCCGAGAGCGCCATAATGAGTGGAAAAGGCTTCTTGGCATCTATATGCCTTGGATGAAGCTTGACGGTGAAATTCCGTTTTACAGTGAGGGTGAGGGTTGGCAGCGCCAGCATCACATATATTCTTTCCCGTTTTATTATATTGATTACTGCTTGGCGCAGACTGTAGCTCTTGAGTTCTGGGCTATGATACAAAAGGATGTAAAAGACGCCTGGAAGCACTATATGGCATATACTCGCGAGGGCGGAAGTATGACATTTACCGACCTTTTAGCCAATGCAGGACTTGACAGCCCGTTTGATGAAAAATGTTTGCTCGGCGTTTGCTCGGCGGCTAAAGAATGGCTTGAAAACTATGACCTTACAGGTATAGAGTAAATTAAATGAGTGAAAGAAAAAAACACGATTTTTACCGCGAGTATTTGAACGATTTTAAGCGTAATGCCACAGGCGAATATGTATATTGCGGAAAAGTTTACTCTTTTGAAGGTAATAAAGCCGAGAAGAAAAGTTTTATAATCAAAACAGTGGTTTTGTCTGTGCTTTGTCTTTTGTTTTCGGTGTTACCGGAATGCTTATCTCCTACGGATATGAGCCGTTCATTTGCCACAATAATTCCTTGGGGCACAGAGCTTGTTGCGGTACTGCTCAGCGTTTGGGCGGCAGGGCGGATGATTATAAGATTTAATGAGCTCAGAGAGTATATTTACAAAAAAACCGTTTTACGCCTACCTAAGCTTTTGGCGGCAGGAAGCATTTTTTCGGCTGTAACCTTTGTTGCACAGCTTATTTATGCTTGTGTTAACGGAATTTCAGGCGAGTGGCATTTAACAATAATCAGAATTTTATCTTCTGCTGTTGCAGCAGTAGCGTCTTTCATATTTTACCGTGTAATGATTTCGGTTAAATTCGCGGTAAAAAGCTAATCAGTTAAATTCGCGTATAACGCGAAAAAATAAAAAAAGGAGTGTACTCTAATGAAAAAAACCATCAAAATTGTTGCTTTGGTTTTGGCAGTGGTAATGTGCGCAGGTATGTTTGCCGCTTGCGGAAATAAAGCAAACACAACCCCGTTGGTTGTAGGGTATTCCCCGTTCAACAGCAAGTTCTCATCTTTCTTTGCTGAGACTGCTTACGATCAGGATGTTGCGAAAATGACTCAGTTGGGTCTTCTTACCTCTGACCGTACCGGTGCAGTTGTTGAAAAGGGAATAAAAGGTACGACAATTCCTTACAATGGCACAGATTATACCTACTACGGACCGGCGGATCTCACCATTACCGAAAATAAAGACGGTACTGTTGATTACGATTTCAAACTGCGCGAGGACCTCAAGTTCTCAGACGGCGAAAAGCTCACCATAGATGATGTTATCTTCACTATGTATGTGCTCTCTGATCCTACTTATGACGGCTCCTCAACATTGTTTGCTCTTCCGATCAAAGGTATGGAAGAGTACCGTGCAGGTATGGACACACTGCTTAATCTCGTTTACAAAGCAGGTCGCGATAACAAAGATTTTGCTCTTTGGGACGAAGCTACTCAGAAGTCATTCTGGGAGAAGTATGACGCTGCTACAAAGGGTCTTGCAGAAGCTATCGTTAAGTTCTGTGTAGACAACGGTTATAATGAAGAAGGCGACATTGCCGGCGCCGCTGCTAACTGGGGCTTTGAGAGCGGCAACACAATCGAAGAGTTTGCCGCCGCTTTAGAAGAGGCTTACGGTTCAGATGTTGCCAACATGATTAACACTGAGGCTGACGGTACAGAGGCAAGCCTTGAAACATTATTCCCCGACCTTGATAAATTCTCTACTGTTGGTATCAAGACCGGCGATTCTGCTGAAAATATCGCAGGCATTGTTAAGACCGGCGATTACAGCATGAAGATTACAACCACTCAGGTTGACGCTACAGCTATCTATCAGCTCGGCGTTGATATTGCTCCGCTTCACTACTATGGTGATAAAGCGAAGTTTGACTATGATAAGAATAAGTTCGGATTTGATAAGGGCGACCTTTCAACCGTTCGTGCTAAGACCACTAAGCCTATGGGCGCAGGTCCTTATAAGTTTATTAAATATGAAAACGGCGTTGTAAACTTTGAGGCTAACGAGAATTATTATCTCGGCGAGCCTAAGACAAAGTACTTAAACTTCCAGGAATGCGTTGCTGATGACGATAAGCTCAACGGTGTAACCACCGGCACTATCGATATTACAGATCCTTCCTTCTCGTCTGAGACGGTTGAGGCTATCGAGAAGTCTAACGGCGGCAAGCTTGACGGTAATGTTATCACAACTAATACCGTTGACAATCTTGGTTACGGCTATATCGGTATGTGCGCTGATGTTATGAATGTCGGCGGCAAGCCGAATTCTGACGAATCCAAGAGCTTGCGTAAAGCTTTTGCAACTGTTTTGGCAGTTTACAGAGAGCTTGCGGTTGATTCTTACTATGGCGACCGTGCTTCAGTTATCAACTATCCTATTTCCAATACTTCTTGGGCAGCTCCGCAGTCTACTGACGACGGCTACAAGGTAGCATTCTCAGTAGATGCTCAGGGTAAGGATATTTACACTTCTGATATGAAAGCAGAAGATAAGTATGCTGCAGCTATCAAGGCTTCTCTCGGCTTCTTCGAGAAAGCAGGCTATACTGTAGCTGACGGTAAGGTTACAGCGGCTCCTGCAGGCGCTAAGACAGAGTATGAAGTTTGGATACCGGCTGACGGTAAGGGCGACCACCCGTCATTTATGATTCTCACAGAGGCTGCTAAGGCATTTGAGACTATAGGCATCAAGCTTACAGTTAAAGACCTTACCAACTCTTCTGAGCTTTGGGATGCTCTTAAGGCTAAGACCGTTCCTATGTGGTGTGCCGCTTGGGGCGCTACTGTAGATCCTGATATGTATCAGGTTTACTTCTCGGGTGATGATTCACACGAGGCCGGCGGTTCCAACTATATGTACTGCATAAACGATGCTGAGCTTAATAAGATGATTCTTCAGGCGCGCGCTTCTACAGACCAGGCTTACCGCAAGGGTATGTACAAAGCTTGCCTTGATACAATCATTGACTGGGCAGTAGAAATCCCTGTATATCAGCGCCAGAATGCTATTATATTCAGTACTGAAAGAGTTAAACTCGATACAGTTACTCCGGATATAACAACCTTCTATAACTGGTACGCAGAGATCCAGAACATCGAAGTAAAATAATTATAAAAGTTTTCTATCGTTAAAGCGAATGGAAAGCCTGCTCCGCACAAAAGTGCGGAGCAGGTATCTGCGTTTTTATAAGTAGGCGTTTTTTGATTATAAATATCCGCTTTTAAGTGTAAAACTGGTATTTATAATCAAAAAATCAGATCGGAGGAAATCATTTGAATACCCTGAAATTTGTTGTAAAGCGACTGCTCATATCGGTTGTCATTTTGTTTTTTGTGGCGCTGATAATTTACATACTGATGCGCAGTCTGCCTACAAGTTATGTCGAGACCATAGCCCGTCAAAAATCAATGCAGCCCGGTTCTAAAAGCTTTGAAGAGTGGATGGAGCAGTTAAATGCCGCCTACGGTATGGATATGGGCATAATAAGCGGATTTTTCCATTGGCTCGGTAATGCGGTGAGAGGTCACTTTGGCGATAGCTGGTTCTATACCGTACCTGTTACTCAAAAGTTCCACGATACGGTTTGGTTATCATTTGTTATGGGCGCAATATCTATGGTGTTTGAGATAGCTATTGCAATACCGCTCGGTATTATTGCGGCGAGAAAGCAGTATTCTAAGACCGACTATACAATATCTGTCATAGCTTTGGCAGGTATATCGCTTCCGACATTCTTTTTCGCGTCGCTGTTGAAGTTACTTTTCAGCGTGCATTTAGGGTGGTTTGATTTGTTCGGTCTTGTAGGCAGAGACTATGAGCAGTTAAGCGCAATAGGGAAATTCTTTGATAAAGCGCACCACTTGGTTCTTCCGATAGTGACTTTGGTGGTTATCAGTGTGGGTTCTCTTATGCGTTATACGAGAACAAATATGCTCGAGGTCTTAAATGCCGATTATATCCGTACTGCCCGTGCTAAAGGGCTTTCCGAGCGCAAGGTAATATACCGCCACGCTTTCAGAAATACGCTCATTCCGCTCGTTACCATAATCGGCGGTTCTCTGCCGGGTCTTTTCTCCGGGGCTCTTATCACCGAGACGCTTTATTCAATTCCCGGTATAGGCTACACCTCATATAATGCTATGGTTGCAGGCGATATTCCGTTTTCTATGTTTTATCTTACATTCCTTGCGATTTTAACACTTCTCGGAAATCTCATTTCCGATATACTGTATGCCGTGGTTGACCCGCGTGTACGCATTTCTTAAGAAAGGAGAACGAAAATGTCTGAAGAAAAAAGAAACGACGCTGTCGAGAAGAAAAACGAAGAGTATTCTCTAAACGACGACCGCCGAGTAAAGGTTTTATCTCCCGGCGCCATGGTTGCGAAGCGCTTTTTCAGAAACAGAATTGCTATGGTGGGTCTTTTCGTGCTTATAGCTATGTTCCTGTTCTCCTTTGTCGGCGGTCTTATATCCCCTTACGGTGAGGACCAGCTTTTCTACCGCACAGATATTCTTAAAAAAGAATATGCGAGTGCGATACAGAATACCGAGTTCCGTTACAGTGTGGCGGAGGGTCAAAATTTCCCCTCGATAATACAGGCAAAATTCATTTTGGCACAACGCCAAAAAGACGCTTCGTTTGAATACGACGGCAAAACCTATACCGTAACCGAAGAAGGGAAGGATTTTTACAGTATTTCCATTGGCGGTACCGTAATTGGTATTGCATACAAGGATGTATTTTCTGTGAGCGACCAAGCGCAGAAGCTTTCATTTAATACTGCATTTGCAGGTCTTAAAGCCTTTTCAAACGGCGAGAGTGCCTTTAGTGCTGACGGCATAGATTATACCCTCGCGTCCGACGGTCTTGTAAGCGTAGGTGATAAGGAATTCGGTTACATAAGCCGTTTTGTGGTACAACCTCTTATGAGCGATATTTTCCTTACGCGCGAATTTAAGGACAAGGCCATTGAGGTTATGAGCCGGAACGGTGACAGAATGATGTTCACCGACCGGAGTGGAAAAGAACACGAATATTTCTTTAACTTTGACCCGAAAACGAATAAATGGACTATCCGTGAGGAAACCGAAAGCCGCGTTTACGATACATATTCGGCACCGAGTAAAAAGCATTGGCTCGGTACTGACAGAAACGGTATGGATATGCTCACGCGCCTTATGTACGGCGGCAGAGTATCCCTTATGATAGGCTTCATAGTTGAGATTATTTCTACAGTGATAGGCATAATTCTCGGCGGTATATCAGGTTACTTCGGCGGTTGGGTCGATAATCTTATTATGCGTATTGTTGATATTTTCTACTGCATACCTTCAATGCCTATTATAATTATCATTGGCGCTTCAATGGATGCGATAGGCGTTCCGCCTAAAATCAGAATGATTTATCTTATGCTTATTCTCGGCATTTTAGGTTGGCCGGGACTGGCGCGCCTTGTCCGCGGTCAGATACTTTCTCTTCGTGAGCAGGAATTTATGACAGCTACCGAGGCTTGCGGCATCAGTGTAAACCGTCGTATTTTCAGGCACCTTATACCCAATGTTATTCCTCAGCTTATAGTCTCCTGCACTATGGGACTCGGCAATACGATTATCACCGAGGCAACGCTTTCATTCTTAGGCCTCGGCGTTAAGTTCCCGTTTGCTTCATGGGGCAATATCATCAATGATGTAAATAATACATTTGTACTTACAAATTATTGGTTTATTTGGATACCGGCAGGTACGCTCTTGCTCCTTACGGTTTTGGCATTCAATATTTTAGGTGACGGTCTGCGTGATGCGTTTGACCCGAAGATGAAACGGTAGGGGAGGTATCAGTATGGCAAAGAAAAATCAGACGGACGGTTATCTTTCCGCAAAAGAATCTCGCCGTATCAGCCGGGAGAACAGACGAATCACAAACGAATTTGAAAGGCAGCATAAGCGTAAAAATGTACCTGAGAGCGAGTATCTCACCACTATGAGAGACCCTGCGAATGTTCTTGAAGTAAATGATTTGCACACATACTTTTTCACCGATGTCGGCGTAGTTAAATCGGTAGACGGAGTATCTTTCGATGTGCCGGCAGGAAAAACAATAGGTATAGTTGGCGAGTCAGGCTGTGGTAAATCTGTAACAAGTTTGTCTATAATGCAGCTTCTTCAGCGTCCGCAAGGGCAGGTTGTAAGCGGCGATATACGGCTTAACCTCGGAAACAAGGCTTATGATATCACTAAAACTCCAACTGAGGCAATGCAGCACCTTAGAGGCAACTATCTTGCAATGATTTTCCAAGAGCCTATGACAAGTCTTAATCCCGTTTTCAAAATCGGCGAGCAGGTAAATGAGGTTTTAGAGCTTCACAATAAGGATATGAGCGAGGCTGAGATTAAGGCGCGTACAATCGAGCTTTTGGAAATGGTCGGTATTGCTAACAGCGAGGGTGTATATAATATGTATCCCCACGAGCTTTCCGGCGGTATGAGGCAGAGGATAGTAATAGCTATGGCGCTTGCCTGCAATCCTAAGCTCATTATTGCAGACGAACCCACAACCGCGCTTGATGTTACAATTCAGGCTCAGATACTTGACCTTTTGCGTCAGCTAAAAGACAGAATTAATTCTTCAATTATGCTTATAACTCACGACCTCGGCGTAATTGCCGAAATGGCGGATTATGTTGTGGTAATGTATGCCGGTAAGATAGTTGAAAAGGGAACTGCGGAAGAGATTTTCGCACATCCGGCTCATCCTTATACAATAGGTCTTATGGCGTCAAAACCGGTTGTGGGTAAGAAGGTCGATAAGCTTTATTCAATTCCCGGTAAGGTGCCAAATCCCGTTAATATGCCGGATTATTGCTATTTCAAAGACCGTTGTGAAATGTGTGTGGAGAAGTGTGGCGGCGAATATCCGTGTGAAGTCAGTCTGTCCGATACTCATAAGGTAAGCTGTTACAGATTTTATGAAGATGAGGTGGGTAAAGAATGAGTGAAAAAGAAAACCTTAAAATAGATAATAATTTTACCCCCGTAGAGTATGACCCTCAGTATATACTCCAGGTTAACGCTCTTAAAAAGTACTTCCCGATTAAGGGCGGTATGATTTCACATACCGTCGGCTATGTAAAAGCGGTTGACGGCGTAACATTTAATCTGAAACGCGGCTCTACTATGGGTCTTGTCGGTGAGTCCGGTTGCGGTAAAACCACCGCAGGGCGTACAATTTTGCGCCTTTCGGGTGAAAAGACCGGCGGACAGGTGCTTTTTAACGGTAAAGAAGTTTACGATATGTCAAAAAAAGAAATGCGCGAGCTTCGCACCAAGATGCAAATTATTTTTCAGGACCCGTTTTCATCTCTTTCTCCGCGTCTGCCGGTAGGTGAGATAATCGGTGAGGCCGTAAGAGAACATAATATTGTTCCAAAGGCGGAATTTAATGATTACATAGATTCCGCACGAGTTTTCCGGCGGTCAGAGGCAGAGAATTTGTATTGCAAGGGCACTCGCGCTAAACCCTGAGTTTGTCGTTTGCGACGAGCCGGTATCGGCACTCGATGTTTCGATTCAGGCGCAGATAATAAATCTGCTTAAAGACTTGCAGGAAAAATATCAGCTTACCTACCTGTTTATTTCTCACGATTTGTCGGTAGTTGAGCATATTTCCGATACCGTCGGCGTTATGTATTTAGGAAGTCTTGTTGAGTACGGTGATACAGAGGATATTTTCCGTAACCCATTGCATCCTTATACAAAGGCGCTCTTCTCAGCAATACCTGTACCGGACCCGACAGTAAAAATGAAAAGAATAGTGCTTGAAGGCTCTATTCCATCGCCGGCAAATCCGCCCAAGGGATGTAAATTCCATACGAGATGTGCCAACTGTATGGAAAGGTGTAAACACGAAACACCGGTACAAAGAGAAATTGAACCCGGTCATTATGTGGTTTGTCACCTTTATGACGGTCGGGGGACTATTGTAAATGAAAAGAAATGATTTTGAGGATGACGGTAGAACTATCGCTGATATGAGTGGTATTGAACGCCCGTCACTCTTCTCATTCAGAAAACCGCAAAAGCGTGAGGAAGTCATAGAAAAATCTCAAAAGCCTTGGGAGAATGACGGACTTAATAAAAAGCAGGGAAGGCAGTACATATTTGCCACTATTCTCGCAGGTCTTGCCGTGGCAGGAGTGTTTATAGTTTGCGGCGCGATAGCAATAGCACTTATGACACTTTTTTGGAAGCACTGATAAAAGGAGTTTTGTATGAAAGTTACTAACGATATAAAGTATATAGGAGTAAACGACCGTAAAATAGACCTTTTTGAAGGTCAGTATGATGTACCAAACGGTATGGCATATAATTCGTATTTGATAATGGATAGTAAAATTGCCGTTATGGATACGGTTGACGCTAACTTTACCCATGAGTGGCTTGATAATCTGTCAGCAGCACTTGAGGGCAGAAAACCCGATTACTTAATAGTTCAGCATATGGAGCCGGACCATTCGGCAAACATTCTTAACTTTACAAATGTTTACACGGATGCGAAAATTGTGACGAGCAGTAAGGCACTTACTATGATGTCGCAGTTTTTCGGTGTGGATTTCAGCGATAAAGCGATAATTGTCGGCGAGGGTGATGAACTGAATCTCGGCAAACATACACTAACATTTATAACAGCGCCTATGGTACATTGGCCTGAGGTTATTATGACCTATGATAAGACCGATAAGGTACTTTTCTCAGCCGACGGTTTCGGCAAATTCGGCACAACCGATACGGATGAGGATTGGGCATGCGAAGCGCGCAGATATTATTTCGGTATTGTAGGTAAGTACGGTGCTCAGGTGGGTGCCGTGCTCAAAAAAGCCTCAAATTTGGATATAAATGTAATTTGTCCTCTTCACGGACCTGTTCTGAGCGAAAACTTAGGCTACTATCTTAACCTTTATAATATATGGTCGTCATACGGCGTCGAAAGCGAAGGTGTGATGATAGCATATACTTCCGTGTACGGCAACACCAAAAAGGCGGCAGAACTTTTAGCAGAGAAATTAAAAGAAAACGGTTGCCCTAAAGTGGCACTTAATGACTTGGCCCGTTGCGATATGGCTGAGGCGGTTGAGGACGCTTTCCGTTACGGAAAGATTGTGCTTGCCACCACAACATATAACGCCGAGATATTCCCATTTATGCATCACTTTATACTGGACCTTGTTGAGCGCAATTTCCAGAATAAGACGGTAGCGCTTATCGAAAACGGCACATGGGCACCGATGGCAGCGCGCGTTATGAAGGGTATGCTCGAAAAGTGCAAAAACCTTGATATAATAGATACAATAACGATAAAATCTGCTATGACGGCTGAAACCAAAGAGCAAATAGATAAGCTCGCTTGTGAGCTTTGCAAGGACTATATCGCAAAGGACGGCGAAAAGGCGGATAAAAACGACCTTAAAGCGCTTTTCAATATCGGATACGGTCTTTATATTGTAACAAGTAAAGACGGCGAGCGTGATAACGGTCTTATTGTAAACACCGTAACACAGGTGTCGGATTCTCCAAACAGAATAGCCGTTACAATAAACAAGCAGAATTATTCACATCATATTATAAAGCAAACAGGTGTTATGAATGTAAACTGCCTGTCAACCGACGCGCCGTTTAGTGTGTTTGAAAAGTTCGGCTTCGTAAGCGGTAGAGTAAAAAATAAGTTTGAAGGCGAAGAAGTGCTTCGCGCAGATAACGGCATAGTATTTTTGAACCAGTATATAAATTCGTTTATGTCCTTAAAGGTTGAGGATTATGTTGACCTCGGCTCTCATGGTATGTTTATTTGTTCTGTGACAGAGGCGAGAGTTCTCTCAGATAGAGAAACTATGACCTATACCTATTATCAGAAAAATGTTAAACCCAAACCCGAAACAGCCGGCAAAAAAGGCTTCGTTTGCAAGGTTTGCGGATATGTTTATGAGGGTGACGAATTACCGGAAGATTTCATCTGTCCACTCTGTAAACACGGTGTTGCGGATTTTGAACCGATTTAATAAATATTGTATTGCAAAAGCGCCCTTGACCAAACGGTCAAGGGCGCTTTGACTATAAAATTTGTTTATTTTTTGAATCTTCTGTGATTTGAATGAGGCTTTTTAGGCTCTTCTTCGTCAGCGTCATCTTCAACCACTGCGCCGTTTACTTCAACGAGTGCGTCGCGGCGGGAGAGATTAATTCTGCCTTGGTCGTCTATTTCGGTTACCTTTACAAGTACCTGGTCGCCTACATTTACGACATCCTCAACCTTGGCAACTCTCTTTGTGTCAAGCTTTGAGATATGAACAAGACCCTCTTTGCCGGGCGCTATCTCAACGAATGCACCAAAGGTCATAAGGCGAGTTACCTTACCGCTGTAAATCGCGCCGATTTCAGGGTCGTTTGCGATAAGTTCAACAATGCCAATTGCCTGTTTAGCTTTATCGATATCAAGAGCAGAAACATAAACATGACCGTCTTCTTCAATATTGATGGTGCATTCACACTGCTCTTGGATGGATTGAATAACCTTGCCCTGTTTGCCGATAACATCACCGATTTTATCTGTGGGAATAGTTGTGGTAAGCATTTTAGGCGCATATTTGGAAAGCTCTTTCCTAGGCTCGGCAATACATTTGAGCATTACTTCATCAAGTATATAATCTCTCGCCTTATGAGTTTTAGCAAACGCTTCCTTTATAATTTCAGGCGTAAGACCGTGAACCTTTAAGTCCATTTGAATAGCGGTGATACCTTTATGGGTACCGGCAACCTTAAAGTCCATATCGCCATAGAAATCTTCAAGTCCCTGGATGTCAACCATAGTCATAAAGTCACCGTAAACACCGTCGTCACCAGTGATAAGACCGCAGGAAATACCTGCAACCGGTGCTTTAATCGGTACACCTGCCGCCATTAAAGCAAGGGTTGAACCGCAGATAGAGCCCTGTGAGGTAGAACCGTTGGAGGATAAAACCTCAGATACTACGCGGATAGCGTATGGGAATTCCTCAACGCTCGGAATAACAGGTAAAAGCGCACGCTCAGCCAAAGCACCGTGACCGATTTCTCTTCTGCCCGGTCCACGCGAAGGCTTTGTTTCGCCGACAGAGTAGGAGGGGAAGTTATAATGGTGAATATATCTTTTCTGAGTTTCCTCATCGAGACCGTCAAGCTTCTGCGCTTCGCTGACGGGAGCGAGAGTTGCCACAGATAAAACCTGAGTCTGCCCCCGGGTAAACATACCTGAGCCGTGAGCGCGGGCGAGTAAATCTATCTGCGCGTTAAGAGGTCTTATTTCATCAATACCTCTGCCGTCAACACGCTTGTGCTCATCCTTAAGCCAAGAACGAACAACATGCTTTTGAACGAGATACATAATCTCGTCAAGCTTAGCTTCACATCCTTCAAAACGCTCGTCAAACTTCTCGTGAACTGCGTTATAAATTGGCAGAAGGGCTGCATCACGAACATTTTTATCATCGGTATCAAGCGCGCGTTTTACATCTTCGATGCAGAACTCTTCGATTTCCGCCATAATTTCGGGGTCGGGGTTGCTTGATTCAAATGTAAATTTCTCTTTGCCTATTTCAGCAACAATGCCGTTTATAAACTTAACAACCTCTTTGTTTACTTCGTGACCTGCCATAATGCACTCGAACATTTTCTCGTCCGAAATCTCGTTAGCGCCTGCCTCTATCATAGCGACGAGGTCGGCAGTTGAAGAAACGGTGAGGTTAAGGTCGGATTTTTCGCGCTGTTCAAGAGTTGGGTTAATAACTATTTCTCCGTCTATAAGACCGACGCTTGTGCTCGAAATCGGACCGTCCCACGGTATATCCGATACGGCAATAGCCGCGGAAACACCTATTGCGGCGGCAATTTCAGGCGAGCAGTCCGGGTCAACCGACATAACGGTTGCAACAACCGAGCAGTCATTTCTCATATCCTTAGGGAATAGGGGACGGATAGGTCTGTCAATACAACGCGAAGCTAAAATAGCCTTTTCGGTAGCTCTGCCCTCTCTTCTCTGGAAAGAGCCGGGGAAACGGCCTACAGAGTACATTTTCTCTTCATAGTCAACTGAAAGCGGGAAAAAATCAACGCCCTCGCGCGGCTTATCTGACGCGGTTACGGTACAAAGAACATTAGTCTCTCCGTAGCTTGCCATAAATGCGGCGTTCGCAAGACCTGCCATTTTGCCTGTTTCAAGCTTGAACGGCCTGCCCGCGATTGTGGTTTCATAAACCTTGTAGTTTTCAAACATTTTCTAATCTCCTTTTCTTTTAAGAGATTTTCTGTTAGCAATAAATCCAATATCCGATTTTCGGGTACTCGATTTACCGCTAAACCGAAAAATCTCTTATACAAAATTTCTTTTAATATAAAGCCAGCCGGACAAATACTGTCCGGCGGGCTAAATACCTATTACTTACGCAGACCGAGTTTCTTAACGATAGCACGGTATCTTTCAATATCCTTCTTCTGGAGATAGGCGAGAAGATTTCTTCTGTGACCTACCATTTTAAGAAGACCGCGGCGTGAGTGGTGGTCCTTTTTGTGAATGTCAAGATGCGCGTTAAGCTCGTTAATGCGAGCAGTAAGCACTGCAATCTGAACTTCCGGAGAACCTGTATCGCCCTCGTGAATGGCGTTTTCAGCCATAATCTGCTGCTTTTTCTCGTTGGTCATTTTTTACACTCCTTTTCTGTATTTGTCCGCCGGAAACCGAGCATTAGGTCAAAAGTGTATCCGCTTTACGCGGCAGACGCCATATGCACAGTATTCGGTAGCTTTTGTATTATACCACAACCGTTCCAAAAAGTAAAGGATTTTATTCGTTCTGATTATTATATATCAAAATTTAATAATAATTTAATAATTTCGGCAAAAATCGGTAATAAAATTATTGTATTCTAAAAGCGGAAGGAGAGTTTTATATGGACGATTTTTATAATAATAACGGAAATAATTCTTATAATTACGGCAGCTATTCTTATGCGCCGCAACCACAGGTCAAGAAGAGACACAGTACCGGGGTAGTAGTGGTTTCGGCAATTCTCGCTGCCATAATAGGTGCTTCTGCGGGAATTATGAGCTTGTTGTCATATAACAAGATTAGAGGGGTGGTATCGTCCGACAGTGGACCTGCTACAACCAAAAACATAAGTATCAATGTTGACGAAAATGCAGATAGTATTGCTGAGGCAGTATCTGAAAAAGCGTCGGACAGTGTTGTAGGTATCAGAACAACAACTTCTGTTATCAGCTTCTTTGGCGGAAATCAGGAAGCTACCGGCGAGGGCTCCGGCGTGGTTTACAGCAAAGACGGTTATATAATTACTAACTATCATGTTATAAAGGATGCAGTAAAATCTACGGCAGGCTCAAAAATAGAGGTGTTCATAGGAAATATGAACTCAAAATCCTATGAAGCGAGCGTTGTTGGATATAACATTTCTTCAGACCTTGCTGTGGTTAAAATTAATGCCAACAATTTACAGCCGATTGAAATCGGCGATTCCTCCAATCTTAAAGTAGGTCAGCCGGCAGTCACTATCGGCGCACCGGGCGGACTTGAGTTTATGGGCAGTGTAACATATGGAATAATCAGCGGTCTTGACCGCGTTGTATCTGCAAGCTCGTCCGTATCCCTTATTCAGACCGACGCGGCAATAAACCCGGGCAACTCCGGTGGTGCACTTCTTGATATAACCGGCAAACTTATAGGTATAAACAGCTCTAAAATCGTTGCCGAAGAATTTGAGGGTATGGGCTTTGCAATTCCTTCAAATAAGGTGGTTGAGGTTGTTAAGAACATCATTTCCAAAGAAAATTCACCTGAGCCGTATATCGGCATTTCCATTAGTGAAAAATACACATCTGAAGTTCTTGCATATTACGGTTATCCTGCCGGTGCTGTAGTACTGAGTGTTTATGACGGCAGTCCCGCAGAGAACGCCGGCATTAAGCGCGGCGATATAATCACTGAGTTTAACGGCAAAGAAATAACCGATTATAATCTTTTGAATGATTATCTTAAAGAGTGCGACCCCGGCGATACCGTGCCTATGAAGGTTTACAGAAGCGGCAGGACCTATGATGTTAATATCACTATTGCCTCAAATAGTGCAAGTAAATAAATATTAAAGTGCGAGCAGGCTTTAAGCCTGCTCGCACTTTAATATTACTTCAAAAATCCGTTAATTATTTCTTCTTCCGCTTGCTGCTCAGTAAGACCTAAGGTCATCAGCTTTATGAGCTGGTCGCCGGCGATTTTGCCGATTGCCGCTTCGTGAATGAGCGATGCGTCAATATGATTGGCACCAAGCGTTGGGCTTGCCTTAACTGTTGCGCTATCCATAATTATTGCATCGCACTCCGTGTGACCGTTGCATATGTTATTTCCGTTAATGTTGGATAGGAAGTTTTGATGTGAATTATCCCTTGCAACAGAACGGGAAATCACATTCGCCGCTGAGTTTTTACCGTTTAAGTCAACTGAAAAATCAGTGTCGGCAGTCTGCGTGCCGTGAGTCATTATCTTTTCGCCTATAATCAGCGTGCCACCGTCGGCAACTGTGGCGCGAGTTTTTCTATAGGTGTTATCGATACCCTTTATCTGAGAGGTTTCCATTTCCATATATCCGTTTTCGGATATATTTATTACGGTGGTCGGGTTCATATTTTTGCCGCCCTTACCGTCACCCTCGCCGTAATGGCGTTCAACATACTTAACTCTTGCGCCTTTCCCTACATAAAATGTATGAATTCCGTCATGCCGGGACTCATCGTCCCCGCAGTTGTGTATTCCGCAGCCTGCCATAATTGTTACATCGGCGCCGTCGCCTATATAAAAATCGTTATACACCAAGTCATTTAGCCCGGAAGCGTCAATAATTACGGGAATGTGGACAGTCTCACCCTTGGTGTTAGGCTTTATGATAATATCAATACCGGGCTTATCCGTCTTTGTGCGGATATCTATATTTTCGGTAGTGGCTCGTGATTCTAACGCGCCGTTGGCTCTTATATTATAAGCGCCATCGGGCACACCGTCCATATCAGCTATTATTTTAAGAAGTTGTTTTTCAGTATCATTCATACTTATACCTCCCGAACATTCTTTTTAAGCACTTTGCAGGCATCGTATGATGCGTCAAGAAGCTCAGGCAAAACGGCTGATTTTTCATCATATGCCGTAAGTTTACCGGCAGAAATCACAGCCACCTTATCGGCAATATTCAGTATTCTCTCCTGATGAGAAATAATGATTATTGAGCCGCCAAGGTTTTCTCTCATACGCTCGAAAACATTTATAAGATTTGAAAAACTCCAAAGGTCTATTCCTGCCTCCGGCTCGTCAAAAATAGAAACCGATGTGCCTCGTGCTAAAACGGTTGCTATTTCTATTCTTTTAAGCTCACCGCCTGATAGAGAGGAGTTAACCTCACGGTTAATATAGTCCCTCGCGCAAAGACCTACAAGGGATAAATAATCACAAGCTTCCGATACAGTAATATCCCTGCCTGCCGCAAGTCGTATTAGGTCGTTTACGGTAATTCCCTTAAAGCGTACCGGCTGTTGAAAAGCAAAGCTGATACCCCTCTTTGCACGCTCCGTGACTGAAAGCTCGGTAATATCCTCGCCGTCAAGAAGAATTCTGCCGGATGTCGGCTTTTCAATGCCGGCAATTATTTTTGCAAGCGTTGATTTGCCGCCGCCGTTAGGGCCGGTAATTGCAATAAATCCGTTATTAAATTTAATCGATATATCTTTCAGTATCTGCTTTTCGCCGCTTTCTGACTGCGCACCGAAATATATGTTTTTTAGTTCAAGCATAGATTTACTTCCTTTACAATACTGATATGATTATATCCCTTTTTTTAACAAAAATCAACCATATGTTGTTGCAAGTGCTAACACTCTGTGTAGGTTTACAATAGATGTGTTACATTAGAGAATGAAAAAAAGAGTGACGAAAGGAAAATCCTGTGTTACAGTTTAGTTGCTAGACAAAACAGACAGG
>CADCLS010000017.1 GCA_902802375.1 Oscillospiraceae bacterium | reverse complement strand
CTTTTCGCTCGTCGCTACGCTCCTCCCTCAAAGGAAAATCCGTTCTACCCACAAATTTTTGCTAACTATTGCAACTTGCTATTGCAATTTGCAAGATACATATTTTTAACTTTTTTATTAAAATCTTCATCACTAACTTTTAAGAAAAGTGATGCCACCATTATACGATTATCAATATATACACCCGCACTCGACACACCGATTGCATCAACACGCGGCATATGTGAAGCCGCTGTTTTCATGGCGCTCCTTATTCCCTCATAGTGATACTCGGGATCGGGGTTGGTTTTAGGGAACCAAACAACCTCTTCGGAATATACGCTTTTCCCATTTACAACAGCACTTACCTTACGGTCACTACCGCCGGCGTCAAAACCGATTCTGCAACCGTCAAGATGCCTACCTATTGGTGATGCAGAAGACTTATCACGAGGTGCATCAGCAAGCGAACAAATTATCACTTCAAACTTCTGCTCATATACCCTTTCCATAAAGCGGACATCAAATTCTCTTAGTCCGCCGTAGGTATAAGCCGCTTTAATCTTGTCTCCTACAATACCGCTGCCTGCGATTATAATTTTATAACCGCCTGCCACCCACAACAGCGACTTTACTATTCTCTCAATAAAGGTGAAATTCTCACTGTCGTGACCGGTATTATCTTTATAAATACGGGTTTTATATGTAGATATATATCCTTTGTTTCTTTCTATCGCAACAACTATATCTTGCCCGTCTTTTTTTGTATTCTCCCGCATCTCGCGGCAAACAAGTGAAAGCGGTTAAACCCCAAATCTAATTTAGCATTAACTCTAAGCTTCATATCTGATTTTCCCTCTTATAATTGTTTTTTTAACTTCAAAATCATAGTCTGTGATAACTATATCTGCATCCTTGCCTATATCCAACGAACCCTTGCGGTCTGCAACACCTATTGCCGTTGCGGGATTAAGTGATGCGCAGTTCACGCACTCATAAAGCGGAATGTTCGAGTTTTTATAAACATTACGCACACCAATATTCAGCGGCAAAACGCTTCCTGCAACTGTTCCATCTTCCAGGCGGCAGACAATATCGTTATATATTATCTTAGTGCCGCCAAGTGTATATTCGCCGTATGGCAAACCACCCGCAGGCAGACAATCTGTAATAAAGCAAAGTTTTCTGCTTTTAAGCTTCCACAGCAAATCATAAAAACATTTATTAACATGGAAAGTATCAACAATAAGTTCTACGCTAACATCAGAATTAAGTGCCGCAGTTACAACACCTGGTGCTCTGTGTGCCAAAGGTGTCATTGCATTGAACAGATGTGTTGTATGTCTTATTCCCGCGCTGACGCTCGCCATCGCGGTATCATAATCTGCTGCAGTATGACCCATAGAAACCACGACATCTGTATCACGACAAATCTCACGAATAGCGGCAAAATCATTTTCGTCTGTTTCCGGGGCAAGTGTTATTATTTTTATGATATCTGCATAATCCTTAACAAATTTTGCATCCGGTTTCAAAATGTGTTTTGGGTCCTGTGCGCCTTTTTTCAACTCACTGATAAACGGTCCCTCGGCGTGACATCCTAATATTTCACTGCCACACCAATTTTTGCTTTTTTCTTTAAGAGAGCGACAAACTTCAAGCGCCTTACGAATAGTCTTCATATCCACCGTCATAGTAGTAGGAAGATATGCTGTAACACCGTTTTTCAGCAGACCATTCGATATTGTTCTGATACTTTCCTCTTCCCCGTCACAAACATCCTTACCAAGATAGCCGTGAATATGTATATCAATAAGCCCTGGTAAAACATATCCTCCGGTGGCATCGATAATTTCAGCGTCATCAGGGATGCTTTCATTTGGAATAATCCCCTCTATAACATCAGAAAACAGCAAAGTACAGTTTTCTACAATACGGTCTTTTAATATAATTTTTCCGTTAATTATCGCTTTCATATCAAATCTTCCAGTTCTATTATTAAAGTACTACTAATCGATTTTAAAATCTTAACAGTATTCTTTTACAACTTTTTTCATTTCTTCCCATTTTTCTTCCATTTCACTAACGAGTTTGAGTTGTGCTCTTGCTCTTACAAGATTATGGTCATGGTAGTTGATTTTAAAGTATGTATCACCGCTCAGATAATCGGCAAGAAACCGCATACCGCACTCAATTGTCATCATTTTGGCACCCTCGGGCAGTAGCATAATTTCAGTATCTTTAAGTTTTCCGTCACATCCTGCCATATATCCTTTTGTATATGCCTTAAACAAGTCTATACTAAAGTGAACTTTGTCTAGGTCTCTTTCATCCTCTGCCGCTGTGGATGCTCCAAACCTTATTGCATCACCAAAATCCGTAACCGAATATCCCGGCATAACCGTATCAAGATCGATTACGCATAATGCTTTTCTCGTCTTATAATCCAGCATTACATTATTTGACTTTGTATCATTATGGGTAACTCTTAGCGGCAGTTCACCTTTCTTCTCTGCATCTATAAGTACCGAATAAAAATCCTGCCTTTCGGTTATAAACTTTATTTCCTTTTTCACAGTCTCTGCTCTGCCGCACTTATCTGCTGCAACTGCGCTCAAAAATGCACCAAAACGAACGGGAGTATTATGGAAGTTAGGTATTGTTTCATATAGGGTGTCTGCCGGAAAATCGCGCAAATCTCTTTGAAACTTACCAAACGCAAACGCACACTCATAAAAGTCATTTTCGTTTTCAACTATATCAAGGCAAATGGAATCATCTATAAAATCATACATTCTCCATACATCGCCGGTTGAATCCTTAATAAATGTTTTTCCATCATTTGTTGGAATAAGGGACAGCACTTCCCTCTCACTACCAGCGCGAACCTTTAAAAAAGCTGTGACTTTTTCAATGTTTGAAATGACCTGTTCAGGCTTTTTAAAAACGCCCGAATTTACCCTTTGCATAATATACTTTGTAATGGTTCCGTTATCAATAGTTCTTACTAAAAAAGTATCATTTATATGCCCTTTACCATAAGCCGCTATTGAAACTATGCTTCCTCGTATATCAAACTGTTTCACACACTTTTCAAAAAAAACCTTGTCCATTAACTTTGCCCCTTATTACTTGCAAATATTTTTGCCTGTTATAGTGCCAATTGTTATAAAATCAGTCATTTCCTTTACTTATATGAACTTTGTTTCGCTTTCGAAAAATCTACATCTCCTAAATATTTAACACTATCCATTGCGAGATAGTCACAAAGATTTTTCATTTCGGCAACGGTATTTATATTTACATTGATACCGTTTTTCATACGGTCGGCATAGGCAAATATTTCCTTTTCGCCGTGAGTATATATTCTCGGTTGTCCTTCTGCTTTGGGCGCATCACGAAGCTCCTGTAAAAAGGTTGAAAAGCGCTCCTTCATAGCATCGGCATCACCAAAAATTTCGGGGTTTATTGCCATAAAGCCATGGCAGGTTCCGCCTTTGCCGTCTGTATGTGTATGATTAGATGTAAGACCGCCCGAGAAAATAGAGCAGAATATCTCACAAAGCATACCGTAACCGTAACCCTTATGACCACCGAGTGTCTCGGTATTGCCGCCAAGGGGCATTATTCCGCCGCCTGCTTTGCCTACTATGTTTTTAAGCACTCTTTCGGCGTCGGTGCAGGCGTTGCCGTTCTCATCGAGCGCCCAACCTTCGGGAAGCGGTTTTGAGAGTTTATTATATATTTCAAGTTTACCCCTTGTCACTACTGTCGTAGAAGAATCAAAGAAGAAAGGATAAGGCTCTGCCGGCATTGAAATTGCTATCGGATTAGAGCCGAGCATAGCAAGGCGGGAATATGTCGGCACCATAATAGCCTCGCTATTTGTCATGGCAAAACCCACAAGTCCTGCATCACAAGCCATTTTTGCGTAATATCCAGCTATACCGAAATGATTTGAGTTTCTGACAGATACTACCGCCATACCGCTTTTCTTTGCTTTATCTATCGCCATATTCATAGCGTGAATGGAAATGAGTTGACCCATGCCGTCATGACCGTCAATAACCGCCGAAACGGGTGTTTCAAAAACAGTTTCAGGCTTTGCGTCCACCTTTATAAGACCTTTTTCGATACCCTTATGATAGCGAACAAGGCGTTGCATACCGTGAGATTCAATACCATATAGGTCACTCAGCAACAACACATCGGTAATTTTAAGCGCCTCATCTTCGGTAAAACCGAACTTCATAAACGCATCACGGCAAAATGTTTTTAAGTCCTCATAAGAATAATTTATGTAACTCATAATCTACCTCCGAATGTGTTTTGAAAATTTTCTATAATTCCATAATCGGCATAATCAAAAATCGGTGCATCCTTATCAGGATTGATTGCTATAACTGTTCCGGATTTGTCCATACCTACTATATGGTGTACAGCACCGGATATGCCTATGGCGATATAAACCGACGGGGATACGGTTTTGCCGGTGAGACCTACCTGTAATTCATACGGCAGTATATCATTATCGACGGCTTTCCTTGATGCACCGAGTTGTGCGCCGTATCTATCAGCAAATGCTTTTATACTGTCTATGCAATTCTTTGCACCATAACCTACCGACACTACTATATCGCTTGAATTTTTATTTGTTCTTACAGTCGCCATTGCAGGTTTTGTCAGACTTTTAATCTTGGCTATCACACTGCCGGAAAGTGCCGGTCTTATCATATAAAGGGTTTCGCCGTCAGTTTGAAGTGCGGTGCAGTCGGCGCAAAGCCCTAAATCAAGTTTTGCGGCAATCAGTGCAGAAACTCTTTTTGAAATACTGTCGCTGCCGAAAAGTACCGCATCGGGGTTTTCGGCTTTTATAGACTTAATTACTGCATCAACATCGTTATTATCACAAAAAACAATATTATCAGAAACCGTTTTTGCATATTCGATAGGCGCCTTTGTTACACACAAAACTTTACTTATTTTCTTTTCCGTATGCGTGTTTTGTGTTTTTTGCTTCGTTTTGTTTAGCGAGTTTTTTATGATTTCGTCAAGCCTATCAAAAGTTATGAATTCGCATTTTCGCCTGCCGGAAGTATTCTCTTTGGTCTCTATAACCCTTGTAGGCGAACCGGCAAGCCCGCATTTTTGAGGGTCGGCTTTTATATCGTCAGCCGATAAAATCTTTACTTCCCCGACTTTTGAACGGATAGACGGCAGTCGCAATGTATTTATTCTTTCAACAGTAAGCAATGCCGGAGAAGAAACCGTCATATCTCCCTCGTCTCTCGTTTTGCAGGAAACTGTATCTTCTGTTATATGGCTTATACCCATAACATTTGTTATAAGATTAAAGCCTACATTATAAGAGAGCATTACTCCCGTTTGAGCCGTATCGCCTATCAGTGTTTGCCGACCGCAGAAGATATAATCGGGTTTTATTATTTTTACTGCAAGAGACAATGTATAAGCAGTAGCGAGTGTGTCAGCACCTGCGAAAGCGGGATCACTTAAAAGAAAAGCAATTTTAGCACCAAGTCGAGTAAGGGACGACAGCATATTTTTATTACTTTCAGGTCCCATACTCAAAAGGCAAACTTCGGCATCTTTAACCGATAAAGCAAGTTCATAAGCACAGGCGTCAAAAGGGTTTATTTCACCGTCAAGCCCTATTCGGGCACATACAAGTATTTTCATTACTATTACCTTGCGTCGTATATAGGAGCAAGAGCATCGTGTATTCTTTTATACTCTTCAAATACCTTGCAATATTTTTCGGTATTTTCTCTATTTGGAGTTGTAACATCTTCCCTCTTTACACATTTTTGTGCTGCATCTTCCGCACTCGAAAACACACCTGTTGCAACCCCTGCAAGCATAGCAGACCCAAGCGAAGAATCGCTGCTTTTTGTGGTTATCATAGTAAGTCCTAAAACATCCGAAAGTATCTGTCGCCAAAGTTTTCCTTTTGTACCGCCGCCTATTGCTGTAACGGTTGTATTATAAGGAATATGAAGGCTATCAAGATACAACTTACTGTCAAGCATCGAAAACGCAACGCCTTCAAGCACAGCTCTGGTAAAATGTGCTTTTGTATGAGTGGACCTAACACCTGTAAAACTTCCGCAAAGAGCAGGGTCTGCATAAGGGGTTAGTTCTCCGTTTAAGTAGGGATGAAATATAAGACCTTCGGCACCGATCGGTATCTTTTCAGCCTTATTATCAAGCTCTTTATATTCTCCGCCAAAAGTATCTCTGTACCAACGATACGATGCGGCACAAGATTTTGTAGCTGTGCCGGGATACCAAAGACCGTCAGCAATATGCGAATAGTTAACCAAATGTCTGTCGGGATAAGGCTTATCGGTTATAACGCAAATTCTGCCTGCAGTTGCAAGCTTAACAGTAACATCGCCCTTACTTACCACACCCGAGGCAAATACCTCCATAACCGTATCAGTAGTACCGCAAATAACAGGTGTACCCTCTTTTAACCCTGTGGTTTTTGATGCTTCTTCGGTCACCTTACCGATAATATCGGTAGGTTTAACGATTGGAGGTAACATATCAACAGTTATACCCGCTAATTTACAAAGTTCTTTGTCCCATTTCAATTTATTGCAGTCAAAAAGCATACTGCCCTGTGCTTCAATGAAATCAGTACAATAAACACCTGTAAGAAAATATCTTATATAGTCTTTTTCAAAAAATATATACTTTGCTTTGGCAAAATTATCAGGTTCGTTTTCTTTAAGCCACAAAAGTTGGGGCAAAGTCCAAATAGTATCAGGCTTATGAAAGGTTTTTTTGAAGATTTCTTCGCCTTTTTCTGTCTTTAATTTATCTGCTTGTTTGCGGCTTCGGCTATCCGTCCAATGAATAGCATTTCTGATCGGCTCAAAGTTTTCATCACATATTACAGATGTATGAGTAGCGGAATCGATTGCAACAGCCAAAATACTATCTGCACTTACTTTGCTTTTTTCAAGTAGTGCTTTACAGTTTTCGCAAAGTGCATTTATCCAATCATCAGGCGATTGTTCACAAGCACCGTTTTCGGGATAAAGGGTAGGATATTCAACTGTATTCTCGGCTATGATATTTCCATTCGTATCAATCAGAGTTGCTTTGGAAGCACCTCCGCCGAAATCTATGCCCAAAAGAAAGTTCATTCTTTTTTCTCCTTAATACTTAATTTCAAAGTTAGTACCGGTTATACCTGATACTACACCTTTTTTTATTAGTTCGTCATTATTTATATGTGCAAGTATCCATTTATTTTTACGGAAAAGAAGAGGGTTTATAGGTTTATCCGAAAGATTAGTATTCGTGCCCTTAGGAAGTCCGACTACACATCCAAAGCCCTCTTTTTGAACTTCACAAGGACAGAAATGAAGTGAAGTGGAATAAACTTCAACGACTGTACCGGCAGGAAGATAAAAAGCTTTAAACTTTGAAGAATCAATCTTGCCGTCTTCTATATCCCAAATATGACCGAGAATTAAAACTAACGGTGTAACAGCTATATTAATCTCACTCGAAGTATGCCATTCAGTAGCATTCATAAAAGTGTTATGTCCCCAACAATATCCTATCTGTGTAGGCAGCGTGCCAAAATAGTTGTTTTCAATTTCGTTTGCTATACTAAGAAATTCAAACTCCTCACAGAAAGGAACATATGAAGAACCATTATCAGGATTAGGAATTTTTTTAGCAACTTTTATAATTTCAGTTGTATCAAGGTTTTTGATTATTTTGCCAAATGATGCAAATTCCTCATCATTAACATCATAAAACTCTATTTCTGGGTTTAAACTTTTTAATTTTTCTAACATTTAATTCACCTTTATTCAACAATAGTAATTGAGTGTGTATGATTATACTCTGACTTTGCATCCAAAGAGATAATTCCCTCTTTTTCGGTTATATCATAACTACTGTCAACCATATCTTGAATACCATCCCAAGGCTCCAAGCAGATATAAGGAGAATTAGGTTTGTGCCATAAAAGGAAATATTTATCATCGGGAAAATCAACACGCAACGCTTTTCCTATTTTTCGATTTCTAAGAGTGGCAGATTTTGATTTTAAATTCTTAAATACAAGTGCATCTACTGTAAAATACTTATCATAAAGCGGTAAATAATTTTGGTCTTTAATAATCGGCAATTGCTGATTTGATAAAAGGTTGCCGTAAAGCACATAAGCGTTAAGAGTCTCATTTTGTGGAAATATTACATCATAATCCTCTATTCCCTCGGGGGTATAATATCCCTCATGCGAGCCTATGCTAAAATACATTGTATCATTTGTAAGATTTTTTACCGAATAATCTATTTTTAGAGTTTTGTTATTTAAAGTATAAATCACTCTAAGCTCATAGTCAAACGGAAATTTAAGCTTAGTTTCACTATCTGATTTATGTAAAAACACAACACTTGTATCTGTCTTTGTTTCAACTTCAAATGTCTTAAAACGAATATATCCGTGCTTTTCAAGGGTATATTCCTTACCGTTCAAAAGATATTTGTCATTTTTAAGTCCACCGCAAATCGGAAACAAAAGCGGACAAGATCCTGCCCAAACCTCTTCTCTTCCTTCCCAAATATACTCAGTATTGTTGCAAACTAAACTTTTAAGTTCTGCACCAAGCTCATTTATTTTTGCGGTTATATACTGATTTTTTATAGTAATCATTTAAAATCACTCACCTTTAAAATTAGCAAATAGAGATATGCAAGTGCATATCTCTATTTTTAAAGTTTTATCTATTTGCTATCCAATCGTGCATGGGGTCATTACTTCTGTTAAAGCCCTGATAATCTCCTGCCATAAGCCATAAGAAATATGTTTTATATCCCGGTGTGGAAACGGTAGTATGATAACCAAACGGAAACTCTACGAGTTCGTCATTTTTAACTCTGTATGCTTCGTCGGTTGTACCGTCGGAAGTATAAAGGCACTGCACGGCAAAGCCCTGCTTCGGGTCAAACAGGAAATAATAGATTTCTTCTGCTATACATTCAGTTGGCATATTGTCCTCATCGTGTTTATGAGGAGGGAAACCTGCCCAGTTGCCCTCGGTACAATATGCCTCGCCTATTGTGAGTACCTTTGCGTTGGTGTTCCCGTCTATGATAAAACTTGTTTCTCTCTCAAAAGGTGGTTGACCTAAAAGTTTTAATACAACATGGTCTTCCCTGAGTACCTGAGGCTCGGTTTTTTCGGCAACAGGTGTTCCGCAAACGGCAATTTTTATATGGTCAATAGCCTCAATAATAAGTTTTTGCTCACGAGGCATATAGAAACTTTCTGCCTTGCGGTTTTCAAAAACATTTGCACGGTTTCCGACATTCTCATAAACTTCGTCGTTCACATATACATTACAATGACCTTCAAGCATAATAAATGCTATTTCCTTGTCTTCTGTATAAAAATCAAGTTTTTGTCCGGCTTCAAGTTCAATAATGCCAAACTCAAGTTTTTTAAGACTGCATTCACCGATTTTACAAATCGAGGTGTATCCGTTTGCACTTTTATATGCTTTTTTATAATTCATAACCGTTCTCCTTTAAATCTTTTTCGTGTAATATAACTGAATTTCTTTTAAGTATTGTTTGTAATTCTTTAATATCAAGTGTACCAAAATCGGTTGATAAAGCCGCTGCGGTACCTGCCGCCTGACCTGTAACCGCACAGCACGGTATTACCCTCGAGATATCCCACATAACTTCCGTAACAGAAATACATCTGCCGGCAAAAATTAAATTTTTTATCCTTTTATTATACAAAGTTCCAAACGGTACTTCATATACAGGACCTCGTTTTTTCCAATTAGAAATCATACCTACCGAATCTTCAAAAAATGTATGCTCTTCCTTTTCAGATAAGGTGTATTCGCCTACTATCTTTCTCGTCATTCTGATTTGTGGTGTTGTTGCAATCGTTACAGGTATAAATTCGGAATCAACTTTTCTTTTTTCAAGTAAATCGTTATAAATAGAGCGATGAGATAAAATCATTTGCTCTGATAACTCTCTTCCGTTTAAACCGGAAAATCTCCTGTTTATAAGATGCGAAACTTCATTTTCGGGCGTTTTCTCTTCGTCAGGTATATCCGCAACGCCCAACATATTAAGTTTATATCCTTTTTTCCCTATGCCGTAGTACCATCCTGCAAGAACATTGCCCTGTTTAAACAACTCTGTTGGAAGACCGGTAAATTTGGCTACATCGCAATCACCAGATGCATCAACTACTGATTTTACACCGTATGCAGTCCGTCCTGACTTGCTTTCAAGAATTATATGTTTTATCTTACTCTGAGAAATGTCAATTCCAACAACATAACTACCGTAAAACACATCAACCCCGCTATCAATCAAAAGTTTCTCAACGAGAATAGCAAATAACTGCGGGTTGTATTGAACTTCAAACCTCTTATCTTTTTCGGTTCTTGATCCGTTGTCAGAGAGCCAGTTATCAGGATATTTATCCTCTGCACCAATAGAAACAGAAAGTCTTAACAATTCTTCGGCTATTCCAAAAGAAACCTGATGACCTACCCCGTCGCACAGTGGAAGATAAATAGTAATCAATCCGGAAGTGGCTAACCCACCAAGCATAAACTGCTTTTCAAATAAAACCGCCTTTTTTCCCTGACGCGCGGCGGCTAATGCTGCGGAAATACCTGCTATTCCACCACCAACAACCGCAACATCATAATTGCCATCAACAGTAGTTTTTATGTTCTCATTGATGTACATATAAGCACCGCTTTCGTTTTCCAAGATTTTTTAAAAATCTATTAAAGGTGATAGCCGTTTTCTTCCAAAAATACTTTTACTGTTTGAAAAGTCGGTACACTTTCTCTGGCGCCTACACCGGTACATTTAATTGCCGAAACAGCACTTGCAAAATGACAGCATTTAATATAATCATATCCTTTTGCAACACCTGCCGCAAAGGCACCGTGGAACACATCGCCTGAGCCGTTGGAATCAACTACATTCGCCGGATATATAGGATATGATGTGATTGTTTTTCCGTCATAGAGTATTCCGCCCAGTTTTCCTTGTGTAATAACCACAACTTCTGGCGAATAAGTTTTATAAAGTTTCTTTGCCGCCATATCAGCAGTAGGGCAACCTGTAACTCCAAGTGCAAACTCTTCTGAGGGAATCATAATATCGGTGAGTGCCAAAAGTTTTTCAACACCGTCATAAAGTCCGCCACAGTCATAAAGCACACGAGTGCCGTTTTCGCGGGCAATTTTTGCCGCTTCGACTGCCGCTTCCATTTCATTGCCGTCTACCATTAAAAGTTCGGCATCGGCAACCGCCTTTTTCTGCTTATCATCAAGTTCAAGCGGCGGTAAATCACCTTTATCAAATACGCAAGTGCGTGTTGCACTATCAGCACACAGCCATAACACCGAGGCAAAAGAGCGATAACCGGACTTAATTTCCACAAATTCGGTATTAACACCATATTTTTCAAAATCTTCTTTAAGAAATCTACCACCGTTATCATCCGATAAAACACCGATATAAGCGGTATCTTCGCCCAATTTTTGTGCCGCTACAAGACCCGTTGCAACAGGACCGCCACCGGCAGTCTTGCTGGCATGTGCCCTCATTTTTGTATCTTCCGTCGGGTAAGTTGGAATATTATAGAGTGTGTCAAAAACACAAGCACCTATACCGACTATCTTAGCCATATCTTATGCCTTTCCGTCTGCTCCGACAAGTTTAATTTTATTTACTGCCAATGCTTTAACAGTTTCAATCGGCTTTTTCATAAACATATCTACTGCGAGACTTCTGTTCGGGTCATTAAGCGACTCCAAAGTTCCGTCTGCAAATGCACAACAAACATCTGTACCGATATTCATTTTACGAACACCTGCTTTTATTGCCGCTTTTACCTGATCGTCAGGGATACCCGAACCGCCGTGAAGAACAAGCGGAATACCGCCGGTTGCTTCCCTTATGGCTTTTACTCTTTCTATATCGAGTTTCGGCGGTTTCTTGTAATGACCGTGTGCGTTGCCAATCAGCACCGCAAGACAACAAACGCCTGTTGCCTTGACAAACTCGGCGGCTTCATCGGGATTGGTAAATTCATCCATAGCACTATCGTTAACACTGCCGATATGTCCGAGTTCACCCTCAACACCTACATCAACCGCATTGCATATTTCTACAATGTGTTTGGTGTTGGCGATATTTTCTTCCAAGGGATGAACGGAACCGTCATACATAATACCGGTAGCACCCCAGTAAAGAATTTTTTGTGCTTCAAGTTCGCTCGGTCCGTGGTCAAGGTGGAAACAAACCGGCACGGTTGCCTTTTTAGCCGCTGCTAAAATAACAGGTGCCAAGTAATATCCTACTTCCTCGTTTATAAGACGAGGATAAACCTGAATAATAACCGGTGCTCTCTGCTCTTCCGCAGCTTTAATAACACCCATTACCGTTTCTATATTATACACATTAAATGCCGGAACGCAATAGCCACCGTCTTCAGCCATTGATATAATTTGTTTTAAATTGACTAACATATCCTTGCCTCTTATCCTAATATTAAATCTTCTATTGACAAAATTCCAACATCTTTTTGGTCGACATTTTTAAGTGCTACATACTCGGAAACGCTTGCTGTAACGATTGCGGTTTCGCCGATACTTGTAACATTAAAAAGTCTTCTTGCCGATACTTCTTTTATTACATCCGGCAGATACTGCGCCATTAAGATGTTTCCTGCCCATACCGTTTCTGTGCGGTTAAGGAGCATTTCGTGAAGGTCTGCAAAAGCGGATATGACCTTTCGTGCCTCTTCGGTTTCTTCCAAATCACGAGAAAGTTGATACGGGTCCTGGAACACAACAGTTTTACCTGTGTTATTTGCTTGAAGTTTTCCTTCATCAAGCAACTGTGCTAAAAATGCAGTATAGGTCACTACATTTGCCGAAATCTCTACACCGTATTCTTTATATGTTTGTTTGATTGCTTTTGCATCGTTAGGGTCATAAACAACTACGGTTTTATATTCATTCAGTGCCTTTGCGCAAGCGGTCATCTGTTCTTTGGTTTCGTTAGCCGCACCGATAAGGAAATCAAGTTGCCAGCCGGACGGTGCTTCTGTTTCAAGTGCGGTGAAATCCACACCTGCTTTTTCAAGCACCTTAATTGCCTTAACAGCCTGCTTACAAGCCATAAAACGGGCATCGACGCCTAAAAGCAAAAGTGTATCCTTTTTATCCGAATGGTTAGAAATTGCCTTTTTCAAATCATCGCAAAGTTCGGTTTTACCGTAGGCATTTCCTGTATTTAAGCAGTTATCAACAAATTTATTTATGTAATCGGGAAGTTTACCTTCAAGTGCCGCCTGAAGCCTTGTTTCTTTTGTGAACATTACAGGGTCCCAACCTGTTACACAGTCGTGAACGCAAGCACCGCAGGTGCAGCACTCATAAATATTATCCATTATTTCGTCAAGTTCGATTGCTCCACGATTGACAAGTGATATGCCGAGTGCTCTCGCACGGGCGGTTGAGCGCTCATGCCCTGTGGCGTTACCTATCGGACAAATATGATGGCACATCCAGCAAAAACGGCAGGAATCTACATGTTGTTTGCATTTTTCAGACATATTCATTTCGTTTTCCTCCCTCATTAAAGACCTAACTTAAACGGGTTCATAATTCCGTTCGGGTCAAGCGTTTTCTTAAGTCCTTCAAATACCTGCATGGCAGGACCGTACTGTTCTTTCATAAGACGGCCGAGTTTAATACCTACACCGTGGTGGTCATTAACAACACCGCCGTGAGCAAGTGCTGTTCTGACGCCGCAGGTCCAGATTGCCTGATGAAGTCTAAGTGCTTCAACCGGGTCTTGCGGAACATCTTTTCCGTCAACAATAAAGCGGTCATAAACCATTGCACCCCACTCATACCAATGCGAGAAGTGAGCAATGAATTTTGCTTGTGGGAAATTAGTTTCAATAGCCTCTTTCATTGCCCAATAAATCTCTTCAATCTTATCATAAGGAGCGATAGTATCCATTGTTCCAAACATCTGCGGAATATCCATCATATGACCCGGATAGAAGAATGTAATCTTTTCTTTCCACCATTTTTCGCCGTACTCACTTCCTAAGTCTTCGGCACCGTATTTTTTGAAGGTATCAAGAAGAATATTCTCCTCAACATCTACCATTTCCTTTACGCCCTCATAAGCGATATTCATAAATGCACCCTTACGCTCAACACCTACGATTTTTTTAATAAGCGAAGCGGTTTCTGCCTCATCGTAAAGACGCATAACCGACGGTTTGAATTTTTGGAGTAGTTCTCGGCTTGCCTTGAATGCTCCTGTCATATCCTGGAACAGGAAACCACGGAAACGGCGAACTTCGGGTTGGTCGAATATTCTGATTTGTGCCTTTGTAATAATACCGAGTGTACCCTCAGAGCCGATAAATATCTGATTGAGGTCAGGTCCTGCGGCGTGTTTCGGAGCAGGTGAAGTATTGATAATATCACCGTTTGGAAGAACTACTTCCATTTGAAGCACCATATCGTCAATCTTGCCGTATTTTGTAGAGCAAACACCGATACCCCTATGTGCTAAAAATCCGCCGACGGTTGAGCAAGTCAAGGATGACGGATAGTGCATCGTTGCCTTGCCTACCTCGTTTGCAGCCCACTCAATATGCTTATAGATAGCACCTGTACCGCACTCTATGTACATACCGTCGGTATTAACCTCATAAATCTTATTCATTCTTTTGGTATCAAGAATGATACCGCCGCAAACCGGAATAGCACCGCCCTGTGTACCGCCACCGGCACCCCAAGTGGTTACGGGAATTTTATAGTAGTTTGCAATTTTTACTACCTTTGAAACCTCTGTCGCATCTTTAGGGCAAACAACAAAATCCGCCTCAGGCATACGCTGACCTCTATCCGCCCACATACGGGAAAGCCAATAGTAGTCAACGCTATGCGTTACCTTGTCGATTGCTCTTGTAGAGCAATTCTCTTTACCCACCGCATCTTCAAGCTCGGTAAGTATCATTGCAAACAAAAATTCATTCATTTGATACTGCATTTTTATATCTCCTTTTAAAATTATTTAACAGTTTCATCAACCTTAAGGTTGGGGAAATATTTACAGAATTCTTTAATTTCTTTTCTGTAATCGCCTTGCATTTCAACAAAATGGTGAATATACGGACCGTCTATCAATCTATCCTCAACGGCTTGTAAATTTTCAAATTCGCCCCAAATATATGTACCATGTGTTTGAGGACCTTCGGTTGTTTTACATAGAAGCGGCAAAACCATATAATTTCCGCTTTCCTGGTCAATACGAGCAACGGTATATTCACCGTCGCGACCACGAAGCCATGCCCTTTGATTTACAAGTCGAGCCTTTGTTCCTTCTGCCTTTTCACTTACAGGGAAAGGACCACAATGCCATAAAAGTTCAGCATTCTTGTTTTCAGGATGACGAACTGTAAACTCACCAAATAAAGGTCTTCCCTCACCTAATGTTGCACACTTTAAAAGTGCCATAGTCATTGCACAGTGCATATCACTTTCACAAGAAATCATATATCCCATTTCGTTAAGTAAACCGTAAAGTGCACAGGGAGCAAGTCCGTCAAACATAACAGGTGTTGCAGTCCAACATTCTGCTGAAATAACATCAAGATTAAATTCCTCAAACAAGTGCTTATACATTGCCACCATCGTAGCCATTGGTTTTATGTATTTAGGAGTTAAATCGTCAAGTTCGTAATTAGTTAGGAAATACTGCTCATACTCAGCAATTTCATCGGCATAGTCGGTTTCGGCTGTTTTCATTCTTTGCTCTATAATCGCAAAGTTAATAGGAATAATACGAATGCCGAATTTCTCCATTAACTCGCCCTCATTCCAGATAACCGAGAAAAACGGTGCAGGACGGGCACCAACCTGACCGATACGCATACCCTTAAAGTTTTTAACCATACAAGCAACTCTTATGAAACTTTCAAGCCCCTCTTTAAATTCAGGACTTTCAACCCTACAACAAGGAAGATGCGAGAAAGGAATGTGATAACGTTGCATCTGACGAGAAACGCCGAAAAGTCCGCACTGTGAATCAGTAGGACGCATACCGTCGACATAATACTCATCATCAAGCGGTGCCCATAAAAGAACCGGCTTTCTTAATGCTTCTGCTATATCCGCAGCTGCTTCTTCATTACCAAAATTGCAGTTAATAATCATAACCGCATCAACATTTTCATTTTTAAAGCGCTCAACAACCTCTTTGGCCGTTGCATCATCAAACACAAGGTCTTCTATACCGATACCCTTATTATCAACGAAACTTACATTTTCATTTGCAAAGTTATTCTCAATATACTCTACAAACTTTTTTCCTCTTTGTTCAGCTGAATACCATGTAAGAAATGTGCCGCGCGGTCTGTTGGTCGTATTTCTACGCATAGCGACAAGACCAATTTTTACTTTATAATCAAACATACTATACTTCCTCTCTATTATATTTACATAAAAATTATAGCAACTACACCAACATTAATAAATGTTAGAATTGAAACATTTTTTGTAAAAAACGTTTCAATTTGTAAAAAGTTGTGTTATACTATAAACTATCAAGTAAAAAGGGGTTAATTTATGAAAACTGTTCCTTTTCAAGAACTCTATAATTCTGAATTTTTTATAAGCGAAGCTTTGGCTAAAGGACAGAACTGGTATACACGTAATAATTTCTACTCTTGTATGGGCAAACCTAAACCCTCACACACATTACTTTGGTTTAAAAACTGCCGAGCAAAAATTACCGACAGTAACGGCGAAGTTCTCATTGCAGAAAAAAATCAAGTTGCATTTATGTCAAAAGGTATTGAATATACTGTGGAGTTCTTTGATACAGCACCTAATCAAGATGATAGCATAGTGTTTCATTTTCAACTTAAAAACATGGATAACGAAGAAATAACTCCCACATTTTCACCTCAAATTTGTATAAAAAATGTTGATACAACAATGGCTTATCTCATCGAATCAGCGGCAGAAGAATTTAATAAAAACATTGTTTGTATTCCGATAATCACATCTGTAATTTATCAAATGTTAGGACTTGCTTGCCAAAGACAAAGAAAAAGAGTTATCAGCCACAAGTTCAAATACATACAGGAAGGTATTGAACTTATGGAAAACAATTCTGATAAAACGCTTAATGAAATAGCACAGATTTGCGGAGTCAGCGAAGGCTACTTCAGAAAACTTTTTAGAGAATACAGCGGTGAAAACCCTATAGAATTCAGACAAAAACATCGGATTGAAAAGGCAAAACAATTACTATTGCTTGACACTCACTCCATAGGAGAAATCGCAGAAAAACTAAATTTTTCCGATATTTATCACTTTAGCAAAACTTTCAAAAAGATAACCGGTCTATCCCCTCAAAACTATATTAAGCAAAGTACTATGGCTTCTATTTGTTCCACCTTTTGGTCTTGACATTTGTTTCAACTCCTTTTCTCTATCTTAACATAAAAAATGATGGTAGACACCGTTTTTTGTGTCTACCATCATTATATCACTTCAGCTTTCGCCAACCGCCCTTTTTTAAAAAGGATGAAATTAAATGATAACTATTTTGTCAACACACAGAACTGTCCCTCTGTCTTCGTTCCGGCTTGGTTTAGTGTGTCTTTTTTGCTATTTTACTGCTTTTTTGGTTTCACGCTAACCGTCCCTTTGTGTCCTTAGGAAGAAATAGCCGATGCCGTTAAAAGTAATACCGCAAACAGAATCACCGTTATCATAAATAGGAGCTAATGTTTTTCTTAAATAGAATTATTTAGGTAGGTATTTACCGCCATCAAATTCAAATTCGTTTTCATCGATAACATAATACCTCGCATTAAAACATTTAATTATTTTTCCATTATACATAACCAAATAAAACTTATCATTTATAGCCGAAGAAGTGGTTGCTATACAATCAGCCTTTGAATAACTTTCTTTTTTTGTTCCAGAGATTTTATAAATACCATTACACTGAAAAATAAGTGATGAAAGGTATTATTAGGCCCTATATTTAATAACTTTAGAATCATAATTTTTAGCTTGCACTAATCTATCTTCTACAATAAAAAAATTATTGTTTTGTATTCGTTTAACTAATATCTTTTGAAAAAGGATAACTATACCTACTTCTCACTTTATTTACATTATAGTACTAAAACACAAATCACCGTCACTATTTGTGATAATTATACCGTTTTTGTCCTTTCGTGTTAACAAAGCCAAAAGGAGCGAACACTTTCATCCACAAAAGCTTCTAAAAGTTTTAGAAATATCTTTTTCCTATATATAAATTATACTTATTTTTGTTCTTAATATCAATAGTGCGGATGATATTACCCCGAGCGTATTTTTCGGTTGACTTATTTATTTTTCGGTTATATAATGACAAAAAAGGGCTGATAATAATGAAACGCTTTATTGGTTTTGAGCACGGAATGGGCATCGGCGGATGGCTCACAAACTACAAAAGATTCAATGTTCTACCGCAGGACAGAAGATTATGTCTTACCATCGGTGATATGGAGCATTTTGCAGCCTACATAACCGAAAAGGATATTGAATACATAGCAGAGCTTGGCATGGATCATGTGAGGCTCGGGTTTGACCAGATAGTTATTGAAGAGTCGCCGTATGTTTACCGCGAAGAGATATTCGGGCATATTGACCGCTTTATTTTATGGTGCAAAAAGCACGGTCTTAATATCGTGCTGAATCTTCACAAGGCGATCGGAAACTACTGTGATATTGAGGAAGAAATCGAGCTTCTCGACGATGACGAGCTTAAAAACCGTTTTGTAGCTCTATGGCTCCAATTTGAAAAGCGATATCACGAGGATAACAGCATCGCTTTTGAGCTGCTCAATGAAGTGAGAGATGTAGACCCTGAAAAGTGGAACAGTCTCGCCGACAAGACCGTTAATGCAATCAGAAAAACCAACCCCGAACGAAAGCTTATCATAGGCTCTACCTACTGGAACGAGGTCAACAAGCTAAAGCATCTACGAATTTATAATGATGAAAATATCATCTACACCTTCCACACCTATGCCCCGTTTGAATTCACGCATCAGCGCAGTGTTTTGCAGACTTGTCCTCTTTATTACAACTAAGATACTTTGGTGCGGTGAATTCGGAACGATAAGGCACGCTGATATAAAATGGCGTGAAAACTGGATGCACGATGTTATAACGGTACTCAAGGAAAACAGTATCCCCTACTGCGTGTGGAACTATCTCAGCACTCCGAATGACGGAAACCGCTTTAGTCTTGTGGACGATGACAGCCGCAGGATACTAAGCGATGAAATGGCAAGGATCATAAAAGGCGAGGTTTAAGCCCAAAAAAATATGAGGTGACAATATATGAAAATCAGAATTTGGAAAACCGACAACGAAAAACGGCTCTGTGAAATCTCAAACAGCGAGATGGAGTATATAAACACCGATATTATCGAAGAGCAGGGGCATCCGGGAGATATCGAAGGCTTTTTGGTAAACATACACGATGACGTTGAATACCAGACCTTCGGCGGCATCGGCGGCGCTTTTACCGACACTTCGGCATCGGTATGGTATGATATGCCAAGCGTTAAGAAAAAAGAGCTTATTGAAAGCTATTTTGACCGTGAAAAAGGCATCGGCTACACCGTGGGCAGATTTTCAATTGCAAGCTGCGATTTTTCGACCGAGGACTACACCTATGTAGAAGAGGGCGACGAAACCCTTGAAAGCTTTGATATATCCCATGACAAAAAGGCGGTATTTCCGATGGCGCGTGCCGCAATGGAATATGCAGACCTTGCTTTGTTCGCGTCCCCGTGGTCACCTCCTGCCTACATGAAGACCACAAACAACCGCATAGGCGGTCATCTCAAGAAGGAATGCTACGAGCTTTGGGCAAAATATTTTAAAAAGTATATTGAAGCCGCAAAGGAAAACGGCATTGATATCTGGGCGGTGACCATGCAGAACGAGCCGCGTCACCATCAGGTATGGGAATCCTGCCTTTATACACCTCAGGAGGAGGCGGAATTTTTGGGCTTCCTCGGCAAAGAGCTTGAGGGCACGGGGGTTAAAATACTCTGTTACGATCACTGCCGTGAGAGAGTTTTTGAAAGGGCAAGGTTTATATACGAAAGCCAAAACGGCAGATATTGCGACGGCATAGCAAACCATTGGTATTCAGGCGATCATTTCGGCGAGCTCAAAGCCCACATGGAAAGGTATCCCGATAAGATAAGCATTGCCAGCGAAGGCTGCTGTGCAATAACGGGTGTTGGTATACAGCCCGAGCGCGACCTTGAATTTGCCGAAATATATGCTCACGATATCATCGGATGCTTTAATAACGGACTGCATTATTACTGCGACTGGAACATGCTCCTTGACGACAAAAACGGACCGCACCACAACCGCGAAAAGCGTCCATGCTCGGCCGACGCGCCCGTTTTCTATATAAGAGAATCAAACGAGCTTCATTATAGGCTTTCCTACTACTACATCGGTCATATAAGCAAGTTTGTAAAACCCGGCGCAAAGGTGGTTGCATCAAGCTCGTATTCCGACAAGGTAGAGACGGTTGCATTCAAAAACCAAAACGGCGAAATAGTATGCGTTATGCTCAACCGCACCGACAAGGAAATGCCCGCAATCATAAGGCTTGACGGACACATTGAAAAAACATCACTCGCTCCCCATTCCATTTTAACCGCAATTATCAACCGCTAAATATCCGTAAAGACAAAACGGCAAGGCTTTGCGCCTGAAATAGTCAATAGTTAGTAGACACAAAAAACGAAATAATTTAAGCTGCCAGTTCAAGCCTGTATTGGACTGGCGGTTTTCTTTTCAGTTTGCGAACAGGACGTATGTAATTGAAATAGTAAATTGTATCTGAAACCACTTTGTGTATGTCATCACATTTCCAATATTGGAAGTGTGATGACATAACGTCTTTAAATCTTCCAAAGAATGATTCCATAACTGCATTATCTCTTAGCGTTCCTGCTCTTGACATACTTTGAATTGTGTTGTAAGATTTAAGCAGGTTGCAATAACCTGCTGAGGAGTACTGGGAACCCTGATCGCTGTGCAAAAGGATAGGGGTACCGGTACTTTTTGCTTTTTCAAGTATTCGTTTTGCCGGTTTCATTACGAGAAAATTGTCAAACTCTGATCCATTGTCGGAAGTGATTGTTTTGAAGACTTCACGGTATTTGTCACCAAAGGTTTCAAGCAGTTTATCCAGCACTTCATCAAC
>CADCLS010000016.1 GCA_902802375.1 Oscillospiraceae bacterium | reverse complement strand
ATAACACCTAAAATCAGCACACCAATTATGACGGTGAATATATGCGTCGGGGTATTACACCTCGGCGCATTTTACGGATGTAAGCACGGCAAAGCGGAGTCGCAATGACTCCGCTTTAATGATGCTTTATTGATTCTGTTAACAGCCTTACAGCAAGGTTGAATCCGTACTTGAACGCGGCGACTTCGGAAACAGAGTTCATTTCATTGACAGAAGTGTTGTATTTTTCCAGAAGTTCGAGTTGCTTATGAGAAAGTTCGTTTTCAAGCGTTTCTCGGTTTTTTGTCACGAGGCGAAGCACGTTCCTATATTCAGCATTACCCTCAACAAACTGTTCGACCGGACGGATATTGCCATGCCATAAGTTTTCGAGTGTTGTCATATAAACAACACCTCGCTTTTGACAATCTCTTCGGCACGGTTGCGGATGGAGTTCATACGGCGCACCCATTTCATCTGATTTGTGGCTTTGAGTTGTTCGGTAATGCCTTCGGCTTGCTTCATACTGTCCACCAACTGAAAATACATATCCTCTGCCTGCCGGTCAATATCCTCGATATGCTCCTTGAGTTCCCCTGAAAGCATAAGCCCCGAATATATAACTCTCTTATGGTTACGCAGATAATCGTGATACATCATCCCGAATCTGCCGACCTTTGGTGCTTCCGGTGCTTTCAGGCAAGGATAATAGTAATCGCCCACGAGTTCATAATGAAGCCCGGTTTTTTCATCGTGAATAATCTTTTCCATCTTCAAATCCTCACTTTTTTCAACTTAGCTTTCATGGCTTTGACAAGTAGAATATTGACATCGTCAATCGGCTTGTCCTCATCGAGATATTTTGACCGCGCTGTATTGATGCACCTGACCATTAATTTCCATTCGGCATCAGTCAAAAACAAAACCCGTTTTTTCTCACGCATAAGGCTCGCCTCCTTGTGATGTCATTTTACATGAAATGAACACATGAGTCGAATGTGTGAGATTTAAAAAAATACCAAAGATTTTGGGATTAAAAAAGCGCGGTTTTCAGAGGGCAAAAAAGTGGTCAAAAATGTCCGGCGGATGGATTCGAATCGTTGGGCTACTGTTGGGCTACTCGAAATCACAAACCCGCATAAATACTGGGCTTTTTGGGTGTCGTATGCAACCTCTCCCACCATCCGGGCAGGTTTTTTAACCTGCCCGTTTTTTGTTCCAAAATGCCCTCAAACACCCTGTTTATGCGGGTTTGCGGAATTACGGTGAAATCGCTTTAAGTTATTTTAAGGTCGTAAATATTGGCATAATATTGGCATAATCCGATCGTATTGGCATAAAATTGGCATACAAAATCACGCCATTTTTATGATTTTCGGCTTGCTGTTCTGATAAATTGAAAGTCCGTTTTCCCTTAAATAATTTTCCGCTTTTGTGATATTATCAAACTCAAACTTATCAAATACATCGCCGTAGGTGTTGTAGGTTGTTGTAATATCTTTATGACCTAAAATGTGTTGTAAAACTTTCGCCTGCATTCCCGATTCGATACATCTTGTTGCAAAGGTGTGCCTTAGGGAGTGCAGGTCTACTTTTGTATTGACCTGCGGTTTGATAAAGTGATACTTGTCATCCATCCTGCGAAACTGACTGTAAATCATAGGTCTTGAAATAAAACGCCCGTCAGGACGGGTAAATACAAACTCGTGTTTGCTTCGCCCTTTGCATATATCATTCAGCAGTTGTTTTACTTCATCGGTAACTTTTATAACACGCATACCTGTATCGGTCTTTGTTCGGTCGTTTATATAAGGATTTCCGCCCTCATCGGTCGCCATGGTGCGGTGAATATTGATATAGCCGTTTTCTAAATCAATATCACCTATTGTGAGGGCGACTACTTCTCCCATTCTCATACCGGTAAAAAGGGAGATAAGCATTTCTTCGGCGAACTGAATATCCTCTGTTTGAAGCAGTTGGATAAATTCAGTTTGCTCTTCAAGAGTCAGCGCCCGCACTTTTACTTCCCGTTTTACCGATCTCGGCTTTTCAACCCGCTTCATCGGCGTTTCGGGGATCAGCTTATCATCAACCGCATTATTGAAGATCCTATTTAAGAGCATATATATTTTGTCGATAACCGAATTGGTATAATTCGTGCAATAGTCAATAAGAAAGTTTTGAAGCAGCATCGGTGTGGCGTCTTGCAGCCGTGTGCCGTAAATCGGGCTTAACATATTAAGAGTGCCAAACTCCCGATGTGCGGTTTGAGATTGGATTTTATTCAGTTTAACCTTCTTTTCAATAAGCTGATTGCCGTAGGCGTAGATTGTAAGGTCTTCGGAAGAATAAATTGTTCCGGTTTCATACCTGTTTACAATCTCTTTCATTTTCTTGCGGCATTCGTCCTTTGTCTTAGCGTAGACGGCTTTTCTGATCGCTTTGCCGTTTTTATCAAATTGTCCCGGTATAGTAAGGCGATACTGCCATACTTTACGCTTTTCGTTGTAACTGAACGAGCCGTCACCGTTTGACCGTTTTTTAATTGTTTTTGACATATTTTTTTACCTCCTTGTTATGTGCGGGCATTGTAGAACAATGCCTGCACTGTTTTCAAATATGCGATTATATGCGCCTGACCGACGCCCACTCGATTAGCTTAGATTTCATAACTTTAAGATTTTTGCCGCACTTAATAAGCGGGAAATCTTTTCGCCTCATAATCTGCCTTGCTACCGGGATAGAACAACCCATAAGGGCGGCGACCTCTTTTGTGCCTATAAACTGCATAAGGTTCATTTCTTTGGGTGTTAATGCTAATTCACTCATATACAACACCCCCTTATCTCGCGCCGTCGTCACGGAGGCGGCACTGGCGTTCGTAGTTTTCTCTTGCAAGACGGATTAGCAGGTTTTCCATATCTTTCGTCGTTGAACCTCTTGGTGCATACTGCCTTACACTATCGGCCGGAATCTTTAACTTTTCAACCTGATTTGGTTTTAGTTCAGACATAATTTCAGCGATAGAATCATAGTCAAGTTTATCTTCTGCGGCTAATTGTTTCATACGCCTTGCCTGCGCGTGTGAGGGGAACATTTCGGTTTCGTCAATGCGGTCAACTATATCCCGCTGTTGTTCTTCATCAAGGAAAGAAATTTCAACCGCCGGAGATACTTTCATTTTGCCTTCATCTACAAACTGTTGCAGTTCGGGAACAAGGTAGGTCAAGCGGATAAGGCGTTTTACCTGCGACGGACTGTCGTTTTCGGATATTTGTTCAACCGCCAACTTCGGACCAACTTGGTCCGAAGTTGCTTTGCCCTGATGTGAAAGTGCGTCGAATTTCATCTTATATGCTTTCGCCTTTTCCATAGGGGATAAACTTTCCCTCTGACAGTTTGAATCGACCATTAAAACGGTCGCCTCGTCACGGTCGATGAAATAAACAACCGCCGGGACTTCTTTTAACCCAAGAAGCTCGGCGGCGTGTACTCTGCGGTGACCGGATATTATTTCATATTTGTCAGTTGTGTTTTCAAGCGGCCTTACGATTATTCGGTTTAATAACCCTTTCTCCCTTATGCTTTCTTTCAGTTCCTCCATTGACTCGTCATCTACTACTTTGTAGGGATGTCCTTTAAAAGGGTGCAACTTTTCAATCTTGATATTGCTGCGGTAGATTTATTTGTTTCTTTTTTCATAATTATTATCTACTCCATTCTTTAAATTTTATTTTTTGTTTTGCTTGTATCTCAAGCGATTGTTCCTGCTTAACGAGTTCTAATAAATGCGGTGATTTATCCCAAATCTTTTCCGCCTGTTTTAATCGTTTTTTCTAACAATGTGGAAAACTCTTTGCCGTCAACATATTCGCCTGTATGTACATCGATTGCGGTTATGATCCTTTCGTCAGCAGTCATTGTGTATTCTGCTTTGTAGCCGTAAAACTGCTGCGTTTTTGATTTGTTTCCTACCCGGGCATCCTTGTCGCTTAAAGAACGCAATCCCTTTTGAAGAATAAATTTTTCATCGGACAATATCTCTTCGGCTTCGGAAATCGCTTCTTTTGTTTTCGTACCGGCATATTCCTTGGAACTGGCAATCGCTTCTTCAAGATAGTTTTTCATTACTGCCTTGGCTTCTTTGTGATCTTCTATCTGTGTATAGTCGGGTATGTCGGTATTGATGCTTTCGGGGACGGCTCCGTTATCTGCTTCAAGTCCCTTAAAGATTCTCTTTGCCAGATGTTTCATGATCCGTTCCGGTACTTTTTTGGTACAGTTGGCTTCGATATGGGTGGCGTCTACCGTAAGCGCGTCCCCTTTGATAATTCCGTTTTCCACACACTGCCGTACGATTTCACTTAAAACTTCATCAAGTGTAATATCCTGCATTCGTTGTGTGCGGAATTTTGCAAGCAGACTTGCATCAGGCAGCTTGTCCTCAGGATTTAACCCTAAAAACCACAAAAATGCCAAATTGCAGTTTGCTTCTTCTATTACCTTAATGTCCGAAAGATTATATATGTACTGCAAGAACAACAGTTTCATCACCATTTCCGGCTCTTTTGCCGGTCTTCCGAAGTTTTTGCAATAACTTCCCTCAAGCAATCCATTGATAAAACTGAAATCTACCGCTCGATCTATTTGCTTTAATATATGACTTTCCGGTATCTTCTCATACAACACACTGTGAAAGCTGTCCTGTTTTCCTCGGTTTTCTCGAAGCATCTGTTTCACACCTTTTCTTTTATCGGTACTGTAAAGGCGCTCCGGAATATCGGTGTAAAAGCGGAAGAAATAACCGATTTAATTATTACCCACGCACACCATGACCATATTGAATGTGCAAAATATTTTAAAAACGCCGCCCTTTATATCCAAAAGGACGAGTATGAGGCGGGGAAAGGCTATTTGGCTGAGAACTTAAACATTCGCACCTTTGATGAGGAAATGCAGATATGTGACGGAATAAAAGCCGTTAAAATCGGCGGTCACTCAAAGGGGTCATCCATTGTTGAAATTACAGATTCAGGCAAGAAGCATATAATCGCAGGTGACGAATGCTATATGAGGGATTGCCTTGCAAAGCAGATTCCCACGGGTATGGCATATGACAGGGAAAAAAGCCTTGCTTTTATTCAAAAATACGGCAGGGGAGCATATACGGTTTTTCTCTGTCACGAAGAATAAACTTGATATAAGGATTTAATATATGTTTTTGGCGTTTTTCCGGTTATTTTCTTAAAATAGCGCGAAAAGTAATTGGAGTCGCTGTAGCCGACCGCTTCTGCAACTGCCTCAACGCTGTAACGACCGGTTTCCAAAAGACCTATTGCTTTGGTAATGCGCAGTTCTAACAAATATCGGTGAAGCGGCTTACCGAAAATCCGCTTAAAATCAGAGCTTATATAATTCGGGTGGAAGTGAAATATTTCCGCAATCTTTTTATTCGTTATTTCTTCATTGTAGTGCGACTGTAAATAATCCGCCACGGCGTCCGCATCGAAATAGTTTGTTTTGCAGACTGCAAGCTGACGTACAAATTCCGCTAACACAAGTATCATCTGAGCATCATTTTCAAGTTGATAATAAATCCGTTTTTTCTCATAGCGGTCAATCATTTCTTTTAGTGCCTTTTCAAGAAAAAAGGCATTTTTACAGCACGCATATCGGTTAAGCTCTTTGATGTCTCCAAAGGTTATGCTTTCAAATGAACAAAGTTCTCTGCCGCTTTTATAAGGCAGGGGAGGAATCGGGATATTATTGCCGCAAAATTCCTGCGTCCAGTCAAAATTGATTGCTAAGAATTTCACATTCGCAGGTATGATACGGTACGGCACACCTGAATTTATAAGTATTGCGCCGCCGCGGTGCAGTTCGACTGTTTTTCCGTCCATGTATAGCTTGCCGTTTCCCTCGCATACATAAAAGAAGCGTGCATCTATGGGGAATACCTCGCAAAACGAAGAGCTTTCGGAAATTACAAGCTCTCGGGGGAATCTGGCAAAGGGCTTAATTTCATTGAAAAACATCTCAATACTCCTTTATTTTGTGCTAATATAACTTTGATTTATGCTTTGATTATAGTATGCATTTATGCTAAAATCAAGGCATAAATCTTTGATTTCTTAAAGGAGTTTTATTTATGTCAAATTCAACCATTCGTTTGCCCGGTCGAATTGCGATTTTCGCAGTTGCCCATGCAAAATATTGGGCTCAGTTTCCGACTCTTAAGGAAAAGCTTCAAGAATACCATTCCGAGCTTTGCAAAAAACTTACCGCCTTTGGTGCAGAGGTTACCGACTTCGGCATTATTGACAGTGAAAGACAGGGTTATGAGTTGTTGCCGCATTTGAAGGCTGCGGATTGCGATGTCTGGTTCTGCAATATGATTACATATGCCACATCATCGGTTTTTGCTCCCATTATGCGCGATGCAGACCGTCCTGTTGTGCTTACCGCTCTTCAACCTCTTAATGCTTTGGATTATACTAAAGCTAACACTCTTATGCAGCTTGAAAATGACTGTATATGTTCTGTTCCCGAATATGTGGGAGTTGCAAACCGTCTCGGAAAGAAAATAAGTGATGTAATTATCGGCACCTTAAACGGTGATGAAAAATCCGATAAGGAGCTTTTGCAGTGGTGCAAAATCGCCGCGGTATTGCGAGCTCTGCACGGTGCACGTATAGGTCTTATGGGACATGTGCTTGAAGCCATGTACGATATGCACGCCGACCCGACGGCGGTTTCTGCGGCATTCGGACTGCATGTTGCACTTTTAGAGCCGGACTCTATTCTTCATTATGAAAATGCTGTTACCGATGATGAAATTGTGGCAAAATCCTCAGAAATCTGCGAGAACTTTGACCGACCCGACCCTGTAAGCGATCCCATTACTAAAAAGCTGACTGAGGAGGATTTACGCAATTCTGCAAGAAGTGCGGTGGCTCTTGAAAAATTTATTACGGAAAATAAACTTAACGGTCTTGCCTACTATTACGAGGGGCTTGAGGGCTCGGAAATTCGTAAGTGTATTTCGTCGCTGATTGTGGGAAACTCTCTGCTTATAGGTAAGGGCTTCCCGATGTGCGGCGAGTTTGACATTAAAACCTGTATCGCAATGCTTATTATGGACAGATTGGGCATAGGCGGCAGCTTTGCGGAGCTTCATCCCTTTGATTTCGACAGTAACTGTATTCTTATAGGTCACGACGGTCCGCACCATATTGCGATTGCCGAGGGCAAGCCCGTTATTCGCAGTCTGCTTAAATATCACGGCAAAGAGGGAAGCGGAGCATCGGTTGAATTTAAAATTAAGGAAGGCCCTATAACAATGCTCGGCATTACTCAGGACGCAAACGGTCAATTCCGTTTTATAATCGGCGAGGGCGAGTCACAGTCAGGACCTATTCCGCCGACCGGCAACACAAATACGCGTGCGGTATTTAAGCCCAGTACCCGTGAATATATTAAAAAATGGGTGATGACGGGACCGACCCATCATTATGCTTTAGGTATAGGGCATCACGCCGAAACAATAAAGAAGATAGCCGATGTTTTGGGGATCGAAGCGGTAATCGTAAAATAGGAGGATATGTAATGTTTAATACTGTTAATCTTGAAATGAGCTTAAAGCCCTTTAAAAAAACCGATGACGAATATATCCGAAATGTTTGCAGAAATTTGTTTGAGCAGTGGCGACCGTTGCTAAAAAATCGGGAGACTGTCTCGGTTATGCTTTGGACGGCGGACGGCAGTGAAATTCTTGATTATGCCGGTAATCAGAATGATAAGTTCGAGTGGTGCTGTTATATCGGTACGGCAAACCGTGAGCTTATAGGTAAGGACGATGATCCTGATTGCTCGCTTCATTCAAAGAAGCATTATTATATGGATAATCCGCCCGTAATGACCTATGGAATTTTAAAGAAAATTGTAAGCACACTTAAAGAAGAAGGAAAAAGGGCATTTCCGAATTCGATAATAAGAGTCGGGGAAACCTTTGACATAGGGCCTGAATTTGCAAAATCCGATTTTAAATATAAGCGCCATCCCGAGATTTCATCGGGAACTAAGTTGGATGCTTTTGGCTTTGTTGATGCAACGGCTTTGCTTAACGGCGACGACCATTATTACGCCGCATATCCTAATGGTATTACGCAAAATACACCTTTCGGCACTTTTTTTGGCAAACAGGCAAATATTTTTTTAAAGGATATGGGCTTTGACTATCTATGGCTTTCAAACGGACTGGGCTTCAGCTCTGAGCCATGGTCTGTTACAGGAAAGGTGTTCGACGGAAAAAACTTTTACCCCGAAAAGCTTGAAAAGACACAAAGAAATGTGTTTGATTTCTGGCACCTTTTCAGAAAAGAATGTCCCGATTTTCCGCTTGAAACCAGAGGCACAAACAACTCGGTCGGAATAGATTACGCGACCGACGGCGTACCGCTTTACGATATTTACAATGCGGGCTTTAATATTACCCCTCCGCCTAACTCTCCTTGGGCGGCGCTTAACGACAATTTCGGTCTCGAAATAATGGGGCATATGACCCGAATTTGTGAGCTTCCGAGTAACGGGTTTATGTTCAGATATTATATTCACGACCCTTGGTGGCTTAATTCCCCATGGTACGATCGATATAACGGAAACGCGCACGATATTTATCTTCCGATGGCTATTACAAGGGTAGACGCCGAGGGCAAGGTACAATCTGCTGAAACTCTGAACATTCTTTCAATTGACAATTCTTACGGAAATATGCCGGATAATTGTGTGAATGAGCCGTTGCCCCATCTTTTAAAGGCGGAAAAGGATATAGCCGATGATATAGCCCCGCTTGTATGGGTTTATCCGATGAGAGAATTTACAACCGCTCACTCCGAAGAGGCGCTTTATGAAATGTATTTTGGCGATAAGTATATTTCCGAGGCGATTAACAACGGTTTCCCGCTTAACTGCGTTGTGTCAACCGATATTTTTCTTAAAACTTCTTTGGATTTATACAAGAAAAGCATTTTAATTTCACCCATTCCTCAAACTCAAGAGGTAAGGCAAAGACTTATAGATTTTGAAATTAAAGGCGGAAGAGTAATTTATTATGGCAGTAAAAAAGCGGCTCAAAACAGCGGAATAACCGAAAACTTTGTTGATTTTTCCTCCTGTCCCTCAGCAATAAGAGAAAAACTTGCAGAATTTGGTTATTCAATAAAATTTGAGTGCAAGTCCGACGGGGTAAAGCCTAATGCGCTGACAATTTCGAGGGTTGAAAATTCGCTTAGCTTTTCGGTTTATTCCCCAAATCTAACAACCGACACCTTGCTTAAATTTCCGCTCGGCGCTCCGATACTTACGGGAACCGATACCGAAATTCGCGACGGTTATGCGGTTTACCGCTTCGGTATATGTGAGCATAAGGAGTGCAGAGTTTTCGTTAAGCAGAAAAGCGGTGTAATAACCCTTAAAGAAGCCGCACCCGTAAGCTGTAACTATCACAGAAAGCTAAAGCTCGGCGGACTTGATAATGCAACCGTATATATTTTTCCTGAAAGTAACGGAAATGTTGCTCTGGGCGATGCAAAGTGGCTCGAGGATAGGATTTCGGGAATTATTCCCCTTAAAAAAGTTGAAGACGATAAAAACGGAGTTTACTTTATGATTGAAAATTTGAGCGGAACATATACCGTTCTGTTTCCTAACAGGCATTAATAATAGTAGGGGAAGCGGTATGAAAATTTTAGAAAAACTATTGATGGATCAAGGCGGTCTTATAGAAAACGGACCTATAACAATAGTAGCTTTCGGAGACAGCGTCACACACGGGGCGGTAGGTCCCGGAGAATTAAATTATGAAACCGTGTACTGGAATCGTCTTCGCAAGAAAATAAATGATGTGAGAAATTATGTTCCTGTAAATGTTATTAATGCGGGAATAGGCGGAACTACAGCCAAAGAATCCCTGCAAAGAATGGAAGCTCAGGTTTTTACCCACAACCCCGATTTGATAATCGTATGTTTCGGGCTTAATGATGTAAACGGGACGCTTGAGGATTATATTTCCTCGCTGAGAACAATATTTGAGGAATGTAATAATCGCAGAATACAGACAATATTTATGACGCCCAATATGCTTAATACTTATGTTGCCGAGGACACCGAGAAATGTGTTTTGGATTATGCTGCAAAAACGGCAGAAATGCAGAACAGCGGCAGAATGGACAAATATATGAATGCGGCGTGCGATTTGGCAAGCGGTATGGGTGTTGAGCTTTGCGACTGTTATTCAAGGTGGAAAGAACTCGGTAAAACCGAGGATACAACCCTGTTGCTTGCAAACAGAATAAATCACCCGACAAATGAGATGCACGAGCTGTTTGCCGATAGTTTATTTAATCTAATATTTAAAGATAAACCGGAGATTATAAAGTCTATCTCCGGCACAATGTACAACGAAAAGTAATATAACAGGTATAATTTAAGAAACTAAAAATCCCGCAAGCCTAAAGTGGTTTGCGGGATTTTTGTAGATTAAAGAAATGAGAAACGACGGATGGGTGGTTTTTTATTATGCTATACAGTCCATATTTCTCTCTGCTTGCGAAGTGAAGCGGGAGTAACCGAAAAACGCTCCTTAAATATTTTATTGAAATGGCTGTAACTTTTAAACCCAAGCTCTTCTGCAATGATTTCTACGGATTTTTGCGTTAAAATAATGTAGTTATAGGCTTTTTGAAGGCGTAACTCGTTTATGTAATGCTTTGGTGTCGTATTATAATACTTTTTCATCATTCGCGCAAGATGGGTTTGCGAATAATTTGAAAGCCTTACCATTGCTTCAATGCCTTCACTGAGATATTCTGTTTTTTTAATTTCATTAATCGCGAACGAAAGAGACGGAGGTATTGCCGATTTTGATTCGCTGTGCTGTATGCAATAGTGCAAAATACAAGAAAGTAAAAATTTACAGTCATATTCTTTCAGATTGGCTGACATATTTTCATAATCAAGCAATGAATAGTTTAAAAGTGAACAATTTTCGCAAAAAATCGGATTATCGGAGTTTAATATCTGATTGAAAAAATCTTTGCTGTATATGTCGACAATGGCTTCAAATTCTTCTTTTTGTACGGAAAGCGAGAGAAGAACAACATCGTTAGACTGATTTGTAAAGCAGTGTCTGTCGCTCGGACGCAGAAGAACCATAAGATTTGCAGTGCAACAATATGATTTTTCGTTTATAAACTGTGTTGCTTCGCCTTGTAAAAAGTATACTATTTCATAAAAATCGTGTGAATGATAAATTCTTGAAAGCTTTCTGCCTTTTACTAATTGAAAAATATAATTTGTTTCTTGGACGTTTTGTATTCTGTTAAATTCGTAATGGATAAGTTTCATTATTCTCACCTGTAATAATTATACATTACTTACCAAGGCTTTACAAGTATAAATCTTTGTAATTATGGTTAAAAATCGCATTTTTATGTCCGTGAATCATATTTACAATATGTTATTTAAATGATAAACTCTTAACAATAGATTTACGGAGGAAAAGATGCTTTATTTAATTTTACTTTCAATTGTTTTTGCTTCTCTTAACAGCGTTCTGTTACATAAGGTTAATTTTTCGGGAAGCAACGCCGTATATAAATTCAATATAGTCGGTGCGGCTGTTTGGTGCGTTTGTCTTTTTGCAGTGAACGGTTTTAAACTTCATATAGATAAAACGGTCTTGCTTTGGGGTGTCATATATGGCATAACCCAAGCGCTTTTCATTCTTTTTAAAACTTTAGCGATGAATTGCGGTGCTGTTTCTGTTACTACGCTCATTGGTAATATGTCGCTTGTAGTATCTGTATTTTTCTGCTATTTTGTTTGGCAAGAGCCGATAAACGCGGCAGATATAATTGGCTTGGTGATTTTGCTGTTGGGTATCGTTTTGTCAACTTATGAAAAGAAAAATGGAAGTATACGCCGTAAATGGGTTGTATATTCAATATTTTTCCTGCTCTTTGCGGCGAGCGTAGGCATTTCCTTCAAGGCTTTTGGAAAAACAGGCAAAGTAAGTTATGCCGGAGATATGATGTTTATTGCTTCTGCTGTTATGCTTATCGCTTATGCCGTTATTTGTTTGTTGGTGAAAAAACGCAATATTTCGGGCGAAAGCTTCAAAATACAAAAGGAATTTATAATTTATGCATTGCTTTCAGGCGGTCTTAGCTGTGCGTATAACCGATTAAATATTTATCTTTCTTCTGCTATTGATGCAGTTGTCTTTTTCCCGTCTTTTAACGGTGGGGTTATATTTCTTTCCGCGGTTTTAAGTGTTCTTCTGCTTAAAGAAAAGCTTAAGCCTAAAACAGCGATTGGTATTATATTGGGTATAGCCGGTATCTGTATTATCGGTATATTATAATCAGTATAGAAAAGGGAGACAGAAAATGATTGAATTTAAACACAAGCTTCCCGCTATGAATATTGACGGGAAACGAAACGGAACCTACAACAATATAGAACTCGGCTTTCCGTCGGTGATGACTACGGACGATCCAAAACTCGGACTCTTTATCCGACAGCTTCGCAATAGCATAAACGATGAAAGATCACTTGTTTTTATTGACGGTAAAATATTGATGGTTAATAAGAACTGGATTCGTGACTATGTTCATATAATGAAGGGTATGCGCCATTGGGAATATGCTTTAAGACCCTTTTACGATTTTATTGCGGATACCCAGCGTGAGGACGGACAGTTCTATGAGCTTATAAAGCAGATGGACGATACCCACTGGAAAATGGTTAATGAAGATTGCCGTGTTTTATATCCTGATGATAATCTGTCGCTTGTGAGGCTTGAGCTTGAAGCGGATATTGAATATCTTATGGTCGAGGGCGCTGTTTATATTTACAAAACAACAGGCGATAATGACTGGCTTAAAAAGGTACTTCCTAAATTGGAAAAGGGGATAAATTATATAACATCCGATGAAAAGCGCTGGGACAGCGAGCGCGGACTTGTTAAACGTCCCTTTACCATAGACACCTGGGACTTCACTAACGCTCCCGATTCAAGCTATAATCGCAGAATCAATCCTAACGAACCTATGTCCATAATGCACGGAGATAATTCGGGCGTGTATCAGGCAATGAATCAGTTGGCTTGGTTAAATCGCAGACTTGGTAATAAGCAAGCGGCAAAAGAGTGGGAAACCCGTGCAGAAACCCTTAAAGGCAATATGTTTAAGTATTTGTGGAACGGTAAATTCTTTGTTCACCAACTCCATATTAATCATACAGGTCTTGACGACAAGGAAAATTTGCGCCTCTCGCTTTCTAATACTTATGATATTAACCGTGGCGTTACCAATCATGCTCAAACTAAGAGTATTATTGAAGAATATATGGAAAGACGCAAGACAACGAAGTTTTTTGCAGAATGGTTTTCTATTGACCCTCCATATCAAAAATTCCTTTCTTACGAACCGGGACGGTATGTAAACGGCGCAATATCTCCGTTTACTGCCGGTGAGCTTGCTAAGGCGGCATTTAATAACGGCTTTGAGGAATACGGATGGGATATTATCACACGCTTTATGAAGCTTGTTGAACGCGACGGTGTAGCATATTTCCTTTACGACACCGATTCTGCACCGCAGCCGGAAGGCGGACCGAGCGCATGGGGTGCCGCCGCGTTTATCAGTGCTGTTGACGAGGGACTCGCCGGAATTAATGATATAGGTGTTAATTACGACGAAATATTCTTTGCACCGAAATTTCCTGTTACTCACTATACTGAGCTGCGTTATATAACAGGTTATGAGGTTTCGGGCGCTATGGTCGATGTGCGCTATATCCTTACAGAGGCGGGTATGCGTTATGACATTTATTCTCCTGCGAAGAAAATCAAAGCTCATATTCTGTTGCCAAAGGGTAAAGAATGTAAGGAGCTGCTTGTAAACGGTAATAAAAATGATTTTGAAATTGAACATATTGAAAAATCTTCGTATGTTAATTTTGAAGTCTCGGGCGAGAAGAAACTGAGTTTTGAAATAGCCTTTAATTAATAATTGTATTTATAAAAAAGCGAATGAGGCTTAACAGTTAAGTGCTTCATTCGCTTTTTAACAGATTTACTGTTTTACAGGCTTGCAAAAGTAAGATAAGGCTTTTTCCAAAAAAATCTCTGTTGTGCTTAGTTATTGCTTCTGTATAGTTTAGGTGAAAAACCGGTATGCTTTTTAAATATCTGACTGAAGTACAGCGCATCATAGTAGCCTACTTGCTTGGCAATTTCCGAAATACTTAAATCGGTTTCCAACAGAAAGTGCTTTGCATTCTGTATTCTAATATTAAGCAACATTTTATGCGGCGATATTCCGTACACTTCGGCAAATAGATGGCAAAAGCGTGATGTGCTGATATTTAACAATTTTGCGTATTCATCGATCGATTTTTTCGAGGAATAATTCATATTCATATCCTCTACAACAATTTGTAGGTTTGAGGTCTTTTCTTTATTTTCCAACGATTCTATTCCGCGTTTTACTGCGGTGAAAATATTCAATAAATACGCTTCTCAATTGTTCATAAATCCTATCTTTTTAAGAAGCAATTCGTTTATTATTTTTTCGGCGTAATAATATCCCGAAAAATGAACAAATATAGCGTCCGAATGGTCATAAGCATATTCGTTACGAAAATTAGGGGGAATTACAAGCATTTCATTCGGTTTGAGAATTAAGGTCTCGCCGTGTATTTTAAAGATAACTCTTCCGGCTAATGAAATAATGATTTGATAGGTTTTGCATCCGTTTTCACGGATGCATCAGTTAGGCTTACCGCTATTTTCAAATATACCGCAGGAAGTTATATATAGGTATTCATTTGATTCATAATCGTTAAATAAGTCGATAACACCGGCTGTCAGTGACATATTATTACCTCCCTGCAATTGTTTTTTGAAGCAATATTATTATAACATAGATATTGTATAATATCAATTGGAATTTAGGATAAATACAATCGTTTTTTATGTTTTTGCGTTTATTAACGATTTATTAATGTTTTGGAAGAAATTATAAAATATCAGGAGTAAAATTGCGATAATTTATTCTATTAATATAAGAAACCATTAAAAAATAATGTGATTGGGTAAAAAAATCAAAATGGCAAAATATTGAAATAAATGGAAAAATTCCAAAACAGCAAAAAAACACATATAGTTCGACAATAAAATATATGGAATGGTGTAACGGATAATGTTATAATAACTATAAATAATATGGCAGTTGATTTGTGATTTTTGACAAAGGCGGATGCTATTAGCAAAATTCCATATGAGGTTTTTGGAATAGATAAACCTTCGGCCCCTACCATCCCGTTAAAGTCTTATCAAGCATTGTATTTTCGAAAGCAATGCTTTGATGAAATCTGTTTTTCGCAAGGCTGACAACTATATAAGAATTATTTGTCGGTTGTAGCTGTATCTGTTGCAGTAGTGCAACAGATACAGTTTTTTGTATAACGAAAACCACGCGATAGTTGAACTTGTCAAGTAAAAGTAGACAATAAAAACCACCAATCACTTAAACCCTTGTTCGATTCTGTATTGAACAGGGGTTTTGTAATTAAGTTTGTATGACAATCTTTCGTTATTGAAGTAACGAACATACTTTTCAATGAACGAGGGTATACCCTCGGCGGATTTGAGATTGAAATCAATTTTCATTTCTTCTTTTATCCAACCATTCAAAGATTCAATAATGGGATTGTCTGTAGGAGTTCCTGCTCTTGACATTGAGCGTATAATATTAGTATAATCTTTGTGGGCTTGATAAAAGCCCTCTGATGAGTAGACACTACCTTGGTCGGTGTGAAGTGTGACCGGGTATGTCTGCTCTTTCTTTTTCTCTATTAAACATTCTAAACAATGATAATACGGTAAATTACTCCCAACTTTATTTGTTACAGAGCTTGCGATAATCTCATTATTGAATACATCTAAAAGATATGTCCATTCCCATAGAATTCCCTTGTGTTTAATACAGGTCATATCTGATACTACGATTTCCAAAGGTTTTGTAGCATTCCAATTACCTCTAATAATGTTGGGAAACTTAATGCTTTCTCTACCTGCAATTTTTCTACCTCTTTTAGTTTTAGAACGTATGCCTGCTATTTTACAACATTTATGTGCTAAGTTGTCCGAGAAAACCCAACCCGTTTCATTACGAATTAAGTTAGCAAGATAATGGTAACCCTTTGTCTTATGCTTTTTATATTGTTCTAATAGTAGTTCTGTAAGTATTATTCTATCCTTTTCATATCTATTCGGCTTATCTTTTCTTGCCAACCATTTGTAGTATCCGGAACGGTTAACTGACATTATCTCATACAGAGCTTTGACACTATATTTATTTTTAAGGGAATATATTATTTCGTATTCACATCTCTTAAAATAACGAATTCCTTGTTTGCACCAACTCCTTTCACTCGGTATCCTTTTTTTAACCGTTCATTTTCTATTTCTAATTTTGCTAATTGCAACCGTAATCTTTCTGTTTCTGTTAATGTTTTACTTGTGTGTAATGCTGCAAATGGATTTCCCGGATGTCCTTTAGGATTTAAAGCCACTTCACCATACTTAACATAATCCCTTAACCAATGGCAGATCATACTTCTATCTGCGTTATATTCTTTTTCGAGCGTACGAACAGAGATGTGCTCGTTTATGTGTCTGCCTATGATTTCTAATTTTTGTTCTTTAGTCCATATTCGTCTTTTCTGTCCTTTTTTCATTTTGATACCTCCCGATATATTTTAGCATAAGAAAAAGGTAGATGCATGGTGGTTTTCCATGTGTCTACCTTTATTTTACTATTGCAACGTAGCGGGTGGATATTTATTCTTTTGTTTATTATCACGACTGGATTATTTGTATTTACAGCTTTTGATAAAGTTAACTGATGTTATCTTAATTTCAAAAACCAAATATATATTTTTTGTTGCAAATGTATTTGGAATTTGTTATAATGAATAAAAGATTGTGCACAATTATACTGCGTACAATTATTGAAAAATACTAATCCAGATATTTTATTTAAGAATAAAATATAGTGCGCGAAGAGGAAAACGAAGTTTTTAGAAAAGATTAGGAGACGACTTAAACCGTGAAATTTGCTTTAAGAGAACTGCTATATGGAAAAAAGAAATACATATTGATTGAACTGTTACTTGTCTTGCTTATGTTTATGGTGTTGTTTCTTTGCGGTCTTGTTGAGGGACTTGGCAGAGCAGTGACATCGGCTATTGATAATCGAGTCGCTGATTATTATATTTTAAGCGATTCAGCTGAAAAACTTATCACGGTATCAGAGCTGCCTGACGGAATTATAAATGAAGTTAGAGAAAAGACAAACTCCGAGGTGACAACGCTTGATATCCAGCGGATGTATCTGCAAAAGCAAGGAGAAGAACGCAAGCTCAATGTGATCTATTTTGCGATTGATGCAAATAGCTTTTTGGCGCCTTCCGTAATTGAAGGAAAAACATTAGAATATAGCGATAAAGATAATCCGATCGTTCTTGATGATGATTTTATGGCTGAGGATATTCATGTTGGTGACATTATAATTGATTCTGCTTCCGGGTTTGAATTTAATGTGGTTGGGTTTGCAAAAGACGAAATGTACGGACATGTATCAGTCGGCTTTATAACGAGAGATTCTTATACACAAATCAGAACAAGATTGAATCCGCAATACGGGACTACTATTCACGCGTTAGCGTTCAAAGGCAAGCCCGATGACCTTGATATGGACGGCAAAGAGCTCGTTAAAAAACAGGATATAATCGATAACATTCCGTCTTATAGAGCAGAGCATCTAACGATTACGATGATAATCTATGTGCTGGTGATCGTATCTGCAATCGTTATCGGGGTTTTTTACTATATTATGACGATACAGAAACGCAGACAGTTCGGTGTTATGAAAGCAGTTGGATTCGGGATGGGGAAGCTATCTGCAATCGTGGTTTCAGAGGTGTCGCTACTTTCGGTTTTTGCAGCGGTTGTTGCGAATATTTTTACATTTGCAATGAGTGCCGTTATACCACAGAAAATGCCATTTCATCTGTTGCCGGCTGATGCTGTTTCCGTTTCTGCCGGGTTCGTTTTAATCTCGATTGTCAGCAGTTTGATTTCTATCATACACATCTCACGCGTTGACCCTATTCAGGCGATTGGAGGAAATGACGAATGAGTGACATTTTATTACAGTTAAATAATGTTACAAAGTCTTTTGCGGACGGCAACGGTACACAGACTGTTCTGGATGACATTTCACTTGCAGTCAAAGCGGGAGAATTTGTTGCAATAGTCGGTCCCTCAGGTTCCGGCAAAAGCACTCTGCTGTCAATAGCAGGATTACTGCTGTCTCCTGATAGTGGTGATGTAATTATTGGCGGTAATACTATGTTAAATAGTAAAAGCAATATACGCACTGCTTTCAGACGAAAACACATTGGATTTATCTTTCAAACTCACCAGTTACTTCCGTATCTGAAGACAAAAGATCAGCTGCTGCTTTTTCAGGACAAAGAGTATAACGACTCTGTAACGGCGAACGATCTGCTTGAGGATTTAGGAATCTTGGAATGCGCAAACAAATATCCTGCCAATATGTCAGGCGGCGAAAGACAGCGTGTAGCAATCGCAAGAGCGTTCATAAACGATCCTGATATTATTCTTGCCGACGAGCCAACGGCAAGTCTTGACGCGACAAGAGGCAGGTATGTAGTGGAGCTTATTCGCAATCAAACAAAAAAGCGCGGCAAGGCGGCGCTTATGGTAACGCACGATGAAAGAGTCCTTGACCTAACTGATCGCGTCTTGCATTTAACAGACGGAAAATTAAGGAGTATGTGATGAAAGAGCAGACGAACAAAAAGAATTATGAGTCATTAAAACTGGGCAATCAGCTATGTTTTCCACTCTACGCGTGCGCAAAAGAAATAGTTCGTCAGTATCGAACGCCGCTTGCGGTACTAAACCTGACATATACGCAATACATCGTTATGATGGTTTTATGGGAACACGGTAGTATGACAGAGGGGGAACTTGGCAGAATTGTTCATCTTGACTCAGGTACTCTCGCACCGCTACTTAAACGCCTTGAAAAGCAGGGGTATATAAGCCGAACACGCCCTGCGAGCAACGAACGGCAACTTGTGATTGCCCTCACAAAAACGGGAGAGGCACTCAAGGAAACAGCGCTATCCGTTCCTGAAGCAATGAGTGAATGTATTGACCTGCCGAGGGAAGATTTACTTGAACTCAAACGCCTTCTCGATAAGGCGCTTTCCCGAATGGATTCAAAACAAGCCAACAAATAAACTATAATAAAGGAGAGACTTATTATGCAGATTAAAGCAGTAAAATTCAGAAAAGAAGGATTTTATACCCAGCCATTTGTATTTGGCGGCGAAGAAGGAATGGATAAATTCGATAAGAATGTTCGCTATCGCGGCAGTCTACAGAATTACCTGATTGATACGGGTGACGAAGTCATCCTCGTTGATACAGGACTTCCTGCAGGAACGCCGGAAGAAAACCCCGACGGGAACAGTCTTGCGTTTACAGGCAAAGATATATGTTCATATATGGATGCTTTGTCAGCACTGGGATATAAGCCCGAACAGATTACGAAGATATTGCTGACGCACAAGCATATTGACCATTCGGGTGAGTTGAAGTCTTTCCCGAATGCGAAAATATATATAAATTCAGATGAATTGTCGGCTGAAGAACTAAAAGGACTCGACAACATCGTTCCCGTAGAATTTACCGATGGCGCATATTACAATTTCCCGGCATGTCAGAAGATTAGCGACGGCATTTACTTTATCAAAGCCAAAGGTCACACTAACGGAAACAGTATTGTTGTAGCGGAGAAAGACGGCTTGTTCTATATGCTTCACGGCGATATAACCTATGTGGACGAAGCACTGTATGAGAACAAGCTCTCAGTTGTATTTGATGATCTTTTCGCCGCGCGTGAAACGCTGGACCGTGTGCGCGACTTTGTAAAGAATCATCCAACGGTCTATTGCGGAACACATACGCCGCAGGGATATGAAAATCTTGAAGCGAGTCGCGTGATTGACCTTGATAATCCTGTTGAGACCGTTCTTGCGGAAGTGGATTTTTCTGAAAAGACAGCAAGCGGTAAATATGTTTGCTCTATATGCGGATATGTTTACGATCCTGCTGAGAATGACGGCGTTGCCTTTGAAGAACTTCCGGATGATTGGAAATGTCCGCGTTGCAGACAACCTAAGAGCGTGTTTAATCCGGCATAATAAATAAAGGTTGCATATAAAAATGGAGTATTTGATACATAAGAGTATAAAAATACCGCTTATAGGTTTTGGCACATACGGATTAGGATTATATGACGAAATCACAGCAGAGGAAGAAAATACTGTTAAAGCCGGTATAGAGCGCTTTGATATGACGCTTATAGATACCGCCGAATCTTACGGAAACGGTGCGAGTGAGTCGTTTATCGGACGCATAATAAAAAACTATGACAGAGAGCGATTTTTCATAGTCGACAAAATACTGCCGGAAAATGCTTTTGAAGACGGATTTTTTACCTCATGCCGTAAATCTATTGACCGTCTTGGTGTTGACTATATAGATTTGTACCTGCTTCATTGGAGAGAAGGACTTAAACTTCAAAGTGTTGTTGACGGAATGGAAAACCTTGTCCATAGCGGTATGATAAAACATTGGGGCGTATCCAATTTTGACATAGACGATATGAAAGAACTGTTTGACTGCGAAAACGGAGACAACTGTTTTTGCAATCAGATACTTTACAATATTAGCACAAGAGGCGCTGAGTATGAACTGATACCGTGGTGCAAAGGTCACGGCGTGCTTGTAATGGCATATTCTCCACTATGTCACAGATGTAGTGATAGACTTACAGTTGTTGAAAACCCGCTTGTGAAAGATATTGCCGCCTTAGAGAACAAAACGTCGGAGTCTCTTATGCTGTCCTTTGTTATCAGGGATAAGGACATTGTAACCGTATTCAAGACATCAAAAAAAGATAGGCTTTTCGTTAATATGCAAAATGTGTTTTCTCCTATTACCGAAGAGCATTACTGCGCTTTATCACAGTTATTCAAATCGCCACAAAGACGAATAAAACTTAAAACCATATGACACTCATAAAAAAAGAAGGAACTGATATGAAAACTATAGAAAACCAAACCTTTGATACCGAAAGGGCTTTATATAATATAAAAGATACTCAGGTCAGAAACTGTATATTTGCAGGCCCGGCAGACGGCGAATCTGTACTGAAAGAGACACGAGATATCCTCGTTGACAACTGCACTTTTTCGTTGAGGTATCCGATTTGGCACGCAAAAGGATATAGGATAACCGCCTCAAATCTTGACGAAAAAACAAGAGCACCAATCTGGTATTCAACCGACGGTGTCATAAAGGATACTAAGATTACGGGTGTAAAGGCGCTGCGCGAATGTGCTGATACTGTAATTGATGGGTGTGAGATTGAGTCTCCTGAGTTCGGTTGGAAGACAGACCGCACTAATCTTACAAACAGTAAATTAACATCGGAGTATGTCTTTTTTGATTCAAAGAATATCACATTAAATAATGTTGAATTCAAAGGTAAGTATTCGTTCCAATATGTCGAAAACCTTGAAATCAGTAATTCTAATCTCGATACTAAGGATGCGTTTTGGCATTCAAAAAATGTAACGGTAAAGGACTCTGTCATTAAAGGTGAGTATTTAGCATGGTTTTCTGAAGGGCTTACTCTTATCAGGTGCAAAATAATAGGCACACAACCTCTTTGTTACTGCAAGGACCTGAAGTTGATTGATTGTGAGATGATTGACTGTGATTTGTCATTTGAGTATTCAGATGTTGACGCTACGGTCAATGGTGATGTCGAATCTATCAAAAACCCGAAGTCCGGCATAATCAGAGTTGGTGAGGTTGGCGCGGTTATAACGGAAGAATCGGTCTATGAAAGTAAGGCTCAGATTATCGTCGGTAAAGCGCCGCCAATCGTACTGCAAAATAGAATTTTATAAAAATGAGTGATGAATGCAAAAGCACCGCTTTGATTTTTCGAAGCGGTGCTTTTGTAATCTGTATCAGTGTTTTGAACTTATTAAAAAGTAACTCTCTGAAAAACAAGGCGTTCGTCCAATACCCACTTGGTGGAGGAGGCGGGGGGCTCGCTACGCCGCGAATGCCGCGGCTACACGCCCACGGACTTTGCAACCGTTCACTGAAAGGTTGCAATTTTGCCTTACGGCAAAACCGTCCTTTTCGAGCCACTCTCAAAAGAATAATACTCAAATCAAACCTTGCGGCTCAATTTGAGTATTATTGTGCTTACAGAACAAATACGCAAAACGGATATAATTAGGTAAAAACTGTGTTTTTCGCCTGATTTCGGCTCCTTATGAAATACCCATCTTAAACGAATGAAATCGCAAAAGTGATATATCTCGCTTGCGCTCGATGTGATATGTTTGCCTTGCGGCAAACGTGATATTTTTCGCTGACGCGAAAAGTGATATTATATTCGTTCCTTCACTCGTCCGCAGGACGAATATCACTGCGAAGCAATATAACTCGTTCCGAAGGAACGAATATAGTTGAAAAAAGCACTTGCTTTCGCAAGTGCTTTTTTCTGTATAAGAACGCCTAAAAGGTACAAATCCAAGCTAAAAGCGCCCAAAAGTACACCGCCGAATCATTTCTTTGCCGAAAACAAATAAGCGGCAACTGTTTCCGTTATGCTTTCAATTTCAAATCCGGCTTTTTGCAGGTATGTTTTTGTGGTATCCGGATCATCCGGATATATCTCAACAGTTCTTCCGTTGCATTCAATATATTTATTTCTGCTTTTATCGATTGATAAAACAAAGATTCCGTTGAGATTTAGCAACGAATGGATTTTTACAATAGCATCGGCTTTGTTATTAAAATGCATAAAAGTTAACGAGGAATAGATCACATCATATTTTTCGGAAAAAACGAACGTGCTGAAATCACCGTGAATCAATGTAACGTTGTTGAATCTTTTTAAGTTTTGTTTTGCTTTTTCAACGGTTTTTTCAGATATATCTATTCCTGTAAATGCTCCGCAAAGAGGAGCGGTACGTATTGCCAATCTGCCCGTACCAACGCCAATCTCCAGCACCGATTTGCTAACATTTAAGTCCAACAAATCAAAGAACGCGGCGCCATCCCAACGATCCATGTATATCTTTAAAGGTTCGGGATCAAAAACAGGATCGTTGTTTTCATCGATCAATGAGTCGTAATGGGCTGAAACATTATTGACCATTTTTATTGATTCCTTTCGCAGTAGAACATGAGGCGATCAGAAGTCTGCGAATATTACCGCATAATCTTTCGGTGTTTTTATACTGTTCTTCATTAATCCTTCCGGTTTCAAACATTAACTTTAGCCAATAACTTGTTTCGTTTGATTCTTTCAGAGCAATTTCAAGCTTAGCGATAAAATCCGCTTTACTGTGTGCATATTGGGCTTCGTGAATATTAGCGCCGACTGATGTTCCCGCGCGGGCAAATTGATCGATCAAATATGAACTTTTCGGCGTCTTGATGTTGTCTGCAAGATTGACGGCAGAAATTGCAAATTCAACAGAAAGATCAAGCAATTTATTATCGGACATATTATGTACCCCTTACGTTTCTTCTCTAAAAAATATACCACATCGTTAGAAAAAGTCAATGATATATTGCCTTGCGGCGATATGATATACCGTGCTGACGCCCAGTATGATATATTGCTCCTTCGTCGCAATATGATATAATATCCGTTCCTGATACGCCCGCAGGCGTATATCATCCCCGAAGGGGATATCATATGCGAAGCATATACCATCCGTTCTGGCAGGAACGGATATCATTGAAAGAAGCGTCTTTTGGTAGACAAAAGACGCTTCTTTCATGGTGGAGACAGAGGGGCTCGAACCCGCGACCTTACGGATGTGAACCGTACGCTCTAACCAGCTGAGCTATGCCTCCGAGTTTTATATATTCATTTTACCACGATTTTTGGTTTTTGCAACAAAAATATTTTTATATTATGCAAAAACAATGTCAGTTTTTGACTTGAAATTGCGTATATAATATGGTATAATACATTTTAGTTTTTTAGAGGTGATATTATGTCAAATATTAATTTAGAGAAGTATGGCATTTCGGGTACTACCGAAATAGTACACAACCCTTCTTATGAAGAACTGTTCAAAGAAGAGACACGCCCGGAGCTTCAAGGCTTTGAAAAAGGTCAGGTAAGCGAGCTTGGTGCAGTTAATGTTATGACCGGTATTTATACAGGTCGTTCTCCTAAAGATAAGTTTATCGTTATGGATGAAAACTCAAAGGATACTGTTTGGTGGACTAGTGACGATTACAAGAATGATAATCATCCTGCGAGCGAGGAAACATGGAAAGTTCTGAAAGATATTGCTGTTAAAGAGCTTTCAAATAAGCGCCTTTTTGTAGTAGATGCTTTTTGTGGTGCAAATAAGGATACCCGTATGGCTATTCGCTTTATAGTAGAAGTGGCGTGGCAGGCACACTTTATTAAAAATATGTTTATTGCACCTAGCGATGAGGAGCTTAAAAACTTTGAGCCTGACTTTGTAGTTTACAACGCTTCAAAGGCGAAGGTTGAAAACTATAAAGAATTAGGTCTTAATTCTGAAACTGCAGTTGTATTTAATATCACAAGTCGTGAGCAGGTAATTATTAATACTTGGTACGGTGGCGAAATGAAAAAGGGTATGTTCTCAATGATGAACTACTACTTGCCTCTTAAGGGTATTGCCTCAATGCACTGCTCTGCAAATACCGATATGAACGGGGAAAACACCGCTATTTTCTTTGGTCTTTCGGGTACCGGTAAGACCACGCTTTCAACCGACCCTAAGCGTCTTCTTATAGGTGACGATGAGCACGGTTGGGATGATAACGGCGTGTTCAATTTCGAGGGCGGTTGTTATGCAAAGGTTATAAACCTTGATAAAGACGCTGAGCCGGATATTTATAATGCTATCAAGCGTAATGCGCTTCTTGAAAATGTAACGCTTGATGAAAACGGTGTTATTGATTTCAATGATAAGAGTGTTACCGAGAATACCCGTGTATCATACCCGATAACACATATTAAAAATATTGTTCGCCCGATATCTGCGGCACCTGCGGCAAAGGATGTTATTTTCCTTTCGGCTGACGCTTTCGGTGTTTTGCCTCCGGTGTCAATCCTTACCCCGGAGCAGACACAGTATTATTTCCTTTCCGGTTTTACCGCAAAGCTTGCCGGCACAGAGCGTGGAATTACTGAGCCCACGCCTACATTCTCGGCTTGCTTCGGTCAGGCATTTCTTGAGCTTCATCCGACAAAGTATGCCGAAGAGCTTGTAAAGCGTATGCAGAAAAGCGGTGCAAAAGCATATCTGGTTAACACCGGTTGGAACGGTACCGGCAAGCGCATTTCAATTAAGGATACCCGTGGTATAATTGACGCTATTCTAAACGGCGACATACTTAAAGCTCCTACAAAGAAAATTCCGATATTTGATATCGAAGTGCCTACATCACTTCCCGGCGTTGATACCGGTATTCTCGATCCGCGTGATACCTATGAGAGCGCTGAAATTTGGGAAGAAAAGGCGAAAGACCTTGCAGGGCGTTTTATTAACAATTTCAAAAAATATGAGGGTAACGAAGCCGGCAAAGCACTTGTCAGCGCAGGACCTAAGCTTTAATTCTTTGTGGGAGATTAGATATCTCCCACTATGTTTTAATTGGTTGTTTGCAAGGCGGTGAGAGTGTGGCAAAAGTAGTGATAATAGGCGGAGGCGCGGCAGGACTTATGGCGGCTGTGGCCTGCAAAGGCGGGAAAATCACTGTCATAGAGAAGAATGCGCGCCCGGCGCGAAAGGTTATGATTACCGGCAAGGGCAGATGTAATGTTACGAATAACTGCGATGTGCCAACCCTTATATCAAATGTTGCCAGCGGTGGCAAATTCCTGTATTCGGCATTTAACACCTTTGATTCCTCTGATACAATGAGTTTTTTTGAAAATAGAGGGGTGCCGCTTAAAACCGAGCGCGGAAATCGGGTTTTTCCGGTTTCTGATAAGGCTGTAGATATTGTAGATGCTCTCACTCGTGCGGCTGAAGAAAATGCAAGTATAAAAAACGGTACGGCAGAAGAAATCTTAACTGAAAACGGCGCAGTATGCGGAGTAAAGCTTAGTACGGGTGAGATAATCCCGGCAGATGCAGTTATACTCGCCACCGGCGGAAAATCGTATCCTCGTACCGGCTCTACCGGCGACGGATATGAAATTGCAAAGCGTTTAGGGCATACAGTTACTGATATCAGACCATCGCTTATAGGTCTTGAATTAAAAGAGGGCTTTTGTACCCGGATTTCAGGACTTACGCTAAAAAATATAATGTTATCGCTTTATAAATCGGGCGCAAAAAAACCTGTATATAAAGAGCTTGGGGAAATGCTTTTTACACATACAGGAATTTCAGGTCCGCTAACCCTTTCGGCTTCCGCGCATATTGACGGCGACCCGAAGGATTATTTTGTGTGTATCGACCTTAAACCTGCGCTCGATGAAAGTATGCTTGATTGCAGACTGTTGCGTGATTTTTCCGAAGAAAAGAACCGTGACCTCATAAATGCACTTGATAAGCTTATGCCTAAAAGCTTAATACCAGTTATAATTAAAAATGCAGGTATTGACCCGCATATAAAGGTAAATCAGATAAGCAAAAAAGATAGAGCCTCGCTTATATCCGCTATTAAGAATATGCATCTTAATGTTATAGATTTGGGACCAATCGAAGAAGCCATTGTAACGAGGGGCGGCATTTCAACTAAAGAGATAAACTCATCGGATATGTCTTCTAAACTAATAAAAAACTTATATTTTGCCGGTGAAATAATTGATGTTGACGCTTATACCGGCGGTTTTAATCTGCAAATTGCTTTTTCAACCGGCTTTCTTGCCGGGAGAAGTGCGGTTAACAAGTTATAAAGGAATGTGAAAAGTATGATTTCGATAGCACTTGACGGTCCTGCCGGTGCAGGAAAAAGCAGCCTCGCGCGCGCGGCGGCAAAAAAGCTTGGGTTTATATATGTCGATACCGGCGCACTTTACCGTGCGGTAGGTCTGAAATTTAGCCGCAAAGGGTATGATACCGAGCTTAACTGCGATATTGCAGGTCTACTTTCCGATACAGCGGTAGATATACGGTTTATAGGCGAGGAACAGCATGTGTTTTTAGACGGTGAGGATGTAAACGCCCTTATCCGCACACCTGAAATTTCTATGATGGCATCGGCGGTGAGCGCAAAGCCTGCGGTGCGAGCGTTCCTTTTAGAGCTTCAAAGAAAGCTTGCGAGTGAGCATAATGTTATTATGGACGGAAGAGATATAGGCACGGTAGTTTTACCTGATGCTACGCTTAAATTATTTGTTACCGCCAAGCCTGAAACGCGTGCTGACCGCAGGTATAAAGAACTCACTGAAAAGGGTATGGATGTAAACTATGCCGATATTCTTTCGGATATAAAAACCCGTGACTATAATGATACCCACCGGGAAGTAGCGCCGCTTAAAGTAGCGGACGGCGGAATTGTATTTGATACAGATAATCTTAATTTTGAAGAGTCGCTTAAAGCACTTATGAGTATTATTGAAAAAGAGGTAGAAGTGTGAAAATAACACTCGCAAAGACTGCCGGATTTTGCTTTGGCGTAAATAGGGCGGTCAATATGGTATATGATTTGCTTGAAAACGGCAAAAAGGTAGAAGTACTTGTTATCCGTTCACACGGTGTTGGTGAGGAAATATACAGGCAAGCCGCCGCGAGTGGTGCAGAGGTTTCTGATGCGACCTGTCCGTTTGTTGCTAAAATCCATAGAATAGTGAGCGAAAATTCTAAAGCAGGCGATACTGTACTTATAGCCGGTGACGAGCAGCATCAGGAAGTTAAAGGAATAATAGGTCATACATATAATGATTATTATGTTTTTTCATCCGATGATGACCTCGAAAAATTGCTTGAAATTCATCCCGAGATAACAAAAAAGAGCATAACTGCGGTGTCACAGACTACTTTTAATGCCCAAAAGTGGAAAAAATCGCAAAAAATATTAAAAAAAGTATGTACAAATCTTAAAATATTTGATACAATATGTAGTGCGACGGCCGATCGTCAAAATGAAGCAAAGCTTTTGGCAGAGGATAATGACGCTATGGTTGTTATCGGCGGAAAGCACAGCTCTAATACGAGAAAGCTTACTGAGCTTTGCGCTTCAATTTGTGAACGGACCTATGCGGTTGAAACGGCGGCAGAGATAAAACCGGAATTCTTTGAAGGCGTTTTTACGGTAGGAGTCGTGGCGGGTGCATCTACACCTGCCGGTATAATAAAGGAGGTTATTAAAACCATGTCGGAAATTTTACAACCGGTTGAAGAACAGGTGGAGGTAAATGAAACTGTTCAAAAAAGCTTTGAGGAAATGACGGATGAGGAAGCGTTCGAAGCGTCGCTTAATTCTCTTACCGGAGACCAGAAGGTAGTAGGTACTGTAATTGCGGTAAATCCTTCTGAAATCACCGTTGATATCGGTAGGGGCGTTACGGGCTATATTACTAAGGACGAATATTCTTCTAATCCAAACGCGGATCTTTTAAGCGAGGTTAAGGTAAATGATGAGTTTAACCTTATCATTATGAAGATTAACGACCAGGAAGGAACCGCTATGCTCTCGAAGCGTCGCTATGATGCTATTGCCGGTTGGGATAATATCGTTTCCGCTAAAGAGTCCGGTGAGATTTTACACGGTACGGTTAATGACGTCGTAAAGGGCGGCGTTACCGTATACTCAAATAATGTTCGTATCTTTATCCCTGCTTCCCAGGCTACTGCCTCAAGAAACGATTCTCTTGAGGACCTTAAGGGCAAGGAAGTTGACTTCAGAATTATTGAAATCGGCCGCGGTCGCAGAGCAATAGGCTCTATCAGGAGCGTTCTCCGTGAAGCAAGGAAAGAGGCTATAGAAAAGGTTTGGAGCAATATAGCGGTAGGCGATAGGTTTACCGGCGTCGTTAAGTCTCTCACAGGCTACGGTGCGTTTGTTGACATTGGCGGTGTGGATGGTATGGTTCACATTTCGGAGCTTTCGTGGACACGCATTAAGAACCCCTCCGAGGTTTTAAGTGTCGGCGATACTATAGAGGTTTATGTAAAGGCTCTTGATACCGAAAAGAGAAAGATATCATTGGGCTATAAAAAAGCTGAGGACAACCCATGGACTATATTCCAGAATAAATACGCTGTTGGTGATGTCGTTACCGTTACAATAGTTAGTATGACTTCTTACGGTGCATTTGCAAGAATTATTCCTGGTGTTGACGGCCTTATTCATATTTCTCAAATTGCTAATAAGCGTATTGCGAAGCCTCAGGATGAACTTAAGGTGGGTCAAGAGGTTGATGCTAAAATCACCGCTATTGACCTTGAAAAGAAGCGCGTAAGTCTTTCTATTCGTGCTTTACTTCCCGAGGAGCCTGTAGCAAGCTTAGAAGAGCCTGACGAGGTCGTTGCTACGACTGAAGAGGTTATAGAGGCACCTGCAGCAGATGCGGAAGCTCCCATAGAGGAATCGGCTGAATAAGCTGAGTTCAAATTTGTTTTTAAGAGGCTGTACGCAATATGTACAGCCTTTTTTACGGAGGTTATTATATTATGCCCGACAATAAAAAATATGATATTGTTATAATCGGCGGAGGAATTGGCGGTCTTATGAGCGCCTACCGTTTACAAAAGAATAATTCCAACCTTAAAATAGCAATAACTGAATGTGGTAATGTTATGGAGAAGCGCGTTTGCCCGGCAGGCAAAAACAGCACTTGTGCCCACTGTAAAATCTGTAGCATAACTAACGGCTTTGCCGGTGCCGGCGCTTTTTCGGACGGTAAGTTTAATTTAGGCACGGCATATGGTGGTACACTTGGTGAAGAGCTTGGCGAGGATACGGCTAATAAGTATATAAACGAGGTTGACAATATACTTAATGAGTACTGCACTTCAGGTATTCCTAAGGTGTATAAGTCCAATGATGAACTGCGCCTTAAATGTATACAGAATAATTTGCGTCTTCTTGATATGAATGTAAAGCATTTGGGTACTGACAATAATTTTCTCACAATGCAAAACCTCATAAAAGCTCTTAGTGAAATGGGCGTTGACCTTTTCCATTTTTATGAGTGCACAAGTGTTGAAAAAAACGGCGGCGGATATAAGCTTTTATATGCAAACGGAGAAATATTATATGCAAATAGAGTAATAATTGCCACGGGACGCTCAGGTGCGAATTTTGTTGCCGCGTTTTGTAAGGAACACGGCGTTAAAACACGGTCTAATCATATTGATATAGGCGTTCGTGTTGAAATGAAGGATATTATCTGGCGTGAATTTTCCTCAAAGATATATGAGCCTAAAATTCTCTACAAAACCAAGACCTTTGAGGATAGATGCCGTATGTTCTGCTTTAACCAGGGTGGTCTTGTGTCGGCGGAGAATAACCACGGCATAATCACAGCTAATGGTCATTCGTTCGCTCAGTCGGATAAAAAGACCGACAACTGCAATTTTGCTATTCTTTCAAGTATCCGTTTTACCGAACCGTTTAATCAGCCTACTGAGTATGCTGAGAATATATCTCGTCTTGCCAATATGATAGGTAAGGGAAATGTTATTGTTCAGCGATTCGGAGATTTAATAAGAGGCAGAAGAACAAATGAACATAGGCTCTCCCAAAACACCGTAATACCTACTCTTAAAGCCACGGCAGGTGATATATCGCTTGTTTTGCCGCATAGAATACTTACCAATATCATTGAAACAATATACGCCCTTGATAAGGTGGCGCCGGGAACGGCAAACGTCGACACACTACTTTACGGATGTGAGAGTAAGTATTATTCGATACGCCCCGTATTTATGAATGATAAGTTTGAGCTTATAGACGGCGTGTATATAATAGGTGACGGCAGCGGTATTTGCAGAGGACTTTCTCAGTCCGGTGCTATGGGTATATATGTAGCGGACCAAATACTAAATAACCTCAATGTATAGTGGTTTAACCCCTGATTTCTAATCGGGGGTTTGTGTTTTTTACACAATAATTGCAAATATTTTTAATATAAATTGTCAGGGTATACAAAGTAAAGGAAACGGCGCATATTTTGTTGACAAAGGTAGATTTATGTGTTACGATAAGCATGTCAATTTAATAGCTTACCAGTATAGTTTTGGATAAATGGCCCAAATGTTTCTACCGTAGCGCCACAGCTACGACTATTGGTTAAGATAATATATCACTGCATCGTTTTGCAGTGAGGGTTGTCGTTTTGGTAAGCAGGCTTTAGAGTCTGCTTTTTTGATTTTAAGGAGGCGATTTTTTGAAGGCGCTCGAACAGAAAATTCTAAATGAAGGCACTGTTCTCGGTGGCGATATTCTTAAAGTCGGCTCTTTTTTGAATCAGCAGATTGATGTTGCTTTCCTTATGGAAATGGGCGAGGAAATAGACAAAATTTATAAAAACGCTGGTGTTACGAAGATACTTACAATCGAGGCTTCCGGCATAGCGGTAGCGGTAGCCGCCGCGGCAGTTATGAAGGTGAATGTAGTATTTGCTAAAAAGAATAAAACTTCTAATGTATCCGGTGAGGTTTATTCAGCAAATGTTCACTCTTTTACCCACGGTACCGATTATTTGGTAACCGTTCCGAAAGATTATATTGACGCTAACGATAAGATACTCATTATTGACGATTTTCTTGCTAATGGCAAGGCGCTTGAAGGACTTATAGATATAGTAGAACAGGCAGGCGCTGAGGTTGCAGGCTGCACCTGCGCTATTGAAAAAGGCTTTCAGGGCGGTGGGGACAAGCTCCGCAAAAAAGGCTATAAAGTAGAGTCTCTCGCCGTAATTGAAAAAATGAGTCCGGGAAATATTGAGTTCCGTAAATAACTTTGGTGTAAATAAAATTTACATATAAAAAAATTGGAGGAAACAAAAATGAAAAAAATTCTGTGTGCAATCCTTGCTGTCGTTTTAGTATTTGCCCTTGCGGCTTGCGGCAGCGCAAACACAACATCTGACAAAGCCAATACTGCTGATGTAGATGTTAAGGTTGGTCTTATTTGTCTTCATGATGAAAACTCAACCTATGACAACAACTTCATCCAGGCTCTTAAAGAGGTTCAGAAGGATCTCGGTCTTAAAGACGATCAGGTTCTTATCAAGACCAATGTTGATGAGAGCGATGCTTGCTACAATGCAGCTGCTGAGCTTGTTGACGCCGGTTGCGATATAATCTTCGCCGATTCTTTTGGTCATGAGTCATTTATGATTCAGGCTGCCAAGGAGTTCCCTGAAGTTCAGTTCTGCCACGCTACAGGTACAAAATCACAGACAGAGGGTCTTAAAAACTATCACAATGCATTCGCTGCTATATATGAGGGTCGTTTCCTTGCAGGTGTTGCCGCAGGTATGAAGCTCAATGAAATGATTGAAACCGGCAAAATAACTGCTGATAAAGCTGTTATCGGTTATGTTGGAGCTTTTGATTATGCAGAAGTTGTTTCCGGTATGACTTCTTTCTTCCTCGGCGCTCGTTACATCTGCCCCAGCGCTACAATGAAGGTTACTTATACTAACTCTTGGTTTGATATTGCTAAGGAAAAAGAGTCAGCTCTTAACCTTATCAATTCAGGTTGCGTTCTTATAAGCCAGCACGCTGACTCTGAGGGTGCTCCGAAAGCTTGCGAAGAGAAAGGCGTTCCGAATGTTGCTTATAACATCAGCACCATTCCTATGGGTCCGAACACTGCTCTTATTTCTTCAAAGATTGACTGGAGCGTATACTTCAAGCTCGCTATCAACGCTGTTATTGAAGGTAAAGAAATCCCGACTGACTACTGCGGCACTATGAAAGAGGGCGCTGTTAAGCTTACTGAGCTTAATGAGAAGGCTGCTGCTGCCGGCACACAGGCAAAGATTGATGAAATCAAAGCTAAGCTTGAAAACGGCGAAATCAAAGTATTTGATACTAAGACCTTTACAGTAGGCGGCAAAGAGCTTACTTCTTACACTGCTGATGTTGTTGATGAGGGCGACTTCAAGCCTGAAACAGAGGCGATTGAGAACGGTCAGTTTGCCGAGTCTTCAAAGAGATCTGCTCCTTACTTCGATATTAAGTACATCGACGGTATAAGCGCTCTTTAATTACAAGATTTAACGGATATAAGGCGGAGTTATAAACTCCGCCTCAATCTGTTCTTACTATCCGTTTTTAAGAAAACATACAATCGCTTGCGTGCTTTTTTAAGAACAGAGTTATTAACGAAAGGTTGTGGATGATATGGCAGTTGCCGCGATAGAGCTTAAGAATATTACTAAGCGTTTCGGCACTAAGGTTGTGGCAAACAAAAATGTATGTCTTACTGCCTACAAAGGTGAAATTCTTTCACTTCTTGGTGAAAACGGAAGCGGAAAAACTACTCTTATGAATATGATATCCGGTATTTACTATCCTGATGAGGGTCAGATATTCATAAACGGAGAAGAGGTAGTTATCCGTTCGCCTAAAGACGCTTTTAAGTACAAAATAGGTATGATACATCAGCACTTTAAGCTGATTGATGTTTTTTCCGCCGCTGAGAATATTGTGTTAGGTCTTGAGGAAGAGGGAAAATACGATATTAAAACAGTAACGGCTCGTGTTAAGGCAATAACAGAACAGTACGGTTTTGATTTAGACCCGAATAAAAAGATATATGAAATGTCGGTTTCCGAAAAGCAGACTGTTGAGATAATCAAGGTGCTTTACAGGGGCGCGGATATTCTTATCCTCGATGAGCCAACCGCAGTGCTTACCCCACAGGAAACACAAAAGCTATTCGCAGTTCTGCGCCGTATGCGTGAGGACGGCAAAGCAATTATTATAATCACACATAAGCTTCACGAGGTTCTCTCGCTTTCGGATAAGGTTGCCGTACTCAGAAAAGGTGAGTATGTAGGTACGGTAAATACCGCCGAAACCAACGAATCAGAGCTTACCGAAATGATGGTGGGTAAAAAAATCGACCTTAATATCAATCGAAGTGAGCCTAAAGATTCTGTTGACCGCCTTGAAATCAAAAATCTTAACTGTGTAAGCGAAGAGGGTATAAAAACACTTGATAATGTCTCGTTTACAGTGCGTTCGGGCGAGATACTCGGAATTGCCGGAATTGCCGGAAGCGGTCAGCGCGAGCTTTTAGAGTCTATCGCAGGACTTCAGCCGATAGAAAGCGGCGAGATTATATATCACAATCCTAAAACAGGTAAAACAGATGAGCTTCGCGGCAAATCGCCTATTCAAATAAGAGAACTCGGAGTTCGCCTTTCCTTTGTACCCGAAGACAGGCTCGGTATGGGACTTGTAGGAAATATGGATATTATCGACAATATGATGCTCAGAAGTTATCGCAAGGGTAAATCAATGTTCCTTGAAAGAAAGAAGCCTAAGGACCTTGCAGAGCGAATTATAAAAGATTTAGAGGTTGTGACACCGAGCGCACAGACGCCGGTCCGCAAGCTTTCGGGCGGTAATGTTCAAAAGGTGCTTGTAGGGCGTGAAATTGCCGCAGCGCCGACTGTGCTTATGGCGGCGTATCCTGTGAGAGGACTTGATATTAACTCGTCTTACGCGATATACAATCTTTTGAATGAGCAGAAAGAAAACGGCGTTGCCGTAGTATTTGTAGGTGAGGACCTGGATGTGCTTATCGAGCTTTGCGACAGAATATTGGTTATCAGCTCAGGCAAGGTCAGCGGAATTGTAGAGGGTCGTGGCGCTGATAAGGGTGAGATAGGTCTTATGATGACTAAGGTAGACGGGGGTGCAGAAAGTGGCTGTTAACGAAAAGCATATAAAAGAGCCGCTGTTTCATATAACAAAACGGACTGATATTCCCAAGCTTACTGCGTGGGGAATAAGGCTTATTGCGGTACTTGCGGCATTGATAGTCAGTGCTCTTGTAATAGTTACAATTACAAGTTACAATCCCATAGAGGTTTACATAAAGATGTTTGAGGGCAGCTTTGGCTCAGAACGCAAATTCTTTATTCTTCTTCAAAATACCGCCATGCTTTTGTGTGTGTCTTTAGCGGTAACTCCGGCATTCAAAATGAAGTTTTGGAACTTAGGCGCTGAGGGACAAGTTCTTGTAGGTGGACTCAGCAGTGCCGCTTGTATGTTCTATGCAAAGGATAGCCTGCCTTCCTGGCTTTTGATAATAATAATGCTTGTTACAAGTATTTTAAGCGGCGTTATTTGGGGCGTTTTGCCGGCCGTATTTAAGGCGATTTGGAGAACGAATGAAAGCCTATTTACCCTTATGATGAACTATGTTGCAATGCAGCTTGTGTCATTTTTTATAATGGTTTGGGTGCCTAACGGCTCGAGTGTAATGGGCGTTTTGAATCAGCGCTCTGAGTGTGGATGGCTACCGACGATTTTCGGTCAAAAGTATGCGCTTAATATCATTATAGTTGCCGTTCTTACTGTGGTAATGTTTGTATATTTGCATTTCAGCAAGCAGGGATATGAAATATCGGTTGTCGGCGAGAGCGAGAATACCGCAAGATATGTAGGTATTAATGTTAAAAAGGTGATTATTAGGACTATGGTAATTTCCGGCGCAATTTGCGGACTTACAGGCTTCTTGCTTGTTTCCGGTACTAATCATACTGTATCGAAAGAGCTCGCAGGCGGTATGGGCTTTACTGCTATTATGGTGTCGTGGCTTGCTAAATTTGAGCCGTCTATGATGATTTTTACTTCGATGTTTATAGTTTTCCTGCAAAAGGGAGCAGGCGAGATAGCAACAGCTTTCAGACTTAATGAAAGTGTCTCGGATATTCTCACCGGAATAATAATATTCTTCATAATCGGCAGTGAATTCTTTATAAACTATAAAATCAATATGCGCTCGAAGCATAAGGAGGCGGAATAATGATTAGTACGATATTTGCTTTCATTAATGCGGCGATAATTCAGTCTATTCCGCTGCTGTTTGGCGCAACGGGCGAAATAATCACCGAAAAAAGCGGTAACCTTAATCTCGGAATACCCGGTATTATGTATATGGGCGGTATTTCCGGAATAATAGGCGGATATATTTATGAACATTCCACTGCTTCTCCGAATGCGGCACTTTGTATAATAATACCGCTTTTATCGTCTATTGTAGGTTCGCTTCTTTTGGCGCTGATTTACAGTTTCCTCACGGTTACGCTCAGAGTTAATCAGAATGTTACAGGTCTTGCTCTTACCACCTTCGGTATAGGTATAGGTAACTTCTTCGGCGGCTCACTTTTAAGTTTCTTTGGGGAAACAGGTTCTATTTCTCTTATCAAAACAGGTCAGTGCTTCAAAGCAAGCCTGCCGTTTGCCAATAAGTTGGGACTTTTTGGTAAGACATTCTTGTCTTTCGGTTTCTTAACATATCTTGCGATAATTATAGCGCTTGTCACCTCATATTTCCTTAATCGTACCAGAGCCGGCTTGAGTCTCCGTTCGGTAGGCGAAAACCCGGCAACAGCGGATGCGGCAGGTATAAATGTTACAAAGTATAAATATCTGTCTACTCTTATAGGCGGTGCAATAGCAGGGCTTGGCGGTCTTTACTTTGTTATGGATTATACCGGCGGCGCTTGGACTAATAACGGTTTCGGTGACAGAGGCTGGCTTGCTATAGCAATAGTAATCTTTGCTATCTGGAGACCTACAACCGCGATATTCAGCTCGTTCCTTTTCGGCGGTCTTTACATCCTTTGCATTTATATTCCGGGGCTTTCAAGCAGTGCTAAGGAGCTTATTAATATGCTTCCTTATGTTGTTACGATTTTGGTGCTTGTGATTATCAGTATGCGTAAAAAACGCGAAAATCAACCTCCGGCATCTTTGGGACTTTCATATTTCAGAGAAGAAAGATAAAATTTAAGCGCTCGGTTTTTCCGAGCGCTTTTTATATGCTATTTTGTTTTCCTTTTGAATACTAACGGATATGCGATAAAAGAAATTATTAATCCTAAAACCACATCTATTATTGAGTGCTGGCGTAAAAACAGGGGGGACAGACAAATTACAAATGTCATTATAACAAACGCAATACGCCATTTTTTAGTGCTGTATTTTTCCGAATGCCAAGCTGTAAACATAACCGCCATTGAACCGATAATATGAATCGAGGGGCATACATTAGTGTTTGTATCATAAGAATATAAAAGCTTTGCTATATCCACAAGTATATTATCGCGTGCGTATTCCTGAGGTCTTAAAAGCTGTTGATTAGGATATGCTATGTATATTATCAGCGTTACGGTATATGTAAGTATTACAAACATATGAAACTTATTAAACGCTTTAATATCATAGAAAAATCCGTATATTATAATCCAGAAAATGAAGAAAAACCAAAAGTAATATGGTATTACGAATAGCTCGCAAAACGGTATTTTATCGTCAAGCGGACACCAAACGGTGTGATAATTCATTTTGACGCCTTGCTCAAGCGTCCAAAAAACTATTCCGTAAAAAAGCCAATAAAGTAAAAACCATATATGCCTGAAACGAGGCTCGTTGAGCTTTGAAAGCCGAAATCCTTTGTAACTTATAGGTGACATTTTAATTTCCTTTGCAAACTGTATTAAAAATTATTTCTGCAGAGCAGATATTAAAATTGTTTTTGAGTTGATTGCGCATTTTTTCGATTTTCTTATCATCACTTAAATAATCAACCACCATTGATGACAGCGCCTTTGCGCCCTGCGCTGTATCTGCAAAACCGTGTGAGATGAAATAATCGAGGTTTCTTGTTTCACATCCGGGTACCGCGTCAATAAATATCATAGGCAGATGTTTTGCTGCAGCTTCGGTTGAGCTGAGTCCTCCCGGTTTTGTTAAGATTAAGCTTGCAGCATCCATATATACCGGCATACGCGAGGTATATCCTACAACCGTCACATTCGGTTTTTTATCTTTTATGAGGGAAGAATACAGGCGGCGGTTATTTCCGCATATAGCAACCAAATGAGCACTATCGGGCATAACCTCAGGCAATATTTCACAAAGTTGCTTAATGGGACCGCACCCCATACTGCCGCACATAAGCAAAACTATTTTTTTGTCTTCAGGCAGCTTTAGCATACCCTTTGCATATTCGCATGAAACTTTTTTTGAAAACTTCGGATTTACCGGGATACCGGAAACAACTATGGCTTCTTTATCAATTCCCACGTTGGTAAATTCCTCGTTCAAATCTGCGCGCGGTATAAAGTATTTGTCAGGTTTAGTCTCTCCGGCGCCGGGACTGCAGGTGTAATCTGTTGCCACAAGGTAAAATGGAATATTACAAAACCCTGTTTTCCTGATTTTTGTCATCATCATAGCCGAAAAAATATGTGTGCAAATAACTGCAGAGTAATCGGACGATTTAAGGTCGATTGTAAGCTCTCTGCAACCCTTAGTGACAAGGTTGTACATAATCGAGGTCTCATCATCCTTTGGCGGATGATTTTCCTCAAATTTGTAACCTATACCGAAAAGCTTAGGCAGATTCCTGTATATAAAAATATGACCTTTGCTTATAATGTCAGAGTTCTTAGGCGACCAATAAGCTAAAGCATCCTTAATATCACAATGAACACCGCGACTCTCGAAATAATCTGATATCGCTATTGCGGCGGAGTTATGACCTTGTCCCGTATTGCAGGAAAGTATCAAAACATTCATTATAAAAACTCTCCTTAAAAACAAAGTTTCACAGACCAGTATATATTACCATACATGAAAAAAAAATACAATACCACATTCAAATATTTAATAATTTTTTAACTGTCCGTTTTTCTGTACACTTTAGCTCTTAAAATAAAAAATGAAAAAAGTACTTGACAAATTTAATGAAGGGTACTATAATAAAACTACGGAAACGAACAAATGTTCGGCGGAGGGAAAATATGAATACAACACAGATAATAAGAACGGTATTTGAAATCGGATTAGTGGTACTTGCAATTTGGGCAGTATTCCACGAGGATATGTTTATTGTAATAGAGGAGCGCATAGCTTCGGCGTTCAGAAGAAAGCGCTTCAAGGTCATAAGAAGCGATACATACAGATAATTTATTAAACGCAAAAATCGGCGGCGCCCAATTTTGGGCGCCGCCTTTTATGGATTTATTAATCTCTGCAACCGCAGCCGCAACCGCAGCCGTTATCATTGCCGCAACCGCCACAGCAGGTGAGCAAGAGGATGAGGATTATAATCCAAGTACAATTTCCGCCTAAACCATTATTACACATAATATGAAGACCTCCTTTTTGTCTTTCAACACATACTATGTAAATCCTTCTTTCTGTGTTACACAAAAAATTTTAATTTTACTATTGACTTTTACTGACTTTGATGTATAATTAAGGTCAGGAAAGGTCAAATGTGGTGATGAATATGAGAATAAGCGATTTGATTACCGAACGGATACTTGAAATGCTCAACGAATCAGAGGAGAGTACCGCAGAAATTCAAAGAAATGAATTTGCAAACGGTATAGGGTGTGCGCCAAGTCAGATAAATTATGTTTTATCCTCACGCTTTACGCCTGAGCACGGATTTATTATTGAAAGCAGGCGCGGCGGCGGCGGTTATATCAAAATTAAGCGAGTTGTTTTGGATAGTTCGTCTGCCATAATGCACATAATAAATTCAATAGGCGAGGAAATTGACGCGCTTAGCGCCCGTATACTTATAGAAAACTGTTATGAGTCAGGTCTTATCGATAAACAGAGTGCGCACCTTATGAGCTCGGCGATTTCCAAAAATGTAATGCATTCACTGCCGCCTGAGATAAAAAATAGTGTGCGTGCGTCCATTCTAAAAGAAATGCTTTTAGTGCAACTTTAACTTAGGAGATGATTTTATGTTGTGCGAAAAATGCGGAAAAAATGTTGCTACAACACATATTCGTACTGTTGTAAACGGAGTATCAACGGAAAAACACCTATGCTCAGAGTGCGCAAAGAATGAAAATATCGCCGCACTCGGCGATAACGGCTTAAGCGGTATGCTCGCTTCGATGTTTGGGGATGTTCTTTCGGTTAATCATCCGGACAGTGAGAATCGTTGTAAATGCTGCGGAAGTACATTTTCAGATATAGCGAATAAAGGAAAAGCCGGTTGCCCTGAATGTTATAAGACATTTTACGGCGAGTTTTTGCCGTATATAAAAAGGGTGCACGGTTCGGTTAAACACATAGGAAAAACCCCGATAATCGAAGCTGAAACCAAGAAAGAACAGCCTGATACCGTGTCGTCACTTAAAGAAAAGCTTTCAAAGCTTATTAGCGAAGAAAAGTTTGAGCAAGCGGCACAAGTGCGCGATAGGATACGCGAATTGGAGGGCAGACAATGAGTTATTGGTTTAACAATGAAGGGCCCCAAAGCGATATAGCCGTAAGTACGCGTGTGAGACTTGCGAGGAATATCAACGGATTTCCGTTTCCGGCTCTTATGAATGATACTCAAAAGAGAGAAGTAAACAGTAAGGTTAAAGAGGCGATAAGTCAGTGCGATATTCCGTCAATAGGGAAGCTTAAATATATAGAAATGAGTGCCGTTCCCGAAAATGAACGGTATTCTATGCTTGAAAGACATATTGCAAGCCGTGAGTTTGTATTAAATTCAGATAATAAGGCGATAATTTTATCTGAGGATGAATCTGTGAGCATTATGATAGGCGAGGAGGACCACATTCGAATTCAGGTGATTTTACCGGGGCTTCAGCTTGAAAAAGCTTACGAAATTGCAAATAGGATAGATGATATTCTCTGTGAAAAGCTTGACCTTGCATTTGATGAAAATTTAGGCTTTATAACCGAATGTCCTACAAATCTCGGCACGGGACTTCGCGCGTCGGTAATGCTTCATCTGCCTGTTAGTGAGAGCACGGGTGATATACTAAGGCTCACAAAATCGGTAAATAAAATAGGCTTTACCGTTCGAGGAATGTACGGAGAAGGCTCGGGTGCTGAGGGTTCGCTTTACCAGATATCAAATCAGATTACACTCGGCATCAGTGAAAAAAATGCCGTTGATAATCTTAAGGTTATTTCTGAGCAGATTATAAACAAAGAACGCGAACTGCAAAAAAATCTCAATAAAATAAAAACAGAAGATTTATGTATGCGTGCGCTCGGTGTTTTGCGTTATGCCCGTGTGCTTACAAGCGCAGAGCTTATAAAGCTTATAGGCAGAGTTAAACTTGGTATGAATATAGGGGTAATAAATGAAAGTATTAACCCGATAAAAATACTTATTGAGGGTCAACCGTATATGCTTATGAAAACATACGGCAGTATGACTGAGGATGAGCGTGATATTTACCGCGCTCAAATGGTGAGAAATGCACTCAAATAGGAGGTAATTATATGAGATATAATTTTACGGGATTTACAGAAAAAGCAAATGAGGCGTTAAATCAGGCAATAAATTCCGCGCAGATTTTAGGACACACCTATGTCGGCAGTGAGCATCTGCTTTTAGGACTGCTCAGAGTAGGCAGCGGAGTTGCCGCGGCAATACTGAACGAAAACGGTGTTACCGCCGAGAATATTGAGGAAGCTATGCGGAAAAATATCGGCGTCGGCACGCCGACAAGGCTCTCGCCCGATTATTTTACACCCAGGGCAAAGAGGGTAATTGAGTCTGCAATATCAGGCTGTGCTTCACTCGGCAAAAAGTTTGTGGGTACCGAGCATATTCTGATAGCTATTTTAAGTGAGGGCGAAAGCTTTGCCATTAAGTTTTTAAGCGAGCTTGGCGTGGATGTTTCTGCTCTTACCGCAAAGGCTTTAAGTGAAGCCGGTATCAGTGTAGAGGATATGGCAGATAATAGCTCTAACGGTGATTTTGATATGCCTGAGTCAAGTTCGAGACCGGGAAAAAAAGGCGGAATATCAAAGTACGGTACCGACCTTACCGAGCAGGCAAAAAAAGGCAAGCTTGACCCTGTAATCGGCAGAGAAGAAGAAATTGAGCGAGTAATACAGATACTTTGCAGGAGAACTAAGAATAACCCTTGTTTGATTGGCGAGCCGGGTGTAGGTAAAACTGCGGTTGTTGAAGGCCTGGCGCAGAAAATTGTTTCGGGCGATGTGCCTGAGATACTTGTGGGCAAGAGGGTATTTTCTCTTGACCTTACGGGGATGATAGCAGGTACTAAGTACAGAGGCGATTTTGAGGAACGCATTAAATCGGTAATTAACGAAGTTAAGAAGTCAAACGATATAATCCTGTTTATTGATGAAGTGCATACCATAATCGGCGCAGGTTCTGCCGAGGGTTCAACAGACGCGGCGAATATATTAAAGCCGTCACTTGCGCGCGGAGATTTTCAGGTTATAGGCGCTACAACAATTACCGAGTACCGCAAAAATATTGAAAAGGATTCAGCTCTTGAGCGCCGTTTTCAACCTGTAACTGTAGCTGAACCCAGTGAAGAAGACGCGATACTTATTCTTAAAGGCTTAAAAGATAAGTATGAAGCGCACCATAAAGTTAATATAACCGATGAAGCGGTTAATGCAGCGGTTAAGCTTTCGTCAAGATATATTAACGATAGATTTTTACCTGATAAAGCCATCGACCTTATTGACGAAGCGGCGTCCAAAGTAAGGCTCACCGCTTCTGCGCCGCCTGAGGACTTAAAAGAGCTTGAAAATCAGATTTCAGCACTTCAGGCTGAAAAAGAGGACGCTATAAAATCTCAGGAATTTGAGCGCGCGGCAGGTATCCGCGATACTATTACCGAAAAGACTAAAGAGCTTGAAGATAAAAAAGAGAAATGGCACGCGAGAAACGCGCATACTTCGGGTGAAGTAACAGCTGAGACGATAGCAGAGATAGTGTCGTCCTGGACGGGCGTTCCCGTTTCCCAGCTTACCGAAGAGGAAAGCGAAAGACTGTTACGCCTTGAAAGCGAGCTGCACAACCGTCTTATAGGTCAAAACGAAGCAGTAAGCGCTGTTGCGCGTGCAATAAGACGAGGCAGAGTCGGTCTTAAAGACCCGAAAAGACCTATCGGTTCGTTTATATTTTTAGGTCCTACAGGTGTAGGTAAAACCGAACTTTGCAAGGCGCTGGCTGAGGCTATGTTCGGCAGTGAGAATATGATGATAAGGCTCGATATGTCCGAATATATGGAAAAGCATACGGTATCTCGGCTTATAGGCTCGCCTCCGGGATATGTGGGCTTCGATGAGGGCGGTCAGCTTACGGAAAAGGTGCGCCGAAATCCGTATTCAGTTGTTTTGTTTGACGAAATAGAAAAAGCTCATCCCGATGTTTTCAATATACTTCTTCAAATTCTTGAAGACGGTATTTTAACCGATTCTCAGGGCAGGAAGGTTGATTTCAAGAACACCGTAATTATTATGACTTCAAATATCGGCGCACGGCTTATTACCGAAAAGAAGGTAAGCTTCGGTTTTGGAGATAATTCAGCTGATGATAGCGACAAATCGGATATTAAAGACAAGGTTTTATCTGAGCTTAAAGGCGCGTTCAGACCTGAATTTCTTAACCGCGTTGACGATATAATAGTTTTCTCAAGACTTAAGCGCGACGAAATAAAGATTATAGCTTCAAAAATGCTTGAAAATCTAAATAGGCGCCTTTCAAATCTCAATATCACGGCGAAATTTACTGATGAGCTTATAGATAAGCTCTCCGAAAAAGGCTTCGACGACACCTACGGTGCCCGTCCTTTGCGCCGTGAAATCCAAAATGATATTGAGGATAAATTAAGTGAAAAAATACTTGACGGCAGTATTAAAAACGGCGATACTGTAATATGTGACTTCAAAGATAATGAATTTACATTCACAAAGGAATAAAAAAAGGTGGTAAACTATGCGGACTAAACAGTTCAAATCGGAATCAAAAAAACTTATGGATATGATGATAAACTCTATCTATACCCATAAAGAAATATTTTTGCGCGAGCTTATATCAAATGCGTCAGACGCACTCGATAAGCTTTATTTTAAGTCGCTTACCGATAATTCTGTAGGCATTAAGGCTGAGGATTTTGTCATCCGTATTGAGGTTGATAAGGAGAATCGTATATTAAAAATAATTGATAACGGTTGCGGTATGACCGAGGAGGAGTTAGACTGCAACCTCGGCACTATCGCTAAAAGCGGTTCTTTCAACTTCAAAAAGGATAACGAAAAAACCGAGAATGTTGATATTATCGGTCAGTTCGGCGTAGGATTTTATTCTGCGTTTATGGTAAGCGATGAGGTTACTGTAGAATCGAAAGCGTTTGGGAGCGATACTGCTTTTTGCTGGAAATCAAAAGGTGCTGACGGCTACACAATAGAGCCTTGCACAAAAGATACAGTAGGTACTGTTGTAACACTTAAAATCAGAGAGTCTACAGATGATGAAAACTATGACGAGTTTTTAGACCAATACCGCATAAGCTCACTTGTACGCAAATATTCCGACTATATCCGTCATCCTATTAAGATGCAGTTTACCACTAAAAAGCCGGTAGAGGGCAAAGAGGGTGAGTACGAGGATGTTATTGAGGATAGAACGCTTAACAGTATGATACCCCTTTGGAAAAAGGATAAAAAGGATATAAAGGCTGAGGACTACAATAGCTTTTATAAGGAAAAATTCTTTGATTTTACAGACCCGATAAAGGTTATACATACTAAAACCGAAGGTCAGGCAACATTCAGCGCTCTGCTCTTTATCCCTGAAAAACCGCCGTTTGATTACTATACAAAAGAATTCGAAAAGGGACTTCAGCTTTATTCCCGCGGTGTGCTTATTATGGATAAATGCGCCGACCTTTTACCCGATTATTTCGGTTTTGTAAAGGGTATAGTTGACAGCGAGGATTTATCCCTCAATATTTCGCGTGAGGTGCTTCAGCACGACGCGCAATTAAAGCTTATTGCTAAAACAGTTGAAAAGAAGATTAGAAACGAGCTTGAAAAAATGCTCAAAAACGAGCGTGAGGCTTATGAAAAATTCTTTACTTCTTTCGGTGTTCAGCTTAAATTCGGCGCTTATGACGGCTACGGTGCAAATAAGGAAAATCTAAAGGATTTGCTTTTATTTGTATCAAGCAGGGAAAATAAGTTTGTAACTCTAAAAGAGTATACCGAGAGAATGCCTGAAAGCCAGACTGCCATTTACTACGCCTGCGGTGAAACAAAAGAAAAAATAGATGTTCTACCACAGACCGATACCGTAAAGTCGAAAGGCTATGAACTGCTGTATCTTACCGATAATGTGGATGAATTTGCGCTTAAAATGCTCGGTGAGTATGACGGTAAAAAGTTTGTAAACATCTGTGATAACGATTTTGATTTAGGCAGTGAGGATGAGAAAAAGGAACTTACCGAGAAAAACGAAGCCTCAAAGGATATGCTCGGTGAGATGAAAACTTTGCTTGACGGCAAGGTGAACGATGTCCGTTTTACCGGCAAGCTGAATAATCACCCCGTATGCCTTACAAGCGAGGGAGGTATTTCTCTCGAAATGGAAAAGGTATTAAACTCAATGCCGGGTGCAAAAGAGAACGCAGTCAAAGCAACATTAGTGCTTGAAATCAATGCGGAACATCCTGTCACCGAAAAGCTTAAAACACTCTTTGAAGAAGACAAGGATACTTTCGGCAAGTATACCAAGCTTTTATACGATGAGGCGTGCCTCATTTCGGGTAAAGGACTTGATAACGCGCTTGAGCATTCAAACCTTGTCTGCGAGCTTATGACGAAGTAATGATTAATGGCTGTCTTGTTATTATAAGACAGCCTTTTCTTGCTATTTGAGAATAATAATGGTAAAATAAAATCGGTGATTAAAGTGGATGATAACAGATTTATCAGAACCGAAATGCTTATAGGCGAAAAATCTCAAAAAAAGCTTCAAAACTCTCGCGTTGCGGTGTTTGGCGTAGGGGGCGTTGGAGGCTTTGCTGTGGAAGCGCTCGCACGCGCAGGCATCGGGTATATTGATATAATTGATAACGATAAAGTTGATATAAGCAATATCAACCGCCAAATTATAGCGCTTGAAAGCACGGTTGGGCTTTTTAAGGTTGATGTAGCAAAAAAGCGTATACTTGATATAAATCCGAATTGTGTGGTAAAAACCCATAAAACCTTTTTCACCCCCGATACGGCGGATGAATTTGATTTTTCGGTTTATGATTATGTGGTAGACGCAATAGATACCGTAGCAGGCAAAAAACAGCTTGTCATTTCCTGTAACAAAGAAAATGTGCCGATAATCTCCGCTATGGGCGCCGGAAATAAGCTTGATGCCACTGCCTTTGAGGTCTCGGATATATACAAAACAAGCGTTTGTCCGCTTGCCCGTGTTATGCGCGGTATTTGCAAGGAAAACGGTATAAAGAGCCTTAAGGTTGTATATTCTAAAGAACAGCCGATTAAGCCTGAACCGCTTGTAAAAAATGATGAGAAGCGGCAAACGCCCGGCTCTGTTTCATTTGTGCCGTCAGTCTGTGGACTGATAGTTGCAGGTGAGGTAATAAAAGATTTGGCTTTTGTTGACAATGAATGATAGTTATATTATAATAATCAGGTAAATAATCAGTTAGGGGTTTTAATATGGTAAAAGCAGTAGTCGGCGCTAATTGGGGCGACGAGGGAAAAGGTAAAGTAACCGATATGCTTGCAGGAGGCGCCGATATTGTAGTGCGTTTTCAGGGCGGCGCAAACGCAGGGCATACGATACATAATAAGTACGGCAAATTTGCCCTTCATACTATGCCGTCGGGTGTTTTTAACGAGGGTGTTATAAACTGCATAGGCAACGGTGTGGCGCTTGATGTTGATAAGCTTCTAAAAGAGTATAACGAGATAATATCTCGCGGTGTTCCTAAGCCGAAGCTGGTCATAAGTGAGCGTTGCCAAATGGTAATGCCTTATCATGTTCTTTTTGATGTTTACGAGGAGGAGCGTCTCGGCAAGGCGAGCTTCGGGTCGACAAAATCGGGTATTGCGCCGTTTTATTCGGATAAATATGCTAAAATAGGTTTTCAGGTATGTGAGCTTTTCGATGAGAAAGCACTTAAAGAAAAGATAAACCGCGTGCTTGAAGTCAAGAATATTATGATTGAAAATCTTTATCATAAACCACCTATTGACGCTGATGAGTTATTTGAAAAAATGATGTCCTGGCGTGAAGGTATCAAGGATTTTGTAGGCGATGTAAGAAAGCTTTGCTTTGAAGCGGATAAGGCAGGTAAGACCATTCTTTTAGAGGGTCAGCTCGGTACTCTCAAGGATACAGACCACGGTATTTATCCTATGGTTACATCCTCTAATACTATCGCGGCGTACGGTGCAGTGGGAACAGGACTTCCGCCGTATTCAATTAAGGAAATATACACGGTTATAAAAGCATATTCCTCCGCGGTGGGAGCCGGCGCATTTGTAAGTGAGATATTCGGCGAGGAGGCGGCGCAGATGCGTGACCACGGCGGTGATGGAGGCGAGTACGGCGCTACTACCGGCAGACCTCGCAGAATGGGTTGGTTTGACTGTGTCGCTACGCGCTACGGTTGTGATGTTCAGGGTACTACTCATCCGATACTCACAGTTGTCGATGCTCTCGGCTATCTTGACGAGATAAAGGTTTGCGTAGGTTACGAGATAGACGGTGTAATAACAAAAGATTTCCCCGTTACAAACAAGCTTGAAAAGGCGAAGCCCGTTCTTGAAACATTAAAGGGTTGGAAGTGCGATATTTCAGGTATAAAGAAGTATTCAGAACTACCTGAGAACTGCCGAAAGTATATTGAGTTTATCGAAGAGCAAATCGGCTATAAATTTGCAATGATAAGCAACGGACCGGACAGAGAAAATATAATCATAAAGGAATAAACAGATGAATTTTAAGACTATTGACGATACCGGCAGGGTAGAGGGCTTTTGCATTGTAAAAAGCGTTGAAAAAAAGACCTCGACAAAGGGCGATACATACCTTGATTTTACCCTTTCGGACGCGGCAGGTGAAATTAACGCTAAGCTTTGGCGGTACAGTCCTGCTGAGCACGGCGAATATAATGCTCAGGATATTGTAAAGGTCAGGGGCACGGTGAGTGTTTACGGCGGTGCAGACCAACTGAGAATTGAAAGAATAAGAACCGTTTATGACGGGGACAATGTAAATATAAACGACTTAGTCCGCAGTGTAAACTATTCGGGCGAGGAGATGTTCAATGAGCTGATTACCGTTGCAAAAGGCTTCTCTGATGATGAACTTAAAACGATAGTAACTGCGATTTTGCAGGACAATAAAGAACAGCTTCTCTATTTTCCTGCGGCATTCAAGCTTCATCACGCAGTACGGGGAGGACTGCTTATGCACACGCTCTCCATTGTAAGATTGTGTGAAAGCGTTGCAAAGATTTATCCGTTTATTGACCGCGAGTTGCTTATCTCAGGTGCTATTCTTCACGATATATCTAAACTTGAAGAATTCAGCGTTGGCAAATTCGGTATAGCAGACGGATACACTGTTGAGGGTAATCTGCTCGGTCACCTGGCTATGGGAGCTACAAAGGTAAATGATTATGCCAATAAGCTCGGCATCAGCCGTAAAACCTCGGTTTTGCTTCAGCATATGATATTATCACACCACGGCGAGCCGGAGTTTGGCGCGGCGGTAAGGCCTATGTTTATCGAAGCGGAAATTCTTTCCGAGCTTGACCTTATGGATTCGCGTATTTATGAAATGCGCGAGGCGGTAGGCTCGGTTAAAGCGGACGAGTTTTCCGCGCGTCTTTGGGCGCTTGATAATCGAAAGCTTTATAATCACGACAGAAAAAATCTTGACGAAGATACAAAACTTTTTTGAGAGGAAGTAAATTTATGAAAATCACTAAAGATATGGTAATAGGCGATATACTTGATATGGATATGGATGCAGGCAAATACTTTTTAGAGATAGGTATGCACTGCCTTGGATGTCCCGTATCGAGAGGTGAAACTATTGAGCAGGCTTGTGCTGCTCACGGTACGGACTGTGAAGCTTTAGTTGAAAAGCTTAACGGACATTTCGCAGACAAGTAATATGCGACTTTCAAAAAGGCTGGCACTAATTGCCGGTATGGTACAATCGGGCAGTAAGGTTTGTGATGTCGGAACGGACCACGGCTATCTGCCCGTGTTTTTATATAAATCCGGCAAATGCGCGAGCGTGTGTGCCACCGATATAAGAGAAAAACCTTATGAGAATGCGCGCAAAAATATTGAAGTTGCAGGCATAAGCGAAATAAAGTTATTTTTATGTGACGGACTCGAAAGTATAACGCGTGATATGGCTGATACAATTATTATTGCAGGTATGGGCGGAGAAGTGATTTCAGGTATAATCGAGCGCGCACAATTTTTAAGGGATGATACCGTTACATTGATTATACAGCCTACAACATCCGCCGATAAACTGCGAGAATACTTATCTGAAATCGGTTTTGTGGTTGTAACCGAGAGGGCAGTTGAAGATAACGGAAAAATATATTCGGTTATGAAATGTCACTTTGCAGGAATTCCTTACCCTATTGATTTAACGCGTAAGGCGGTAGGTCTTATAACGCCTGATTATGACGAAGGCAGAGCCTATATTGAAAAGCAGTATAATATAGCATTAAAGCGTGCCGAAGAACTCGAAAACACGGATAAAAATACTTTTGCTTACTTTGAGAGCATGAGACTTTCTACAGAACTTAAAAAACTACTCGACAGGAGAAAATAAATGGCATTTGACGGTGCTTTTTTACATACGGTTTTATTTGAGCTTCAAAAGGCCGAATTATCCCATGTAGAAAAAATATATCAACCATCGAAAGACGAGCTTGTCATTCACCTTAAAAAGAAAGATTTTTCGTCTAAACTTCATATTACGGCGCGAAACGGAGCCGGCAGAATAGGCTTTACAAGCGCACAGTTTGAAAATCCGCAAACACCGCCGATGTTTTGTATGCTCGCGCGTAAAATCTTTTCGGGTGCTCGGTTTATCTCGGCTTCTCAAAAAGGACTTGAAAGAATAATTGAGCTCAACTTCAGTGCGGTAAACGAGATGGGCGATAGTGTTAGTCCCAAAATTATCTGCGAGTTTATAAGCGGAAGTAATAATATTGTTTTAGCTGACGAAAACTACAGGATTTTTGACGCGCTAAACCGCAGCGATATTACGGCAAACCGAATTATTATGCCGGGTGCTGAATATATATATCCCGAAAATCAAGGCAAACTTAATATACTCGAAACCGATATCGAGGATATTATTTCGGCTGTAAGCTCTAAAGGCGGTGAAGTATCAAACGCACTGCTTAGCGTGCTTGACGGCTTTTCTCCTCTTGTATGCAGAGAAATAGCATTTATGGCCTTTGGCAGGGTTGACGGGGACGGCGCTGATTTCTGCAAGCTTAAAAAACCGCTTGAAATATGTATAAACGCTATGAACGCTCAACCCCGGTATACTGCATTATATCAAACGGGTGTACCTAAAGATTTTTCATTCATAGATATAAACCAATACGGTAACACTTACGATAAAAAGCAGTTTTCACAAGGGAGTGAAATGCTCGAAGCGTTCTACCGCGAACGCGATAACGCGGCTCGAATAAAAAAGCAAAGCAGTGATGTTTTAAGGACTGTTAATAATCTTTTATCCAGAGCTAAACGCCGTATGTCCTTAAGAGAAAAGGACCTTGAAAGCACGAAAAATCGCGAGGGACTTCGTATATCGGGCGAGCTTATAAAAGCGAATATTCACGCTATCAATTCGGGCGACACATACTGCGAAGTGCAGAATTTTTACGATGAGAATTTGTCGCTTGTGAAAATAAAGTTGAACCCTGCTTTAAGTCCTGCCGCAAACGCCGCAAAATACTTTAAGGAATATAAGAAAAGCTGTGCGGCGGCAGCGAGTTTGGGAGATTTAATAGAGTCCGACTTAAAAGAGATAGATTATCTTGACTCAGTTCTTGAAAGCCTTGAACGCGCAAAGAATACGGCTGATATTGAGGGTGTAAGGCAGGAGCTTGTAAGCGGCGGTTATATAAAAGAAAAGCGTTCAGTTAAAAAAACAAATCAGAATACAGCTATAGAACAGCACACATCCATTGAAGGATATAAAATACTTGTAGGGCATAACAACATACAAAACGATTATATTACTACCCGTCTTGCCGATAAAAACGATATGTGGTTTCACACTAAGAATATACACGGCAGTCATATAGTGGTGAAAAACGGCGGCGCCGATTTAAGTGATGACACAATACTTGCCGCCGCGCGACTTGCCGCGAGAAATTCGAGAGCTAAAAATTCATCGAATGTTCCCGTTGATTATACGCCTGTAAAGTTTGTAAAAAAGCCTGCAGGCGCTAAGGCAGGTATGGTCATTTACACAACAAATAAAACGGTTTTTGTTACACCGTGGGAGGAATAGCGTGAAAATAGGAGTTTCAACATCCTGCTTTTACCCACTTGAAACGGAAAAGTCGCTTTTAAGCGTGGCGCGAGCCGGGGTAAAGACTACCGAAATATTCTTTAATGCAAACTGCGAGCTTGAACCGGGCTTCGTAAGAGTACTCAAAGAAATAATAGATGAGTACGGTATTACAGTTACTTCCATTCATCCCACTATGTCGCTGGCTGAGTCTTTTATGCTTTTTTCGGCTTACGAAAGAAGATACGAAGAGGGGATATCTCAGTATAAAAGATATGCTGAAATTGCGGGCGAGCTTGGTGCAAAGTATATAATAATGCATGGCGGAAAGCCTAATAAAGTTCTTGATAATGAAGGATATTTTTCCCGTTTTGCCAAGATAGCTCAAACGGTCAGAGAAAACGGCGCCGTACTTCTTCAGGAAAATGTTGCAAAATACAGAGCCGGGAATCTTGAAGTGTTAAAGCAAATGAAAGATTATTTGGGTGAAAGCTCAGGCTTTTGCCTTGATATTAAACAGTGTATCAGAGGCGGATATTCTCCGTTTGATGCTCTGCGTGCGCTTGGGTATACCATTAAGCATATACATATAAGCGATAATACTACGGACAAAGACTGTATGCTTCCTCTCTCAGGCAATTTTAACTTTGCCTCGTTTTTTGCCGATGCTAAAGAAGTGGGGTATATGGGTGACGCTATCATTGAGGTTTATCGCGACGCATTTGCAAGCGAAAATGAGCTTTACGCCTCATATAAGAAAATTTTTGAAAAATTTCAAAATAATGCTTGACAAATTTAAGTATATGTATTATAATCTTATTGTTGTCTGAGAGGCAACAAGTTGGTGTTGATTGCGATGAGGGTCCACCTGTTCCCATTCCGAACACAGAAGTTAAGCTCATTTGCGCTGAAGATACTTGATCGAAAATTAACTGTTATAATATTAAAACCTGAGGAGGTGGGTTTATGGAATTTTCGCTTAATTTTAAGAGTATGTCTTCGTCGTTTCCCATACCGTGCGATGTTGCGGATAAATACATAAAACTCGCTTCAGGTGAACAAATTAAGGTTTTACTTTTGGTTATGCGTGACCTATCAAGCATAATAAGCGCCGATACTATTGCTGAAAAGCTCGGCATCGGAAAAACAGAAGCTGAGGACGCGCTGCTTTTCTGGGCAAGGCTCGGCATCCTTGAAAGGGAGGTAACCGTTGAGGAAAAGCCCACTAAAAATGTAGTTATAAGCACCGAACTTCCAACGCGTGAAGATGTAATAATGCGCGGTATGGAGGATGAAAAAGTAAGGCTTCTGCTTAGAGAAGCTCAGCTTAAATTCGGCAGAAATCTCAAAAATAATGAGAGCCGTCTGCTGGTATCACTTTATGATGATTACGGTATGGATGTTTCGGTAATACTTTTGCTTTTACATCATGTTGCCGCTGAAAATAAGGCTACTTTAACCAACATAAAGACTACAGCGGTAAAATGGCTTAAAGCAGGGGTCGAGTCAGTCAGCGACGGTGAAAAGGTAATTGCCCAAGAGGCAAAGGGCAAGCTCGCTTTCAGTGTAGTCCGCCGTGCATTCGGGATAGAACAGAGAATGCCCAGCAGTAAGGAAGCCGAGCTTTCAAATCTTTGGGTCAACGAGTGGGGGCTTTCTGCGGAGATGCTTAAAGCCGCGTATGACGCGTGTATAGACAGCAAGGCTAAAATATCGTTTCCGTATATTGCAAAGATACTCGAAAAATGGCACTCGGCAGGATATAAAACGGTTGAAGATGTTAAGAATGCAGAGAAATCAAATAAACAAAAGATAAAAACTGATAAAAACGATTTTGCAGGCTTTGATTTAGATGCCTTCGAGGCAAAGCTCAATAGCGATTAGGGGGGACGGTTGTGACAAAAAAAGATTGTTTTGATATTTGTTTTGAAAACAAGCGAAACAGCCTTTCGGCAAAGAATACCAAAAGAGAAAACGAAATAGCCCGTCTTGAAAAAGAAAACGCCCGTTTTGCCGAGATTAAAAATCTTATGTCTGCACTGGGGGCTAAAACTGCTCTTACAGCTATTTCCGGTGATAAAGGCAAGCTTGCCGAGCTTCAGAGAACGCTTTTTTGCTTAAACGAAGAGCGCGAACAGATTTTGAAAAATGCCGGAATAAGCGAAATTGAGTATGACTGCGAAAAGTGCAAGGATACAGGATATGCCGACGGCAAAGTTTGTGACTGTATAAAACTCGCCGCTACCGAGCTTTATATAAAGAATATCTCTAATACCGCACCCATTGATAAGTGCTCTTTTGATAATTTTGATTTAAGCTATTATCCGAATGTAGATACCGAGAGTGGAAACCCGAAAAAGCGTATGACCGAAGTGTTAAAGCTCGTTCGTGAGTATTCACTTAAATTTGACCCGAAGGGTTCCGAAAGCCTCCTATTTATGGGTAATACGGGGCTCGGGAAAACGCATTTATCTCTCGCTCTCGCGCACGAGCTTATTCTGCGCGGATACAATGTGATATACGGTAGTGCATATAATCTTTTTGCCCGAATGGAGAGCGAGCATTTCGGAGAGCATAGTGATAAAAGCTATCTTGAAGCGGTAGGGTGTGATTTGCTGATAATTGACGACCTCGGCGGAGAGTTTATATCACCTTATATACAAAGTCTTGTCTATAATATAATCAATACCCGTCTTTTAGCTCGAAAGCCTACGGTTATAAATACAAATCTTTCTATGTCGGAAATAAACCGTATATACACTCCTCGTGTTGCGTCAAGGCTTCTCGGCGAGTATACCGCTAAAAGATTTTTGGGAAATGATATTCGGCAACAAAAAAGCAATAAAAAATAGTGAAGGTACTGTATGATTTCATTTAATAATAATGTTTTTCATCTTGCTACTGAAGATACAAGTTACATAATAGGTGTTGTTGACGGTCAGCTTTTGAACCTCTATTTCGGAAAACAAATAAACAATGTTCCTGATTTAGAGGACATGCTCCCGATTAAATTTTGCAGGTCTTTTTCCTGCAATGATATTTTTACCCGGGGGTTTAGCTGTTCGACCGACAACCTTACTATGGAATATCCCACATTTGGCAGTGCGGACCTTCGCACGCCTGCTTTTTGTGCAAAATATAGTGACGGTACTTTCGTAACTCGTTTCAGCTATGAGGACTATGAAATAGTAAATGGCAAGTATAAACTTTGCGGTTTACCCTCAGTATACGCAGAAGAAAGCGATAAAGTATCATCACTTAAAATTATTCTTAAAGATAATGTGTATGGTGTTGTTGCGGAACTTCACTACGCCGTTTTTGAAAAATATAATGCTATTACAAGAAGCGTTAAGATAATCAATTCGGGTGAAAAGCCTTTTGATATTACTAAGGTGCTTAGCCTTAGTATTGATTTTCGCCGCGCCGATTTTGATATTATTACATTAAACGGCGCGTGGGCGAGAGAGCGTATACCGGAGCGCACACCGATGAGCTTCGGTACACATCAGGTTGAAAGTATGAGGGGTATTACTTCACACCACGAAAACCCGTTTTTTGCGCTTGTAGATAAAAAAACCGATGAGTTTTCGGGTGAGGCTTACGGCTTTAATCTTATATATTCAGGCAATTTTATTGCAGGCGCTCAGCGTGATGCTTATGATGTCACGCGCGCATTTTTGGGAATAAATCCTCACGGCTTTTCTTAGGGCCTTGATGCAGGGGAGAGCTTTACTGCGCCCGAAGCTGTTTTGGTTTATTCCGATAACGGAATTGGCAAAATGTCGAGAAAATTCCATAAACTCTACAGAGAGCGTCTATGCCGTGGTAAATACAGAGATATACGCAGGCCTGTGCTTATAAACAACTGGGAAGCCACATATTTTGATTTTGACGAGGAAAAGATACTCAGTATTGCTAAAACCGCAAAGAGCGTGGGCGTTGAGCTTATGGTCCTTGATGACGGTTGGTTCGGCACGCGAAATAGTGATAATAGTTCGCTCGGCGACTGGACCGAAAACAGAAAAAAACTGCCGAACGGCGTCGGAGGTCTTGCCAAAAAGGTAAAAGAACTCGGTATGAGCTTTGGTCTGTGGGTAGAGCCTGAAATGGTATCACCTGACAGTGACCTTTATCGCGCTCATCCTGATTGGTGTTTGCATATTGACGGCAGAGCTTGCACACTCGGCAGAAATCAGCTCGTTTTAGACCTTACAAGAAAAGAAGTTGTGGATTTTATTAAATCTGTATTTGACCGTCTGCTTGAAAGCGGAGATATTTCATATATAAAGTGGGATATGAACCGCAGTATGACAGAAGTGGGTTCGTCTGCGGTCGGTGCGGCGCAGGGCAGAGTATACCACGCTTATGTTTTAGCGCTTTACAGTATTATGGACTATGTAACAAAAACATACCCTGATGTTTTGTTTGAGGGTTGCTCAGGCGGCGGAGGTAGGTTTGACGGTGGCATTCTCCACTACTTTCCGCAGATATGGACAAGCGATGATACCGATGCTTTAGAGAGAATTTACATACAATACGGCACAAGTATGTGCTATCCGTATTCCGCTATGGGTGCGCATGTTTCGGCTGTGCCTAATCATCAGGTGTATAGGACTACACCTATGAAAATGCGCGGCGATGTGTCAATTTGCGGTCAGCTCGGTTATGAGCTCGACCTTAATAAGCTCAATAATGAAGACATAGCATATGTAAAAAAACAAATTGCGGATTATAAAGATTTAAGCGAAGTTTTTCATAAAGGTGAGCTTTATAGACTTTTGACACCCGTAGGCAATAACGCGGCGGTTAATGAGTTTATATCGGAAAATAAAGAAACAATAATTGTTTGCACTTATATACTTAAGGGCATCCCAAATGCTCCTATTCATTATGTCAAGCTTTCATCCCTTGAGGCGGACGCTGAATATACTGACCAAAACGGCAAAAGATACTCAGGCGAGTATCTTATGAATTTCGGTATTGGGATTTGCTATGAAGCAGATTATAAGAGTGAAATTATTGTGCTAAAAAAGGTGATTTAGAAAAAACACAAAAAATGTATTTGCGGTGTTGACAATTAAGACCGTTTGTGTTAGAATAGTTTGGTCACACGGAGAGGTATCGAAGCGGTCATAACGAGGCGGTCTTGAAAACCGTTTGGCAGCAATGCCACATGGGTTCGAATCCCATCCTCTCCGCCATTTAGATTTTTTGTAAACTTAATATATATCAATGAATGATTATCATTATGGAGTAGTACTCAAGTGGTGACGAGGCTCCCCTGCTAAGGGAGTAGGTCGGGCAACCGGCGCGAGAGTTCAAATCTCTCCTACTCCGCCATATTGTGGGTGCAAAATAGATACCCACCCCGAAAACCCACTAACCATCACGGTTTGGTGGGTTTTTTCGTCTCTAAAAACAACTTAGGAAAAAAAGATACCTCAACCGCAAAAACAGTGATAGGAGGGATTTGAACTACCGCACCCATTATAATACGAGCTTTTAGGGCAGACTTTACGAGTTAATTCTCATAGAGTCTGCCCTTTTTTATTGCCTATTTAAGAAAGGAGTACCCATGAGAAAAGAAACTGATTTGGGCGGTGTGAAAGCAATCGCAAAAACCCTGCTTATGACCGCCGTCAATCAAACGCCATACTCACCAATGCTCGTACAGCATCCGTTCACCTCCTCCGGTTTGGTTGCGCTTCCGACAGATAGGAGTGATAATTTCAAACCGATAGATATAACGCTCAATGAAGAAAACCTAAAGAGATGGCAGGAATCTGTAGGTCAAATAATAGACGAAACGGAAAACCCATATCACATATATATGCTGCTCAATCCGCCTTACGCCCTGACCTTTCTCAAGCTCGCATCTCCATACCTTTCAAGAAAGGACTTCGCAGAAATCCTTGCCTCTGCGTGGATAAATTGCGAAGCGCCTCACAACGATCCTGATCTCAGCAAAGCCGATTTACTTTTCATGTTCAAATCTGCCGATCCTAAAGCACTTATGGAGGACGAGGAATATGAACAACTCCGGGAATTGGAGGACACCCTGACCGTTTACCGCGGAGTGACCTCATATAACGCAGACAATGTCAAAGCCCTTTCATGGACTCTGAACAAGGAAACAGCGAAATGGTTTGCCCATCGATTTGACGGGGACGGAACGGTCTATGAAGCGCAGATTGACAAAAAGCATATATTTGCAATATTTAACGGACGAAACGAATCGGAAGTCGTTCTTGATCCCCAATATCTCACAGATATTACGGAGGATCAGGATATGACCTCCGATTTTTCTTTATCAATGTAACAGGAGGAAATACCGTATGAACTACAAAAATGAAAAACACCGCGAGTTGTTCGGCGAAGCGGTCACAAGAAAGGAATCTTTGCAATGATTAACGCTATCGTACAAAACAAACAAGGAGAGACTGCGGTCATTGATTTGACCGTCCATTACCACGAAATATATAAGGAATTACAGAGCCTTGGCTATTACGGCTCGCCGGAGCGACTGTTTCTGAGAGACGAGGAAGATGAGGAATACAGCGTAAAGCTCTATTCCGACAGCGATATCGGGAACAGTATGATTCTGCTTCTGAACGAAAGGGTCAGTCTCTATGACGCTTATCTGCTTGACCTTGCGGTTACAAACGCAAGAGAGGAAATTAAAACAGACCTCGAACAGAATTTACTGCATGGACAGTATACAACCTTTTCAGAGGTTCTCGATGATATCAATCAAATGAAAATCGCGGCGGCCGAAACAAAGCTAACCTTTTTCTGCCCTCTGGAAGCGACGATCTATGACGATGAAGGCTATTACAGTCCCGCATCAAATTATACGATTTCGGATAACCGCGACAAAATCGAAGATATGCTTGGAATAGAACAGCTTCCCGATCTCGGAGATATGGCGGAATATGTCGGAGAACACAGCGGTATCGGCAATAAGCTCATATACGCCGTTTGGGGATTGGAGGAAATCTGCGGAGAGGTATACGGGAAGATTGACTGCTATCTGACCGAAGCACTGAATGCCGAGGAAACCGAGAAATTGAGGGAAGCAGTTTGCGGTCAAAATTCAGATGGATTCGGCGAGTCATTTGAACAGCGCGCCATTAAAACCGAGGACGGCGAGCTGTATGTCTCCTTTTGGAACTCAAGTAGCGATTACTTTCTATATACCGAGTCCGAAATGGACGAGTATATACAAAATCAGCACGGACAGCAGATGGGAGTGATGTGAGATATGGCCTTGCTATTTTCGGCGGTTACAGTAACCTCGGAGGACGATCAGGCGGAATTCCTTGTTGGAGGAATCCCGAAAACCTATTCCGAGCTTGAGGGCTGGACCGCCTTTGATAACCTTATGAACACGGTTGATTCAGAACAGGAAATCCAAGTCCATGTGGCGGCTTGTCTTTATGGCGAAGGAGAACCGTTTAATGCAACCCCCGAAGAAATTGCATACCTTACCCGCAGAGCAGAGGCAGACGACGACTTCTTCTATGACCACTGTAAAGATGCCGGACACAGCGATTTCACTTTTACACGGTCGCCCGAAGAATCATACGGAATGGAGATGGAATTATGACGGCAGAAGAAAAATATCCTTTGCTAATCGGGCATTCGCTTGCAGGCAGAACCCGTCTGCGCAATATTTATGAGGTAGCGAATTTCATCTGCGTACACGGACAATGCGGTGATCTTACCATAACGCAAAAAGACGGTACACCTTTTCTTGACACCTTCGGTATCTATATCAATAAAATTGCAGATATGGATTATCGTGAAGAATTGCTGAAGGTGCTGATACCGATGCAGATGGAGTTGGATGGTACAAAGGATAACGATGATTATCAAAAAACAGAAACGGAGATGACAAAAATGAACGAATACGAACGCTTACGGCGCCTTGCCGAAAGACACAGACAATCCTATCCCAAAGGTACAAGGCTTATGCTTTTGAGCATGGACGATCCGTATTCACCCGTCCCGCCGGGAACGAGAGGTTCGGTTGAATTTGTCGACGATATGGCTCAAATCTTCATGCATTGGGATAACGGAAGAACTCTCCCGCTTAACAGCGATGTGGATTCCTTCCGCAAGCTGACCGCCGAGGAACTGGCACAGGAACAGGAACAGGAAAATGAAATTGACGAGGATAACGGCCCCGTCATGGGAATGTGAGGTGAAACGGAAAATAAATAGGAAACGGTCGGATTTGCTATGGCAATCCGAGTATTGGATATGTTCTGCGGAATGAGCGCATTTCGCAGTGCAGCGGAACAGATAGGCGGCTTTGAGTTTGTGGGTTACTGCGACATTGACCCCACAGCCATTGCCGTCTATCGTGTTTTATAAAAAGCAAAATGCAGATTTGCTTTTAGCTACCGATCCTGACTGTGACCGAGTTGGTATTGCGGTTAAAAATGAAAAAGGTGAGTTTGTTCTGTTGACAGGAAACGAAACAGGGCTTTTGCTTTTCGATTATATTTGTTCACAAAGAATAAAGCATAATAATATGCCTGAAAATCCTATTATGGTAAAAACAGTTGTAACTATGGATATGGCTGAGAAAATCGCAGAGAATTATGGTGTTAAAACTATAAATGTATTGACAGGCTTTAAGTTTATTGGTGAGCAAATTGGACTTTTGGAAAGTAAAAATGTCGAGCAATCCTATATATTCGGTTTTGAAGAATCGTATGGCTATTTAACAGGTACATACGTTAGAGATAAGGATGCTGTCAATGCTGCATGTATGATATGCGAAATGTTTAGTTTTTATAAAAGTAAAGGTATCAGTTTAATAGAAAAACTCAATGAGTTATTCCAAAAGTATGGATACTGTATGAATACTTTGCATTCTTACGAGTTTGAAGGTGCATTAGGCTTCGATAAAATGCAGAATATTATGAAGACTTTCCGTGAAAGCGTTGGTAATAATCTTAAAATTAATTCCTTTGCTAATAAGAATATTTTGAAAGTTTTAGACTATAACAAGGGTATCGACGGACTTCCGAAATCTGATGTTTTAAAATATTTATTAGATGATGGTTGTTCTGTTGTAATAAGACCTAGCGGTACAGAACCTAAGATTAAAATTTATATTTCTGTTTTGGCATCTACAAAGGAAAATGCAATTATTGTTGAGAAAAATTTAATTGAAAATGTTTGTAATATTTTAGAATTAGAGTAGGATGGTTATATGTATCCGCTATTATTAAAACCACCCATTAAAGATTATTTATGGGGTGGCACAAAACTTAAAGCAGATTTCGGATTTGAAACCGATAAAGATATTACAGCTGAGGCTTGGATGTTATCAGCACATAAGGATGGAATGAATATAGTCCTTAACGGCGAGCATAAAGGCAAAACTATCAATGATGTTTTAGAGATATGGGGTAAATCCGCGCTTGGCAAAAATGCAGAAAAGTTTACATATTTTCCAATACTCATAAAACTTATTGATGCCAAACAAAAACTATCGGTTCAGGTTCATCCTGATGATAATTATGCATTATCAGTCGAGAGTGAATACGGCAAAACTGAAATGTGGTATGTTGTTGACTGTGAAGAAGGAGCCGAACTTGTTTACGGTTTTAAAGAAAATATATCGAAAGAAGAATTTGAAAGACGAATTAAGGATAACACCCTGACGGATGTTTGCAATTCCGTTCCTGTACATAAGGGAGATGTTTTCTTTATATCTGCTGGAACGCTTCACGCAATAGGTGAGGGAATACTCATAGCCGAGGTACAACAGAATTCAAATACTACTTATAGAGTATCTGATTACGGACGTCTTGGTGCAGATGGTAAACCGAGAGAATTACATATTAAAAAGGCATTAGATGTAACTAAATGTGAAAAGCCCCAAATTCCTTACGGTAATATTGGAAAAGTAATTACAAGCGGTAAAAATATCATTAGAGAATTAGCCGTATGTAACAAGTTTTCTGCAAAACTTTTAAATCTTAACGAGCGTATGGATATTTATTCGTCAGACAGCTTTGTTTCACTTATTGTACTTGATGGTAACGCCATTATTAAGTGGAACGATGGCGAAATAAATGCTAAAAAAGGTGATAGTATTTTTATACCTGCAAATCTCAAAACAAAACTCAAAGGGAACGCTGAAATATTATATAGTCATATATAAAAATACTTTATCAAATATGGAGAATGATGTTTGAGCCTCCTAAAAATTTGAATGTCACGCTCCGTATTATAAATAAGGCACTCGATAGCATTAGTTATTCGGGTGTCTAAAAATAATTTTTAAAAATATACTTTTGCACTTGACAAAAAGATATTTATGTGCTATATTAAATTAAAATCGAAGTAATTTACCGTTTCTTGTGGTTGATTAGGAATATATGTTTTATGCATATATGTGTGTTTAGGGAGCAAGAAAAATTCCGAAGCATAGTGCATAAATTATGTATTGTAACTATCACAAGCAAATGGCAGGACGAGGAAGCCGGCACAGCGTACAGCGACAGAATCAGCTCTAACGCGGAAAATCTTACGCTTGATAATAACGCGCTTAATATGAGAGTTCACAGCGTTGATAACGGAGACGGCACCCTCACCTACTACGCTGCGTCAGGATTAAAAACCCTTACAACAATGAATTTTAAATACGGCTATCTTGAAATGAAGATGAAAACTCCTGTGCAGGGCGGTTTATTGCCTACGGTTTGGCTTTCCGGTCTTAACGGTCCTTGGAGCGCTGATGTCGCCAAGGCTTTAACGAGAGATGAATTTAGTACCTACGGCACTGAGGTTGATATTTTAGAGCAGTATCGAACAACGGATACATTCTCTACCCACCTGCATAAGTGGTATCCGGGAGCAAGACCGGTATCATCAGACAATGACTCCACCTATACCTTCGACGGTGAATATCATATCTACGGCTTTAAATGGACTCCCGAAGAAATGTCTGTTTATGTTGACGGTGCGCTTTGTTACACTGCTGATTTGACCGAAAGCTTTGATGAGGAATCGGGTATGGAAGGATTCCGAAGCCCGCACTACCTTAGAATCGGTAACGGTATCTCCACAGCGGCAAACGGTTGGGAAGCTTCTCCTCTTACCGGTGTTTCCGGTACAGGCGAGGTTGACTGCACTCTCAGTGTAGACTGGATAAGACTGTATCAGATTCCCGAACAGGGCGGATTGTGGACAAAATAATAGCTTTTAGATGTAAATACCTATGATTTTAGGTTTTTAATCGAAATTTTTGCCTTATCTGCGGGTTTCCCGCAGACAAGGCGGTTATTTGTATAACGAAAACCACACGCTAAGCGTGTGGTTCCAGAGAGGCTTTTGCCGATGGGCAATCCCGCCGCAGCGGTGGGCTCCACTTGTCAGGGGAGCTGTCAACGAAGTTGACTGAGGGGTAGTTTGAGAGCTTCCTTTTCTCTCCCTCCGTCTTTTTGCCTTATGGCAAAAATCCACCTCCCTCATCAGATGGAGGCTGATTGCCGTATATACGGCAGTGGGGCATTTTTGCAAAAGGCAGATTATTCAGTGGACTTTCAGTCCGGCCAGTAACAGCGGCTTACAGCCGCAGAGCAAACTACCGGCTTAGCCGGTAGTCATGATTGTATGCCGTCTTTTTGGATAATCAATATCACTGCTGATATTTATCTCAATGATGTTTCCGACCCTGATTGGATGTCAAAAAATCCTAACGAATGGGTTTACGGCACATTAGGCGATAAAGATACTAATATCGGAAATAACAATATGTTCTCGGGCAAGCTTGACGGCGACGGTCATGTTATTCACGGAATCTATATAAATGAAAGCGCTAAAAGAGCTTCCGGTCTTTTCATTAGACTTAACCAAAACGCGAAGGTTGAAAAGCTTGGTATTGCTCACTCGTATATCAAAGCCATTTCCGATACTGAAGGAACCAATGCTCATGCGGGTGCCTTAGCGGGAATTATTAATTATCATAAGGACGATGGTGTGGTTATTAGCCAGTGCTTTGCTGATGAAACCGTAACTGTTAAAAACGGCTTGATTTTTAAAAGTAACCTATGAATGATTTGTTTCCGCCGATTTTAAAACGGCGCAAACAAATTTATGAAATGCTGTTAAAATATTTTTGGAGGAATAGATATGAATTTAGAAAAAGACGGTTATAAGCTTGTCTGGAACGATGAGTTTGACGGAGATAAGCTCGACCCCTCTAAATGGACGCTTAGGGAGGATATGACTGTTCGCTCCGACCTATCCCTTTGCGGCGAGGAAAACCCCGAGGTTATGCGTTTAGAGGACGGAAAGTTAAAGCTTAATGTAATCAAAAACGCAGACGAAAACGAAAAGCAGTACTCAACCTGCTATTCGGTTACTACCTACAACAAAATGCGATACAAATACGGCTATCTCGAAATATCTGCAAGAGTTCCCTATATGCAGGGCGCGTGGCCGTCATTTTGGCTGAAATCTCTTAAAGATGATATTTGTCCGCCGCCGAAAGCTGACTATATGGCCGAAATTGATGTATTTGAGGTCTTTTCCGACCTCAGTACCGCTATTCCGAATTTGCACAAGTGGTTTGCAGAGGAACACACCTATCCTGACGGAAGAACAACAAAACATACTCAGGGCGGCGATATGATGGATAAGACCACCAAAAAACAGCCGTATGTATTTAAGGATATAACAAACCTTAATAATGAATACCACACCTACGGCTTTGAGTGGACTCCGGAGTATATGTCTATGTCGGTTGACGGTGAGGTTTACTGCACCTACGATATTAACAGTAATTATGACGGTTTAAGCGATATGAGCGGTTTCCATGACACATTATATGTTTTGTTTAATAATCATATTTTTACAAACAACAGTCCATGGTTACCCGAGGGCAGTGCGATAGATGAACGCACAACATTCCCGATTAATTACTGGATTGATTATATCCGTCTGTATCAAAAAGACGAATACGGGGATTTATACTTAGCATAAATCTCAAAGACAGGGGCTGTCGTGTTGTGATGAGTTTTTTATAATACCGCATTATCTTTATTATCGGATATACAGGATTATCCTTTGAAAAGTCATTTAACACGAACAGCCCTGTTTTTTTATAGGAATAAAAGTTTTATATAGATAAGAGTGATATAAAAATGAAATTTCCGAAAAGCTTTATAAAAGCAACCGAAAGCTATTGTACTCTTGAAAATAAAGTGCCCGCACCGTATCTGCGCAGAAGCTTCGAGGTGAGGCCTCAGCTTACGGCGGCAACTCTTATAATTACAGGCTTGGGCTTTTACAGGGCGTTTATTAACGGTAAAGAAGTAACAAAGGGACATATGGCTCCTTACAGAAGCAATATAGACCATTATATTTATTATGATAGCTATGATCTTACCGATATGCTCAAAAACGGAAAAAACGCTTTGGGTATAAGATGTATACTGAATGTATAATCATATAGGGGGGATTTTTTTGCGATTTAGCGCATGTATCGAAATGCTGTATTCAAATATGGAATTTTACGACCGTTTTAATGCAGCAAAACAAAATGGATTTGATACTGTGGAATTTTGGAAATGGAGCAATAAAGACATCGATGGAATTAAGCAAAAAATGATTGAAAATAATCTTTCTTGTTCTGTTTTTAATATTGACAGCCGAAATTCGAAGCTTTCAGACGATTTATCGCGCGGAATTTTAAACTCCGGAAGAAAAAATGATTTAATCAGAGCTCTTGAAGAAAGTATTCCGGTCTACAATTCACTTAGAGCATCCGGAATGATAGTCTTAATAGGCGAAACCTTGGATATATCATACGAAAAACAAATTAATAACATAATTGATTGCCTGTTGTCTGTAAAACCTATTGTTGAAAAGGAAAATGTAACACTTGTTGTTGAGCCTCTTAACAATTTTGACAGAAAAAATTACTTTTTGCCCCGTTCTAAGGAAGTTATTGAAATTATAAGAAGGGTAAATTCTCCAAATATTAAACTGTTGCTCGATTTGTACCATGAGCAGCTTATGGCAGGCAATCTGATAGCAACTGTTACTGATAATATAGATATAATAGGACATATCCATGTTGCGGACGCGCCCGGGCGACATGAACCGGGAACTGGCGAAATTAACTACGGCAATGTTCTTAAATCTGTAAATGATATATATGGCGGCTATGTTGGACTTGAATTCAGAGCAAATAACTATAACAGTCAAAATTTAGAATACATCAGGAGGATAATTGAATGAAGATTAAAATAGGATTCGTGGGATATGGATTATTTTCAAAGGACTTTGTAAATTTATTCAGCAAACATCCGGATGTTGAAAACGTTTGTGTTGCGGAGTTGGTTGAAGAAAGGCGCGAAGAAATAAAAAAAGCTCATCCCGAGGCCGCGGTTTATTCATCTTATGACGAGATGCTTGAAAATGCCGATATAAATTGCGTGGCGGTTTTTTCACAAAGACAACTGCACGGCCCTATGGTAATAAAGGCGTTAAAGGCAGGCAAGCATGTTTACAGCGCTGTTCCGATAGGCTGTACGATTGAGGAAATCAAAGAAATTGTAAAGCTTGTTGAAGAAACTCATTTGGTTTATATGATGGGTGAAACCTGTTACTATTACCCCAGTGCAATATATTGCAGAGAAAAATATCAAAAAGGTGATTTCGGAAAATTTGTCTATGCTGAAGCTCAGTATTATCATGACATTAGAGAAATGTATGACGATTTTAAGCACAGCGGAGGCGACAAATGGAAACGGGTAGCCGGTATACCGCCGATGTATTACCCAACGCATTCGATTTCTATGGTATTTTCCGCAATTGATCAGTACGCCACTAAGGTTTCCTGTATGGGATTAAGAGATGATTATCCCGATGAGATTTTCGGTGAAGAGAAAAACGATTTTGAAAATCCGTTTAGTAACGAAACAGCCGTTTTCAGAATGTCGGGCGGTGGAGTTGTAAGAATAAACGAATTCAGACGCGTAGGTATTAACAAGCCTTCAACATATATTACATGCTTTTACGGTGAAAATGCCGCTTACGATACGGTGACAGATAAGCATTTCTTCCAAACCGCTCCTTTTGTGGACAGAAACGGAACCGAACATGAAATGTATTTAGAAGATGTTTCCGATGAACTGATGCCGGAAGCGTATTTGAAATTCAAATCCGGAGCTACTATGAGCGACTCTGATAATAATTGCTCTGCCGGAAATATGGATCCGCGGCTTCTAAAAATGGAATGGGATGACCACACATCGCCTGTATCTATTGCTGCAATTGAGGGATTTGCCAAAATTCAAGATAAAGACAGGTTGCCGAAATCTTTTCGCAGTATACCGCCGTTTTCACATTTTAACTCTCACCCGTTTTTGGTGGATGATTTTTGCCGCGCTGTAGTTGAAGGCAAATTGCCGCCTAACAATGCATGGGATGCTGCGAGATATATGATTCCGGGGCTTATAGCGCATGAGTCGGCTTTAAAGGGCGGAGAACTTATGGATATTCCGGATTTTGGGGAAGCACCGGCTGATTTTGAAAGGCTTACATACGAAAAAAAGGATTATTATGAAGAAGATTAAGGTTTGTATAATAGGCTGCGGAATGATAGCACGAAGTGCGCATATTCCTGCATATTTAGCTAACGGCGGATTTGAAATTGCCGCAGTTTGCGATAATATTGAGAGCAGTGCAAAGGGTTTATGCGATAAATTCGGCATAGCAAGGTACTACACGGACGCCACTCAAATGCTTGAAACGGAAAAGCCTGAGGTAGTTTCGGTTTGCGCACCTAATATGATGCATAAAAAATATGTAATGTCGGCTTTGGAGCACGGCGCAAATGTGCTGTGTGAAAAACCTCTTGCATTAACCCTTTGTGACGCGGAAGAAATGTTTTTAACCGCAAAGAAAAATAACAGAATACTTATGGCATGCCAAACATTACGGTTTTTGCCTGAGCGCTTGGCGGTTGAAAAAATGAAATTGCAGGGTGAAATCGGTGACATCTATTATGCCGAGCTGTCTCGTATACGTCGCAGAGGAATACCTACATGGGGAAAATTCCACATCAAGGAATTCAGCGGCGGAGGCGCACTTATAGATATAGGTGTGCACGGAATCGACAGTGCAATATGGCTTATGGGTAATCCGAAGCCAATCTCGGTGAGCGCAATTATGAATAAAGCACATACCGACGAACTGGGAAACAGCGAACAATCAGGAGCGTTAAAAGGCGGCGTTGAAAGCAGCGGATTTAATCCTGAAGAGATGAATGTTGAATCATTTGCTGCGGGAAATGTTAGGTTTGAAAACGGTTCGGAGCTTAGCTTTAAGGTTGCCTGGGCTGCCAATTTGCCGGAGCAAAACAACATAATTATTGTCGGTAACAAAAAGGGCGTTGATACAGAAAACCGTAAGGTGTTTTATGGCTCAGATACGGTTGATGAGCTTTTGTTTGAACCTAACGGTTTTAAGACAGAGCCGTTTTTCGGACATTTCTGTATTGCAGATAATTTATATAATTGTCTTTCAGGTGCCGAGGAGCCGTTTGTAAAGCCGGAAGAAACTATAAATGTCAGCGCAATACTTGAAGCGGCATATTTATCGGCAAAGGAAAAACGCGAAGTTAAAATTGCTGAATTACGGAGGTTTTGATATGGATAAAATCAGAGCGGTAATAATAGGCTTTGCGCATATGCACGTGAACGAAATAGCACTGTATATAAGCGAACAGCCGGATTTTGAGCTGGTCGGCTTTGCCGATGTTCCTCCCAAAACGCCCGAAGCTACGACTGCGAGATATACAAGAACTTGGAATCTTAAAAACAACAGCGAAAAATATAAGATAACACCGCACAGTAATTATATAGAAATGCTTGATGAATTAAAGCCCGACATGGCATTTATACTTTGCGAGAATGATATTAAGCCTCAAATTGTGTTGGAATGTGCTAAAAGGGGCGTAAATGTCAGCATTGAAAAGCCTATGGCAATGACCTTGGATAAGGCACTTGAAATCAGGGATATTGTTGAAAAATACGGCATAGAGGCGATTGTAAACTGGCCCGTCATCTGGAGACCGTATATACATAAGCAGTTGGCGGCGCTTGAAAGCGGCGTCGTCGGTAAGCTTATTAAGAGCTTTTATATCAACGGACATACAGGTCCTCTGGGTAAAGGCGCAAAGCACCGCGGAGTTACCGAAAAGGCTCAGGAAATGACCGATGACGAAAGAGCCTCTACATGGTGGTATAAATCAAATACGGGCGGCGGAGCATTTCTTGATATAGGGTGTTACGGCTGTTTCTTCAGCACTTGGGCAAGGAAAGACGATGATTTACCGCTGTCGGTTTGTGCGTCTGCGGGAAATTATAATACTCCCTATATGGACGCGCCTGATAATGTAGCGGGTATTATTGAATATAAAAATTCGCTCGGCGTCTATGAGGGATCGTGGACCGTCCCGCAGGCGTCCCTGCCGACGGGTCCGATATATATTTGTACCGACGGCGTCCTTTACTGCACCCCTGAAAAGGATGTAAAAGCAATGGATATTTACGGCAATGAAATCGAGCTTCCAGATTATGAAATAACCGAGCACATTGCAAATATTGCCGATCATTACGCATACTGTAGGAAGAATAATCTGCCTCTTATAAAAACCGTAACGCTTGATTACAATATACGCGTTATGGCATTGCTTGACGCTTCTCTAAAATCGGCGGCAAGCGGTAAAAAGGAGCTGATCGATAATGACTTTTGATAAAGCCGTTGTTGCCGATATTGAACGGGCCGCCATACACGACGGCCCCGGAATCCGCACAACGGTATTTTTTAAGGGCTGTCCGCTTAATTGCGCGTGGTGTCACAATCCCGAGTGTAAACAAAAAGAACCTCAGGAAATGTTTTATCCCGAGAAATGTATAGGATGCGGAATGTGTAAAGAGGGCTGTTTTTCGGGCGCGAGGATAATTTGCGGTCGGGAAATGACGGCAGAGGAAATTTTCGAGCAGATACTTGAAGACAAGGCTTATTATTTTTCGGACGGCGGCGTTACATTTTCGGGAGGAGAGCCGCTTATATATCCGGAGGTTATAAAAGAGCTGATAAAAAAGTGCAAAGCCGAAAATATTAATACCGCGGCAGAGACTTCTTTAGCGCTTTTTGATGACGAATTACTGGGACAGCTTGATTTAGTAATGGCGGATTTTAAAATTTTCGATTCTGAAAAACACAAAAAATACACGGGTATCACAAACGACGCAATAAAAAAGAATTTTTTAAAGCTTGATAAGCTTGATGTTCCGTTTCTTGTAAGAACACCTATAATACCCGGTGTAAACGACAGTATCGAAGAAATAACGGAGATAAGGGATTACATTAAAGGCTTTAAGAATATTATAGGTTATGAGCTTTTGCCTTACCACCCGTTGGGCATTGCAAAGCAAAAAGCCCTGGGGCTTGAAGAAATAAGGTTTAAGGTGCCGACAAAAGAAAAAATGGAGGAGCTGAGAAAATATGCTGACCTATATAGATAGAATCAAAATATTGAGAGAGAAAAAAATTAAAGATACACTGCTCAAAAGGGAACAGAACGGATATACGGATCTTGACGATTTCGGTACTGTGCCTTTGCCGAAGAATTATAAGGTTGAGCCGTGGTTTAACAGCGAAAACGGTAGCTTTTACGGCTATGACGGTATGAGCGAAAATTTCTGCCGCGTTATGGACGCACATCCGCCCTATGTTGACCCGCTTGAAATGCTTTGCGGGCGTTGGCGCGATATGCTCGTAAATTACCGCGGAGACCTTCACTATATGCCTGATTGGAGAAAAGCACAGCTTAGTGACGAGGATTTGGCGGGGGTCACAAATCAATGGAGCAAGCGTTGGGACGAAATACGGTTTCCTTATGACGAATTGAAGCCGTTACAGAAAAAGTATAATATCCAAACCGGAATTGACGGAGACGCTCATTTGGCATGCGATTATTCAATAGGACTTTCGTTAGGCTTCGGGGGCTTTCTTGAAAAGATAAATAAATACCGCGCCGTAAATCCGGATAAAAAGGGTTTTTATGATGCTGAAGAAAAATGCGTAAACGCAATAATCAGGTTTATTGACAGACATATTGAGGAAATCAAACGGCAGTTAGAGATCGAAGAAAGAGAAGAAATCAGGCAAAATCTTGAAGAAATGCTTGAAACCAACCTTGCAATCCGTTTAGACAAACCCAAGACCTTCAGGCAGGCGTGCCAGTGGGTGGCGTATTTCAACTGTGCGTCAAGAGTTTACACCCGTGACGGCGCGGGCTTTCAGCTTGATACTCTGCTTTTGCCGTATTATGAAAATGATATTAAAAACGGTGTGCTTGACGACGAGACCGCTAAGTTCCTTATAGCAAACCTTTTGCTTATCGACCCGCATTATTATCAGGTTTCGGGTGTTGACGAGAACGATAAGGATCTTACAAATCACCTTTCATATCTCGTGCTTGAGGCGGCGGATATGATAAACATTTCAGCTAATCTCACAGTACGGGTACATGAGAACTGCGATAAGGAATTTCTTAAAAAATCCGCATACTATTTGCTTAAGAATAAAAATGCGTGGCCTCGTTTTTGCTGTGATAAAACCCTTACCGAGGGATATATGAAAAACGGTATCTCTAAAGAAATTGCCAGAAAACGAATAGCGGTGGGCTGCAACTGGATGTGTGTTCCCGGCAAGGAATTTCCGATGAACGATACGGTAAAAATAAATATTGCCAAGGTGCTTGAACAAGCGCTGATCGAAATGAAAAGCGAAGATGAAAAATCCACAGAGAAACTTTTTGAAATCTTTACAAAGCATCTTACGGTTGCAATTGAAGTTACTGCAAAAGGAATAAACCTTCACCTTGACCATCAGTGGGAAGTTACTCCGGAGCTTATAATGAACCTTATGATGGAGGATACTCTTGAAAAAGGGCTCGATATTTCTCAGTGTGCCAAGCTTTACACTATCGGCGTTGACGGAGCGGGTCTTGCGGTTGTCGCCGATTCCTTTGGAGCACTTGAAACAAGGGTGGAACAGGAAAAAAGGCTCTCTTGGGACGAGGTATACGAAAACCTCCAAAACAATTTCGAGGGTGTAAAGGGAGAACGCGTAAGGCTTATGCTTAATTCTTCTCCGAAATATTGCGGCGGAAACACGGTTTCGGATAAATGGGCAAAGCGCCTTACCGAGGTTTGGGTGCGTAAAATAAAGGCACAGCCAATGCCCGATGACCGTCAGCTTATTCCCGGGTGGTTCAGTTGGTCAAGAACAATCGAATACGGCTCGGTTGTCGGAGCAACGCCGAACGGAAGAAAAGACGGCGAGCCCATTTCTCACGGTGCTAATCCAAATCCTCATTTCAGGGTTGACGGCTCTGTTACGGCACAGTCGAGCGGCATAGCTTCGGTACAGTGCGGGTACGGAAATACCGCTCCTTTACAGCTTGAATTTGACCCGCAGCTTGCGCTTGATGAAAAGGGCGTAGAAATTATCACTAAGCTTATTTTAGGTCATTTTAAAGAGGGCGGAACACTTATAAATATAAATATACTTGACAGTGATAAGCTTATGGCGGCGAATAAAAACCCCGATCTTTACCCCGATCTTGTAGTGCGTGTTACGGGCTTTACCGCATATTTTGCAAGCCTATCGCCCGAGTTCAGGCAGCTTGTGGTGAATAGATTTTTAACAAATATGTAATACCTAAATGATTCCTTTGTCGTTTTTTCTGAATTCCAGCGGAGATGAGTGAAAATGAGATTTAAATGAATTCGTCATATGAGATGCGCTATAAAAACCCGTTTCTTCGGCGATTCTGTTTATTGGTTTATCAGTGTTTATAAGTTGGCGTTTGGCATTTTCAAGTCGCACTGTTAGGATGTATTTATGTATGGTTTTTCCGGTCTGCTTTAAAAAAATTTTATTAATATAATATGGGTGGTAACCGTATTTTTTTCCGATTGATTCATTGCTTATTTTTTCATTTGAATGATTGCGGATGTACAGTATAATGCTTTTAATCAAATCGGATGATTTTGAGGTTGCGATATTTAAAGTACGGCAAATATCAATAAGCAATTCCTTTAGCAGAGCTGACGCTCTTTCCCTGTAAAGAATATTCTTGTACGAGTATTCAGCAATTATGGAATTTAAAATGTCACCGAAGTCTAAATTGTTGATCGTCAGGTATGAATTTAGGGATTCAAAGATTCCAGTTTCCTCTATTGGGTCGCAATTAGAATAAAGATTTTTAGGATCGACATCAGAAATAAGCAGCGGTGAAACATAACTTTTAATGCCGTTTCTGCGTTGTGACAAATCAAAGTTGAGAATTATAAGCTGGCAATCTTTAGTACCTTTTAACGAGTAATTACTGCCGGCACAACAATAAAACAGAGAACCTTTTGACAGTGAAAAACATTTTTCACTTATTGATATTGATAATGCCCCCGAGGTAATATAGAAAATTCTGCTGTCGAAAACATTTACCGGATTACAATATGTATTGTAATTTGTGCATTCGGCAAATCGTATAAACGGATTGATTTCAGATATTTTCAAGAGCAACACATCTCCGTAATAATATTTGTTTTTTGCAATTTTTGTTTTATTTTATGCATTGAACGGTCTTGCTTTTTTATGATATAATATACCAAAAGAATTCAAAAGTCAATTAAATTTATTGTTGAAAATCGAAACTTTTATTGTTGAAAATCGAAACTTTGAATTGTATAAAGGCTTAGAGGAGCTATTTTGAATTATATGAAAATTATCGGTCAGCTTATAGGATTCGGTGCGATGGGTGTATCTTTTTTTATTTATCAGCAAAAAAAACGTGAAAGTATTATATTTCTCAAACTCATAACGGATTTTCTTTGGATTATACATTTTGCATTTATAGGCGGATACACCGCAATGACAACCACAGGAATAGCTGTTTTCAGGGAAATAGCCTTTCTTAATAATGATAAAAAAATATTTTCCGGTAAATGGTGTCTTTATTTTTTTATTACCGCTTTTTTTTCTTCACTTATATTTACATATAACGGTATAGCTTCTGTTTTTCCGGTAATTTCATCCTCGATAGCAACCATAGGTTTTTGGAATAAAAAAGTTTCAAAAATGCAGGTATTCTTTT
>CADCLS010000015.1 GCA_902802375.1 Oscillospiraceae bacterium | reverse complement strand
TGCAATTTTTGCACCTTACCAAATCAAACTATAAAAATACTGCTACAACTGCTACCAAAGATGTAAAGATGACTTACAGAAATGTGAGTCTTTTTTATAAAAAACAGAAAGGACGGTGATGCCTATGAGGGTATCAAAGGACTAAATGGACGGCTTAAAGAAATAGTCTGTCCTATAGTTTAGCAAGCAGGGACTTTGTGTGCCACATAAGCCCCGAAACAGCCGGGTATTTCGGCTGAATCTTTGAGGGCTAACGCCCCCAAGCCCCCATCGAAAGGATGTGAAGTTATATGGGGAAAGACACAAGAATCGCTTTTCGCTTGAAAGCAAAGGAAAAGCAAATCATTACGGCAAAGGCAAAGAAATGCGGTCTGTCAACAACCGAATATGTAAAGCAAAGAGCATTTGGCTATGAACCGAAAGCGGTTCCGCCTGACGCTCTTTTTCTTTTGCTCGAAAAGATTGGCAATTTGGAGGATAAAAGCACATCTGCTGACCTTAATAATGAAATTGGCAAGTTGTTGACAGACATCGCAAACACTTTGCTGTTGCCCGGAAAGGACGGTGATTCACTATTGCAGTTACAGGATTCTGGCCAGTCTATGGAAATCTAAAAGCTACACTTGAGTATGCTGACAACCCGGATAAAACAACGCCACGGGAATATCTTGACGATGATTTGTATTCAGCACTTAAGTATGCCGAAAACGATGACAAGACAGATAAGCAAATGTTTGTTGCCGGTATTAACTGTTCAAAGCAAAACGCTCATGCCGAAATGGTTTCGGTTCAACGGCGTTTCGGTATGAAAGGCAAGGTAGTTGCATATCACGGCATACAAAGTTTTAAGCCGGGTGAGGTTACGCCCGAAGAAGCCTTTTCAATCGGTAAAGAAACCGCACGGAGAATGTGGGGAGATAAATATCAAGTTTTGGTTACCGTTCACCTAAACACACAATCAACGCATTGCCACTATGTCGTAAATCCCTGCTCATTCAAAGACGGTCAAAAGTTCAAAAATAAAATCGGTGACCATTTAGAACTCCGCAAGGTATCCGATGCAGTCTGCCGGGAATACGGCAAGTCGGTTTTGAAAAACAGCAACTTTTACAGCAAAGGCAAAAATAAAGAATACTGGGTTCAGCGTAACGGACAAATGACACATCGAGATATGATTAAAGGCGATATAGAATATGCCTTGCAATTCTGTGACTGTGCCGATGATGTATATAGGTATCTTAAATCTATCGGCTATACAATAAATGACGACAGAAAGCATCTTACAATCATAGCAACCGGTTGGCAAAGACCTGTGCGTATGGATACGCTCGGATTTACAAGAGAATACCTTAATAAACGGCTTAACGAAAACTATTATGATCCCGACTTTTCGTATTTCAAACGAAGGTATCCGCCCTACAAGCCGAAAGCGTTTCCGCTCTTATATGAGATAGAAGAGTTAGAGTTTACAATCGAGCACAGCCACGATATCGGCAAGATTTATGTTGCACTATTATTTCTCGTTATAATACGCACCTTTGAATTGCTGCACGAAATAAAAGAGGAAATGTTATTATCCGTACAACTGCGCCATGAGGAACGGGACCTGAAACAGTATATCAGCGACTATCATTTTATGCGTAACAACGACATTGAAACTCTTGAAGACCTATACAATGACATTAAAAGCATCAAGAAAGAAATATCCACATTAGAACAACTGCGTTATGAATATGACAACAAGCGTCGTCGGACGAAGACACCCGGCGACATTAACATTTATAAGAAAAAACGCAAGGAACTGACAAAACAAATAACACCCCTGCGGAAACGACTTAAACAGGCGGAAAAGATTTGGGATAAATCACCGCATTTGTTAGAACTCGTCAAGCAGGAACAATCGCTTGAGATACAAGCAAAACAAAAAATAAAATTTAAAGAATGGAGTAGAAAATAAATCTACCGTAAAAACGGTAAACAAAAAATCGACACCGGAAGAGATAAACAATTTTCTCGATTTAGCAATGTCAAAGGAACCGGCTGAAAAGAAACAAAAGCCGAAACTGGCAAATATCAAGATTGAGAAACTTCATCCGTTTGAAGGACACCCCTACAATATAGTTGATGATGAATCAATGGAAGAACTGAAAAGTAGTATTGAAGAGAAAGGGCTGTTAAACAGAATAATCGTCCAACCGATTGAAAATACCGACGAATATGAAATAATCTCCGGTCACCGTAGAGTGCACGCCGCCGAGCTTCTTGGAATTAAAGAAGTCCCGGCGATTATTTATTTTATCGACCGAGATGAGGCTACCGTTTTAATGGTTGATTCAAACTGTCAACGGGAAAGCCTATCCCCTATGGAAAAGGCAAAGGCGTATAAGATGAAATATGAAGCTATGAAAAAGACGGCTGGGCGACCTGCGAATAATTCGTGCCAAGTTGGCACGAATTTCCGAACGGACGAACAACTTGCTGAAAACTCAAACGATTCTGCAAGGCAAATTCAACGCCTAATCCGCCTGACTTACCTTGTCCCGGAACTGCAACAGTTTGTAGACGAAGGCAAAATGAAAGTATCTCCGGCGGTGGAGATTTCTTTTCTTGACGAAGAATTGCAACGGGATATAGTTGACCGCATTGACGAAACCGAAATCTTCCCGTCTCACGCACAGGCACGGCGGATGAGGCAACTCGCCACCGAAGGCAGTCTTGACTATGATTCAATCAACGAAATAATGTCCGAACTCAAACCTAATCAGGTAGAAAAACTCAAAATTCCTATGGATAGTATAAGGCAGTATGCCCCAAGAGGTGCTACACCAAAAGATATTGAGGAACTTGTAGTTTATCTTATGAGGCAAAACTATCAACGCCAATGCCGTATGCGCGATGACTGTGAGAGATAAGGAGGGCCGGCAGTGGATAATAATTGCAAAACTCAAAAACAATCGGATGGGTTTGCTGAAGCATTATTATCTTCCTTTGCTCTCTTTTTATCAGCCGAGATTAAGCAATTTTACCAAAGCGAAGAAGGTAAGAACTATTATAAACAATGGAAAATCAAACACCCTAAAAATTAACAAGATAGCCTGCCGCCACTCCGGCGGCAGGTGCTTTTGCACATTTGTAAAGGAAAAAGCAATCAATACAATGATTATGTATGATTGCCGAAAGGAGTTTTTAGAATGAATATAGTTATCTATGCACGGTTTTCAAGTCACAGTCAAACAGAACAATCTATTGAAGGGCAGTTAAAGGTTTGTCGGGAATATGCAGTTAAAAATAATATGAATGTTGTGGGCGAATATATTGACCGTGCATTAACAGGCACAAATGATAACCGCCCGGGACTTCGTAAAATGATTTACGACAGTTCAAGTCACAGGTTTGAAGCGGTATTGGTGTATCAGTTAGACCGATTTGCAAGAAACCGTTTTGACAGCGCAATTAATAAAGCGGCATTAAAGAAAAACGGCGTTCGGGTTATTTCGGCCATGGAGCCCATTACCAATGATGCCTCCGGTATTTTGGTGGAAGGCGTTTTGGAGAGTATGGCGGAATATTATTCAGTTGAACTCTCGCAAAAAATACGGCGCGGTATGTGCATCAATGCAGAAAAGTGCTTGTCAAACGGCAGTAATCCGGGTTTAGGGTTTATAGTAAATCCCGATAGAACATTCAGCGTTGATCCGGAAGGTGCTGCCATCGTGAAAGAAATATATGAACGGTATGCCTCCGGAGAAACAAAAACCGAAATAGTCAAAGATATGCAGCGACGAGGAATTATGACATCCATTCACAAAAAGTTCAGTATGAACAGTTTGAGTAAAATGTTGACTAACAAGCGATATATTGGAGTCTATATCTATAAAGATAAGGAAACGCCGGGCGGTATGCCGAGGATTTTAGATGATGAACTGTTTTACAGAGTTCAGGCTATCATAAACAAAAACAAGAGTGCACCCGCCCGAACACACGGCGAGGGCGAATATCTTTTAACAACAAAACTCTTCTGTGGATACTGCAAAGGAATGATGATAGGATACGGTGGAACCAGCAAAACCGGGCGACAATACCATTATTACGCTTGCAAGAAAGCAAAGAAGAAAAAGTGTAATAAGAAAATCGTCAGCAAGTCACTTATTGAAGATAAAGTGATATCCACCTGCCTTAGTATGCTTACAAAAGACAACTGCAAATATATTGCCTCACAAATGATAAAATACTGTAATGCGGACGGCAGTAACCTGACAATTAAAAATCTAAAAAATGCAATTAATAGTATTGATACCGCAATCGAACACTTATGGCAAAGTCTTGAAAGTGGTGAAAGCAACGGTATGGTTACAGACCGCATCAATGCCCGTATGGCAGAAAAAGAAAAATTGCTGATTGAGCTTGAAAAGGAAGAAAGCAAATGCGTATCTTTAAGCGAAGAGCAGATACTTGCGTTCCTCGATTATGTGATGAAACTGCCATCGGACGATATAAACAAACGGCGGGCGATTATCAATATATTTGTGAATGCGATTTATCTGTATGACGACCATTTTGACATTGTTTTCAACGCAAGCAATCAAATGATGGAGATAAAAGACATTCCCATCGACGACATCGAAACGGCTCTTTCGGGCTGCTCCGATGCCGTACATAAGAGTTCGTCTATAAGACATCTTGCTCCACCAGTCGAGAGCCTCGACGCGCAAACGCGTAGTTGAGGCTCTTCTTTTTTTATGCTTTGTGCCTCGCGTTGTTATCTTTTGCTTATAAATTAGGTGGCAAGGTGCCGCACCCAATTCGAGAATAAAATCTAATCAAAACAAAGGTTTTTTATCCCGACCGGGTGTTCGTCTAAAGATATCTTGCTCCACCAATAATACTCAAATTAAGCCGTAAGGTTTGATTTGAGTATTATTATTTTTAACAGCAACAAACAAGCGGTCGCCTTACAGCGACCGCCTATGTTTATCACAACTTAATTTCCGGGTATCAGTTACAAATCGTAACCTCAGTTTCCTTGTCAAAGAGATGAATTTTAGAAGGCTCAAGAGCAATCTTAATCTTATCTCCGGGACGAGCAGTATTGGTTGGAGCAACTCGCGCGTTGATTGTTTGACCTTCACAGTTCATATAGAGATATGTTTCAGCACCCATAAGCTCGGTAACTTCAACATCGGCCTCAACAATACCGTCTTTATTTGCCGCAAGGAGGTCTGCCTCGTTATGAACATGCTCAGGACGGATGCCCATTATGACTTCCTTATCAACATAAGCCTCAAGACAATCATTCTTGTTCTTATCCGCCGGCAATTTAATCCTATACTTTACGCCAGCACGAGTTTTTGTATCTTCAGAACCGAACTCCACAAAGAAATCATTGCCCTCTTTAAGGAGCTTAGACTCTATAAAGTTCATCTGCGGAGAGCCGATAAAACCTGCAACGAAGAGGTTGCAAGGATAAAGATAAAGATTCTGCGGAGTATCAACCTGCTGAATAAAACCGGCTTTCATAACAACGATACGGGTACCCATTGTCATAGCCTCGGTCTGGTCGTGGGTTACATAGATAAATGTTGTACCAAGTCTCTGGTGAAGCTTTGAAATCTCGGTACGCATCTGTGCACGCAGTTTCGCATCCAAGTTTGAAAGAGGCTCGTCAAGCAAGAAAACCTTTGGCTCACGAACAATAGCACGACCAAGCGCCACACGCTGACGCTGACCGCCCGACAAAGCCTTAGGCTTACGCTCAAGGAATTGCTCAATATCAAGAATTCTTGCCGCCTCTTCAACGCGACGCCTGATTTCATCCTTCGGAGTCTTTCTAAGCTTAAGACCGAACGCCATATTATCAAAAACCGTCATATGAGGATAAAGCGCATAGTTCTGGAAAACCATTGCTATATCGCGATCCTTAGGAGCAACATCATTAACAAGACGATCTCCAATATAAATCTCGCCCTCTGTGATTTCCTCAAGACCGGCAATCATTCTGAGTGTTGTGGACTTACCGCAACCGGACGGTCCTACAAAAATGAGGAATTCCTTATCTTTAATTTCGAGATTAAAATCCGAAACAGCGGTAACACCACCGGGATATCTCTTGTAAACATTACGCAAAGACAAACTTGCCATAATTCAACCTCCTATGAAATGCCATTTGTCATAGGTTATTATAACAACAACCGCAGATAAATGCTATAATCAATTCACACAATATTTAATTATAAGTTTTATATAAAACCGATAAAAAATGTCAAAATATGCTTTTTATTTCAGTTTTATTCAATTTCACACTCTCGCCAACGCTAAGATTATCAGGCAATCTAAGACCGCCTATACGCTCGCGATGCAGGCGGTTCACACCAAGCCCGGCCACGCCGAACATACGCTTGATTTGGTGATACTTACCCTCAGTTATAATGATTCGCACCTTGCGTTCTTTCAAATCCTCAAGAATTGCAGGCTTGCATTTATATCCGTCAGCAAGGACAATGCCCTCTTTGAACTCTTCTATAAGACTAGCCTTAATATCACCGTCAAGCTCGGCTATATAGCTCTTTTCGATTTCGCTTTTAGGTGATATACACTTATGAGCAAAATCACCGTCGTCGGTTATTATTATAAGCCCGGTAGTATCCTTATCAAGTCTGCCGACGACTGAAAGATTACGGCCCCGTAAATCTCCAGAGACAAGGTCAAGGACTGTTTTGTGTTTTCCGTCAGTCGATGCGCTTATTACGCCCGAGGGCTTATTAAGCATAATATAGACAAATTTTTCGTATAAGACTTCGTTGCCGTCATAATTAATTCTATCGATTTCGGGATTGATTTGATACGAAAAATCTTTTTGGGTAAAACCGTTCACCGAAGCTTTTCCCATTTTAATGCCTGTCCGAGCTTTACTACGGGAAATACCTATTTGATTCGATATAAATTTATCAATTCTTTGTTTTTCCATAATCTCAATTCTGACTGCTTAGCGGAAGCATCTCACCGTAGAAATTTCTCGACGAAATATCTCCCCCTATTATTCTTCCTTTATATACTATAAGATTTACATAGTATTCATCATTGTTTTCCTGTTTTATTCTGCCTACAGGGTATGTATATACAGTCGCCTCTACGCCCTTATATGGTGTTAAATCGTAACCGGATTTCATTTGCAGTTTATTATAATTATCGTAAACATCAGAGAATATATCAGGTATAACAATATTTTTACTGCTTGCATTTTCCTCATCGGGGAGGAGAGACAGTGACTTAATATATGCCACACGCTGAGCGTGAGTTTTACCGTTGACTACCGGGTTTTTGGCGGCGTAGAACTGACCGCTTACTATAATTATGAACAGTGTCGAGAGAAATACCGCCATAAGGCTTTTCTTAGTAACGGTAACATATGTTTTCAAAACAATCACCCGTTTAATAATATTTATAAACGGGAAAAATTATTACTGCTTATCAATAATGCATACTGCGTGAGACGCTATCCCCTCACCGGCGCCTGTGAAACCCAAATGCTCTTCAGTAGTAGCTTTAACACTTATATTTTCCGGCTTGATATTGAGTGAGGCAGATATATTGTTAACCATTTCATCTATGTATGGCGAAAGCTTAGGCTTTTGCGCTATTATCGTAGAATCTATATTTATAACACTATATCCGTTTTGCTCTAAGAGTTTTGATACTTCCTCTAAAAGCAAAAGTGAATTTATGCCTTTATATCTCTCGTCGGTATCAGGAAAATGCTTTCCTATATCACCGAGAGCCGCAGCGCCGAGCAGAGCATCACAAATTGCGTGAAGAAGAACATCGGCGTCTGAGTGACCGTCAAGTCCTTTTTCATAAGGGATATTAACACCGCCTATAATAAGCTTTCTTCCAAAAACCAAACGGTGAACATCATATCCGTGACCTATTCGCATACCGACATCTCCTTTAAGACAATTTCCGCGAGGGCAATATCCTCGGTAGTGGTGATTTTAATATTTTTTCTGTCACCCTCAACAACCGCCACATCAAATCCGCCTGCCTCCATGACCGACGCATCATCGGTAAGTGCGGTGATATCAACATTTTTAAGTGCCTTTCGGTAAAGGCTCACAGTTATACCCTGAGGTGTTTGCGCAAGGTATAACGGCGTTCTGTCAACAGTTGAAATCACCACACCGTTTTCAACCTTTTTTACGGTATCGTTAACTTTCACCGCCGTAACACAGCCGTCGTGGTTTTCGAGTGCTTTCACGCAATCGGAGATTTGTTTTTTTGTAACAAACATCCGCGCACCGTCTGATATCAAAACCTTATCCTCATTATTTCGGAGCCTTTCAAGACCGCAAATCACAGATTTTTGACGGGTATCAGAGCCTACAACTATATCGGTAAGCTTGCTTATCATATACTTATCAGCAATAAGCTGCATATCATTTACAGACTGCTCGCGCGTTACAAGTATTATTTTTGATATATCGGGTGAACGCTCAAACGCCAAAAGCGTTCTTGCAATAACCGGTATGCCGCCAATTCTTATAAACTGTTTGTCAGCACCCTTCATACGAGATGACGAGCCTGCCGCCACAATTATAACCGGTATACCGCCTTTTTCCTTTTTACAAACACTGTAATTGAGCTTAGGCTTTATAGCTTCCATATCTTTCCACCAAAAAACCGCGCCGAAACGCAAAAGCGAAAGGCGCGGTTATTCTTTTAATAAATTACTCGGCGTCTGTAGCCTCTTTGTCCTCACAACCGCAATCGTGGCAGTCGCACTCGCCGTCAAAGTCAAATTCCAAAGGTGTGCCGCAATTAGGACAATCTATACCGTCCTCTTCAAGCATCTCATCGTCAAGATAAATAATATCGTGACAGTTAGGACATTCAACTTCATAAACCTCATCGTCACAGCGGTCACAGTCGCCGTCACAGCAGTCGTCATCATAAATGATGTCTTCCAAAGATGAGAGGTCCTCATCAACCGCGTCAAGCTGCTCGGTCATATCATCAAGACCGTCTTCTATTTCACAGATTTCTTCGGTCATATCACCGAGAAGGTCTATTATAGCCGAAATAACCTTACCCTCTTTTGTATTTACATCAAGGTCTAAACCTTCGGCAAGACCTTTAATATAAGAAATCTTCTCACAAATATCCATATCTGCTTCCTCCTTTAATTTATGCGCGCTCCATATACTCGCCGGTTCTTGTATCAATGCGGATAGCCTCACCCTCGTTTATAAAGAGTGGTACGCGTATCTCACAACCTGTTTCAAGAGTTGCGGGTTTGGTAGCGTTTGTAGCGGTATTGCCGGCAAATCCCGGTTCTGTTTTAGCAACAATAAGCTCTACGAAAGTAGGCGGCTCAACACCGAATACTTTTCCTTTATAGGAAAGTATCTTACATACCATATTTTCTTTCACAAATTTGAAATTATCCCCTAAATCACTTTTATTTATCGGAACCATATCATAGGTCTCCTGGTCCATAAAGTAATAAAGGTCACCGTCACTGTACGAAAACTCCATATCCTTGCGCTCAATATAAGCTGTGGGGAATTTTGCGGTTGGGTTATAAGACTTTTCAACAACAGAACCGGTAATAACATTTTTGGTCTTAGTTCTAACAAAAGCGGCACCCTTGCCCGGCTTTACATGTTGAAATTCAACAACCTGTAAAACCTGACCGTCCTCCTCAAAGGTAACACCGTTTCTGAAATCTCCGGCACTAATCATATTTTTTCCTCCAAATATTAAATTATTTCACATAAGAGTATAAAGGCAAACTTGTGATTTGTCAAGAAAAACAACACAATATAAGGTGAATTAGAATAATAAAAACACTATATATTAAAAATTTTCTTTATGTTTTTAATCGTTCCGAGCACGAGAAGGTGTTTATCGGCAGTCAGCACCATATCAGGCGTTATGGACATATTAAGCCCCTCAGGCTCTTTTATAGCCATAATATTAAGTCCGTGCTTGCGGCGAACAGCAAGCTGCTCGATAGTTTTTCCTTCCCATTCTTCAGGTATTGTAACCTCAAAAATGGAATGCTCGTCATCAAGTCTTATATAATCAAAGACATGATTTGATGTGAAGCAAACGGCAGTCCATGTGGCAAGCTGCTTTTCCGGATATACAGTTTCGTCCGCACCATTCCTGAGTAAGAATTTCTCGTGAATATCGTCTATCGCACGGGCTACTACGGCTTTTGCGCCAAGCTCTTTTAACAGCGATACGGTTTGAAGCGAGTCAGCAAAATTTTTAATTGTCACAATACAAACATCATAATCCTCAACGCCTAACGACTTTAATAGTTCAACATCCGTACCGTTTCCAATCTGTGCGCGCGTCACTATAGGTAAAATCTTATTAATGCGTTCCTCGTGAATATCAAGCGCCATAACCTCGTGCTTGAGTTCATAAAGCTTTTCTGCAACATTTGTACCAAATCTGCCAAGTCCTATAAGCAATACACTTTTCATAATTCACCTATCCTACCGTTATTTTTTCGAGGGGAAGCTTCGCGCCCGTCAGCGACGACTTCGCCGCAGCAAAAACCACAGTTAGTCCCCCTACCCTGCCTATATACATAAGAAATATAAGAATACATTTTGAAAATGATGAAAGCCCTGTAGTTATACCCGTTGTAAGACCTACCGTGCCTATTGCAGAAGCCGTTTCAAAAAGGCAATTTTTAAGCGGTATATTATCATACATACTTATCATCACGCCGCCTATGAAAAACAGTGTTATATACATCATAAATATCGCCGCGGCAGTCTTTACATTTTCGTCGTCAATGCTCCTGTTAGAAATATTAACTTCTTTTTTTCTTCTGAAAACGCTAAATGCAGAGTAGAAAAGCACAACCACCGTTGTCACCTTCATACCGCCGGCGGTAGACCCCGGCGCACCGCCTATTAACATAAACACTATCATAATGCCAAGAGAAGCGTCTTTAAGATTAGAAAAATCCACTGTGTTAAATCCGGCAGTCCTCAGTGTTACCGACTGAAAAATGGAAGCAAGCACTCTGTCTGTGCCTTTCATACCTTCAAACTCAGCAAAGAAAAAGTAAACCGCAGGAATTAAAATAAATATCGCGGTGGCAACCAATATCACTCTGCTTTGAAGTGAATACTTCCTAAATTTGAAACCGTATGTTTTAATATCGTTCCAAGTAGCAAATCCTATGCCGCCTATTATGATTAAAAGGATTATTACTATATTTACCGAAATGTCACTTTTAAGCGAAGTAAGCGAAGAGAATTTTCCTCTATGCCCCATCACATCAAATCCGGCATTACAAAACGCGGAAACAGAATGGAAAAAAGAATACCAAATGCCTTTCACGCCAAATTCAGTACAGAAAGACGGAAGCAGTAACAACGCGCCAAGTAATTCTACCGACAGTGCAGTTATAACTATAAACCCTGTAAACTTCATAATTCCGCCAAGTCTCGGTGCTGAGATTGACTCTTGCATAAAACTGCGACCAAGCAGACCTATTTTCTTCCCTGAAATACGGGAAAGTCCTATTGCCACCGTTACAACGCCCATACCGCCTATTTGAATTAAAATCAGTATCAACACCTGACCGAAAGGCGACCAATATGTAGCAGTATCGTTTGTTATAAGTCCTGTAACACAAGTGGCGGAGGTCGCGGTAAACGCAGCGTCAATTAAAGGAGTAACCCCACCTGAAGCGGAAGATATAGGCAAACTAAGCATAATTGTTGCCGCAATAATAAGCCCTGCAAAACCGAATATAATCACCCTTGAGGATGTGAGAGTAAACTTGTGATTTTTTATCATTTTTTCACCGTCCGGACTAATCATTCTTCCAAATAGTGGGAGAAAATGCAATTATTATCGGAAAAATTTCCAAACGCCCTAAAAGCATAGCAAATGATAGCACTATTTTTGAAAATTCGGTATATGCCGAATAATTCATCGTAGGCCCTACCGCGCCGAAGCCCGGTCCTATATTATTAAAGCAGGCGGCGGCGGCAGAGAAATTTGTTTCAATGCCAAACGGCTCAAATGAAATAAACAGGAACACCGCAACAAAACAAATTATATAAATCGCAAAATAATGACTTACACCGCCTATTGTATTTTCATCAACCTTTTTACCCTCGAAATGTATGGTTGACACTGTGCGTGGGTGCAAAAGCCTTTTTATTTCCCTTGACACTGTCTTAAAAAGCAAAATAACACGCGATACTTTAAGTCCGCCCCCGGTAGAACCGGCACAGGCACCTATGAACATTAATATAAGGAGTATCGGTTTTGAAAGTCCCGTCCACTTATCAAAGTCTGCAGTTGCATACCCGGTGGTTGTAATAATTGAAGAGACCTGGAAAAATGACTGACGGACAGAAACTGACAGTCTTTTATAAAGCTCAATATTATTGAAGGTTATTACCGCAGTGCTTGCGAATATTACAGAAAGGTAACACCAAAGCTCAGAGCTTTTTATTACATCTCTGAACTTTTTCATAAGTACAAGGTAATAAATATTAAAATTAATGCCGAAAAGCAACATAAATACGCCGATAACCCATTGACAGTACGGACTGTATGAAGCAATACTATCCGCCTTAATTCCGAATCCGCCCGTACCGGCAGTACCGAAAGAATGAACTACGCTGTCAAATACAGGCATACCGCCTGCAATAAGAAGTATTATCTCTAAAACAGTTATCACAATATAGATAAGATATAAAATCTTTGCCGTATCTTTAATCTTAGGAACGAGCTTGCCGACAGTCGGCCCCGGCACCTCTGCTTTAAGTATATGAATTGACCTATCCGTAACATTAGGGATAATTGCCATAACAAAAACGAGAAAACCCATACCTCCGATAAAATGTGTAAAGCTGCGCCAGAAAAGCAACCCTTTTGACATTTCGTCAACATTTTTGATTATTGAGGCTCCCGTAGTCGTAAATCCGCTGACCGTTTCAAAAAAGGCATTGATATAATTAGGTATTTCGCTCGATATTGTAAAAGGTAATGCACCTATAAGAGATATCAAAAGCCACACTCCCGCCACTATTGCAAAGCCCTCTTTTGCATAAATAACATTGTTATGCCGGCGAGTGAGCAGAATCAATAAACCGCCTATAAACGCGGATATAACTATCGTGGCGGCAAAAGACACAGCGCCTGAGTATTCACCGTAAACAAGCGACACTAAAAGCGGTAGTATCAAAAGAATGCCTTCAGCCAAGGTCATCTTGCCGAGAGTATTAATCACTGCCTTTACATTCATAAAAAATCTACCTCATAATATCCGAAAGGTCTTTAAGCACGGTGTTTGCGGCGATTACAACTATTCTATCACCGGCCGTTATTACATCGTCACCTGACGGAATTATCACCTTGCGTTTTCTGATAATTCCTGAAATAAGAATATTCTTCTTTATTTTCAAATCCTTAAGCGGTATATCCTTATATTCAAAATCATTAGCCACATTAAACTCAGCGGCTTCAACCTTGCCGTCCATAAGCTTATAAAGCGTTTCAACATTGCTGCCTTCAGAATTCGCTATTGCTCTGGCGTAACGGGAAATAATGCCGCTTATGGTTTGCTTTGGAGTTACTATACAGTCAAGCCCCAACTTTTCCGCCATATCCGAAAGCTCAATACCGTTTACCTTAGCAATAACCTTTTTGACCTGCTTAGTCTGTGCAAAAATTGAAACAAGTATATTTTCCTCATCCATGCCGGTAAGCGAAACGAAAGCGTCAGATGAGGTCAGTCCTTCTTCAAGTAAAAGCTCCTGATTTGTTCCGTCACCGTTTATAACGCGAGCTTGTGGCAGAAGATCGGCAAGAAACTCACAACGCTCTCTGTCTTTATCTACAATTTTAACCGAGTTGCCCGAAGCTATCAACATTTTCGAAAGATAATAAGCTATTCTTCCACCGCCGAGCACCATAACATCTCTTGCACTCTTTTGCAGAATACCGAGCATTTTAAGAAGCTTTTGTATCTCGTTCGTATCAGCGGTGATACCTATACGGTCGCCGCTTTCGAGGACAAAATTACCGTCAGGTATAAACACCTGCTCATCGCGTTGAACTACGCAAACAAGATAATTTGCCTGAAACTTTTTACGAAGCTCTGAAAGGCTCATACCTATGATAGGACTATTGTCGCGGAGCAGCATTTCTGCCATTTCAAAAGTACGACGGGAAAAGGTTTCAACATTTACCGCCGCCGGAAATTTGAGTATATTGAATATTTCCTGTGCTACAAGGTATTCGGGATTAAGTATCAAAGAAAGCTCTATCTGCTGTTTTATAAAACCGAGGTTTTTATCGTTATACTCCGGATTTCTGACGCGCGCAACAGTATGTTTAGCGCCCATTTTTTTGGCAATAATACAACTGAGCATATTAAGCTCATCTGAACCGGTTACGGCAATAAACATATCGGCACTTATAATACCTGCCTCATTTAATGTGTTGAAATCTGCGCCGTTTGCACAGATACACATAATGTCATATATATCGCGTATTTCTTCTATAGCTTCAAGACGGTTATCGATTGCGATAACATCGTGTCCCTCTTTTACAAGACTGTCTATTATAGCTACTCCGATTTTACCGCATCCGGTAACGATAATCTTCATAACATATCTCCCATAAAAGCATATTTGTTTTATTATACTACACTTAAAATCATTTTTCCATACCTATTTGCAAAAACATTGACACATTTAATAATTTTCAGTATAATTATATACAATTCAAGACCGTTTCAAGGAGTAAATCAATGAAAAAACCGCTTAAGATAACTATTATAGCTTTAGCCGTAATTTTGGCTCTGATAATACTATTGATTGGCACTATCGCTCTGCTTAACAACATCGGTAAATCTCAATTTCATAAGAACGACGCCAACATCACAAATTCAAATGTTGTTGAGAACGAAGAGGGTATTTTGTACAAGGGTAAGAAATACAAACTATGCTCAGATATTGTATCATTCTTGCTTATCGGCGTTGATAAGGAAAACTTAGGTGATAATCTCGGCATCGGTCAAAACGGTCAGGCGGACACACTGCTTGTGGGCTCAGTAAACACAAAAACAAATCAGGTAAGCGTTATACCTATTTCAAGAGAAACGCTCGTTGATGTAAACCAATATACAACAAACGGCGTATACTCAGGCGTTTCGAAAAAACAAATTTGCCTGGCTTTTAACTACGGTAAAGACATTCAACAATGTAGTGAGAATATACTTTTATCAGTAAGTCGTGCTCTATACGGAATTAACATCAGTTCATATATCACAATGGACTTAAAAGCTCTTGAAAAGTTATCTGACTCTGTCGGTACAATAAGCGTTCCGGTTAATGAGGACTATTATGACAGCAGCACCCGAACAACTCATAAAACCGGAAGCACAATTAAAATTAAGGGGAAAAGCGCCGTAAACTATATTCACTGGCGTACAGAAAATGTTGACGCTAACAATTACCGAATGGAGCGCCAAAAGAACTTCATAAAAGCTTTTATGAATAAAGCCGCCGGCGAGATTTCTAATGACTTTTCAAAGGTTATTACCTATTATAATCTTATGTCGCCGTTCGTTTCCACAAACATTACCCTATCGCAAACCACATATCTTGCAACCAACTGTATAAGAATGAATTTAGGCGACGCGATACAGTTCAAAAGCATACCGGGCGAAACATTTTTAAGAGACGGTTATTCCGCTTTTATACCAAATGAAGAAGCACTCACCGATATAATAATTGAGACATTTTACGAAGAAATACCGCAAGAAAAGCCACAAACGGCAAGTAAATAATATGAATTTACAAAGCGCGAACGAGAAACCGTTCGCGCTTTTACTATACTCTTTTTACAATTTCGCTGATTAAATGGCAAAAATCTTTTTCTGCTTTTTTAGATACTTCAATCACCTCGTTATGCGAAAGAGGTAATTTTGCTTTACCTGCCGCCATATTTGTTATAAGTGAGATGCCGCAAACTTTCATTCCCGCGTGCCGTGCGGCTATTGCCTCTATTGCCGTACTCATACCCACTGCATCGGCACCCAAAACTTCAAGTGCGCGTATTTCGGCAGGTGTTTCGTACTGAGGGCCTTTTAACTGTGCGTAAATTCCCTTCTTTAGGCAGATATCAGGAATATCTAAGGCTATTTTTCTATAATCCAAATTATAAACCTCGGTCATATCGGGAAAACGGGTGCCCAATTCATCGATATTCTCACCCTTTAACGGACTATCCGCAAAAAGACTTATATGGTCCTCTATCAGCATAATATCTCCGGGTTTAAGGCTTTCATTTATTCCGCCGGCAGCATTGGTAAGGATAACAGTTTGAACACCGAGCAGTTTTAACACTCTTATCGGCATAACGGCTTCAGCAGAAGTATACCCCTCATAGCAGTGTACCCTGCCCTTTGCCACAGCTATCGGTTTATCACCTAAAAATCCAAACATAAACCTGCCGCTATGCCCGGCAACAGTCGACACCGGAAAATCCGGTATATCCTTATAATCCACCGAAAACTTAAGGTCTATGCTATCCGCAAATCCGCCAAGACCCGAGCCTAAAACAACTGCAATCTTCGGCTTAAAGTCACCTATTATTCCCTTTATGCTTTCCGCACACCGCAAACATCTTTGATACATATTAACCACCCAGATGTAATATATCATAAAGTGCGGATTTTGTAAAGATAAAGGCACCTACCCGATTTGAGTAGGTGCCTCAACATTTTATGAATTAATCATTCTTATATTTCTTGCGTGGAGTATAGCTTGTATGAAGAGCATGGTGTGCCTTAGGACCGCCGAAGCCGTCAAACCACTCGTCATAAATCATCTTTATAGCGGGTGATTCGTGCGACATTCTAAGCGGCATTTCTTTATCTTGGTCATAAAGTGTCTTAGCTCTTACTGCTTTAAGGTCAACAGTATCACGAACATACTGAGGCTGAATCGGCTGGCCGCCGCCGTTTACGCAGCCACCGGGGCAGCCCATTATCTCAATAAAGCCCCAACCGTTTGGATTTCCGGCTTTAAGCTGATCCATAACATATTTCGCGGCAGAAGCGCCTGATGCAACGGCAATTTTAAGGTCTGTACCGCCGACATTAACGGTGGTCTCTTTAAGTCCCTTAGTACCTCTTACAGCTTCAAGCTCAATAGGCTCGTTAGCTCCGTTAAGCCAAGCGTTTGCAGTTCTTACCGCCGCTTCCATAACGCCGCCGGTAGCACCGAAGATAACAGCGGCACCGGTATCCTCGCTAAGCGGATTATCAAAGTCCTCATCAGGGAGGTTGACAAAATCAAGACCTGCGCGCTCGATCATTCTGCCAAGCTCACGGGTTGTGATAGCAATATCAACATCCGGAACACCTGCGGCTGACTGATCATCACGGCCTATCTCAAATTTCTTAGCAGTACAAGGCATAACAGATACAGAAACTATATCTTTAGGATCAACACCGTTTTTCTCTGCCCAATAGGTCTTAATAACCGCGCCTGTCATCTGCTGAGGAGATTTACAGGTGGAAAGATGTTTAATTAGTTCCGGATAATAGAATTCACAGAACTTAACCCAACCGGGCGAGCAGGAAGTTATCATCGGAAGTGTTCCGCCGTTTTTAATACGCTCAACAAGCTCGTTAGCCTCTTCAACTATTGTAAGGTCGGCACCGAAATCGGTATCGAACACGCGGTAGAAGCCCATACGACGGAGAGCCGCTGCCATTTTGCCCTCAACATTAGTGCCTATCGGCATACCGAAGCACTCGCCTAAAGTAGCGCGAACACTCGGTGCGGTCTGAACGATAACCTTCTTTGAAGGATCGGCAAGAGCAGTCCAAATCTTATCCGTATCGTCACGCTCAGTGAGCGCGCCGGTAGGACAAACAACGGTACACTGACCGCAGGAGATACATGGAGTATTATTAAGCGACAGCTCAAATGCCTGACCGATATTGGTATCAATACCGCGGTCATTAGCCCCTATTACGCCTACATACTGCTCACGGCAGGCAGCAACGCAACGGCGGCAAAGAATACATTTGTTATTATCTCTTACAAGATGTGCTGTTGAGAAATCTAACTCATAGTGAGGCTTAAAGCCCTCAAATGCGCCTTCCTCAACGCCATAGTCGCGGCAGAGCTTTTGAAGCTCACAGTTGGTTGAACGCTTGCAGGAAAGGCACTTTTTATCGTGAGTTGAAAGTATCAGTTCAAGAGTGGTTTTTCTTGACTTCTGGATTTTCTCGGTATTAGTGAGAACCTCCATACCCTCGCTTACAGGGTAAACGCAGGCAGTAACCATTCTCGGTCCTCTGCCTTCATTTGCCTCAACAACGCAGATACGGCATGCGCCAATCTCATTTTTATCTTTCATAAAGCAGAGAGTAGGTATTTCTACACCTATTTTACGGGCGGCCTCCAATATAGTGGAGCCCTTAGGCACGCTTACCGCAATACCGTTAATTTTAACATTTATCATATCCATTATTCTCGGCTCCTTTCTTATTGCTTGCTTATTGCACTGAACTTACAGTTCTGCATACATACGCCGCACTTTATGCACTTAGCAGGGTCAATTTCATAGGACGGAAGCTTATGGCCTTCGGCAACATAATCGGTCTTATGAATGGTAGATACCGGGCAGTTTCTTGAGCAAAGACCGCAACCGATACACTTATCCTTATCAATAGTATATGTAAGAAGATCTTTACAAACACCTGCCGGACATTTCTTATCTTTTACATGCGCGATGTATTCATCACGGAAGAATTTAAGAGTTGCAAGAACGGGGTTTGGAGCAGTTTGACCAAGTCCGCAAGCGGAGTTTGCTTTAATATACTGGCAAAGCTCTTCAAGCTTATCAATATCCTCAAGAGTTCCCTTGCCGCTTGTAATCTTTTCAAGCATTTCAAGAAGTCTCTTTGTACCTACACGGCACGGAGTACATTTACCGCAGGACTCATCAACCGTAAACTCAAGGAAGAACTTAGCAATATCAACCATACAGGTATCTTCGTCCATAACAATAAGTCCGCCGGAGCCCATCATACAACCAATAGCCGTAAGGTTATCGTAATCAATCTCTGTATCAATGAGTGACGCCGGAATACAACCGCCTGAAGGACCGCCGGTCTGTGCCGCTTTGAACTGCTTACCGTTAGGAATACCGCCGCCGATATCATATATTATCTTGCGAAGAGTTGTTCCCATTGGAACCTCAACAAGACCGGTATGCTTAATCTTACCGCCAAGGGCGAATACCTTTGTACCCTTTGACCTTTCTGTACCCATTGAAGCAAACCAATCGGCACCCTTAAGGATAATCTGCGGAACATTAGCAAATGTTTCAACATTGTTTTCAACGGTAGGCTTGCCGAAAAGTCCCTTAACTGCCGGGAACGGCGGACGGGGCTTAGGCTCGCCGCGGTTACCCTCAATAGAGGTCATAAGCGCAGTTTCTTCGCCGCAAACAAATGCACCGGCACCAAGACGGATATAAAGCTCAAACTCAAATCCGGTACCGAAAATGTCTTTACCGAGAAGACCGTATTCATGCGCCTGGTCTATTGCACGCTGAAGACGGGCTACCGCTATCGGATACTCTGCACGAACATAAACATAGCCTTTTGTGGCACCTATTGCATAACCGGCAATAGCCATAGCCTCGATAATGCAGTGTGGGTCGCCCTCAAGAACGGAACGGTCCATAAATGCGCCCGGGTCGCCCTCATCGGCGTTACATACCACATATTTCTGGTCTGCTTTATTCGGAGCGCAAAGTGACCACTTAACGCCGGTCGGGAAACCGCCGCCGCCACGGCCGCGAAGACCTGACTTTTTGATTTCTTCAATTACCTGTTCAGGAGTCATCTCGGTTAAAACCTTACCGAGTGCAGCATAACCGTCTACCGCTATATATTCTTCGATATTCTCAGGGTCAATAACACCGCAGTTACGAAGAGCTACACGGTGCTGAGCTTTATAGAAATCAGTATCACTGAGTGATACGGCGCCATTAAGTTCCTCTTTGGGAATACTTGTTTCATCATAAACAAGGCGCTCAACAATACGACCTTTAAGCAGATGCTCTTCAACAATTTCGGGAACATCTTCAGGTTTTACCTGGCTGTAAAAAGTGCCCTCAGGATAAACGATAACAACCGGACCTAAAGCGCACAAACCGAAACATCCGGTTTGAACGAGCTTAACTTCGCCGGAAAGACCGTTTTCCTCAATGCTCTTTTTGAAAGCCTCTTGGATTTTCTTGCTGCCTGAAGAAGTACATCCCGTACCACCGCAGACAAGAACTTGCGAACGAATCATAAGTTTACCTCCAAATTAAAGTTCACCCTCAGAGAGAGTATATTCTGTAAGCACCTTGCCACCCTGAAGATGACTTTCGGCAACTTGTTTTGCTTTTTCAGCGGTCATTTTTACATAAGTAACTTTTTCTTTTCCTGCTTCAAACACTTCAACAACAGGTTCAAACTGGCAAATACCGATACAGCCTGTTTGAGAAACTGTAACCTTATTTGACAAGCCAAGCTCATTAACACTTTCAACAAGTGCATTAAGAACGGGGCGAGCACCTGCCGCAATACCGCAAGTAGCCATACCGACAACAACTCTTATATCGTTAGTGCCCTCGCGAAGTACTACCTTGTCCTTCATCTTATCCTTGATTGCCTGAAGTTCTGCTAAAGATTTCATAATAAAATTCATCCTTCCTTATGCATATATAAATAAAATTAAAAACTATTTATTTTCGGCGTACTGTTCTTTCAAATACTCCTCTATCCATTTTATCACTTCGTATTCGCAAAGCGGTACGCCGTCCAACGCTTTTCTTATCTCACGCGTATCAAGCTCAGCGCAAACCTTGCCTGACAGCGTATGTGAAAACAGAAAATCCGTATCGGGATGTCCCTGAATAAGTGTAGTAATCGACGAAATAACATCACCAAGCGGCGTAAAATCAATATGATTTTTACAAAACCTCGCTTCTACCTTAGTTCCGTGTTCAATCGGATATTCCGCAGACGATTTTGAATTTATTGAGAAACTACCGCCTGTTTGCTCAGCGGCAAGCTTCAAAAGGGGAACGCCTAAGCCTACCTTTCTGGTAGTTCTGGTGGTGTAAAACGGGTCAATAACTGAGCGCACTACATCCTCGCTCATACCGCAACCGTTATCAATTATTTTAAGAACAAGCGCCTCATCGGTCTCATCAATAATGATTTGTGTAAGCTCAGCGCCCGCCTTTACCGAATTTTCTGCAACATCAAGTATATTAAGTGATAATTCTTTCATAATTCATCTAAGTATCTCAAATAGCTTTTTGCGGACATTTGCCGCACTATATGGCTCATCATCAATATCAAAATAATTTTCTTTATCCCCAATATCGGTAAGATAATGAGCATCACTGCTGATAATTATTTGTTTTTCACTCAGGCCGTATTTTTGAGTGTATTCTTTTATTTTCTCAGGTCGGTTTATCTCAACGCATTTGAAATAAGGTGTTTCGGGAAACGCACCTAAAACCGATATTATACCGTTTGCCTGCCTGTCTATATGAGCAGGATAACAAATCCCACCGTATTCAGAAACATATTTCGGTACATCTTCAATCGAAATATCCGTTGCATTCGAAAGAAAGTATTCTTCTTCGCAGATAATATTATCCTGACCGTCAAGTATAAGCTGATTGCCGAAAACTTCGGTACGGTTTTTTATAAGCATCCTATGCTCGCCTATCATACCGTCAAACGCCATAGCATCATTCAGTTCTTCAAACAGACATACGACATGTATATCTTCCGCCGTTGTAAGCTCCATACCTGCTATAGGTACTATTCCATGCCTTCGGCACGCCTCAAAGAAAGCCGGACAGTTTTTGGTTGAATTATGGTCTGTAAGCGCCAGGATATTGAGCCCGCAAAGAGAAGCCATACCGGCAATATTATTCGGCGTATTATCATCATCCGCACAGGGGGATAGACAGGAATGTATATGGAAATCGTAATAATAGCGGTTCATAAAACCTTACCTGAAAGCTTCATCGCCGTCTCAAAAGCCGGCAAATCAGATTTCAAAACATTTACGCCCTTTTTAGTTGCAGTTTTTATCAGTTCGTCATCAAGGCTTACGCCCTCGGCAAGTATAACACAGGCAACATCCGCCAAAGATGCTACGGCAATTACATTCACATTGCTCATAATAGTAATCCATACATTTCCGGCATTTGCCCTGCCCATAACCCAACTCAGCAAATCTCCGATGTATGCACCGGATATTTCCCTTTCACCATCAGGTACACAGACCGCATCAAAACTGCACTCTACGGATAACTCATTAACTGTCATCTTTTTTCACCCTTGATTTGCCGCATAATATCGGACAATCAGTTTCTTTCGTCTTTCCCTTAACTATATCCTCTGCAAATGCACGGCAGTTAGGCGCACCGCAAGCTCCGCAGTCAATATTCGGAAGCCCTGATTTTATTTTTTGAATATCAGCCATCATATGCATAGACTCAGCTATATTGTTACTAAGCCTTGTTATAGGAGCATATTCGGGAAGATTATTAAACAAATACCCATCAGGTATATAATTATCGGAATCAGCGCCGTTTCTTGAAACCGGCAGACCGTGCCTGAGCGTACGAAGGCGTGCCTTTGCAATAAACGGGTTTTGAATAGTCATAACTCCGCCTACGCAACCACCGGGACATGCATTAAGCTCTATAAAATCAAGCTGCGAAATATTGCCGTTTTCAAGCTGGTCAAGTACTCTGTTGACATTTTCTATCCCATCAGCCGCGAGGTATTTTTCATTGAAAATCGCAGTGGCCTCACCGCCAGAGCTTGCCCAACTAAGTCCGATTATGCCCGACTCACACAAGCTTTCAACATTATCGCCGCGCTTCATTTCATTAACAAGCTTCAAGTAAATATCACTGATTGAGACCACAACATCTACTTCGCTCTTATAATCGGCAAATCCGTTATTAACATAGCTCACCTTTGCAGGGCAGGGCGATATGAAGCAAACGCCTATATCTTCCCTTTTCAGCTCCGGATGTTTTTCCAAAGCTCTTCGCCTTGCAAGGCGTGCGGCGACCTCCATAGGAGGCAACATATGTAATATATTGTTACTCAGCGAAGAAAACCTCAACTGAATAAGCCTCACTACAACAGGACACGCAGATGAAATAACCGGTTTTTTAACACCCTCGGTCTTAAGATACATCCTCGTATATGCGGAAACGAGCTCTGCCGCTTTTGAAACCTCAAAAACATCGTCAAAACCTATTCTTAAAAGACCGCTCAGTACATAGTCAATATCTTCAAGGTTTTCAAACTGACCGTAGAGCGTAGGTGCCGGAAGAGCGATTTTATACTTGAACTTATCCATAGCGTCGAGCTTAGAGCATACTGCTTTTTTTGCCTGATTAGGACAGTTCCTTATACATTCGCCGCAATCTATGCACCTGTCACCGTCTATAACCGCGTGACCTTTTTTTATCCGTATTGCCTCGGTTGGACAATGCTTTAAGCAGGTAGTACAACCTGTGCATTTTCCGGCGTCAAGCAAAACGGAATGCTTATAATCGTTCATAAAGATACACCCTTTATAATGAGTGTCAGGCTATGTTTATGCGCATTGTAACAGTGGTTCCCACTCCAACCGTCGACTCAATCTTCATATCATCGGTATACCGCTTCATATTCGGAAGCCCCATACCTGCACCGAAGCCTAAAGAACGGGTTGTATCCGAAGCGGTTGAGTAGCCTTCTTTCATAGCCATATCAATATCTTTTATACCGGGGCCTTTATCTGCGAGAATAATTTCAATACAGTCTTCGAACACCTTTACATCGGCCGTTCCGCCACTTGCGTGAATAACCATATTGATTTCTCCCTCATACATAGCGATAGAAACACGCCTTATAATTTCAGGAGAAAGCCCCAACTGTCTCAAACTCTTTTTGATTTGTACAGAAGCCTGACCTGCGGCAGAAAAATCGTTGCCGTCAATATCAAAATGAAAAACTAACGGTTCGCTCAATCTTTTACCTTGTTGCCCACAAGACCATTTGAATACAAAAGTCCGCAAGCCTCATAAAGTCTTTTATCAGAGCGCATTACTACAATGCCGTTATCCTCTGCCAAATCAAGCATCTCCTTTGTAGGAGACTTAGAACGAACGAAAACTATACAAATCATATCCATCATTTCCGCGGTTCGCACAACCTGCGGATTAACAAGACCTGTAAGGAGCACTGCCTGGTCTTTTACATAAGCCAGAACATCGCTCATAAGGTCGCAACCGCAAGCAGAATATGCATTACGGTCGAGATTCTGCTCGCAACAAAGAACCTCTGCGCCAAGTAAATCTTTAATTTCTCTGATTTTCATATAATACCGGTCTCCCAGTCGGTTATGCACCGTATTTCTCTAAAATTTTCGGAACATCATCAGGAGTGAGTTTTCCGTAAACCTCATCATTGACGGTAAGCACCGGACCTAAACCGCAAGCGCCTATGCAACGGCAGGCAGTAAGAGAAAACTTGCCGTCAGCAGTACATTCATCTACGCCGATTCCGAGCTTTTCCGAAATGCCGTCAAAAATTGCCTGAGCACCCTTAACATAGCACGCAGTACCAAGACATACCGAAACATTATACTCACCCTTAGGTGCGAGTGAAAACTGAGCATAGAAAGTTGCAACACCGTAAACCTTTTCAAGCGGCACTTCCATACCCTCCGATATCATTTCCTGAACCTCAAAAGGCAAATATCCGTAGATATCCTGAGCCTTCTGCATAACAACCATCAGGTTACTCTTGTCGCTTTTGTGCTCTTCGATAACCTTTTTGAGTTCTGCTTCCTGCTCAGGTGTGCCTTTGAAAGGAAGCTTACTGATTTTTTTCTTCATTAACGGTTCCTCCCTAAAAAATCATATAACGACAATGCATAACAAGACACAATAATCGTTATATTTTTGTCATTTAAGATAATAACACATTTTTATCCGTTTGAAAAGTCTTTTTTTGCATTTTTCCAAAATATTTATTATATTGGTGAAATTTGCTGAAATATGTAAAAAATGCGGAGGTGTAATCCTCCGCAAATTGCTCTATTTCATATTTAGATTGTACCAGATACCGTAAGTGTTGTAACACCGGGTATTACATTTATCTGACCTGATTGCGCATCCTGACTATAAGTTGCCGCCGGTACTGTTATAACTCCTGCAACTGTATTGAATTCTCCGGTTTGTTCGTTATAAGTGTACTGTGTTCCGGCATTAAGCTCGGTGCCGTCAAGGTGGACTGTAATATCGTTTAGTACAGGGCTGAATGTGTCACTTAAAACCACCGTTGTTTCTGCCGCGGTATTTCCGGTATTGGAAATATCGAAGGTGTAAGTTATGGTATCATTTTCACTTACAACAGTTGGCGACATACTCTTGGTAATATCAAGATTTGCAACTCCTGCGGCTGTAACCGTTTCACTAGCTTGAGTATGCGTATCGGGTGCCGTGCCGGCAGATACTGTATTCACAACCTCTGCTCCTGTCTCAAGTGGTGCAAATTCGGTTATATTTGCTCTGTAAACTATAACAGCGTTGCCGCCTGCCGGAATATTTATACCTGATATTGTCATAGGCGGACCGGCGATAACTGTAGGCGTTGGCTGCAAAACCCCGTTTACATAGTAAAGAAGCGAACCGTCAACAAAAGAGAGTGGATACAAAGTTCCGACAGTACCGAAGGTATAGCCACCTAAATCATCTGTAAGAGTTATGCCGCCAAGCGTAGTAGCACCGGTATTTACAAGAGATACTGCATAGGTCAGTTCGTCACCTGGGACATAAGTGTCGTGTGCTGCTGTTTTGCTTATTTCCAAAACCTCAAGTATTTGTCCCGTAGTGATATTAGAGCTTACTGTTATACCGTTATAACTAAGCGTTGCCTGATTGGTAAAAGTTGCCATAAAAAAGCCTCCTGCTTATCGTAATTCAAGAATACAACTCTTTCCTTACAGTATACGCAAAAGGCTTTTAGTTTGTGATTTAATTATATTATTATTAAGCTTTTATCACTCTTTGTTAAATCAAAGCATCCGTTTTCAGTGACTATTATCATATCTTCAATTCTCACACCGAATTCGTTTTCAAGATAAATCCCCGGCTCAACGGTTATCACCATACCCGGTTTTGTTACGGCTTCACAGCGCATATTAAAAGACGGATTTTCATGAATATCAATACCCACACTATGTCCGAGTCCGTGACCGAAGCAGCCCTCAAAACCGGCATTATTAATTATATCTCGCGCGACTTTGTCTACACTTTTACAAATCACGCCCGATTTAACTGCTTTAATTGCCTCTTCTTGTGCTTTAAGTACAGTATTATATACCATTTTCATTTTTTCGGTGGGATTACCTATGCAAACTGTTCTTGTCATGTCCGATCGGTAACCGCCTACCACTGCGCCAAAGTCAAGTGTTAAAAAATCACCGTTTTTGAGTTCTTTATCACCCGGTATACCGTGTGGCTTTGAAGAATTTTTACCCGATACGGCTATTGTTTCAAACGCTGTGCCCTCACTGCCGGCTTTGCGCATAAAAAACTCAAGGTCTAATGCGATTTCTCTCTCGGTTTTCCCTGCGGAAATTCTATTGAGTATATAAGAAAATGCATTATCGGTTATCTCCTGAGCTGATTTTATAAGCGACACTTCCGCCTCGGTTTTCACCGCACGCATTTCGAGTATTTTTTCATCAATATTGATTGCCGTTGAAATTTCAATACCGGAGAATGCATTTTCAAGCACTGATTTTTGACTCAGCGTTACACTTTGCGCCTCCACAAAAACAGTCTTAACATTTTTCTCTTTAAGAATTCCGTAAATATCTTTATAAAAGCTTTGCGACAGTTTAACACTTATTTTACTCGCCGCACGCGCGGCTTCAATGTAGCGAAAATCGACAAACAATATCGCATCGTCACGGGTTATCAGAACCATACCCTCGCTTTTATTGAAACCCGAAAGATAAAAGCAATTAGACTCTGAGGTTATTAGTGCCGCCGAATGTTCAGGCAGTAATTTTTTTAATATATCTATTCTGTTTTCTATCATTTCAGCGCCTCCAAGACACTACAAATATACTTATAAGTACGAACAAGCGATGAGATTGATAATCTCTCGCGAGGAGTGTGAATATCAAATAAATCCGGACCTATAGACACCGCGTCAATGTTCTTTATCTTTTCACCGAAAAGACCGCACTCAAGACCTGCGTGGATTATTTCAATTCGAGGCTCTTTTCCGTAAATCTCTTTGAAGACCGAAACCATTTTTTCTCTGAGTGGCGAATTACTTCGATATTCCCAAGCAGGATAATCTCCCCTCACAGAAACATTGGCGCCGTAACTTTCGCCAATCGCCGTAAGCTTGTTTATAAGTTCTGCTTTTTCGAGGGATTTAGAGCTTCTTACAGATAGTGATGCGGAAAGCTCTTTTTCATTGGACTTTACAATACCCAAATTAAGTGATGTTTCAACCAGACCGTCAATATCTTTACTGAAAGACTGCACACCGTATGGTAAATCACAAAGCAATTTGATTATTTTTCTTGAAGATTCCAAATCGCAGAAGATATTACTAATGCATTTGCTTACACTAACAGTAAGATTGTTATCAGTCGCTATTCGGTTTTGTTTTTCAAAATTTTTCGCTTTTTCTGCTATATTACCGCTAAACGCAACAACACAACGCGCCGATACGGGTATAGCATTATCCTTACTGCCGCCCGATATTTTTGAAATAAGAACATTATCACTAAGTCCGCTTAAAAACTCGCCGAGTATCTTATTTGCATTTAGCCTGCCTTTGTTTATCTCTGTGCCTGAATGTCCGCCTTTAAGACCGGATACAGTTACTTCATATGCCGTCATATCGGCGTATTCTATATTGATAGGAAGTTTAATATCAACCCTCGCACCGCCTGCACATCCTACTGTGAAAACGCCTTCGTCTTCAGAGTCTATATTGATAAATCTTTTTGCGGAAATAAGTGAGGTATCAAGACCTGCCGCACCATACATACCGGTTTCCTCATCGGTAGTAAACACTACTTCAAGAGGCGGATGATTGATACTGTCGTCGTCAAGAATAGCAAGCGCTATTGCTACTGCTACGCCGTCGTCACCGCCAAGCGTAGTGCCATTGGCCGAAATAAAATCGCCATCAACTTTTAGTTGTATGCTATCCGTGAAAAAATCAAACTCTACATTCGAATCTTTTTCACATACCATATCAAGATGCCCCTGAAGCACTACCGGCTCGGCTTTTTCATAGCCTTCAGACGCCGGCTTTTTAATTATCACATTATTGAGACTATCCTGATAAACGGTTAAGCTTCTTTCCTTTGCAAATTTCACGCAATAATCGCTTATTGCTTTTGTGTTTCCTGAGCCGTGAGGGATAGCGCAAATATCCTCGAAAAACTCAAAAACCTCATTTGGTTCAAATCCGGATAAAACTCTACTCATATTAAAACAACCCTGTGATTTTTCCTTTTTCGTTAACATCTATCCTCTCGGCGGAAGGAGATTTCGGAAGCCCCGGCATAGTCATAATATCGCCCGTAAGCACAACTATAAACTCTGCACCGGCAGATACCTTTACATTCTTAACGGTAACTCTGAAGCCTACAGGTGCACCGAGCAAAGCAGGGTTATCCGAAAAGCTGTACTGCGTTTTTGCAATACATACAGGTAAGTTTGCAAAGCCCAGACTTTCGAGCTTCTCTATCTGTTTTTTTGCATTAGGTGTAATGTCTACACCGTCGCCGCCGTAAACCTTTCTGACGACTGCCTCAATTTTTTCAACGATTGTCAGGTCGTCTTCATAAGAATATGTGAAGTCGCCCTTTTCTTCTTCACATAAACGCACCACCTCGCGCGCAAGTGCTTCGCCACCCTTGCCACCGTCTGCCCAAACGGTTGACAGCACAGTATTAACACCAAGCTCTTTGCATTTTGAAATGATAAAGTCTATTTCTTTATCAGTATCTGTCGGAAAACGGTTTACTGCTACTACACACGGAAGCTTATAAACATTTTTAATATTGCTTACATGACGAAGCAGATTAGGTATGCCCTTTTCGAGCGCATCTAAATCCTCTGTAGCAAGCTCGGTTTTACTAAGGCCTCCATGCATTTTAAGAGCACGAACAGTTGCAACTATAACAACCGCATCAGGCACAAGATTTGCTTTTCTGCACTTTATATCAAGAAATTTTTCAGCTCCGAGGTCGGCGCCGAACCCCGCCTCCGTCACGGTATAATCGCCCATTTTAAGTGCCATTTTAGTCGCCATAACAGAATTGCATCCGTGAGCTATATTTGCAAAGGGTCCGCCGTGAACAAATGCCGGAGTACCCTCAAGCGTCTGCACTAAATTTGGTTTTAGCGCATCGATCAGAAGCGCTGTCATAGCGCCTGACGCCTTTAGGTCACCGCATGTTACCGGCTCATCATCAAAAGTATAACCTACAATTATATTAGATAGTCTGCGCTTAAGGTCTGAAATCGATGTTGAAAGGCACAATACCGCCATTATTTCACTAGCAACCGTTATATCAAAGCCGTCCTCACGCGGCACACCGTTAACCTTACCGCCGAGACCGTCAACAACAAAACGCAGTTGTCTGTCATTCATATCAACGCAGCGTTTCCAAGTGATTTTTCGTGTGTCAATGCCAAGCGCGTTACCCTGATGAATATGATTATCAAGCATTGCCGCAAGCAGATTATTTGCAGCTCCTATTGCGTGAAAATCTCCTGTAAAATGAAGATTTATATCCTCCATCGGCACTACCTGCGCGTATCCTCCGCCGGCGGCACCGCCCTTAATACCAAAAACCGGACCGAGTGACGGTTCGCGCAAAGCAACAGTCACATCCTTGCCTATTCTTCTAAGACCATCCGCAAGACCTATTGTGGTTGTGGTTTTGCCCTCGCCTGCAGGGGTCGGAGTAATTGCAGTAACAAGTATTAGTTTTCCGTCATCTCTATCGGTTTCATCTAAAAGCGACAAATCAACTTTTGCTTTATACCTTCCGTACTGCTCTATGTATTTTTCTTCAAGATGAGCGCGGCGCGCAATTTCGGTTATCGGCGCCATTTGACATTCTTGAGCTATTTCAATATCGGTTTTATATGACATAATTATACCTCCATTCAGCGTTCGAGAAATATTATACAATCAACAGAAGCTTTTGTAAATATAAACCTAAAAAATTCTTGACAAACACTTTCTTTGTGATATAATAGTTTTTGCGTTACGGTGGATGTAGCTTAGTTGGTTAAAGCGCCGGTTTGTGGCACCGGAGACCGTGGGTTCGAGTCCCATCTTCCACCCCAAACAACCGCGCCAAGCGGCTTTATGAATTATGAATAATGAATAACGAATTGGGAAAAAGACCTGTGTGGCGTTTCTGGATAGTTCAATATTCATTATTCATCTTTCATATTTAAGTTAAACATTGGGGTGTCGTCAAGCGGTAAGACACAGCACTTTGACGGCTTTATTCGTAGGTTCGTCGAAGTGGGCGCAAATCCGCGTCAGGATTTGCGAACCGCGAAGTCTCGAGCAGTGTGATTTTTTCCGGTAACACTCGCAGTGTTCGGAAAAATCCACAGCGCAGAGTACCCTGCCACTTGTGGCAGGATTCTTGAACAAACTTAATATTGGGGTGTCGTCAAGCGGTAAGACACAGCACTTTGACTGCTGCATTCGTAGGTTCGAATCCTGCCACCCCAGCCATGTTGACGGTTGAAATAGGATTTAAGTCTTATTTCAACCGTCTTTCTTTATGCCTGCTTTTAGGCGGTTGCCTTTTGTTCTTGTTGAGCGAACATTGGCGGAATTTCAAATTTGCCTATGACATTATAGTAGATTTCTACCTTTTGCGTAGTAACGCCGCCCGATTCCTGCCTGTGATGGACTACGATTTTGTCGATGAACTCCCGGACTACATCAGCAGTCAGTTTTTCTAAGTGCGTTGTTTTCTCTACAATATCAAGAAACATTTTGGTTGTATCGATTTCTCGGTTTTGGTTTTTCATTCCCTCTGCGAGTTGTTCGATACGCTTTTTGTTTTTTGCCTGCTCATTTTCAAAGCCCTGCGACATTTTGACAAACCGTTCTTCTGAAATTGTCCCCTTGATTTTATCCTCATAAATTGCTCCAAACAAACGGTCGATTTCTTCATTTCGTTTGCAGAGTTTCTCTATTTCTGTTTGGGCAGATTTCAGTTGGTTCTCAAAAGATAAACCGCTGTTGTTTTCGAGAATCCTTACAAACTCATCCTTGTACTGATTTGTAAATGCGATCAACCTGTTTATATCCGTCAACACAATTTCTTCAAGAAAATCGGTTCGGATATAATGGGTGGTTGGACAGGTTTTGTTACGGCTGTTGTAATTAGAACAACTGAA
>CADCLS010000014.1 GCA_902802375.1 Oscillospiraceae bacterium | reverse complement strand
CGTCCTCTGAATTGGAAATCTCCTGCCGATTATATTAAGGCTTTCACTTCTAACGGCGAGGTCTTCTAATTTTGTAACACATCATTTACAAACCTACATTTTTGAGAGAGGTGGAAAAAATTGCAATTTTTTTTGCCGGAAAGCGTAAAAGCAGTATTGAGCACTCTTAAAAATTCCGGATTTGAAGCCTATATTGTAGGCGGAAGTGTTCGCAACTATCTTTTAGGCATACTTCCCGATGATTTTGATATTTGTACAAGTGCAAGACCCGAACAAATACTAAATCTCTTTGATAAAACAGTAAACACCGGAATAAAGCACGGTACCGTTACTGTAATATCGGACGGTAAGCCATTTGAAGTGACAACCTTTCGCACTGACGGCGCATATAAAGATTTCCGACACCCTGATAATGTAAGATTTACAGAAAGCTTAAAAGAGGACCTATCTCGCCGGGATTTTACAGTAAACGCGATGTGCTACAGTGATGATACCGGAATTATTGACTATTTCGGCGGTCTTGACGATTTGAAAAACAGAACGCTTAAAGCCGTAGGAGTTGCAGATTTGAGATTTAAGGAGGATGCTCTGAGAATACTAAGGCTTTTCCGTTTTGCTTCAACACTCGGGTTTGACATTGAATCAGAAACCTACAATGCCGCAATAGAAAATGCTATGCTTTTAAGTAACATAAGTGCAGAAAGAATAAGAGCGGAGCTTTTAAGGCTATCCCTCGGCAGTTGCCCTGAAGTGATAACACCGCTTATCCGCACCGGATGTATACCCTTTTTAAGAACGGGCGAAATATCAAAAATACCGCTTTTGCCTGAAAAATCTCAGCTCAAATTCTTTGCATTTTTATCAGCCACAAGCGAAAACCTTGAAACAACGCTTAACAGCCTTAAGTGCTCAAACTCATTCAGTTCGTACGCTAAAAGGCTTCAAGCCGATATAAATACGGAATGCAAAACAAGAGCCGATATAAAAAGAATACTGAGACGGCTTGAAAATGATATTTTCGATTTGTTTTATTACAAATCGGCAATATCAGGCATTGATATAACTGAGCAAATCAATATCGCAGAGCAAATACTTGAAAGTGATGAACCGTATAAAATCAGTCAATTATGTGTTGACGGTAAAGATTTGCAAAACAATGGTTACCGCGGAAAAGAAATAGGCGATAAGCTTGAATACCTGCTCGAATGTATAATAGAAAATCCGAGCCTTAACACGAAGGGTAAACTTTTGAAATTGATTTAAGTAACAAACAAGAGAAGATGCCATAAAATGTAATGAATTACATTTCGGCATCTTTTTTTGTGGGTGATTATATGAAAATACTTGTTATCGGCGGCGACCGCCGTATGCTTTATGCCTGCCGTAAGCTTAAAAGTTACGGTTTTTTCGTTGATACCTTAGGGCTGACACAAAATGACAACGGCGATATTTTAGACGCTGATGTTATACTGTTGCCGGTACCTGTCACGCGCGACGGGGTTAACATAAACTGCACAATCAGTGAAAAGGAAATACCTCTTGACATACTGAACTCCTCGCGAAAAAGCACAAGAATTTTCGGTGGCGGAAAACTCGACCTCAACAATTATACGGACTATTTATCACTTGACGGCTACGCACTCAAAAACGCAGTGCTAACCGCCGAGGGCGCAATAGCTCATACTATAGATAACACTGATTTTTCACTGTGGAAATCTCGTGTTTTGGTTATTGGGTACGGCAGAGTGGGTAAAATTTTAACCGACAGACTCTTAGGTTTCAAAACCAATCTCACGGTTAGTGCAAGAAACGAACGCGACTTTGCATTACTTGAAGCAAGCGGTGTAAATCATATCCAAACATCAGAAATCAAGGATGCAAACAGCAGTTTTGACATCATCTTCAATACGGTTGACATAAAACAAGATAAGGCTGTCGGGAAGGCTCTCGCTAATTCTTCGTTTATCGACCTGTCAAGCCGTGGTGGTTTAGAAGACGGTATAGCGGAAAAATACGGTATACATTACACTAAGCTGCCATCTATCCCTGCAAAATGCGCGCCTGTAACGGCAGGTGAAATAATAGCCGAAACAGTAATCGAACTAATCAAAGCATAGGAGATAAATATGCGTGATATAACCTTGGGGTACGCTTTTTGCGGCTCCTTTTGCACAATAAGTCAATCACTTAAGGAACTTGAAAAGCTATCAAAGCTGGATATAAAAATTAAGCCTATAATGTCTGAAATCGTATATAACACCGACACTCGGTTTGGAAAAGCCGCCGATTTAATAGAGCGCGTAGAGGATTTGTGCGGTGAGAAAATAATTCACAGTATAACAACCGCAGAGCCTATAGGTCCTAAGGGTTTGCTCGACATAATCGTAGTATCCCCCTGCACCGGAAACACGACGGCAAAAATCGCTCTCGGCATAACCGATACGCCGGTTACAATGGCGGTAAAGGCGCATTTGAGAAACGACCGTCCGGTAGTAATAGGGCTTGCCACAAATGACGCTCTCGGTGCCTCGGCAAAGAATATAGGACTTTTAAGCAATACAAATAATATATATTTCGTACCATTCGGGCAGGACGACCCGATAGGCAAGCCGACTTCGCTTGTTTGCGATTTTACGAAAACGCAAGAAACAATAGAACACGCACTTAAAGGCAAACAGATACAACCTATGATATTTTAACTCACATAAAACGCACGGACTGCTTTTTGCAGTCCGTGTTGTGTTTAGTATATTTTTAGTCATTTTTTCCTACTAATGCATTTGTTTTCATTACTATATTACACCAGACACTTTACCTCAAGTTATTTTTTTGTTACATAGGAAAAATCTATATATCCGCCCGAATAGTTCATATAAACGCCATTCAGGTTGTCGCGATAGCCTAAAGTAGTCTCCTCAAATGCTATCGGCATAAATCTATAACCTTTATAGTATTTATCGTTGAATTTATAAATGTATTCTTTGGTTGTAGACTCAGCTTTCACGGGAAAGACCGAAATCGGAAGCGTTTGTTCTAAAAGCTGACCTTCAAGCGACTTATCTGTAGGTTTTATATTTATAAATGTGCTTAAATTCTTTTGCCAATCCCCCACTATTTCGGTAATAACAGGTCTTAAAGGCTCTGTATTTGCATAAATAAGTGTGGTTTGAGGGAATTTTTTATTCTTAAAACCTTTTATTTCTTTTGAAATTATCTCTCGTGAGGCAGTAGGGTCATAGGGCAAATGATAAGACATATCATCAGTTTCCGCGTTAAGACAGCCCGGAAAAAACGAATTTGCAACCGTGAAACCTACGGGCAGTATTTTGCCGTAAACATCTGCGGATATGCATCCTAAAAGTGCGCGACGGATATTTTCATTAAAGTCACCGCCTAAGGATAATATCCAACAGATATTCTGCACAGATGTCTCCTTTATGCCTTGCGTTTTAATTTCCGGAAGATATTCTGCCGTCAAAAGCGCAATATCCGAGTCGCCACTGAGTAGCTTTTCGGATACGCTTTTTTCTTTGTCACGGGATATAAAAACACCGCCGTTTTTAGGCTTGAATGCGCCGGTGTATTCATCGTTTTTATAAAGGCGGATACCAAAATCCTCCTTATTCCAGCGAGCAAGCCTATATGAGCCGTTTGATAGCACGCAATCCTTTTCAAGACCGTACTTGCCTGTACTCTCTATAAAAAACTCTTTGCGACACGGCATTGAAACCGGCATGGAAAGTGCTTTCAGGAAGTTTTTATCGTCATATGCAAGTTTTATAACTACTGTTTTATCATCAGGTGCAGATATGCCCAGCGCTGAAGCAGGTGTTACAGTCTTTTTCCCCGAATTAAACTCCGCAGCACCTGCAATCGCATATAAAAGCCGTGCAAACGGCGCTCGGGTTTCGGGGCTTAGTGCGCGTTTTATACCAAACACAAAATCCTCAGCTTTAAGAGGCTCACCGTCAGCCCACCTAAGGTTTTCTCTTAGTGTAAATGTATATGTAAGTGACGAAAACTCATAACTTTTCGCCGCACCAGGCACCATTTCTCCTTTTTCGTTTTGCCTTATGAGCCCTTCATAAATATTACGGCAAACAAGCAGTTCGCTATCACTGCTTGCCACTTGTGGGTCAAGCGTTTCGGGCATTTTTTCGAGAGAAAAATAAATGCGTGCGTCGGTGCCAGCATCCCCACACGAGCAAAAAGATAATAATATGCACAACAAAATAAAAACAGCCAAAAACCGTTTCAACGCACTCATAATACACCTCAAAGATAAATATATGATTATTATACAGCATTTTTCGAGGTTTTTCAACAAAAAAAGCCGCAGGCATAACCTGCGGCAAAACTGTTTTTATTAATCGTTTACATAAGGAAGAAGCGCTACCTGGCGAGCACGCTTAATAGCTGTTGTGAGTGCACGCTGGTGCTTTGCGCAAGTACCGGTAGCTCTGCGCGGTAAAATCTTTGCGCGCTCGGAAACAAACTTGCGAAGCTTTGCTATATCCTTATAATCGATTTCTTCTACACGGTCAACACAGAAATGGCAAACTTTCTTTCTTGCCTTTTTGTGAAACGGTCTATCAGTCTTCTCCACTTCAGAAAACTCCTCTCATCAGAATGGAAGGTCATCATCCATACCGGAATCGATTTCGGTAAAATCACTGCTGTCAGCGTTGCTGAAAGAAGCAGTATCCTCCGTAATACCGCCGGCGGACGGTGCGCTATCTCTTTTAGATTCTACAAACTGGGCGTTACTTGCAACAACCTCAAATACCGTGCGGTTATTGCCGTTCTTATCAACATACTTGCGGGTCTGAATTGAACCCTCTATGCCTATCATATTGCCCTTTTTGAAATAATTTGTGATGAATTCCGCAGTCTGACGCCATGCAACAATATTGATGAAATCAGTCTGCGTTTCTTCGCCTGCACGGTAGCGGCGATTTACAGCAATGGAAAAAGAAGTCACCGAAATGCCGGTGTTCGTCTTTTTGAGCTCCGGGTCGGCAGTAAGCCTACCTGTTAAAACTACCAAGTTAAACATTAAAGTTCCTCCATTACTTCTTGATTACCATAACACGAAGAACGCCGTCCGTAATACCGGCAATTCTTTCAAGCTCAGCCGGGAAATCGGGCTCGCTTTCAAATGTTATGAAAGTATAATAGCCTTCAGCCTCGTCGTTGATGAGATAAGCAAGCTTTCTCTTGCCCCAATCGTCAACGCCCTCGACCGTACCGTTTTTGGCTATAAGGTCGTTAAACTTTGTGTTAAGCGCCGCAACAGCTTCATCGCCGCCTGCCACCGAGAACACAAAAGCCGCCTCATACTTATTGGTCATTTCGTTGCACCTCCTTATGGTCTATTGGCCGCATTACATAAAACGCGGCAAGGAGCTAAAAATTTAGCAAAAGATATTATAGCAATAATTTACCAAATAGTCAAGAATTATTTATCGTCATCCTCCGTGTCGGGCAAACTATCACTGCAATCAAGATACTCGGTCTTAATTGCATTTCTATTTGCAAAGCGGTCATAAACCGTAATTGCGCCTAAAATAGCGGTAAATATCGCCGCTACCGTACCTAAAAATTTCAAAAAACCTTTCATAACAATACCTCCGTTTATATTTACATAAAGGGCGCAAACAGGTGAAGAATGGCCCTTTTAAGCCTTATCCCCCACGGTGTCTTACGCCATTTTTCAATGGTTATCTCACGCGACTGCATTAATATTTCGTCAAAATGATTTTTAATATCACCGACAGTCTCATTTAGCGCAAACCACACGCCGCACTCAAAGTGCAAAGAGAACGAGCGATAATCCATATTCACCGTACCAACCGTAGCGACGCTATCGTCCGACACAAATATTTTAGAATGTATAAATCCCGGAGTATACTCGTATATACGCACACCGGCTTCTAAAAGCTCGGTATAGTTATATTGCGTCACAGGGTGAACATACCATTTATCGGGGATATGAGGTGTGATTACACGAACATCTATACCGGCGCGTGCCGCCATTTTAAGCGCCTCGGTCATTGTGTTATCAATTATAAGATACGGCGATATTATATAAACATAGCGCTGAGCAGAATTCAGTATCTGCATATAAATGCCGGCGGCAACATTTTTGTTTGAAAGTGGGTCGTTACAGTAGGGAAGCACATATCCGCCGGTCTCGACAGAATAATCGGTAAGATAATTAGCGGTTTCAAGCCTATGCCCGGTAGTAAATTCCCACATATTAAGGAACATAACGGCAAAGCTTGATACCGCCTCGCCTTTTAGTATCACAGCACAGTCCATCCAATATCCAAACCGTTTTTCGGCGTTTATATATTCGTCGGCAAGATTTAAGCCTCCGGTAACGGCTACCGCACCGTCTATAACAGCTATTTTTCTATGATTACGGTTATTCATAAAAATATTTAGAGACGGCTTTATCTGGTTAAACACCGCAACCTTTATACCGCTTTTGCGAAGCCTCTCGATAAAGTCTTTTCTCTGCCTTTTAATTGAGCCGAAATCATCGAAAAGAAGTCTTACATCAAGTCCTTGTGCGGCTTTTTTTCTTAGTATTCCGTAAATCGAGTTGAACATTTTTCCCTCGGCAACAATAAAAAACTCAAGAAAAATGTATTTTTGCGCTGCCTCAAGCTCTTCAAGAAAACGGGGCAAAAAAACTTCACCCGGAGAAAGATACTCAACAGAAGTGTTTTTATAAAGCGGATATCCTGACTCACGCGATAGATACTCCGCCTGACGGGAATGCGAATAATCATCGTATTTGAGTAAATTCTGTTCTTGCTCATCGTCTTTAAGATAAGGCATATTATGCGACTCACAATCACGCATTTTCTTTTTAAGATGAGGCATAACTCTACCGCCGCCGAAGAAAACAAATACTGTTATACCGAAAACCGGCACGATAAGTATAAAAACTATCCACGCCATTTTATAGCTGGGATTTCCTCTTCGGTTAACGATGTAAATCACTGTTATGATAGCAAGAATTTCGGAAACGGTGTACAGAAATACCGATTTATCAGATAAAGTGCGAAGTGTAACAAACAGAATGACAAGCTGAAAAATCAGCACAAGCGCAGATATTACAATGCGAGTCGGTATCGGTATACCGCGCTTGTTTTTAACACTCTGACGCATTTTCGGCACTCCTTTCACTACTATGAGATAATATTACCATATTTTTGCTTCTTTTGCAACAAAAAAGCTGAATTTACCCAAGTATACACTTGTCAAAATTTTGGCGATGTTTTTACTTGTAATCGGGCGAATATGGTTGTATAATGTAAAATGATAATTTTTTTGCTCGGAGGTACAGTATGGCAAGAAAGGAAAAGCCACTAAAGCCCATTAGGCGCATACACGGCGGAGCTAAACTGCCACACCACAAAAATTCAGCCGAAATCCAAACGGAAGTAATGCCGGCACCCGATACGGTTTACATTCCGCTTTCCCAGCATATAGGCGCGCCGGCAAACCCGATAGTTAAAAAAGGCGACCAAGTATTTGTCGGCACAATCATTGCAGAAGCTACAGGCTTTGTATCAGCGCCGGTTCATTCAAGTGTTTCAGGCACGGTTAAGGGTGTAGTTGATAAGGTATTAAACGGTGCCGCAGCGGTTAAGTGCGTTGAAATCGAGTCTGACGGTGAAATGAAAATCGACCCAGACTTAAAGGCGTTTCCGGTAAACACTGCTGAGGATATAGCGGCGGCGGCAAAAGCGTGCGGTCTTGTAGGTCTCGGGGGCGCGGGTTTTCCGGCACATGTAAAGCTATCTCCGTCAAAAGACACAAAAATCGATACTCTGATAATAAACGCCGCAGAATGCGAGCCATATATAACATCGGATTACAGAGAGTGTATGGAGAATGTTGACGGTATAATTGCCGCCACTTATCTACTTAAAGAAAAGCTCAATATTGAAAAGGTTATTATTTGCGTAGAAAATAACAAGCCAAAAGCTATCGAAAAGCTTATGGAGGTTGCGACAAACAAGCAGGATGTAGACGATACAGTAAAGCTAATGAAGCTTCCGTCCACTTATCCGCAGGGTGCCGAAAAAGTTATAATTTACTCCGCAACAGGCAGAAAAGTGCCTCTCGGCAAGCTGCCGAGTGATGTGGGTTGTATTGTAATGAATGTTACAAGCCTCGCGAAGTTATATGATTTTATTGTTACGGGTATGCCGCTCACCGCCAAAAGGATTACGGTTGACGGCAGCGCCGTAGATACCCCCAAAAACCTTATGGTTCCTATCGGAACGCCTATAAGTGCAGTTCTTAAATATTTAGGCATAGATGCGGATATAGTTGAGCGCATAATAATGGGCGGTCCTATGATGGGTCAGCCGGTATCTTCGCTTGATGCGGTTGTGGAAAAACGAACCAACGCCTTGCTCATTATGAAAAAAGACGAGCGTGCTCGCACCACTACCGCTTGTATACGATGCGGCAGATGCCAAAAGACATGCCCTATGAATTTAACTCCGGCAAGGGTGGAAACAGCCTACAAAAAAGGTGATACCGCGGCATATAAAACACTCAATGTAAACTACTGTATAGAATGCGGAAGCTGTTCGTTTATATGCCCCGCTAAGCGGCCGCTTACGGAAGTAATGAGAATTGCCAAGATACACTTAGGAGGCAGCAAAAATGAGTAATTTACTTAAAGCCGCATCTTCTCCGCACATAAGGCATGAAGACACAACGGCAGGCATTATGCTTGATGTTGTGTTAGCACTGTCCCCTGCGGCAGTTTACGGATGTGTTATATTCGGTCTTCGAGCAGTATTTGTATTGCTTACAACGGTTATAACTGCGATAGCCTCTGAATTCCTTTGGAATTTAATACTCAAAAAACCGCAGACGATAGGTGATATTTCCGCCGTTGTTACAGGTCTTTTGCTCGGTATGAATTTAAGCCCTTACACACCACTCCCGATAGCCGCAATAGGAAGTGTGGCGGCGATAATAGTAATTAAGCAGATGTTCGGCGGTCTCGGCTACAACTTTGTAAACCCGGCTTTGGGTGCGAGAATTATACTTCTTGTATCCTTCCCATCATTTATGACAAAATTCAGCGAGCCGATATCAGATGTCATTTCGTCTGCCACTCCTCTCGCAGACCTGAAAGCTACAAGTATTAAAACTCTGTTTTTCGGTATGCATTCAGGCTGTATCGGCGAGACGAGTGCATTTTTACTTATTATCGGCGGTCTTTATCTTATAGTGCGCAAGGTAATAAATCCTATAATCCCCGTATCTTTTATAGGCACTGTTGCTTTACTCGCGACAGTATCAGGTGAAAACCCGTTAAAATACATACTTTCAGGTGGACTAATGCTGGGCGCTATATTTATGGCTACCGACTATGTAACAAGCCCGACAGCAAACTGGGGCAAACTGATTTTCGGTATCGGATGCGGTGCAATCACCTTTGTTATACGCCGTTTCGGTTCTCTGCCCGAGGGTGTTTCCTATGCCATCCTTTTGATGAATATCATCACACCTCTTATAAACAGAATACCGTTCAGCCGTCCTTTCGGGTATAAGGAGGTAAAAACTGATGAATAAAGCGTTTAAGTTTATCTACCCCACCCTGATTTTAGCGGCGATATGCCTTATAGTATCGCTGGCGCTCAGTTCCACCAACGCCTTGACAAAGGATAAAATTGCTGACATAAATAACGAAAATACAAAAAAGGCGATGTCAAGAGTTCTCAAAGCCGATAACTACACCGAAGAGACTTTTGACGGAAAAACCTATTATATTGCTAACGACGGCGGCGCACCTACCGGCTACATATTTATAACAAGTGCTAACGGTTACGGCGGCGAGGTCAAGGTTATGACGGCGGTACTACCCGATAAAACCGTTAAGGCAGTAGAGATACTCGATATATCGAGTGAGACACCGGGACTCGGACAAAACGCCGCAAAGGAAAACTTTTATGGACAATTCAGTTCAAAGTGCAGCGGTATTACTGTTGTAAAATCAGGTGCTGACGAAAACAAAAATGAGATAAACGCCGTAACGGGTGCCACCATTACCTCTCGAGCTGTAACAAAATCAGTGAACGAAGCGTTGGCACTCGCAGACGAAGTAATTTTTAAGGCAGGTGAGACAAGTGAAGAGTAAAAATTTAAGTATCTTTACAAACGGTCTTCTTAAGGAAAATCCGACGCTTCGCTTAGTGCTCGGTACTTGCCCCACGCTTGCCATTACCACCGCCGCAATAAACGGCATCGGTATGGGACTTGCCGCAACCCTCGTTCTCGTATGTTCAAATGTTGTTATAGCGGCGCTCAGAAATGTTATACCCGATAAAGTAAGAATACCGGCGTTCATAACCATAATCGCAGGCTTTGTAAGCGTGGTGCAGATGCTTGTAAAAGCGTTTACCCCGTCTCTTGACGCGGCGCTCGGCATTTATCTTCCGCTGATAGTTGTTAACTGCATAATTCTCGGTCGTGCCGAGGCTTTTGCCTCTAAAAACCCTATACTGCCGAGTTTGCTTGACGGTCTCGGTATGGGACTCGGGTTTACTGCAGTAATCACTATAATGGGCGCAATAAGAGAGCTTTTGGGTGCCGGAACGCTGTTTTCATTTCCAATAACTTCACGATTTGTAAGCCCTATGATTATATTCTTACTTCCTCCGGGCGGATTCTTTGTATTCGGCATTTTAGTTGCGGTATCAAACGCCATTGCTAAAAAGCAGGGTAAAAAGCCTGTTGAACACTTAGGTTGTGAAAGCTGCCCCTCAAAAGGCATTTGCGAAAACGCAACAGTTTGTGAAAAGGAGGTAACGGAGAATGAATAAGTTTACACTTATATGTTCGATTTTACTTGCCGGAATTCTCACAAACAATATGGTGCTTTCCAAGTTTTTGGGAATTTGTCCGTTCCTCGGCGTTTCCAAAAAGCTTAACACAGCTTTTTCAATGAGTGTAGCGGTAACGCTCGTAATGGTAGTAGCCTCCGCAGTTACATATCCTATATACCATTATCTGCTATATCCTAAGTATGATTATTTGCAGACCGTTGTGTTTATTCTTGTTATTGCGGCACTCGTACAGCTCATAGAAATGGTACTTAAAAAGTATATCAAACCCGTTTACAATGCGTTGGGCATATACTTGCCGCTTATAACCACGAACTGCGCGGTTTTAGGCGTTACAATGCTTAACATTCAAAATGAGCTTGATTTCGTTTCCTCTATATTTAACGCCCTTGCGGCAGGTCTCGGTTTTATGCTTGCTATGGTGCTTTTTGCAGGTGTCAGGCAAAAGGTTGACGATGCCGATATTCCCGAATTCTTAAAGGGCTTACCGATAACGCTGATTTCTGCGGCGCTCGTTTCCCTTTCGTTCTTAGGCTTTGCCGGAATAGGAGGATAACCAATGGAAATACTTATACCTGTTTTGGTTGTTTTAGTTATCGGTATAGTTTTAGGCGTAGGCCTTACGCTCGCAGATAAATTTATGAGTGTACCGGTTGACGAAAAACAAATGAAGATAAGAGAATGCCTGCCCGGCGCTAACTGCGGTGCTTGCGGATATAGCGGATGTGACGGATACGCCGCGGCGCTGGCAGTGGGAAAAGCAGAACCCAACAAATGCGCACCCGGCGGCGAGAATACCGCGAAAGCGCTCAGCGAAGTCTTAGGCGTAACAGTTGAAGCACAGAAAAAGGTCGCTTTTATTGCCTGTGGCGGCAGACCCGATTCGGTTAAAGTTAATTTCGACTACACAGGTCTTAAGACCTGTGCGGCGGCGGCTCTCGCCGGAGGCGGACCTATTGCGTGTGAGTTCGGATGCCTCGGGTACGGCGACTGTATGCGTGCCTGCGACTTCGGCGCAATAACACTTTCAGGCGGCAAGCCCATAATCTGTGAAGATATGTGCGCCGCTTGCGGAAAATGCGCAAAAGCCTGCCCTAAGTCTATAATTTCGATTATACCTAAAGAAGAGGCAAAGGTCAGAGTTAATTGCTCAAACAAGAAAAAAGGACCTGCGGTGCTTAAAGCGTGTGATGTTTCGTGTATTGCCTGCGGTATGTGCGAAAGGTCCTGCGAATTTGGCGCAATTAAGGTTGTAGACAACTTGGCAGTTATTGATTACACCCTTTGTACTTCCTGCGGAAAATGCAAAGAAGTATGCCCGAGAAAGGCAATAATAGAAGTATAATGCTTATGAAAAAGAAATGGCTTATACTAAGGTTTATAGTGGCGGCGCTCATCACCGGCGCCGTCCTCGCATTTTATATTTACTCTGTAAGACCTATTAAAGTATACGGTATGACACTGAGGGCAGACACCGCGAGCATAAACCTTGAAAACAAGAATATTAAATCCGTAGGCGAGCTTGTGAATGCTCTTGCTCCGTTTAAGCGCCTTAAAAAGCTTGAGCTTGGAGATTTTCCGGTGCCGCCTAATGATGAAGAAAAACTTATCTCCGCATTCCCGAATGCCGAGATAAATTATAAGTGTTGTGTATCCTTTCACGGTGAATTGATACCTGCAAACGAAGAGGTGCTCGATTTATCCGAAAAAAAGCTCACCGAACAAGATATTGACGCACTACCCGTAGTATTAAATCAACTGCCGAAGGTTAAAAAAGTAAACCTACGCGGAAAGACTATATCATTAGCCCTGCAAAAGAAGCTTTCTAAAGACTTTCCGAGCATTGATTTCGGCTGGGAAATTACGCTTCTCGGAAAAACTTACGATTCCGACGCGGATGAACTGGACCTGTCAGGCAACAAAAAGGCGACACCTGAACTGATACTTGAATACGCCCCTCTCTTTTCAAACCTTAAAAGAATTGATATGTCGGATTGCGGAGCTTCAAACGAAGAAATGGAGATGCTCAGAAATGCTTTGCCCCACATAAAAATAGTATGGCGTATACATATGGGCAGATGGTCGCTAAAAACCGACGCGGTAGCTTTTTCTGTTCTTATATATGATTACAGTCATACAAGACTTAAAAGTGAGGATATAGAAGTACTTAAATACTGCACCGATTTGCAGGCGCTCGATTTAGGCCATCAAGCGATAACCGATATTTCAGTGCTTGGCGATTACCTTCCGCAGTTAAGACTCCTTATTTTAGCTGACAATCAGGTATCTGATTTAACGCCGCTTTCAAAGATGAAGCATTTACATTATATAGAGCTTTTTGTTAACAGCAGAAAGCTTGTCGATTTATCGCCGCTATCAGCTTGCAAAGAGCTTGTAGATGTTAATGTAAGCTATCTTCATAATGTTAGGGATATATCGCCGCTTTACGATTTACCGATTCTTGAGCGCGTTTGGTTTGAACACACACCCATCCCCAAAGAGCAGGTGAATATACTTAAAGAAAAACACCCTGATACAAAAATCGTCACAGAAGGCACCGGCTCAATAGACCAAGGCTGGCGCACACATGAAAGATATTTTGCGATGATAGGAATGTTCCACGATAAGGACTGTAAAGAATTAAGCGAATCTTTCAGTAAATATGATCGGTAAATATAAGAGGGAGACGGCGCGCCGTCTCCCTCTTAATAAATGCAGATAATAGATTTTATTCGTTATCTCTGAGTTCTAATTCCGTCAGCAAGCTTTCCTTTGCCATTTGCAAGTATCCACGGTTAATTGAAGGATATATGCATTCTTCGCAAGTACCGGTGATATTTAACGATATTTCTTTTAGTGTGCAGTCTCCGTCTAATTCATAAATGCAAAGATAATTTTCACATTTCATTTGTGCTTCCCCTTAATTAAAAAAGTGCGCAGCCGAAGCTACGCACCGAAAAACGCATAACTCCGATTGCGCCACACAACCTTTGGACTTATGGGATGCCAAATTAAGAGTATGCATTTTTACCGAAGTAAAAATACATCCCGTTTAAGTCCAAAAGCTATTAGGTTGTGTGGCAAGTGCATTATATCATATGAGAGTATAAAAATCAATAAAAAAAGCAGGGGACTTACCCTGCTTTGATTATTTTTTGAACGGTCTGCTTACAAACGCGCAAATTATAATTATTATTTGGCCAAAGAGCCCCAAAAGATATATCAGTGCAACATTCATACCGAAATACAGAAACGATATATGAACTGCCGCGAGTATTGCCCACATAAGCGCTGATACTATGTAATAGTTATGCCGCGGATTAAACCATATAGAATTAAAAATCAGCCTGATTATAAAGATTATCGGCAACGAATACACAAAATATAATATTTGAAATCCCTTGCCGCCTATTATAAGTGAAGTAATTATAAAAGCAAAGAGTGCCGCCAGCATAACCGACGCTTCAACTATAAATATAATCGCGCGGTGATTATAGTTTTTCTGCTTCTTTTCGCTTATTTCGGTTCCTACGGCGATACTGTCCTCCCGAACAAGTGAATCGAGCGACACGCCAAAAAGGTCGGAAATAGCCGTCAGCACCTCTATATCTGGGGTAGACTCTCCGCGTTCCCATTTTGAAACCGTCTTAAAGGAATAATTAAGTTTTTCGCCGAGCTGTGCCTGCGTCATATCGTTCATAAGGCGAAGTTCGGTAATGTTCTTAGCAATAGTCTGTTTTATATCCGGCATAATAAGCCTCCAAAATTCTGCTGATAACATTATACGACATCTGTGCAAAAAAAGCAATATTTTACAAATCATAAAAAAGTGAGAAAAAACGAGCTTTTCAGTGATAAAACGAGCTAATTGAAAACTCAAAGAAAACAACGGTGAAAATATATGTTTTTTTGCAAAAAATCACTTGACATTGCAGGCTTTTTGCCGTATAGTCATACACATCGGATAAAAATTTAATATTCGGTATTTAACGCATCTGTGTAAAAACGGTCGTTCGATACTAATGTGTGCCGCAGCTAAAATTAGACTGTGAAAAACCCTTTGTCAGGGCACACAAACAGACGAACGACAAGCATAGTGTGACAAAGGGGGATGCTTAAATGGCAAAAGAAAATATTGTAGAACTCAAAAATGTATGTGTGTCGTTTGACGGGGAGAAGGTTTTAGACGAGCTTAGTCTCGAAATTCGTGACAAAGAGTTTATTACACTTCTCGGTGCTTCCGGTTGCGGTAAGACCACCACTCTTCGTCTTATCGCAGGCTTTCTGGACCCTGACTCGGGAGATGTTCTTTTTGAGGGCAAAAAGTTTAATGGTGTTCCGGCTTATAAAAGGCAGGTAAACACCATTTTTCAGCGTTATGCGCTTTTTGAACATCTTAATGTTTTTGAAAATGTCGCTTTTGGGCTGAGAGTTAAAAAGATGCCGGAGGCTGAAATCAAAAAAACCGTTTCGGAAATGCTTAGTCTTGTAAACCTTGAAGGCTTCGAAAAGCGCAGAATTACTACGCTCTCAGGCGGTCAACAACAGCGTGTTGCAATAGCAAGAGCTATCGCTAACAAGCCGAAAGTTCTGCTTCTTGACGAACCACTCGCCGCTTTGGACCTAAAGCTTCGTAAGGATATGCAAAAGGAACTTCGCAACATTCAGCGCACACTTGGCATAACATTTATATTTGTAACTCACGACCAGGAAGAGGCACTCACAATGTCCGACCGAGTTGTGGTTATGGATAAGGGTAAAATTCAGCAGGTAGGCACGCCTAAAGATATATATAACGAGCCGAAAAACGCATTTGTTGCCGATTTTATCGGCGAATCAAATATTGTTGACGGCGTAATGCTAAAGGATTTCGTGGTTAAATTTTCAGGCCACACATTTGACTGTCTCGATAAAGATTTTGATGAAAACGAGGCGGTTGATGTTGTTGTGCGCCCTGAGGATGTTGATATTGTGCCTGTGGATAAAGGTATGCTGACAGGCACTGTAACCTCAGTGGATTTCCTTGGCGTTCACTACGAAATAATTGTTGACATCGGCGGTTTCAAGTGGATGATACAAACTACCGACGAATGTTTTGTTGGTGACAATGTAGGCCTTTACATTGAGCCTGATGCTATCCATATAATGAAAAAATCCGAATACTCAGGTCTTTACGGTGATTACAGCTCATACAGCGAGGAAATGGACCACCTCTCCGAAATTGAGGAAGAGGAGGAATAATGGTATGAACAAAAAAAGCTTCGGAAGCCGTCTTGTAGCGGCTCCGTATCTTGTATGGGCGGCAATATTCGTTATAGTGCCGCTTCTGATGATGGCATATTTTGCGTTCACCGATAATTCCGGTGCGTTTACGCTAAGTAATATGGCGCAGATAGGAAAGTATAAAAAAGCTTTTGGTGTTTCCATTCTTTACGCCCTCGCCGCTACAATCGTTACGCTTCTTATCTCCTACCCCATGGCTTACTTTATGACGAAAATGAAAGTAAGCTCTCAGCGCATGGTTATGATAATCGTAATGCTTCCTATGTGGATGAACTTTCTTATCCGCACATATTCCTGGATATCAATTCTTGCAAACACCGGTATTATAAATACCTTTTTGAAATCAATAGGGCTTAGACCGCTGCATCTGATTAATACACCCGGTGCGGTAATTCTCGGTATGGTATATGATTTCGTGCCATATATGATACTGCCTATTTACTCGGTAATGTCAAAAATTGATAAGTCGCTTTTAGAGGCGGCAGAGGACCTTGGCTCAAACGCGTTTTCTCGCCTTAGACGAGTTATTATACCGCTTTCTATGCCGGGAGTAATTTCCGGTATTACTATGGTATTTGTACCGTCGGTCAGCACATTCTATATTTCACAAAAGCTCGGCGGAAACAAAAATTGGCTAATAGGCGATGCTATTGAGTACCTATTTGGCGCTGGTCCTGAATATTATAATATTGCCTCCGCAATTTCGCTCATACTTATGGTTATGATACTTCTCTGTCTTGCGGTAATGAGCAGATTTTCAAGTGACGAGGAAGGAGGCGTTATCATATGAAAGCTTTTTCAAAAATTTATATTGCGCTTATGATAATCTTCCTTTATGCTCCAGTCGCGGTAATGGTATTTTTCTCTTTTAACTCAGGCTCAAGTGTTTGGATATTTGATAAATTCTCGCTTGATTGGTACAAAGGCATACTTTTCGACACTTCAATGATGGATGGCCTTAAACATACGCTTATCGTAGCTTTACTTTCCGCAAGCACAGCAACGGTTCTCGGCACTGCGGCGGCGGTAGGTATCCTGGCACTAAGGCGGAAAATCGCACGCAGCTTTGTTACCACCGTTACAAACATCCCGATGATGAACGCCGATATTGTCACCGGCGTTTCCTTAATGCTTTTGTTTGTATTTTTCGGCAGGATGATAGGTCTTTCCGAATCGCTTGGATTTGTTACCGTACTGGTAGCTCATATTACATTTAACCTACCCTATGTGATACTTTCGGTAATACCTAAGCTCCGTCAGACTGATAAGAATTTGCACGAGGCGGCGCTTGACCTCGGTTGTACTCCTGTGCAAGCATTTTTTAAGGTAGTGATACCATCAATTCAAACCGGTATATTTACAGGCTTTATTATGTCTTTCACCCTTTCTCTTGACGATTTTGTTATAAGTTATTTCACCTGCGGTCATTATCAGACCCTTCCGGTAGTAATTTACAATATGACAAAGAAAACTGTAAAACCGGATGTTTATGCCCTTTCAACCCTTGTATTTGTAACTATTTTTGTGCTTTTGATACTTTATAATGTTGTGCAGACCAAAAGTGAGCAAAGGAGGAATTCCCGTGCTTAAAAAATCAGTTTTATTACTTCTTTCCGCGATTATTTTATGCTGCACTCTTTCCGCGTGCGGATATGAATATATGGATATAGAACTTAACCGCACTTATACAAAGAACCTCGCCGGCAGTGAACTTAATGTGTATAACTGGGGCGAATATATATCCGACGGTTCAGACGATATGATGGATGTAAACCGCGAATTTGAGCGAATAACAGGTATTCATGTCAATTATACTACATTTGAAAGCAACGAAAGTATGTATTCTCAGCTTAAAAGCGGCGGTGTTTCGTACGATATAATTATTCCGTCCGACTATATGATTGAACGACTTAAAAATGAAAATATGCTCAAAAAAATAGATGTAAGCAGACTTCAAAACTACGGCTTTATTTATGACGAATATAAAAGTCTGTTTTACGATGAAAACAACGAGTATTCTGTTCCGTATAATGTCGGCATGGTTGGTATTATTTACAACCCGGAGCTAATTGGTGAGCCTGAGCACTCCTGGAAAACGCTTTGGGACGAAAAATACCGCGATATGTCACTTAATTTCAGTAACCCGAGGGACGGTTTTATGACAGCCCAAATGATTTTGGGTCAGGACCTTAATACTACAAACAAGGCTGACTGGGATGCGGCGGCAGAGCTTCTAAAAAAGGGCAAAGGCGTTTTGCAGTCCTATGTAATGGATGAAATCTATGGAAAAATGGAAACCGGCGAAGCCGCGATAGGTCCTTATTATGCAGGCGACTACCTTACAATGCTTGACAACAACGAGGATTTGAAGTTTTTCTATCCGGAAGAGGGCACAAACATTTTTGTTGATGCTATTTGTATTCCGAGTTCAGTTAAAAACTATGATGCGGCTATGCTTTATATCGACTTTCTGTTAGAGCCGGAAGTTGCTCTTCACAACGCTGAGTATATAGGTTACGCTTCTCCTAACCGCGCGGTGGTTGAAAACCCCGATTATTATTACTATCAGGATGAAATACTCTACCCTGCTCCCGAGGATATGCCGCCCACTCAGTATTATCACGATATTGACCCCGAAATAAGAAGTTATTATGAAAACTTGTGGATAGATCTTAAGCTTTACTAAATAATTCTGCTGATTTCGTCGTCAAAATAATCCGCTTTGAAAAAATGCACAAAAAACCTTGCTAAAAATCAACAAAAATAATATTGATAATGCGCGACTAATATGTTAAAATTGTCTCATAAATATTTTGGGAGGAAATCTATATGAAGACTTCAATGAAAAAGATACTTGCGGTATTGTTATCGGCAATACTCGTTTTATCATTATCCTCTACCACGCTTTTGGCAAGCGCCGAAAACGGTGATTATACAGGTGGCGAAGTTAATCCTCTGGCTTGTACTCACACACCCGGTGCGGCGGTAAGGGAAAACGAAGTTCCTGCTACTTGCGGTAAAGACGGTTCTTATGACGAAGTTGTATACTGCACGGTTTGTAATACTGAACTTTCGCGCACACCCAAAACTATTAATGCCACAGGAATTCACACACCCGGTGAGACTTGGCAGTCTGATGCGGAAAATCACTGGCATATATGCTCAGAATGTGAGCAGCTGGTAGATACTGCCGCCCACACATATAGTTGGGTTATAGTTAAGAAAGCGACCGAAACTGAAAACGGTCTTAAAAAAGAGGTTTGTTCTGTGTGCGGATACGAGTCCGGCAACAGTGAAGAAATTGTATATAACTCACACATCCCCGGTGATATCAATAAAGACGGCTCGGTTAACAACAAAGACTTGACAAGGCTTTTCCAATATCTCTCCGATTGGGATGTTGAAGTGGATGAGGAAGCTCTTGATGTTAACGATGACGGCTGGGTTAACAACAAAGACTTGACAAGACTTTTCCAATTCCTCTCTGATTGGGATGTAGACATCCACTAAAATTATTAAAGACTTGAGGTTTCAACCCTCAAGTCTTTTTTTTACTTAAATTATACCTATTATTCTGAATATATACTGTATAATAAAGCCTGCAACAATCAATCCGATAATTACCGTATTTATTATTCTCTTCTTAAACAGTTTGCCCTCGAACAATATTACTGCCGCTATTATAGGAACACTCCAAAACATAGGGTGAAAATGGAATGCCGAGTGAAAATCAAGCCTTAATGCCGCAAGGATAGCCCGTGTCATTCCGCAGCTTAAGCACTCGATATGGAATATGCGGTATATCAGGCAACCTCCGGATAGGTAAATCAAAAGCACCCCTATACCCGAAGCTAAAAGCAACGATATACCGAACTTATGATTTTTAATAAATTCTATCATTAATTTTTAATCTTTAAGCGGAATGCCCTTTGCATCCTTATCAATAGAGCCTGTAAGTATCAAAATGCCCTCTATAAGTCCCCAAACACCTGAAACTGCCGCGCCGACACCGCAAGTCAAAACACTTATAAGAAGCTGTGCTACTGCTTTACCGGTAAATCCTAAATAAAAGTTATGTACACCAAAAGCGCCTACAAGTATACCGAGTATACCGGCGGCAAGCTTCGATTTTTGAATTGAAGGATCATACTTCGGCGCTTGATTAACGAAATGCCCGCAATTCATACATACATTAGCGCCGGGGACTACCTGAGTGCCGCAATTCGAACAATAATTACTGCCGGTTCCGTTTTGAAAACCGCATTTTACACATACCGCCGCCTGCGGATCAATTTCTGCGCCACAATTTTTACAAAACATAATATTACCTCCAATAATTTAACAGTCAAATTGTAGCATACGAAAGGCACAATGTCAACTTATAAGAGCGTTTTTGAGCTGACAGTATTTTCTATCTCCCTCAAGGTATGTTTCAAACTCGCCTATAACGGTAATTTTACTACCCAATTTCGGATATTCCCCGGGATATTGTCGCTCTTTTTTTAATATAAACTCTATACCCTGTGAACAACAAGACGTGGCATCGGCAATAATGCAGGCAAAATAGTTGCGCTCACCGCTTTCAAAAACACTGAATTGACCATCCATTTTTATCACTTTGCCGATGTAATCATCAGGATTTATCATCATATTGTTTACTTCGGAATAAACCATTGTTGCGCTCATAGTCGTAAGGTCAATATCGCATTTTTCCCCATCAAGATTATCGGCAGTAAAATCAGTACCTCCTATAGGCGCAGAAGACAACTGATTTTCATCATCTGCGGCTTCATTAAGTATATCATCTACGGTTTTGGTATTGTTTTGCTTTTTTCTCCCCGCATCAACCTCACTGCATGCGCAGAAAGTAAGGCATATTATAAAGCTTAACAATATACTGATTATTCTTTTCATTTTGCACTCCTCACTTTGAAATTGCCAACGAGCCAAAAGCCGAAAAATACAAGTATATCAACTAATACGATAGTAGAGCCTACCGGCGTGGAAATTATAATCGAAATAAGTATTCCCGACAGCGCACAAAATACTGATACAATAGCCGAGCAAACCGTTACCGACTTAAATGTTTTGAATACGCGCATTGAAGATAACGCCGGAAAAATCACCAACGCCGAAATAAGAAGAGAACCCACAAGATTCATAGCGAGCACAATTACCGAGGCAATAATAACTGCAATCATAAGGTTATATGCGCTCACCCTTGTGCCTGTGGCACGGGCGAAGTTTTCATCGAATGTCAGGGCAAATATCTTATTATAAAATATTATAAATACCGCAACAACTATTACAGAAAGTACAACGCATAGCCAAACCTTTGTTTTATTAAGGGTAAGTATTGAGGTTGAACCGAAAAGAGTTGTGCAGACATCGCCTGAGACATTTGATGACTTTGAAAATACATTCATAAGTAAATATCCTACAGCCAAAGCGCCTACAGAAATCATGGCTACCGCCGCATCACCTTTAATTTTGGCATTTGTGCCTGTTCGCAAAAGCAAAATTGCGCTAATAGTGGTGATAAAAAGTACTAACGGCATATCGTTTGTAAGACCTACCACTCCCGCTACCGCCATAGCACCAAAGGCAACATGAGAAAGTCCGTCTCCTATAAACGAAAATCTTTTGAGCACAAGCGTCACCCCTAAAAGAGATGAACAAAACGCTATCAGCACGCCTACTATAAGTGCATATCTTACAAACGGAAATTGAAGATAGGTATATAGTTGATTTAAGGACTCACTCATTTTCAGCCACCTCCAAAGAAGTTGTGTTTTGATTTTTAATATAATCTTCTTTTGTGCCGAAAAAGCAGGAAGCGCCTATATGAAGAATATGTGTTGCATAGCTTACCGCCGCAGATATATCGTGAGAAATCATGATAACCGTAATATTATCTTCCGAATTAAGCCTCTTTACTATTGAATACATCTCGGCAGTAGCATTACTGTCAAGCCCGGAAACAGGCTCATCCAAGAGGATGAGCTTTTTTGTGGCACAAAGCGCTCGCGCTAAAAGCACACGCTGTTGTTGACCGCCTGAAAGCTCTCTGTAGCAACGGTCTTTAATATGAGAAATGCCCATTTTTTCAATGTTTATTTGAGCCTGAGCCTTTTGCGCCTTACTGTAAAACGGCTTTAATCCCATACTGCCGCAAAAGCCGGATATCACAATTTCAAAAACACTTGCCGGGAAATCACGCTGAACAGCCGTTTGCTGAGGAAGATAGCCTATCTCGCTTCTTTTAAGACCGTCACCAAACTTTATTTCACCCGAAATCAACGGATTAAGACCTAAAAGAGTTTTCATAAAAGTAGTCTTACCCGAGCCGTTTTCTCCCACTATGCAAAGGTAATCTCCGCTATTAACACTGAGATTTAAGTTTTTTGCTATTTCGTGCCCGTCATATCCAAGCGATAAATTTTTACATTCTATCAAAGACATACTTCCCGCCTCTCTTGTTAACCGAGTGCTTTTTTCAACACTTCAAGATTTTCTTCACATATTTTAAGGTATGTAACGCCTTTATCTATCTGCTTTGAGGTTACGGACTGCATTGAATCAAGCGTTAATATTTGAGCGCTTTTTGATTTGGTATTCTCTTTGATTGTATTTGCAAGTTTACCGTCAGAGCCTTCTATCTTGATAATGCTCTTAAGACCAAGCTCGTCCACCTTTTTTGCAAGAAATGCAACGGTTTCAAAGCTTGCTTCACTCTCTGCCGAACAACCTACGAAGGCTGCATAATAGTCAAGCCCGTAATCGTCTGTCAAATACCTGAATGGAAAGCGATCGCCGAAAACCAATGTTTTAGATGCAGAATTACTTAACGCCGATTCGTATTCTTTATCGATACTGCTAAGCTTTTGAGAATAGCTGCTTGCATTTGCCTTGTAGCCCTCGGCGCCGGATTTATCAATTTTGCAAAGCTCATCATTTATCTTAAGGCAAAACAAAGATGCATTTTTCAAAGACAACCATACATGCTCATCGTATTCAACTTCCTCTGCCTCCTCGCTTTCCTCTTCTACTTCCATACCCTCTTTGATTTCTTCCTGTTTTCTGCTTTCGCCGAGTAAATCAAGCAGATTTATTGAAACCATATCACTATTTTGCTTTTCCTCCAAAACATCATCTACCCACTTATCCGACTCGCCGCCTACATAAATAAACATATCGCATGTGGATATTTTTATTATATCCTCCGCCGTAGGCTGGAAGCTGTGAAGATCCGTGCCGCTGTCAAGGAGCATCGAGATATCAACATTTTTGTTATCTCCAACAATCTCCCTTACCCAATCATAAATAGGGAAAACTGTTGTAACAACTTTAATCTTTGTCCCTTTTTCGGACTGCGCCCCACACGCCGAAAGGCTCAATATCAAACATAAACAAATGACAAGAGACAGTATTTTTTTCATACTTTACCACCCGTTTTAATGCATTGCTTGCAAACACCGTAAAGCACTGTGCTTGAGCTATCCACCTTAAAATCCGAATTATTCATAACCTCATCAATTAAATTGTTGGTATCAGGCACATCCATATGAAAGGTTTTGCCGCATTTTGAACAAGATAAATGTATGTGCTTTTCGCATTTTTGGGCGCCGATATAACGGTAATGCACCTTTTTATCTCCGCCTGAAGTTACTCTTTGCACCTTGCCTTCAGCCTCTAAGTCAGATAAATTGCGATAAATTGCGCTCATACTTATCCCCTTGCTTTTAAGCGCCTTTGCTATATCAGATACAGAAAACGAAATGTGAGCGTTTTCATAAAGAAAAGATAATAATTCCCGTCTCTGCCTGGTTTCATATTTGGGCATATTACCACCTCAATTTGCGAAACTTTCGCAAATTAGTATAACACCGTTACACTAGCTTGTCAACAAAAAATGCCGGCTTACGCCGGCAAAATCACATCTATTCGTCTAAAAGCTTTTTATCCTTTTCAGTAAGCTCTAATTTGTTAAACATATCCTCGCGCCGAAGTTTGGTTTCAATAAGCGACTGCTTTTTTCGCCACTTAGCTATCTCGGCGTGATTACCCGAAAGAAGCACATCCGGCACTTTTCTATTCATCCACTCAGCCGGTCTTGTATACTGCGGATATTCAAGAAGACCGCTGAAATGGCTCTCTTCCTCAAAGCATATGTCGTCTGAAAGTACACCCGGAAGCATCCTGCAAACCGCATCCGTAAGTGTGAGTGCCGGCAGCTCCCCACCGGTCAGCACATAATCGCCTACAGATATTTCCTCATCGACAATTTCATCTATAACCCTTTGGTCAACACCCTCATAGTGACCGCAAAGAATTACTATCCTATTTAGTCTTGAAAGCTCTACCACTCTTTCCTGCGTAAGAGTTTTGCCCTTAGGAGACATATATATAAGGTGCGGCTTAGGCTCGCTTTCTGAGTAGAGGCTCTTATAGCAATTATAAATCGGTGAAGCCGCCATTATCATCCCCATTCCGCCGCCGTAAGGCATATCGTCAACCTTATTATGCTTATTACCTGCAAAATCTCTTATATCGGTAATTCTTATTTCCACCTTTCCGGCATTTCGCGCCCTGCCGATAATGCTTTCGGATACCACGCACTCGCACATATCGGTAAAAAGCGTCATTATATCAATTCTCATCGTCAAATATCCCCTTCATCGGGCTGATTTTTATTTCCTCTTTTTCTATGTCAACACCCTTTACCACTTCACTTATTGCCGGTAAAAGGTATTCTTTATCTCCGTTTTTAATATGCCACACATCGTTAGCGCCAGTCTTAGACACATCTGCTATTATGCCGTATTTAACCCCGGTATCAAAATCAAAAACACTGCACCCTATAAGCTCGCTTACAAAGTATCTATCCTCCGGTATGTCTGCATCACTGCGCTTTATGTAAACCACACGGTTTCTCAAGGTTTCGGCTTTTTCTAACGAATCGATGTCCTCGATTTGGGCTATCACCACATTACCGTGGGGTTTGATTGTATTTATTTTCAGAGGCGTTTTGTTCTCGCCCGAATAGAGCGTTTCAAATCTGCACAAAAATGTGCCGTCATCCGCCCACGGCATAATTCTGACCATACCGCGCACACCATGAGTGCCGACTATCTTCCCCGCCTCGATATACTCTTTTTTCATAAATGCACCTCAAATAAGCAAAATGCCCCCTCAAAGAAAGAGGGGGATAATTTTACTCGTCAATATCAACCGCAATTTTCTGTTCGTTGCGATTTGCAGCAGCACGCATAACTGTGCGTATAGCCTTAGCTATTCTGCCCTGCTTACCTATAACCCTGCCCATATCATCGGGAGCTACACGAAGATGATAAACGATTATGCCCTCTTCGTTGGGTTCATCGACAGTAACGCTTACAGCCTCAGGATTTTCAACAAGACCCGAAGCTATCACTTTAAGAAGTTCATTCATAGTTCATTTTCTCCATTTTGAATTCAGATTAAAGAACACCGTTCTTTTTAAGAAGCGCCTTTACCGTATCGGTAGGTTGAGCGCCGTTTTTAATCCACTTCTGAGCTTTCTCAGCGTCTATCTGAACGCTTGCCGGCTCTTTGGTAGGATCATAATAACCGATTTCCTCAATAAAGCGTCCGTCACGCGGATACCTTGAATCGGCAACAACAACGCGGTAGAAAGGAGCTTTTTTGGCGCCCATTCTGCGAAGTCTGATTTTAACAGCCATAATTACACCTCCATAAAAAGTATTTATATTATATTTCAAGGCTTTACCTTAAAAACCGAAATTTGACGGATTAAAGCCGCGCATCATACGGCGTTTAGAGCCCTTACCGTTCATCTGCTTAAACATCTTTTTCATCTGCTCGTACTGCTTCATCAGCCTGTTTACATCCTCAACAGTCTGCCCACAGCCTGCCGCAATTCTCTTACGGCGCGAGCCGTTTATAATATCGGGGTGAGCGCGTTCTTTTTTTGTCATAGACTTGATAATTGCCTCTACTCTGTACATCTGCCTATCGTCAATATCCGCGTCACGAAGCTGTTTATCCATACCCGGAAGCATTGAAAGTATATTTTTAAGGCTCCCCATTTTCTTTATCTGTGTGAATTGGTCAAGAAGGTCATTAAGGTCAAACTTATTTTCCTGCAATCTTCTTGCCGCTTCTTCCGCTTTTTTCTCGTCAAGCTCGGTTTCTACCTTTTCAATCAGCGAGAGCATATCTCCCATACCGAGTATTCTTGACGCCATACGGTCAGGGTGGAACTCTTCAAGCCCGTCAAGCTTTTCACCCACGCCTGCAAACATTATAGGCTTACCGGTAACAGCCCTGACGGAGAGCGCCGCACCGCCTCTTGTATCACCGTCAAGCTTAGTAAGAATAACACCGTCTATCTGTAGCAGGTCGTTAAACTCTTTTGCTATATTTACGGCATCCTGACCTATCATAGCGTCAACTACAAGAAGTATATCAGTAACCTCAACCGCTTTGGTTATGCGGACGAGCTCTTCCATAAGCTCAGTATCTATATGAAGTCTTCCTGCGGTATCGAGTATCACATAATCATAGCCGTAATCTCTGGCGTACGCTACCGCCTCTTTTGCGGTTTTTTCGGGCGCTTGCGTACCTCTTTCGAAAACAAACGCGTCAACTGCCTTGCCTACCACCTTTAACTGCTCTATCGCCGCAGGACGGTATATATCGCACGCCACAAGCATAGGTCTGTTGCCCTTAGCTTTTAAGTATTTTGCCAGCTTTCCGCTGTGCGTGGTTTTACCTGAACCCTGAAGACCGCACATCATAATTACGGTTGGTATCTTCGGCGCAGTTTTAAGACGGGCATTTTCGCCGCCCATAAGAGCCGTCAGCTCGTCGCGAACAATCTTAATAACGCTCTGTGCTGCAGTGAGACTTTCAAAGACATTCTCCCCGATGCATTTTTCGGTAACCGAGTTTGTAAAATCTTTAGCTACCTTATAGTTTACATCGGCTTCAAGCAAACTGAGCCTGACCTCACGCATAGCCTCTTTAACATCGCTCTCGGTAAGTCTGCCCTTGTTTCTTAGCTTCTTAAAAATGCCCGAAAGCTTATCCGATAAATTTGAAAAAGCCAACTTAAGGTCACCTCCAACTTCAAAAATCCTCTATAACATCCGATATTCTTTTTACTTTGTCTTCATTAGAAATATCCGCTTCACATATACTTTTTATCGCCAAAATTTTTGCAAGATATCCGCATTCGCTTTCATATTTTTTGAGCTGCGCTTCGCCGCGGCGGATAATATCGCTGACCGCCTGGCGCGTAGTACCCTCGTTTTCCGCAATTTCAGACAGAGACAAATCGTCGTTATAATAATGCGACATTATCTCTCTCTGTTTATCGCTTAAAAACGCGCCGTATATATCAATAAGAGCGCCGACCGATAAATCCTTTGCCATAAGCGCCCTTCCTCTCTGTCAAGGTTTCTTCTTTACAGTCGGTATTATAACACCCCATTCTGAGCTTGTCAAGATTTTTTCTTTACAGATATAAAAATACATTTTACTCAATTCCCTCTTGAAGTTGGCGGACGAAAATACTATAATGTTATTAAGATTTCTTTGGGGGTATTTTAATGATTAAAAAAGTTTTAACCGCAATTCTTTGCTTAACGCTCGTTTTAACGCTTGGAGGGTGCAGCCTATCTAGCCGTCCTACAAGTGTAGACGCCGATTCCGAGGTTACATCTTCAAAAGAGGAACCGGTAGTAAAGAGTTATATAAATCCGCTTACCGGAATTGACAATTTATCTGAAGACACCATAGACAGACGACCTGTTGCAATTATGGTAAACAATATCACTCAAGCGCAGAAGGTGCAGACAGGACTCGGCGGCGCAGATATAGTTTACGAAACCGAGGTTGAGGGCGGGGTCACCCGTCTTATGGCGGTGTTTAAGGATTTTTCCAAGGCAAGTCAGGTAGGTACTATCCGTTCTGCACGCTATCCTTATGTTGATTTGGCACTCGGTCACGACGCCATTTATGTTCACTGCGGTCAGGACCCGACCTATTGCAAGCCTCACCTTAATGATATAGACGATTTGAGCATTGATACAAACAGCCCGGGAGCTAAGCGCATAAAGAACGGACTTGCCACCGAGCACACACTTTATGTGTTCCCTGAAAAATTATGGCCTGCTCTTGCATCGAAATTCAAAAGCACGGTCAAAAACACCTCTTGGCAGAATTTCGCAAAAGAGGACGAAACCGTAACTCTCACCGGCGGCAGAGCCGACAGAGTTACAGTACCTTTCCCGATACTTAAAACCGTATTCGATTATGATAAAACAACCGGTCTTTATACAAGACTTTCACAGAACAAGGTGCTTAAAGACTATGTAACGGGCAAGCCGATTACCGTTAAAAATGTTTTTGTTCTGATGACTAATATTGCCGATTATCCCGACCACTATCATCGCAAGGTAGACCTTGCAGGCGGCGCAGGATATTATGTTACAAACGGTACATACACAAAAATAAAGTGGCAAAAAGGCAATTCAACTTCACCCATTAAAATAACCGACGAAAGCGGAAAAGAAATCAAAGTCAGCGCCGGAAATTCGTGGGTCTGCATAGCAAATACCGCTACCTGCAAGCCTGTAATGGAGTCCGCTGAGCCTACCGCCACAACTTCCACCCCTTCAAATCCGTAAAAGCGGTGACTAATATGATAGACGAAAGCATAAAAAAGCTCGTCTGCTACGGAAAAGAAAAAGGTCTTTTCAGCGCGCGTGACGAGGTATATGTAACCAACCTTTTAATAGACGCGCTCGGTCTTGACGGCATAGACTGTAACGAAGAGTTTTCGGGCGTAAACCTTAAAGAAACTCTTGACGGAATACTCGATTACGCGGTAGACAGCGGTATCATTGACGACGGAATCACCGCGCGCGACCTGTTTGACACGCGCCTTATGGGGCTTATGATGCCACGACCGTCTGAGATTACAAATAAATTCTTTGAGCTTTACAAAAAATCTCCGCTTGAAGCTACAAATTATTTCTATAAGCTCAGTTGTGACAGCAATTACATACGGCGCGACCGCGTTCAGCGTGACCTTAAATGGAAGACCGAGACCGAGTACGGTGAGCTTGACATAACCATTAATCTTTCAAAGCCGGAGAAGGACCCGAAAGCTATAGCGGCTGCAAAGAAAGCGCCGCAGTCGGGTTATCCGAAGTGTATGTTATGCCGCGAGTGCGAGGGATACTCAGGTCGCATAAACTTCCCCGCGCGCCAAAATCACCGCATTATACCGATAACTATAAATAATAGTGACTGGTATTTCCAGTATTCACCGTATGTTTACTATAATGAGCACTGTATTGTCTTTAACGGTAAGCACACGCCAATGGCTATAAACCGCGATACATTCGGTAAGCTCTTTGATTTTGTAAAACAGTTCCCCCATTACTTTGTAGGCTCGAACGCCGATTTACCGATAGTGGGCGGTTCTATACTCTCACACGACCATTTTCAGGGCGGCCATTATACATTTCCTATGGAAAAGGCAGGCATCATCCGTGAAATATCCTTTGAGGGATTTGAGGACATAAAGGCAGGTATCGTAAACTGGCCTATGTCGGTAATAAGGCTTTGTGGCAAGAATACCGACAGAATAATAGAGCTTGCCGATAAAATACTCATTTCCTGGCGCGGATATACAGACAAAGAAGCATTTATATTCAGCGAGACAGACGGTGAGCCTCACAACACAATAACTCCTATTGCAAGAAAAAGAAATGATAATTTTGAGCTTGATTTGGTGCTTAGAAATAATATTACTACCAAAGAGCATCCGTTAGGCGTTTTTCATCCTCACGCAAAGCTTCACCATATAAAGAAAGAAAATATCGGTCTTATAGAGGTTATGGGATTGGCGGTGCTTCCTGCAAGACTTAAAGACGAAATGTCGGCTCTTGAAAGCGCTCTTATTGATGATACTGACATCAGAAGTGATGTGACTCTGTCAAAGCATGCCGACTGGGCTGATGAGTTAAAACAAAAGTATACATTTACCCCGGAAAACACGGCGGATATTCTCAAAAAAGAAATCGGCATTGTGTTCAGTGAGGTTTTATCCGACGCAGGCGTTTTCAAGCGTAACGCGGAGGGTGAAGCGGCATTTTTAAGATTTATTTCAAAGGTCTGATTATTTGTTCATAAATGTTTTAACACAGGTAGGCGTTCTGCTGATTCTGATTACGCTCGGGTTTCTGCTATCAAAAATCAACATAATAAATGAGGTCGGCGCAAAGTGTATGACCGACCTCGTTTTATATGCGGTAACGCCTTGCGTTATCGTGAAATCATTTATTCGTCCATTTGAAAAAAGTGCGGTGAAAGGGCTACTTTTAAGCCTCACTGCGGCAATAATCGCGCATATTATATTCATATTGCTAAGCATATTGCTGATAAAAGCCAAGGATATTAAACGCGAGCGCGTTCTGCGGTTTGCCGCCATTTTCGGCAACTGCGGATTTATGGCTTTACCGCTTCAAGAAGCTTTACTTGGTACTGACGGTGTTTTTTACGGCGCCTCGGTAGTAGCAGTATTTAATCTGTTTGCCTGGAGCTTCGGCATATTCCTTATGAGTGGGGATAAAAAGTACATAAAGCCTAAAGCACTGGTACTAAGTCCTAACATAATAGCAATCGCGGTGGGTATAATTATATTTTTGTTTTCCATCCCCGTGCCTGATATTATTAAAACTCCTTTAAGCTTTATGTCAGGACTTAACACGCCGCTTCCTATGATAATAATAGGATACCACTTATCAAAAAGCGATATCCTAAAAGGTCTTCGAGATAAGGGAGCCATGCTATCGTCATTTTTGAAGCTGATAGCACTTCCACTAATAGCTCTCGGTATTATGTATATTTTCGGTTTTAGAGGTACGATACTTGTATCCTTAACTATCGCTCTCGCCTCGCCTGCTGCCGCTATGACCGCTATGTTCTCTGCAAAATTCGAAAATGATACAGAACTTGCGGCAACAATGGTCAGTATGAGCCATTTGCTCTGCATACTAACCCTGCCGCCGATTATATACCTTGCCGAGTTAATTGCCTGATTTTCTAAATTCGGGCAGTTGTGCCGTAATTATCGCGGCAAATACCATAACGCACCCTATGATTTCATACCATCTGAGTGCATGCGAGAGTATAAGCCAACCGCCTATTGCGGCAAAAACACTCTCAAGGCTCATAGCAATCGAGGCAACAGATGCTTCGGCATATTTTTGACCTACTATTTGAAGCGTATACCCTACACCGCCTGACATAACGCCTAAAAAGAGTATACTCGGTATCGCCGATTTTATATCGGCGATATTTATTTTGCCGAGTTCAAAAACGCAAGATGCTATAAATGAAAAAAGCGAGCAAAACAAAAATTCTAAAAATGAAAGTCTAAGCCCTCCTATGCTATCGCAGTACTTTTCAACACATAGTATCTGTATACTAAATCCGAGAGCGCAGGAGAAAAGCAGTACATCACCTATATAAATTCCGTAAAATCCTCCCCACGCACAAAGCATATAAACGCCTAAAAGCGCGAAAACGACAGATAACCAAACAAACGGATGAATTTTTCTGCCGAAAACCGACGATATTATCGGCACGAGAATAACATAAAGCGCTGTTAAAAATCCGGCTCGTGCCTCAGCAGAAACATTGTTAGGGTATGAATTTATACCTGCCTGTTGCAAATTAGCGGAAAGAGCTAACATAGCGCCGCAGACTATACCTGCTATAAGCGCGGTTTTGAGTTGTGATTTATCGCGTGGAAATATCGGCTCGTGCGTTTTTACACCAAAGATTTTAAGCACCACTGCCAGCACTGCGGCGCTGATTGCAAATCTTAAAAAATTAAGCGTCATAGGCGGCACTGCTTTTGCGGCGGACTGCGCAACAAACGCAAAGCCCCAAATTAGCGCGCCAAACGATAAAATCAAACTGCCTTTTAAGTTGTTTTTCCCCATATGAACCACCAAAAAAATCAATATGAAAGAAGTATATCACAGAGTGTTAGCACTTGCAACAACATTGTAGGTTTGTAAATGATGTGTTACAAAATTAGAAGACCTCGCCGTTAGAAGTGAAAGCCTTAATATAATCGGCAGGAGATTTCCAATTCAGAGGACGC
>CADCLS010000013.1 GCA_902802375.1 Oscillospiraceae bacterium | reverse complement strand
ACGCTTGACTTCCCGAAGGAGAAGCCGGTAGCGCTTCCGGAACGCAAGACCATTCAGATCCAAGGCTAATCATTACTACTCCAGCGCCCTGCCAACCGCAGGGCGCTTTTGCTTTTGAATACCGGCTGTTCAGTTGCAGTAAAAATGTGGTTTCAGTCAAGTCCGTTATCAATATTCTACACGAACACAGGGGACAAAGAACACAGGAGAAAGAACACATAGAACCGTCCCCTGTGTTCCGGTAACAAAGAAGATCGTTGAAATAAGCACCGATTCCGTAGGACCCTCTAAAAGTTCTGCGGGAATATCATTATAATAATAAATGTGTATAGAATAATGTAAAAATCGGTGAAATTATTGTGCTTTTTAATATGACACAGGTATTAAAAACACCGCCGTCAAAGCCATTAGAGGATGATTAGATGAAAGGGCAACTCCACGAAGCGTGGGTTGCTTTTTTGTTTTTTATATAGAATAATTGGTATGGGAGGCGTTTTTATGGATAAATATGTTACAGGAGCTGTAATAAAAAGGCTCCGCGAAAACAAGAAGATGACTCAAGAAGAGCTTGCAAATAAGCTATGTGTTAGCAGTAAAGCAGTTTCAAAATGGGAAACAGGCAATGGCTTTCCCGATATAAGCCTGCTTGAACCACTTTCTAATGCGCTTGATATTTCGGTGATTGAACTGCTGTCCGGCAAGGATATAAGCAATCACAATCAATCTGCCAACATGTTAAAAGGCAGATTCTATATTTGCCCTATTTGCGGTAATGTTATTTTTTCAATCGGAGAGGCGGTTATAAGCTGTTGCGGTATAAATCTTATAAAGCTTTACCCTGAGGGGAATAACGAGGCGAGATTCAAAAAAAGCTGTCAAGAAAAAATATATGCCTACTGCAACCGCCACGGGCTTTTTATGGCAAAGCCAATATAGACTTTAACAATAATATATGATAGAATAAAGGCTAAAGAAAGCAGGTGCAAACTTGAAGCTAAAGAACATTTTAATTAAATATCCGTTTGTTCCGCCGTTTTTGGTTTTGGCGTCAAATCTTATTTCGTCGTTCCTTACAAGATTTTTTATCGGCGGACATATGTATGATATGACCTCGGCGGTAGATAAAGCCGTTCCGTTTGTTCCTCAGTTTATATACATATATGTTTTGGCATTTGTTCAGTGGGCCGTTTGTCTTATCGGGATAATGATTATTGACCGTGAAAAATCGGTATATTACAGTATGGGCGCTACTTTTGCAAACATTCTCTCAGGTATAGTGTTTTTTGTCATTCCTACGGTTATGATAGGCCGTCCGGAATTCTCAGGCGGTGGCGCACTCACAGAGTTTATAGGTAAATTTATTTTTTCGGCGGATACTCCGCCTATGAATATTTTTCCGTCGCTTCACTGCCTACATAGCTGGTGTTGTTTGCGTATGGTTTTTGCTTCAAAAAAAGTACATTTCGGTCTTAAAGTATCAAACGCGGTATTTTCGGTTTTGGTGTTTTTTTCCGTACTTTTTGTAAAGCAACATATGTTTGTTGATATACCTGCCGGTATTATCATATTCGAGGCAGGTTTGCTGATTGCAAGACTTATTGGGTTAAGGTGAAAATATGCTAAAAAGATTTATAAGTTATTATAAACCGCATAAGAAAATGCTCGCCCTTGATATGCTGGCATCCCTTTTAATATCATTGCTCGGTATGGTATACCCGATTGTAACCAACAAAATGCTCAACGATTTTATACCGAACAAAATGTACCAAGCTATAATCATTTCAGGCATCATTGTATTGCTTCTTTATGTTTTTAGAATGTTCTTGCAATACTTTGTTCAGTATTACGGGCATATGATAGGGGTAAAAATGCAGTCAAGAATGAGGAGAGACCTTTTTTCCCACCTAGAGAAACTGCCGTATGCTTTTTATGACAACAATGAAACCGGGCAAATAATGACGCGTATTACCAGCGACCTTTTTGAAATTTGCGAGCTGGCGCACCACGGCCCCGAAAACATTCTTATAAGCTCGATTATGATAATTCTATCGTTTATTTATCTAATGACTATTGACTGGATTTTGACCCTCATAATCTTTGCCTGCGTGCCGATACTCATTTTCGTATCGCGGCACTACCGCAAAGCTATGCGTACGGCCTTTAAGGAACGCAGAAAAAGCAACGCTATAATAAACGCCGCAGTCGAGAGCAGTATTACGGGCATCAGGGTGACTAAAGCGTATACTAACTCACAGACGGAGGAAGAAAAATTTGCTCTCGGTGACAATCAGTTTGTCTCCTCTTCGAAGGACGCTTACAAGGCTATGGGAAAATTCCATTCGTCAACCTCTTTTATCACCGATATTTTCAATGTTTTTATTCTTATTGCCGGCGGAATGTTTTTGTATTCGGGCAGAATATCATTCGGTGACTATTCCACATTTATAGTATCGGTAAACCTGTTTTTGAGTCCTGTAAACACACTTATCGGCTTTATGGAGCAGTTTCAGAACGGCGTCAGCGGTTTTGGGCGGTTTGTGGAAATTATGGACGAAAAACCCGAAACGGACGAACAGGGCGCTGAAGAACTTAAAAACACGAAAGGCGAAATTGAGTTTAGGAATGTATCTTTCTCATACGGCGGTACAAAGGAAGTCCTACATAACATAAATCTGAAAATAGAAGCCGGCAAAAAGCTTGCGCTCGTAGGGCCCTCAGGCGGCGGCAAGACCACCATTTGCCACCTGCTTCCCAATTTCTATAAGCTCTCTGAAAACAGCGGAGATATATTTATAGACGGCAAGGACATACGCCGCCTAACGCTTGACTCTGTAAGAAAAAACATAGGTATAGTACAACAGGATGTGTTCTTGTTTGTAGGCACAATTAAGGAAAATATACTTTACGGCAAGCCGGACGCTACCGACGAAGAAGTAATCCTTGCGGCTAAGCGCGCAAATATTCACGATTTTGTAATGAGCCTCGAAAACGGATACGATACCGAAATAGGCGAACGCGGCGTACGCCTTTCAGGCGGACAAAAGCAGAGGCTCAGTATCGCACGAGTGTTCCTAAAAGACCCTGCAATTCTTATTTTAGACGAGGCGACAAGCGCGCTTGACAATACAACCGAAGTGCTTATTCAAAAGTCTCTTGATGAGCTTTGCGTAGGGCGGACAACGCTGGTCGTCGCCCACCGGCTTTCCACTATTCGCTCGGTTGATGAAATAGCCGTTATAACAAACGGCGAGGTCTCAGAGCGCGGCACACACGAAGAACTGATTAAAAAAGACGGCATATACAAAAATCTTTACAGCCTACAATTTAACAACAACGATTATTTTGAAGATATATAAAGTAAATGGACGATGTTTTCACATCGTCCCTTTTTTATTTGATTTCTATTACTTTATACCCTGCATTTTCGACAGCCGTTTTAAGCGCACCGTCTTCAACCTCTTTTGAAAGCTCAACTTCCGCATGCCCCGTTTTATGGCTTACTTCGGCGTTTGTTACGCCTTCAACACCCATTAGTGCGGATTTAATTCTTGCTTCGCAGTGAGAACACATAATGCCCTCGATTTTTATTGTTTTCATTTTGCTTTTCTCCTCTTTCTTTATTGTAAACGGCTTAAAAAGATTAAGTCTTAATGCGTTGGTAACCACACATACACTCGACAAGCTCATAGCCGCGGCGGCTATCATAGGGTTAAGCTGTATGCCGAAAGGCGAAAGTGCGCCTGCGGCGAGTGGAATACATACCACATTATAGAAAAATGCCCAAAAGAGATTTTCTTTAATGTTTCTGTATGCGGTTTTACTTAAAGTAACCGCCGATACCAAATCAGCAAGACTGCTTTTTATAAGCACAATATCAGCCGAATCTATCGCAATATCGGTACCGGCACCGATAGCCACGCCGACGTCGGCACGGGTTAGTGCCGGCGCGTCGTTAATGCCGTCGCCTACCATTAAAACCTTACTGTTTTTCATAAGGTCTTTTATTATTTGGTGTTTACCGTCGGGTTTAAGCTCGGCGGAAAACTCATCTATGCCAACGGCGTCTGCCACCGCCCGGGCGGTACGCGAATTATCGCCCGTAAGCATTAACACCCGCTTGCCCATACTTTTAAGCGCCTTTATACTATCTTTCGCTTCGTGTTTTATTCTGTCGGACACTGCAATAATTCCTATAACCTCATCTGCGAGCGACACCAATATCGGCGTTTTACCCGATTCTGAAAATCTATTGCAAATATCTGTTATATCTTTATTTAACTTCACATTATCAGATATAAATTTCGCGCTTCCCACAAGCACTTTTTCGCCGTTATATTCGCTTTTTAACCCTGAGCCTGAAACAGAAGTAAAATTTTCGGTTTTTCCGGGGGTTATATTGTTTTCCCTGCAGTATTCCACTACCGCGAGAGAAAGCGGATGTTCGCTTTTTTCCTCTAAGGAAAGCGCTATGCTCATAAGCTCTTCTTCTGTTTGCCCAAGCGGTATAACATCCGTAACATAAGGCTTGCCCTCGGTTACTGTTCCCGTTTTATCGAGAACTATAATATCCGCCTTGCCGGCATTTTCGATAGCTTCAGCGTTTTTGAAAAGAATTCCGTGCTTTGCGCCCACTCCGGAGGATACCATAACCGCGACAGGTGTTGCAAGCCCTAAAGCACAGGGACAGCTAATAACCAGCACGCTTACGGCGTGGGTTAATATAACCGGAATATCGGCGCCTGTAATTATCCATATGACCGCCGTTATCAACGCAATAATAAGCACCGCCGGCACGAATACGCCTGCAACCTTATCTGCCAGCGCCGCTATTGGCGCTTTGCTTGCCGCCGCTTCCGATACGGTTTTTATGATTTCCGAAAGTGTTGTATCTTCCCCTACTGCGGTAGCCTTAAATTCAATATATCCCGTGAGATTTACAGTGCCTGAAAAGACATTGTCACCCTCTTGCTTTTGAGCCGGTATGCTCTCGCCTGTTAGCATAGCCTCGTCCACAGAGGAATTTCCGCTTACTACCACTCCGTCAACCGCTATTCTCTCACCCGGGCGCGCGACTATTATATCACCGATTTTAATACTTTCTATCGGCACGGTCTGCTCATTGCCGTCAACAATAATATTTGCGGTATCCGGCGCGAGCCGGGAAAGCTTTTCGAGAGCCTCAACCGTTTTTCCTTTTGCCCTCGACTCAAGCATTTTGCCGAGAGTAATGAGAGTTACAATCATAGCCGCCGACTCAAAGAAATATGCGCCTTTATATTCGGGCGACAGTATGGTTTTATAAAGCACCGCCGTACTGTACGCAAAGGACGAAAACGAACCGAGGGAAACGAGCGTATCCATATTGGGAGACCGATGTGTTATACCCTTTACACCGTTTATAAAAAATCTGCCGTTTATTATCATTACCGCTAAACTCAGCAGTAATTCGGTAAGCCCTGTAACCGCGCGGTTTGATTTGAGGAAAACAGGGACGGGCAGGTTGAACATCTCGTGACCCATTGATATATACATAAGAACTGCCAGAATAAGAAGCGACCAGATAAACCTCAGTCTGAGTTTTCTTGAGCCGTCAGAAATAGACTTTTCTTCTCTTTTTTTCTTTTTGCCTTGTGGCGACGCGCCGTACCCTGCCGCACTCACTGCGGCAATTATGCTTTCCTCGCTTGCCGTACCTTCAACGGTCATAGAGTTTGTAAGCAGGTTTACCTGGCAGTTTTCTACGCCCTCAACCGAGCTGACTGCTTTCCCCACTCTCGCGCTGCACGCCGCACAGCTCATACCTGTTATATTATATTTTTGCATTTTCTCCCCTTTTCACTCTGCGCAAAGCGTACCGCTTCCATAGCGTCCTTTGCATATTTATCCGCGCCGATTTTCTCGGCATAGTCCTTTGTAAGCACCGCGCCGCCTACAACTATTTTGCACCACGGCGCCGATTTTCTTAAAAGCCTTATGGTTTCCTCCATAGCCTCAACAGTGGTAGTCATAAGAGCGCTTAACCCCACAAACGGAGCGTGAAGCTCTATTGTCTTTTCCACTATCACTTGGGGCAGTACATCTTTGCCAAGGTCAACAACATTAAATCCGTAGTTTTCAAGCAAAAGCTTTACTATATTTTTGCCGATATCGTGAATATCGCCTTTTACCGTTGCAATTATAAAGGTTTCTTTAGTTTTGTGGCTTTGCGTGTCTGCCACTGCGGTTTTTATAACCTCAAACGCCGCCTTTGCCGCCTCCGCGCTCATTAGAAGCTGAGGCAGATATACTCTTTTTGCCTCAAAATCTTCACCCACTTTGTTTAATGCCGGTATAATTTCTTTGTTTACTATATCAAGCGGCGACATAGTTTTAATAAGCTCTTTTGTGTATCCTCCGGACTCACCGGAAAGTCCCTTTATTACAGCCTCTTTAAGATTAGATACATCTTTGCCGTCCTGCAACACCTGACCTTTTACATCGCCGAAGTTTTCTGCCGCGGCGATATATTCTTCAAAGTTTTCGTCAAGCCCTTTAAGCGCCCTGTAAGTGTAATATGTTTTCATCATCTCGGCGGAATAAGGGTTTATAATTGCAGCCGTAAGTCCGTTTTCAAGCGCTAACGCGAAAAAGAGACTGTTTACAGCTTCCCTCGAAGGCAGACCGAAAGAGACATTAGAAATACCGAGCGAAGTGTTGCAACCAAGCTCTTCTTTTATAATCTTTGCCGCTTCAAGCGTTACCTTTGCGGCGTCTTTATCCGCGCTGACTGTAAGCGCCAGCGTATCAAATATAATATCCTTTTTATCTATGCCGTATTTTTCAGCCTCGGCGAGTATTTTCTTTGCAATTTTAACGCGACCCGATGCCGTTTCGGGAATGCCGCTTTCGTCAAGGGTAAGCGCCACAACGGCACCGCCGTATTTCTTCACAAGCGGGAAAACCGAAGCCGTACTCTCCTTTTTGCCGTTTACTGAATTTATAAGCGCTTTTCCGTTATAAATCCGAAGCGCGCTTTCCATAGCGGATATATTTGAGGTATCAATCTGAAGCGGTAAATCCACTACCGCCTGCAAAGCGCTAACGGCGTTTTTAAGGGTTAAAACCTCATCGATTTCCGGAAGCCCTACATTTACATCGAGTATATGCGCGCCCTTTTCTTTTTGACCGATACCCTCGCGGAGAATATAGTTTATATCGTTTGCTTTAAGCGCCTCTTTGAACCGCTTTTTACCGGTCGGGTTTATACGCTCGCCTATAAGTATAGGCTCGCTTGAGAATTTCACTGTTTTCGCATAAGACGAAACCATTGTTATGCTCTTTTTTTCTATATGTACAGGTGAAAGCTTTTCTATTTCTTTTTTGAGCGCTTTAATATACTCGGGCGTTGTGCCGCAACAACCCCCTGCAATTCTGACGCCTTTTTTTATAAGCGCCGATATTTCGCTTGCAAAATCATCGGGCGTAACATCATAAACCGTTTTTCCCCCGACGGATTTCGGCAGTCCCGCATTAGGCTTAAGTATCACCGGAACGCTTGCGATATTTAGTATTTCCTCTATTATAGGGGATAATTGCCCGGGTCCTGCCGAGCAGTTGGCGCCGAGCGCAGTCACTCCCATACCCTCAAGAAGCGCCACCATTGCTTGAGGCTCAGCGCCGGTAAGAAGCTTGCCGTCCTCCCCGTAAGCGTTAGAGACAATTACGGGCAAATCACTGTTTTCCTTTGCCGCAAGCAGTGCCGCTTTTGTCTCATAGCTATCGTTCATAGTCTCAATTAAAATAAGGTCGGCACCGTATTTTACACCGAGTTTTACGGTTTTGGCGTATACCGACACCGCATCCTCAAAATCAAGGTCGCCAAGCGGTTTCAAAAGCTTGCCCGAAGGACCTATATCAAGGGCTATAAACTTCTCACCGTCTGCCTTGCTTTCTTTTGCGGCGGACTTTGCGTTTTCTATCGCCGCATTTATTATTTTGTCGAGCTGACCGTCGGAAAATTTCAATGTGTTTGCACCGAATGTATTAGTGCATACAACATTGCTTCCGGCATCAAAATATGCTTTGTGTATACCGGTTATAATATCGGCGTGAGTAATATTCCAAAGCTCAGGCAGCTCACCGGGAGCCAGCCCCTTTTCCTGTAACAGCGTTCCTGTGCCGCCGTCAAAGCAAACTATATTGTCCCTTAAAAAATCACAAAAGTTCATATATCACCTTTATATAAGCAATTTTTGTTTTCGCATATCTCGCATTTTTTAGTGTTTCCCTGAGGCTTTTCTGTAAATCCTGCTATCGCCGTAACCGATTTTGTCGGCGACATCAGCATACTGTCAACAAGTGTCAGCCCGATATGCTTCTGGCAGTTAAGCACCGAAAATATATCTTTTTGGACAGAAAGGCTCAAATCTCCGTAACCGGGGCTGAATCTCGGCTTTAATTCAGTTTTATATTCGCGCTTTATATCTTCGCAAAATGTATTGCAGAGACTTTCTATCCTCTCGGCGCCGATTGCGGCGATAGTAACCGCTTTTGAGGGAGATATTTCGCCGTACTTCGATATAAGTCGGTCAATACCCACACCTACGGTTGCGGCGAAAACGACCGCGTTTTTAGCGCTCCCAAGATTTTTTGCGAGGTCTTTCGATTTCACCTTAAAAGCGGAAAAATCACACTCATCGTCTTTGACTTTCATATCGAAAACCGAGTAGCAAACCTTATAAGAAAAAACGGGCAAAGCCTCATTTAAGCACGCCTCTAAAAAGCCCTCGGGCAAATCGGTTTCGCTTTTACATCCTGCATAGCGGAGAATTTCTTTTCGGGACAGCTCAGGTGCGCTGTAAGCTTTAATAAAAGTCATAATTTATTTTTCCAATATGTCCGATAAATTTGCTTTAATACCCGCGGCAATATCGGGTTTGTTCATTGAATATACATGCACATTGTTAATGCCGTTTGCATACAGGTCTATTATCTGGTCGGTAGCATAGGCGATACCTGCCTGGCGCATTGCTGCCGGGTCAGAGCCGAACTTATCCACAAGACTCTTAAATCTTTGTGGCATAAAAGAACCTGATAGCTTAATTGCACGCTCGACCTGATTTGCATTTGTAATCGGCATAATGCCCGGTATCACCGGCACGGTAATGCCTGCTTCGCGAATTTTGTAAAGGAAATTATAAAGCAGATTATTATCAAAAAACATCTGTGTGGTGAGAAAATCGCAACCGGCGTCCACCTTTTCAAAAAGGTGCCTTATATCCTCTTTTTGGTTTGCGCTCTCGGGGTGTACTTCAGGGTAACACGCGCCACCGATACAAAAGTCCCTGTCTGCCGACTTTAACTCGCGTATCAAATCTGACGCGTGAGTATAATCCCATTTGGGTTTATCCTCGGCGTTGTCGGGAATATCGCCGCGAAGCACCATAATATTTTTAATGCCGTATGCCTTTATCTTTTCTATTTTTTCACGCACCGACGCTTTTGTCGCCGCAACGCAGGTGAGGTGGGCAAGCGTTGGTACGCCGAAGCGCTCTTTGATGTTTTCGGCAATATCCAAAGTGTATCTGCTCGCTCCTCCTGCCGCACCGTAAGTCACGCTCATAAAAGCAGGATACAACTCGGCGATTTTTTCGGTGGCGTGCTTCACGCTCTCAAAAGATGTTTCGCTTTTAGGAGGAAAAACCTCGAACGAAAGCGAAAGCTTGTTTTGCCTTAAAATATCAACAATCTTCATTTCTCTTTTCCTTTTCGCTTATTAAAATTATTATACACCCGTCAAATCAGGTAAATCAAGTAATTTCCCGAAAATAAAAGACGGCGCTTTCGCGCCGTCGGGTTTATTCGTACTCTATAGTTGCCACGGGTTTGGGTGAAATATCGTAAAGCACGCGGTTTACACCCTTTACTTCGGCTAAAATTCTATCTCTTATCTTATAAAGAAGCGCGTATGGTATTTCTTCTATTGTGGCGGCAGTCGCGTCTACCGAATTTACGGCACGCAAAATAACCGGCCACTCGAATGTGCGCTTGCCGTCTTTAATACCGGTTGATTTGAAATCGGGAACCACCGTAAAATACTGCCATACCTTACCCTCAAGACCGGCGGCGGCAAATTCCTCGCGCAAAATAGCGTCAGCCTCACGCACCGCCTCCAAGCGGTCGCGTGTAATAGCGCCTACGCAGCGCACGCCTAGTCCCGGACCGGGGAACGGCTGACGGTAAACCATATTATCGGGGAGACCGAGCTGCTTGCCGACAACGCGAACCTCATCCTTATAAAGGAATTTAACCGGCTCGACAAGCTCGAAGTTAAGGTCTTCAGGCAAGCCGCCTACATTGTGGTGAGCTTTAATGCCGTCACTCTCCAAAATATCGGGGTAAATAGTGCCCTGCGCCAAAAACTTGATACCCTCAAGCTTCTTTGCTTCCTCTGCAAACACATCAATAAACTCTTTGCCGATAACCTTTCTTTTGGTCTCAGGGTCAGAAACTCCTGCGAGCTTATCAAGAAAACGGTCAACCGCGTCAACATATATAAGTGTAGCGCCAAGCTCATCGCGGAAAACCTTTATTACCTGCTCGGGTTCGCCTTTTCTGAGGAGTCCGTGATTTACATGAACACAAACTAAGTTTTTACCGATAGCCTTAATAAGAAGCGCCGCCACTACCGACGAATCCACGCCGCCTGAGAGCGCGAGCAAAACCTTTTTATCGCCTATCTGCTTTTTAAGCGCCTCCACCTGCTCGGCTATAAACGCCTTTGCAAGCTCTGGGCTATTTATCCTTTTCATACTTTCAGGTCTTTTATTATCCGACATTTTTCTTTCCTCCGTGGTTTTATGATAACATATTTTACTCTTTTTGCCGTTCTTTGGCAAGGGTTTTATCAAAAATTTTTGCCCGCCGTAAAAGGCGGGCAAAAGCCGATTGTTTATTAGTATTTATAGCCTATTGCATCTGCGAGAGCCTTATCGAGGATAACGGTTGCGTCTCTGTGCATACGCATAAAGGTGCAGGGGCATTTCGGGTCAAGCTTATCGTTTATGAGAAGCTTGGTCATAGCGTCGCGCTTGTCGCCGTTTACTATCATAAGCAGCTTCTTTGCACGCATAATGTTGCCCATACCCATTGTGAAAGCATAGCGCGGAACATCGTCACGAGAAGCGAAAAATCTCGCGTTAGCATCTATTGTAGACTCATCGAGCACCTCTTTATGAGCGCCGTCATAAAGCACTTCGCCCGGCTCGTTAAAGCCTAAGTGACCGTCAGGACCTACGCCTAAAACCTGGATTTCAATATCGGTTTTATCAAGTACCGCATTGAACTCTTTGAGATTTTCCTCAGCGTCGCCTACGCCCTTTGCAACATAGGTGTTAGCCTTATCTATATTTATATGGTTGAAAAGATTATCATCCATAAAATAACGGTAGCTCTGGTCGTGAGTGGGTTCAAGGCCTACATACTCGTCAAGGTTTACGGAATGGATTTTTGAAAAGTCAAGTCCCTCTTCTTTGCAACGGCGAGCAAGCTCCTTATACATACCAACAGGGCTTGAGCCTGTTGCAAGGCCTAATGTGCAGGTGGGGTTTTCGCGAACTATCTTTTCAATAATATCCGCACCGGCTTTGCTTACTGCTTCATAATTTTCACAAACTATTACTTTCATTGTCTTTTCCTCTTTTCTTAAATTTTTTTAACTATATCGCCTTTGCCCTTAAAAATGCTTTCTGCCGGCACTGCGCCGCGCACGCTGGACAAAGGATATACATTCGAATTTCTGCCTATTACCGTTCCGGGATTGAGAACGCTGCCGCATCCTACTTCTACGCCGTCGCCAACCATAGCGCCGACCTTCTTTCTGCCGGTCTCAATAAGCTCGCCCTCGTTTTTGATAACGACAAGCTTTTTATCGCTCTTTACATTACTTGTAATACTTCCGGCACCCATATGAGATTTATAGCCGAGAATAGAATCGCCTACATAGTTGTAATGCGGAACCTGAACAACATCGAAAAGAATAACATTTTTAAGCTCGGTAGAGTTGCCTACAACACAGTTGTCTCCTACAAGAGCGCTTCCCCTTATAAAGGCACACTGCCTCACTTCCGTATTATGACCTATAATGCAGGGCCCCTTTATATAAGCCGTGCTGAAAACCGTAGCGTCCTTCGCTATCCACACATCCTCCGCCGGGTGGTCGAATTCGTCCTCAGGAAGAGTTTTTCCGATTTCGAGAATCAAATCGGAAATGCCTGCGAGCGCCTCCCACGGATAGGTGAATTTCGACAAATAGTCTTTCGCGAGCGTATGGTCAAGGTCGTAAAGGTCTTTTATTTTAAGCTCCATTATTTTTTCACCTCTATCAAATGTCCCGAAACTTTCATAGCTTCGATAATCGAGTCAACATACTTTTCGCACTCGCTGTCACTTCCGGCCTCGCTCATAACGCGAAGTACCGGCTCGGTACCACTCTTTCTGAGAAGCACTCTGCCGTTGTCGCCAAGCGCTTCTGTCGCCTTATCCACCGCCGCTTTAACTATCGGGTCATTAAGGGTGCCGTCTTTATCGTCAACCTTAACATTTTTAAGAACCTGCGGATACATACCGCACTTTGCGGCAAGAACGCTCAGCGGCAGCTGTGTATCAATAAGCACGCCCATAAGCATAACCGCGGTAAGAAGACCGTCGCCCGTATGCGCATACTTGCGGAAAATAATATGACCTGACTGCTCGCCGCCTATAAGGTGGTCGTTAGCCTTCATATTCTCGTAAACATAGCGGTCGCCAACGGCGGTCTTTTCATAGCCTATGCCCTCGCGGTCAAGAGCCTTATAAAGACCGAAGTTAGACATAATAGTAGTAACAACTTTGTTTGACGGAAGCTGTCCGCGGTCCTTTAAGTATTTAGCACAGATATACATTATCTGGTCGCCGTTTACAAGGTTGCCGTTTTCGTCAACTGCCAAACAACGGTCCGCGTCGCCGTCAAATGTGAAGCCGACATCAAGCTTATTTTCCTTTACATACTGCTCGAGACTCTCAGGATGTGTAGAACCGCAAGCCGCGTTGATATTAAATCCGTTAGGCTCTGCATTTATCACATTAACCTTGGCTCCGAGCGCCTCAAATACTGCTCTGCCTATCATCCAGGATGAGCCGTTTGAACAGTCAATAGCTACTCTGTGCTTCTCAAACGAACGGGTAGCAAGGCCTGTAAGGAAGCCGATATATCGGTTGCGTCCCGTATAATAATCAATGGTTTTACCTATCTTATAGCCTGTTGCAAAGGGAATTTCAGCGATTTCGCCGTCGATATAACGCTCTATCTCGTCTTGGAGGTCGTCATCCATCTTTTCGCCTTCGCCGTTCATTATCTTAATACCGTTATCCGAGAACGGATTGTGAGACGCGCTTATCATAACGCCACAGTCAAACCCTTCGGTATAGGTGATATAGCTTACGCAAGGTGTGGTGGTAACATGCAAAAGGTATGCGTCAGCACCCGAAGATACAATACCCGAAGCCAGCGCGCTTTCATACATATAAGAAGAACGGCGTGTATCTTTACCGATAACTATTTTAGCGGTACCGTCACTGTTCTTCTCCTTATAATACCAACCGAGGAAACGGCCGATTTTGAACGCGTGCTCTGCTGTGAGGTCAACGCCTGCTTTGCCGCGAAAACCGTCCGTGCCGAAATATTTGCCCATAAGTTTTACCCCTTTCAAATATCTTTCGGCTTACACTCGATAAGGACAAAACGCCCGACAATCGGCTGTTTTGTCGTTCTTTCACGCCTTCACTCATTGAAATACGACAGTATTCCTGCTTCGCTCATACGCGAAATCTGCGAAAAACAGTTCGATTAGGAACGCCGTTATACTGGCGTATTCGGCGTGACGAGGCAAGAACGGGCTGAAAATTTTGCCCTCCAAAACCATTTTGTCCTTACCGAGTGTAAGCCTTGTTTTGAAAATCTAAACAAGCAGGAGAGAAATTGTCAAAAATTAACATTTCCTTTCCTGTAATATAATATCACACTTTTTTTATTTTGTCAACAATTTTTTTAATTGTCAAATTTTGACATTTTGGCAGAAAACAGTATTGAAAACCGCGCCGGAGTTTGATAAAATTAAAGTATCGCGCAAACAGTAAGCATTTCCCGTGCCTTAAGATATATTTCTGTTGCTCGCTCTATCGGCAAAGGATTTGCGCCGCGCCCCATTTCCAAGGTGAAGCCCGGGCGCTCAAAGTGAGATACAAACCAATCCTTGAACCCTCCGCCTACCGCGGTACCCGTGGGAACATCGAGAGCGTATCCGCCGGTGGCGGCTAAAATCTGAGCTATTTGCTTGTTTCTTTTAAGGCAATAGTCCTTATATCCCCAATATATTACTTCTCCCTGGGTATGCATGGCGCAAACATGGTGAATGTTTTCCTTTTTACAAAGAGAGGTCATAGCAAAAGTCTCAGGCTCGCTTTCGGGCTTTACGCCTCCAAAACGCGAAGGGCCTGCCACATATATTCCGGCTTCTCTCTCTCGTTTTTTAACCTCCTCAAAATCGGCGTCAAAATTATGGTTAATATCAACGCCTCTGAGGTTTGCGTTCCAGCGAGAAAACTCACCGCCGCAAAGCTTGGTGATTTCACCTGCTTTTTTCCCTGCGGCAGACGCGCCCAAAATAGATATATCGCACCCGTCAGGGTTTACACGAGGCACAAATATTATTCCTCTGCCCTCAAGTGCGCGCCTGACATTTATGCCTTCAAGCGCACCTCCGCTTTCAAACGCCGCCGCCAGTTCTTCGGCAAACATAAGGCATATATTGCTCGTTATATGCTCACTTCCGTGAAACGCCGCGGCAAAAAGCGTGTAGCTCTCGCCGGAAGACAGGCGCAGAGCATAAATATCCTTACCCGAAACGCTCTTTCCGATAGAGAAGCGTTCGAGCGAATTATACTTAGCGCAAAGCAGCTTTATTTCCGCTGTCATTTCGTTATAGGAGTAGTTTTGACTTCTTATTACTCTTGACATTTTAAGCACCACCCAATATAAAATATATATGTGAGGCGATAATTTTATGAACACAACAGAAACGCAAAAAGATTTTGAGTACAAATATAAGGGCGCTATAATAAACCTGCGTGTGGACACCGCGGTTTTACCGAACGGCAAGACCGCCAAAAGAGAGGTAGTAGAGCATCCGGGCGGCGTAGGCGTACTGCCTATTGACGGGGACGGAAACTGTCTTCTTGTAAAGCAGTTTCGCTATCCTTATATGAAAGAAACACTGGAAATTCCTGCCGGCAAACGGGATAAAGAGGGCGACCGTGACCCTCTATCCTGCGGAAAGCGTGAGCTTAAAGAGGAAACGGGCGCTGTGGCTCAAAGCTTTATTCCTCTGGGCACTCTTTTCCCCTCGCCCGGATATACAGACGAAGTGATATATCTGTATGCGGCAACAATTCTTAGTATGGGCGACGCCGAGCCTGATGAGGACGAGTTTATAAACCTCTGCCGTATTCCCCTTGAGGATGCGGTGGAAATGGTGCTTTCGGGCGAAATACCCGATTCTAAAACGCAAACCGCGATACTTAAAGCGTATATTCTTAAAAATCGGGGCAAATTGCCGTTGACAAAGTAAAATTACGGTATATAATATTAAAAAACAGAGTAGATGTTATCGCGTAAAGTGCCGTGGGGACGGGGAGTTGCCGCACGGACGAAGCGGTTTTCCGCGCGGTGATAGCATCGCATCCCGCTGGCGAATAATAGTGATGACCTCCTATTATCTGTTAGTGAGAGAATAGGAGATTTCTTATGCAAAAAAAACAGTCGTATTTAGTAAATATATGCGTATCGGCAATTCTGGTAGCCTTGGAAGTAGTGCTTAACCGATTTTGTTCAATTAACACGGCAGGCCTTAAAATAGGCTTTGCCTTTATTCCGCCGACATTTGCGGCAATAGCTTTAGGCCCGATAGCCGGCGCTGCGGTTTACGCAGTATCAGACCTATTAGGCGCCATGCTTTTTCCGATAGGTCCGTATCACCCGGGATTTACCGTTTGCGCCGCACTTATGGGGGTGGTCGCAGGTATGTTCTTAAATGAAAACCCCGTCAGCGCAATAAGCCGGCGCCGCGTGCGGTTTTGGAGGAACATTGTGCCCCCGGTGCTTATAAACTGCGTTTTAATAGGTCTTCTTATCAACACTGCGTGGGTGAGTATGCTTTACGGAAGCCGAACTTATTTCGGTTGGTTTTTATACAGGCTCGGCGAATACGCGGTTTTAATACCGGTGCAGTTAATTTCTATCCCCATTCTTGTCAAGGTTGTGGACAAACTTAAAAAATCAGGTTTGTTGCCCGGAGGCTTAAAGTAAAAATTATGACATATAAGCAATCTATCGACTATATACATTCGCGCGAGGTTTTCGGCAGTCGTCCGGGGCTTGAGCGCATAAGGGATTTATGTGAAAAGCTCTCAAATCCTCAAAAAAGCCTTAAATTCATTCACATAGCAGGTACCAACGGCAAAGGCTCGGTTTGCTCTATGATTTCGTCGGTATTGAGGTGCGAGGGACTTAAAGTAGGGCTTTATACTTCGCCGTATATTTCGTTTTTCGAAGAGAGAATAAAAATAAACGGCGAGCCTATACCAAAGAAAAGGCTTGCCGAAATTATAGAAAAAATAAAGTTTTTCGAAGATAAATCGGAAGACGGTATAACCGAATTTGAGGTAATAACCGCCGCGGCATTCGTATACTTTTATGAAGAAAAATGCGATATAGTAGTGCTTGAGACAGGGCTTGGCGGCAGGCTTGACGCAACAAATATAATAGAAAACCCAATAGTCTCGGTGATTACGGGAATAGGTCTTGACCACACCGCGGTTTTAGGCCAAACGACAGAAAAAATCGCATACGAAAAGGGCGGAATTATAAAGACCGGATGTAATGTGGTTTTAGCTTCTGTGGATGAAGGCGCACGCCGTGTTTTAACAGATATAGCGAAAACAAGAAGCGCGCCTGTTACCGAGGTTGATTACAGCCGTATAACGAATAAACGCTTTTCGCTTGACGGCACCGAGTTTTCGGTACAGCCTTACGGCAAAATAAATTTATCGCTTAACGGCGTATATCAGGCGGACAACGCCGCCACGGCTATCACCGCCTTAGAGGTGCTAAAGGATTCGGGTCTTAAGATTAGCGACGAACATATAATTTGCGGACTGGGCGGTGCCGTATGGCCTGCCAGATTTGAGGTTATAAAAAAGGACCCTACCGTGATTTACGACGGCGCACACAACCAAAACGGCGCGGCGGCACTGGCAGAAAACATCAAAACCGTTTTGGGCTCAAAGGCAGTGCTTATTTGCGGCGTTATGGCGGATAAGGCGTACCCTCTTATCGCTAAAACTTTAGCGCCTTATATTAAAAAGGTGTTTACCGTGACGCCCGATAATCCGCGCGCGCTTTCCTCTGCGGCGCTGGCGGATGAGTTTATATGTTGCGGTGTAAACGCAAAAGCGCATAACACGGTGAGCGAAGCGGTAGAAGAGGCTCTACTTTATGCAAAAAAAGAAAACCTGCCGCTTGTGATTTCAGGCACACTATATATGTATAAACAAATAATGGAAATTATATGAAAATCGGGCGGATAGCGTTAGTTGCTATCCGCCCGTGTAATTAAAACACAGTGTAAATAATTGTTGCTCTGCCCGAAAGCCGTGCTTTAATTCCGGGAGGAAGAAGCAGACTGTCTGATGCCCTTAAATGCATAGTACCCGTGGAATAAGACAAATCTATCTCACCTGAGACAAGAATTACAGACGCCGTCTTTTCTTCCTCGTAAAACCCGACATTGCCGTCCATATTTATTTCTTCGGCGCAAAACGCCTCGCACGAGCATATATCTCTTACCGTGCCGAACGGATAAAGCGTAATGTCCCCGACGGTACCGTAGCTTAAATCTATTTTTTTATTGCTCATCACTTCTACGGCGCGGTTTATATCGAGCTTTTTTTGCCTCTCGCCATAATCCGAAACGATATATTCCAAATCATTGTTTGTGCTGATTTCTATTGCCGAAACACCCGAGCCTACCGCAAATACCACGCCTGCAGGTATAAAGAACACATCTCCCTTTTGCACGCAAACGAAATTACAAACCGCCGAAAGCGAGCCTGAGACTGCTCTTCTAAGCAGTTCTTCGCGCGACACTTCCCGGGAAAGACCGTATACCATTTCGGCGCCGTCCGTGCAGTCGGTAATATAAACAAGAGTTGTTTTTCCGCCCTCGGGATATACCGTTACAGGCAAGCGCGACATAGTATTTATTTTCTTAATATATATCGGCAGTCCGTCAAAAGACTGACCTGAAATATGCCTTAACGCTTCGTTTATGCCAAGCCCCCTGAAGTCACCGTTTTTTACGGCGCTTTCGCTCTCGTCCCTTGAGGACAGCAAAAAATCTTCACCCTCCCATTTGTGACTTTCAAGCAACATCGGATACATAGCAATCCCCCTTACTTTATATCGTCTATCGGTAAATAAAAGCTTTCTATAAACTCATCGAGGAAAATATCCGCCGCGTCACACCGCATTTCTTTTATCGCTTTAAGGGTGCTTTCCCTCGCCGCTTCAAACTCGCGGTTTCCGCTGACCGTCTCCTCTATGCACTTTATAAGCGCCGAAATTTTATCCGCCGCTTTTATTATCTTCTTATCCTCGCCGTCCGGGTTAAATAACGGCACGAAATCCTCTCTTAAATCTTCGGGCAAGAGCGATAAAAGCCTTTCCTCGGCAACGCTCTCAATATTCTTATACGCCGTCTTTATATCGGCGTTATAATATTTTATCGGCGTTGGCATATCGCCTGTTATTATCTCGCTTGTATCGTGGAACATTGCATATAACGCCACTGCCTTTTCGTCTACATTTCCGCCGAGCCTGCGGTTGGTTATAACCGCCAGCGCGTGTGCGATAAACGCCACCTCAAGTGAGTGCTCGCTTAAATTTTCGGGCCTCGTGTTTCGCATAAGTCCCCAACGGTAAATATTTTTCATACGCGAGAGCATAGCGTAAAAATGACTTTGCATATTCATCTCCCCAAAAATTTATGTCTTCTTGAATATTATAACATTTTTTGGTATAATATCAATAAGTAAATTTTTGGGTGATAAACAGATGAATTATTCGATACAAAAAGCTTCCGTACTCGGCAAACAAAAAGAAAAAGGACTGTTTACATTTTTGTCGGCGCTCATCGCGGCGGCGGCGATTTTCCTTCCGTATATGATACTCGGTGAAGGATATTTTACCTTTTACGGCGACTTTAATGTTCAACAGATACCCTTTTATAAGCTCTGTCACGAGGCGATAAAAAGCGGTAATATATATTGGAATTTTAACACCGACCTCGGCGCCAACTTTATAGGCTCATATTCTTTTTATTGTTTGGGCAGTCCGTTTTTCTGGCTCACCCTGCCTTTTGAGAACAGCTTCGTTCCCTATCTTATGGGTCCGCTTCTTATCCTCAAATTCGCCTGTGCGGCATTTACGGCGTATCTTTTTATCCGCAGATTTACGAGAACGCCTGAGGCGGCGTCTCTCGGCGGTATTTTATATGCTTTTTCGGGCTTTTCGGTTTATAACATTTTCTTTAACCATTTTCATGAAGCAATCATCATCTTTCCTTTATTGCTTTTAAGCCTTGAGCTTCTTATAACCGAAAACCGCCGAGGCGTTTTCGCGGTAGCGGTAGCCGTCTGTGCCGTCGTAAACTACTTTTTCTTCTTCGGTATGGTTGTTTTCTGCGTGATTTATTTCTTCGTAAGAGTATTTTCGGGCGCAGTAAGGCTGAAATTTTCGATATTTTTTGCCGTTTTATTTGAAGCGGTCGTCGGCTTCCTCGCCTCGGCAGTTATAGTTTTACCGTCACTTCTTGCCATTCTCGGCAACGGCAGAGTAAGCGATATTCTGCTTGGCTGGAGTGCGATAGTTTACGGCAAAGAAAGTATTTATCCCAATATTTTAGAGTGCTTCTTCTTTCCGCCCGACCTGCCGGCAAGACCGGTATTTTTCCCCGAAGCAAATGTTAAATGGTCGTCGCTGGGCGGTTGGCTTCCGCTTTACAGCATGACCGGCGTGTTCGCCTTTTTCAAAACAAGGAAAAATCACTGGCTCAGGCGGATTACAGGCATTTGTATTTTTATGGCTTTTGTGCCGATACTAAACAGTGCTTTTTACGCCTTTAATTCGTCATATTACGCACGGTGGTACTATATGCCGATACTGTGCTTGTGCCTTATGACCGCCGATATGTGCGAAAGCAGTGACGCAAATATGCGCTACGGTCTTTCGTGGACCCTTGGCATAACAATAGCAACCTCGCTTGTAATCGGTCTTTTCCCGAAAAAGACCGACGGGGAAATCACCCTCGGACTATTTACGAAGCCCGATGATATTACCTATGTGCTGAGGTTTATCACAACCTGTGCGATAGCCGTTTTATCCCTTGTTACCCTCGCGTTTTTGCTCAAATTCAAGAAAACAAACCTAAAGCGCTTTCTGAACGCTTCTATTGCCGTAGCTCTTATAATATCGGTGCTTTACGCCAATGTGTTTGTAGCGACGGGACGCGCGCATTCATACGACATAAAAAATGTAATGATAGACCACCTTATAGAGGGTGAAATAGACCTGCCGGACACTCACGATTACCGTATAGATGTTTATGACGGTGTAGACAATACCGCTATGTATTTAGGGTATCCGTCAATCAACGCTTTTCATTCTATTGTGCCGAGCAGTGTTATGGACTTTTACGAGTATATCGGTGTGGAGCGCAGTGTCGGCAGCAGACCTGATACCGATTATCCTGCCATTCGTCCGCTGTTATCGGTAAAATACCTTATAAACGATAAAACGCTCGATAAATTCACCGACGAAAACGGCGATACGAAAATGCCGTGGTATAAATATGTTAAGACTGACGGCGGTTATCATATATTTGAAAACCTTAATTTTGTAGGCTACGGTTTTTCGTACGACTACTATATGAGCGAGGATTACTGCAAAGATTTCGGCGGAGAAATACGCTCAAGACTTATGCTTAAAGCCATGCTTTTAAGCAAAGAGCAGATAGAAAAGTATAAAGACATTATGTCGGATATTTCCGAGCGTGAATACACGGGATACAGCGACGACGACCTGAAAAAAGATACGGAAATATTAAATAAAACCTCTGCTATAAGCTTTAAGCCCGATAATTACGGCTTTACCGCCACGGTAGAGCGCGAGCAAAAATCGCTTGTTTTCTTTTCTGTGCCTTATGATGAGGGTTGGTCTGCAACGGTTGACGGCAAGCGTGTGGAAATAGAGAAGGTGAATGTAGGCTTTATGGCAGTGCCGGTAGACGAGGGGACAAGCGTTATCCGCTTTACCTACCGCACGCCGGGACTTGATACCGGTATTTATATAAGCCTTATATCAATCATAGTGTTCTTAATTTACTTTATAATCTGCGGAATATACTATAACCGCCACACATCGGATATTTATTATCCTGAGGGTGAGCAGCTTCTTGAGCGCTGGCAAAGCGAGCTTGTACACATTGATACGGATTTAAGCTTAGACGACCTTTTAGGCGAAGAGGGCGAGCCGTCGCTTTTAGATATGCTTGACGATATAAACACCGACGCTCCGCCGCAAGAAGATAATAACGGTGGATTTACGGTAAATATTGACGCATTCAAAGACAAATAGCTGATATGAAAAATCGGGCGGAATCCGCCCGATTTTTGTGTTTATGCTTCCTGCTCTTTTCTCAGGATATCTATGGCACCTGTCAGAACCTTCGGAAGCGGTATGCCGATTAGCGCGGCGTTCTCCGTTATGCTTATCGCCTCGTTTGTGATAAAGGCGATAATAACGCCGTCGGCTATAAAGTTTTGCCCCGTTATCATATCAAGTCTGAACGCGAGCATTACTATTATAAGCACAACACCTTTTCTTATAAGCCCCTTAAATCCTGCGCGGGATTCAAGCGCTCCCGTTTCTGATTTCGGACTTTTTTTGAAAACGCCCGCAAGTAAAAGTCCGCTTAAATAGTCCGCCGCCATAAATATAAGAAGCGTCGTAAGCGCACCGTTCCAATTTCCGAAAAGCTTTGCGGCAACAGCACCCAGCGCCCCTGCCGCGGCGCTTAAAATATCTTTATACTTCATATTATTACCTACTTAAAATACACCTTAACAGCATCTATTTCGTTTCCGAAATTACCTGCGTAGCCGTTTTTTGCATCAGCCTCGTTATAACCCGTAACAACGGGAAGCCAACGACCCGATTTTCTTTCGTGCGCCATATAGCAGAGCGTTTTTCCCGTGTCTGTGCGAAATGCGACGGCGTCTATTGGCTGGCCGTAATTGCCGGCGTAGTCCTCACGGTTTTTAACCTCGGGAAGCCACCGCGCCGCCTTGCCGCCGCGGCGCATCACATGCACTTTGTAATAAATGTTACCCTTTGTGAGATTTGCGCGAACACAGCAAACGGCGTTTTTGAAATTGCCTGCATAGTCGTTTTTACCCTCTACATTCGGAAGCCACTTGTTTTTGACATTTTCCCATACCTGGTAGATTACTTCCGTTTTTTCGCCGCTTTCGGTTTTCTTTTTAAGTGATAAAAACTCTATAAGACCTTCGGCGACGGCGCGAGCATAGTTTTTCTGTCCCTCGTTTGAAGTGATTATTTTATAATCGAAGCTGCCGTCCATAAAGCCGCCCTCGCAGAGCACGGCAGGAACTTTATTCTGATTTATAACCGCAAAGTTTGCGCGCTTTATGCCTCTTCCTTTAAGACCCGTATATTTTACAAGCCTTTTATAAATACACTCAGCGAGCCTTTCATCTTTTGCCGTGGGTGTTCTGTCGGTATAAACCTCAACTCCCGTAACATCGCTGAATTTACCCGTATAGGCATTATGATGAACCGAAACGAATGCATCCACCCCTGCGGTTACATAAGCGTTTACACGGCGAGACAGGCTTTCATCCACCTTGCCCTCGTTATTATCGGTTCTTATAACAATGCAGTCGTAATCGCGCAAAATCTCCTCGATTTTATCGCAGACGGCGTCGTTTAATGTCCATTCCTTTATGCCGTCGGGCGTTTGTTTGCCCGAAGTGTATAGCCCGTGGCCTGCATCAAGACCTATTTTTTTCATATATTCCCCTCCCACTACAAAATATGTGAGAAAACGATAAAATTTCACCTTTTGCACAGCTTGGGGATAATAATACTTAAATTTGCGACATTCAACGCCCTCTTAAAAAAGCAAGGGAATTATAAGAAGTGCGGTAACGGTTTTTCTTTTCTTTATGCCCGATTTTTCCACAAGGTCGGCGGAAAGGCGTGTAAATACCGCGCACCTTAAAAGGTAGCAAACGAAGAATGCGAAGTATGAAAAACCGTCCATTCGGGTAAAAAGACTGCCGACGGTGACCGTGCTTATGTCGTCAATATACGGGTAACTTAGCCTGCTCGCAAGCGGCAGGCCGAAGCTTAAAACGGTATCGAATACAAGCAAAAAGCACAATAGAACACCGAAGAGTGTGCCCAATGCGGCAAGAGCGCCTTTTCCCTTTGCCTTGGCGCTCTTAGCGCCAAACGCCGCCGCACCGAAAACAGATAAAAAGAGCCTTGAATAGCTATAGGCAATTTGTTTAAGGTTTATGGTGTCCGTCGAAAATGCGCCCTTTAAGTTTTTAATGTCAAAGGTCTTAACGGATGTAAAAAACAGAACAACAAATATAACGGTTACCAAAACTGCCGAAAGAAACGAAAATTTATATATTGCTTTGCGGTCTGACAGTGAAAGACAAAAAACGCAGGCGGCGAAAATAAGTTTAATTAAAAACTTGTTCTCACGCACCAGCACACCTTCGTATATAAAGCCTGTAAATTCCTGTGCCGCGCGCAAAGCAAAAGCGAGCGAAAAAGCGATAACAACGGCATAAATTATACCGCTTATAACCTCATTTTTTAACAGAAAAAGCCGCTCGGAAAGCTTGAGAAAAATGAAGGCTGAAATCACGCCCAGTACCGCCGCGATAATAAACGGGATGAGGCTGTTTTTGTTATCGGGTGCGGTTATAATGCCTCCTGACAGTATAAACACGCCAAAAAGCGCCGCAAATGAAAACGAAGATAAATCCTTTTCATTTTCCACTTACCGTCACCTCCGCACTGTTTATAAGCTCGTAATTTTCAATGCCCAGCACATTCAGTGCTTTGTTGCCGTAAAGACTTTGTATAAGCTCACTTATTTCCTTTTTAAGCTTACTGCTTTTATTATCCGAGGGAAAACGGTAATTGCAGTCAAGCTCTGCTTTAAGCATATTCCCCGTCTGTTTTATTTTTGAGCTTATACCGTTTACCCTGCACCTGTGACCTGAAACGCTTATCTCTCCGCCTGAGCTGCCCGAACAAATGAGATTAAAAATTTGCGCTTTGTTCCTGTTAAGCTGCGCCGTCGGCAGGTAATCGGCGTAAATTATCTCGCCTTCTATTTCAGGACGGTCCTTTTTTACGCTTACAAAAGGAAGACAAAATCCGCCCGTTGCAATTTCCCTGGCACGAATTTCATAATATTTATTCTTAAAGCTTATACCCGAAGTTTTTACAACATTCTCCTCTGTCGCCATAATATCGTATCCCACGCTTGGCGACTGCGGTTTACAGTCTAAAACACTCCCGATATCTTCGGTTACAAACATAAAAATTCCAAGGTTCAGATTTTTGGTATCATAAAGATACTCCATTACATTTTTGAAATCCTCAGCCTTTATGTTTTCGTGTATCATCGCGGTACCGCAGTGGTCGAAAACGGCATTTTTCGGCATAAGGGAAGCGGTTGAGAAAACGGCGGAATAGGGCGTTTTGCCTAAAGCCGTAAACACTCGACTTTCGGGCTTTTTATCGTCCTCACCGATACTTAGTACCTCGATATAAGCCTTAAAATCTTTCTCCTCTTTTTCAAAGCAGACTGCTGTTACGAAATATTCGCTGTCAGTCTCTCTGTAACCGACGCATCCGCAAAGTAAAAACGCCAAAAGCAAAACACAAAGTATTCTTTTCAATTTCTTTTACCACCCGAACGCTTTAAGTTTTTGTTGAATAACGGCCGATTTATCATTTTAGGCCATGAAGCCCTTATTATACTGTCTTTAAGAGTTTGAAAGCTTATTTTTTGGAGCGATACGGTATAGTCCACCCCGAAAGATTTGAGGTTTAATACATATATAAGAATAACCGTGCCGAGCGCCATAAACCCGTAAAGACCCGTAAGCGAGCAAATAATTACCGACGACACCCTGATATATAAAACCGAGGTTTTAAGACGAGGTACCATTAGTCCACATATACCGCTGAAAGCTACGGCGATAAGCATAGGCGCGCTTATGATTTTAGCCTCTACCGCCGCCTCGCCGACGACCAAACCACCTACAATACTAAGAGCGTGACCGAGGCTTTGCGACATTCTGACTCCTGCCTCTTTTAACACCTCAAACACCACCACAAGCAGTAAACATTCCACAACCGACGATACGGGCACTCCCATACGAAGCCGTGCCACGGATATGGCAAAATGCGTGGGCATAAGTTCTATGTGAAATGTCGTCAGCGCTATAAACACGGCAGGCACGGATATTGCCGCCACAAAACAGACATAACGAAGAAGCCGCCTTACGGACGCAACAATAAAGCTCGAATAATAATCTTCATCCGACTGAAAGTTTTCGGAAAACAGGTAAGGGAGAGTGAGCACCATAGGCGAGCCGTCCACCACTATAGCTATTCTCCCCTCCAAAAGACGCGCAGCTATAACATCGGGGCGTTCGGTAGTGCCTATAGTCTTAAAAATATTGTATTTTCTATCCCTTATATGCTCGGTTAAATAGTTGCTGTCGAGCACGCCGTCTATATCAATTTTGCCAAGCCTTTCTTTAAGCATTGACAGTGTTTTTTTATCGGTAAGCGAATCAAGATAACATATATAAACCGCGGTATCGGTGCGACTGCCTAAATTCACCGACTTTATACACAAATCGGGGGTGAAAAGCTTTCTTCGGATTAGAGCCAGATTGAGAATTGCCACCTCGCAGAAGCCCTCGCGCGGACCCTGCGTTACTCTTTCATCCGCAGGCTCCTCAATTTGCCTATATGGAAAGCCTTTGGTATTAACCGCAATCGCCGAGGTACTGCCTGACACCAGCACCAAAGTATCGCCCGAAAGCACTGTAAAGAGCATTTCGTCTATAGTGGTTTTTATAGACACCTCGTTTGCAAAAAGCACCTTTTCACTTATAAGGCGAGCGCTGATATAACCGCTTTTCGGCACACCGAAGGTCAGCGGTTTTATAACATTTTCACTTAAAAAGAGACTGTCCACCATTCCGTCCAAAAATACAAGAGAAAACTCAGTATTGGTATTTTGAGGATTAACACTTCTGACCCTCAGAACATCATTATCTTTTAGCGCCGCGGTAAGAAATGCCGTATCTTTTTTTATATCACCGGTAAGCTTTTTATCCTTGTAATCGACTACAGAGCCTGCCACAAAATCACTTCTTTCATATTTGGCTTACACTCGATAAGGACAAAACGCCCGACAATCGGCTGTTTTGTCGTTCTTTCACGCCTTCGCTCATTGAAATACGACAGTATTCCTGCTTCGCTCATACGCGAAATCTGCGAAAAACAGTTCGATTTCGAGGAACGCCGTTATACTGGCGTATTCGGCGTGACGAGGCAAGAACGGGCTGAAAATTTTGCCCTCCAAAACCATTTTGTCCTTACCGAGTGTAAGCCTTTTATTAGTGTTTACAGAGTATGCCTTAAAATACCTTTTCAAAAAAATGTTGACAAACACGAAAAACGGTGATATTATACAAGTGTACTAAGTCGCATAGTACACTTAGAAAGGAAGTGACAGTATGTTTCAGTTGGACCTTAAAAGCGGTGTACCTATCAGCGACCAGATTGTAAACGGGTTTATAAAGCTTAAAGCGCTCGGCATAATAAAGGGCGGCGAGCAGATGCCAAGCGTGCGTTCTTTGGCGCTTAAATTCAGCGTAAACCCAAACACCGTACAGAAAGCGTATGCTATCTTGGAGTCCGGCGGCATAATCTACTCGGTGAAAGGGAGAGGCTCTTTTGTATCGGAAGACGAGCGCGCGCACTTAGCGGTAATCGAAAAAGCTAAAACCGATTTTTACGGCGCAGTCAAAACGGCGCAAGGGTTAGGGCTTTCTTCCGACACGCTCTCAGAAATTATTAACGAAATTTACAAGGAGGAAAAGAAATGCTGACGGCTCAAAATTTAACAAAAGAATTTGACGGAACACTTGCGCTCGACCAAGTTTGCTTCGAAGTGGAGGACGGCTGTGTTTACGGTCTTGTAGGCTCTAACGGTTCGGGTAAATCTACGCTGCTCAGGCTTATAAGCGGCGTTTACTGCCCTGACGGCGGCAAGGTAGGTATAGACGGGATTTCGAGCTTTAATAACCCGAGCGTAAAATCTCAGATAGCGTTTCTCGGTGATACGCCTTATTTCCTGCCGCAGTCAAACTTAAAGGAAATGGCGCAATTTTACAAAAGCACATATAAGAATTTTGATACTGATACCTACAAATATCTTTTAAGCGTTTTTCCGCTTGACGAAAAGGCTCGGCTTTCAACCTTTTCAAAGGGTATGAGGAGGCAGGCAGCGCTCATATTGATGCTCTCTACAAGACCGCGTTATCTCCTTTTAGACGAAGCGTTTGACGGACTTGATGTGGTAATGAGGAAAACGCTTTCAAATATAATAATCGACTCAACCGAAAAGCTCGGTATGACGGTTATTATAGCCTCACACAATCTAAGAGAAATAGAGGATATGTGCGACCATATATCTTTGCTTCACAAAGGTAAGCTTATTGCCGACGGCGGAATTGAAGAGGTCAGCGGCAAGATACACAAAATTCAGGCGGTATTCGAAAATGTGCCTGAAACAGAAGTGTTCCGTGGGCTTGACATTATGAAAATTGAGAGAAACGGCTCCATAATAAGCCTTGTGGCAAGAGGGGAAAAAGAAAAGATAGTAGCGTTTGTTGAAAATCTAAGTCCTAAGTTTTTGGAGTGCATAGATGTAAGCCTTGAGGAAGCGTTTATTTATGAATTGGAGGTGCTCGGTTATGACATTAAGAGTATCGAAGAATAAGATAAATCCTACATTCGGGCTTTTTAAGTCCACAGTTCTTAAAAACAGCGGAATAATCATTTTATTGGTTATAGCAATGCTTATTTTCTGCCCCGGCGTATTTCTCGCATCCCTACAGGACAGAGCGCTCGACCCCGAAGATTTCGTAAACCAAACCCCCGAATACTTAGATATACTTTTCGGCTCCTGCGGTATTCTATCGGTGATTTTTGTAAGCGTTGCGAATTATCTGAGCTTTTCGTACCTTTATAAGAAAAATTCGAGCGATGTGTTCCACGCGCTGCCGCTGACCCGGTCGGGTCTTTTACTCGCCCGTGCCGGTGCGGCGTTCGTTACGGTGCTTATTCCCGTTACCGTAGGTTATATATCGCTTTTCGTGCTCACCGCTTTTTATCCGACCTATGTTATAGGTTCGTTTCATCAAATCGCCTCGGCGTATATTATGAATATAATCTGTATGGCGTTTGCCTGCGCGTTTTCGCTTATATTTATACTTTGCGCAGGCAGTGCATTTGACTTGGTTTTATCCTTTGCAGGATTCAACTCTGCACTTTTGGTAATCGGTATGATTATAAACTCTCTTGCCGACGATTATTTAACGGGCTATTCCGACATTTATATGACCGATATTATGAGATTTATTTCCCCGATAGTGTTCTGCGGCGCCGGAGCCACCGAATTCGCTATGGGAGAAGCCGGCAAGGTGCCTTACAGTCTTATATCAAGTGCAGGCTTCGTAACAGAGCTCCTCGCCATTACCGCGGTATTCTTTATAGCCTCAATAATTCTGTATAATCACAGAAAAACCGAGCGCGGCGGGCAAGCGTACGCATATAAATTCATCTATATTATTTGCAGTGTTCTTGCAGGCATCTGCGGCGGATACCTTTTAAGCCGTATATTTATTTTTGCGGCGGACGCCAAGGATATAAGCTTTATATCCGCTATCACTTTTATTGCCGGCGCGCTTATCACCTCTGTGATTTACGGTGCCGTCACCGAGCGCGGATTTAAGAAATTCAAAAGCGCACTCGTTTACGGCGGATTTTCGGCCGTCGCTTATATAATCATCTTAGCGGTGATTTTCACGGGCGCTTTCGGCTTTTCAAAAAGAGTGCCCGAAGCCAAAGACATAAAGAACGTATATGTGCGCTTCCAAGACGAAAATGTTGAGCTTTCAGCTGCTGACTGTGCTAAGGTATTAAACCTACACAAAGCCGTAATCGACAGAGATGCCGATGACGATATGGAAAAAGAGGTTAGAACACCGCACACATATCTTTTCATTGAATACAAACTCTCAAACTCAAGCTCGATGCGCCGCGATTATTTCGTTGATATAAATAAAGTAGACGACGAGATGTTCGCGCTCTACACAAGCAGTGAACGCTTCGGGGCTATGTACCGCGATATTGAAGATTTCTCGGACGGAACAATAGACCTTTCCGTATACAGATACGGTAAAGCCGAAGGCGGAGATTTTGACCAAAACCGCGACTATATAGTTTCGGCAAAACAGCTTAGAATGCTTGTTGACACTTACAGAGCAGAGCTTCAAAAAGTCGGCAAAAAAATCCTTACGGGCGAGAATACCGTAATGCAGATAACAGCCTGCTTAAGGGACCAAAAAACCTTTGCGGGCAGGGATTTGGATTTTTCCATTACCGATGACTTTACGCAAACCTTAGCTCTGATTGATACCTTCGAATTAAGAGAAGATGTTCTCGGAGAATAATCCTCCGTCTTTCCGCGGCAGTAAAATGCCGCGGAAATTTTTTATAATTTTGTCAATTCGCTATTGTGTATTTTTTTTGTTTATTGTATAATTATTTTGTATATCAGTAAAAAGGTGACTTTTTTGGAAAATATTGTATATTTGGATAATAGCGCAACCACGCCTGTTTGCAGTGAAGCGATACTTGAAATAAACAGTGCATTAAAGTCGGATTTCGGCAACCCTTCAAGTTTACATTTTTTGGGGTTTAATGCCGAAAAGAGAGTAACTGCCGCACGCGAGGCTATAGCAAAAACTATAAACGCCTCACCTGAAGAGATATATTTCACTTCAGGCGGTACAGAGGGTAATAATACCGCAATTTTCGGTGCGGCATATGCACGAAAAAAACGCGGCAACCGTATAGTTACCACAGTCATAGAACACCCAAGCGTGCTTGAGCCGGTAAAGAGGCTCGAAAGCGAAGGCTTTGAGGTTATAAGGATACGCCCTCAAAGTGACGGCGCAATAGATGAAAAAAGTATATTTGAGGCAATAAATGACAAAACAATACTTGTGAGTATTATGCTTGTAAACAACGAAACAGGCGCAATACTTCCCGTAGCGGCGGCGAAAGAGGCAATAGAGCGCAAAAACGCACCCGCGATTTTGCACTGCGACTGTGTTCAGGCTTTCGGCAAAACGCCCATAAATGTTAATACACTCGGCGCCGATATAATAACCGCTTCAGCTCACAAGATACACGGACCCAAAGGCGTAGGTTTTATGTATATAAAAAAGGGCGTTACGATAAAACCGTTACTGCTCGGCGGCGGCCAGGAAAGCGGCTTTCGTTCGGGAACCGAGGCAGTGCCCCAAATTTGCGGTCTTTACGGTGCCGTACGCGCCTTAGGCGATATAGGCGAAAACCTTAAATCTGTTACGGCTCTTCGCGATTATGCAATAAACAGAATAAAAGAGGAAAACACAGCAGTTATAAATTCACCGAAGGGCGCACTGCCCTTTGTTCTTAACATTTCGGTTGAGGGCTGGCGGTCGGAGACCTTGCTTCATTTTTTAGAGCGAGAGAATATTTTTGTGTCCTCAGGCAGTGCCTGCGCTAAGGGAAAAGGCAGTTATGTGTTAAACGAAATGAAGCTTCCCCGTTCTCGCGTTGACAGCGCGCTCAGAATTAGTTTTTCGAGATTTAACACTTTTGAAGATATAGACAAATTGCTGACGGAAATTATTAAAGCAAAATCGGTTTTAAGAAAGGTTAACTGATGAAAGAAGTTATACTTATTAAGGACGGTGAGTTGTCCCTTAAAGGACTTAACCGTTCGGTATTTGAGGATAAAATGATATCCACCATAAAACGCAGGCTTAAAGAACACGGCGCTTTTTCGGTGACAAAATCGCAGTCTACCGTATATGTTGAGCCTCAAGGCGATAGCTTTGATTTTTCGGCGGCGCTCGATAGTCTCAGCCGTATTTTCGGTATTGCGGCATATACACGCGCCGGCGTTTGCGAAAAGGATATGAACACTATACTAATTGAAGCACCGAATTATCTTGAAAACATCCTTAACAATGTAAAAACCTTTAAGGTGGAAGCAAAAAGGGCGGATAAAAAGTTTCCGTTTACATCTCCGGAGATTTCGGCAGAGCTTGGCGGAAAGCTTCTTGAAAACTTTCCCCATTTAAGAGTAGATGTTCACACGCCCGATATAGTAATCACCGTAGAGATAAGAGAAAAAGGCGCATATATAAGAGGCGAGCAGTATAAGGGAGCCGGCGGTCTGCCCACGGGTACGGCAGGCAAAGCCGCAGTGCTTATATCGGGAGGGATTGACAGTCCCGTCGCGGCGTACCTTATGGCGAAGCGCGGTATTACGCTTTCTGCCATTCACTTTGCAAGTCCGCCGTATACAAGTATCCGAGCTGAGGAAAAGGTAAAAACGCTGCTTAAAAAGGTGGCAAGATACTCAGGAACGATAAAGCTCTGCTTAGTGCCGTTTACCGAAATTCAAGAGGAAATTTCAAAGAACTGTCCGGAGGATTATTTCACCCTTATAATGCGGAGAATGATGATGAGAATTTCCGCACGCATCGCCAAAGAAAACGGGTGCTTCAGTCTAATAACGGGAGAAAGCCTCGGTCAGGTTGCAAGTCAGACATTGCCTGCTATCGCCGCGACAGACGAGGTAAGCGAGCTGCCTGTTCTTCGCCCGCTTATAGGTATGGATAAGGATGAAATAGTAATAATTTCAAAGAAAATCGACACATTTGGCACCTCTATTTTACCTTATGAGGACTGTTGCACGGTGTTCACGCCGCGTCACCCTCATACAAGGCCTAAAAAAGGTCAATGCGAAGCGGCAGAAAAAAATCTCGATATTGAGCCTTTAATAGACAGGGCAATATCGGGAATAGAGTACCTGTATATAGAATAAAATATTATCAAGGGGGACTAAAATGATACAGAATATTAAAGTTGACATTGTGTATTATACGACGGCGACGGACTTTGAGTTTGAATTCAACCTCGGAAGCTGCTGCCATATGCGCCTGCTTAACGATAAGGCAAAGGATAAAAAAGGATATGTAAATTCCCTTGCACGCGCGGTATCAAGAAGTACGATAATTCTCTGTGTCGGTCCGCTTTTCGGCGAGGACGGACTGATTAGTGTTACCGCCGCCGCTATCGGCAAGGGGCTTAAAGCCGTTGATAACAAGGCTTTCGGCATAACGGATGACGGTAAAATAGATATAATCGACGGCGCTTTGCCGCTTGTGACCTCCGAAGGTTATTTCGGCGGATGTATTATAGAAAGCGGTCCGCAGACTATTGTTGTTCTCACCGAAAACAGAACCATAAGAAAAGCGATAATGAAGACCCTCATTCACCCCTATATCGAGGATATGAGCCTTATGCAGTCGGCAGGGAAAGCGTCATTTACAAGAACAGATTTAGTCGCTGAGACAGCGAAACAAACCGAAGAGATTTCAGATAATGAGCCTCTAAAAGAGGTTGTCCCGAGCACAGAGCCTGATGAAGAACCTCTCCCCGACGATACCGACCCCGACGAAGAAAAAGCCGAAGACGATGACGGCAGCGAATTTATAGAAAACGATGAGGCAGAAGCAGGAGAAGAGCCTCAAAAAGAACCGCCGGCAAACGCTGAAAACGAGCCTGAGACCGAAATTGACGAGGAAGACGATATGGAGTTTGATTTCTCAATAGACCCCGTCGACCCTGAAGAAAACGCAAACGAGAGCACAGCTTCGGAAGTTGAAAGCGATTTTCTTGTTGAAGACAATTTATCAGATAAAAAAAGCTCTAAAGGCTTAAACCTTTCTATAATCGTAATAGCGGCAGTATTAATGCTCATAGTTTTAGCGCTCTGCTATATACTGATATTTTTACCGATGAAAGACGGCGTATCTACAACCGAGTTTATAAAGAGACTTTTTGACAGCGCCTCTTCAACAGTTTCGGTATAGGAGGAAATTCTTTGAATTTTTGGTCAAAGACGGCAGGAAAGTTAATCGCCACATTTTTAATATCTATGGTACCCGTAGTTGAGCTTCGCGGTGCCATTCCGATAGGTTATGGGAAAGGACTGAACATCTGGGCGGCGGTGGCTGTGTCGATTGTCGGAAATCTTATTCCCGTGCCGTTTATAATAGTCTTTATAAGAAAGATATTTGCGCTGATAAGAAAACTCATTCCAAGCTTTGACGGGCTTGTAACGCGCCTTGAAAAACGCGCTGAGGACAAATCTGATTTGGTTAAAAAGTATTCGTTTTGGGGATTGTTTCTGCTCGTGGCAATTCCGCTGCCCGGCACCGGCGCTTGGACCGGCGCGCTTGTCGCCGCAATGCTCGATATGCGTCTTAAACGAGCTCTGCCGGCGATAACGCTCGGCGTAATAGCCGCGGCGGTGGTGGTAGCGTTTATCACCTGCGGTGCAGACGCGTTGTTCTTTTAATACATATAAACACATATAAACTTCAAGCGGCGGTGAATTTCTTCACCGCCGCTTATTCTTTCTGACATCTGATATCTGTTTCGTCCCGCCCTGCCGTAGCGGCTAAAGATAACCTGATTTTATTCAGGTGGTTGTGAGCCGAACAGCTTCGCGCTCCCTTCTTCCGTAATCGGCACAGCCGCGGGAGGTCTGCATGCCCACTGCCCGAGCGTCATTCCCAAAAATTATACTTGTAGGGTTATAAAGCGCGGTTCGCGTACAGCGCAGGACAAAGTATTCTATTTATTTTTCATCAATTTCAAAAAAGTTTTCAAGCCTGTCTACAAACGCGTCGGCAATAGTCTCGTACTCCTCGTCGTCCTCTATCTCATAGAAAAACTCTTCTCCGTCTTCCTCGCCGACTTTTACTATAACAAGCTCACCTGAATCGTCAAGCATCTTTTTCGGGTCGTCATATGTTGGAAGCAACGCTAAATACCGGGCCTCGTCGGTCTCGATAGCGTCAAGCACCTCGAAATTATACTCTTTACCCTCGTCATCGCTGAGCGTTATCAAATCGGGATTATAATCTTTGTTCTCATCCATTTTTCTATCGCCTCCGGTGAATTTATTTTAACCGAAACGGCACAAATAGTCAATAGCTCAACGCGAAAACACTTAAGGGAAATGCTGTAAACGCTCTATTTATAAAAATTTTATAAAAGTTTTTAACTTTCTATTGACAAATTAGTTAATATGCATTATAATAAAGACAGAAAAAAGAAAGGGTGAGTCCGAAGAACAGTTAAGCTTAAACCCAAACTCGAAAAAAACTGAAAGCGGTGAGTCCGAATAACAGTTAAGCTTAAACCCAAACTCGAAAAAAACTGAAAGCGGTGAGTCCAAAGAACAGTTGAAACTAAAACCCGAACGAAATTTTATGAAGGTGAGTCCGATGTACAACTAATGCCATAAAAGTGAATTTTAACGAGGCGATATTATGTTAAGATATATAATCCCCGAAAAAAATTCAATAATAAGGTGAAACCAATGTACAGTTAATATATACCCCCACGGATATTCCGTGGGGGTTTTCATATTTTAGACAGCAGACATCATTTGTCAGACAATATGGATGCCTGCGGCTCAATAAAAAACATCAGTCGGTTTGGTTTCCTAAAAACTTTGCCGCAACGCCTGCAAGCTTTATATCGCTTTCAAACGGTCTGACTGCCTTGTCGCTTCGAAGAAATACAACTGCACCCGTAATATCTCCTGCCGAAATTATCGGCACCGCCACGCAAATTTCGTAGTTTACGCCGTCAAGCGCATATAAAACCTCGTTTGTCTCACAAATCTTGGTGCGCCGGTCCTCACATATCTGCTCAAGGTCACGGCTTACTGCACGGTCCAGCACATCTTTTTTAGATATACCTGCCGCGGCTATACAGTGGTCGCGGTCGCAAATTATAACAGATAAATTGGTACTGCCCGAAAGCGCGTCTGCATACTCCGCCGCAACACTCGAAAGCTCACCCATAGGCGAATACTTCTTAAACACTACTTCTCCCCCGGTACCTGTGTAAATTTCCAGAGGGTCACCCTCGCGGATACGCATTGTACGGCGAATTTCTTTTGGTATTACCACGCGACCTAAGTCGTCAATTCTTCTTACTATCCCCGTTGCTTTCATATATAAATCTCCTTTAATCAATTTGTAATGCTATTATTTGTGAGAAAAGAAAATTTATACTGTGCAAATAGATATTAGTTTAATGTTGAATATCATTGCCTTTTTTGTTATAATTAAAAAAACATAAAAGCGGAGTGTAAATATGGCGAAAGGGAGAATTATGAAATTCTTTTTGATTTTGCTCGCCGTGGCGGCGGTAGGGATTGTTATTGGTTTGTTGGTAGTTTTTTCCAATGTCTTCGTTACGGACCGACCCGGTATGGAAAAAAGCTATAATGAAATTTCACAAGAAGAAGCTAAAGAGAAGATGAAAAAGCAAGAAGGTCACATTATAACAGGCGTGCGCCCAACCTGTGTTTTGGTAATTGAAGCCGGCGGCAAAAAGTTCTATGCCACGCTTGAAGATAATTCTTCCGCAAAAGCGCTGACCGAAAAATTAAACGCCGAAAGCATTACCGTAAATATGCACGATTACGGCAATTTTGAAAAAGTGGGTGCGTTACCGTTTGAGCTGCCTCGAAACGACAGACAAATAACAACCGAACCCGGTGATATTATTCTTTATGAGGGAAATCAAATCACTGTTTATTACGGTACAAACTCTTGGAATTTTACCCGTCTTGCCAAAATAGAAAACACATCGAGGGAAAATCTTCTTGACGCGCTCGGCAGTAAAGATGTTAGCGTAAAATTCTATCTTGAATGGGCCGAATAAGCATGCGCCATCTGAAAATTATGTTTTCGGTAGAGAAAAACAGATAGAAAGGGGGACGAAAAATCATGACATTCAATATCGGTCTTTATGTAGGCGGTGCCGTAATTGCCGTAATTATTATAATTTGTATTGTGTTAACCGCAAAAAGGAACAAAGAGATAGAACAAAACGGCATTGAAGCGGACGCAGTTGTAAGCCGGGTAAAAGAGGTTGAACACACCGATGAGGACGGAATTGTGACAAACACTACTTATACATACTATGTTACATACCGCACTATGGACGGGCAAACAGTAGAAGCCAAGCTCGCCAGCGGCAAAAGCTTTGATAACCGTATCGGCAAAAGCTGGGACAGCGACCTCCAAAAGGGAAGTAATGTTCGTATCAAATACCTGCCCGAAAAGCCGAAATATGTTATACGAGTACCCTAAACTTGACTGCTTAAGCAAAATTCCGCACGGTGATTTACCGTGCGGAATTTTGTTATTTTCTTCTCTTGTTTTCAAAAAACATATCTAATATTTCTTTACATCGGTCTTCTTTTATACCGCCGAAAACGGTAATATCGGTATTGCCGAGCTTGTTTATATCCGCGCGGCTCGATATAAAACCGCGGTCAATATCATAAGCGCCGAAGACCACTTCACCGATGCGGCTTGCACTAATCGCGCCGGCACACATTAAGCACGGCTCTAAGGTAACATATATACTTGTGCCGTCAAGCCGCCAGTCCCCCGTTACCTCATTTGCCTTTTCTATCGCTTCAATTTCGGCGTGAGAAAGCGCTCTGTTCGTTGCCTGTCTGCGGTTATAGCCTTCGGCGATTATCTCACCGTTTTTTACTATCACCGCACCCACAGGCACCTCGCCCAACTCATAGGCTTTTTTTGCGAGCTCTAACGCTCTTAACATAAATTTACTCTCCATAGCTTTACATAAACATATACAAAACTGCTTTGAACAAGAAAAGCAGAGTGAATATTATAAATGCAGGAGAAAAGAAAAAGTCTGTATATATCCTTTTAGTCGGGTTAACGGTATTGGCGGTTGCAAGCTTAAAGCTGTTTTTTTGCTTTAGAAACGCCATGCCGAGCACTGCTAATGTGAGCGCCGCCACTACATATAATGTATATGCGAGATTTACTGCCGCCGTCGGCAACGCGGAAGAATATGAACTCAGCACCGCTATAAGATTATTGGTTGCATGTATTGCCATACAGATAAGAATCGAGCCTGTTTTAACCCGTACAAATCCTAACACTAACCCCACGAGAAAAGCAAACGGTATCTGTTCAAAGTTTCCGTGAAGAAGACCGAACGCAGCGGCGGACCCGAAAATCGCAAACGCCTCGCCGAACGGTTTTAAGAGGCCTAATACTATACCTCTGTAAGCAAATTCCTCTACAAGCGCCGGTACCACGGCGGTGGAAATTATAACAAGCAAAAAGCCGAAAATTCCCTCAGGGTCTTCGGGCCGACTCACGGAATAATCAATACCGAAACTCTGAAAAATCCTGCCTGCCGCCGATACTGCAATATTTGCAAAGGCGCAAAAGCCGACACCAAAGAGAAAAAACGCAAAATTGTTATCACTTTCAGGTTTTGTCAATGGCACAAGCGACGATATTTTTTCCCCCATAATCTTCGCACAGATTATAAACGGAACGGTAAGCAAGGTTATAGACAATATCACACTGAGTATTTGAAGAATTGCCGGGTCGGATAAAAATTCTTTTATTTCCTGCGGTGTTACTCCAAATCTTTTTGCCGTTAAAAAAATTATTTCGCCTAAAAATATATTAACGATAAAAAACACTATTCCCGGAACCGTGACCGCCCAAGCGGCACGGCGAACGGCTCTTTTTTCACTTTGTGAAGCATAGTAAAGCGCCGTTTGGTCGCCTATGGCGGTGTTTACAAAATTATCCATAATTATTCCTCGGTATCTACGGCTCCGGCGTCAGCTTCCGCCTCTTCGGGGACATCGTTTACCTCTCCTTCGTCGTGCTCGGCTTTAGCTACAGAAAGTATCCTCTCACCCTCGGCAACGCGCATTACGCGAACACCCTTGGCAGGACGCGCAAATTCGGAAATATCCCCTGCATAAATTCTTATGATAATGCCGTTTGAAGCAATCATTATTATATCTTCTTCTTTTTCTACAGGGAGAACTGCGGCAACCTTGCCGTATTTATCGGTGCGGTAGTTGATAAGTCCTTTTCCGCCGCGCGACTGCAAACGGTAATCGGAAATATGGCTTATTCTGCCGTAGCCCGTCTCGGTGACGGTGAGTATCCTCGTATCGTCCTTACAAAGCGCCATATCTACAACTGTATCGTCCTCGCTCATATTAAGCGCTCTGACGCCTCTTGCCGTTCTGCCCATTGAGCGAACCTGAAGCTCATTAAACTTAATTGCCTTACCGTTTCTGGTCGCGACTAACAGATTATCGTTTCCGTCGGTCATACGAACCAGCGCCAGCTCGTCTCCCTCATCAATCGAAATGGCTATTATGCCACTCTTTCGGGTATTCTTGAAATCAGAAAGTCTTGTACGCTTTACAATACCTTTCCTCGTCATCATACAGATATAACGCTCATCCTCATCCTCTGCGGTAACAGGGATTATTACTCTTATTTTCTCGTCCGGCATAAGAGGCACTACATTTATAAGGTTCATACCCTTAGCGGTCCTTGAGCTTTCGGGAATTTCGTAGGCTTTAATTCTGTAAACACGGCCTAAGTTGCTGAAAAGCATTATTCTGTCGTGAGAAGAGCATACGAACATATTTTCAACACTGTCTTCCTCGCGCGTGGTCATACCCGTAATACCTCTGCCGCCTCTGTGCTGAACATTATAGGTGTCTGACGGCAGGCGTTTTATGTAACCTTCGGTAGACTTTGTGATAACACACTCTTCCTCAGGTATTAGGTCTTCAATATCGACCTCGCCTGCAACATCGGAAATTTCCGTTCTGCGCGGGTCAGAATATTTATCGCGGAGATTAAGCGCGTCTGTCTTTACAATATCGAGAATTTTTGTATGGTCGGCAAGTATCGCGTCACACTCTTTGATAAATGCGTGCTTTTCTTCGAGTTCGTCCAAAATTTTCTGCTTTTCCATACCTGCAAGACGGCCGAGAGGCATCTGCACGATAGCCGTCGTTTGTATGTCGTCAAGCCCGAATCTATCGGATAATGCAGACTTACTTTCGGGTATGGTCTTTGAATTTCTGATGATTTTTATTACCTCGTCGATATAATCGAGAGCGACCTTTAAGCCCTCAAGTATATGAGCGCGCTCTGCGGCTTTATTTCTATCAAATATCGTTCTGCGGCGGATAATATCACACTGGAAATCAATGCTGCTTTGAAGCATTTCTTTCAAAGTTAGCACCTGCGGTTTTCCGCCGACGATTGCCAGCAGTATCGCGCCGAAGGTAGACTGCAGTGCTGTATAGGAATAAAGCTTATTAAGCACTACCTGAGGATTGGCGTCACGCTTTATGTCAACCACTATCCTGATACCGCCGTCGCGCTTTGAGGAGTAGTCAACCACATCGTCAATACCCTCGATTTTCTTATCAGACGCGAGGTCATATATATGCTTTACAAGGTCTTTTTTTCTAACCTTATAGGGCAGTTCGGTAATTACAATTCTAAACTTGCCGTTTCTTGTTTCCTCAATTTCGGCTTTTCCGCGAACTATTATTTTTCCTCTGCCCGTGGCGTAAGCGGCACGAATACCGCTTCTGCCCATAATTATACCGCCTGTCGGGAAATCAGGTCCTTTTATATAAGAGCATATCTCGCTCATATCCGCTTCGGGGTTATCTATAAGACAACACATAGCGTCTATCACTTCGCCTAAGTTATGAGGCGGAATTTCCGTTGCCATACCAACTGCAATACCCGACGAACCGTTTACAAGAAGCTGAGGAAAGCGTACGGGTAAAACCTCAGGCTCTTTTAAGCGGTCATCATAGTTTGGAAGCATATTAACGGTATCTTTTTCGATATCGTCAAGCATATGCAGTGAGAGCCTGTTCATTCTCGACTCTGTATAACGGTAAGCCGCAGGTGGATACCCGTCGATATTACCGAAGTTGCCGTGACCGTCTATTAAAGGATACCTTAATGAAAAGTCCTGCGCCATACGAACCATAGCGTCATAAACGCTGGCGTCGCCGTGCGGGTGGTACTGACCGAGCACTGCGCCTACAGTGTCGGCGCACTTACGGTACGCTTTATCGGGCGTTAGTCCCTTTTCGTACATGGTATACAGTATTCTGCGGTGAACGGGTTTAAGACCGTCTCTCACATCGGGTATAGCACGGCCTACGAGTACCGACATTGAGTACTGCAGCATACTCTGCTTTACTTCATCGGTAATCTCTACAGGCACTATATTCGTTTGTTCGCTTTCGGGCCAATATACATTCTCTTGCTTAGCCATTTTATTTCTCCTTAAATATCCAAATCGGTAGCGTATATCGCGTTTTCTTCAATAAACTTGCGCCTTGGTTCTACCTCTTCACCCATAAGTATCGAGAAGGTTTCGTCCGCCAAAGCGGCGTCCGCCATAGTCACTCTGAGCATTGTTCTCGTTTCAGGGTCAAGCGTTGTCTCCCAAAGCTGTTCGGGGTTCATTTCACCGAGACCCTTATATCGCTGAACATCTGCATTTCCGCCGAGTTTTTCAATATATTCCGCCTTTTCTTCATCTGTAAACGCATCAAAATGCTGTTTGCCCTTAGAAATTCTGTAAAGCGGCGGTTGTGCAAGGTAAATATGACCCGTTTCAATAAGCTCGGGCATATAGCGGAAGAAAAATGTCAACAACAGCGTTCTTATGTGCGAACCGTCAACATCGGCATCCGCCATAATTACAATCTTATCGTAGCGAAGTTTATTTATATCAAAGTTTTCCGCAATACCCGTTCCGAGTGCGACAATTACGGGCGTCAGTTTATCGTTGCCGTAAACCTTATCAACTCTTGCTTTCTCAACATTGAGCATTTTACCCCAAAGAGGAAGAATTGCCTGATATGTAGAATTTCTGCCCTCTACCGCACTGCCTCCTGCCGAATCTCCCTCTACTATGAATATTTCGGTTTTTGTCGGGTCGTTCGATATACAGTCGGTAAGCTTTTCAGGCATTCGGGTTTTACCACCGATACCCGATTTGCTTCTCTGCAAATCTCGCGCTTTCTGTGCCGCCTCTCTGGCGTTTGACGAGGCTATTGACTTATCAAGGATAATCTTAGCTTCTGCAGGGTGGTCCTCTAAATAGTGGTACATTTTATCCGCCACTATATTATTGACAAGCGTTCCTATCGAGGTGTTGCCGAGCTTTGCTTTTGTTTGCGATTCAAACTGCGCGTCGGTAAGCTTTACGCTTACAACCGCCACAAGGCCCTCATTTATATCGTCACCCTTAAGATTGTTGTCACTTTCCTTAAGGAACTTAAAGGCTCTGCCGTATTTATTTACCACACGCGCAAGGCTTGTTTTGAACGCGGATTCGTGAGTACCGCCGTCCGCTGTGTGAATTGTATTTGCAAAGGAAAGAATTTTTGCGTCATACCCCGTGCTCCAAAGAAGGGCTATTTCAGCCGTAGAGTCCTTATCCTGACCTGAAAGGTATATAACATCGCTGTTTAATCTATCCTTTTTGCTCTTTTCGAGAATATATTCTACATACGACTTTATACCGCCCTCAAAGCATAAATCTTCTTCGCGGTCGGGAGTTTCCGTATCACTGCGCTTATCCTTTAATACTATTCTGATACCTGCATTAAGAAATGCCTGCTCGCGAAGGCGCGTAAGCAGCGTTTCATAATCGTAATGTGTGGTATCGGTAAATATTGAGGGGTCAGGCTTAAACGAAACACAAGTGCCCGTCTCAGAAGTATCGCCTATTACCTTAAGGTCATCTACGATATTTCCCTTTTCATATCTTTGGTGATAAATATGCTTTCCGTCTTTAACCTCAACTTCAAGCCAACTTGAGAGCGCGTTTACAACAGAGGCACCAACGCCGTGAAGACCGCCCGATACCTTATATCCACTGCCCCCAAACTTACCGCCGGCGTGAAGTATTGTAAATACTACGCTTACGGTAGGCATATTCTTCTGCGGATGAATTCCCACAGGTATACCTCTTCCGTTATCGGTAACTCTCACTACACCGTCATCTAAAAGCTCTACTGAGATTTTATCACAGTAGCCTGCTAAAGCCTCGTCTATTGAGTTATCAACTATCTCATAGACTAAGTGATGAAGACCGCGTTCGCCGGTAGAGCCTATGTACATACCCGGTCTTTTTCTTACCGCTTCAAGTCCCTCAAGTACCTGAATGGAACTTTCATCGTATGTTTCAGTCACCGGTAAATTTTTCTCCTCACTCATTTTTATACCTAACCTTTCTTTTTAAGCCTATATTAAATATTTTTATATTCCATTTTTCTTTTTCCCAGTGTAGAGGGCGAAAGCTGGGAAAGATAAATTTTATTTTTCCCCTTTTCCACACTTGTTACAACAAATGATTTAGGAAGCTCTGATGAAGTTATGATTATATTTTTGTTTTTTTCGGCAATGTTCAAAAATTTTCTTGTTCTTGCCGAAACGGTTGTATTATCCAAATCGAAAATTCCTATTATCTCGTCTGTTTTTATAACTGCGTTATTTCCTAAGTGAATATACATTAAAAAATGCCTCCGTCCCTTACGGTAAACACCTTACCTCCGGATAGCCTCTGTGCATTTGAAGGGTCACAGCAGGTGATAAAGGTCTGCCACTCTCTTACATGGTTTAGTATATACTTCTGCCGATTTTCATCAAGCTCGCTCATAACATCATCTAAAAGACATACGGGATATTCTCCCGAAATTTCATATATAACGCTGAGCGCCGATAACTTAAGAGATATTGCAACACTCCGCTTTTGCCCCTGAGAGCCGTAATTTCTCGCGGATACGCCGTTAATTAAAAAATCAATATCGTCCCTATGCGGTCCGACAGAGGTAAAGCCCAAAAAACTATCTTCTCTTCTTTTTTCTTTAAGCTTTGCCGAAAGCATTGTACCCTCGCAATTTGCGACATACAAGGACGAGATTTTTTCTTTTCCCGAAGAAAGCCCCGAAAAAATTTCAGGCAAATAATTATTAAGCTTTTCGGTGAATTTTTTTCGGTAATCAATTATTCTTCCGCCGTTTTCGGCAATCTCGCTTTCGAAAACATCAAGCATAATTGAGACAGACGGGTCATATTTATACTCTTTTATTATCTTGTTTCTCTGCATTACCGCACGCATATAATTCCGCAAAAGCTCTATATATTTCGGATAAAGCTGGCCGATAGAAGTATCTAAAAATCTTCTTCTCTTATCAGGACCTCCGCTTGCAAGAGAAATATCCAAAGGCGAAAATACAACTGCGCTTAAAACACCTGCAAGGTCGCCTGTGGTTTTAAGATTTTTTCCGTCAAGCTCGGCTTTGCGTTTTTCTTCAAAAATCATTTTAGCTGAATGCTCTATACCGCCTGAAAAAAAATCAATTTCGGTAACGCCTTTTTTTTCGCCGAATCTTACGAAAGAAGAATCCTTTGCCCCTCTGAAGCTCTTAGCACCGCAAAAAAGCCAGAGAGCCTCAATAATATTTGTTTTTCCCTGTGCGTTTTCTCCGCTAATTACATTCATTTTTTCATCAAAACAAATGCTTAGTTCTCTTATATTGCGAAAATTTTTAATTTTTATATTTTCAATCAGCATTTTTTATAATCAGCGTTTTTTCCATATACTCGACTTTGTCACCCGGTCTTATTTTTTTCCCTCTTTGCAGGCACACTTCACCGTTTAACTTAACCTCTCCGTTTTGTATAACCATTTTTGCAATACCGCCTGTTGATACCATACCTGCAAGCTTAAGTAAACTGTCAAGCTTTATAAATTCTTCGCGTATCTTTATTTCTTTTATCATTATTTCAACCTCAACGGCATTATAAGATAAAGAAATTCGTCGTTGTTTTCGTCCTCAGGCATAATTGTTACCGCTGAATTAGGACCGTTAAATTTAATTTTTATTTTTTCTTCGTCACAAGCTCTGAGCGCCTCTAAGAGATAACGGCTGTTAAGCCCTATTTCAAACGGAGACCCCTCTAAATCAATTTTGAAGGTTTCTTTTGCCCTTCCTATTGATGTAGCACAACTAAGCGTTGCCTCATCCTCGTCAAAAAGAAAACGAAGAGGAGTTGAAAAAGCGTCGTTTATAAGGAGCGATACCCTCTCTGCCGAGCTTATAAGCTCGTTTTTATCAATTACTATTGATTGCTTGAATTCTTCTGGCAATACCTTTTTATAGTCAACATAATCGCCCTCAAAAAGACGCGCTATAAACATATATCCGCCAATAAGAAAAGAAATCAGCCTGTTTCCTATTATAATATCTATGTTTTCACTTTCTTCTTCCGCAAGCTTTACTACTTCTGCTATTGCTTTGCCCGATACTACAAAGTTAACATTCTTTTCTATATTTGTTTTTTCTTTTTTTATGGCAAGACGGTATCCGTCAATCGCAACAAACCTAATAATTCCGTTTTCTGTGGCAATGTTAAGACCGGTATAAATAGGTCTGCTTCCCTCTATTTGGGATACCGCAAATATAGTACCCTTTACCATATCGCATAAAGTCTTGCTCTCCAAACTTATATTTGAGCCTTCAGACACAGTCGGCATTTCGGGAAAATCTGAAGCGTCCATTCCCATAATATCAAATTCTGTACCGTCACTTTTTATATGACACATAAGCTTTTCATCGGTCTTAATTTCAACCTGAGAGCCTGCAAGCCTTCTTAAAATATCACTTAAAAGACGCGCTTTTATTACTATCTCGCCTTTTACTTCACAATTACAGAATATTTCTTTTTTCATACCCATTTCGAGATTGTATGCGGTAAGAGTAACGCAATCTTCGTTTGCAGATAAAAGTATACCCTCTAAGACAGGCATTGTGCTTTTCGCACCTACCACTCTTAAAAGCTTAAGTACCGCTTCTAAAAAAGAATCTCTGCTTACGGTGAATTTCATATTTTTTTCCTCCGTTCGTTTTTTTATTAAAAAAACATAAATATTTTTAACAGTAATAATAAGGGCGGTTAAAACGGTTGAAAAGTCAGTTTCATCCCTTAAATAAAAGTTTTTTGTTGTTAACAGAGCTTTTGATAATTTCTTAATAAAATTTAATCAAAAATTAATAATGTTAAGAAAGTTAATAAAGGTTAGTGAAATGTAGTTAAAAATGTTAATAACTATCTCTCTGTAAATTCTTTATTATGTCGTCCACAAGTTCTTTTTCATAAGGCTTGTCTCTTAAAAATTCTTCAACACGATTATAGTTATATAAAACGGTGGTATGGTCCCTGCCGAACTTCTCCCCTATTGCACCGTAGGAAAGCTCGGTAGTAACTCTCGCAATATACATAGCAACCTGACGGGCAAGGGCTAATTTTGCCGTTTTCTTTTTTGAAATAATGTCGCTCTCCGAAATATTATAAGAACGCGCAACCTCGGAAATTATCTTTTCTACCGTTATAGGCTCTATTTTTGTGTCTACTATAACATCCTTTATAAGATTTTGAGCTATTGCCACCGTCGGTATTTTCTTTTGAATTGCAATATATGCCTGAAGCTTTTTAACTACTCCCTCAAGCTGTCTTGTATTGCTCTTTATCTTATCCGCTATGTAATAAACAACATTTTCGTCAAGAGATATTTGACATTGGTCGGCTTTTTTCTTTATAATTCCTACTCTTGTTTCAAAATCGGGAATAAGAATATCTGCAAAAAGACCTGATGAAAGACGCGAACGAATTCTGTCGTCAAGCGTTTTTACTTCTTTTAAGGGCCTGTCCAATGTAACCACGATTTGTTTATTGTTTTGATAAAGAGTATTAAATGTGTTGAAAAACTCTTCCTGCGTCTGCTCCTTGCCGGCAATAAAGTGAATATCGTCAATAAGCAAAACATCAGCATTTCTGTATTTGTTTCTGAAATCGTCAATAGTGCCCATTCCGAGCTTGCCCTCATGAAGCGATTTTATAAGCTGATTTGTAAAATCCTCACAGCGTGTGTATTCAACCGTTTTGTGCGGAAATGTCCTCTTAATATGATTTTTTATTGCAAGAAGCAAATGCGTTTTTCCTACGCCCGACGGCCCGTAAATCACAAGCGGATTATATATGATGTTTGAATTATCCGCGACGGCAAGGCTTGCCGCATGGGCAAACTCGTTTGAAGGACCTACAACAAAGTTATCAAAAGTAAAGAAAGACTCAAATGTAAGCCCTTCACTTTCCTGTTCGGCTTTTTTTATAGACTCCTCGTCCTCCCCTACAACAAAAACAGGCTTTATAGGAATACCCATAACTGTTTTTATAGCGGCGGCAATAATATCTTTATATAAATTTTCAACCGTGGTTTTCATATATTCGGTGTCGGTTGAAAGAATGAACTCGTTACTATCAAAGCTTTCCGGCGTTAAAAATTTGAAAAAAGTATCAAACGCAACTTCGGATACGGTTTTTTTACATTCTTCACACACTGCGTTCCAAATATCGTTAATTGAATTTATCGCCATTTTTTTCCCCCATTTCTATAATATATTATAATAATATATATAATATAATAAAACATTCATAATAAAGTATATCATAATATTAACATTATTTCAATAAAAAAGTTAATATTTTGAAAAATTAGTTGACAAACCCATTTTGCTTATATATAATGATATGGCTGAAGACAGGTATCAGACGGCAGACATCAGATAATATGAATGCCTGCGGCGCTTATGGTCTGAAATTTGTCATCTGAATCGAGGTGTGGCTCAGTTTGGTAGAGCGCTGCGTTCGGGACGCAGAGGCCGCAAGTTCAAGTCTTGTCACCTCGACCAAATTAAGAGTTACCGCATTTGCGGTGGCTCTTAATTTTTTTGTTTTGTGACAAGACTTGAAAAGGGCGGTTTGCGAAGCAAATTGCAACCTTCCGGTGGACGGTTGCAAAGCCCGGGTTCGTGCCGGCGCAACAGTTGCGCCGGGCAAGTCTTGTCAGTCGAGAGCCTCGACACGCATGACGCGTAGTTGAGACTCTCACTTTTTATAGTTTTTACCTCGCGTCTTTGACTTGCGTTATGAACACTCCAATCAGTCGAGAGCCTCGACACGCAAACGCGTAGTTGAGGTTCTTCTTTTTTATGGTTTATACCTCGCGTTTTTAACTTGCGTTATAAATACTCTGACCAGTCGAGAGCCTCGACACGCAAACGCGTAGTTGAGGTTCTTCTTTTTTGCGGCTTTTATTCTCGCGTTTTTGACTTGCGTTATGAACACTCCGACCACAATTGACGGGTTCGAACTTTTTATAATTAAAGAATGTTTCGGGCTTGTAAGATGAATTGATTTTTATAATATTATTAGTTCTCCTATTGAAAAATGTATGTTAATGTGATAAAATACTATATATAGTATTTGTTAGGAGGATGAATACATATGAAAAAATCTGTAAAAGTAAAGGTGATAAGCCTTGTGCTCAGCCTTGCACTTCTGCTCTCTCTCGTGACGGCAGTAAGCCTTATGACACAAGCGCAAGAGTTAAACGTAGTTAAATCCGGTGAAACCAAGATGTTTTATCCTACCAGCGACGGTTATAAGTTTGGTGATGGAACTATATTTTTGAGCGGATCGACAATCCAAGCGGCATCCGGCGGTCTGGCGATGCATGTATACATCGACAATGAGCTGGTATATGAAAGTCCCAATTCTTCGAATTATACTTTTAAGCAGGATTGCCAGAGTAATAGTCAGGTTGTTTATTATAGTCCTTATGTCCCGGGACCTAATGGCGAATCGGGATGTGTTATTTATTTTGATTCGTACACCGATCCGACAAAAAAAGCTGTTATAAAAACCGACTTTATGGCTTGGGGCAGCGATTTCATCAACTTAGAAGGAATTAAAGGCCAGGAATATATAATCGTTCCGAAGGGCACGGAAATTACCGAAAAAGATTGGGAAAACTCTGTTTTACCCGATCCGGCGCACGATGATTGTGTTGATTTTGAAAATCTTGAACCCGCTACCGAGTATGATATCTATACCCGCGTTGTTGCAACCCAAACAGACAAAGCGGGCGAACCGGCCAAAATCACCCTTAATACTGATATCGATAGCATTGCTTCTTATTGTGAAAACACAATTGTAGGCACAACCGTTGAAATAGAGCCCGACCCCGATAAAGATAGCTTTACCTATAAATGGTATCAAAACGAAGAATCAGAGGATAACGAAGGAAGAGTTATTCATAACCTTACCGAAATCCCCGGTGAAACCGGTAAGACCTACACCTTCAGAAGCGAAGATATAGGCAAATATATCACTGTTAAAATCTTCCTTGGTGATATAGAACTCGACGACTGGACAACTATGGATCCCGTAATTGCCGGTGCTACCGTTTACTTTGAAAGCAATGGCGGAAGTGATGTTGAAACAATAACCGGTGTTAAGTCAGGCACTAAGATAACCAAGCCCGAAGACCCCGAAAAAGAAGGCTTTGTATTCGCAGGTTGGTTCTGGGAAGAAGAGTTTGAAACCGAGTTCGATTTCGATAACGATACCATCACCTGGAACGAAACCACCCTTTATGCAAAATGGGAGCCTGTTTCCTATAATATAATCTCTGTTAAAGGCCTTTCGGGCAAAGCAGAGAAAGAATGGACAAAGGGCGGCAAAGCAGGTGTTGTAATCACCGTTAAGAACAACGGCGAAGAAGATAGCTTTGACCACTTTGTAGGTGTTAAACTTGATGGCAAAGAACTTGTAAAAGATAAGGATTACACCGTGGAAAAGGGCAGCACCATCGTGACCTTGAAGCCCGAGACGCTGGAGAATCTTGATCTCGGCGAGCATACCGTTACCGTTCTCTTTGATAACGGCGAAGTCAACACCACGCTCACTGTCTTGGAGGCAAATAGCCAAGGCGCCACCTCTCCTCAGACCGGCGATAACAGCCACATGGGTCTTTGGATCGCGCTGATGATGTTCTCTCTGCTCGGAATTGCGGCAACCCTCCTTTACGGCAGAAAGAAAAGAGTATTTGGCAAATAACCAAAACGCAGCATAACGCACATCGCGGCGAAGCAGTTTTGCTCCGCCGCGATTTTTTCTTAATACTCTTAAAACTTCAATTATTTGTTTTAATTGTTGTTTCAGACAAGTCGAATGTTGTTACAGTCGGTTTCAGAATGTGTATCTCTGCTGGATTTCATAATAATAATTCACTTGCGTTATGAACACTCGCACTAAAGCGAAAATCCTATCACGAAAGTGGTAGGATTTTCGCTTTGTATTATTCATTTTTCATTATTCGTTATTAAGTATTCATTAATTCCGCCGTGATAGTATTTTCTAAATGAATAATGAATACTTAAGACTTAATAATGAATAATTGATTTTGCTGCACGGATAATTAAACTTTGCAAATACCTTGAAGATAAGCAAAAAGAGCATATTATTTCAAAACAAATTATAAGAAGCGGAACAAGTATAGGCGCGAATATTAACGAAGCACAGTACGGCAACAGCAAAGCTGATTTTATATCCAAACTTCATATAAATCTTTTGTAACAAATCGTGAAAAAGGCTTTTTAATTATTTGTCTTGCTAAATTTTTCATAACGCAGTATAATACGAATGTTATTAAGTATAAAAGGAGTAGACTATGGGCGAAAAACTGCAAATAACCGAGCTTGATAAGCTAATTGAAGAATATTCTACGCAAATAAATGCCATTAGTACTTCTTTTAAGGACAGAAAAGAATCCGCCTTTTGGAAAATAAAATTAAATTTAATAAAAATAGAATTTGTATTCACGAAAAAAGATAGTGTGGAATGCCCTGCAAGCACGCTGTTTTGCCGTATATATCTGCAAAATAATTCATATACATCATATCATATTCCGGAAATAGTAGATTTTCTGGAACTTGACGATTTTCACTGCTATTATTTTCCGTATATTGAAAATGTTGAGCGGTTTAAGGCTTGTTTTGATTTTATCTGCAATTTTATAAACCAGCATTTGGAAGATATAAATTCACTCGCGGCAGACGCTGAAAAATGGGAAAATAAAAAATGTGAGATTATTAAAAAAGTATGCGGAATTAAAGATGAGAATATACCGAAAGACGAAATGCAAAAAAAGCTTTATTTTGATTTTTTGTTTGCAAATGAAGAGAGGCTTTTTTTAAGCAGATTTACAAGACTTTCAGCATACCGTCTGTTTTTAAGCGGAAATTATGAGAAGGCAATAATTAAATACAGAAAAGTAAAAGGGCTTTTTCCATATGAAAAAAAACTGATATATTTTATGAGGGCGCTTGAAAAGCCTTTTGAAGCCATACCCGAAAAATGTAATTCGAAAGATGCGTCAAGGCATTATTTCGGCTCATTGGAAGATTTGTTTTCTTATGTTTTTTCCTGGATAACATCTGATATACTTGTCAGTGTGCCTTTTATCACTGAAATTATAATACTTAATGCGTTATACGGCACAAACGGTAACAGCTTATCTGTTTGGTATGCGTTTTTGCTCTCAGCACTTCCGGGTCTGCTTTTGGGAATAATATATAAAAACAGAATAATAGGAACTGTTTTCAAAAAGAGGCGCGGTGCCAGGGAATTTGATGATATTCTTTCACCTGAATTTTCAAGATTTAGCATAAAAATAATAGTCGGTATTTTAATTGTTTCGCTTATGATTCTTCTTCCATTTTTGCTTTGATTGTAAGCCTTCGGCAATATGACAACATCGTGCCGAAGGCATAAAAAATATGCTTCTCGTCAACTTATAACAAGTAATAAGTTGACGAGAAGCGGAAATCGTGGTATAATATGTTTGTAAAAATTTATTAAATTTGGGGGCAGATATGCGGAAAAGTCTTATAAAAGAGGATGTTTTGAGAGAAATTTCAAAAGGTAAGGTTGTCTCAGGCGGTCTTATAGCCTCAAAGCTCGGTGTATCAAGAACGGCGGTGTGGAAAACGGTAAACAGTCTTCGTGCAGAAGGGTTTTTTATTTCCGGCGAGAACGGCGGTTATATGCTGAGCCCTTACAATACCCGAATTTGCGGAGCGCAAGCTGAATTTGCGGTGGAGACAAAAAATCTTGTTTTCAAGGAAGTTTCCGCCTCTACAAATGAGGATGCAAAGGCTCTTGCGGAGACGGGTGCCGAAGAGTTCACAACTGTTTTTGCAAAAAAACAGACGGGTGGAAAAGGCAGGCTCTCAAGGTCTTTTTTCTCTCCGGAGGGCGGTCTTTACTTTTCTGTAGTTCTGCGCCCGGCGCTTTCGGCTGAAAGCACCGTAAAAATAACCACTGCCGCGGCGGTGAGTATGGCGAAAGCAATAGAAAAGGTTGCACAGCTGCGTCCTAAAATCAAATGGGTAAACGATATATATATTTCGGGCAAAAAGGTCTGCGGAATACTTACCGAGGGTGCATTTGACGCGGAAAACGGGCACCTTAAATATGCGGTTTTAGGCGTGGGAGTAAATGTGGCTATGCCTAAAGACGGCTTCCCAGAAGAAATATCCGATAAAGCCGGCGCTCTATATTCCTCCTCTACCCCACCTGCGCTCGTTTATTTTGCGCTCATTAACGAGTTTTTGCGTGAATTTAAGAATTATTATGCCGATATTGAAAATATGCCTCATATAGCTGAATACCGCGTACGCTCTTTTCTTGACGGCAAGACCGTATCTTACCATAAAGACGGGAAATCTCATACCGCAAAGGTGATAGGCATAGGAGATAACGCAGAGCTGATTGTAGAGGAAAACGGCAAAAAAACACTGCTTTCAAGCGGGGAAGTGAGTCTTACAGATTATGAATAAGAAAATAAGTATAAAAACAATCGCTGCCACCGCCATTTTCACGGCGGTAATAGCGGCGCTCTCGCAGGTGGCAATTCCTACACCTATCGGCGTATCTATAACCCTTCAAACCTTTGCAATAGCCTTGACCGCGTTTTTAATAGGCTTTAAGTCGGTTGCGGCAACGCTTTGCTATATTCTTATCGGCGCGCTCGGTGTGCCGGTTTTCGCAGGTTTCTCCGGCGGCGTCGGCGTGCTTACGGGACCGACCGGAGGATTTATTTTCGCCTTTCCGTTCTTTTCGGCAGGGTTATCGTTATTGAATTATGTAAACCGAAATGCTCTTAAGGCAGTTGTGGGGCTTTTGTCCGTAATAGTTCTTTATATCGGCGGTATTTTACAGTTTTGTTTAGTTACAGGAAATAATCTAAAAACCGCGGTAATTGCTTTTTCTCTCTATTTTGCAAAGGATGTTCTCACCATTTTGCTCGCGTATTTTTTGGGTCTGCGTATAGGACCTACACTTGCAAAATTTATACAGCCGAAACGGTAAATAAGAAAAATATATATTAGAGTGCTTATCAAGCATAAAAGAATTATGTAAACCAAGTTGGATAGAGCAAAAAAGCCTAATATAAATTTTATAAGCAGTGTCGAAGTGAATGCAAATATGACCGGATAAAGTACGGTTTTTTGTACGCTCAGCTCGGCGCCGCTTATTTTTATAAGGCGGTTTACATTAAGCAGGCAGGTAAGAAGGTTTGAAAAATACATAATCCCGATAAAACCTGCAATGCCAAACCTTGAAACGAATATAAAAATGAGCACAATTCTGAGCGCTGAGTCGCCCACCGCAACGCGGAAGCAGAAATTCTGCTGGTCGAGTCCCTTTAGAAGGCCGTCACAGAGGCTGTCGATATACATCAGCGGAACTATCGGAGAGAGCGCCGTGAGCAAGAAGCCTACATCGGCGCTTTTATAAAGTAAAAAACCAATATTATAGCCGGCGCCGTAAAAGAGAGCTGCGCATATTACGCCGGTTATCGCGGCTGAGTGGATAACATCCTCTACGGCGCAGCGAACAAGGCCTTTGTGTTTGTTTACTTTTGCTTCTGACATTTCGGGAATAAGCAGAGTTGATACCGCACCGAGTATTACTGACGGAAAAAACAGTACCGGCAGCGCCATACCCTTTATCATACCGAAAAGCGACAACGCGCCTTTTTTTGAATACTTATAAAGCGCGCGCGGAACCAGCATATTCTCGGCGGTTCTGAGCAGTTGATTTATGTAACGAGAGGCGGTAAGAGGCAGGGAAATGGATATTATTTCTCCTATGGGGTTTTTAGCTTCACAACTGCTTTGAGGAAGTTTTGAAAAGTCAAAACGGTATCTTAAATAAAGATAAACAGAAGAGACAATTTCCGCTATCGTATCGCCCAAAAAAACTGCGGCGCAGGTGACGGAAAGACCGAAAGGCAGCGCCCGTTTCGCAAAAATAAATACTGCGGCAATTCTTACCGACTGTTCGATTAATCCCGAAACGGCGGTGGGAGAGGCTTTTCGGCGTGCGATAAAGTATGCCTTAATTATGCTTGACACGCCGATAAAGAAAATAGCTAAACCGATTATTTTAATTGATAAAGCCGTTCGTGAATCGGAAATTATCTTTCGGGCTATAGAGTCAGAGAATAAAAACAAAATAACCGCCGTAATAAAACTTAAAGCAAGGTTTATTGAAAATGTGACTTTCATTATTTTTCCGATAGACTTTTTGCCCTTTTGCGCGTTTTCGGCAACAAGGCGTGTTACGGCGGTAGGTATTCCGCTTTGTGCAAAAGCGCTGCCGAGCACCAGCACAGAGAACACGAGCTGATATAGCCCCATACCTTCGGCGCCGATTTTGCCGGCTATCCATATCTTGAAAATTATTCCTGCAAATCTTAAAATCAGTGACGACGCCGTAAGATACGCGGCGTTTTTTATAAAAAGTGTTTTTTTCATAGCGATATAATAATATGCCTAAAATGATTGAAATAGACGGATATTTATAGTAAAATGAAAATGTAAATTTCGGGAGGCGAGAGTATGGCGGCACCGCTTGCAGATAAATTGCGACCACAGACTATTGACGAAGTAGCAGGACAAAAGCATTTATTGGGCACAGGTAAGATACTTAGGCAGATAATAGAATCGGGCAACACGCCCAATTTAATCTTTTACGGACCTTCGGGTGTGGGGAAGACTACCGTCGCGAAAATAATAGCGAATAAAAGCGGAAAAAAACTTAAATATCTTAATGCTACCACCGCCTCAACTGCGGATATAAAGGAAATTGTGGGTGAGATAGGCTCGCTTGAGGCTTCAAGCGGAATACTTTTATACCTTGATGAGATACAATATTTTAATAAAAAACAGCAACAGATACTGTTGTCGTTCATAGAAAACGGCGATATTACGCTGATTGCTTCTACCACCGAAAATCCGTATTTTTATGTGTATAATGCGATTTTAAGCCGTTCTACCGTGTTTGAGTTCAAAACGCTTTCGGCGGCGGATATAAAAGAGGTAATAGACCGCGCTTTAGATGTTTTAAGTAAAGAGGAAAACGAAAAAATAAATTTGAGCGACCCGGGCAAGCTTAAAATCGCGCGTGCGGCGGCAGGTGATGTAAGACGGGCGCTTAATATGTTAGAGCTGTGCTTTATGTTAACCAGAGGTGCAGGGAATAACACTATTTCCGATGAAACTGTAGAGCAGATACTTGCCGGAAATTCCGTGAGGTATGACAGAGAGGGCGACGAGCATTACGATATAATTTCCGCATATCAAAAATCTATGCGCGGCTCGGACCCGGACGCTGCCGTTTACTACCTCGCAAGGCTACTTGCCGCAGGTGATTTGCCGAGCGCCTGCCGCAGACTTTTGGTTTGTGCAAACGAGGATGTGGGTCTTGCATATCCTCAGATAATACCGATAGTAAAGGCGGCAGTGGATACGGCGTTACAGGTAGGGCTTCCCGAGGCACGAATACCGCTTGCAAACGCGGTGATTGCAGTTGCAACCGCACCAAAATCAATATCGGCATACACGGCTATAAATTCGGCTTTAAGCGATGTTGAGAGTGGCGTTACGGGAGATGTTCCAAGGCGACTTCAAAATAAACATTTTGACGGCGAAGACGCCGAAGTAAAGGGTCAGCACTACCTTTATCCGCACGACTATCCTCGGCATTATGTAAACCAGCAGTATTTGCCGGATAATTTGAAGAATAAGACATATTATAAGTACGGAGATAATAAGTTAGAACAAAAGACGCGTGAATATTGGGACGGCATAAAAAGCAACGGCGGTGACGATAAGTGACATTTAAGTTCGGCAGAAAAACGCTCATTCTCTGGCAAATAAGGGTTTTGGCGGTTTGTGTTATTTTAATAGCGCTCATTATGCTCTTTTTCCGTTACAGTGTTTATGTGATAATACCGGCTTTATTGGTGCTGATTGCAGGTATTGCCACGCTCGTCTGGTATCTTCCGGCACTTTTCAGAAAGCAAAAAATAGATGTTGGCGAAAACTCAATTATAGTCACAAGAGGCGTTTTCGTCGAAACCTCTCATATTATGCCGTATCGCAGGCTTGTTTTCGCCGGCGGATATTCTACGCCGCTTGCGCGCGTGTTTGGTCTTAAAGGTGTTATACTCAGAGCCGCAAGGGCGAGCGTGGTAATACCTGAAATAGAGGATTTTGAGGCGGATAAACTGATTTTTGCGCTTGGCGGTGAGAAAAAGAATGATTAAAAGAACATACCGTGCACACCCGATTATTATGCTCGGCACCGTAAAGCCTTTTTTGTTTGTGCTGATTTTGCCGGTGGTAAAGGGCGCCGTACAGTATATATTATCGGGAAGAATTACGGGTATATTGTCACCGTCGCTTATTGCGGCGGCTTTAGTTTCTTTAATAGCTTACCTTAACTACCGGGCGTTCTGTATCACAGTTGACGGCAATCAAATTGTGATAAACAAAGGCTTTTTTATAAAATCAACTTCGGTTATAAGAAGAGAACGGCTTTCGAGCGTTGCCGTAAACAGAGGAATTTTGGATTTGATTTTCGGCTCCGTGACCTTCAAAATCAATACTGAAGCCGGCACCGCAGGAAAAACGGACTTTTCTTTCAAGCTTTACCGGAAAGATGCAAAAGAGTTGTTTTCGTTGCTTTACTCGGCTGAGGGCAGAACGGCAGTGCGATTTAATGTGCTGAAATCAGCGGTTCTTGCCGCCGCGACCTCTTCGGCGATTACAGGTCTTATCGTCGGTGTGCCTATAATAAACAACTTAGGCCGCATACTTGGAGTAGCGCTTTCAAAAATGCTTTTTGATAAGCTCAGTCACGCTTCAAGCCGTTTTGACGCGTACTTTCCGCCGGCTGTAAATATTATCACGGTGCTTCTTTTGGCAGGCTACTTGGCGTCGTTTTTAATAACGCTTATAAAAATGCTTAGATTTAAGCTGAAAATCGGCAAAGAGAAAATCGAAGTTGAGTACGGCGTTATAGCGCGTTGCCATACAGTTTTCAAAAAATCCGCAATAAATGATTTGACGGTAGAGCAAACGCCTATAATGCGAATATTCAAGCTGTTTTCAATGCGCGCCGCAGTGGGTGGATACGGCGATAACAGAGGAGAAAAGGCAATAATCGTACCGGCGGCAAGGTATGACGAAATAAGGGGCGCGTTTAGCGAGGTTTTCGATGTGCTTCGTCTTCCGCAAGGCGCTATCAAGGCTGAAAGGTCAAAAAGAAACGCGATACGCTTTTTATGGGTGCCGAGAATTTATGCAGAGATTGATATTGCCGCAACCGTCGTGTTGGCGCTTAGTTTTCCGTCGGTTTCACGGTTTTTGATAGTATCGGGCGCGGCTTTAATGACGCTTATAGTCTATTATGGAAATCTGTGCTTCAAAAGCTATAAAAACGGCAGGCTTGACATATCGGATAAAATATTTGCCTCTGGCTTTTCGGGACTGACTGTCCGCGAGCTTTACTGTGATAAAAGCCGCGTAGGAGAAATAAAAATTTCCAGAACGCCGGCGGATAAACTGTACGGCACATGTAAGGTTGATATTATAGTAAGGTCGGAAAGTGCGGATAAAATAAGAGTACGCAATCTAAGTTATGCCGAAGTTGCCAAAAAAATTGAAGAAATTTACCGAGTGACGGTATAAAAGCCCAAATTAGGGGAACAATGTTTCTCGTGAAACATTGTGAGGTGCATTATGGATATAATAATGAAATGTGTTTGGGCTTTTTTAGTGGGAGGCACGCTATGCCTTATAGGTCAGGTTCTTATAGATTACACAAAGCTGACGCCGGCAAGGATTTTAACAGCCTATGTAGTGGCAGGCGTAGCGCTCGGCGCACTCGGCTGTTATAAACCGATTGTGGACTTCGCGGGCGCCGGAGCCACCGTTCCGCTTACGGGTTTTGGCTATGCGTTGAGCGAAGGGGTGGAAAAGGCGGTAAAGGAATACGGTCTTATCGGTGCGCTGTCCGGCGGACTGACGGCGACCGCCGCAGGTATTGCTACGGCTATAACCTCAGGAATAATAATGTCGCTTATTTTTAAGCCCGGCGACAAATAATTACAAAAACAGTTTACAACTAAGAAGATAATTGTTATAATAAATACCGGCAGATTTTTCTGCCGGTATAGATGTTTCTCGTGAAACATAGCATATATAAATATAGTTATTATATTATAATATTATTTATACATAATAGAATGCCTTGGAGGAAACAAATTTGGGAAAAATAATAGCGGTGGTAAATCAAAAGGGCGGCGTCGGAAAAACCACAACGGCGGTAAACCTATCCGCCGGCATAGGCGCGCTCGGCAAAAAGGTCTTGATTGTTGACGCAGACCCTCAGGGAAATACAACAAGCGGATATGGAATAAATAAAAAAGGTGCTGACGCCACGAGTTATGAACTGCTTCTCGGTAATGTTTCGGCGGATGCCGCAACGGTGAAAACGGCTTTCAAAAATGTCGATATTATACCGGCTTCAATGAATCTTGCCGCTGCAGAGATAGATTTGATAGAGGTTAAACATCGGGAGTCAAACCTTAAAACGGCGCTGAGTGCCGCAAGGGAAAAATACGATTACATATTTATTGACTGTCCGCCGTCTTTAGGTCTTATAACCATAAACGCGCTTTGCGCCGCTGATACGGTGCTTGTGCCAATTCAGTGCGAATACTATGCGCTTGAAGGTCTATCTCAGCTTATAGCTTCTGTCCGCCAGGTAAAGAGGCTTTACAATTCAACTATAGAGATAGAGGGCATAGTGCTTACTATGTATGACGGCAGGCTGAATCTTACAAATCAGGTGGTTAGCGAGATAAAGAAGTATTTTTCGGACAAGCTCTATAAAACCGCCATACCGCGTGCTGTCAGAATTTCCGAAGCGCCAAGCCACGGAGTGCCTATTCAGTACTATGACGGGCATTCAAAGGGGGCTGTCGCTTATAACGACTTGGCAAAAGAATTCTTAAAGAGAAACCGGAGGGTGTAAAATGAGTGCATTAAAAAAAGGTCTCGGGCGAGGTCTTGAGGGACTTTTCGATGAAAACGCCGTGGATAATGCGGGCGCGGTGGAGGTAAGGCTTTCGGAAATCGAGCCTAACCGCAATCAGCCGAGAAAGGATTTTGACGAAGAGGCGCTTATGAGCCTTGCGGACAGTATTGCAGAACACGGCCTTATTCAGCCGATAGTGGTGCGTCCGACCGTTTCGGGCAGATACGAGATAGTAGCAGGCGAACGCCGTTGGCGCGCAAGTCGTATGGCAGGACTGTCAACCGTGCCTGTTATAATCAGGGAAATGGACGATAAGGAGTATTTTGAAACGGCACTTATAGAAAATCTTCAGCGCGAGGACTTAAATCCAATAGAAGAAGCCAAGGGCTATAAAACGCTGATAGATAATTATTCTCTCACGCAAGAGCAGGTGGCAAAGAGTGTGGGCAAAGCGAGAGTCACTGTGACGAACGCGTTAAGGCTTCTTAATTTGAACGATAAAGAGCAGTCTGCGTTGCTTGAGGGTAAAATCACCGCAGGTCACGCAAGGGCACTTTTGTCGGTGACGGAAAATCGCGAGCTTCGCGCGGAGATGCTTGCCGCCGCTATTTCGGGAGCTTCTGTAAGAGAGCTTGAAAAAATGGCAAAAGCGCCGATAAACACGCCTAAAAAGCCACTTGCTAAAAAGGATATATTCTATGACGAAGTAGCAATATCGCTTAGAAAAACACTTCACCGCAAGGTTAACATAAAACCAAAAGAGGGCGGCAAGGGTACAATAACACTTGAATTTTATTCGAAAGAAGAGCTTGCCGATTTTGCAAGAAAGCTCGCAAACAGCGAAAACAGGTGATTTAAGGGAGCAATAATAATGCTTTGGTTTTTTTTGATTTTCTCGACCGCGTGTTGGGGAATAGCAGAAATTTTCTATAAAAAGGGTAATGTTTCAAACGAGCCGTATGCACATCTGAAAACAACGGTTCTTGTGGGTTTTTTCTTCGGAATATATTCCCTTGTTATCCTGTTTACTCAGGATGTAAATATAAGGTATTTGCCGATAAACTTTATCAGGTATCTGCCTGTCGCGTTATGCTACATAGTATCAATGATGTGCTCATATTACGGCGTTCGGTATATCGAGGAGTCTATTTCCGACCCTATTGAAAACACATCCTGCGCGGTTGTGCCTGTGCTGTGTGCGGTATTCTTGCACGAGGAATTGAGCGTGAAAACCGTCATAGCGATAATAGTTGTCGTTATAGGTATATTAGGCGTCGGCTTTTTTGACCCTCAGGGTAAAGCGGAAAGAAAGCGCGTTTTCGGTAAAAAGCTCGCTCTTATTTCGATATCAATGCCGTTTTGTTATATGATACTTGACGCTATCGGTACTTTTTTGGATATATACTATACAGAAGATGCCGCGTCGTCCGCTTTGGTCGGCGTAACTGACAGCAATTTAGAACACACCGCAAATTGCTGTTATGAATTTACATTTTTGCTTGTCGCAATAGGAATACTTATATTCCTTAAAGCAAAGGGTGTGAAGTTCTTTGATATGGGAGAAAATAAAGAGTCTTCGGCAGGAAAGAAAAGTGCGCTTCAAAGAATTTTTGCTCAGCGCAATAAAATTCTCGCGGCTGTGTTTGAAACCGGCGGCCAGGCAACATATTTGTTCGCGCTGTCTGAAGGTTCGGGAATAGCGGCGGTAATTCTGGGCGCCGGTACGGTTATTATCTCATTTGTGTTATCAAGATTTATGTTGAAAGAAAAACTTTCCCTGCTTCAATATGCTTTTATTGCTGTAATTTTTGTCGGAATTATTTCTTTGTCACTGCAAGGATAAACTTTTATTGTAGATATTTAGCGTAGTTCAGGTGGGGCACAACAAGATGTTGTGCCCCACCGTCTGTTGTCTTTAAAAAACTTAAAAAAACTTAGAAAAAAGTGTTGACAAGCGAGGATGGATGTGGTAATATAATCGGGCGCCCTGAGAAGAGGGATGCGAGAAATGCACCGAACTTGCGGGGATATGAGAGAATGAATTATGAGATTAAGGTTATCCTGCTCGTGATGAGAACTCCCGTATGAACAAAGCTAAATCGGGCATAAAAATGTGAAAAGGTTAAGAGAAGAGACAAATGTCTCGAGGCAGGGACTTCCCACATAAGCCAAGCTTAACCCGGACACAAAAATGAACCTTGAAAATTAAACAACGACAGAAGAAATAAGGACCCTAAGGATTCTTTGAGAAATCTGGAATTAGAAAATAAAATGCGTCAGCATTAAGTAAGAATGAGCTAAAGAGCTTATCTAAGAGA
>CADCLS010000012.1 GCA_902802375.1 Oscillospiraceae bacterium | reverse complement strand
GCCTCAAATAACACAAATATTCATTAGCAGATCACTCATAAAAAGTGTATCTGCTTTATTTTTTGCCTGTTTGTCAACAGCGCCATTTTGAACACTTACTAAAACTTTATAGTTTGATAAAAAGTGGTGACGGGACATTTTGTCCCGTCAGCAAATGAAAATAATATAGGACTTTTATTATAATTTCTGGTACTTCCTCATTTTGAGTAAGTACCAAATTGTTTATAAAAATTGGTAGCAGTATTCATATTTCAGATAAAGCATAAAAAGCAACTACTTCGATTTAAAAAATGGGAGCAGTTATTTTATAACGCTGGCAATGATGTAATTGTGGCCGTATTTGTTCTTCCCCCAGCCATTGAATAAAACATTGCTGTATTATTCAGGGAGAATGCCGGTAAAGTCCGCAGTATCGAACTTTCATATATCGCCCGGTAAGTCTCAACTTCCAACTTAAAGGACGGTATCCGAATCCCTAGCTACATATTGTAGAAGTATCATTATACCCTTCGTCTGTCATCGCCCACAAAGTAATACTGTTATCTACTTTGCCCGTGATACTGATTTATCGCTCGTCCTTTTTTCAAAAAGGAGTCTTGGCGCTCAGCTCCGGCGGCTCACCTCTCGGCAACGAAGGGAACGTAACCCGACATTCTTTCTATTAAGTTGTAACGGAGAAAAATATTCCTCTCCACTATATAACGAGATAACTAGGCAAAAAATATTCCTGATTTTTGAAAAAATTTTTGAAAATCGTAAAAAACTTTTATAAACGCAAAAAACGGCGCCGACCTTTTTATAGATCGACGCCGTAAATTTTTTTGCCAAATATTAAATTTTTATGCCTGTCTTTTCAGAAATATCTTTTCGGATTTTTGAAAGTCTCTTTGAAACACCGCCGTTGTTTGCAATACCGATTTCTATGGCGGCTTCTTTTTGTGTGTATCCGCTCATTAGCATTTATGTGTATCAATTATTAAAATAAACAGTGCCTATTGCACGATTACATTTAAAATTTGATGCAAAAAATGTACATGGAATATTAGTCCTTTCATCAGTAGAAGCATAAAATTCAAATTTAGCATTAGTGAATTTGCAAGTTTTATTTTTATTCTTTAATACACAGATTTTATTATAAGTTTTGGTTACTATGGGTTCATGATTATTCGAAACTTTATATTTGCCAGTTAAAACATCAAATTCATACTGTTCTGTGCTTAAATCCCATGACAAATCTATAGAAACATCAATTTTATTTAATGAGTTTATAAATTCATCCTTTAAATCCAATGAAAAATCCACAGAAAAATCTTCTATTGTACCATAATCTCCAAAGTCATTTTTTGGTGTAACAAGGACTTCTCTAACAGTAAAATAATCATCCCAGTTATCTTGGCTAATTTCAACACATAACAATTCATTTTTTGTATCATTTGGTTTCGAATCTGTTTGAACAATATTGTTTTGTTTTTGGCACGCAACAAGTAAAAAAACAAATAAAAAAACTAATGTCAATGACAAATATCTTTTCAAAATAAATTCCTCCGTAAAAATTTACATGTCTAAATTATATGATATCTTATCACATTTCTGTAAAATATTCAAGTTGTAACGGCACCAACCTTTTTTATAGATCGGTGCCGTAAATTTTTGTCTTAAGTATTAAAGTTTAATTCCTGTTGTTTTCGTAAAATCTTTGCGTATTTTTGAAAGTCTTTTGGAAACACCGCTGTTGTTTGCAATGCCGACTTCTATGGCGGCTTCTTTCTGTGTAAATCCTGCCATTAACATTTTTATGATTATTCTGTCGTTTGGATCAAGCGTTTTCCAATACTCTTCAACCGCAACATTTGAGATTGCAACATCTTCGGGGTTTGGGTTATTATCGTGGATTTGCTCAGCGAATTCGGGATCAGGGAGAGTAGGGTGTGCCGTATCGGTATGATACCATCTGCGGTTATGATCCTCGGCACGGAAATTAGATTTAATGTTTGGATTAAAATCTTCAAACGCTGACATTTCGTGAATAACTTTTGATAACTTTTCGTATTCTACAACATCAATCAGTTTCCCGACGGCATTATGTAAAAAATCATCCGCCTTTTTAGCAAAGTCGGGATCGTTAAAATCAAACTGGCTGAAAATAATATTCAAAATATCTTCGTGATCTACTGCAATTTCATATACCGCATCCGAAACAACATCTTCAATATTGTCTCGGAGTTCCATGAGAGGATTACCCTGATACTCAAAAACATTTCCTCGCTCACCTTTAACACGCATTTTATTCTCCAAATACTTTGACGGCACAGTTAGACCTTTTTCATGGGTAACTTTCTTAATTTCAGCATCTATGACTTTTTTGATTTCTTCCATATCTGCTGTCTTTTCTGCGCTTCTTGAACGAGGATCGGTAAGTTTCGCTGCCGACCAATCGTGCTTCTTGAAAAACTCTTTCAGTTCTTCAAGCGTAGGAGCACGGTCAAGGTCAAGTAATGTTGTATCTATATTTGCCATAAAATCACCCTGCTTTTTTGTTTATGGCTTTATTATATCATATTTCACTGTCCCAAACAAATCTCTTTTGCTACCTAAAAATAAGAAATCGCACATTGGGAATAGTTTTGTTTTCATCTTAGAATTAGCATGGCAATTTCTTATTTTCATGCTTTTCGGGTAAAATAATCTTAAAATTACTCGGAGGTAAATTTTATGAAAGAAAGGATTTTAACGGCAGATATAATCTGCCAATTCAAAGAGCATTTGTTTTTAGAAGAAAGGAGCGAAAATACTATCGAAAAATATATGCGTGACATAAAAGCATTTATTGCGTTTTTGTCCGATGCAACACTCACAAAAGAAACTGTAATCGAATACAAAAAGCATTTGCAGGAAAACTATGCAGTTCGTAGTGTCAATTCTATGCTTGCAAGTATCAACAGTCTGTTTGATTTTCTCGGTTGGGTTGATTTAAAAGTAAAGTCAATAAAACTGCAACAGCAGATTTACTGTCCTGAAGAAAAGGAACTGACAAAAGCTGAATATGAACGCCTTTGCAGAACGGCGGAGAAAAAGCATAACCAACGCCTAAATCTTATTTTGCAGACAATCTGCGGAACCGGTATTCGTGTTTCAGAATTACAATTTATAACTGTTGAAGCCGTTAAAAATGGCGAGGCAGTTGTATCCTTAAAGGGCAAGACACGCTCTGTATTTATCGTAAAGCAATTAAAACAAAAATTGCTCTGCTATGCCGCAGAGCAAGGAATTAAATCAGGATGTATTTTTATAACTCGCACAGGCAAGCCGGTCAGTCGCACGAACATCTGGCGGGATATGAAGGCGCTGTGTGTGGAAGCGGATGTTAATCCGAACAAGGTATTTCCGCACAATCTGCGACACCTCTTTGCCCGTGTATTCTATGGCATTGATAAAGACATCGCCAAGCTAGCCGACATTCTCGGTCACAGTAGTATAAACACAACACGCATTTATATTATCTCTACCGGCACCGAACACCGTCAGCGTATGGAAAATATGAAACTAATTATATGAAAAAACCGCCGTAAAAACAGCGGTTGAAGACATACTATTGATTATGTAATCAAGGTTAATGCAATCAAATGCTACACTAACCATAATACATATAAAATTATAACAGATTGCTCAAAAAAACGCAACAGATTTTATTATGAAAAGCATGGTTTTAAAAAACTGCCTAAACATAAGCATAACAAAAAATCCCCAAACAGTTATTTTTTATAAAAACAAGTGGGGGGATTACTTTTTTGCACCTTTTTTTTGAATTACATTATGGCATACCATGTTTTGCTGATTAGTTGATTACATAATCAATATTATGTGGTGTCTTAAGAAGAACAATCATATTTTAGTGGATTTTTCACATTAGTAAAATGCTTGCGGAGATATATTCATGAAAACATCTAATAATATCATAAGAGAAGAACTTCAAGACCTTTTAAAAAAGGTGGAAAGTGATTTTGTAGATAGTCAAGAAAAGCAGCAGGACGATTTATTTATAAGTTTTACAGAAAATGTCGTTATTCCCAATAGAGATAGAATTCCTACACTGTTTAGATATTCACCCGCTGATTATTATAGTATAAGAAATCTTGAGACTGAGACATTGATGTTATCAAACATCGGAAATATGAACGATATATTTGAAGGTTTGTCAGGAGAAGTAGATACTGATGTAATTGTTTCGTTAGATGAATTAAAGGATATTGCTTTTATCAAATCTTTTACAGAATTAAAAAACGACTCCCTTATGTGGAGCCATTATGGCGACAAATATGCCGGTATGTGTGTTGAATATGATTTTTCAAAGCTTGATTACAAAGTGTTGTATCACCTGTTCCCTGTGATGTATTCCGATAGCAGATACCATATAAAAACTCTTGATAACGCAGTTAGGGATTTATACGAGGTTAAAAAAGCAAACAGAGAAGAATGCTATCCGGATTTATATGAATCTTTATTAGATGTAATGGCTTTATTTTTGAAAAAATCAAAGTCATGGGAACATGAGAATGAATGGAGGTTAATTGCTACCTATCCGCAAATATATAATGATTTGCAAGACTTTTATGACACTGACAATCGCTGCAAAGATCCTTTATTTGACTTAGATGACAGGGAAATATCTGTCAAAGGGTGCACAAAATCCGTTTATATCGGTCCTAAAATGCAATCAATTCAAAGAAAACATATTAAAGAAATTTGTCATAAATTAAATATTGAATTTCATGAGCTGACCATTTCAAAAACAGATTATGCTTTAGAGGAGAAAATAAAATGAACCAATCTGAAAATGCCTTTGATGTTTTTTGTGAAATAGCAAAAAAATATCCTTTTGTTTACAAAATCATAGGGAGATATTATTTAATAAGTAATAATGTATTTCAAGAATGCACTTCAGATGAGCGCAAACTATACGATGAATTGCTGCAAGAGTATAGTATGTTAGGAGGCGACGAAAATATTGAAAAAATAAAACATAGCGGGGACATAAAAATGTTAAAATCACTTGCTGATATTTTTAACAAGTTAAAGAAATCAGGAAAAATCGTAGAAGAATCCTCTGTTGTGTGTAATTGTAGAAAACTATCAAATATAATGTCCGAAGATGATATAAATTCTCTTAAAAAACAATTCAAAACATTTTGTAAAATTGCAGATTTAAGTGAATATTATAATATTTATGAAGAGGTGCAAAAGCAAAAATGAAAAAACCGTTATCAATTTTATTATCAATAATTTTAATGATCTCAATCTGCCCTGTGGGACTGTTTGAGTTTACGGCGAGTGCAGCGGCAACATCAGGCAGTTGTGGCACAAATTTGACTTGGCAATATAATACATATACCGATACTCTTACGATATCCGGAACAGGTGCAATGATGAATTATGCTACCACATACAATAGTAGCAGTGATAAAGTTACAACTGCACCGTGGGGATCATATTATAAAACTTTGAAAACGGTTGTAATAAATAACGGTGTAACTTCAATTGGTGATTATGCGTTTTACTTTTTCAATTACGGGGGACTTACATCTATTACAATCCCAGATTCCGTAACTTCGATTGGTGAGTGGGCGTTTTCCGGTTGCTTTGGTCTATCATCAATTACAATCCCCGATTCCGTAACTTCAATTGGTCAGTATGCGTTTCGCGGTTGCAGAATGCTTACGTCTATCACAATCCCAGATTCTGTGAAATCAATTGGCGCTTATGCATTTAACGGTTGTGCAAGGCTGGCAACAATCACAATTCCGGATTCCGTAACTTCGATAGGTTCTTATGCGTTTGACGGTTGCATAATTAAAAACCTCATAATCGCCGGAGGTTCAAAAACAATAACTCCAACAATTGTTATAAGCAAATCAACATTGACTAGTATCACAATTCCTAATTCTACAACTTCGGTTGGTGAGTGTGCATTTGATAATTGCACATCAATTGATGATGTATGGTATCAAGGAACTGAAAGCGAAAAAAACAACAATTTAGCAATAAACGATTTTGGTAATTCAGCACTTGAAAACGCAAGATGGCATTACTATATCGAAGAAACACAAGCGTTTCCGTTAATCTTTGCCGGTGGCAGTGGCACATCAGATGATCCATATTTAATTTCAACGGCAGAAGAACTCAATAATGTGCGTTATTATATGTCTTCGCATTTTAAGTTGATAAATGATATTGATCTTACTGAAGCTACAGCTACCGGTGGTAGTTGTAACTTTATGGGGAATGGTTGGAACCCAATCGGGAGCAACAACATCTATGATGCCGAACCGTTTACCGGTGAGTTTGATGGTAACGGCAAGAAAATTATTGGTATGCGTATAGAAGGAAACACTATGCCAAGTGGTATTAACATAATACGCGTTGGCTTGTTTGCTTGTGTTGCCGGTGGTGTGCACGATTTGGTTTTTGAAAATGCAGATATCATTTGGTCACCTTCATCCACGTCCACTTCAACGATTGGCTGTGTTGCCGGTGAAATAATTCAATCGGGTGTGGTTAATAATATATCTGTTACCGCTAATATTATTAATAATGGAATTGATAATTCGGCAGGCGGTATTGCAGGGCGTTCATTTGGAAGAGTATACCGTTGTTCCACTGCAGGTGGCATCAGCAATACATACTCCTATAAATCTAGCACTGTTCATGTTACCTGTGTTGGTGGTGTGGTAGGCGATTTACAGGGTGGCGTTGTTGAGGAATGTTATAATACCGCATTGCTTAAACTAGTGAATACTGCTGATGGTGCTCCAGGTAATATAGGCGGAATATGTGGTAAACAGACTTATTCTTCACATACCACTGACACTAATCCTTCTGATATTATTAACTGTTATAATGCTGGCAATATTATTTCTAATGACCATTGGGCCGGCGGTATTCTAGGAAGAGCTACTAATCAACATAATATTACTAATTGCTATAACATAGGAAAATGTTTCACAATCTCAGGCGGCGAAAATAATAATATGTATGGCATCGCTTGTATAAATTACAGCACATCTAATAAAATTTATAAGTGTTATTATCTTCAAGACACAGGCATAAGCAGTACCGGTGCAACCGTGTGCACAGATGTAGAAATGAAAAAGCAGTCAACTTTCAATAATTTTGATTTTGAAAATGTTTGGACTATGGAAGGTGATGAAAACTATCCATATCCTGAACTTCGGTGCTTTACTCTGAGAGGTGAACCGATAATTGCAGGAAAAGTAGCGTATAATTCGATTGTTACGGCAAGCACAGAAAAAATTGAAAATCCAAATGATACCATCACATATAAGTGGCTTGTTGACGGAATTCAGGTTGGCACAGAAGACAGTTATAAACTGACCGCCGATCAAATTGGCAAAAAATTGCAATTAAAAATGACAAGTACCACACCAACGAAAGTTGGTTCGTTATATAGCAAAGAAATCGTTATTGATAAAGCTGAACAAACGGCAGTTCCAACAATACCTGAACTGCAAGTGTTTGATGACAAATCATTCGAAATCGGCACAATTTCAACACAAGAATACAGCATAGACAGTGTCAACTGGCAATCAAGTGGCCTTTTTAAAAATCTTGATCCAAACAAAAAATATACTGTTTATTCAAGGATAGTTGAAAATGATTTATATCTTACCAGTGAGAGCAAAGCGGTACTTACAGTTACAACTCTTAAAAGATCCATACAAGCACCTGTCGCACCAACTGTTTTAAAAGCAACAGATTCTTCTGTGACTCTAAATAAAATTAACGGTTATGAGTACAGTATAGACGGTTCAAACTGGCAAAACAGCAATGTGTTCAGCGGTCTTACTGTTTTAGAAACATACAGTTTTTACCAAAGGGTCGCTGAAACTGAAACTGATTATGCAAGTCCGGCAAGTGAACCTGCAAATTTCAAGGTAAAAAATATTGCAGGAAAAATCTCTGCTCCAATCTTAAAAGAAAAAACCGATAATAAAATTGTTATAATAACTGAGGAAAACAAGGAGTATAGCATAGGCGGTAAAGTATGGCAGAAAAATGGCACATTTGATAATTTACAACCGAATACACAATACAGTATCTATGCCAGAACGGTTGAAAATGATAATTATTACGCCGGTTATCAAAGCGACGCGCTTGTTTTAACAACGCTTAAAAATACAATTGAAAAACCGCCCATTCCTATTGTTTCAAATATAACTGCAAATGCTGTTACACTGCTTGAAGAAAATGGTTTTGAATATAGTATTGACGGTATAAACTGGCAAAAAAGCAATGTGTTCGTAAGTCTTTTGCCGAATACCGAATACACTTTTTATCAGCGTGTAGCAGAATCAGATACAAATTATGTAAGCGAATCAAGCGAAGGCACTACCATAACAACATTAAAAAACACGGTAATTAAACCTTCTGCACCGACTGTTTTGGATAAAACTTTCGATACTGTAACAATTACTGCCATAAGTGGGTACGAATATAGCAAAAACGGAACTACATGGCAGAAAAGCAATGTGTTTGAAGGGCTTATGCCAAACACGCAATATACGTTTTATCAACGAGTATCAGAAACGGAAACCAGTTATGCCAGTGAAGAGAGTATTCCCCTTTCGGTTACAACCTTAAAGAGAAATGCTTATAAGCCCAACGCACCTATTCTTATAGATGTTACGCAAACCACTGTCAAACTTCAGCAAATAAGCGCTTATGAATATAGCAAAGACGGTATCACTTGGCAATCGAGTTCAGAGTTTACAGGGCTAACTAGTGATACAACATATACATTTTATCAGCGCGTAGCGGAAACTGAGTTAAATTACGCAGGAAAAATAAGTGAGCCGACAAGTGTAAAAACACTTGCCAAACCCGAATGCCTGAATACACCTGAAAAACCAATTGTAGTTATGGTTGATTATAATAAAATTACTTTATTGGCAAGAAAAGGATATGAGTATCGTTTGTCTGACGGATCATGGCAAGATTCTCCTGAATTTGTTGGATTGATTTGGGGGAAAGAATACAATTTTTATCAACGAATAAAAGAAACCGAATCACACAAATCAAGTTTAGAAAGCCAAGTTTTAAAAGTTAATATTGATATACCCTTTTCCAACGAATCGTCATATTATATGTTATTACTATACATAGATGCTTATGGAAGTAAACTTTCAAATGGTAATATGCAGATAAGAATGGTTAAAAATGGCGGAATATTAACATTAGAAAAAACGGAATTGGGTGTTTATTGTAACATTTACACTACTAGCAGTAATGGAAACACCAGAATTGATACAGGGTTCTATCTTACTGATAGTAATAGATACATCACGCCGGTGATGACTGCAAAGTATTATAGCAATAATAAATTGCAATTTACACTAACATACAATACATCCTTTGATAGATCTATATATACCATGTCATCAATGCTACCGATTGAGGATTGCGAAGAAGGCAGTATTGCTTATGAGACGTTCAATGCTAACTTGCAACTTTTGTGTATGTATATGAATGCATATTTTTATGATAATCTTAGTACTACTCTTGGCGGATTTGGCTTTTTAGATTATCCCGGAACCAACGATCGAGCCAGATATTGTGATACTGCCTCAAATCATCACATTGGAAATACTGTATTAAAATATAATTATGCTGCCACATGTGAATCGGATGGATATACCGGAGACTATTGTTGTAGTAACTGTGGTGCTATAATCACAAAAGGAAAAACAATTCCGTCATTAGGTGGGCATCAATACAGTAATTCTTGTGACAATCAGTGCAACAGATGCGACTATCACAGGGACATAACACATGCCTATACAAATGAGTGTGATGACACCTGCGACATCTGTGGTGCCAAAAGAATTGTCAGCCATGTGTATGATAATGATTGTGACGATTCGTGTAATATATGCGGTTCAAGAAGAATAGTATCAGGTCATGATTATAAAGTAACCGTCATAAATCCAACATGTGAAGAGCGCGGATATACAATGCATTATTGTTTAATATGCGGATATAATTATAATTCGGACTATGTTGATGCATTTGCGCACAACCAAACTGTTATAAACGGTGCAAAAAAAACTACATGTACACAAAATGGATATACCGGCGACGTTTACTGCCAGATATGCGGAAAGAAACTTACAGACGGCGAAGTAATACCTAAAACCGGGCATAAATATGTTTGGAGAATAACAAAGCTCGCTACCGCAACCGAGAACGGACTTAAAGAGGAAATCTGTTCTATTTGCGGAGAAAAGACCGGAAAAAGCCAAGAATTATTATACACCGGGCATATCACAGGAGATATCAATGGAGACAATTCTGTCAACAACAAAGACTTAACCCGCCTTTTCCAATACCTTAGCGATTGGGATGTTGAGGTAAACGAAGCAGCGTTGGATGTAAACGGAGATGGTGCGGTAAACAATAAAGACTTGACGCGGTTATTCCAATATCTTAGCGATTGGGATGTCATAATATATTAAAAGTAAGCTCATCTGGAATAAACCTGATGAGCTTTTTTTCACTAAGTGAATATTAAACTTTTCAAAACCACTTCATCGGCGCGGTTACGGATAAAGTTCATACGGCACACTCATTCAAATTGATTTGAGTTGCTCGGTAATACCTTCGTCTGTTTCATCTTGTCTATCAGATGAGAAAACATCTCTTCCGCCTGGCGGCGATTTCCTCGAGATGCTTTTTAATTTGGCGTTCAATGTTTTGATTAGCAACAAATTGACATCCTCAATCGGCTTGCCTTCATCGAGATACGCTGACCTTGCCGTGTTGAGGCATCCGACTAATAGTCGCCACTCAAAATCCGTCAACTCTAAAACTCGTTTTTTTCTTTCATAAGCAAAATCCTCCTTTGCTGAGCACATTGTACAGCAAAAGAGGATTTAATAAAAATGTACAATTAAACAAAAACGCTACCGTAGGTTTTCTACGATAGCGATTTCTGTTTGTATTAGAGTTCCGCTCTTGTTACAAAGTATCCTTTGAAAAACAAGGTGTTCATCCAATACTCGTTTGGTGGAACCGACCGTCAGATTAAGGCAATGAGAAACAAGGTAAACGCCGGAACGATTGTTTCCGGTTGGATAACCGATAGCGATACGCTGACCGGCAGTATTACTGCAAAAGAGGGACAGTCTTTAAGAATTTTTGCGGCGGCTCCCGTAAACGGCAAACTTGACATTGAAATTACATCACCGTCCGGAACAACCGTATCTGCGATGTCCTTTATAAACGACGGCGACTATGCTATCATAAATAATTGTGAGGCAGGCACCTATACAGTTAAGGTTACAACTCCTGTCGGTTTTGACGGCAGAATTACGGTTGAAGCGGTTGTATCGTCCTTTGAAAAGGCGATAACTGCCGTAAACTATGAAAAAGAAGCGGTTGTGAACTGCAATAAGGCGACTGCCGACGGCAATTACTTCGGCACTGTAAACCTAAGTATCAGCGAAAGCGCCGGAATAGGCGCAGGTGCGGTAAGCGCAACGCTTGATTTCGATAACGGTAATCTTACCGCTGTTCTTACAGGTTTTGGCGACGGTAATCTTGAAGCCGGAAAAGCGCTTAACGGAGTATTTACAGTCCTCGCAGACCCGAATACACCGTCCGGCACATATAAAGGCACCTTAAAAGTTTACTTTGACGCAAGTCTTTGCGACCCGGTATTCTTATCACTTGCCTCAACCGGCGACGATGCCGATAACTGGAGCATATCCGGCGATAAGGTGGTTTATACGGGCCTTGTAGATATCATTGTTGATGTTACCGCTCCCGTCGCTCCCGAATTCAGTGTTGCGGACGGAAAAGACGAGGGAACTATCGTAGTTACCGGTAATGCACAGGGTGCAACATTTGTAGTTCTTAATTTCGAGAGCGATTTTGAGGACATTAACGATGACGGCGAACTTGAAACATATACAGCAAGGAATATTGCTGCTATACTTGATACGGATGCGGACGGCAATTTTGCCGTAACGCTTTCAAAACCGCAACTCGATTCAAGAATTTCGGCAATGTCCGTAAATGCCGCCGGCGGTACTTCAAAAGCCGCAGGAATATCTGTTACTGGGTATATTGAACCTCAAGAGGAGAATGAAGAATCTGTAAATCCCTTCACTTCTGTAAATATCAATCAGGTTAACGGTACTCGTGATGTAGAAGTCACTGCATTAGGTGCTCAGATTTCGGGACTTACTGTTGACGGCTCAATCTGTTACAGAGTAGTTGACAACGAGCCGACAGAAGAGTATACGAAAGGAGCTCAATTAGATACTGCCGATTGGATAAACGCCGGTGCAGTTACAAGCTTTACGGTTAAAAATGTTCATAACGGTCAGTATATTGAATTGGCACAGGTATTGCCGGAAAATATTTATGCGGCTGATGACAGCGGTAATATGCTTGCTATCGGCGTTAGATATGTATTGTTAAGGTATAGCAGCGCGGCCGTAAACATCAACTATGTACCCGGATATAATGTTTCCGGTGTTATCACATCGGAGGACATTAAAGCCGATATTGCCGGCTCAAAGCTGATTCTTACCAATTCGGCTGATAGAACGGTTACATATACCGTAGATGTTCAGGCAGCAGATAGTGTGTTTACCTATGCATTCACAGATGTTATATCCGGAACATATATCTTAAGCGTTGACAGCAAAAAGGTTGAAGCTGACGATATAGTGATTACTATCACAGATAATGATATAATCCGGAATATTGAGGTTAAATCATCGTATATTCCCGGCGATATCAATGATGATGGTAAAGTCAATAATAAAGACTTAACGAGGCTTTTCCAATACCTTTCCGATTGGGATGTCACGGTAAATAGCTTGGCGCTTGATGTAAATGGCGACGGTAAGGTTAATAATAAAGACTTAACGAGGCTTTTCCAATACCTTTCCGATTGGGATGTAAAGATTTATTAAAGAACAAGGACACGGGTTCACCGTGTCCTTACTTTACAATATGAATTGCTCAAAAGCTGAATTATACTGACTTTTATAAAATGTTTAAGTACTCAAAGACCGAGAGCAAGGAGAGCTCAACAATTATTGTGGCGTCAGATAGCATAACCAATGTTAAACACATGGTAAAATATCGCGCTATATGGGTTTGAGGAACATACACCCGAAAACACGGTAAAGTTTCTAAAGATGTTAATAAAGGCATTCCCATTTAAGATCCAAACGATACAAACAGATAACGGAACAGAGTTCACATACAAATTCATCAGTGACACGGAATTAAGCCCGTTGGATAAAGCAATACAAGGCACGAGCATAAAGCATGTTTTAATACCTCCGAGAACACCTTGGCACAACGGAAAGGTTGAAAGAAGTCACAGAAACGACCAAAGATACTACTACAATTGGGAAACATTCAGCAGTGTGGAAGAACTGAACAAAAAGTTATCTATTCACCTTAAATGGAGCAACAATAAGACAATGAGGACACTGGGCAGGAAAAGCCCAATTCAGCTTTTGGCGGAAAAGCAGGCGGCGTGAGCCGACCGCCGTTTGCAGTTGCTTTTCACTACTCCTAAGGCTCCGTTTCAAAGCAACTGCAAACATTATACCATTTCATTTCTTCTTTTTTTAACAAAAATGGTTCACATCTCTTTACAACGCAGAAATATATAAATAATAAATTATTAACTTGTATTGACAAGGACAAGAATTGGTGATAAAATCGGTTCGTTAGATTATGCATAGAATAGGGGAGGAAATTTTATGTTAAAAATCTCAAAAAAGATTATGGCAGTAATGTTGTCGGCAATTCTTATTTTGTCGCTCATTCCGTCTGCGTTATTCTCCGCAATTGCGCTTTCGGATGTTGCGGCATATGCTGACGCACCGTTTTTGCCACTTGACACGCCAACCGATGTCGATTATGACGGCACGGCTGTTTCCGGCGCGTTCAGGTTCGTGACCGATACGGATAATGCGTTTATTATATCCTCGTCGGGTGACAATGATACTTATGTAAGTATTTTGGATGAAAACGGCGATCAAATTGCTTATGACGATGATAACGGTGACGGCTCAAATTTCCGGGTTTCGTTCGGATGTGATGCCGGAAAAACCTATTATCTCCTAACCAAGAGTTACAGCGGGGGAGAAGCAGGTTATACTGTTCAAATTTCTGAAACAGACATAAGTAGAATCGAAATAAACGATATTGATGTTGTTGAGTATTTGGACTGCGATGTGATTGCAGATGATAACTATGTGACATATTATCACTACAATTACAGTTCTCCGAACTTTACCGTTTATTTTAAAGACGGCACGAGCAACTCAGGCAGTAGCGGCACATATATCGGCGGTCGATACTATTCGCTTATAATGAATGATGATCAGAAAGCAAACCACTGGACCGGTGGCGGTACATATAGGGTTGACTGTACATTAGCCGGTGTAAAATGCGGTTTCAATGTAAATGTAATTGAAAATCCTGTTGATTATGTTGAGTGCGAAGATGTTATTGTTGTCGAAAATATGGATGGATATGAGTCTTGGGATAATGACAACAATGAGTATTACCGTTATTCATACAATACCCCAAATTTCAGAGTTCATTATAAAAACGGCGATGTGTCCGAAATGAATTCAAGTGGAAAGCGGGTAAACGGCGAGTATTATTATCTTGAACAAAGCAGCGATAATCAATATGAAAACCATTGGACCGTTGGCAATACTTATGAAGTGCCTGCTAAATTCGCAGGTGTGGATTGCAAATTCAATGTAAAAGTAATAAGCAATCCTATTACACGCGTGCAAATCGATGATGTGGTATTGAATGAAAATGTTGACGGTTATTTTAGTACAGATAATGATAACAATGAGTTTTTTTATTACAGTTTTTCGACGCCTAAATATGCAGTATATTTAAACGATGGCACAACCACCGATAAAAATTCTTGGAGCAAAGACATATTCGGCAACAATTATTCGTTAAGTTATCAGCTTGACCAGTATAACAATCATCTTGAAGCAGGTAAGACATACGAAGTACCGTGTACTTTTATGGGCTTTGAGTGCAGCTTTAATCTTACAATAAATGAATCTCCGGTGGATCGCGTTGAGGTTAACGATGTTTATCTTATAAACAATGTTGGCGGTTATGAAACCACAGATTACGACGATCAAGACTTTTTCTATTATGATTTTACCACTCCTGATTATACCGTATATTTTAAGGACGGTACCGTTTCAGAAACAAGCAGATATGAAAAGCTTGTAGGCGGCAGTTATGTTGGCTTAGAATATAATTATGATCAGTATGAGACGCATTGGACATTGGGCAACACCTATACAGTCAATGCGAGATTTTGCGGTAAAGATTGCAGTTTTAATGTTAAAATAATCGAAAACCCGGTAGATTATGTAGAGGTTGAGCCTTTAAGCTTGACTGCAAACAAAGGTGGTTATAATCGGTGGGATAATGAGAGTAATCAGTATTTCCACTATGATTACAATACGCCCAAATATACCGTGCATTTCAAAGACGGCTCGGTTTCGGAAACGAATTCTGCCGATAAGGATGTTAACGGTGTCCTGTACAGCCTTAAAACCTCTGACGATCAGTACAATAATCACTGGTATGAGAATAATACCTATAAGGCATCATATGACTTTATGGGTATAACCGGTGAGTTCGATGTGACTATTGAGCCAATCCCGATAGTTCGCATAGAGGTGGATGATGTTACGGTTTATGACGGCATAAACGGATATAAAACTACTGATTATGACGGCGTAGAGTATTTTCATTACTATTTACCGTCATTAAATTACATAGTTTATTTAAGAGACGGTTCTCACACTGAAAAAACATCGGGCTCTGTTCAAATAGGCGGTGAAAGCTATTGGCTGAGTTATGAAGATAACCAAAATAACGAGCATTGGACTCTTGGTAATACATATACTTTGAACGCATCGCTTGGCGGTGTTAAGTGCACATTCAAGGCTACTGTTGAAGAAATCCCGATAGCCCGCATTGAATTTGACGAGGTTACCGTAATTCAAAATATTGACGGCTATAATAAAATCGATGATGACGGTACGCAGTATTTCCATTACAGATACAGTACTCCGAGTTATGTGGTTTATTATAAGGACGGCACAAATTCCGGAAAAACAATGGGCGACGTCCAAATAGGGGGCTCCTATTTGGGGCTTGATTGCTCTGACGATCAGGATGTTAATCATTGGACAGTTGGAAATACCTATGCTGTTTCTGTGAAAGTCGGCAGTTTTAATACGAGCTTTAATGTAAAGGTTGTTCCCGTGCCTGTTTCTCGTATAGAGGTCGATGATATTATCCTTTTTGAAAATACCGGCGGTTCTTTTGTTGTTGATTCTGATGGAAATGAGTTTTACAGATACACATATTCGCCCTACTTTATAGCTTACTATAATGACGGTACGAAATCGTATAAAACCAACGGAAGTATTCAGATAGGCAACTCAAGGTACGGGCTTAATTATTCGGGCAATCAGGACGAACAGCATTGGACTGTTGGAAACACTTATATTATACCATGTAGTATTTTAGGTGTTACAAGCAGTTTTAAAGTAACTGTACTTGAAAATCCCGTTGACCGTGTTGAAGTGAAGCCGATAACCGTTTATGAAAATGCATCCGGTAGTTATAGTTGGGACGGCAATGGCGAACAGTATTTCAGTTATGATTTTTCACCAAGATATACGGTATATTATAAGGATGGTACATCTTCCGAGTCAGGGTATTATAACGGTCAGTATTATAGCTTTACTTATTATAACGATCAATATTCAGAGCACTGGACAGTCGGCAACACCTATAAGGTAAGATTTACCTTTATGAGTAAAGAGGGAACATTTGATGTAACGGTTGCCCCTAACCCGGTTGATTATGTTGAAATTGATGATGTGTCAGTTTATGAAAATGCGGACGGATACACATATTCCTCTTATGACGGCGGCTCTTTCTTCTATTATACATATTCTCCAAGCTATACCGTTCATTTTAAAGACGGTACGGTTTCAAGCAAAACTACATCCTCAACAAAGGTTGGCGACATATGGTATAGTCTTTCCACTTCGGACTCTCAGTATGATGAGCCTTGGGCTCTTGGCGGAAACTACACCTTTACCTCTACATTTATGGGTGTGTCTGCGACAGGCAAAGCAACAGTTGTAGCTAATCCCGTAGATCATGTTGTTGTTGATGATATTAAGTTGTACGAAAATGCTTCCGGTATGTGGAATTCTTACGGTCAGGATATGTTCTTCCAATATAACTATTCGCCGAGCTATACCGTTTACTATAAAGACGGTACGGTTTCGAGAAAAACTACCGGAGAAATTAAGGTTGGCGGCAAATCGTACGGTCTTGGTTATTCGGATTCCCAGTATGAAGAGCATTGGCAGGTAGGCGGAGCTTATACCGTTGATTGCACCTTTATGGGCGTTAAGGCTACCTGTACCGCAAGGGTGGTTGAAAACCCGATAGACCGTATTGTGCTTGAAAATGTTTCGCTCTATGAGAATGCAGACGGCTATGAAACAACGCCTTATAACGGAAGTCCTTATTTCCGTTATTCGTATTCTCCTAAGTTTACAGTGTTCTTAAAAGACGGAAGCACTGTTGACGGCACAAACGGGGGCGCCACAATAGACGGTACCAGGTATTATATTTCCTATGCCGATACTCAGGAAAAAGAGTATTGGGTACCGGGCGGAATTTATGCCGTAACGGCAACCTTTATGGGATTTGAGGCTCAATTTACAGCTACTGTTGTTGAATCTCCGGTAGAGAGCGTTGTAGTAAACGATGTTTATCTTTATGAAAATGCAGACGGTTATGAAACAACCTATTCTGCTGATAACCAAAAATACTTCCGCTATTCTTACTCACCGAGCTATACCGTTTACTTTAAAGACGGTACAGTATCTAACAGCACCGGCAGCAGTATTAAAATAGGTGAAAAATGGTATAGTCTTGAAACTACTGATTCGCAGTATAGCGACCATTGGAGTCTTGGCGGAAGGTATGCGGTTGATTGCTCATTTATGGGCGTTAAGGCTACTTGTACCGCAGTCGTAATCGAAAACCCTGTGGCAAGCGTTGAGTTTCAGGATCTCACCGTTATCAAAAACGGTAACGGGTGGATGAATAGTGACAGCGAAGGTGGTCTGTATTTCGATTATGATTACTCACCTGTATATAAGGTAGTCTTTAAAGACGGAACAGTATCTTCAACAGACAGCTACGGAAAAGCCGTTAACGGAAAGACCTATTGGCTCAATAATGTTGAGGATGATCAGTATAATAACCACTGGACAGTCGGCACATATCAGGCAAGCGCTTCGTTTATGGGTCATAAAGGCGTGTTTAATGTAACGGTTGTTGACAACACTGTTGTTAGTGGTGTGGAGGTTGAAGGTGTCACTGTTATCGAGGGTATCGAGACATGGTATGATACCGATGAGGAAGGCAATAGTTATGCTAGATACTGGTGCCCGACTCCTAACTATACAGTAACCTATGCAAACGGAACAAAGTCTGCTAAGGATTCAAAAGCTAAATTAATTTATAATCAGTATTATGGAATTAATACCGATGATGCCCAGGAAACAAATCACTGGACAGTAGGCGGAACTTATCCCGTATCTTATGATTTCTGTGGTTTTACCGGTAGCTTTAATGCCAGCGTTAAGAGGCTTTCGGATGTAGCATCGCTTCTTCCTGTACTTACTGTTTCGTCACCTGTAAGCGTTGTGTATAAGAACGATTATATGTCAGGTCTTATGCGCTTCACACCTTCGCAAACCGGTAATTATACCATATACTCGGCAGGCGAGCATTATGTCCATGCAATGATTTTCGATGTAAATGGAAATAAAATAGCGGTTGCTGATGATAGTGATAATGAAAAGAACTTCATATTTAATGTCACACTTCAAGCTTCTCAGACATACTTTATATATGCTGCTGTTTATTCCGGTTCATATATTGTCGGCGACGGTTATGACTACCCGCAATTCAGTGTTTGCGTTGCAGAGGGTGAAGCCGGTCCGTGCAGACATACTTCAACAGAGGTAAGGAACAGAGTTGCCGCAACATGTACAGCAGAAGGATATTCCGGAGATACTTATTGCCTTTCCTGCGGTGAAAAGCTTGCGAGCGGCAGAGTTTTACCTGCCACAGGCCACACAGGCGGCACAGCAACCTGCCATACCAAGGCAAAATGCAGTGTATGCGGTGAGGAGTACGGTGAATTTGATCCCAATAATCACAGCGGTGAGACAAAGCTTAAAGATGCCGTTAAGGCTACTTGCACCAACGAGGGATATACAGGCGATATCTATTGCACAGGCTGCGGTAAAATGATTGAAAAGGGCAATGTAATTCCTGCCACAGAACACAAGCCGGGCGACTGGGTAATTGATGTTAAACCTACGCTTACCGAAAAGGGCTTGCAGCGCAAAAAGTGCGGTGTTTGCGGAAAAATAATAGCAGAAGAGGAAATACCTGCTCTTGAAGAGACCTACGATACCGAAAAAGCGGCAGTGAACGAGGTCGAGAATGTGTCTGTTGCACCGTCTGCCGAAAGTAATTTGCCTGCGACCACAGAAGTGTTTGTTGAAAAATCTGAGCAAACCGATAAGCAAATTACTTACGAAATCCATCTTGAAAGCGAAGGCAAACAGATTCAGCCTGAGGCGCCTGTTCTTGTAAAACTTCCAATCCCTGCGGGATTTGATGTTGATAAGATAAATGTTTATCGCAGTGAGCCGGACGGCAGTAAGACCAGAATGGATATAACTGTTTCAGGCGATTACATTTATTTCGAGACAGATCATTTCAGCATTTATGAGATTTTACTTAAACTTTGCGGCGATGTTAATGATGACGGAAGCGTTAATAATAAAGACCTTACCCGTCTCTTCCAGTATCTCTCCGATTGGGATGTTGAAATTAACGAAGCTGCACTTGATATAAACGGTGACGGAAGCGTTAATAACAAAGACCTTACCCGTCTCTTCCAATATCTCTCCGATTGGGATGTAGTAATATTTTAAATAATTATTTAATCTTCCGTTTTTTCCATCTCAATAGAGCGCCCGGGGCAGCGCATAAGGCTGTCCCGGGCGCTCGCATATTATTTTTAACGATTACAAGTTAATTTTAGGTAAGTGTAAAGAAAAATCCGAGTTTTTTAACTCGGATTTTTGGAAGAATGCCTTGATAAGTTTTATTATCTAATTCCATTAAAAAAGGCAGATTATCACTTGTGTTAAAATAAGCTATGCCACCAGCTATAAAAAAATGAAATTGCGTGCGTTCCAGGCTTGATTCGACATGTTTATAGATAACTCCTTTATCTTACAAGAACAATAAGAAATAACAAAGAAGAAGTTCGTGCCTCAACTCATCAGATGCTATTTTCAAACAGGGTAAATTTCTATCCTAAAGTGGTATTTTAATTTGTTCAAATAAACCTTTGGTAAGTTGATGATATTTTGCATTTATAGATTTGATATTTCTATGTAACATTTATTGTTAACAGTTAAAACTATAACATTTTTTCACATATAAATCAATGCAATAAAAAACCGCCACCTTAGAGCAATCCTAAGATGGCAATTTCTGTTTGTATCAGATATCCACTCTTGCTACAAAGTATCCTTTGAAGAACAAGGTGTTCATCCAATACTCGTTTGGTGGAGGCGGGGGGAATCGAACCCCCGTCCAAAAACCAATTCCCGTCGGCATCTCCGAGCGCAGATATTTGATTGATTTCCCGAAAATATCACTCAAATATCAAAGCGGTATTTTCGGTAGCCTTTAAGTTATGACGGCACATAAGGCAATATGCCGTTCACATTTACCGCTGTTTGACGCCTGCATAGAACCGCGGTCCTTTCAATGCAGACGGCGGCTTAATTAAGCCGCAAGAGCAACTGAATTGTTGTCAGTTAATTTTTAATTGCAGATTTTAAGCGGCTCTGCACCTCTGCTCGCTTCCGGCGGTTCAAAGTCCCTGTCGAAACCTTTACGCCCCCAAATTTATTTACCTCTGTTGCTCTTTCATAGCTCTTTGAATGGCACGGTCGGCGTCTTTTTTAGCTGCAACGGCACGCTTGTCGTGAAGCTGCTTACCGCGGCAAAGACCTACCTGAACCTTTACAAGAGAGCCTTTGAAATATATTGAAAGCGGAACTAAGGTTAGTCCCTGCTGTTTCACTGTGCCTAAAAGACGCATAATTTCTCGCTTGTGCATAAGAAGTTTACGGTCTCTCATTGGAAGTTTATTGAAAATATTGCCGTGGTCGTAAGGACTTATATGCATTTGCTTAATAATAAGCTCTCCGTTTTCAATGTTGCACCACGCGTCTTTAAGATTAACTCCGCCTGCTCTCAGCGATTTTACTTCAGTACCTGAAAGGGAAATGCCTGCTTCATAGCTTTCAAGGACAAAATATTCGTGATACGCCTTTCTGTTTGCGGCGATAGTTTTAGTATTATCCAAAGACATTCCCTCCTTTACGGCGTTTTCGAGTAATTAAAGTGAAAAATCGCTCTCACTGTAATTATCGGTGATTTTTTGTGCCTGTGGCGTGCGTTTTAACGGGTCGTACTTATATTTTCTGCAATAGTCTTCAGCAGATGTTATACCACGCTTTTTGCAGAAAACCTCGCTGGTATATTCGGAACTTTTACCGTAAGCACACCAAACGCACGACTTTTTAATATCATCGTTAAAAAGCTTTCGAGCCATAGAATCACCCCGCGAAAGTCATTATATCATATCTTTTATAATATTTCCACTATGTTTTTTAGAAGTTATGCTTATAACCAGCAAAATTGCCATTATTATCAAAGAAAAGCTCAGCGGATAGTCCGAGTAAAACGGCTTGTTTTGTGTAGAGATATTATTACTTATTGTATATACGCTCACATCAAACAGTTTTAATATAATCGCTGTAATCAGGGCGCTTAAAACGCCGTGAAAAATCCTCGAAAAGACGAACAAAAGAGGCTTTGGTTTTATGCTCTCACACATTGAGAGTATCTGTATCCAAATGGATATGCCTGCAAATCCGAGCAGGAATGATATTAAATAAATATTGTTTGTCTGACTTACGGCATAGGTTACCTCGGTAGTAAATACCAGCACCGAAAGGGGCTTGAAGGCTGAAGAAAAATGTATTATATATTCGTTTATCACAGAAAAAAGCACAACAAAAGCACAAATAGATATTGTCGCATCAGCGGCGTTTTTTACGCTTAAAACAAAATTATCGGCAGAGGATATTTCTCTGCAATTCGTTTTTTCTTGTCTTTTGAAAACAGATTTCGGCAGAAAAATCACGGCAGAAATTACCGATGCTGTAATATGCGAAAACAGTAGTATGAAGCCGAGGCTAATATTGTTAAGGATACCCTTGCCAACGGCTATAACGATAAAAGCAGGTCCTGCGTTTACACAAAACGGCAACAACATAACGGCAGTATTTGCATCAATGCTTTTCCCTTTATAAAGCTCGGATATGAGCTTGGCGCCTATCGGATAACCGCCGATTAAGGAAAGTATTAAGACTGCTGTTGCTTTGGATTTTATACTTTGAAAGGTTTTAGTGTTAATTAAGAACAAAACGGGTACAGCAAAAGGAAATAAAGCCGGGATAAGTACTCCGGCACAAACACTTAAGCCTCGCTTTGCACCAGTCGCGCACACTGCCGGTGCGCTAACAATTAATCCCATTAGAAATATCGTCATAAAAAGTGAAAAGTATTCAGTGTATTTTTTAATATCTGTCATATAAACACCCCAAAAAATAATATGAAACCAGCATTATTATAATGTTTTTTTCATAATCTTAATTAGACGATTTTTTAGAGGGTGCAGTTTTGGCAAAATTCAGATTTACGACTAATTCGCAGAAGAAAAAAATAAAGATTTTCGGCTGCGCTAATGTGGTTGAAAGCGGTAAAAGAATATCAGGTGCAAGAATTGAAATGATTTCAAATAAGGAGCTATCGGTTGACGGGTGTCGCGGAATTTCCGAATATAACGATGTTTATGTACGGCTTAAAATAATTGGCGGCGAAATAACTGTGGTAGGCACATCGCTTGACATACCGGTTTATGACGGGCCGCAAATCACCGTCAAAGGAATTATAAAATCGATTGAATTTAGTGTTAGGTGATAGTATGATACTGTTTATTTTAAGATATTTCAGGGGATACCTGGATGTAATGCTAAGCGGCGTATATTCCGAAAAGGTTTTGAATTCTATTTCAATCAATAAAATATCTGTTTGGCATTTAAGATATAAAGGCGGAAATATACAACTCAGAATGTTTGCAGGGGATTATAAAAACCTGAGAGCGATAAGAAGGGATACAGGGGTAAAGATAAAAATTATTTCAAAACACGGATTTCCGTTCTTTATAAGAAAATACAGACACCGTTCGGGATTTTTAGTTGGAGCGGTGATTTTTTTTGCACTTTTGAAATTTTTATCAACTTTTATATGGATAATAAATGTAGAGGGTAATAAAGCAGTTAAAACATCGGATATTATGAACACACTAAATAGTATCGGCATTAGTGAGAATATGAAAATTTCGGATATAAGTCCAAAAGAACAGGCACAAAGCTTACTTATGAAAAGGGACGATTTGGCGTGGGCATCTCTAAATATAGAGGGATGTGTGCTAAGTGTAAATGTAAGCGAAATTAAGAATAAACCCGATAAAGATGCCGGCGAGCCAACAAATCTTGTTGCAACTGCGGACGGAATTATCAAAAAAATCGATGCCGTTTCCGGAGATGTAAGGGTAAAGGTGGGAGATAATGTTCACAAAGGTGATGTGCTGGTTTCGGGAATAATAGAGAGTATGACAAGTACAGCTTTTGTCGAAAGTAATGCTACCGTAATAGCACAGGTAGAAAAAAGCTATACAAAAAAGGAGACTTTTTTGCAGAGCTTTAAGGTAAAAACCGGTAAAAAATCAAGTAGACTTGCATTGGAAATACTAGGCGTCAAAATACCGTTTTATATTGCAAAAAAGGAAAGTGGTGCGTTTTTGAGTTATAATGCGCAAAGGGCAGTGCTTTTCGGGAAAAGAATACCTGTAAATATTTATACGCAAAAGCTATCGTATTATAAAGAAAACGAAATAGGATTCAGCGAGGATGATTTGAAAAACAGTTTGTCCGAAAAACTCAAATCTTTTCTGAAAAATGAAAAGATAGAAGGCTACATTCCGATTGGCACAGAGTACTATACCGATTTGAAGGGAGTTACCATTTCACATCGTTATTTATGCGACGAAAACATAGTTAAAGAAACGAAAATATTATTGGGACAATAAATTGACAAAGAATAATTATTTAAGTATAATTAAATAAAGGTGATGTTTAATTGGAGAGATTGATTGATGTCGGAAGAGTTGAACAGCTTGTTAATCTGTTTGGCAATTTTGATGAAAACATAAAGGTTTTAGAAAAGAAATACGGTGTGAAAATCACATCGCATTCAGATAGTATAAGACTCAGCGGCGATGAGATTTCCGTTTCAAAGGCGGAAAGGGCTATAAACTGCCTGCTCAAAATGGTTGAGAAGGGTGAGAATATCACACCTATAAGAGTGGATTTTGTTATAAATACCGTTGAAGACGGGGAAGACGATAAAATTTCCGATGTCCTTGATTCGGACTGCATTTGCGTCACCGCAAAGGGTAAGCCGATAAGGCCGAAAACCTTGGGGCAGAAAAAGTATGTTGACGCTATTGCAAATAATACTGTAACTTTGGGTATAGGACCTGCCGGAACCGGTAAGACATATCTTGCAGTAGCCGAGGCGGTAAGTGCTTTCAGAGCAAAAAAGGTTAATAGGATAATACTAACGCGCCCTGCAGTTGAGGCCGGCGAAAGACTTGGCTTCCTACCCGGTGATTTACAACAAAAGATAGACCCGTATCTGCGCCCACTTTATGATGCGCTTTTTGATATGCTCGGGGCTGAAAACTTTCAAAAGTGCCAGGAACGTGGGGACATTGAGGTGGCACCGCTTGCTTATATGCGAGGCAGAACACTTGACGACAGCTTTATTATTCTCGATGAAGCTCAAAACACAACAAATGAGCAAATGAAAATGTTTTTGACAAGGCTTGGCTTTAATTCAAAAGCGGTAGTTACCGGGGATATTACCCAGGTTGACTTGACCGACGGTAAGACTTCCGGCCTTAAAACCGCTATGAAAATACTAAAGGGAATTGACGATATAGCGGTTATTACACTTTCAGGTAAAGATGTCGTTCGCCACAGACTTGTTCAGGAAATCATAAAGGCTTACGAAAAGCACGGAGGGGAAAATGTCCGCAAAGGTAACAATTTACGATAAGCAAAAAAAGGTGAAGCTTACCGATGATATGCGAAAACTCATAAGAAAAGCCTGCTCATATACGCTTAAAAGTGAAAGCTTTGAGGGCGACGCTCAAATCGATGTTTCGATAGTTGACGATGAGCAGATTAAAGAAATTAACAGTGAGTGCAGAAATATAAATTCAGCAACCGATGTATTATCTTTTCCACTCGGCGAAAACGGCAACTATGATATTGATTTAAGCACCGGAGCTTATATGCTCGGCGATGTTGTTTTGTCTGCCGAGCATGCAATAGCACAGGCTGAGTCCTTCGGTCACAGTGTGGAAAGAGAAATGGCATATCTTACGGTTCATTCAGTTCTTCATTTGCTCGGTTACGACCATATTCATAGCGATGCGGAAAAAGCAGTTATGAGAAGACACGAAGAGAAGGTTATGACACTTCTCAATTTGGAAAGGTGAAATAATGCAGAAAAAATCAGCGTTTATCGCAATTCTCGGCAGAGCAAATGTAGGTAAATCATCCTTGCTCAATTCGATAATAGGACAGAAAGTAGCTATCGTATCGGACAAGCCTCAGACTACCCGTACACGCATAATGGGAGTTTTGAATAAAGGTGCCGACCAATATGTGTTTATTGATACTCCGGGTTTTCATAAATCCAAAAACTTGCTTGATGATAAAATGAATAAAGCTATTTCCGGCGGTATAAGTGATGTTGATGTGGCAGTTTTAGTGGTTGATGCTGCGCCTGAATTTAAGTTTGACCCCGATAATTTGCCGAAAGCCGAGCTTGTTTTACTGGAAAATATCAAGTCGCACAACACTGAGTGCATACTTGTTATAAACAAAATAGATTTGCTTGAACAAAAAGATAAATTATTTGAAATTATTTCCGCATATACAAATAGATTTGATTTTAAGGCGGTTGTACCGCTTTCGGCGAAATACGGAGACGGCACCGATATTCTTATAAAGGAAATATCTGAGTTTTTGAAAGATTCGCCGCACTATTTCTCCGATGATGATTTTACAGACCAGCCCGATAAGGTTTTTGTATCGGAGCTTATAAGGGAAAAGCTTTTAATGCTTTTGAGCAAAGAAGTTCCTCATGGAATTGCGGTTGACATTGAGAGATTTTTTGAAACTGATAACAGAGACGGCGAACCGATTATCAATATAGACGCGGTAATCATCTGTGAGCGCGATTCTCATAAAGGGATAATAATAGGCAAGGGCGGAAGTATGCTCAAGCGTGTAGGTACACTTGCACGCCGGGATATAGAAAAATTCTTTGGAACCAAGGTGGCGCTAAAGCTTTGGGTGAAGGTAAAAGAGGATTGGCGCAACCGAGAAGGTATAATTAGGTCTTTGGGCCTTGATAGTTTGTCTTAAATTTCCTAATATAATAAACCTCTTTTTTGCAAACAATGATTATGTAAGAAAGAGGTGCCGAAAATGGATAAGGAAAAGTATTGGTTTAAGTTTATACTGTCGGGTAAAGCCGAAGATTATATAAGGTTTTCAAATGCAAGAATAGAGGAAGAAAGCAGGGTGGACGGCAATTCGTTTTACAACAGATGCACTGGTGATAGGGCAGAAGAGTATAGGGGATAATGACCGCTTGCTTACCCTTTTCACCAAAGATTACGGTGTTATTAAAGCTTTTGCGGTGGGTGCAAAGAGTGTAAAAAGCAAGCGAGGAAGCGCCACATCCGTTTTGGCTTACTCAAACATAACTCTTGATAAAAAAGGCGATACATATAAAATTATTGAAGCGACCGCGAATAGGGTCTTTTTCGGTGCTGGAAGCGATATTATCACTCTTACTGTATCGCAGTATTTTTGCGAGTTGTGTTCCTTTTTCGGACCTCACGATGAAAGCGCTGATGAGTTTTTGCGCCTTGTGCTGAATTCCCTCTATTTTATGACCGAAAAAAACCGTAATCCGTCACTTATTAAGGCAATAACCGAACTCAGAATATGTGCGCTATCAGGTTATGCGCCAAATCTTGTGGCGTGTGAAGGCTGCGGCAAATACGAGGATAAAACAATGTATTTTAAGCTTGACGACGGTATTCTTTACTGTGAAGACTGTAAAAAGCAAAACACCGTAAGCGTAAACAGAACAGTGCTTGACGCTATGCGGCATATAGTCTATTCGGATGCAAAAAATCTTTATAACTTCGATATACCCGAAAAAGATATATCGGCGCTGGAGAAAATAACCGAAAAATACATAATTTTTCAATCGGAACACAAATTTTCAACTCTTGATTTTTACCATTCGGTAAAGTAAGGAAGATTTATGGAATATTCTTTTAACCATTCTGTTAAAACACTTGAACTTGATAAAGTATTAAATATTGTGGCGGATGAAGCGGTAACTGAGGACGGGAAGGCTCAGGTTTTATCCCTCACGCCTCAAAACGGTTTCGGCGAAGTTGAAAGGCTTTTGAATGAAACAGATACTGCATATAAGCTTCTCGCACGCTTTTCCGCACCGTCGTTTATGGGCGCTAAGAATGTGTCTGATGCGTTAAAGCGAGCTGTACGAGGTGCGTCGCTTTCCTGCGGCGAGCTTTTGGATATAGCCGAGGTTTTGAAAAATATACGAACGCTTAAATCGTGGCGCAGTAATAATACGGAAAACGATGATGTTCTCACAGAGTATTTTAACGCTTTATTACCTAACAAATTTCTTGAGGAAAAAATATTTTTATCAATTACAGGACCTAATGAGGTTTCGGATAACGCTTCAGACGCGCTTTATGATATAAGGCGGAAAATATCCTCAAAATCGGTTAAAATACGCGAATCGCTTGAAAAAATAGTGCGTTCAAGCACGGCTAAATATTTGCAGGAGGCGGTAATTACTCAGCGTGACGGAAGATTTGTTGTACCTGTAAAGCAAGAGTATAAGGGCGAAATAAAAGGTATAGTTCACGGCACATCCTCTTCGGGTTCAACCTTGTTTATCGAGCCTATGAGTGTGCTTGAAACAAATAACGAAATAAGGGTTTTAGAGGCGAAAGAGGCTGACGAAATTGCAAGGATACTGTACGAATTATCATCTCTTTGCGGTGAGTTTTCCGATAGTATTTCTCACTCTTATAATGCGCTGATTAAGCTTGATATGATATTTGCAAAGGCTAAATATGCATATAAAACGGCGTCTGTTAAGCCTCTCATCAATACCGAAGGATATATTTATCTGAAACGCGCAAGGCATCCGCTTATTTCAAAGAGCCGTGTTGTGCCTATAACCGTATCTCTCGGGAAAGAATATGAGTCGCTAATAATTACAGGTCCTAATACCGGAGGTAAAACCGTAACACTGAAAACAATAGGTCTTTTTACCCTAATGACAATGTGCGGATTAATGATACCGGCGGATGACGGAAGCAGTATTTCTGTTTTTTCAAAGGTTTTTGCAGATATTGGTGACGAGCAGAGTATTGCACAGTCACTTTCAACATTTTCTTCGCATATGGTAAACATTGTATCAATATTAGAGCTTGCAGATGATAATACGCTTGTTTTACTTGACGAACTCTGTGCCGGAACCGACCCTATTGAGGGCGCGGCGCTCGCAAAGGCGATTATTATGAAGCTGTCGGATTTCGGCGCAAAGACGGCGGTCACCACCCATTTCCCCGAGCTTAAGGCATATGCCATAGATACCGACCGTGTAGAAAACGCTTCTTGCGAGTTCGATGTTAATACGCTTAAACCTACATATCGGCTTATTGTGGGTGTTCCGGGCAAATCAAACGCATTTGCCATTTCCTCAAGGCTCGGTATTTCCGATGAAATAATAGATACGGCAAAAAAACAGCTCACTGAAGATGATATGCGATTTGAAAGGGTTGTAAGCAGTCTTGAAAAGGCAAGGTTTAGTGCTGAGCGTGACGCTGAGGAAATATCAACTGTAAAAGCAAGGATGTTGGGTGAGAAAAAGCGCCTTGATGAAAAAGAAAAGGAATTTGAACTGAAAAAACAAAAGATAATTGATTCCGCACGCGAGCAGGCAAGCGCTATACTTGAGAGTACACGCGCGAAGTCGGGAGAACTTTTGAACGAGCTTGAAGAGCTTAAAAAGAGAATGAACGCTGAGAATGCTTCTTCAAGTATAGAAAAGGCGAGAGCCGCCTTTAAGGGTAAACTTAAAACAATGGAGGAGCAGGCGGACCCCGTTGTAACATCCGATTTCGGCGAAAAGCTTGAAGGTGAGCCTATTGTAGGAAGTGAGGTCTATGTACGGTCTCTCTCAAAAACTGCCGCAGTTTTGAAGATTGACAAAAGCGCCAAGCGCGCGTATGTTTCATCCGGTGTACTAAGGCTTTGGGTGGATTTTGACGATTTGCGCAAATCTGACGGTTATAAGAAGACAAAAGCACCTAAAATGCGCACTGTTACGGGTGTAAAATCGCGTGCTGAGCGAAGCGTTCCGGGTGAAATAGATATCCGTGGTATGGCAAGCGACGAAGCAATAATAGAGCTTGATAAATATATCGACAATGCTGTTCTTTCGGGTATTACTGATATAAGGATTATACATGGCAAGGGTACAGGTGTGCTTAGAAAAGCCGTTCAAGATCATTTGAAACACCACAAAAGCATTAAAGGCTATAGACTGGGTGTTTTCGGCGAAGGTGAAAACGGCGTTACAATCGCCGAAGTCAATGGGTAAAATGTAATTTATACGCAGTAAGTTTACATTGACACTTACCAGAGTTTATCCGTTTGGTATATAGCAATATTATGAAATAGGAGTGTAAGTATGCCGAATCTTTTTGATTACCTTGATTGGCGTGGGGATGTGCCTTTTGGTACTGATGAATTTAACGAAGTAGATGCACTTGTATTATCCGAGCTTTCTTATACTAAATTTGAAGATTTGCCGGATGAAAACAGTACGCCGATTTTTGACGCGAGAGAATTGTTTTTCAATAAGCATACAAGGGAAGAGCTCTTAAAGCTCACCGCATTTACCGCCAAGGCTCCTATTCTTATGGACGGTATGTGTGACGGCGCACGGTTTTCAAACACTAAAATTTATAATTATGAAAGCGAAATCGACCGTGAGAAAGACGCACAGTTTTCTGCAACCACCTTTTTGCTTGATGACGGCACTGCTTTTGTAGCTTTCAGGGGAACCGACGGCACGGTAGTTGGTTGGAAAGAAGATTTTAATCTGTCATATCTGCCGGAAACCGAAGGGCAGAGGTTATCAGTCGCCTATCTAAACAAAATCGGCAGTGAGCTTGACTGCCCCATAAGGGTCGGCGGTCATTCAAAGGGCGGAAACTTTGCGTGTTATGCCGCGTCGTTTTGTGAAGAGAGTATTCAGAATAAGATTACTTGCGTTTATTCGTTTGACGGACCGGGATTTAAGGCTGAAAAGATTTCACTTGAAGGCTATAAGCGGATACTCCCTAAAATTACAAGGATAATTCCCGATACTTCAATAATCGGTAAGCTTCTCACTTCCGACAGTAAGCAAATAGTTATAAAGAGCAACGCAAGCGGTATGCTTCAACACGATGCTTTTTCTTGGGAAATAAAGAAGAATAGATTTGTGAGAACGGATGCTTCCGAGCTTAGCGTGTTTATTGAAAAGACAATGGGCGGTTGGCTTGATGATATGTCGGACGATGACCGAAAGAATCTTACCGATACCGTTTTTGCGCTTATCGAATCAACGGGAAACGATACTTTCCGAGAGATGAGCGAACAGAAATGGAAAACCGCTGAAGTGATTATGTCATCTGCCGCAGGACTTCCGAAAGAGAGTCGGCAGGAGCTGAAACATCTTATCGGTAAACTTTTGCAGACCGGCGGCCACAATGCCGCGGCATATTTTCCTAATAAAAACGGAAATAAAGACTAAATTAAAACGGGTAGCGCGTGCTACCCGTTTTAATCATTATCAGTGCTTTTGCTTTTTGGTTTTGCCTTAACAGATGATAGAGGATTTGAATCAATAGCCTGCTTTATCTGTTTGTCCGAAATGTGCGTATAAATCTGTGTCGTGCCGAGATTTGCGTGACCTAAAATGTCTTTAAGTACTCTTATATCTACATTTCCGTGCTGATACATAAGCGTTGCGGCGGTGTGCCTCAGCTTGTGTGTTGAAAATCCCTGACCGCCCAATCCCGCTTTTTCAAGATATGTTTGCACTAAATGCTGGACGGTTTTATTGCTTATCCTTCGCTTGTTTCGGCTTATAAACAGTGCGTTTTTATCTTCGTACTTCACGCCTTCATTAGGTCTTACCGCTAAATATGAAGTGATAGCTGAAGTGCAGGCGTCATTTAAGTAAACAATGCGTTCTTTGTTTCCTTTGCCGAGAAGTCTTATTGTTCCGTCAGGCCTTATGTCTGAAAGGTTAAGACCGCAAAGCTCGGAAAGACGCATACCGCAATTCAAAAACAGCGTCAAGATGCAAAAATCTCGCTCTTTATTTGGACCTTCAACACTGCTAAGCAGTTCAAGGGATTCTTCAAGAGTGAGGTGGTGGGGGAGTGCCGATTTAACCTTCGGTGCCTCAAGAAGTTCAGCTGGATTTACTTCAATAAGGTGTATTTGAGAGGTTAGATATTTGAAAAAAATTCTTAGCGTGGAAGTTTTTCGTGCTCTGGTTGCAGCGTTGTTTCCACGCTCGTTTTTGCAGTAGACTATAAAAGCGTAAAGGTCGGAAATCGTAACCGAGGAAATCAGTTCTTTATCAACTGTACTTATATCAATATTTTCAAAATCAGTGTCTTTAGGTACTTTGCCCCTTATAGAAAGAAGATAGCGAAAGAATGTTTGCAAATCAAGATAGTATTCTTCAACCGATTTAGATGATTTTCCGCGTATTGTTTCACTGTATGTGAGAAAATCTCGTATTATCGTAGGTGACGACAGTAGTATATCATGTTTCACCGCAATTCTCCTTTCGTTTTTTTAGATTTTAACATTTATTACTTAAAAATGCAACTTTTTAACAAATATTCCTTTAATTAGATAAACATATGTTGTATAATGCTCTTGGAGTGATGAATGTGAAAGAAATCGGAGAAGGAAAACTCAGCGATAAACAAAAGAAAATACTTACCGCTGTTTTAATTGTCGCAGTTATAATTTTCAGCTTTGTAATAGCAATACTTGTGGGTAAACCACTTATACAGTTCGTGAATAAACCTGAGCAGTTCAGGGGTTTTGTAAAAAGCTATGGAATACTCAGCGATATTGTATTTATACTGATGATAATATTTCAAACAGTGATAGCAATAGTTCCCGGTGAGCCGTTTGAAATCGCCGCGGGATATGCTTTCGGAGCAGTGCGCGGCACTGTTGATTGCCTGATTGCTTTTTTGATTGCAGGTGTGATTATTTTTATGACTGTCAGAAAATTTGGCGTGCGTGTGGTAGAGGTGTTCTTTCCGATTGAAAAAATCAAGCGGCTCAAATTTCTGCAGGATTCAAAAAGAGTTAACATCCTTTGCTTTATAATTTTTCTTATCCCCGGAACTCCGAAGGATTTGCTTTCGTATTTTGTTGGACTTACCGATATGAAACTGTCGGCATGGATTTTTATTACAACCGTTGCTCGCATACCGTCGCTTATGACTTCGGTGCTTGCAGGCACAGCACTCGGTAACGAGCGTTATGAGATAGCAATAATTGTTTTTTCTGTAACTGTGATTTTAAGTGGAATAGGTTTGATTATTTACAAACGCATAGGTAATAAGCATAAGGCTTACACCCGGTAAGGACAAAATGGTTTTTGAGGGCAAAATTTCAGCCCGTTCTTGCCTCGTCACGCCGAATACGCCAGTATAACGGCGTTCCTCATCTTCGACGGAGCAAAAATTTTGCTCCTACAAAACTGCTTCGCACCCGAAATCGAACTGTTTTTCGCAGATTTTGCGTATGAGCGAAGCAGGAATACTATTGTATTTCAATGAGCGAAGGCGCGAAAGAACGACAAAACAGCCGATTGTCGGGCGTTTTGTCCTTATCGAGTGTAAGCCGATTCTTAGAATTTTGCTCTGAGCTTGCTTAAAGCTGATTTTTCAATTCTTGATACATAACTTCTTGATATACCAAGCTTGCTTGCGACCTCCCGTTGGGTCAGCTCTTTTTGACCACCGAGACCGTATCTCATACGAATTATTTCGTATTCGCGCTCGTCGAGAACCCCTCCGATTATAACCCGAAGCTTTTGAAGCTTCATTTTTGTATCAATTTCATCTGCAATATCGCTGTCATCTGCTATGACATCTATCAGCGTGAGTGTATTGCCTTCTTTGTCTGTCTCTATTGGGTCGCTTATATAAACATCCTGAGCAGTTTTTTTCAGATTTCTGAAATACATAAGTATCTCATTTTCTATACATCGCGAAGCATAGGTCGCAAGTCGTATTCCTTTATCGTTTTTGAAGGTTGAAACGGCTTTTATAAGCCCGATAGTACCTATGGAAATCAGGTCATCCTGTTCACAACCTGTTGTGTAATATTTTTTTACTATGTGAGCAACAAGCCGCAAGTTGTGTTCGACAAGTATGTTCCTCGCCTCAGTATCACCGTTTGCCACGCGTGTGAGTAACTCATCCTCTTTTTTTGCACTAAGCGGCGGCGGAAACGAACCGCCGCTTTTGACATGAAGAGCCAAATAAAAAATATTGCTGAGTATTTCTAACAGTAGCTTTAACATAGAACCATCTCCCATATAATTCCGTAAATTATATGCTGAAACGGGTTGTACACTGAATATTAAATTAAAATATATTATAAATGAATTTTTCACTTGACAATGTGCAAACATATTGATATAATATCACTGTTGCATATTTTGATCCATTAGCTCAGTTGGCAGAGCACTTGACTTTTAATCAAGGTGTCCGGGGTTCAAATCCCCGATGGGTCACCATAAGATAAAACCGCTTCAAATCCAAAATCAATGGGTTGAGGCGGTTTTGTTGTTTTCAAAACGCAGCTAAAACGCAAGGTATAAGACAAAAAAAGAAGAGCCTCAACTACGCGTTTGCGTGTCGAGGCTCTCAACTTTGTGCGAGTATTGATAATACAAGCTAAAAACGCGAGATAGAAACTATAAAAATAGAGAACCTCAACTACGCGTTTGCGTGTCGAGGCTCTCAACTTTGTGCGAGTATTGATAATACAAGCTAAAAACGCGAGGTAGAAACTATAAAAATAGAGAACCTCAACTACGCGTTTGCGTGTCGAGGCTCTCGACTGGTGCCGCTGACCGGACTTGAACCGGTACGGTATTGCTACCGAGGGATTTTAAGTCCCTTGCGTCTGCCTATTCCGCCACAGCGGCGTTATAAAACATAATATAATATATTAGCTGTTTTGTCAAGATATAAAAACCAAAAAACAGAAAAAACAGGGCTGTCAAGAGACAGCCCTTATCAATTAATCCTTATTTGATGACGAAGGCACGGACTGTTTAAGAGCTGCCCTTGTTTTACGGATTTCACCGAGGTTTGAGGTCAGACCCTCGTCGGCGCGGCGCATAATATCGTCTACAAAATCCTGAGCTGCACGACGCATCTCTTTGCTTTTGGCTTGAGCGTTAGCAATGATTTCTGTTGCTTTCTCCTGAGCCATTTTAACTATTTCTTCTTGGGCTACAATGGCTTTTGCGCGCTCTTCTGCATTTCTGATAATGCCGTCGGCTTCACGCTTTGCGGTTGTTATAATATCGGTACGGTCTGCAACGATACCGCGAGCCTGTTTTATTTCGTTAGGAATATTAAGGCGAATATCATCGACTACCGCGCGAAGCTTTTCAACATCAACCAATGTCTTTTTGCCGGGGATTTTAATGCCGCTGTCAAGGACCTCATCAAACTGTTCAAGTAATTCTTCAATGTTCATTTTACTCATCCTCCATTATTCAAATGCTTTTGTTTTTTTTCGGGCGATAATTTTTTCAAAATATCGTCCAGTATAACTGACGGCACAAAATCCGATACATCGCCGCCCATACTTGCAATCTGCTTAACCATACTTGAGCTTAAATACATGTTTTCTGCACTGGTGGTTAAAAACAGAGTTTCAACCTCCGGGTTGAGTTTTTTATTGGTAAGCGCCATTTGGAATTCATATTCAAAATCCGACATAGCGCGCAAACCCTTTATAATTGCTGACGCTCCTTTTTTAGCAGCATATTCAGCAAGAAGCCCGTCATATAAATCTACTTGCACATTTTTAATTCCCGTGGTAGCTTTCTTTATCATACTAACTCGTTCTTCGGGTGTAAATGTGTAGGTTTTTTGTTGATTATTCATCGCAACTACGATGATTTCGTCAAACATAGCGGCGGCACGGGTTATAATATCCAAGTGCCCCAGTGTAATACAATCAAAACTACCAGGGCAAATGGCGACTCTTTTACTCATTAAAACCTTCATCCTTTTTATATATTGTAACACAAATCGTGCCGAATTTGTAAACACGGTGTACCTTAAAAACGGATACTGTATCCGGCAAAGAGATATCGGACGGGTGTTCGCAAATCGCAGTACCGAAAGCGCTTAAATGCTCTAAGGTTTTTTCTAAGGCATCAACCAATATACCCGATTTATACGGTGGGTCTAAAAACGCTATATCAAAAACTTCTGTACAGCGAAGAAGATATGACGAATAATCAAGATTAACAGTTTTTGCAAGCCCCAAAAGCTTAGTTGTTTCAAGATTCTTCTTTACCGTATCGATTGATACTTTGGAACTATCAACAAATACGGCGCTTTTTGCTCCTCTGCTTAAAGCCTCAATACCAAGCTGACCTGAGCCTGCAAACAAATCGAGAACACGCCTGCCACAGATTTCAAACTGTATTGCGCTGAAAATGGCTTCTTTAACCTTTTCGGTAGTAGGGCGGACAATATCTGTACCTTCGATTGTCGCAAGGCGTCTGCCGCGGGCAACGCCGGTAATAACACGCATAAATGCTCACCAAAATGTAAAAAAATACAAATATATTATCACACTAAATGTGTGGTTTTGTCAATACCTAATTTTATATTCCAGGCGTTACTTAGAGTATGAGAAAAAAATACTTGATTTTTTTTTGCGTTTATGGTATGATAATCGGGCATTTGAGTTCACCTTTCCTTAAAAGGTGGGGTCAGTGCCGAAATATCGACATTGAAGCGGGCGGTCCTCTGGCATAGTTCCATGAACGCTTGAAAGAATTAAGGAGGAAAATATAATGGATATTTTGAAGGAGCTTACCGCCTCTCAAATAAAAGAGGATGCGCCGGAAATTATAATCGGCAGCACGGTTAAGGTACATGTACGCATTAAAGAAGGCGAGAAAGAGCGTATTCAGGTTTTTGAGGGCACGGTTATTGCAAAGAACAATTCCGGTATTGCTGAAACATTTACCGTTCGTCGCGTTTCTTACGGTGTTGGTGTTGAGCGTGTTTTCCCGTTACACTCACCAATCGTTGCAAAAGTTGAGCTTGTAAGAAAAGGTAAAGTTCGCAGAGCGAAGCTTTATTATTTGCGTGACAGAGTCGGTAAAGCCGCAAAGGTTAAAGAGCTTATCGGCTAATGCGTCTTATAAGGAACGGGTTAGCGCCTGTTCCTTTTTGTTATTTTTATAAAATCGCGAGGGATAGTATGAGTGACCGTCAAAATATAAATTCCTTAGAAGAGAATACTGAAATCGGCTTGTGTTTTTCTGAATTTACCGGCAATAAAAGTGACGATAAGAGCGGTGCCTTTTCTACGGTTTTAGAGGGACTGGATGTGATAGTTTCAGCGATGATTGCCGTTATTATCCTTTTCGCATTTGTTTTCAGGGTACCTACTATTGACGGTAATTCGATGAACAACACCCTTTTTAACGGTGAACGCGTTATTATCAGTGATTTGTTTTATCAACCGAAATACGGAGATGTTGTTGTGATTTCTCGCAACTATACTAATGATACCGATAATATCGAGCGTTACTCAATGCCTATAATCAAGCGTGTTATAGCGACTGAAGGGCAGACGGTTGATATTGACTTTGAAAACGGCATTGTTTATGTTGACGGTAAAGCGCTAACAGAAAACTACACAAAAACGCCTACAAATCTTTCTTATGATGTTAAATTCCCTGTTACGGTTCCCGATAATTGTGTGTTTGTAATGGGAGACAACAGAAATGACTCGCTTGACAGTCGTTCTTCTCAAATAGGCAAGGGCGGTATGATAGATAAACGATACATTTTAGGAAAAGCGTTTTTGCGTGTTTTCCCGTTTGATAAGTTCGGTAGGATAGGTTGATTTTAATGCAAGCGGTTGTTGAAAACCGCTTGTTTTTATGTTAGAATGTTTTATGGTGAATTGCTTTGAAAAGAATAATAATTTTCATATCTGTTTTTGCGGTTTTAAGTGCTTTCGCGGTGTACTTGCTATACTGCTTTAATTACATACCTCACAAAAAATATACTAACAAAGATTTTGATATACCGCAGTATATAAGCGCTGTTGATAAAGATGGCGACGGTATTGACGACCAGACTGACATACTAAACGGCGTAAAGAAGTATTTGAAAACGGAGCCTAAGTATAAAAGCAAGTATTATGTTGGCGGATATCCTGATGATGAATACGGAGTTTGTACCGATGTTGTAGCACAGGGACTTAAATGTGCAGGTTATGATTTAATGGAACTTGTAGACATCGATAAAATGGCGCATCCGGCTGATTACAACAACGAAAAGGCAGACAAAAACATTGATTTTCGCAGGGTGCGTAATCTAAAAATATATTTTGACAATAATGCCCTAATACTGACAACCGATATTAAAAAAATCAATGAGTGGCAGGGCGGAGATATTGTCGTATTCAAAGGGCATATAGGCATTGTATCAGAACATAGGAACAGTGACGGTATACCCTTTGTCTATCATCACGCAAATCCTTTGCAGAGGTTTTATGAAGAGGATATTCTGACAATTCGCGACGATATATTAGGGCATTACAGGGTGAGTTGATATGAAGCATTATATAATAGTAAAATTTGTCGACGGTTTTGATTATTTAACCCAACTTGATGAAATAACTGCAATATTCAATAAAACTCTTGAAATAGACGGTATAAATGCTGTGAATATCAGTAAATCAAATAGCGACAGGGAAAATCGCTATGACATTATGATAGAAATTGATATGGATAAATCTTCTCTTCCTGCTTATGATGTTTCGTTACCTCATAAGCAGTGGAAAAACACTTTTAGTAAGTATATAAAGAACAAAGCTATTTTTGATTGCGATTAATAGAGGTAAAAAATGAGCGAAAATAAAAGTAGTATAAACTGGTTTCCGGGGCATATGACCAAGGCAAAAAGGAAAATTGCCGAACAAATAAATATGGTTGACGCCGTATGTGAAATTGTTGACGCGCGTATACCGTTTAGCAGTCGCAACCCCGATATACCTGAGCTTATCGGAAACAAGCCTCATATCGTGCTTCTTAATAAATGCGATATGGCAGATATGAAAAAAACTCTCGAATGGATATCATTTTATAAAAAAAGCAGTATTTTGGCTATTGCCGCGGATGCAAAAAGCGGTAAGGGCGTTGGAGAATTTAAGTCGGCGGTAATGACGGTGCTTGGCGACAAGTTAAAAAAATATGAGGAAAAAGGTATGGTCGGTAAGACTTTGCGAGTTATGGTGTTAGGTATTCCGAATGTAGGGAAGTCCTCTTTTATCAACCGTCTTGCCGGCAAATCAAAGGCAAAGGTCGAAAACAGACCGGGAGTGACAAAGGGTAATCAGTGGTTTACGGTATCAGATAAGCTTGAGCTTTTGGATACACCGGGTGTCTTGTGGCCTAAGTTTGATTCTCAGACAGTTGGTGAGCATCTTGCGATAACCGGTGCCGTTACGGATAGAATACTTGATACAGAGCTTCTTGCAATGAGACTTTTAGAAATACTTAAATCCGACTATATGCCTTTGATTTCGGCAAGGTATGGTATGGATAGATTGCCCGAGGATAGCTATGACGCGCTGTGTTTGGTCGGTAAAAAGCGCGGGATGGTGATAAGAGGCGGTGAGGTTGATACGCTAAGAGCCGCAAATATGCTTCTCGAAGAATTCAGAAACTGCAAAATTGGCAGGATTACACTTGAGGGGACTGATTTTTATGCCTGATTTTTCATATGAAATCAATGCAAAAGCTAAAGGCTATAAATACATCTGCGGTGTTGACGAGGCAGGGCGCGGTCCTCTTGCAGGCCCGGTTTGTGCAGCTGCAGTTATACTTCCCGAAAACGAAGTAATTGAAGGACTTAATGATTCAAAAAAGCTAAGCGAGAAAAAGCGTGAGGCACTTTATGATATAATTGTTAAAAAGGCAATAGCGTACTGTGTAGCTTTCGGAACGCTTGAGGAAATAGAAAAGTATAATATACTGAACGCTACATATCTTGCAATGAACAGAGCGATTGACGGTCTTGGTATTAAGGCTGATTTTGCACTTATAGACGGCAATCGTATACCAAATGACATAAAAATTGCCTGTGAAACCGTTGTGAAAGGCGACTCTAAATCGGCAAGTATAGCCGCGGCGTCAATCCTTGCAAAAGTCACCCGTGACAGGTTACTCGTTGAATATGACAAAAAATATCCGCAGTATAATTTCAAGAAGCATAAAGGCTATGGCACAAAAGAGCATTATGAAGCAATAAAAGAGCACGGCGTATGTGAAGTGCATAGACTTTCATTTCTTAAAAATGTTATCAAGTAAGGAAAAAGCGGCACATCTCGGCCGTGAGGGTGAACGCAGAGTAGCGGAATATTTAAGAAGCAAAGGATATATAATTTTAAGGCGGAACTGGCGCGACAGCCGCTTTGGCGAAATAGATATTATCGCTGAAAGTCGTGAGAATATCGTATTTGTTGAAGTAAAAACAAGAAGCGCAAACGCTATCGTTTCCGGTGTTGAAGCGGTTGACGCGAGAAAGGCTTACAGAACAAAAAATGCGGCAACGGTTTTTATGCGAAAGCTTAATACTGCTTTGCCGCCGAGAATAGATGTTGCCGAAGTTACGGTTGATAAGGGTGCGGACGGAGAGTATATATGGAAGTTAAACTACATTAAATCTGCTATGTAGGTGATTTTTTGCGTTATTTTGATTTGCACTGCGATACTGCAGGCGTATGCTATAAAAAGAAAATACTTCCGGATGATAATTTTCTTGCGGCGTCCCTTAACAAGGGAAAAGCATTTGATGAGTGGCATCAGTGCTATGCGATGTTTGTACCGGACGGCTGCGAAAATCCGCAGAACGAATATTTATCTCAGATATCCGATTTTAAGAGTAAAATTAAAAATGCCGATAATGTAAATGCGATATTTACGCTTGAGAACGCAACGCCGATTGTTAACCTCGATTTTGTTGATGTGCTCTCGCACGACGGTATAAAAGCAGTAACCCTCACTTGGAATGGTGGGAATGACCTTGCCGGCGGCGCATACACAGATATAGGTCTTAAAAATTACGGCAGGCAGGTTATTAAAGCGCTGAATAATAAAAATATTGCGGTAGATTTATCACATTTGAGCAGAAAGAGCTTTATCGAGGCGGAAAAGCAGGCAAAGAGTGTTTTTGCAAGCCATTCCTGTTGTGATAAAACACATCATCACAAAAGAAATCTTACTGACGAACAAATCAATATAATAGCAAGCAGAGGCGGTGTTATAGGTATTTGTTTTTATCCTGATTTCTTAGGCACAAAATACGCTCTCGAGGGAGTTTGGCGGCACATATATCACCTTCTTAATATGGGACTTGAGGATAATATCGCAATAGGTTCTGATTTTGACGGTGCGGATATGTCAGCAGAGCTTGACGGAGTCGATAAAATACCCAATTTGCATTCTTATCTTTCCAAAAGGGGATTATCTGCAAATATTCTTGATAAGATTTTTTATAAAAACGCTTATGATTTCTTTACAAACCTTTGACAAACAGCTTTTTGTAGTCTATAATACATTGTAATTATTTTTAGGGAGCTTAAAAAATGAAGTATACAAGCACAAGGGATAATAAAAAAAGTGTGAGTTCCGCTTTTGCAATAGCACATGGCATTTCGGATGAGGGCGGTCTGTTTTTGCCGGAGAGCATTCCTCAACTAAGTCTTGACGATTTTAAGTTGTTGTGCGGTATGAAATATGTAGAACGCGCCGCGTTTATTCTTAAAAAGTATTTAACAGATTTTTCGGTTGACGAGATTGATTATTGTGTTAAAGGCGCTTATACCGGCAGCTTCGATGATGATAATCCGGCGCCTTTGGCTGTGCTTGGTGATAAAACTCAGGTGCTTGAGTTATGGCACGGACCAACCTGCGCTTTCAAGGATTTAGCGCTCCAGCTTTTGCCGTATCTTATGGTTACCGCCTCTAAAAAGCAGTGTGACAACAAAAAAATAGTTATTCTGGTTGCGACATCCGGCGATACAGGGAAAGCGGCGCTTGAGGGCTTTTGCGATGTGGAAAACACTAAGATTATAGTTTTCTATCCGAGCGAGGGTGTAAGCCCTATGCAAAAGCTTCAAATGACATCTCAAAAGGGCGACAATGTTAGAGTTTTCGGCATTAAAGGCAACTTTGATGACGCTCAGACCGGTGTTAAAAAGGTGTTTACGGATGAAAGCATTAAAGAAAAGCTTTCGGATATGGGATATGAGTTTTCTTCTGCTAACTCCATAAACTGGGGCAGACTTGCACCGCAAATAGTATATTATATCTCCGCCTTTTGTGATTTGATGAATCAGGGCAAAGATTTAAGTGGTGGCTTTAATGTCGTCGTCCCGACCGGTAATTTCGGAAATATTCTTGCGGCATACTACGCAAAGGCCATGGGAGCGCCTATTAAGAAGCTTATTTGTGCTTCAAATAAAAATAATGTTCTGACGGATTTTATAAACAGCGGTGTTTATAATAGAAACAGAGATTTTTATTCCACAATTTCGCCGTCTATGGATATTCTTATTTCAAGCAACCTTGAGAGAATGCTTTATTTGTTCTCTGAGGGGAATGCCGAGTATGTATCGTCGCTTCAAAAGTCGCTTTCCGAAAAAGGTGTTTTTGAGATAAATGATGATATGAAGCAAAAATTCAAAACTGTTTTTTACGGAGGCTGCTGTGACGATAACGAAACGATAAATACAATTCGCGAATATTATAGTGAGTACGGTTATTTGTGTGATACTCATACTGCGGTAGCGCTGAGTGTTTATAAAAAATATGTTGAGGAAACCGGCGACGATACGCTTACGGTAATTGCTTCTACTGCGTCACCCTACAAATTCTCGAAAAGTGTTCTTTCAGCTATTTCTGACAATATACCTGACGGTGAATTTGAGGCCGTAGAAGCGCTTAAAGAAAAAACAAATGTGAGCGTTCCGAAGCCGATAGAGGCTTTGCGGAATGCAAAAGTTCGATTTAGTGATGTTATTGAAAAAGACGGCTTGGAAAACGCCGTGATAAGCAGCTTATAAAACGAATATCCGAGCCGCACGGCTCGGATATTGTCAAGTATTATTCGCAATTTTCTCTGCACTTAAACGTGTCACAGCAGGTTTCCGAGGTGTTTTTTGCGGTACTGTTTCCAACCTCAATTTTGCCCGCGGCACATCTGTTGTTTTCTGTGTGATAGGTGCAGCTTTTTACACTGCAGTTTATGCAGTATTCGGTTTTGCAGTCTGACATTTTTAATCATCCTTTCCGGCTGTAGCCGTAATTATTATTTGCTGTTTTTCAAAAAATATGACCGGAGGTTTTTTATGCGGTTATTTGCTATTTCCGATTTACATTTGTCGCTTTGCGCAGACAAACCTATGGATGTGTTTTCGGGCTGGGAAAACTATGTTGAAAGAATTGAGAATAATTGGCAAAAAATCGTCGCGCCTGATGATACAGTGGTAATTGCCGGCGATATTTCGTGGGGTATATCACTCGAACAGTCATATGAGGATTTCAGATTTCTGAATTCTCTTAACGGTAAAAAAATATTACTTAAAGGAAATCACGATTATTGGTGGTCTACCGCATCTAAAATCAAAACATTTTTTACCGAAAACGGTTTTGATTCATTAAATATACTTCACAATAACTGCTACTCTGACGGCGAATACGCCGTTTGCGGTACTCGCGGTTGGGTGTATGACGGTACCGGTGAAAAGGATATAAAGGTAATAAACCGCGAATGCGGCAGGCTTGCGCGTTCGCTCGATGAAGCAAGAAGCAAAGGCGCGCAACCTATCGTATTTCTGCATTATCCGCCGGTATACGGAGAGTATGCTTGCGACGAAATTTTATCGGTGCTTAAACAGTATGATATAAAAAAGGTATATTACGGTCATATTCACGGCTCAGGAATATATAAAACCGTGCCGGAATTTGACGGTATACAACTGAAAATTTTATCTGCAGATAAGGTAGGATTTACTCCTGTTTTGATAACAAATTGTAAAAAATTTGAAATTTGAAAAAATATATGGAAATTTTCGGAATTATGTGATATAATAGTTGTAATTTGTGCGGAGGTTAAAAATATGAGTCTTAAAGAAACAAAAAAACTTGAAACAAATCGCTATCAGCTTGAAATACTGATAGACGGTGAAAAATTTCGCGAAGCTATTAAAGAGGCTTACAAAAAGAACGGTAAAAAGATTAATGTGCCCGGTTTTCGTAAGGGTAAGGCACCTTTACATATAGTAGAAACATTCTACGGCGCTGAGGTGTTCTTTGAGGACGCGTTGAATCTTCTCTATAATGATGCTGTAGAGGAGGCAATAAACGAATCCGGTCTTAAAGTAATTGATGATAAAATGGACTTTGATTTGGTTTCCATTTCTAAAGAGGACGGTGTAGATTTCAAGGTTAGTCTTACAACATACCCAGAGATTACACTTAAGCAGTATAAGGGATTAAAAGCTGAGAAGCAGCCCGTTAAGGTTGAAGCGGCTGAGATTAATGCTGAGCTTAAATCACTTGCAGAGCGTAATGCCCGTATGATTTCAGTTGAAGACAGAGCCGCTAAAAAAGGTGACACTGCTGTTATAGATTTCGAAGGATTTGTTGACGGTAAGGCTTTTGACGGCGGTAAAGCCGAAGGCCATTCGTTAGAACTCGGTTCAGGTCAGTTCATACCCGGATTTGAGGACCAGATAATCGGTCACAACATCGGCGACGAATTTGATGTAAATGTAGAGTTTCCGAAGGATTACGGTGCTAAGGACCTCGCAGGCAAGCCTGCCACATTCAAAGTAAAGCTTCACGAAATTAAAATTCGCGAGCTTCCGCAAATTGACGACGAGTTTGCAAAAGATGTAAGTGAGTTTGATACTCTGAAAGAATTTAAGGCGGACCTTAAAAAGAAGGCTTTAGAGCGCAAGCAAAAATCCGCTGAGGAAGCGGTTGAGAATGACCTCGTTCAGCAGATAGTTGACGGTATCGAGGGTGAAATTCCCGAAGCTATGTTTGAAAAGCGCCTTAATCAGTCGGTTGAAGAGTTTGCATACCGTCTGCAGTCGCAGGGTATGGATTTTGATACATACCTTAAATATACCGGCGGAAATATTGACGATTTCAAAAAGAGCTTCCGTCCTCAGGCTGAAATGCAGGTTAAGTATCGTTTGGCTCTCGAGAAAATCGTTGAACTTGAGAATATTAAGGCTGACGACGAATCTATCGAAGCTGAATATAAAAAGTTGGCAGAGGGCTACGGCATAGAGGCGGATAAGGTAAAAGCCGCTATTCCGCAAAGTGAAATTGAAAAGGATGTAGCAGTAGGCAAGGCTATTGATTTCGTAAAAGCAAACGCTGTTATTACAGAGGCTGAGATAAAAGCTGATGACAAAGAGAAAAAGAGCACAACTAAAAAGGCTCCTGCAAAGAAACCTGCTGCAAAGAAAACCACAACTGATAAAGAATAATCGTTTATAATTTCTAAAATCAGTTCATAATATTCTTGATTGGAGGAAAAGTTTATGGATATGAGTTTAGTACCCTATGTAATTGAACAAACAAGTCGCGGTGAGCGTTCCTATGATATTTTTTCGCGCTTACTTAACGACAGAATTATTATGCTTAATGACCAGGTCGATAATGCGTCGGCAAGTGTAGTTATTGCTCAAATGCTTTATCTTGAGGGTCAGGACCCGGACAAGGATATTAATTTTTACATTAATAGCCCCGGTGGTTCTGTATCGGCAGGTATGGCAATTTATGATACTATGCAGTATATAAAGTGCGATGTAAGCACTATTTGTATGGGTATGGCTGCAAGTATGGGTGCTTTTTTGCTGGCGGCAGGCGCAAAGGGCAAGCGTTATGCGCTTCCAAACAGTGAAATTATGATTCATCAGCCGCTCGGCTCTGCCGAAGGTCAGGCAACCGATATTTTAATTCACGCAAATCATATCAAGCATATTCGCAGTACAATAAATAACATTTTAGCTGAGAAAACCGGTAAACCGCTTGAAATTATTGAGCGCGATACCGAACGCGATAATTTTATGACGGCAAACGAAGCCGCTGAATACGGTTTGATAGATAAGGTTATAGACAAGAGGTAAATTTATGCCGAAAGACAGTCATAACGATATTCACTGTTCGTTTTGCGGCAAATCGCAGGATGAAGTGACCAGGCTTATTGAAGGACCGGGTATTTATATTTGCGACGGTTGCATAAGCTATTGCAATTCTTTACTGTTTGATGATGAAACTGCGTATCGCGCAGAGAAAAAATCTAAAGGCAGTGAAAAAATGCACGAGCTTCCTACGCCTATGGAAATAAAGCAAAAGCTCGATGAATATGTAATAGGGCAGGATGAAGCAAAGAAAACACTTGCCGTTGCTGTTTATAATCACTATAAGCGTGTTTATTCAGGCAGTGACAGTGAGGTTGAAATCGCAAAAAGTAATGTTTTGATGTTAGGCCCTACCGGTGTCGGCAAAACATTACTTGCACAAACTCTTGCAAAAATCATTGATGTTCCGATAGCGATAACCGATGCTACAACTCTTACTGAAGCCGGATATGTCGGCGAGGATGTTGAGAATATTCTTTTGCGTCTTATCCAAGCAGCTGATTACGATATAGAAAAAGCTGAGCACGGCATTATATATGTTGACGAAATTGATAAAATCGCGCGCAAATCGGAAAATGCCTCAATTACCCGTGATGTGAGTGGCGAAGGCGTTCAGCAAGCACTTCTCAAAATTCTTGAAGGCACGGTATCTAATGTGCCTCCTCAAGGTGGCAGAAAGCATCCTCAGCAGGAATTTATACAAATTGACACAACAAATATCCTGTTTATATGCGCCGGCGCTTTCGACGGTATAGAAAAGGTTATCGAGCGCAGAATAGGCTCAGGAAGTCTCGGCTTTGGTGCCGATGTGAAGTCACCTAAAAGTGTTGAGGCGCAGTCGATGAGCGCTATTGCTACTCATCAGGATTTGGTGAAATTCGGTCTTATTCCCGAGCTTGTGGGAAGACTTCCGGTTATAACATCGCTGAGTCCTATGGATAAAAAAACTCTTGTGCGCATTATGACAGAGCCTAAGAATTCGATTATAAAGCAGTATGCAGAGTTGTTCCGGCTTGACGGCGTCAGTCTTACCTTTGATAACGCGGCGCTTGAAAAAATTGCCGATTTAACTATTGAACGCAAGACCGGGGCGAGAGGACTTCGCTCAATTATTGAGAGTGTTTTGAAGGATTTAATGTTTGAAACTCCATCAAATAAAGATATTAAAGAGATTGTTGTCACCGAAGAAATGGTACTTAGTCACATAAATAGTTAAAAAAGTGTTGACAATAAAGAACTATGGTGTTATAATCTTTTCAAATTTCAAAAGCTGTGACGAAGACGGTTGAGATTTGAGATTTTAAGAGAGTCAGCGGTTGGTGTGAGCTGATAATCGGTGTCTTTAACCTATCACTTCCGAGCCGGTAGCCCGAAAGAGCATTAGTCTTGAGTAGACGCTTCCCGTGATTGCTGCGTAAAGGCATAGAAGTTAGTAGACTTCGAGAGGTGGCGGCTAATTGCCGCAATTTGAGTGGTACCGCGGATGAGTTTTTCACCCGTCTCAAAGAAATTTGAGACGGGTGTTATTTTTTTTAAAGGAAAAGGAAATGCGGGAAATCACGGGCATTACCGTTAATGATATGGCGCAGAAAACAGAAGTTTCCGTATCAGAATATGAGCAGTATGAGGCAGGCAAACTTGATTTTCCTTTTACATTTATACATAAATGTTCACAGGTTTTCGGTATAGGTATTACCGATTTGCTTGAAGGAGAGAGCGCTCACCTTTCGTCCTATACCGTAACGAGAAAGGGTATGGGTCAGCAAACTGCGAAGGAAAGCGGTATTGAGATTCAGAATTTAGCGCCGTTTTTTGATAAAAAAATAGCCGAGCCTTATTGGGTAAGATATTCTTTTGACTCGGCGCTTCAGGATAAGCCGATACACCTAACCAAACATTCGGGTCAGGAATTTGACCTTGTTTTAAGCGGTAAATTGAAGGTTCAGGTTGGCGAGCACACTGAAATTCTTAATGAGGGCGATAGCATATATTATAACAGCTCAATGCCTCACGGTATGATTGCGGTGGACGGCAGGGATTGTTTGTTTGTAGCCGTAGTTTTGCCCGGAGAAGAAAGCGATAAGGATAAGATTATCAAGCCGTATATTTTTCCGCATAAAAATCACGCGGGTAACTATGTTTCCTCAAAGTTTATCAATACAGTCGAAGATGATGAAGGCAGACTTCAAAAGATTTCCTTTAACGATGAGGAAAAGTTCAATTTTGCTTTTGATATAGTAGATGAGTTAGGGCGTAAAAAACCCGAAAAGCTTGCTATGCTTCATATTGATAAAAATAAGGTGGAGCGCCGTTTCACATTCAGAGATATGAAGAGGTATTCCGCACAGACAGCAAACTACTTTAAGTCACTCGGAATTAAAAAGGGCGATAAAGTAATGCTCGTTCTCAAACGGCATTATCAGTTCTGGTTCAGTATCTTAGCGCTTCATAAGCTCGGTGCCGTGGCGATACCTGCGACAAACCTTTTGCAAGAGCACGATTTTGACTATCGCTTTAATGCTGCAGGCGTATCTGCTATAGTCTGTACGGCAGACGGAGATGTTGCCGCCCATGCAGACGCGGCGGCTCAGCACTGCCCGTCAGTAAAGCTTAAAATAATGGTTGGCGGTGCGCGAGAGGGTTGGCACAGCTTTGACGAGGAGTTTTCTCTTTATAGCGCACATTTCTACCGCGATAAAGATACCGCATGCGGTAGTGACCCGATGATAATGTTTTTTACCTCAGGCACTACCGGGTATCCTAAAATTGCAGTGCATAATTATAAATATGCTTTAGGTCATTATATTACTGCAAAGTATTGGCACGGTGTTGACCCTGACGGACTCCATTTCACTATCTCCGAAACCGGTTGGGGTAAAGCCCTTTGGGGTAAGCTTTACGGTCAGTGGCTCTGCGAGGGCGGTGTTTTCACATACGATTTTGACCGCTTTTCTGCGGCAGATATACTTCCTATGTTCAAAAAGTATAATATCACTACATTCTGCGCACCGCCTACAATGCTTCGTATGATGATAAAAGAAGATATTTCAAAATACGATTTGTCATCTATTAGGCATATGACTACTGCAGGTGAGGCGCTGAATCCGGAAGTTTACAGGCAGTTTGAAAAAGCAACAGGTCTTAAAATTATGGAGGGCTTTGGGCAGACAGAGCTTACCCTCGTTATAGCGAATCTTATGGGTAATTCTCATAAGCTTGGCTCAATGGGCAGACCCACGCCGCTTTATGATGTTGACTTAATGGATGCTGACGGCAACAGTGTACCGGTAGGCGAGACCGGTGAAATAGTTGTAAAAACCTCTGAAAAAGTGCCTTGCGGTTTGTTTAAGGGTTATTATAATGACGAAGAAAACACAAATGAGGTATGGCACGACGGATACTATCACACCGGCGATACCGCATGGCGCGATGAAGACGGGTTTTATTGGTATGTCGGACGCGTGGATGATGTTATTAAGTCATCAGGTTACAGAATAGGA
>CADCLS010000011.1 GCA_902802375.1 Oscillospiraceae bacterium | reverse complement strand
AGGACCGTTTGAGATAGAAAGCGTTATTATGGAACTGCCATATGTTTTGGAATGCGGTGTGTCGGCGGCACCGGACCCGATACGCGGTCAGGTTGTAAAGGCGAGCATTGTACTTGTTAAGGGTACTGAAGGAACTGACGAGCTAAAGAAAGAAATACAAAATTATGTCAAGTCTAAGACTGCGCCTTATAAGTACCCACGCATTGTTGAGTTCCGCGATGAGCTTCCTAAGACTATAAGCGGTAAAATTCAGCGTAATAAGCTTTGATTTCCTCTTGACAAAATAAAATATGTGTGCTAAAATGCTATGGTCAAAGGCGATGACGAAGAGGGCGCTTGGAATTTTGCTTTAAGAGAACAGGCGGTTGGTGCAAGTCTGTAAGCGAAACCTTGTGTTGTAACTTCCCAGCCGGAAGGAAGAAAGTCAGATTATGATTAGTAGAACCTTCCCGTGATTGCTGCGTAAAGGCATAGAGGTTGTCAGACCTTAAGAGTGGCGAAATTTCGCAATTTGAGTGGTACCGCGGGTATGTTTTTACTCGTCTCAAAGTATTTTAGCTTTGGGACGAGTTTCTTGATTTTGTCCCACAGGAGGGGTAGAAAATGGAAAAAATGACCGGCCTTGATTATAAAATTCATGAAATGGCTGCAAGAATTAAAGAGTTGCGTGAGATAATCGGTTTAAGCGTTGAGGAAATGTCAGAAAAAACCGATGTTTCTGTAAACGAATACATAGAGGCGGAAAACGGCAAAACAGATTTGAACTTTGCGTTTATTTACCGTTGTGCAAATGCTTTCGGGGTTGATGTTACTGATATAATTGAGGGACATTCGCCGACTCTCCGTTCATATACATTAACACGCCGTGGTGCCGGTCAGCGCATTGATAATGCCCATGGTATGACCTATTATAATTTGGCGCCTGCTTTCAGAAAAAGAATTGCCGAACCGCTTTATGTTAAGAGCGTTTACAGCGAAGAGGCGCAGACAAAAGCTATTGAGCTTACAACTCATAAGGGTCAGGAATGTGATATTGTAATATCCGGTCACCTAAAAGTTCAGGTTGGTAATCATACAGAGATTTTAAGCGCCGGGGATACAATTTATTATGATAGCTCAACACCTCACGGTATGATAGCCGTAAACGGTGAGGATTGCTATTTTTATGCTATTGTATTAAATCCAACAGGCGACCCAATACCTGAGCTTTCAGGTGCTAATGAGCTTACTGCCGCGGCGCCCGTGAAGTTCGATACAAAACAGAGAATTTATCATAAGTTTATAGATGTGGAAAAGAACGAGAACGGCACGCCAACTTCAATTAAGTTCAAAAACACCGAAAAATTCAATTTTGCTTTTGATATAGTTGATGAATTAGGAACAACACAACCTGATAAACTTGCAATGCTTTATATTTCAAAGGATAAAGAAGAACGCAGGTTTACATTCGGTGATATGAAAAAGGCGTCTGCACGGTGTGCAAATTACTTTAAGTCGCTTGGTATTAAAAGAGGCGACAAGGTAATGCTTGTTCTCAAAAGGCATTATCAGTTCTGGTTCTGTATGTTGGCACTTAATAAACTCGGCGCTATTGCGATACCGGCCACAAATCAGCTTCAGGAGCATGATTTTGAGTACCGTTTTAAGGCGGCAGGCATAAAAGCTATTGTTTGCACGGCTGACGGCGACACGGCACATCAAGTTGATATTGCGGCGGCGAAATGTCCGACGCTTGAGTATAAGTTAATGGTAAACGGCAGCCGTGAGGGCTGGCGTGATTTCAACGCTGAATATGAAGTTTACCGTTCTCACTTTGAACGCACCGAGGATTCACCGTGTGGGGACGATTTAATGCTAATGTACTTTACTTCGGGTACAAGCGGCTATCCGAAAATTGCTACGCATACGCATAAATATCCGCTTGGTCACTTCCATACTGCAAAGTATTGGCATAATGTTGACCCGGACGGTTTGCACTTTACTATTTCCGATACCGGGTGGGCAAAGGCGATGTGGGGTAAGCTCTACGGTCAGTGGTTATGTGAGGCGGCAACATTTGTTTATGATTTTGACCGCTTTGACGCGGCGGATATACTTCCTATGTTCAAAAAGTATAATATCACTACTTTTTGCGCACCGCCTACAATGCTTCGTATGATGGTAAAGCAGGATATTTCAAAATACGATTTGTCGTCAATTAAGCATATGACTACCGCAGGCGAAGCTCTTAACCCGGAGGTTTACCGCCAATTTAAGAAGGCGACAGGTCTTAGTATACTTGAAGGCTTCGGTCAGACAGAGAGCACAATGATAATAGGTAACCTCAGAGGCGCGCCGCATAAAATCGGTTCAATGGGTAAGCCGGCACCGATTTATGATGTAGATATAGTTGACCCGGACGGAAACAGTGTTCCTACCGGTGAGACCGGCGAGATAGTGATAAATATTAAAAACGGTCTTCCGTGCGGTCTTGCGGTTTGTTATTTCGGTGATGAGGAAAAAACACGCGAGACTTGGAAAGACGGCCTAAGGACCGTTTGAGATAGAAAGCGTTATTATGGAACTGCCATATGTTTTGGAATGCGGTGTGTCGGCGGCACCGGACCCGATACGCGGTCAGGTTGTAAAAGCGAGCATTGTACTTGTTAAGGGTACTCAAGGTACTGACGAGCTAAAGAAAGAAATACAGAATTATGTCAAGTCTAAGACTGCGCCTTATAAGTACCCACGCATTGTTGAGTTCCGCGATGAGCTTCCTAAGACTATAAGCGGTAAAATTAAGCGTAATGAGTTGTAAAACGGTGATGTGATATGGACTATAAACGAATAACCATTGTTTGCGGTCATTACGGAAGCGGCAAGACTAATGTTGCGCTTAATATGGCGTACGAGCAGAAGGAACAGGGTAAAAGCGTTGCTATCGCTGACCTTGATATAGTAAATCCGTATTTCAGAACAAAGGATAGTATCGAGGAGTTAAACAATCGCGGAATTAAGCTGATTTGCTCAGATTATGCCGGCACTAATCTTGATATACCGGCACTGCCGGATGAAATGTACGCGATAACAGATAATAAATCACAGAGTTTTGTGCTTGATATCGGCGGTGATGACAGGGGCGCATTAGCTCTCGGAAGACTTGCCCCTGCGATAGTTAAAGAAAACAATTACAGTATGATAGCCGTTATCAATATGTACAGACCTCTCACGCGCGATACGGCGTCTACCGTAGAAGTTCTTAGAGAAATTGAATATGCCGGCGGTATAAACTTTACCGGAATAATAAACAATTCAAATCTCGGCTCTGATACTACTGCAAAAGATATAATAAACTCTTTCGGTTATGCCGCAGATGTGGCGAAGCTTATGAATATACCGATTATTGCGACTGCCGCCAATAAGCGTCTTAAGGCTGAGCTTGTCGGAAAAACAGATAATTTATTTTATATAGAACTGCAAAATTCACTTACAATTTAAGGAGTGTTGAATATGGCAAAGCTTACATTCAAAACTGACTTTTGCAAGGGCTGTGGGTTATGCGTAAATGTATGCCCGAAGAAAGTGCTTGCACTGTCGTCAGAAAAAATCAACAAGAAGGGGCATCATCCGGTCGAGGCGGTAAATCCCGACGACTGTATCGGCTGCGCTTTTTGCGCTACTATGTGTCCCGATTGTATCATTAAGGTAGAAAGGTAGGGAACTTAAATGGCTGATAAGGTACTTATGAAAGGCAACGAAGCTATAGCTGAGGCGGCTATAATTGCAGGCTGTCGTCACTATTTCGGTTATCCGATTACTCCGCAGACCGAAGTTGCCGCATATATGGCTAAAAAAATGCCTAAAATCGGAGGCACATTTTTACAGGCGGAAAGTGAAATTGCCGCAATTAATATGGTTTACGGTGTATCAAGCGCAGGTAAAAGGGTTATGACATCTTCGTCAAGCCCCGGTATTTCACTGAAAAGTGAGGGACTTTCATATCTTGCAGGTGCAGACCTTCCGGCATTTGTTGTAAATGTTCAAAGAGGAGGACCTGGACTCGGTGGTATTCAGCCTTCGCAGTCAGATTATTTTCAAGCAACTCGCGGCGGCGGTCACGGAGACTATCATATGATAGTTTACGCACCGGCTTCCGTTCAGGAAATGGCGGCACTGACTGTAAAAGCGTTCGATACTGCCGATAAATACCGTATGACTTCGATGATTTTAGCCGATGGTACTATGGGTCAAATGATGGAGCCTGTTGACCTTGAATCGCTTAAGGTTAATCCTGCGCCTGAAAAGCCGTGGGCGACAACAGGTACAGATAAGAAGCGCGAGCATAACATTATCAATTCTCTTTATCTTAAGCCTGAGCAGTTAGAGCAGGTAAACTTTGAGCGTTATGAGCGCTACAAAGAAGTTGAGAAAAATGAAGTTATGTTTGAGGAATATCTTATGGACGATGCTGAGATATGCGTTGCCGCATTCGGTATTGCCGCGCGTGTTTCAAAAAACGCTATTAATGCCGCAAGAGCAAAGGGCATTAAAGTAGGTATGATTAGACCTATAACCCTCTGGCCGTTCCCGAAGGATGTATTTAAGAAGGCGGCTGAGAAAGTACATACATTTATAAGCGTTGAGCTTTCAATGGGTCAGATGATTGAGGATGTTAAGCTTGCTACCGAATGCAAGGCAAATTATAAGCTTTGCAACCGTGTAGGCGGTATGATACCGCTTCCTGAGCAGGTTTTAGCAGATATTGAAGAAGCCGCAAAAGGAGGCAATAAGTAATGGTAGTATTTGACAAACCTAAATCACTGGCGGATGTTCCGCTTCATTATTGTCCCGGTTGCACACACGGTATAGTTCACCGTCTTGTTGCTGAGGCAATAGATGAATTTGATATTGAGGGTAAGACCATAGGTATTGCACCGGTTGGTTGCTCTGTTATGGCTTATGATTATTTTAACTGCGATATGATTGAGGCGGCTCACGGCAGAGCACCGGCGGTTGCCACCGGTGTTAAACGCGCAGACCCCAGTAAGATAGTATTTACATATCAGGGTGACGGAGACCTCGCATCTATCGGTATGGCGGAAACCGTTCACGCCGCTGCAAGAAATGAGAATATTACCGTAATTTTCATTAACAATGCGATTTACGGTATGACCGGCGGTCAAATGGCGCCGACTTCTCTTCCCGGTCAGGTTACACAGACTTCACCTTACGGCAGAGATGTAAAGCTTTGCGGATTTCCTGTAAAGGTATGTGAAATGCTCTCTGAGCTTGACGGCGCCGAGTACATTGAGCGCGTTGCTGTTAATAACATAAAGAATATTAACGCCGCAAAGAAGGCTATTAAAAAGGCTTTCCAAAATCAAATCGAGGGCAAAGGCTTTTCGCTTATTGAGGTTATTTCAAGTTGTCCTACAAACTGGGGACTTACTCCTCAAAACGCTCTTAAATGGATTGACGAAAAAATGATACCCTATTATCCACTCGGCGTTTATAAAGACAGGTCTGCGAAAGGAGAGAGATTAGTATGAAAACCACACAATATCTTTTTGCAGGTTTTGGCGGTCAGGGCATACTTTTCGCAGGTAAATTTGCCGCATATAAAGGCCTTATCGAAGATAAGCAGGTAAGCTGGCTTCCGTCTTACGGACCTGAAATGCGCGGAGGCACTGCAAGCTGCAGCGTTATTATAGGTGATGAGCCGGTAGGCTCGCCGATAGTCTCAAGCCCTGATGTACTTATCGCTATGAATTTACCGTCACTTGACAGGTATGAGGACAGCGTGGTACCCGGTGGTGTTATCTTTGCGGATTCATCACTTATAGAGCGTAAGGTAAAGAGAGACGATGTTAAGGTTTTCTATATACCTGCGACAAAGCTTGCTGATGAAAACGGTGTAGGCAAGCTTGCTAATATGATAATTGTCGGCAAAATACTTAAAGAAATGAACGAGTATAACGAGGATTCCGTTATGGCGGCTCTTAAAAAGGTTATTTCCGCCAAACATGCCGATATGCTTGATATTAACCTCAAAGCTATTAAAATCGGCTTTGAGAATTAAGGAGGCAGTTTTATGAATATCACTGTTAAACTTACTGATACACCGAAAGTAAAGCCGGATAGCTCTGTTTTAGGCTTCGGTAAATACTTTACGGACCATATGTTTATTATGGATTATGTTGAGGGTGAAGGCTGGAAGGATGCGCGTATAGTACCTTTCCAGAGGCTTTCAATTCATCCGGCTTCTACCGTTTTGCATTACGGCTCGGAAATATTTGAAGGTCTTAAGGCTTACCGTCGTGCTGACGGCAAGGTTCAACTGTTCAGACCTATGGAGAATATCCGCCGTATGAACAGGTCTGCTGAGCGTATGTGCTTGCCGCAGATACCTGAGGATGACGCTCTTGAAGCGCTCACAAAGTTTGTTGAAACTGAAAAGGACTGGACACCGTCCGCCCCCGGCACCTCACTTTATCTTCGTCCGTTTATGTTCGGAAACGATGAGTCTTTGGGTGTTCATTCTGTTAAAAATGCCACATATGTTATAATTGCTTCTCCGGTAGGCAGTTACTATAAAGAGGGTATCAATCCGGTAAGCATTATGATTGAGTCTGAAGATGTTCGTGCGGTTCGCGGCGGTACAGGCGAGGCTAAGTGCGGAGGTAATTATGCCGCGAGTAACCGTGCAGGCAAACGCGCTGAGGATAAGGGATATTCACAGGTTTTGTGGCTTGACGGCGTAGAGCGCAAGTATATCGAAGAAGTAGGCGCGATGAATGTAATGTTCAAAATTGACGGTGTTATCGTTACGCCGGCACTTCTCGGCTCAATTCTTCCGGGTATCACGCGTAAGTCATGCATTGAAGTGCTGAAAGATAAGGGATTTAAGGTTGAGGAGAGAAAACTCAGCGTTGACGAGCTTGAGGAGGCGCTCGAATCCGGCAAGCTTGAAGAAGCCTGGGGTTGCGGCACTGCCGCGGTTGTGTCTCCGATAGGCGAACTCAACTATAAAGGCAAAAAGTTTATCATAAACGAAGGTAAGATAGGCGATGTCACACAAAACCTTTATGATACCCTTACCGGCATTCAATGGGGTAAAACCGAGGATAAATACGGTTGGACCTATCCGATTGATTAAAAAAATACTTGCAAATCATAAAAGTATGTGATATACTACCAATTGTTCAAATGCGATGAAGGAACTATTTTTTGTGAGTTTTGCTTTCAGAGAGTCGGCGTGCGGTGAAAGCCGATAGCAAAAATGCAGAAAAGTCTCATTCCTGAGCAGAGCTTCTGAAAAAAGTAAGAGGCTACGGCATGCTCCGTTATCAAAGCAAAAGGCTTATTTGAGCCTTCCGAGTGGCAGTTTTTCCTGCAATCGGGGTGGTACCGCGAATTTAATTCGTCCCCGAAGCCTAAAGGCTTCGGGGACTATTTTTGTTTTATAGTGAGGTAATTTTATGAAAAAGGTAATTGTTGCAGATACTACACTTCATCTGAATCCGGCAGTTTCAGGTTTTAATGAAAGTATAGAAATTGCAAGACAGCTTGAAAAACTCAATGTTGATATAATTGAGTTGCCGGCAGTTGTTAATGAAACAAAGGATGTTTTACTGATTAAAACAATTTCCTCATTCGTGAAATCAAGCATAATTTCGGTTGACGGTGGCAGTACGCCCGAACAGATAACTAATGCGAAAAAAGCGTTGGCAAGTGCAGAAAAGGGTCGAATAAGGATTTCTCTTCCGGCATCCGATGTGGGCATGGAATACGGTTTTCATAAAAAGGGTCCTGCTATGGTAAAGTTTGCAGGTGAACTTATAAGTATCGCGGCAAACGAGTGCGAAGATGTTGAATTTTGCGCGCTTGACGCCACAAGAGCAGATAAGAATACGCTTGCCGAGATTATTAAATCGGCGGTCTTAAACGGTGCAAAAACAGTTACGCTCTGCGATAAAGAGGGTATTTTCTTTCCTGATGAAATGGCCGAGTTTCTTGCGGAAATCAAGTCCCTTTCCGGTTTAGTTGATGAAATAAAATGGGGTATATGTTGTTCGGATATATCGGGTATGGCGGCGGCATCATCGTTTACCGTGGTAAAGTGTGGCGCCGACCTTGTAAAGACCGGTGTTGGATGCGGTATTACTGAGCTGAAAACTGCTATTGAAATATTCCGTAATTGCAAATTTCATACTTCTATTTCAACTGATATTGATTTTACTTCATCGCGCCGCATTATATCACGCATAGAATGGATAATCGGTGGCAGAGATAATTACGGTGAGAAATCAGAAGACGGCGACAATGGCGATTTTCTGCTTGACAGCAACGATGATATCGAAGCAGTAAGTGCCGCAGTGCTTAAGCTCGGATATGATTTATCTGAGGACGATATCAGTAAGGTATATAATGAATTTAAGCGCATTGCAGCAAAAAAGAGTGTATCTGTAAAGGAAATGGAAGCAATAATTGCCTCTACTGCACTCCAGGTGCCGCCTACATATACGCTTGAGCAGTATTCTATTCAGTCCGGCAATATAATGACCTCGTCTGCACAGATAAATATGACGAAGGACGGCGTTACTGTAACCGGAATTTCTGTCGGCGACGGCCCGATAGACGCGGCTTTCCGCACAATCGAGCAGATAACCGGCAGGCATTTTGAACTCGACGATTTTGAGATACAGGCGATAACTGAGGGTCACGAAGCTATGGGAAGTGCCATTGTAAAACTTCGCTCAAACGGAAAATCGTATTCGGGAAAAGGTCTTTCTACCGATATTATCGGTGCGAGTATTCGCGCTTATATAAGTGCGCTCAACAAGATTTTGTACGAGGAGGCGTAAAAAATGAGGTTTGCTTTTTCAAGCAAGGGTTGGCATAACGAGAGCTTTGAGGATATGATAGCTGTTGCCAAAGAGCTGAAATTTGACGGCATAGAGCTTCATAACACTCACGGTCCACTCTTTACAGATAAAAGCGGCGCTTTTTATGATTATAAATCTGCCGCAACCGCAAGGCGTCTTATGGAAATTAAACTCAAAATCCCTTGCGTTGACGCCATTTGCAGAATGGGCGATAAGGGTGATTTTGACAACAGCGTTAAAGAAATCAAAAACTGTATAACCATAGCTTCATCTCTTCGCATACCTTATGTTCGTATAAAAACTGACGGTAATGGAGACGACAGCGCAGTCAAAAGTGTAATTGATGAGGTTTTGCCATTTGCGAAATCCGGCAAGGTAACGCTTTTAATTGAAACCTGCGGCATATTCGCTGATACTGAAAAGCTCTGTAATTTCTTAAACTGTTTTGCTACTGATAGCGTTGCGGCACTTTGGAATGTGGCCGCCACTTGCTTTTTTGCGGAAGAATTACCTGAATCAACTATTAAAAATCTTGGCATTTATGTAAAGCATGTTCATATTTGTGACGGCATAGTTCAAAACGGTGAGCTTAATCACTGCCTTATAGGCGAGGGCAAATTGCCTATTTCTGATGTTATGTCGGCGCTGAAGTCAATAAATTATGACGGTTTTATCTCTCTTGAATGGGACCCTCAGTGGCTTAGCGCTCTTGACGATATGGAAATAATTTTTTCGCATTTCATCAACTTTATGCGCCAGTTCGGCGATACTGCAAAGGCAAAAAGTAATTTGTATTTTAACAAAGCGCATACGGGTAATTTTGTTTGGAAAAAGGAGCTTCTTATCGAAGAAACTTTCCCACAGGTGCTTGACCGTATGGTTGAAGAATTTCCTGACCAGTATGCTTTTAAGTATACAACTCTTGATTACACGAGAACATATAGCGAATTCCGCGATGATGTTGATACCTTTGCACGCTCATTAGTAGCGCTTGGCGTAAAAAAAGGCACACATGTTGCGGTTTGGGCAAGCAATGTTCCGCAGTGGTATATAGCTTTCTGGGCGGCTACAAAAATCGGAGCTGTCCTTGTAACAGTTAATACCGCATATAAGATACATGAGGCGGAGTATCTGTTTAAGCAGTCCGACACACACACGCTTATTATGATAGACGGCTCAAAAGATTCCGATTATTCAAAGATTATTGCCGAGCTTTGCCCGGAACTTGAAAACAAAAAACCGAGTGAGCCGCTTTATAGCCGTAGACTGCCGTTTTTAAGAAATGTAATTACTGTCGGTTTCGAGCAAAAAGGCTGCCTTAAATGGGAAGATGCTATAAATCTTGCGGATTCTGTGCCGGTTGAGACTGTATATAAAATGGCTCAAGCGGTAGAAAAAGACGATGTATGCAATATGCAGTATACTTCGGGCACAACAGGTTTTCCGAAGGGCGTAATGCTTACACATTATAATGTTGTGAATAACGGCAAATGCATAGGGGATAGAATGGATCTTTCCACCGCTGACCGTATGATGATACAAGTACCAATGTTCCATTGCTTCGGTATGGTGCTTGCTATGACCGCATCTATGACTCACGGTGTGACACTTTGTCCGCTTCCGTATTTCTCGCCGAAGCCGGCGCTCAGCTGTATAAATTCCGAGCATATAACTGCTTTTCACGGCGTGCCTACGATGTTTATAGCATTACTTGAACATCCCGATTTCAAAAAGACGGATTTTTCATATATGCGAACGGGAATAATGGCAGGAAGTCCTTGCCCGATTTCGGTTATGCGTGATGTTGTTGATAAGATGAATATGAAGGAAATCACGATTGTTTACGGGCAGACTGAGGCATCGCCGGGATGTACTATGAGTTCTACGGACGATTCTTTGGAAGTGCGTGTTGGTACCGTTGGCGGACCGCTTCCTGAAATTGAATGTAAAATAGTAGACCCCGAAACGGGTGAAGAGTGCCCGGATGAAGTGACCGGTGAGTTTGTAGCGCGCGGATATAATATAATGAAAGGCTATTATAAGATGCCTAAAGCTACTGCTTCTGCCATTGATAAGGACGGTTGGCTTCATACAGGAGACCTTGCCTGCAGAACGCCTGAGGGTAATTTCAGAATTACCGGAAGACTTAAGGATATGATTATCCGCGGTGGTGAAAATATTTATCCAAAAGAGATAGAAGAGTTCATTTATACTCACGAAAAGGTTAAGGATGTTCAGGTAATAGGCGTGCCTGATGAGCAGTACGGTGAAGAAATATTCGCGGCGGTAATTCTTAAAGACGGCGAGAGTATGACTGAAGACGAATTGAAACAGTTTGTGCTTTCTCATATGGCAAAGCATAAGGTGCCGCGCTATGTTGATTTTGTAAAAGAATTTCCTATGAATGTAGCAGGGAAGATACTTAAATACAAAATGCGCGAGGACGCTATTAAGAAACTGCATCTTGAAAAGGCAAACAGTACGGTGACGGCATAATGATAAATAATAAGTTTTATGTAATTGATGCGCATTGCCATGTATATCCCGAACAAATTGCCGAAAAAGCCGCAAAGGCAACAGGTGATTTTTACGGCGAAATGCCCTTTGGAAAAGGCACAATAGCAGACTTAACCGAGAACGGTAAAAAAGCGGGTATTGATAAATTTATTGTGCAGTCGGTAGCGACGACCAAAGCGCAGGTGCGAAAAATAAACGAGTTTATAGCGCGCGAGGTAGGCGAGCATCCCGACACACTAATAGGCCTTGGTACAATGCACCCTGAGTCTGACGATATTGTCGCAGACTTTGAGCATCTGAAATCTTTAGGGCTTCACGGTGTAAAGCTTCATCCTGATATTCAAGGCTTTAAGATTGACGATTATCGTTGTCTTAAGATATACGAGCTTTGTGAGAGGGATAATATGCCAATCCTTATGCACACCGGCGATTACCGCTACGATTTTTCCAATCCAAATAGGTTAATACCCATTCTGAAGATATATAACGGTCTTACGGTTGTGGGCGCACATTTTGGCGGTTGGTCAATTTGGGAAGAGGCTTCAAAAGAGCTTTTCGATATTCCTAATTTGGTTGTTGACTGTTCATCAAGTCTTTCTTATATCGAACCTAAGATTTCTGCCGAAATAATAAGGCGATACGGCGCTCATAGAGTGCTTTTCGGCACCGATTATCCGTTACATTCTCCGCAAAACGAAATGAGTATACTTTTATCTCTCGGTTTTTCGGATGAAGAATATAAAAAGATTTTTTCTGAAAACGCAAAAAGAGTTTATAAACTTTGATTGTGATGAAAATACAAGTCTTTTATGTCGAAAACTTAAAAATATTTATAGATTATATAGGCGTACCCCAGGCAATAATTTTATTGTGATTATTGTCGGGGGTGTTTTTTATGTATGTAAATAAAGTCTCAATATGCGGTGTTGATACATCAAAGCTGCCTGTGCTGAAAGAACAGGAAATCAGAGCGCTCTTGAAGGAAATCAGCAAAGGTGATAAATTGGCACGCGAAAAGCTGATAAACGGTAATTTGCGTCTGGTTTTAAGCGTAGTAAAACGCTTCACCGGAAGAGGCGAAAACCCGGATGATTTATTTCAAATCGGGTGTATAGGACTTATTAAATCGATTGATAATTTTGATGTTAATCAAAATGTTCGTTTCTCCACATATGCAGTACCTATGATTATAGGCGAAATCAGGCGGCATCTACGGGATAACAGTCCCGTAAGAGTAAGTCGGTCAATTAAGGATACGGCTTATAGAGCAATGCAGGTCAAGGAGCAACTGATGTCAGAATTAAACCGTGAGCCTACAATTTCTGAAATTGCACAACGGCTTTCTGTGCCTCGCGAGGATGTTGTTATTGCTCTTGAAAGTATAGTTGATCCTGTGTCGCTTTATGACCCTGTATATTCTGATACGGGTGATACGGTTTATGTGCTCGATCAGATTGGCGACAATAACGATGATAAAAACTGGCTTGATGAGATTTGCCTTAAAGAAGCTATTAAAAATCTCAGTGGCAGGGAAAAGAAAATACTCTCCCTTAGGTTTATGCAGGGGAAAACTCAAATGGAAGTATCAAATGAAATCGGCATTTCACAAGCGCAGGTTTCCCGTCTTGAAAAAAATGCTATGGACAAGATTAAGAATTAGACAAAGCACGGCAAAATTGCTTGGCTTGATGTAAAAAAAAACGAATGGGCGGGGAAATCCGCCCATTCGTTATGTCATTTTTTTAGGTGGCTCAAAAATCGGTATATCAGGCGGACTGAATGTAAACACTACAAACAGTATACCAAAGAGTATAATTAGACAAATGGCAAACCATTTGTATTTACAGTCAGGCTTTCTTTTTATAAACAGTAATGCTTCAATAGCAAAGGTTGCTGCGGCAGAAACAAAGAAAATAGCAATATTTATCCAGTCAGGAGATTTTCCGAAAATGCCGTTATATGTGTAATAGATTATTGGTATTAGTGATAGTCCGATAATAAAGCCTATCATTTTCACACACCAATAATTTTTGTAGTTTTTGAAGTAAAAGCTTTGGATTACTGCAAATATCAATAACGGAAAGTATAATAGCTTCATATGTTGCCATGTAGATTCATCTATACCTGAAAAAATGGCGACCACTTTGTTTTTACCAGTCCACTCATATAAGAAGTGGAAAAGTGTTCCTAAAAGCGACGCTACCGCAAAACCTGAAAATTGCCATAGTAAAATGTTCTTTTTCATATAATACTCCTGACTTTGATAATAAATACTATTCAGTGAAAGTATAATTTATGAGAAGGCGACAAGCTTATTTTCACTGTCGCATAGACCCAAAAACACTTCTTTTGCACTTTTATAACCGTTTAGTTCAAGCTCGCGCTTTAACCACTCTCCGTCAAGATTTAACCGCTTTAGATTTTCACCGAGTATTCTGCCGTCCATAATAACTTCAGTGTTTATATGTTCGGCAGGCGGAACTAAATTCATATCGGTTGGATTTATGGGGCGCTTTGTTGCTTTCGGCAATATTGTGAGTCTTCCGTTATATTCGAAAATTGCGGTTTGGATATCACAAATATTAAAATAACCCTCCTGACGGCACATAACTAAGAATTCGCTTAAATCGATTTTTGCTTTTTTCATATTTTTTCTGTAAATATTACCGCCGTTCATTATAATCGTCGGCGTACCGTTTATGATTTTTCGCATACGGGGAATTTTGCTTGTGACCGTTGTCAGAATTATTGTGATAATACCGTATATAAGCATTGCAACAAGCGGTTTTTCAGGCGATTCAAGCTCGGTTGCAAGTTCTGCCGCGATAGAGCCTATTGTAATACCCGTAATATAATCGAAAAAATCAAGTTGTGACATTTGTTTATGACCCATAATTTTTGCTATTACAAAAAGTGATACGGCTGATAAAACCGAAGTTAAAATCACCTTTACAATACCCATAAATTAACACTTCCTTCAAGAATATTATTCTTTACAAAAATGTAATTATTATTATCTTTTTTTGAATTGATTTTCAGCCGGATTTATAGTACAATGACAATGGTATTTTGTGTCGAAAAGGGTGACATAATGCAGAATAAAATATTCTTGGTTATACCGTCTCTTAACCCGGATGAAAAGCTTGGGAAAACTATCAAAGGTATGCTTGAAATCGGTTTTGAAAACATTATTGTTGTTGATGACGGAAGTGACAGCGAACACAAATTGAATTTTCCCACAAGTAATAATGTTATTACCGTTCTTACGCACAGTGTCAATTTAGGAAAGGGCGCCGCGCTAAAAACGGCTTTTAAGTATATTAGAGACAATCATCCCGATGCTTATGGAATAGTCACGGCTGACGGGGACGGTCAGCATACCCCGCAGGATGTGTTAATGTGTGCCGATGCGATAGAAGATAAAAAGGAAATTGTTCTCGGTTGCAGAGATTTTTCGGGTGATGATGTTCCGAAAAAGAGCCGATTCGGCAATAGCATAACCTCCTTCGTTTTTAAGACGCTTTGCGGAAAGGCAATTTCAGATACACAAACCGGTCTTCGCGGTTTTCCTATGTGCCTTATTGATTATCTGTGCGAAATCAGCGGTGATAGGTTTGAATATGAAACAAATATGTTACTTAAATGTATCGGTGATAATGTAGCGATAAAAGAAATTAAAATTGAAACAGTTTATATTGACGAGAATAAATCAACTCACTTCAGACCTATAAGGGATTCCTTTAGAATATATAAGTTTTTGGTAAATTACATTTTCAGTTCATTAATATCATTTGTGGCTGATATTTCGTTTTTTTATCTATTCAGTCGCTTGTTCTCGGCGTTAATTTCTCAGCTTTCGCCACTTGTTCCGATAATTGCTACGGTTTGTGCGCGCGTAATATCATCAGGTATTAATTACTATATAAATAAAACAAAGGTATTCGATAATAAATCAAAGGTCAAAAATACGCTATTTAAGTATTACGCGTTGGCGGTACCGCAAATGCTTGTATCAGCTACCGCAGTGACTCTGTTAAGTTATCTTTTCACAGCACAGTCGCTTGGAAGCAGTGTAATTAAAATCTTTGTAGATACATTTATTTTCTTTTTAAGCTTCAGAATTCAAAAGCTTTGGGTATTCAAAGGAGATATTGATTAATGGCTCAGTATAGGAGAAAAAAAAGAAGACATACGGCAGGGATTTTCAAAAAGATTTGTATTTCATTTTTTACTTTTCTGTTTCTTCTGATAGTTGCAATATATTCGGCAGGGCTGATGATAACACACGGACCGAGTGAAAGTATTTGCAATATGCTCGTGATTTCGGCAAAGCAGGCAAGTGCAACCAAATGGGCGCCTTATCTTTTTCTTTCAAAATCTAAAGTTGACAGCATTATGAAGGAAAGCGAAAAAGTCAATGTTGACGTTGTTGACGCGAGCGCATATCAATCCGAAGAGAATACAGAAACCATTACCGCCGATAAAAACGGGCTTAAGTTGATTTTTTTCACCAAACCGAGATTTAAGGCATATTTGCTGATTGTAGAAGACCCGTCCAGAATTAAAGTAGGCGTTTCGTCGGAGAATTTCAAGTCCGCCGTAAAAGGTATGCGGATATTTGATATAGCAGGTAAGTATAATTGCGTTGCCGCGATAAACGGCGGTGAGTTTTCTGATGTAGGCGGTCGCGGAAGCGGAGCTACGCCTATGGGTATCACTTATTCAATGGGCAAAATGGTTTGGAGCGATAGCTTAAAGCGAACCTTTATTGGATTTGATAATAACAACAAATTGATATGCACCGAGGGTATGAGCGCCAAAAAAGCGGAAAGTCTCGGTATTCGTGACGGTGTTTCTTTCCAGAACGGAAATGTGCTTATAGATAGTGAAGACGGTAAAGTTAAGCTCTACTATGCTGATAATAATACAGGCACATCGCAGAGGACGGCTATCGGTCAATGTGAGGACGGCACTGTTTTAATGCTTGTGACCGACGGCAGAACGGCTGACAGTATCGGTGCTACAAGAAATGATTTGATTGATATTCTGACATCGTACGGTGCAGTCAGTGCAGGTATGCTTGACGGCGGCTCCTCGGCAATGCTCTATTACAAAGATTATTTCAACATTTATAATGTTGATAAATCCAAGCTTGACGAATTTCAGTTAAGAGGTCTTGTGAATAAATATAAGGCGTTTGTATCGCCGAGAACGATACCTACATATTTTATTGTTACGGACTGATTTGAGAGGACTTTTATATGGCACACAAGAGTAAATTTTTTCACTATTATATTGGATTTGTCATCGGTTTTGTTGTACTTATAATAGTGGGTCTTTGCGTATTCTATTCTTTTCTTAAAAATTATGAGGCGGCACAGCCTAAGAGTATTGCACAGAATATTTGCGATAATTATGTAAAGACCGGAAACGCTTGGGGACTAAAAGAAGATTACGCGTTTAGTATTTCGGACTATGAAGCTAAAGAAAATGCAAATAAGGCTTTCAAAAGCCTTGTAGGCAAAGATATTAATCTTAACTATTCTTCGAGAGCACCAAAGGGCAGCGACATTTGCTTTATCGTTAAATCCGATAATGAAAACCTTATGTCTATTGCGCTGAAGAAGAAAGATAAAAGCGGCAGCTTCGGAATAACCGGATACAAAGTGAGTGAAATAACGCTCTTAAGAGATGTTTATAAAACTGCTGTTATCAGTTTCCCGTCTGACGCAAGGTTTACAGTCAACGGAAAAAAATTGGCGGAATCTGATGTTAAAAGACTGCCGCTTCCTAAAATTAAGGATGTTGAGTTTGATAAGGATGTAGTTTATAGCTGCGTGGCTACAGTAGATAATTTGCTTAGTGATAGTATTGATATTAAAATTGAGTCAAAGGATTTTGATGTGGTAAGCAGCGGTAACAACTATTCCATAAATCAAAAGTTTACTGATGAGTTCAAAGGTGATATTGAAGAATTTGCAGTCAAAGGCGCGCAGGTGTATGCGGCGCATATGCAGGATGATTTAGGTCTCGGCGCGCTGTCAAAGTATTTTGATACCTCAAGTGATTTTTATAAGAATGTAAAGAACACTATTGTCAACTTCGCTATCACGCACGACAGTTATGAATTTATAGATGTTGAGTGTACTGAGTTTGCAAAGCATTCTGATAAAATATATAGCTGCCGCGTAAAATTCACTCCACTGCTTAAACTGGGGGCAAGGCAATATAAGGATGCTTTTGATAAGAGAATTTATCTTACTGTCGATAAAAACGATAAAAAGATAATTGATATGCAAAGTGTAGGCTGAATAAAAATACATAGATAACGGGCGTTTGCAATAGCAAACGCCCGTTATACGAACACACGGACTGCTGAAGCAGTCCGTGTAATTATTTACAAATGCTTTATTCAATTATCGAGACACCATTCATCTGGGGAGGTTGAGCTACACCTAAAAGCTTAAGAATTGTAGGTGAAATATCGCAAAGTCTGCCACCCTCGCGCAGCTTGCACTCTTTACCGATAACTGCAAAAGGAACAGGGTTTGTGGTGTGTGCCGTAAAGGGTGAGCCGTCGGTATCTATCATACGGTCGGCATTGCCGTGGTCAGCCGTCAGAAGCATTACGCCGCCCATTTTAAGGGTACTGTCCGCTACTCTGCCAACGCAGGTATCTACCGTCTCAACAGCCTTTACCGCCGCCTCAAATATACCTGTATGACCTACCATATCACAGTTTGCAAAGTTAAGTATTACAACATCGTATTTTCCGCTTTCAATAGCGTCACATACTTTGTCACATACTTCTACCGCGCTCATTTCGGGCTGCAAATCGTATGTAGGAACTTTCGGGGAAGCAACAAGTATTCTGTCTTCACCCTCAAACATAACCTCTCTGCCGCCGTTGAAGAAGAATGTTACATGCGCATATTTTTCGGTTTCGGCAATTCTAAGCTGCGTCATATCAAGTTTCGCCAAAACCTCACCCAAAGTATTTTCAAGCGTTTGGGGTTTGAATGCCACAGTTACATTAGGCATAGAAGCATCATACTGCGTCATACAAACATAAAATACATTTTGTCTGCCACCTTTGCGCTCGAAGCCATTGAAATCATCATCAACAAAGGTGCGTGTAATCTCACGCGCTCTGTCAGGACGGAAGTTAAAGAAAATTACACTGTCGCCCGATTTTATACGCTCGGTGCCGCTTACTACTGTCGGTAAAACGAACTCGTCAGTAATTAATTTTCCTTCCTCGTCTTTTACGGTATAGGATTTTCTTACCGCCGCCGCGGCGTCTGTAGTATGTATGCCCTCGCCGTAAACTAATGCGGCATAAGCTTTGCCTACGCGTTCCCAGCGGTTATCTCGGTCCATTCCGTAAAATCTGCCCATAACCGTAGCGAGCTTACCGCAACCGATTTCATTAAGTTTCGCGTTTAGTTCGTCAATAAAATCCGCGGCGCTTGCAGGAGGTACATCACGACCGTCTAATAGTGCGTGTATATATACCTTGCCGAGTCCGTTCTTTTTTGCTAAGTGTATAAGACCGTAAAGATGCTCGATATGGCTATGAACGCCACCGTCTGACAAAAGTCCCATAAGGTGAAGGGCAGAATTGTTATCTTTGCAGTTTTTAACTGCCGATAAAAATGCTTCATTTTCGAAGAAATCGCCGTCATTTATCGACTTAGTTATTCTGGTCAGCTCTTGGTAAACAACCCTTCCGGCACCGATATTCGTATGGCCTACTTCGCTATTGCCCATTTGACCGTCAGGCAGACCTACATCAAGACCTGAGGCGCCTATTTGAGTTGTTGGGCAGTTCGCAAAAATATCGTCAAGACGGGGTGTGTTTGCGGCTTTAATGGCGTTACCGTTTGTGTCGCGGTTTATTCCAAAGCCGTCCATTATAGTTAAAACAATCGGTTTTTTCATAAATATCACCTGTTTACTTGCTTGCGGCTTTAACGATTATAGAAAAATCTTCTGCTTTAAGTGATGCGCCGCCGATAAGACCGCCGTCAACATTGACCTTTGAGAGTAATTCATCGGCATTCTTTGCATTCATTGAACCGCCATACTGGATAGTCATACCCTCTGCGGTATCGCTATCGTAAATACCGGCTATTACATTACGGATAATAGCACAAACCTCTTCAGCCTGGTCGCTGGTGGCGGTTTTGCCGGTACCGATAGCCCAAACCGGCTCGTAAGCGATTATTACATTCTTTGCATCCTCTTTAGATACGCCTAAAAGCGCAATTTTGGTCTGCTGTGCTACAAGCTCTGCAGTAATGCCTTGCTCACGCTCTTGGAGGGTTTCTCCAACGCAAAGAATAACCTTAAGTCCCTCTTCAAGAGCGCTTTTAAGACGCTTATTTACTGTAACATCAGTCTCACCGAAATACTGCCTGCGTTCACTGTGACCGATTATAACATACTTAACGCCCATTTCTTTGAGCATAACAGGGGAGATTTCACCGGTAAAAGCACCGCTTTTTTCAAAATGACAGTTTTCTGCACCGATTTCTATATTTGAACCCTGTGCGGCAGTAAGCGCGGCATCAATATCTACGAACGGAACACAAAGAACTACTTTACAATCAGCACCTGCTACAAGCGGCTTCATCTCGTTTATAAGTGTCTTTGTCTCACTTGGAGTTTTGTTCATTTTCCAGTTGCCGGCAATAATTGCCTCTCTTACAGCTTTTTTCATAGTTTTTCTCCTTTTCAATAAGCCGGCGGCTTGAAATACAACAAGCCGCCTTATGTCTAATTATTTATCGTTAAGTGCGGCAATGCCCGGAAGCTCTTTGCCCTCAAGGAATTCAAGAGAAGCGCCACCGCCGGTTGAGATGTGAGTCATCTTATCGCCGAAGCCTAAGTTGTTTACAGCCGCTGCAGAGTCACCGCCGCCGATAACCGTAACGGCATCGGTTTCTGCAAGGCTCTTTGCCACTGCAATAGTACCCTTAGCAAGTGTCGGGTTTTCAAAAACACCCATAGGACCGTTCCAAACAACTGTCTTAGCACTCTTAACCTCGTTTGCATAAAGCTCAGCGGTTTTAGGACCAATATCAGCGCCCTCGAAGCCGTCAGGTATTTTATCAGCATCTACAACGGAGGTTTCAATCGGTGCGTCAATCGGGGAGGGGAATTCTTTAATAATTACACAGTCAATCGGTAAAAGAATTTTAACGCCCTTCTCGTCGGCTTTTTTAAGCATATCACGGCAATAGTCGATTTTTTCTTTATCAAGAAGGGAATTGCCTACGCCGTAGCCCTTAGCCGCAAGGAAAGTATAAGCCATACCGCCACCGATAATAAGGGTATCAGCCTTGTTCAAAAGATTTTCAATTACTGAAAGCTTATCCGCAACCTTTGCACCGCCGAGTATCGTTACAAACGGACGAACAGGTGCGTCAACAGCATTTCCGAGATACTTAAGCTCTTTGCCGATAAGGTAACCTGCAACTGCTTCTTTGACGTAAGATACAACACCAACAGTTGAGCAGTGCGCTCTGTGAGCAGTACCGAAAGCATCATTTACAAATATATCAGCAAGACTTCCGAGCTCTTTTGAAAACTCTTCGCCGTTCTTTGTTTCCTCAGCACGGTAACGGGTATTCTGAAGAAGTACGACATCGCCGTCCTTCATATTTTCAACTGCACGCTTAGCGTTTTCGCCTACAACATTATCGTCAGCCGCAAATACCACTTCTTTTCCTAAAAGCTCAGAAAGTCTTTTAGCAACAGGTGCTAAAGAAAGCTCCGGCTTTGGCTCACCCTTCGGTTTTCCGAGATGAGAGCAAAGGATAACTCTGCCGCCGTCAGAAATCAGCTTCTTAATTGTCGGAAGTGCCGCAACGATACGGTTTTCATCAGTGATAACGCCCTCTTTAAGCGGAACATTAAAATCACAACGAACTAAAACCTTTTGACCCTTTACATTGATATCGTCAACGGTTTTTTTGTTTAATGCGTTCATTTTTATTCTCCTTTACAAATATTGTTAAAAAATAAACTAATCATATTTTATCACAATTAGAAAAAATTGCAATATATTTTAATAATAAATTATAGAACTTCGTCCCAGCGGTAGTTATGCAATTCACCAAAATTTTCAAGCTCAGGATATTCCCACTGCCTTAACACTTCGTATACCGCAATAGCAACTGAGTTTGAAAGATTAAGACTTCTTATACCCGTTGACATTGGTATCCTTACACATTTGTCCGGATTATTAATAAGCAGCTCTTCCGGCAAGCCTTTTGTCTCTTTTCCGAAAACCAAATAAACATTGTCAGGGTAGGCAACATCGGAATGTGCCCTTCTTCCTTTTGTGGTAAAATAGTAAAACTCACCACTGTTTTTAGAAAAGAAATCATCCAAGCTGTCATAATAGGTGATATCGAGAAAATGCCAATAATCAAGGCCTGCACGCTTGAGCTTCTTATCGTCAATCTTAAAGCCCATCGGACCCACAAGATGAAGTCTTGCACCAGTTGCGGCACAGGTTCTTGCGACATTGCCGGTATTTTGAGGTATTTCCGGTTCCACCATTACAATATTTATAGTTGCCATAAAATCACCTGAATTATTATATTATTTGTAAAATGTACTTGTCAAGACTTAAACTTGCGGTTATAATATTTTCGGTGATGTTATGAAATTAAGTTCTGACGATTTGCTGAAGCTGCAAAAATATGAAGCAAAGCGTGGAATAGTTTACGCAAAAACTAAAGGGAAATTATATAATAGCCTTTTACTTATCGGATTTTTAGCATGGCTTTATATGATGTTTATGGTAATGCTTTATGTTATTGGAAGCTTTATGCTTGCAAATGAAAACAAAAATCTTTGGGATAATACTTTCATAACCGCATTTACGGCATTTATCGTTACGCTTATTTCACCGATATTATTTACGATTGGGTTTAAGCTTGCGGCTTTTATAACAAATATCATAACCGTTCCCGTGCTCGCGTCTGTCTTTATCAGGCTTACGGCAGTTGGCGAAAATTCTTACGGCTCGGATGTCAGTGAGGTTGATTTTGGGTTGTTAGGCCTTAAAAAACTGTTTTATTGGCGCCACGGCATACCTATGCTCATAGTTATCGTAACCTTTATTTGGCTCGCCGTAATCATAATCAGAGAAAGAACTATTATAAAGCGTGAACTTGCTAAAATGGCTAATAATGAATACGAACCGCAGATAATTGAATAATTGTAAAAAAAACACAAAAAATACTTCCTTGAGAGGAAGTGTTTTTTTGTTACCTGATAATAAGATTTATAACAACTATGTTAAGGCCGTCACACCGCCGTCACCCAAAATCAAAGACTTTTTGTGGGCGTTTTTTGTGGGTGGTATTATTTGTACTATCGGTCAGCTTTTATTCATACTTTACGAAAACCTGGGCATAAAGGAAACTATAGTAAAAATGCTCGTGCCGTCTACACTTGTGTTTTTTGCGGCGTTGCTTACAGGTATAGGTGTGTTTGATAAAATAGCAAAGCACGCGGGGGCAGGTACATTGGTGCCTATTACCGGTTTTGCAAACGCCGTCGCCGCTCCTGCAATAGAGTTCAAAAATGAGGGCTTCATTTTAGGTGTGGGCGCAAATCTTTTCAAAATCGCCGGACCTGTTATTGCATACGGAACATTAGCAAGCGTTGTATACGGCATAATATTTTGGCTAATGCAAACTTTTAACTAATAGATTTTATCCGCAAAAGTCGAGTCCCTTTTATACAACTAAAATAGCAGAGCCTGACACAAAGTCAAACTCTGCTATTTGGCGCGCTGAAAGGGACTCGCTACGCCGCGACTGTCGCGGCTACACGCCCACGGGCTTGCCAACCGTTCACAGAAAGGTTGGCATTTTTTCTTTGAAAAAACCGCCCTTTTCGAGTCCTTTTATACAAGTAAAATAGCAGAGCCTGACATAAAGTCAAACTCTGCTATTTGGCGCGCTGAAAGGGACTCGAACCCGTGGTGTATATTGAAAATATCCGATAAACAAAGGCTTTGCAAATTCCGTGTGACTTTTCGTGTGACTTTGGTTTTTAGAATGTGGAAAAATAACCGGAGATTTTATTTGTGTAATCGTTTTGCCTGCCGGCTGATATATGGTCGTATACGCGCTTAGTTATGGATGACGAGCTATGACCAACCTGGGCTATTATATACTTTTCCGGAACGCCTATATCAAAGAGCGTTGATATATAAAAGTGTCGTAGATCGTGAAAACGGTGAAGCGGTAAGCTGTTGACCTTCAAAAATTTATGATAAGCCTGAGAAAGTGAATGAGGGTTGTAATCAGTGATTCTGCCGTCGTTGTTAATTTGTAACTTTAGTTTTTCGGGTAAAACGACTGTTCTGTTTCCTGAATAACTTTTAGGTGTTTTTGCATACCATGTATCGTCGGTACCGAAAACAAGCGATTTTGTTACTGATACGGTATTGTCTTTTATATCTGCTGGAGTCAGGGCGCAGATTTCGCCGGCACGGAGGCCTCCGAATATGGCAAGCTTCAGAGGCGTTTCAAGTGGAGTATCTTTTGATAATTTCAATATTGTTTTAATTTCTTCTTCGGTGGGTATGTATATATCCACCTTCTTTTTTTGTGGTAGGCGTGCCGACGGGGTAAAGCCCGGACGGTACATTTTTAATACTGCGGTTAATAGTCCGTATGCATTACGGACGGATTTGGGAGAATGTGAAGCGGCGTATTCGTTCATAACGGTCTGTATTGTGATATTATCAAGCTTTTCAATCGGCTTATTTGATATTGGCGCAAGTGCGTTTCGCTTGATGTTTTCATAAGACCTAATTGTAGAAGGCGAGAGCACATTGCTTTTAATCTTAATATACTTATCAATCGCTTCGCCTAAAGTCATTTTATCCGGTATGATTTCCGAGCGTTCGGCGGAGAGCTGCCAGGACGCAGCGCGGCGCTCGGCTTCGGTTTTGGTCGGTGCCGTGAAAGATTTTACTTGCCCGGCGGCTTTTGCCTGTACTCGCCAGGAGCCGGAGGGAAGCTTGTGTGCTTTTGCCATAGTATCACCTTTTAATGTGTTTAAAATAAAACTATAAGATATTCGGTAAACCGAAGGTGGCAAGATAGAGTATAAAAGCCACCCAAGCATACACTTTTGATACAAAATATCTTCGGTGCAAGGAATTTATTATGTGATTCAAATATGAATCGTGGATTCTGATTTTTTTAATGGTGTATTCTATTGCTTTGAAACATACTGCCGCTTCCAGAGTTGTTTCATATATAATAGAAAGATAATACGATTCGTTATTCTTATAGTCTAACTCAAATTTGGAAACCGAAGGTTTTGGAGTTTTCCCTTCACAGTACTTTGAATATGCTATTCGGCATAGATGTTCTGCAAACTCTTCTTTTATTTCATCTTCCGTGCGTTCGAAATTTGGAAGCTTGTGCTTTCGGTAAATTAATTTAGCAAGTACCGATAAAATAACAATAAGAATTATTGCGGACAAAAATGCGATTGCAACCACAACAAACACAGGGAGTGATACACTCAAGTTTTTAATAATTTTTATAACTGCATAGCTTAGCGAACTTAACATGATTATATAGAAAATGCAACGGAAAAGCCAATTTTCTGATATTTGGTCACAAAGCCTTTTCGCATTTTCTAAGCGTTCTTCATATGTAATAAATTTTCTTAAATCGTCTTTGTAATATTTTAATTGATTAGTTGTGATGTAGTCGTTAACATCCGGCTCGTTAATACTAAATTCGTGACCATTTTTATTATTGTATAACATAGGTATGTCGGAGCAATAGTTGTTGAGCAAGCACACAAAGAAAGAAATAAAAATTATGCATAACAAATAGCCCATTTTAGAGACTCCTAAATCTTATTATCCGGCATTTTATGTAATTTTTCCGGTAAAGTAAATATTTTTTACATACTAAAATATTATTTTTTTAATGTTGCCTGAGCATCAAACTAAAAACTGAGTTATCATAATCGAAAATGTTATTAGAAACAACACAGTTATTACAATACCAAAAGTATATGTTTCTCTGATACTTTTTTTAACTTTACACAGGTAATCATAATGACGCCGGATGTAATCATATGTTTGTTGTGTTTTATTCCAAGATAACTGTTTCCGGGGATGCTTACTCAAAAGCTGTTGCATATGTTCCTGCATAGCCTTATACGCTTCGATATCATTGGTGTTTTCTATGTGGTTTTTAAGTGATTTTATCTCGTTTTCATATTTTTCAGGGGAATTTTGATATTCCTTAATATCATCTGCGTTTACTCCATCATAAATGTAATTCTTAGTATAATCCACATACTCATCGTAAGTTTTAAACGATTCTTTTTTAGTAAAAAAATCGTTTATTTTTCCAAAAAGAAAGATGCCTTTGTGTTTGTATAAAAAATTTAAAGTTAAACGCCGAATTAAAAAAAACAAAACCAACAGTGGAATATAAGCTATAGCTGTAATACAAACCGTATAGCCAATGATATCTGATTTGCTCGTGTATATTTTAAGTGAAATAAAAAATGCATCTAACAGCAGTAAGAAACCGTACAATATGTAAACAATAAAATTGCACTTGCGGTCGAGTTCATATAAATAATCAATGATATCATAATATCTGGTTTGTACTTTTAATTGTTCGTCAAAATCGCACGAGGATATGCGAAGCTCGTTATTGTAGTTTAAGTAATCGCTAATACAAATTTTATTTAGATGGAAGTTTACATTCTGGTTATTGTTTTTATGGATTTCAGGTCTGTCTGCGCAAATACTTATTGCAATTAGAGCAAGTAAATTATAACAAATAACAATAAGTAACCAGATAACGAAGTAACGACTATAGTGCAAATGATATTCAATGAGTATTAAAAAGCCGAGTGCACAAAAAAGAATCCATGAGACATTTATTTTCCACATCAGTCAGGAGCTCCTAAATCTTATTACCCGACATTTTGGTCGGGTTTTTTAATGTATTTTTCTTTGCTTAATAATGTGTCAATAAGACCGTCAACAGTAGCGCGGTCTTCGGAATCAAGAGCAGAATACTTTTTTATATAATCACTCGGCACTTCTGGCACGGTAAGAATAATTTCGCCGGTAATTAAAGATACTGGATTTATTTGCAGTATTTCTGACAGCAGTATGATTTTATCCTGTCGCATATTTGCGATTAAACCGCTTTCCCATTTTTTAACCGTAGATTTACCAACGCCGACATATTTTCCGACCTCTTCAAAGGTGAGGCCGAGTGCCTTACGCCGATTATATATTATTTCACCTACTGTCATATCATCACTTCCTTGATTATATTATAGCGCAAAGTTTCCAAAATGCAACGGAAAAAGAAAAAAATGAAAAAAAAGTTTCCAAAAAGATATTGACAAATTATGACTGCTGTGATATTATCAAAATACAAAGTTTCCTAAAAGAAACAAATTGCGAGGTGAAATTAATGTTTGGCGGTCTTAAAATGGAAATGGTCAGAAGGGAAGTATCTGTTCCCAAGTTGGCAGAGCAAATTGGAATAAGTAAGAAGACACTTTATTCCAGACTTCGTGGTGATACATCGTTCACGCAAAATGAAATTGTAAAGATTTCAAATATTCTGTCACTTGATAATCAGCAGATGCTTTCTATTTTTTTTACGCAAAAAGTTTCTTAAAAGAAACGGGTGTCTTGTAGTCACTCTTCCGGCTTGTGATGTCAGATACCAGATGTCGGACATCGGATGTCAGGTAGACTTATTCTTCATTAATCAAATTCTTCAAAACTTATTCTGTTTTTATTATTTCCTAAATAAATTACAACACCCCCATATTTTACAAAATAATGGCATCGCAGGTCGGAAGAGTGGCTACAGCGAAAAATAAGGAAAGGAGGGCTAAAGATGCCAAAGGTATATTTAACTGCTGAAGAGCGAAAACAGGCGGACTACGAAGCCAAAACCCGACAGGAATACAAGCTACTTATGAGCGACCTTCGGGAAAGCAAAAAGGAAAACGGACTTGATTACCGGGAAATAGCGCGCCGTGCCGGTGTTAGCTGTGTTACGGTGTGTAAAGCGTTTAACGAGCCCGGGGGCTTGCAGGTAGATATGTTAAGGCGAATATGCTTTGCGGCCGGGCTGAAGCTGAATGTAGTCGCGGAAGGAGGATGAAGAAAATGGCAAAAAGCATAATGCAGACGGATAAATGTGTTTGTTATCTTTGCAGGGAGCCGGCGAACTACAACGACCCACTGGACAAGCATCATATTTTTGGTGGAGCTTTACGCAAGAAAAGTGAGCATTATGGACTTACGGTTTATCTGCATCACAGCAAATGTCATATTTTCGAGCCTGAAGCGGTACATAACAATGCCGAGATTTGCAGAAAATTACAGGCCGATGCTCAACGCGCAGCAATGAAAAAATACGGTTGGACCGTGGAAGATTTCCGGGCAGAGTTCGGAAAGAATTATTTATAAAGGAGAGTTTAATTATGAACCCGATATTATTATTTATACTATTTACGATTTTAGGCATTATGCTTTGTATGTTGGTAAGCCGCGTCACCGACCTTAAAGATATGCTTGAGGATGCTATCGAAAAGACATTTGAAACCGGAATGGAAATAAGCAGAAAAGATTTTATCATCAAAATGATGAAAGAAGAGCATAAAAAAGAAGTTGCGGCAATTAAATCGGAGGCGGCAACAGTTTCAAAACAAAATGAAATGCTTATAGCTCTTATCAGAGAAGAGCAAAAGAAAAAAACTATCGCAGAGCCGGAGGCGGCACATGGCGGAGCTTGAAAACCTTAAATGTTCGCAGTGTGGCGCCGAATGGAGTAAACACAACCATATCGAAGTAACCGGATGCGGCAAGGTTTTGTGCCAGGCGTGCGAGAAGGCTTGTAAAAACTATCGACAGTATATGCTACCGAATGGTACTCACTGTATGTCGGCTTTCGAAGAGGAATATTTCAAATACCGCTTAATCGCCATGAACATACCGGCGCCGCCGTCAGCTGTGAAAAAAGCGCGGAAGAATTACGAAAATGTTTTATCAGGTGATTTGTTTGAAATACTCGCAGCAAAGACGAGAATATACAGGACCTATACCGAGCCAAAAGCGCAGGCAAAGGCGCGCGTAGAGCTTGAAGCGATTCGGCAGATTTTATACGACCGCATTCAGAAAAGTGATATAAACCGTCATTTATTCGAGATTATGAACAACCTGAAGGAGTTGAAAAAGTGTGAAGCAGGATAAATACATATATGTTTGTTCTCCTTACGGCGGCGTTGATACCAATTATGAAGCGGCTAAGGCATACGGTAAATATGTTTTGCGTGAGGGTGGCATACCGGTGATACCGCACACAATGCTTCACGGTATAGCAGACGACAAAAACCCCGAGCACCGTGCAGCGGCGTTGATGCTCGGCAAGAAGCTACTTAATGAGTGTGACGAGGTTTGGGTTTTTGGCGACTACGAGACGGCAAGTGACGGTATGCACGGCGAAATCATATTTGCCGGTAATATAGGAAAGCCTGTCAGGTACATAAGCCCCGGCGCAGTGATGAGCACCGACGAGCGAACCACTAATATAAAAAAGTGTATCTTCGAATATGAAAAGCGCTATTTGACTATCGGAAGGTTTACAGCTGACGAGATGATTAAATATATTGATTGCGGTATTGAGGCAGATTTAATAATCGAAGCGGTTGACAAGGCGTACAGGAAGGGTGCTCAGTGGAAATATGCAGCGACAATACTTAATGCTTGCAGGACAAAGGGTATCACAACACTTGAACACTATCGCGAAAGCTTACAGAAAAAACAAAAACCCGGCGATTTTGCCGGATTTGATTTAGAAGAATTTGAGAGGAAACTTAACAGTGATTAGGAATAAAAAGAAAACCGCCTACACGGTGGGCGCCATGCAGACGGTTAAAATGCAACTGCCACTTAAGAAATTGCAAAAATATTATATCACATCTTAAAACAAAAATCAATAGCAACGAAATCGGGATAACTTTCTGAAAATAAGAATTTTGAAAAATCGGTTATATACCGATTTCGGGGCTTGATAAGTGTATTAACTAACGGACAGAAAAGATGTGATAAAAGTAATGAAAAAAGTAATGTATCGGCGCACGGTCATTGTTGCCGGACCTACCAAGGAAATAGTAGAAACATACCCCACACAGTTCGGTGATAATATGCGCCGTGAAGGTAGGAAAGGCGGCAAGGGTACACCGGAAGCAGTAAAGCTGTATAACCGCAAGCTTGCAAAGCGAAGGCTGACACGGATTATAAATGCTAACTTCGTAGCTGACGACCTGTGGATAACGCTCACATATGAAAGAGATAACCGACCCGAGAGCCGTGAAGCGGCAAAAGAAATTCTACAAAAGTTTATTCGCCGGCTTCGGTATGAGTACCGAAAATCAGGGCTTGAGCTTAAAGCGGTTAAGGCGACGGCGCGCGGTGAGCGCGGTGCGCTGCATCATCATGTGATAGTAAACCAGGGTGTACCTACCAGACAAATTACAACTATATGGCGTGAAGTGTCGGGCGGTTCGGAGTATGCGCATCCTCCGTACTATGTGCCGCTATATCCCGAAGGCGAGTTTTCAAGTCTTGCATCATATTTAGTTGACCAAATCGAGGTTGAAGAAGGCGAGCTGTTTGAGCGCAAGTGGACTGCTACCCGGAATCTCAAAAAACCCGAATACAGTGCTCCACAGGATATTTCTGAAATTAAGTGGCAAGAGCCTCCTGAAGCGGAAGAAGGATACTACATAGATACAAGCAGTATCGAAGCCGGCACGAATGAGATAACGGGAAGACCGTATCTCTTTTACCGTATGGTTAAAATTGAGGACGGTTTCACATGCCGTGACGATAACGGCAAACTTCTGCGAGGAGCTAAAGCGGTTGAGTACTTCAGGGATAAGAATAAGAATTTTATCCGGGATAACTGGATTACTATTTCACCCGAGGGGGAGGTGATATTTTATGACGGAGGATAAATCAGACGGCAGATTGCAGATATCAGATAGCAGATGTGTTATGTTTTCGATAAACAAGCCGCATACAGACAATATCAAATCCGGGTTTAAGAAAAGCGAGTTGAGATTAAGGGCACCTACGGTGTATGGAAATTACTGTGCTTATATTTACGAGACCAAAAGGAATGGCGGCTGCGGCAAGGTTATCGGCAAGTTTATTGCAAGAAATATTACGGGATACGGACAACTTGATGTGGGCGTTCCGCTCGACTTACTGCGCCGTGCGTGCATATCGAATGGCGAACTGATGAAATATACCGCCGGCGGTAAAAAAACTGTTACAGAAATTCGGATATATAATCTTTTGATCTATGACAAGCCAAAAGAGTTGGGCGAGTTTTACCGATACGGCAGTTTATCGTATGACGATTGGCTTTACGGCATATATAACGGTAAAGGCGGTTCAAGGTCTTCTTATGAAAGTTATAAAAATGTTTTTAAACTCATATACCCGCCGCAGTCGTGGTGTTATGTGGAGGAATTGTGATGGCCTTTTTGAAGTTTATATTTTGCGTGGCGGTTGGAACAATATCAGGAATAATTGTACTTTTTCTTTTTGGACTTGGTTATAAGTTTATGAAGTGGATGTGGGAAAGGTGGTTTTGAAATTATGACATACGAAGATGTGAAGCGGATAAGAGAAAGAACTACTGCTGAAGCGGTTGATAGCAGAGCGCTTGCAAAGTTAATTGATGAGGCAGTAGAAAAGCAGATACCAAAAAAAGTAATAACAAAACCAATATACATCTGTCCAAATTGCGGAGGAAGAGTAGAGTATTTGTATTGTTTGTTTTGTGGCCAAAAGTTGGATTGGGGGCACAAGGTATGAAAATTTTAACTTTTTTACTCGGTATGGTTATCGGGGCGGTTTTGGGATTTTTGATTGCGGCGCTATTATCAGCAAACAAATAAAGAAAGGGAAAAGACTATGAAAAATATTGAAATATCAAAAATATATCCGCATCCGGATAATCCGAGGCGGGATGTAGGGGGTGTTACGGAGCTTGCTGCAAGCATTAAAGCAAACGGTATTATGCAAAATCTGACGGTTATCGAAGGCGGTAAAGGTGTGCCGTCGGGTGAAGACGGATACACGGTTATAATCGGCCACCGCAGACTTGCCGCGGCAAAACAGGCAGGGCTTTCAGTGGTACCGTGCACTGTTGTAGAAATGAGCGAGAAAGACCAAATTGCTACTATGCTGCTTGAAAATATGCAACGAAGCGACCTTACAGTATCTGAACAAGCTCAAGGCATGCAGATGATGTTTGATTTAGGCGAAACCGAAGCGGCAATATCTGAAAAGACCGGACTTTCGATTTCTACCGTTTCCCGCCGGCTTAAAATTGCTAAGCTTAACGGCGAGAAACTGAAAGGCGCTGAGAGCCGTGGCGGAACTATTGACGATTATCTGAAAGTGTCCGAAATCAAAGACGAAAAGACCCGAGATAAATTGCTTGACAAAATCGGCACAAACAATTTTGAATATGAGCTTCGTAACGCTAAGGATAAGCAAGTTGAAAAGGAAAAAATGCCGATAATTAAAAAAGCAATGAAACAACTCGGCGCCGTAGAGAAAAAAGATATATATTCATGGTCGTCCGGATACGAACAGGTTTCGGAATGCGACATCGAGGATTTTTCAGAAAAGAAATTAAATAGTCTGCCGGAAACAGATTTGTATTGGAATGTCAGATATAATAGCCTTTATATCTTCAAAAAAGAGCAAAAACAAAAGGCAGACGGTCCGAAATTATCAAAAAAGGAAAAAGCGGTCAGAAAAGCAAACGGGGAGCTTACACGCCTATCAAAGCAAGCGTTCGAGCTACGGTGTGAGTTTGTTAAAAGCTTCAATTCTGTTAAGCTTTATGAAAAAGAGTTGAGCGACTGGGCGGTTGAAATACTATTTAACCAGGTAACCGGAGACGGTTATGCCGCCGGGGCTGATAAAACACACGAGTTTTTAGAAGCAAGCTCCGAAAAATACAGTTACTATGTCGATAGAAACGACTTTGAAAAAGCAAAAGAAAACGAGCCGGGGCGTGTTCTGCTGGCGGTGCTTTTGAATCGCTCGGGTGATTGTTCCAAATGTGATATGTTTAACCGTGGCTATTATGAAGATATGCCGACCGCCAAAGATGAAAATAGTCGTATTTGCCAAATATACAAAAGACTTGAAAGCATCGGATATAAAACCTCCGATATGGAAAAGCAGTTGCTTGACGGAACGCATCCGGCGTATAAGGGAGGTGAAGCGTAATGAAGAATGCGGTTTGTAAGTTTTGCGGTAGCGTGAGTATGGAAACTTTCCCGGATGATACACCCGAAGAAGTGTTATTAAGTGAAGGTACAAAAGCATGTAATTGTTATCGGGCAAGAAAACTACAAGTGCTTTTAGAGCACGCTGCCGCGGCAAAATTAGAGCTTGCGGATATATGTGAGAACAGCGAAGACGAAAAGCTAAAACAAATTGATAATCGAGTTGTTGATATACTATCGCGAGCTATTGACCTTATGCCGGGCGGTGAGGTACATAAAATCAGCGTGGGAACTTCCTCCGGGAATGTTGATATCAAGATATCATCTTCCGGCAAAATATCAATTCAACGGAGTTTAAGTATTAAGCGTAAACGCGAGATAGGAAGTTAAAGATTATGAAGACAAAAAAGGCATGTATTTTCTGTGAAGCTCAGACGGACGGTCGGCGACTGCTATGTGACGAGTGTGAAACACTCCGAGTTCTTGTCAGGTCAAAAAGCACTCGAACAGTGGTGCGGTTTGTGGAACTGTACAATTCCCGGCACCGCTGCCGGTTTACATACGGGCAGTTTATAAATTTATGTTATATGGTGGAGGCAAAGAGGCAGGCATATGAAAACGGTAAAAGAAAAGAAAAAAGAATTAAGAAAATATAACACCCTATGCAAAAAGATAAATCTGCTTGAAGAGCGCAGGGCTGAAATGTGGCTCGGCTCGATTGCTTCATTGCCTTGCACTGACAAAACGCCTTCCGGTGCGCCGGACGGAACCAAAACCGAAAGATTTGTTGAAAAAATGGATAAGCTCGAAGCGGATATTAAAAAGCTTAATGCCGAGCGCATCCGATTAAAAGAAAAAATTGAAGCGGCGATTGACAAACTAAAAAGTCCGCAAGCGCGTGATGTAATGAAGGAAATATATCTTTCAGGTAGTGAAGCGGATATTGAAGAATTATCCTTAAAAATTAATTATAGTCTTCGGCACATTTACCGAATACATAAAAAAGCTCTTGAAAAGATAGAGCTTTAATCAGAAAAAAACATGTCATTTTTTTGTCAGTAATTTGTGGTAAAATTAGTATAGTGAAAAGAGCAACCTATTTTTCGGGTTGCTTTTTTCATGCGGTTTTTTTGGGTTCGTGTGCGCGCAGGTACAAATATACGCCCGCGCGCAAAACACATAAAAAGGCGGTGAACAAAATCGAGACAAAATGTGACAAAAACGATAAAAGAGGTTATTTCCCGGCGGTAAAGGGCAAAAAGCGCCAAATGGCTTTATATATTACTTCGCCGGAATATGACGGAAATATTACAAAAGCTTGTGAAGAAATCGGGGTGTCACGCGCCACATATTACCGGTGGCAGGAGGATAGCGATTATCTCGATTTTGTCGCTTATCTCATCAAAGAATACACAGACAGCGAGACTGCAAATGTATGGCGCGCGACGATAAGTCGAGCAAAAAAAGGCGATACGAGTGCTCAAAAGCTTTTCTTTGAGCTGAAAGGCTTATATAAGCAAAAAGTTGACCTGGGCGGTGCGGTTGTATTTATCGAAGGTGAAAACAAACTTGAATAGCGCCAATCGTATATATTTACCGGATATCGTCGGCAAAGGATATAAAGATTATTGGAATTGTAAAGCGCGGTACCGTGTGTTAAAAGGCGGTAAGGCTTCTAAAAAAAGCGCTACAACGGCGCTCAACTTCATCTATCGGCTTATGAAGTATCCGGACAGTAATCTGCTTGTGGTGCGCCGGACAATGAACACACACCGGGACAGTACATTTGCGCAGTTATCCTGGGCGCAAGAGAGGCTTGGAGTTGCGCAGCTGTGGGAAAATAAGGTTTCGCCGGTTGAAATGACATACATTCCTACTGGGCAAAAGATATTGTTCCGGGGCTTTGATGATGTAAACAAGCTTGCATCAACAACAGTATCAAAAGGTTATCTTTGCTTTGTGTGGATAGAGGAAGCTTTTGAAATAGGCAGTGAAGCGGATTTTGATAAGTTGGATTTATCCATGCCGCGCGGTTATATACCCGAGACACTGTTTAAGCAGACAACGCTCACATTTAACCCTTGGAGTGATAAGCACTGGCTAAAAAGCCGCTTTTTTGATAAGACGAGCAGTGCCGTTCAGACATTTACAACAAATTATCTCATAAACGAGTTTATTGACGATACCGACCGCGAAACATTTAAGCGGATGAAAGATACAAATCCGCGCAAATATGATGTTGCCGGTCTTGGTAACTGGGGTATAGCCGAAGGGCTTGTATATGATAACTGGGAAATCAAGGCGCTCGATATACCTGAAGCGGAAAAATGGAAGTGGAAAAGCTTCTTCGGGCTTGACTACGGTTATACAAACGACCCGACCGCCTTTATCGCTTTAACGGTAAATCCGATAGACAAAATTTTATATGTGTATGAAGAAAGTTGCAAAACAAGGATGCTTAACTCTGATATTGCAAATATGATTATTCGCAAGGGTTTTAGCAAAGAGCGCATCAGAGCCGACAGCGCAGAGCCTAAATCAAATGATGATTTGAGGCGGCTTGGAATATCAAGGATTGCGCCGAGTGTTAAAGGTCGCGACAGCATATTACACGGTATTTCGGAAATTCAGGAATACAAAATGTTTATAAATCCTACTTGCACGGCTACCATAGCAGAATTATCAACCTATACCTATGACGAGAAGCGGCAATTCGGCGGCAAAGCTCTGCCGGTAGACAGGGATAATCACTTAATGGATGCCATGCGTTATGCATTTGAGGATGTTAAATTCTTTAAGCCTCAGGACCCGAATATCAAACGCCGGCCGACCGCCGAGCAATATTACGAAAAGGCGCACGGTCTTAGCGCCGAAGATTTCAAAGGAGGATATTTCTGATGGTTAACTTAACATTAGCGATAATTATTATTTTGCTTTTTGTGATTATCGTTTTGCTTTTATATAAAGCCGAGAAAACTGAGCAGAAGCTTAATAATATTTCGGCAGATATTGCCGATACGATAACTCTTTTAAGAGGCACACAAGATATGATATTTGTAAAAAAATCTGCATATTTTGAGCGAGAAAGTAAGCGCGAGACAGGGGCCGATGATGATACAGAAAAAACGCGAAAGCTAAAGGAACGCCAGCTTAAGAATTTTTTGACCTATAACGGTCAAGTGCAGGAAAAGAACGAATAGTATTAACCGCATTTAGCGTTTAATAAATAATTCCCTCACCATGGGAAAGGAGAAGTGAAATATGGAAGAGACTAATGAGGTCTTAACCGAAGGTAGCGAGCCCACCACGCCCGATACCGAACAACAGCCGGAAACCGAAGGGGAAAATCAAAATGATAGCTCTGAAGCGGAAGGCAATGAAACGGAAGGTGAAAACACCGAAGCGGCAGAAAACGAAGGCGACGGCAACCATACCGATACCGGGGAAACTGCCGCGCCGTTTATGACAGTCAGATACAACCATGAGGACCGCGCTCTGAGCGAAGACGAGGCGCGGCAGTTTGCACAAATCGGGATACAGTATGAGAATACCAAAAAAGGAATTTTCAGCAAGCTCGATTATGCGGCAGCGCTTAAAGGTGTTAGCGTTGATAAGCTCGTTGAGGAAATGATTTCAATTCCTGAAAAAGAGCAGCGTGAAAAGCTCATGGAAATGTACGGTGACGATGAAGAAAGCGTTGAAATCGGTATGCGCATATACCGGGAAAAGCAACAGGCGGATTATCAGAAGGTGCTTGACGCCCGTGCTGATGAAGCTAAAAAGGCTGAAGAGCAGAATAAAGAAAAAATAAGCTCGCGTCTTGCTGACGAGTATATCTCGCTTAAAGCGGAAATACCCGAAGTACCGGAATATGAAAAGCTACCCGACAGCGTTATCCGCGACGCCGCAAGCGGTAAAAGAGATTTGCTCTCTGCGTACCTTTTGTGGCTAAGAAAACAAGAAAAACAGATTGATGCCGCAAAAAAAATAGAGGAAGCGGCAAGCACCGCCAGTGCCGGACAGATGAAGACCCAAGAGAATAACAGTAACGCTCTCGGGGATGTATTCAGCGCCGGTGTGTGGGGGAAATAGGTTAAAATTTAAGGAGGAATAAAAAATGCCTATCAATTCACTTGAAAATGCAGTTAGATATTCGGGGGAACTCGATAAAATGTTTGAACAGAAAAGCGTAACAGGCTTTTTTGTTGACAACAATTTCCGCACTAAATTTGTGGGCGCAAAAACGGTTATAGTACCGGACATTGATTTCCAAGGTCTTGTAGACTACGACCGTGATACGGGCTTTACAAGGGGCGCTATAACAGTCAGCAATACATCTTATACCATGCAGATGGACCGTGCTCGCTCGGTGCAGATAGACCGTGAGGATATGGACGAGACCGGTATTGCCTCTCTTGCAGGTAAAATTCTCGGTGAGTATGTAAGAACAAAAGTAGTACCCGAGTGCGACGCTTATGTTCTTTCAAAACTTGCGGGTGTGGCAAATCTTAAAGGTCAGCTCATTGACGGCGATGTTTCAAAGCCGTTTGAGGCTCTCAATAACCTTATAAATGAAGTACGCACCAATGTTGGCTTCGATGAAGAGCTTGTAGCTTTCCTTGACAGCCGTATTTATGCAAAGTTTATGAATTCAACCGAGATTACCCGTATGATTACCGTCAGCGACTTCAAACAGGGTGATGTAAATCTCCGTGTTAATTCGCTTAACGGCGTTAGTCTCATTCCGGTTGTAAGCGAAAGAATGAAAACCGCGTATACATTCAACACCACCGGCAACGGCGGCTTTACACCGGCGGCAAATGCAAAGAGCATTTATATGCTTGTTATGCCGAAAAACGGCGCTCATCTTGTAAAGAAAACCGAACAGATGAGAATATTTACCCCGGAAAATAACATTGATGCAGATGCATATAAGTTTGATTACCGCATCTATTACGATGTATTTGTAAAGAAGAGTGGTATGAATGCGGTGTGGGCGTGGGTATCGCCTGCAGTTACTATAAGTGCGCAGCCCGCTGATGCTTCTAAGACTGAAGGCTCTATTTCCGGCAGCGTAAGCGTTACCGCGAGCGCGGCTTCAGGTACACTTTCTTATCAGTGGTATGAAGCTGACGGCACCGATAAGAGTGGTGCTAAGAGGATTGCCGGGGCTACGAGTGCCAGTATGACAATACCTACCGACCTTGAGGCCGGTGCGTATTATTACTTCTGCAAACTGTCTGTTGACGGCATTCCTGCAGTAGAGACAACTGTTGCGACAATCACCGTTGCCGCGGCATAATATGTGAAAAAACTGAAAGGGCGGTTCTTCCGCCCTTTCGGGCTGTTTTAAGGAGATAGCAAAATGAAAATGATTAACCCCGAGAAAAGCTGTATTTTAGATGTCAACTCGCGCAGAGCAGAAGAGCTTAAAGATAATGGTTGGAAGCCGTATGCGGAAATAACTGCTCCTGTAGCTCAGAAACCAAAGAAAAAAACCTCAAAGAAGTGAGGCGTGATTAATGGATAATAAATCAATACTTGAAAGGATATGGGATGAATTTCGAAAAGGACAAACCTATAAAGAGGGTATAGGCGATAAAGGCATACACGAGCAAGCCAAGATGAACGAACGCTTTTTTGTGGGCGACCAGTGGCGCGGAGTTAATGCCGGCAATGATAAGCCTCTTACACGCAGAAATATAATTAAGCGCATAGGTGAGTATAAAATATCGGCAGTAAACGCAGCACCAAAGGCTGTAAATTATTCGGCCGACGGTGTACCTGATACTACCGACCTTGAAGAAGAGAAAAAAGCTATAAGAGAAGATTTTATTGCGGGTAATGTGCCGCAGTCGCCGGCAGATAATGCCGAAATATCGGTTGTGATGAATGCACTCAGTGATTATTTTTCCACCACTGCCGAAAGAATTAAATTTGAGACTAAATTAGACCGATTTCTCAGGAATGCATACATTTCCGGGACCGGTGTCTTTTATACATATTGGAACGATAAAATTCTCACCGGTCTTTATGCAGATGAGAACAGACAAAAAGTCATTAGAGGCGATATAGACGGTGAGATTTTAGATATAGAAAATGTTGTGTTTGGTGATGCAAACGGTGATGAGGTTGAGGACCAACCGTATATTATTATTGCCCGAAGGCTCGATATAGACAAGGTTATTGCAATAGCCGAGGAAAATAAGGCTAAAGGTGATATTAAGCCTGACGAGGTAGGCGAATACTACAAAAATAGCGGTGATATAGGCGAAAAGGAACCTGAAAACTCACGCAGGGTAACTGTGATTACAAAGTTCTTTAAGGTCTCTGACGGTAACGGCGTAGAGACCGTTCACGGAATAATGGCGACAAAGAATGTTATTATTCGCCCTGAATGGGATTTGAGAATTCACCGGTACCCGATAGCAAAATTCTGTTGGGAGCAACGCAGGAGCTGTGCTTACGGTGACAGTGAGATTACATATCAGATACCCAATCAGATAGCTCTTAATAAATCACACGCTATCAGCGTTTGGGCAAGACAGCTTGCCGGTATGCCTAAGCTCATAGTAAACGGTGACATTGTACCTGGGGATGTAAGCAATGACCCGGGCGAGATAATCAAGGTTTTCGGTGGTTCAGAAGATGTAAGAGGCGCTATGCATTATGTTGTGCCGCCTAACTTCGGGACTATGTTCGAAACATTTACACAAAACTTTGCAACAAACATCTTAACCGATGCCGGCGCTACCGATGCCGCACTCGGTCAGATAAGACCGGACAATGCCGCGGCAATAGTTCAGGCGCGTGAAGCGGCAACGGCACCGATGCAGGTATATCAAAACCGCTATTATTCCGCCATTGAGGATATTGCGCGGATATGGGCGGACTTTTGGATTACGATGTACGGCAAGAGAGCTATTAAGGTTAAGGATAGCGCCGGTACCCGATATTTAATGTTTGATGCGGAGAGATATAAAAACCTTGTTATCACCGCCAAAATTGATGTAGGCGCATCTACACTTTACAGTGAAGCTGTAGCTATATCTAACCTCGGGAATTTACTAACGAATAAGTTTATAACCTTTGAAGAGTATCTTGAAAGAGTTCCTAAGGGTCTTATACCGGATGTTAACGGTCTCTTGGCGTCGAGAAGAGTGCAGCAGACGGGAATTATACCCGATAGGGGCGAAAACGGCGAAGAGGTTACCGAGGACGATATCCCGGATGAGGAAATAATTGAGGCGCTGAGAGAACAAAACCCGGAGGCATATGAAAATTATATGGCGCTTGATGATGAGAAACGCGCTCAGGCACTTAGTATGATGAGAGGAAATAACGGATATGACGGGGTATGAGATTGCAAAGCGTTGTGTTGACCTCTTAGGGTATCATGACGCAATTGGTGATAGCGATTTAGAGGCTACTGCTCGGAAAAGCTCAATTGAGTATATCAATCAAACACTTTTGGATATTTGCACTATAAGTGGAAAGGAATATCAGCCGATAGAAAGCTTAGACGGCAACATATCTGATTTAAGCGTTTTTGAAACAAGCGCGTTGGTATACGGTGTGTGTATGTGGATAGCGTTCGGTGTTGGAGACGGAGAAAAGCAGACAATGTTTTCACATTTATACAACGCCAAGCGCACGGCATTATCGCACACAGATAGGATTCGCGATATAACGCCAAATCCTGAAGGGTGAGAAGATGAAATATACAAGTTTATCAGGCGGCGGAATAAGGGCTGTGAATCTGCCGCCACTTTCCGGCGGAATTAACTACCGTGACGGTGAAATAATAGCGGATAATCAGCTCAGCGACGCGCTCAATGTATGGTTTAAGGACGGAATAATAAAAACTCGTCCGGGTCTTGCAGTGATTAAAAATCAAGATATTATATCAGATGTCACAAAGAATGCAAAAAAGGTCAAAACTTTCCCGGAAATCGTAAGCGAGGGCAGAATGCTATGCGCGCTTATTACAATGTCGCAAAATCAAAATCTATTCTGGAGTGAAATAGTATATTTCTTTTGGATAGGCGCAGACGGATGCTCAGATATGAGCGCATCAACGCCGGCAAATAATTTGACATCTGACAAAGATATAATTGATTTTTTTACCTTTGAAGACAAAGAAAAAATATATGTATTTAACGGCAACGGCGTCATACATAAAAAACGCCTAAAAAGTGCTTGGAATGCAAATTTTGAAACTGTGCTTGAAGAAGAACTATATATACCAACTGCCTTTTTACATGGCAAGCAAACAATTGTAGATAACTGGACCGGTAGCTATTCGGCAGTGCAGTTTGAAGGCTACAATCTTATATGCGGGTATTACAAGGCAATATACACATCGGTTAACCGCGAATTACTCACGGACGATAATAATCACAGGATAAGAATGTATTACAGGCTTCCGGCATTCCCTAAAGGTATGAAAATGGCTACCGGAAAAGTATTTACCGCAGAGGTGACAGATAAGAACGGTGTGACAACAAAGCATGAAGTTGTTCTTTCAAACGGTTTCGGCGAAGAGAGCGAGCCGCGTAATGATGGACTTCGTCTATTAGTTACGACCGGGTGGTCGGTTACTTTCAGAAACAGCAATAATCAGGACCATTATCTCACGGAAGAAGATTATGTTGAAGATAATATTATTTTTACAATACCGTATGAGCTTAGTTCTGAAAGCCGAGACTTGGTATGTAAAAGCACACTTGCGACTTGGTTCGGAGGAGCCGTTGCCGGAAAACGAGGCGGTACGAGGCTGTTTTTAGGCGGTAACACAAAGGAGACGGAAAAAGCACGGCTTATATGGAGTGGACTTAATAATCCCCTTTATTTTAGTGAAAACTGTTATTCGTATGTCGGAAATCGTGAAAAAGAAATAACTGCATTTGGCAAGCAGGGAGAGAAGCTTGTTATTTTCAAGCCGGACGAGATTTACTATACATATTACGCTGAAGGCGCTGAAATTACCGCGGATAATCTCATAAATCAGGAAGTAATTGATTACGATGCAAATGCAACACTCTTTCCACTTGTTACGCTCTCCGGCTCTATCGGGTGTGATGCGCCGAATAGTGTGGCAAATTGCGGCGGCCGTCTTGTTTGGGCTGACAGTATCGGGCATATTTACACTCTTGCTTACATCAACAGCTACAATACGGCACTGCGGATATATCAGATATCCGAAATGATAGAAAGCGATTTTCCAAAAGAGCGCGCCGATATACAGTCTTCGGTAGCTGCAGAGCTTGACGGTTATTATGCTTTAATTATAGGTCACAGGGCGTATGTGTGCGATTATGGCAATACAGGCTTTAAGTATATTGGCTCTTTTTCAAAATCGGGTGATGCCAACGCAAAAATACCGTGGTATATATGGGAGCTTCCTGAAGCCGGGTTGTACTTTTCTTTCGGTAAATCATTAGGCGTAGCGGCATTACTGCAGAAACCCGGAAGCGAAGCGGCAAGGGTTGTTATATCGGCTATGAATAAAGACAGTGAAGCGGATACTGATTCTTTTTACATACTGAAAGAAAGTGGCGCAGAAATTAAAACCACCGAGATACCGTCTTTTATCGAAAGTAAACACTTTGATTTTGGAATACCGTCAAGAAACAAAAGCGTTACTGAAATTAATATATCATTTGCCGACAACGGCGGCAGAGATATGGCCCTTGAGATTATGACCGATAGAGGAACGGTATATAGCAAAAGCTTTTGCAATGTCACTACCGAACCGCAAAGGCGTTCACTCGGTTATACAAGGAATCGTACATTTCGCGCGGTGGTACCGTGCGCAAGAAAAATATGCATACGGATAAGCTCAAAAGGTGCTATCGGAGTATCTGATGCATCTGTTGTTTATAGAATACTTGGAGGAGCGAAATGAGTCTACCAACCTATGAAGAATTATTAAAACGCAACCGGGAATTGCTTAAAGACCAAAAAAACAAGGCTCTCGGCGATTCTGACAAGATTTATGATACTCAGATAACGGATGTCACCGGGACCTATAATAAAGCAATAGACCAGGCAAAAACTGAATTTGAGGACGAATATCAGAGGAATGCCGTAAACAGGCAGATACTCGAAAAGAAAATCGCCGAGCATAATGCAAATTTAGGACTTAGAGATTCAGGGCTTAATTTAACTCAACAGACCGCCCTTGAGCTATCTCACAATAATCAGCGCGGAAAAATAGATTTGGCGAGAAAAAAGACCACTGACAGCCTTTCTCAAAAGCTTGCCGAAGCGGTTTCTACAATACAAATCAATAAGTCTGCGGCGCGAGGAAATATCGAGCAGAGTTATGAGCAATTAGCCGCGAACAATGCCTCATCGGAATACAAGGCGAATGTTGAGGCGGAGACAGAAAGGCAAAAAGCTCTACTTAAATATCAGCAGGAAATTCAAAAGTCGCTTATAAAAGCTTCAAGCAAGTCTACAGGTTCGAGCACAAAAACAAATCTTATAAACACAACTAATGGTTTAGTATCGAGGAACTTCACCGGCAGTTTGTCAGAAAACGGCGTAACTGTTACATATAATCCGAGTACAGGGAACTATGATTATATTGACCGTATTACGGGCAAAAAGACAAGTTTCCCGAAAGGCGTAAATCCGTATAAAGGCACAACACACCAAAATGTCAAATATGGTACTTATAGCAACGGTTATCAGCCGAACAATTTAGGCAAAGACGAAAACGGAGAAATAATGAAACTTAAAGATTCCGGAATGACTGATGAAATGAACGGTCAAATACAAAGAGTTTTCACCTATGGTGGCAAGTATTACATTTGGGACGGAAGTATTAATGATTACAGGGGCTACTATCCCAACACCACAAAGGCTAAATCTTCTGCGTTAACTGTGAAGAAAATGACAAAATAAACTATTATCGCAACAATATTTTGATTAGGATGTAGAAATATGATAAATGGCAAGAACGGTAGAATCGGTGAGCCGGTAGGCTCAAAAAATATAAATAAATCTGCAACCAATTCCGGAAGAATCGGTGAGCCTGTCGGAAATCGGAAAATCACAGTTGAACCATTAGTTCTTCCCGGTATGCCGGTATCAATGCAGATGCATTTAACAGATGCACAAAAGCAAGAAGCCGCGATTTCTCGCGGCTTTAATTCTGTAGCTGATGAAGCGGCGTATGCAAAAAATAATTCAAATCTCTATGCCGTTACCGGCGGTAAGAAGTATATGGAAAGCGGCTATGCCGCACTGAAAAATCCCCAAACCGTCATAACACCTGAAAATCTAACAGATGAAGGTAAAAAGGCGGTAAAGTCTGCTCAGGATGCGGATGCCGGCAAGACTAAATATGATGATTATACGCCCGAACAGATTGACAAGGTTATTTCCGCAAAATGGCACAGAAGCACTAACGACGCCGAAACCAAAAAGACGGTAGATTTTCTTAAAGCGCTTAAAGGAATCAAGGAAATAGGATTTAAGAATTTCCAAGACTACAATCAAACCCGGCAAAATTCTGAAGCTATGTCAAAATTAAAATCGGATATGGATAAAGCGTATAAAAGCTATCAGAAAGCTAAAGTCGGGGTTGTCTCAAAAGCTGTTGACCGTTATATCGGCGGAAGTAAAAACACCGAAAGTCTCGAAGAAACACAAAAGCGTGAGGCGTGGGAAAAAGCCGCTGCAAAATATTACAGTGTTCTTTATGGGGGAAAGCAGGCACTTGAACAGAGACACGAACTGCTCAAGCAAGCCACTGCGCCAATGTCTTTTGCATGGCAAAAAAGCGCCGCCTTAAAGGCACTCGGAATAAAACCCGAAACGGCAATAAGAGAGGAAAGAGAAGTTGCGGCTGCGCTAAAAAGGACTGTCAGATTTGATAACTATGCGAGTTACATAGGCGAAAATGTTAAAGCTGGTGCAGTAAACCTGGCTACCGGTTTAAGTGCTACAGGCGAATTCATTTTCGGCACACCTATTAAATTTGCAATAGAAATGTCGGGCGGTGACCCTAACATTATATCCGGCAAATCGGCGCGCGATGCGCTGACAAACGAATTCAACAAAAGAGCAAACGAAGCGGCTCAAGCGGTTGGCGATGATAGAAACATCGGCGGTCAACTGATACAGAATGTTATTCAGAATATACCTAATATGGTTTTGGCGTTTGCTACCGCCGGAGGAAGTGAAGCTGTTAACCTTGTAGATAAAGCCGCATCACTTAGAGGTAAAGCAGGTGCATTAGAAAAAATCGGCGTTGCGCTAAAGAGTTTAGCTCAAAATCCTTTATACTGGATGAGCTTTGCTACTACTGCCGGGAATGATTATGAAGAGGCGCTTGCAAACGGCGCAAATCCTAATATTGCTATGCTCTATGCGTTGGCGGCTTCGGGGCTTAACGCTTACATAGAAATAGGCGGTGGTGTTGAAACACTACCTAAGGACCTTATAGGCCTCAAAAGTGGCGGCGAAATGCTTAAAGAGTTCATCACCACTTCACTTGAAGAAGGCGGCGAGGAAATATTACAAGGCACAGTATCAAAGCTATTTTCAAGGCTTATGTATGACCGTTCACCTGTAACGCTGGAAGGAATGACGGACTGGGCAAGAGAAAGCCTCTACGAGGGCGCTATGGGTGTTTTAGGCGGCGCTGTCATGGGCGGAGGTCAAATGACCTTCAGTTATATTAAAAACGCAAAGACGGTCAAGGAATACAAAGCTATAGGTCAATTGGCTATAAATGCAGGTCAGGCGGATAACATAATCAAATATGCTCTTGGAAGCGACATTTATTCCGACCTTGCACAAACCGCAAATGAAACGCACGATTCGAAGACTATAGGTGAATTGTATTCGTATATTACAAGAGATGTTGAAACGGCTATAAACAAAGTCGGCAACATAGAAAGCGCTGTGGAGGGGCTACAGTCAATAGCGAGGCAAGAGGGTATTAATAACGATACATACGCTATTACAAGAGGCATTGCCGTTCCTCAGTTTATCGAAAAGGTTCAGGAGTTCGAATTCGATGAAAAAACCGCCTCTGCCGTTGCAGACGCAGTTCTTTTTGCCGACAATGCAAAAAATGCTACAGCACAGGAAGAAGCGCAAGAATCGGCAACCGACAGCGAAGCGGATAACGGTTTTGATGAGGTGACTGAGAGCGACAATGCCGGGGATGATTCAGGTGCCGAAGCATATGACGGTGACGAGGTTGGCGGTACCGAATCAGAAGAGAACATCTTCACCGAGCCGGATAAGCGCGAGATAAACGAAAATATGATAAACGGTCGCGGTCTTAACATTGTGCAAGAACATATCGAAGAGACGGCCAAAAAGCTTGACCCGGATATAAAAATCAAGTGGGACCCGTATCTTGATAAGCACGGCTCTTTTAACCCTTACAGCAAGGTTTTAACACTCAGGGCTGATCTTACCGCCGCCGAAGCGTATGTGGAAATATTTAAACATGAGTTTATGCATGACCTTGAGCTCCGGGGCGGATACGATAAATTTTTAAAGTTCCTTGAAAATAAAAGCGTCGCGTTCGTTCAGTACGCAAAAAATGTACTTAAAGAAAACGACATAGAGTATAAAGGCGGTAATGCCGGCGCGGTTAAAGCGTTATTCGATTTATATTATGAGATATACACCACCGACGAGAGAATTATGCCGGTAGCCCGAAAAGCGTTTACGCTTGAAGACGCCAAGCGTGAAGCGGCGGCGGATTTCTTTGCTGATGTTCTCTTTAAGGGTAAAGAGTATCGAAGCGAGATAGCCACCGCTCTTAAGTATGATAATGAGCTACCTGAGGGGAGCTATGAAACTTCTCTTTCCGCGCTTGAAGAAATAGCACACAAGGATAAAAACCTTTTCCACCACATTATTGAAGCCGTGAAGCGGTTTATAAGCAACATAAAGGGGAATAAAACCACAAGAAAGCTTGAAGCCGACCTTGCACGCCTCGAACGCAAGCTTCAGGATGTATATGAAAGCGCAGAAACAAAAAAACCCACCGAAGACGGTGGGGTGAAGTGGTCTATAAAAAATATTTTTGATAGCGAAGGCAATGATTACGGTATAGGAGTATTCCTTGATTCTGAATTGCTTAGCAATTTATCTGAAAAAGAACGCATTAAGAAGGTAAAAGAATATGTAATAGCAATCAGCGGAAAAGTATTTACGGCTTTTGACAAGAATGGAAAACCAATACAGATTAGAATTGCAAAGTCTAACGAAAAATTCAAAAACAAAAGTGGCAAAATTGTTCCAGTAAATAAAGATTTAACAACGAAATATAATAAAAATACTGTCAAACAAGAATCTGTTGTTCTTTTAGATGAGTTGATTGCGACTGCAAGACAGGAAAGTTCCGAACCTTCAAAATATCCGCACGGATGGCTTGACGATAACGGAAATAATTATTGGGATAAATGGACGACTTTCATACAAGATAAAAACAAATCTATTTGGCAGGCAACATTACATATTGCAAACACAAAAAGTGGCGAAAAAATATTGTATGACATTAGCACAATAATAAAAGTAGGGCGGTCCGGAAAGTCGGACGCAAACCCTACCACTAATAGTATATCCGAAAATCCACAAAAAAGTCAAGAAAAAGTTTCCGAAACGGATAGCGAATATCTCAATCTTGCCAAAAATCCCGAAAAGAACGAGGCGAAGTTAAGGGAAATGGTTGATGAAGCGGCAAAAGAAAGTGGATATACATTTGAAGGTTGGCATGGGACAAAATCGGGTGGATTTACATCTTTCGAAAAAGCAAAAATTAGGAGTGGAGCTACTCTTTACGGAAATATGGGTGACGGTTTCTATTTTACAGACAATAAAGCTGTTGCTAATAAATACGGAGATGGCAACAACACATATCATGTTTATCTAAAATTAAACAAACCATTCATATTTACAAGTATTAAGGATATGGACAAAATAGGAATCTTAAATGAGTATGCCGAAAAAATAGGAAAAGAAAAACTCTCCGGTCTCGAAAGTTTTGTTGATGCGAACAAGAGAACGGGCTCACTAATAAGCAGGGTAGTAGGGGACGGGAAAGGCTTTTCTGAATACTTAATATCACAAGGATATGATTCTATTGTATATACCTCTTTTAATTATGAAAACAATACGAGTGATAAAAACTATGTAGTCTTCGAACCCGAACAAATCAAATCTGCCGACCTGGTCACCTATGACGATAACGGCAATATTATACCGCTTTCAGAAAGGTTCAATTCGTATAACCCCGACATCCGCTTTTCCCTCCGCGGTGATAGGCTTGAGGAATTAAGATACAATCCTACAATGTTTGCAAAGCGGCTCATCAACAAATTTGCAATAAAAAATGTTGAAGTGGAAGAGCTGGCAGGGAAGCTTCGCGAGTTGGTTGCTAAGCACAATAAAGGCGGAAAAGAATGGGATTATAATTCCGATGGTGAAATTGTAAAGGTTCCGGTGTTAGATTCCCTTATAGACGAGCTATCAAAAGATTTGGCAGGATATATAAAACCGCAAATATATCCTGAGGCTCAAGAAGCGCTTAAACTTATAAGAAATACTACGGTGTATATCGATGATATTCAGCGAAAGGAAATCTTATATCATTACGGCACGCTAACAAATTTCAGAAAGAGCAGTAAACTGAAAATATCCCCCAATGCCAGTATATCCCTTGATTCGATGTGGCAAGAGTGGGCGGCGGCTTATCCGGAGTATTTCAGCGCCGATACTAACTCGGTAGATATGCCGGAAGAATTCAACAGAATAGTTAATTCGCTTGAAAATGCAGTAGAAGAGTTTGATGAAGACGGTGCTGCAGAGTATATTGCAAAAGAAATAAAAGACATACTCGATAACACCGGCACGAGAGCGCGAAACAGAGAAATAGCACAGGCGGCAAACGAAGCGGCAAAGAAGGCAACCGAAAAAGAGCGTGCGAGAGGGGATAAGAAGTTTGAAGAGTACCGCCGGAAAGAGAGTGAACGCAAATATAACGAAGCGGTATCGAAGAGAAAACGCGAATATCGGGAAAAGGCTCTGAAACTCAGGGATAAATTCACTAAAAAACTTGGAAACCCGAAAAAAGGCAGTTATGTTCCTCAGCCGTTTATCAGAGCCGTTGTCGACGCCCTTGATATTATTTACGATAACCCGATAGATTATGACGACAGTAAAATCGGCGGTAAGTATTATGCAAGGCTTGAAAAGCTAAATCAGGAAATACAGAACGCCTCAAACGATACCGTCAGAGAAGCGCTGAAAGACAAATACGACCGTCTTTTCAGAATCGCGACAAATGCCGCCGATAAGGTTACCGAAATCAAAAAAATGTTTGATGCGCTTAAGAGTGAAGATGCTTATGAGGCGACCTATAAGGATGCCGGCGATGATAAGCTATTCTATGAGCGAACACAAATGTATGACGAAAACATTTCGCAAATGCTCGAGGTGCTCTCCCGTGAGCTTGGTGATACCGAAGCTTATAACTATAACGAGCATCAGTTGAGAATTATATCCGAAGTGTTTGCCGCGCTTGAAAAACACATAAGCGATTATAACAAACTGATACGGGCCGAAGAGCGTATAGAGGTTGCCGAAGTGGCTAACGGATTTATTGATGAAATAAAGCGGTCACACGGCAATTTTAAGCTTTTGAGCAAAGCAATGTTTGCGCAAATGTCGCCAATGCGTTTATTCAGAATGCTTGGTAATTATGAGACGGGCTCTCAGGCTGAAACTATTGCTGATGAGCTTGATAAAGGCCAGAAAATAAGTATCGAATATACAATGAAAGCCGAAGAAATGCTGAAGCGTGAAATTCTCGGTGATAAAGATTTATTTCGAGAAACCAAAAAAATGTTCAGCACAAAAGAAAGCGACCTTGTTGATAGCGGACTTGTGGATGAAAAAGGTAATAAGGTTATGATAACGAGAGGTATGCGCCTCTCACTTATAATGCACGGCAGAAATGAGCAAAACCGTAATGCAGTAATGGGCGGCGTAGAAATACCTAAAGACCTTAAGAGCTATTATAAAAATGGTGCGGCAAAATCCAAAAGTGATACTTTCAAAGCTGTCGTTCCTACGGATGCGCTACAGTGGTTTACAAAGCTTGATTCATCTTTATCGGATATAGAAAAGAAATGGATTGAGGTTTTCGATAAATATTACTCGGAAGTTTCTGCGCCGGCACTTAATGAGATAACGATGCAGGTTTACGGTTTCAAGAAAGCTACGGTTAAAAACTATTGGAGAATTGTAAGAACTGAACATTTTCTTGATAAACCGGTTGATACTGTTGTTCACGATGCTCTTCTCGAACACGCGGGATATCTTGAAAAAAGAAAGAATGCTAAAAATCCGATATTCCTTATGGATGCCATAGACCAGTTGCAGAACGATATTGATAATCACGCTAATTATTACGGTCTAGTTATACCGTTATCTAATTTTAGTAAAGTTTATAATTATGCGCAGTATGATTTTGACACATCATCGTGGGGGACAAGTGTTAAGGAAGCGATAGATGACAAGTATTCGGGCGGAGCTGTAACAGATTATATAAAAAAACTTATCGCGGACCTGAACGGTGCAAGGAAAAGAGAAGTTAGCATATTTGACCGCTTAAGGGGGAAATACGCCGGAGCCGTTTTAATGCTCAACCCGAGAGTGGCTGTCAAGCAAACGGCATCATATCCCACCGCTGCCGCGGTAATAGGTTGGAAACCGCTGCTTAAAGCACTGGCAGTAGTAGAAGACAAAAACGGTGACAAAAAGTTTATATTTGCCAGGGCAGAACTTGACGAAATTGCAAAGTATTCGCCGCTTTTGTGGTACCGTATGCGCGGAAATATGGATGTTGAGCTTGGCTCCCTTAAAGAGGCAGGCAGCCCCGGCGACAAACTTGCAAAGAAAATGCCGGCACTGCTTGGCTGGATAAACAAAATGGATGCCGCTACTGTTGGCCGATTATGGTACGCTTCAAAGTATTATGTTGAAGATAACTTTAAGCTTGAGAAAAATTCGCCACAGTTTTACAAAAAAACTGCTGAAATCTTTGAAAAAGTAATAGAGGAAACGCAGCCGAATTACAGTGTTATGCAGCGGCCTGAGATTCTTCGCAGTACAAATGCGCTGACTCGCGCAGTCACAATGTTTTATACACAGCGGCTGCAAAATGCAAATATTCTCTTTGATGCATTTATGGAACTTGGCACAAAGAAGGATGCATATAAAAATGCGAACGCTACCGGAAAAGATACGGCGCGAGCAGAACTTAAGGAGGCAATAAGTAAAGTCGCCCATGCAATAAGTTCACAAGCGGTATCAATTGTACTTCTCAATGTAATGGAGCTCGCTATAAGAGCAGCACTGAGCCAGATGAAACCGTACCGGGATAAAGATACAGACGAAGTGACTGCCTCGGAAATCTTTAAGGGGCTTGGAGACGGTTGCCTCGAAACATTATTCGGAACGGTTGTGTTCGGTAGCGAAATATATGATGCTGTAAAACTCGGCGTTGGTGCGGCAACAGGGCAGTATTACGGAATTCAGGTACCGGCAGTTGAAACAATAAATGATATTATAAATTCGTTTATCAACGACGGTGAGTGGGTAGGCAATACAGTTAAAAAAATTAAAGAAAATAATATTACCGCAGGCGAATTTGCTGAGGAACTTACCGCGCATACGCTTGACACATTTATAAAGGCTATTCAGCCGTTCGCCGGCGTACCGATTAAGAATGTAAAAGATTTAATTTCCGGTATCGTACATAGCGCTATGGATGCGATAAACGGCGAGGTGTTCAGTTTTGAGGCGGCGGTCGATAATAACGCCTATAATCGAATTGTCGGCGCAAAATCAAGAACAAATACCCAATACTACCACATCCTTGCCGAAGCGGTTATAAATGATGACAAAGAAAAGTACGAATCCACGCTAAAGCGGTTGCTTGACAGCACAAAGCCTGATAAAGATACCCTATCGGATATAAAAAAGGCGCTTAAGGCAAGCGAAACTGTTAAATCGGAAGCGGATAAGGCACTCAGTGATGTTAAATCCAAAAAGGTTTACAAGAGCCTTAGTGATGATGGTAAAGAGGAAGTTGAAAAAGATATCCGCGACGCCATTGCAAATGAAAAGCTTCTTTCTGTCAAGAGAAGCAGCAGTAAGAAGTTTAAGCAGCTTTATGAATACTCAAAGTACAGAGACAAAACCGATTTTGAAAAGCTCAAAAAAGAAATGTTGAAAGACGGTTTTTCGGATAACGAAATTGATATTGGTCTTGAGGTGGAAAAGTTCAAGCTTCTTAAAGAGCAAGGTATAACAGTAGCCGAGTGGTTCACAGCCAAAAGAGCCTTGAGCGAAGAAAACGCAAAGAAAAACGCAGAAAAATATAAGGCAATTCAAAAAATGGACTTCAGCGCAAAAGACAAAGATGCGTTGTGGGAAAACATGAAGTAATTAAAGAGGCATCGGGAAACCCCGGTGCCTCAGTTATAAGGAGGTAAAAAAATGGCAATAGAAAAAATAGAATATATTGCCGACCGTGCCGGAGTGCATCCGGCAACGAGACAGGAAAGCGGATATAAGCTTGATGTTGCCGCGTACGGTATTAAAGTCACTCTGACAGCTGAGCTGTTAGCACTGCTTAATGCCGGCAAGGGCGAGGGAGACCTTGTGTATCGATTTGATGTGTATAACGCTGCCGGGGATTACTGCCGAACGGCGACGGATACACTCGACAGCACGCCTATCGAATACGAGCTTACTAAGCAGGATTGTCGCATTAGCGGTACGGTGCGTATCATACCGATAGTAACCTCGGTACATAACGATATTGCAATATATGAAAAGCGGCTCGGCATAATTGTTTTGAATGTCAAAGCGACTCCGGAGGAAGATACGGATTATCAGAAAGATCGCAAATCACTATCATCGCTTGAAGTATCAGCCAGGGAAGCGGCAAGTGCGGCAAATGCCGCAAAAGAAATATGTATCGAAGCTCAGGCGGCAACCGAAGCGGCACGCGCAGCGCTCGAGGCGGGCACCGTATTTATTTTTGAGGGCGGCGATGCAGAAACAAAAATACCTATTCATCACGCAATTGATGATGTGATTAGCGATTTTAGCTTAAATCCTGTTACTTCAAGAGCTATTGCGGCAAAGTTCTTGCTATTTGAAATGGATATGAGGTCCGCAATTAATTCTGCTATTGGAGAAGCAATGGCATCTGCTGCACAGCTTTGGTTAAGTGATTTTATGGAAAAATATCATCCCGTTGGCAGTTTTTTATTCTCAGCTGACAGTGATTATGACCCAAACGAAGTTATAACCGGTACTACCTGGGCGAAAATCGGTGCCGGCAAAACGCTCATTGACGCCGGCACCTTAGACGGTATGACATTTGTAGTCGGCGAGTCCGGCGGTGAAGCCAAGGTTACACTTACAACAGATGAAATTCCGGCACACAGTCACCTTAGGGCAGATAATGCAAATCTGCAGCCTGTCGGAAATCCGGGTTCGAGTGGTAGTGTTTATGGCTTTATCAATAATGCCGGTATAAGTACAGCTGTTACCGGTTCTGCCGGCGGCGGCGCGGCACACAATAATATACCGCCGTTCCTTGCGGTAAACATTTGGAGGAGAGTGAGTTAAATGAGCAAAGAAATTCATGTTTCGGCGAGATTCTGTATCCGGTCAGATACAGCGGAAAACTGGGCGAGCGAAAACCCGATTTTACTTAAAGGGGAATGGGGTGTGGTCCCGAGCGATACGGATGAAAACCGTATAGAAGCGTTAAAGATAGGCGACGGTGTTCATACCTGGAATGAACTTAAGTGGATTATGGGACCTAAAGGCGATAAAGGTGACAAGGGTGATAAAGGCGACACCGGCGCTACCGGACCACAAGGCATCCAAGGCCCACAGGGCGTTCAGGGTGAAAAGGGAGATAAAGGCGATACGGGAGCAACAGGACCGAAGGGTGACAAGGGCGACCCGGGCGCGGATGCTGTGACCGACGAACACTATAGTCCTCAAAGCGCCAATGCTCAAAGCGGTAAAGCAGTAGCCGAAGCTATAAATCCTATACTGCGGTATATAAGCTATACGGTATATAGTAGTTCTGGGCTTTTAATTGAAGGTGTAAAATCAGGTGTATCAAAAACAGAGATAGCAGGTGACTTTACAATACCTGAAAAAATAGACGGTCAGATAGTAAATGGATTTAATAGCTGGTCGTTAACCCATTGTTCTGAACTTACAGGAATTTTTATGCCAAACTCTGTAAAAATGATTGGCACGGGTGCGTTTTGGGATTGCTCTAAACTTAAATCAATTAATATATCTAATTCAGTTACTGTAATTGGTGATGATGCTTTTAATGCTTGTGTTGCTCTTGAATCAATAGTAATACCTGACTCTGTTGCTGAAATAGGTTCTGGCGTTTTTAGAAACTGTACTGCGCTTAAATCAATAGTAATACCTGATTCGGTAATTAGAATTGGTGGTAATGCTTTCCAAGGTTGCACGGGACCTATGGATGTTTACTACTTGGGTTCCAAGACACAATGGGAAAATATATATGGTATCGATAGAATGGCATTAACTAATGCCACTATTCACTATAACCAATCCCCGGCTGTTAAACAGGATATATATGATTATCATGATGATACAAAATATGAAAAACCTGAAACAGGGATACCTAAAACCGACCTTGCAAGTAGCGTGCAGACAAGTTTAGAAAAAGCCGATACCGCATTACAATCAAGTGATATTGACGAACACTATAGTCCTCAAAGTGCCAATGCTCAAAGCGGTGTAGCATTAGCCGAAGCGGTTGCGTTGAAACAAGACAATTACCGTAAAATATTAGAGTATACTCTTACGGAAGACACACCGATACTAATGCAGTTTGATAAAGACGAAAACAATAATCCTTTTTC
>CADCLS010000010.1:112196-137633 GCA_902802375.1 Oscillospiraceae bacterium | reverse complement strand
TTATATGTAATAAAGAAATTACGGTCTATGTTTTTTTAAATATTAAATTATGCTAGAAGTCGTCAGTTCAAATCTGGGTAAATCACTAAAATGGGGTTTCGCTTGTTCTAAAACTTAATCTCAAAAAAATGCCTCAAATATGAAGAAAACCCCGATAAAATCGGGGTTTTCAGCACCGCTTGTCTTTTAGAGCGGTTAATATGGAGGCACCACCCAGAATCGAACTGGGGATAAGGGCTTTGCAGGCCCCTGCCTTACCGCTTGGCCATGGTGCCGTATATAATTTTCTTAAACACAGGGTTAAATATAGGGCGCTTAAATACCTTTAAGCACCCTTGGAGCGGATTACGAGGCTCGAACTCGCTACCTCCACCTTGGCAAGGTGGCGCTCTACCAGATGAGCTAAATCCGCGAAATGGTGCCTCCGGTCGGAATCGAACCAACGACACGAGGATTTTCAGTCCTCTGCTCTACCGACTGAGCTACAGAGGCAAATGGCGACCTGGATGGGGCTCGAACCCACGACCTCTAGCGTGACAGGCTAGCGTTCTAACCAGCTGAACTACCAGGCCGGATGGTGGGAACAATAGGGCTCGAACCTATGACCCTCTGCTTGTAAGGCAGATGCTCTCCCAGCTGAGCTATGCTCCCACAAAAGCGCTGGTTTTGCGTTGCAACTCACCGGCGACAACCAATATATTATCATAAGCGCATATTGTTGTCAAGTATTTTTTTAATTTTTTTGCTCTTTTATTATTAAGTATATTCGCACACTTATTTTTTGTGAATTATTCTACTTTTCTTGCTACATAAAATATGCGCTCTTCCTCTACTTTCGGTGAATTCTCACTCATATCGCCAAAGACCGCTTCAACTTTAAGCCCTGCACTATAAAGCGCCGCGGTTATTTGCTCATCAGTATAGGCTCTCTCGCAAAAGCTCTCGGTAGTTCTTTCATACTTTCCGTTTTGTTCTTGGAAAAAATCAAGCGTAATTTCGGTTGTTCTGTCCGCTTGAGAGTAAAGGTTTTGCCAAACGCAGTACAGATCGTCCTCTTCGATAACAAAGGTGTTGTCTGCAAGAATTTTTTCGTGTTTATAATGGGTGTTCATATCGAATATAAAAAGTGAATCTTTTTCAAGAAAAAGCGAAACCTTAATAAACACTTCACACAATTCATTATAATCTGTGATATGATTAAGACTGTCAAGCAGGCAAACGGCGCCGTCAACTGTGCCATACAGGTCGAGATTTTGTGCCGGCTGACAGAGATAAAGCACATCAAGGTTTTTATCTCTCGATTTTTCCTGTGCCACACAGAGCATTTCTTCGGATATATCAACGCCGATAACCGAAATCCCCCTTTTTGCAAATTCGTTTGAAAAGCCGCCTGAACCGCAGGCGAGGTCTAAAAGAAGCGTAGGCTTCCTGCCGAATTTTTCAAAAAGCGAGCAGATATAATCAGTTCTGGCAGTATAGTCCACATCGTTAGTCAACGCGTCATAGTATTTTGCAAAATTACTGTACATTGTTTTCACTCTTCATCCTATTTAATATCAGTCCCGACAGCACACCGACAAGCGCACCCGATAAAACTCCTGAAATCATAAGAACGGGTAAATAATAAAATATGCCCACACCTATAACGCAAGCGCCTACTACACACTGCGCCATATTATGAAGCACACCGCCGAACGCACTTACGCCTATAACCGAAAATTGCCGGCATTTACTCAGTATAATCATAGCGGCGAGTGATATTATACCTCCGGATAAGGCAAAGACAAGAGATAAGGGTGAACCGAAAAGCAAAGCGGATAATAAAATACGGGCTATGTTAACAAGTAGTGCGCCCTTAATATCGCGTGAGAAAATGAGCAGGCAGGCAACACTGTTGGCAAGTCCTATTTTTATGCCGGGTGCGATAAAACCGAAGTTTACAAGACTTTCTATATAGCCTATTATCAGACAAACTGCGGTGAGAAGCGCGTAAATGCAAAGCCTTTTTATCTTATTTCGAGAATTACCCTGTTCGGCAGACATACTATACACTCACCCCTTTTGGATATTTCCCCTGATTTTACACAGATTTGATTTTTACAGTCGGCGCTGAGCATAAAAACCGAGCCGTCTTTAATTACGGCGGTGTTATGTTCTAAGGTGATTTCGCGGTCAACATCAAGCGGATATTCGTATATGACTTTATTATCTGCTTTTACAAGAAGCGTTTTACCCTCCGGTTTTGCAAAAAAGAAAACGACGGCAAGAATTAATGCTACCGCGAAAACTACCGCACAAATAATAATATCGCCTTTTTTCACGCCGCCCGCCCCCTTTAATACACATATAATAACATATCTTTACAAAAAAGAAAAGAAGTTGTATAATAACGCTATGAAAAAAACTCTGAAATTCAGCACAATTTTAGTTTTTGCTCTGTTGTGTTCGTGTGCAAGTAGTGAAAACACCGCCACACAGATATATTTTGACACTGCCGTAACACTTACGGCAGACTGCAGCGACGAAGTGCTCTCCGACGCTTTTTCGTTGTGTGAGAAATACGAGAACAAGTTAAGCCGAACAAAAAAAGACAGTGAAATCTCGCTTTTAAGCTCGGGCAAAAAAGATTTGAGCGCTGACACGCTTGAGGTGCTGAAAAAGGGACTTTACTATTCTAAGTTGTCAGGCGGAAAGTTTGATATAACCGTAGCGCCGCTTGCGAGTATTTGGGATTTTAAGAACGAAATTATCCCTGACCGCGATGAAATTGCAGAAGCGCTTAAAAATGTTGATTATAACAGTATCGAAATCATTGAAAGCTCAGTAGATACACAAGGCAAAAGCATAGACTTAGGCGGTATTGCAAAGGGGTATGTGACTGATAAGCTCGTCCGCTTTTTCAAAGAAAACAAAGCTAACTCCGGCATTATAAATCTCGGCGGAAATATTGCGGTTTTTGGTGACAGGTATTATAATGTGGGTATCAAAAAACCGTTTTCCGACGGTGAAATTTCAGCCACCGTGAGGCTTAAAAACAAAAGCGTTTCAACATCGGGTATTTATGAGCGTTATTTTAGAAAAGACGGCAATTTATACCACCACATTATAGATACCGCCACAGGCTTCCCTGCCAAAACGGATTTACTCAGTGCGTCGGTTATAGGCGACGCTTCAGTAGACTGTGACGCCCTTTCTACAATATGCTTATTATACGGACTTGAAAATGCAAAAAAGCTTATAAACGAAACTGAAAATATTGAAGCCGTTTTTATTGATAAAGATTATAATGTTATTTTAAGCGACGGTCTTATCTTAAAAGACGGAATAATAGAACTTAAAAACTGATTTGTGAGGTAACATATGGGTATACTCAGAAAAATGTTCGGAAATTACAGTGCGCGAGAAATCAAGCGCGTAACTCCGATACTTGATAAAACACTCTCTCTTGAAGAAGAGTACAAGGCTTTAAGCGATAATGAGCTTAAACATAAGACAGACGAATTCAAAGAGCGTCTCAGTAGTGGCGAAACGCTCGATGACATTCTGCCCGAGGCATTTGCCACCTGCAGAGAAGCCGGCGACCGCGTGCTTGGTATGCGCCACTTCCCCGTTCAGATACTCGGCGGAATAATTCTACACCAGGGACGAATAAGTGAAATGAAAACCGGTGAGGGTAAAACGCTTGTTGCAACTCTTCCGGCGTATCTTAATGCTTTGACGGGAAAAGGCGTTCATATTGTAACTGTCAACGATTATCTTGCCAAGCGCGACTCTGAGTGGATGGGCAAGCTATACCGATTTTTAGGGCTGACTGTCGGTCTTATTATCCACGGTATGGATAATGACGCAAAGCGAGAGGCTTATAATGCGGACATAACCTATTGCACAAATAATGAACTCGGCTTCGATTATCTGCGTGATAATATGGTAACATATAAAGAGGGCAAGGTTCAAAGAGGGCATAATTTTGCTATTGTTGACGAAGTGGACTCCATTCTCATAGACGAGGCGCGTACGCCGCTTATAATTTCAGGTCAGGGCAGTAAATCTACCGACCTTTACACCACTGCAAACAAGTTTGCGCTCACCCTTAAAATGGTAAAGGTTAAGGAAACAGACGATAAGGCTACCGACGAACAGCAGGCGTTTGACGGCGATTTTGTTGTTGACGAAAAAGCAAAAACCGCAACTCTTACACCGTCGGGTGTTGAAAAGGCTGAAAAATTCTTCGGCATAGAAAATTTAAATGACAGCGAAAATATAGAAATCGCCCACCACATAAATCAGGCTATTCGCGCGCACGGCATTATGAAACGCGATGTTGACTATGTGGTAAAAGACGGTGAAGTTATTATAGTTGACGAGTTCACCGGCCGTCTTATGTTCGGCAGGCGCTACAACGAAGGTCTTCATCAGGCAATAGAGGCAAAAGAGGGTGTTAAGGTTGAAAGAGAATCAAAAACGCTTGCGACCATTACATTCCAGAATTTCTTCCGCCTTTATAACAAGCTTTCGGGTATGACCGGTACGGCTATGACAGAGGAAGCCGAATTTCAGGAAATATACAAGCTCGATGTAATAGAGATACCCACCAATAAACCGCTGGCAAGGGTTGACGATGATGACGCGGTATATAAAACCGAGCGCGGAAAGTTTACGGCAGTTATAAACAAGATACTCGAAGCGCACGAAAAGGGTCAGCCGGTGCTTGTAGGTACCGTTACTATTGAAAAATCAGAGATGCTGTCCGCACTTCTTAAAAAGCAGGGTATAAAGCACAATGTGCTGAACGCCAAGCACCATGAAAAAGAGGCTGAAATAATAGCCCAGGCAGGTAAATTCGGTGCGGTTACTATCGCGACCAATATGGCAGGGCGCGGTACCGACATCATGCTCGGCGGTAATGCTGAGTATCTCGCAAAATCGGCGTTAAAGCGCGAAGGACTCAGCGAAGAAATCATAGCAGAGGCTACCGGCTTTGCAGAGACCGACAATAAGGATATTATCGAAGCCAGAGAAAAGTACAAAAAATTCTATGATAAATACAAAGCGGAAATAGCCCCTGAGGCTGAAAAGGTGCGAAAGTCCGGCGGTCTTTGCATTATAGGTACCGAGCGCCACGATTCAAGACGAATTGATAATCAGCTTCGCGGTCGTGCTGGTCGTCAGGGAGACCCCGGATATACTAAGTTTTATATTTCTCTTGAAGACGACCTTATGCGACTTTACGGTGGCGAGCGCATATCAAGCATTATGGATACTATGCGTGTATCAGAGGATATGCCGCTTGAAAGCGGTCTGCTGTCGCGTACGATAGAGAGCGCCCAGCGCAAAAAAGAGGGTATGAACTTTGCCGCGAGAAAGAGCGTACTTGAATACGACGATGTAATGAACAAACAGCGCGAGCTGATTTATGAGCAGAGAAACCGCGTTTTAGACGGAGAGAGCATAAAAGATACCGTGCTCAAAATGATAGACGACACTATAGATATATACACTAAAATTTACCTTGCGGACGATAACATTCACGATAATTGGGATGTAAAAGGACTGCGTGAGCATTTCCTCGGTATGATAACCGACGATAGCGATTTGCACTTTACACCCGAAGAGCTCGGCAATATAAGCCGTGAGGATGTGGCTGATTTCTTAAAGGAAAAGGCGCATAACATTTATGAAAAGCGTGAAGAGAAATTCGGCAGTGAGCTTATGCGTGAAATTGAGCGTGTAATGCTTTTACGCTCAGTTGATACAAACTGGATGGACCATATAGATAATATGGATAGGCTAAGGCAAGGTATAGGACTTCGCGCTTACGGTCAGCACAACCCGGTTGTGGAATACAGAAATGAAAGCTATGATATGTTCTCCGCAATGACAGACGCCATACGCGAACAGACCGCCCGTCTAGTTCTTACGGTACGCGTAAGAAAAGATGAGGAAGTAAAGCGCGAGAAGGTGGCGGAGGAGACTGGCACTGGAGAAAAGCCGGCAACCGTCAGAGGTAAGGGCGTTGTGAGTAAAAATGCGTTATGCCCATGTGGCAGCGGCAAAAAGTATAAACGCTGCTGCGGAAAAGACCTGTAGTTAAAAAAGATTATCCCAAAAAATTTTGGGATAATCTTTTTTTATTGACATTGAGACATAAAAGCAATATAATATCATTGTGTTAATTAAGTGATACAGTGAGGTGATATTATGGAGTTGACTTTTGAAAACAACATTCCGATTTATATACAGTTATTAGATTATCTGAAAATCTATCTTATATCAGGGGTGTTCAAGCCCGGAGAAAAGCTTCCGTCCGTCAGAGAGTTTGCAACAACATTTAAGGTAAACCCCAATACGATGCAAAAAGCGTTATCAGAGCTTGAAAATAAAAATCTTATATATACAGAGCGAACAAACGGCAAGTATGTTACGAATAATAAAGAATTGATAGAGAAACTAAAGGATGAATATGCCGTTACTCTTGCAAAAAGTTATTTTCAAGGGATGAAAAGAATAGGTTTGGGGAAAGCTGAGTCCATTAAATATTTAGAAGGGATAGACGAGTAATATGGAATTACTGGAAATTAAAGATTTAAGCAAAAAATACGAAAACAAATACGCTCTTAAAAATATAAACCTTAAATTATCCTCGGGTAAGATTATCGGCTTGCTCGGCAAAAACGGCGCCGGAAAAAGCACGCTTATAAAACTTATAAACGACCTGCTCACACCAACCGACGGCGAGATACTTATTAAAGGTAATAAGGTTGGTGTAGAATCAAAGAAAATAATATCTTATTTGCCGGAGAGAACCTATTTGAACAAACAAATGAGAGTAAATGAGGTTTTGAATTACTTTGAAGATTTTTATGATGATTTTGATATACAAAAAGCCAAAAGGCTATTAAAAGATTTGGATTTGGACGATAACCAGAAACTATCTAAAATGAGTAAGGGTATGCAGGAAAAGGTTCAGCTTGTACTGGTAATGTCAAGAAACGCGGACCTTTACATACTTGATGAACCTCTCGGCGGTGTTGACCCTGCAACAAGAGATTATATTTTAGATACAATACTATCCAACTTTAACGAAAATGCGAGTGTAATAATCTCTACGCATTTAATATCCGATATTGAAAGGATACTCGATGAAGTTGTATTTATCGACAAAGGAGAAATAGCACTGCAAAGCGATACGGACGAATTAAGGGAAAAGGAAAATGCTTCCATAGATGAAATATTCAGGAGGATGTTCAAATGCTGATTAAGTTATTAAAATATGACCTTAAATATATGATTAGGAATATGTGTGTGTTTTATATACTGTCCGTATTCTTCGCAATAACAACAAGATTACTGTCTTTACCCGAACAAACTGTTATGATAAAAATCCTAAGCAGAATATCATCGGGATGTATGATTGCTATGATTGCAGATATAATTATCAATGTAATGATGAGAAGTTGGGTCAGATTCAGAGATTCTATTTATAAAGACGAATCATATCTTACACATACATTACCTGTTACTAAAAATGACTTGTATAATTCAAAGTTTATTCAAACACTTATATTTTTCTTTGTTGGTTTTGTTTTTGTAATTCTCAGTTTATTTATAGCGTATTATACTCCGCATACATGGCTTATTATAAAAGAGTATATTAAAGCTATAACAACAGGGTTTAATATGAGTATGTTGTTTTTCATTACAATTACTTTCTTAATTATATTTTTAGAGTTGTTTAACGCCATTCAGTGCGGATTTTTAGGAATCATTTTAGGCTATAAAATGAGCAACGGCAAAACAGGCCTTTCGGTATTATTCGGATTTGTCTTTTACTTGATTTCTCAAACATTGGTATTATCCCTTGTTTTTGTATACGGTTTGTTTGATAATTCGGTAATGGAACTGTTCAAATCAGGCACAATAAACATTGATGTAAACGCTTTCAGAGTATTGGCGATAGTATCTTCGATATTGTATTTAATAATAATATTCGGTATGAGTATAATATGCAAGAAAGTCTTAAACAAAGGCGTAGATATTGAATAAAGAACAAAATATGTATGAAACCGCGCGGCGAATTTCGCCGCGCGGTATCTCTTTTACTTTATATGTTTACTTATCACAGCATTCGTCTTTTTTGGGTTCCGCCTTTGGCTTTTTAGCCTCTTTCGTAACATCGCCGAGTCCTGTAGTCTCTGTGAAAATTGCGTTATTTGTTACGGCGCTTACCGCGTCGGTCGGGATAATGAGCTTCGCGGCGGTGCCGTTTGAAAGATTAACTAACGCCTCATACTTTTTAAGCTCTAAAACCGCGGCGTCAACGCCTGCCTCTTTTAGTGCCCTGAGACCGTCCGCCTCAGCTTTCTTGGAAAGGTAAATCGCCTTTGCTTCACCCTCGGCACGCGCAATTCGAGCGTCTCTCTCACCTTCAGCGGCAAGTATCATCGCGCGCTTATCACCCTCAGCACGGGTAATCGCCGCCGCCTTGTGACCTTCCGCCTGTAAAAGCGTTTCACGGCGGTCACGCTCAGCCTTCATTTGCTTTTCCATAGCGTTCTGAATTTCAGCCGGCGGAATAATGTTCTTAAGCTCAACACGGGTAACCTTCATTCCCCATTGGTCGGTAGCGTCATCCAAAATCGCGGTCATTTTAGTGTTTATCGTATCTCTGGAAGTGAGCGTACCGTCAAGCTCTAATTCACCTACGATATTACGAAGTGTGGTAGCAGTAAGATTTTCAAGCGCGTTTATCGGGTTTACAACACCATAAGTGTAAAGCCGCGCATCAAATATACGGAAATAAACTACCGTATCTATCTGCATAGTAACATTATCTTTTGTGATAACCGGCTGCGGTGCCGAATCAAGCACCTGCTCTTTAAGTGTGATACGCTTTGCAATTTTTTGCACTATCGGGATTTTAACATGAATGCCGGCGTCCCATGTAGCGTGGTATTTACCTAAAAACTCTATAACATACTGCGTTGCCTGTGGAACAACTCTTACATTTGCAAAAAACAGAATAAGAATAGCCGCAATAATTCCAATATACAAAAACTCCATAATTCTTCCCCCCAAAAAAATTATTTTTTAATAAGCGCTTCGGTTAGTTTTTTATTTGTTTTAATTCTTTCGCTCAACGCCATTACCGACTTTAACATATGGTCGTTATTTTCGAGCGTTACCGCTAAATTCTTCTGCGCCTTTTCGTTATTGCAAACGGCGGCGGCAATGCTTGCGAGCATTGCGTTTACGGTATCCTTATCTCCTGTTATATAGGTTGACTCAAAAACCGTAAAAATTTTCTTTATCGCCTTTTTATCTCCGCTTTCAAGCGTTGCTCGAAGCTCAGGCACCAGCGTTTCGCCAAAGAAGTTCAGATATAAAAAGTTGCCGTACTTACCGATATGCTCGCGGTAATGCTCCTTAAACTGCGGATAAACATCAAGCACGCGCTTTGCGAAAGTGGCAATATCAGCGCCGTCCTTATTAGCCGTAGGCATATCAACCACTGCGGCGGCGCGTGTATTTTTCTTAACGCCTAAACTCTCTGAGAGCGTTTCGGTGAAATCAATACCAACGCTTGCGGCGTCGCGCTCTAACTGACTGTCGTCAAAAAGCCAAGCTGAAAGCTCTTTGTATTCTCCGCCCTCTTCAGCTTTACTTAAAGTATACATCTGCCGTTCGTCTGAATATTCCACTTTTACCTTGCATTTTTCGCTTTCGTACTCATTTTCCGCAATCTTCTTAAACCCGTTTTCATCTAAAAACGGCGTCATTTCTTCAATTACTTTTCCAATATATCTGTTATCCAAAAAACTCACTTCCAAACTTGTTTTTATCATTGTACCATAGTGTTGGGTTTATGGCAAATAAAATTTTCTTGAAAGCGTTATTATTTTTATATATAATTGTTTTCAGGTGATACTATTGGAGATTTCAAATAAAAACGACATTAAAGCGTTTCTCGAAAAAGCGGGCTTTGTTTTCAAAAAGTCGTTAGGGCAAAATTTCTTAATCGACGGCACCGTAGCGCCCAAAATGGCAGAGTTTGCCGGCGGAAAAGATACCGGCGTTATAGAGATAGGTCCGGGTGCCGGCGTGCTGACACGCGAGTTGTCTACAAGAGCCAAACGGGTTATAGCTATTGAGGTTGACGAAAAATTAAAGCCGGTGCTTAATAAAACGCTTGAAGGACTTGACAATGTGAAGGTGATTTTCTCAGATGTATTAAAGACCGACCTTCATGCTATTATAAATGAAAACTTTTCTGACTGCGGCAGTGTTACGGTTTGTGCAAATCTCCCCTACTATATAACATCCCCTATAATAATGAATTTACTCAAAAGTAAATTGCCGATAGAAAGTATCACCGTAATGGTGCAAAAAGAGGCGGCGGATAGAATTTGTGCCGAAGTCGGCAGCAGAAACGCCGGCGCGGTAACTGCGGCAATTAATTATTACGCTTTAGCAAAACCGCTTTTCTTTGTACCAAAATCCTCATTTTTACCCGAACCGAAAGTAAATTCCGAAGTAATAAATCTTAAAATACGAAGTGCGCCTCCGATAAATGTATCAGACGAGGAATTTTTCTTCAAAACAGTCAACGCCTGCTTTTTGCTTCGCAGAAAAACGGCGATAAATTCAATATCAAGCGCTATGAAAATCGATAAAGAAAAAATTAAACAGATTTTTTTGAAGCTCGGCATAAACGAGACCGCCAGAGGCGAGACATTTACTATGGAACTGCTGGCAGAATTATCTGAAGAGCTTAAAAAATACTTGCAATAAGAAAAAAATGGTGTTATTATATCTTTGTATAAATGCTATGACGAAGAAGAGTAATAATATATAACCTTTAAGAGAGTGACCGTCACCGGCTGTAAGCGGTTTAAGGGGAGTATTATGAAGTTCACTTCCGAGCAGTATCGCTGAAATAGTATTAGGCGGTACCGTACAGGCGGCGTTAACGCTTTTGAGTGTTTGCGTATTAACGCAAAAATGCGGGTGGTACCGCGGAGTCGTAAATGTATTGGCTTCGTCCTGTTTTGGGGCGGAGCCTTATTTTTTGGAGGAAAACTATGAAAGAACAACTTGAAGCCATACGCCTTGCGGCTGAAAAGGGCGTAAGTGCGGCGCTTGACGAAAAGCAAATCGAGGAACTGCGAGTAAAATACCTTGGTAAAAAGGGCGAGCTTACAGCGCTTCTTAAACAAATGGGTTCGCTCTCACCCGAAGAGAGACCTAAAATGGGTCAGCTTGTAAACGACGCAAAAGCAAAGGTTGAGGCTCTTATCACCGAGCGAAAAGCGAAGCTCAAAGAAAAGGCAACAGAGCTGAAGCTTAAATCCGAAACGATAGATATTACTTTGCCGGAAAAGGCAACCGATGTGGGCGGACTTCATCCTTTAAGCATTGTAACAAACGACCTTATAGATATTTTTCAGTCTATGGGCTTTGATGTGCTTGACGGACCTGAGGTTGAAACCGACCATTACAATTTCGAGTGCCTGAATGTGCCCGAAGACCACCCGGCGCGCGATATGCAGGACACCTTCTATCTTGCAGATAAAATTCTTCTTCGCACGCAGACCTCCGCGGCGCAGGTAAGAACAATGGAAACAAGGAAACCGCCTATCAGAATAATCTGCCCCGGCAGAGTGTTCAGAGCTGACGAGGTGGACGCAACACACTCACCTGTTTTCCACCAGCTTGAAGGTCTTGTTGTAGATAAAGGCGTTACGATGTGCGACCTTATGGGCGTACTCGAACAGTTTGCTCACGAGATTTACGGAGATAGCGTAAATGTGCGTTTTCGCCCGTCCTTCTTCCCGTTTACCGAGCCAAGCGTTGAGGTTGATGTCTCCTGCACAGAATGCGGCGGAAAAGGCTGCAGAGTATGTAAAGGCGAAGGCTGGATAGAAATACTCGGCGCCGGAATGGTACACCCGAATGTACTGCGGTCCTGCGGCATTGACCCGGATGTTTACACCGGCTTTGCTTTTGGCATCGGGATTGACAGAATAACCACCACAAGATATAAAATCAGCGATATTCGTTTGCTTTTTGAAAACGATAAGCGCTTCTTAGAACAGTTTTAAGGAGGCGGAAAAGAATGAAAGTTTCACTTAATCACTTAAAAAGATATGTTGATATAAATGTTTCTGCCGAAGTACTTTGCGAAAAAATGCCGCTTGCAGGCTTTGAAATTGAAAGCGTTGAGAAAAAGGGCGACGGCATTAAAAATGTTGTAGTGGCAAAAATTCTTGAAATATCCCCCCACGAAAACAGCGACCATTTGCAGATATGTCAAATGGATGTAGGTAAAAACGCGCCCGTTCAAATTGTCACCGGCGCGCAGAATATAAGCGTTGGCGACTTTGTGCCGGCGGCGCTTGACGACAGTTTCCTGCCTGACGGCACGCACATTGTATCGGGCAAGCTTCGCGGCGTAGAGTCGAACGGTATGCTCTGTTCAGGCGGCGAATTAGGACTGACAGAGGCCGATTACGAAGGCGCCGAGGTTCACGGAATACTCATTCTTAAAGGCGAACAGATACCGGGCACGGATATTAAAGAGGCTTTAGGCCTTGACGATACCGTCATAGATTTTTCTATTACCTCAAACCGCCCCGATGCCGGAAGCTTTTTAGGCATAGCAAAAGAAATATCGGTTGTATTAGACACCGAATTTAAGGCGCCGGAAATATCGTATAAAACAGTGGGCGGCGACATAGACGATTATATAAGCGTAAGTGTGGAAAACATCGACCTATGCCCCCGTTATATGGGAAGAATGGTTAAAAATCTGCGTATTGCCGAGTCGCCTGACTGGATGAAAAAAGCGATAATCTCAGCCGGTATGAGGCCGATTAACAACATTGTTGATATTACCAACTTTGTTATGCTTGAAACGGGTCAGCCAATGCACGCATTTAACTACAACGACCTTAAAGACAAGAAAATTATAGTAAGAAACGCGTGTGAGGGTGAAAAGATAGTAACACTTGACGGAAAAGAGTTTAATCTCACCGGTGATATGCTTGTAATTGCGGACGGCAAAAATCCCTCCTGCCTTGCAGGTATTATGGGCGGTAAGGAAAGCGAAATTGAGGACGATACCACAGATTTATTCCTGGAAAGCGCAAAATTCCGCAGAGACAGTGTAAGGCATACGGCACACACTCTCGGTATTCGTACCGAGTCCTGCGCGAGATTTGAAAAGGGTACTGACATAAATAATGTAGAGTATGCGATGAACAGAGCTTTATCGCTCATTTACGAGCTTAACGCAGGCGATATTATTGACGGCGCCGCCGATATACACGGCGACTTACCCGAAAACAGAATTATAAAAACCACCACCGACAAGGTTTTAGAGCTTATCGGCGTAGATGTGCCGAAAGATACTATGGTTTCAATTCTAAACAAATTGGGTCTTGAAACGAAGCTTTCCGGCAACGAAATGACCGTAAGCGTGCCCTCTATGCGTGACGATGTTGAGGGCAGAGCCGATTTAGCCGAAGAGATTATGAGAATATACGGCTACTCTCACATAAAGGGAAGACCTATGCGCGGTGAGGTAACACGCGGTAAAATTCTACCGGAGCGCGAAAAGAGCAATAAGATAAAAAGCCTGCTTACTTCTTGCGGTATGAGAGAAATTGCCACCTATTCGTTCATCAACCCTGCCGCTGCGGATATGCTGGGTTTGAGCGAGTCAGACGAGCGCCGCAATATGATAAAGATTATAAATCCGTTAGGTGACGAATACTCAGCGCTCAGAACTCAGCTTGTATCGAGTATGCTCTCAGTAATGGCAACAAACATAAGCAGAAAAATAGAGGGCGCTAAATTCTTTGAGATAAGCAAGCGCTTCTTCGGCGAGTTGCCGCTTAAAAGCCAGCCGGAGGAAATACCCACACTCTGTCTCGGAATTTACGGCAAAGACGAGGATTTCTTCACATTAAAGGGCATAATAGAATCACTGTTTAAGCTTTTCGGCGCGCACACAAGATACGAAAGAGCTGCCGAGCCTTACCTGCACCCGGGCAGACAAGCGGAGGTTTATGCCAACAACACTCTTTGCGGCACATTCGGTGAAGTTCACCCGTCAGTCGCAGAAAAATTCGGCATAAACGAGCGTGTTTATGTGGCTGAAATAAAGCTTGATGTTCTTTACGGCATTAACCGCCGAAAGCTTGTTTACAAGCCGCTTCCGAAATTCCCGGCAGTGGAACGCGATTTTGCTTTGCTTGCCGATATTGACACCCCGGTAGGAGAGCTTCAAAAGGCAATATCCTCAGGTGCGGGAAGAATGCTTGAAAAGATAAAGCTTTTTGATATTTATACCGGCTCGCAGATACCCGAAGGAAAAAAGAGCGTAGCGTTCAGCGTATGGCTGCGTTCGGCAGAGGGTACACTTACTGAAGAGCAAACCGAGAGCATATGCTCTAAAATTGTTGAAAAGCTTCAAAAAGCCGGCGGCGAGCTTAGAAAATAATACTTGAAGTTTTGTAAAAAAGAGTATAAAATAATAATCAGGGAGTGATATTTATGATAGATAAAACCCTTACATTTTCTATCGGCGACCAGACCGAGCAGGAAATACGCAGAATGCTTACAGAGGTTTACGACGCGCTGAAAGAGAAGGGATATAACCCGATAAATCAAATCGTGGGATATATTCTCTCAGAGGACCCGACATATATAACCACCCATAGAAATGCGCGAAATATCATTCGTCGTATTGATAGGGATACTCTTTTACAGTCGCTTGTAAAGTATTATCTTACGGCATAAAACTTAAAACCTTTGCAGGATTTTTTGATGTTTGCAAAAAATCCTGCTTTTTTTGTTTTGTCGGGTTGATAAATCTACCAGAATATGTTATATTATTATGAATAATTATATTATATAGTTTCAATTTGGAGGTGCCTCATGGGCGACTCGCGCGCAATAGGGGTTTTTGATTCGGGACTGGGCGGACTTACCGTTGCAAAAAGAATTATGGAAGTTTTACCGAACGAAAATATAGTATATTTTGGCGATACAGGGCGTGTGCCTTACGGCACAAAAAGCGTTGAGACGGTGAGAAAATACGCCGCGGAAGACGAAAGCTTTCTTATAAGTAAAAATGTTAAGATGATAGTTGCCGCCTGCGGTACGGTATCATCTGTGGCGTCAGATACGGGCAAAGCTTTGCCGGTGCCGTTTATAGAGGTTATTTCTCACTCTGTAAAAGATGCCGTAAGGTTCACAAAATCGGGAAAAATCGGTGTGCTTGCAACACCTGCCACAATAAAAAGCCACGCGCATAAAAACCTTATACTTAAAGCCGCGCCGGATACTCAGGTGTTTGAAACTGCGGCGCCGATGCTTGTGTCTTTAGCTGAGGAAGGCTGGTATACTGCCGATAACGAAATTGCTCGCCTGACGATACAAAGGTATCTTTGTGATATGAAAAGCTCAGGTATTGATACTCTCATTCTCGGGTGTACGCATTTCCCGGTATTTGAAGAGCTTATACGCGAATATATGCCCGGTGTCGCCCTTATAGATATGGGAGTTTCAGCGGCGGAATATATAAAAGAGTATCTGCTTAAAACAAACACTCAGAATAATGAAGGCGGCAAGCCGTCTTACGAATTTTTTGTAAGCGATAAGCCTGTAACATTTGAAAAAACGGTTAAAATATTTTTAGGCGAAAACTGCCGGGATATAACAATCAATTTGGTGGATGTAGAAAAGAATGAAAAGAGTAATAATTAAAATAAGAGGCACACAGGGACTGGGCGACGAAAAGGATGTAATAGAGTTTGCAACCGAGGGTACGCTCAGAAAAGTAGATAATGATTTCATTTTAAGCTATTTTGACGGTGCGGTAATAGAAAACGAACGGATAAAAACAAAGCTTATAGCCTCCGGGCAGGAAAGTGTAACCTTAGAACGGTCCGGTGCGATAAAATCAAAGCTTTATATAGAAAACGGCGTTAGAAATAATTGCTTTTACTCGGTGCCTGAGGGTAATCTTACTCTCGGCATTTACGGCAAGGAAATAGAAAACACGCTGAGTGAAAACGGCGGAAAAATCAAAATGGTATACACGCTTGATACCGACTTAAAGTTAATCAGCGAAAACTCGGTTGAAATAAGCGTTGAGGGAAGATGAGGAAAGAAAATGTCACAACTGGTAACGACGGCAAAAAATCAAATTGAAAGCATAATTAAGCTCTCGGCAAATAAGGCGTTTAGCCGTGAGGATTTACCGCAATTTGCAATAGAAACTCCGGCAAACCGTGAGCACGGTGATTTTGCGGTAAATGCGGCTATGGCCTGGGCGCGTGAGCTGCACGCGGCACCGAGAGCAATAGCCGAAAAGCTTATAGAAAACGCTGATTTTTCTGATACCTATATTGAGAAGTGCGAAATTGCGGGCCCCGGCTTTATGAACTTCTTTTTATCAGATAAATTTTATGCGGATATAGTAAAGGATATATTAACAAAGGGTGACGACTACGGAAAAAGCAATTTCGGCGGGGGCAAAAGGATTTTAGTTGAGTTTGTTTCAGCTAATCCCACAGGTCCTATGCATATAGGAAACGCTCGTGGCGGAGCGCTTGGGGATTGTCTTGCTTCAGTGCTTAGTACGGCAGGCTATAATGTAGAGCGAGAGTTTTACATAAACGACGCCGGAAACCAGATAAACAAATTTGCATTAAGCCTCGATTTAAGATATTTACAGCTTTATAAAGAGGGCATTGAAATGCCTGAGGATTCATACCACGGCGAGGATATTATCGCGCACGCAAAAGCATTTGCCGAGGTTCACGGTGATAGCTTTGTACAAAAAAGCGAGGAAGAACGTCGCGCGGCGTTGGTTGCCTTTTCACTTCCTAAAAATATAGAAGGCTTAAAACGCGACCTCGAAAAATACCGTATAAATTACGACACCTGGTTTAAGGAAAGCTCGCTTCACGAAAGCGGAGCTACACGCGAGGTAATAGAAAAATTAAAGCAAAGCGGTCACACCTACACACTTGAAGACGCGCTCTGGTTTCGTGCCACCGATTTCGGCTGTGATAAAGACTTCGTGTTAGTTCGTGCAAACGGAGTACCCACTTACATTGTGCCGGATATTGCTTATCATTACAACAAGCTCTGCGTGAGAAAATTTGACCGAGCTATTGATGTGCTCGGCGCTGACCACCATGGTTATGTGCCGCGCCTTAAAGCGGCGCTTAAAAGCCTCGGCGCCCCGGCGGACAGGCTCGATGTTGTAATAATGCAAATGGTGCGCCTTGTGCGTGACGGTGAGGTTATAAAAGCCTCAAAGCGCTCAGGCAAAGCTATAACGCTTGTAACGCTTCTTGACGAAGTACCGATAGACGCCGCAAGATTTTTCTTTAATTTGAGAGAGCCTAATTCGCACTTTGATTTCGACCTCGATTTAGCAGTGAGTGAATCTAACAACAACCCGGTTTTCTATGTTCAGTACGCCTATGCGAGAATTTGCAGTATTATAAGAAACCTTAAAGAAGAAGGAATTTCGGCGGATAGCTTAAAGCCTGAGTATCTTAATTTGCTAAAAACACCGGAAGAACGCGAGCTTATTTTATATCTTGCTTCACTGACAGACGAAGTAATCGCCGCCGCAAAAGCTTACGACCCGGCAAGGATTACCCATTATGTAACAGAGCTTGCAACGCGTTTTCACAAATTCTATGCGGCGTGCAGGGTCAAAACTGAGGATGAAAGCCTCACTCTTGCCCGTCTTGCGCTCTCGAGTGCTACGGGTATCACCATTAAAAATGTGCTTAATATGCTGAGCATATCTGCACCCGAAAAAATGTAGGAGTGAATTTATGAAAATTGATAACAGAAATCTCACGATGATAATGGACCTTTATGAGCTTACAATGTCAAACGGTATATTTGACAGTCGCTTTAAGGACACCATAACTTATTTTGATATGTTTTTCCGCCGCGTTCCCGATAACGGCGGTTATGCTATTATGGCAGGTGTGCAGCAACTTATAGACTATCTTAACGACCTGCATTTTGACGAAAGCGATATTGAATATTTGCGCTCACTTAGTTTATTTTCAGATGAGTTTATAGATTACCTTAAAAACTTCAAATTCTGCTGTGATGTATGGGCGGTAAAAGAAGGTACGCCTATTTTTCCGCAGGAGCCTATTGTAACGGTAAGAGGCCCTGCGATACAGTGTATGATACTTGAAACAATGCTGCTTCTTGTTATCAACCACCAATCGCTTATAGCAACTAAGGCAAACCGTATCTGCCGTGCGGCAGAGGGCAGACCGGTTATGGAGTTCGGCGCCCGGCGCGCTCAAGGTGCTGACGCGGCATATTACGGCGCACGCGCCGCGATAATAGGCGGATGTACCGGCACATCCAATATCCGAACCGCAAAGGATTTTGGCACTGCCGCTTCCGGCACTATGGCGCACAGCTGGGTACAGCTTTTTGATGATGAATATACCGCATTTAAGACCTATGCCGAGAAGTATCCTTCAAGTTGCCTGCTTCTTGTAGACACCTACAATGTATTAAAATCAGGTATTCCGAACGCAATAAGGGTATTTGACGAGGTATTAAAGCCAAAGGGCTTCCGTCCTTTAGGTATCAGAATTGACAGCGGCGATATAACATATCTTTCAAAGAAAGTTCGTAAAATGCTTGACGACGCCGGCTATCCGGACGCTAAAATCTGCGTATCAAATTCGTTGGACGAATATCTCATCCGCGATATGATTTTCCAGGGTGCGCGTGTTGACAGCTTCGGCGTGGGCGAACGCCTTATAACCGCTTCAAGCGAGGCGGTGTTCGGAGGCGTTTACAAGCTTGCCGCAGTTGAGGAAAACGGCGTTATCACGCCTAAAATCAAGGTCAGCGAAAACACTGCTAAAATAACCATTCCGGGTGTAAAAATCCCGTGGCGCCTTTTTGACAGGGAAACCGGCAAGGCACTCGCAGATGTTATAACCTTAAATCACGAAAAAATCGACGACACCAAGCCTTACGAAATTTTTGACCCGACTTATACATGGAAACGCAAAACGGTTGAAAACTTCCGTGCCGAAAAGCTTCAAACACAGATTTTCAAAGACGGAAAGCAGGTTTACAACAGTCCGACAGTAGCCGAAATCAAGCAATACAGGCAAGAGGCGGTAGACAGTCTTTGGGATGAGGTTAAAAGATTTGAAAAGCCCCACAACTATTATGTTGACTTATCCGAGAACCTTTGGAACCAAAGAAATGAGCTTTTAAGGAAAACACGGGGTGAGAAAAAATGAAAAAGGCAGTTATAGTTTTTCTTTGCGTTTTATTTGTCTTTTCTTTTTGCGCTTGTAAAGGCGAAAAGCAGAAATGGTCACATAGCGTTGATGTAGCATACTTTGCGGAAATGGGAAAGATTCCGGAAATCGAGCTTAAAATCGGCGACGCCGTACCTGACAACGAGGCTCTCGAAAAGGACGGATTTGCGATTTTTGCAGATGAATCCCCCGCTTTCATTTCAAACGGTGCATTAAACCTCTATTTTGACACCGAAAAAAATGTAATTACCAAAATTGCAGGCTTTGATAGCTTTTTGGGCTTTGAAGTAGGCGCAATAAGCATTGAGGTAACATCAGCCTTGGACGAACAAAACATTAAATACACCGAGCGCGAGGCAAAAGACGGAGAGCTTTTCTTCCTGCCGTCAGCCCCTAATCGCTCGATTGTTGAGTGCAAAGGACTTAAACACAATCTTATATTCGTGTTTGAAAACAATGCGCTCTGTGCAGCACTTTTAGGATAACTCAGGAGAATTTATATGCAAGACATAAATACAGGTGCAAATTATCCGCTTTTAGCGCTCAGGGGACTGGTCGCATTCCCGGATATGATGATTACACTTGATGTGGGGCGAAAGAAATCGGTAGCGGCTCTCAACTTCGCTATGGAAAAGAACACCCCCATTTATCTTATAACACAAAAAAGCATCGCAACCGAAAATCCCGGGCTTGACGATTTATATAAAATAGGATGCGTCGCTCGTGTACGCCAGGTTCTGACACTGCCCGACGGCAGTGTTAAGGCTCTTTTACATGGCCTTTATCGCGCACATCACCTTGAAATTACAGATAAGGGCGATTTTTACACTGCGACAGTCGAACGCCTTGACGATAAGCCGGTAAAAAACCGGCAGGTGTATATTGAAGGTCTTATACGCAGAATAAGAGCGAGCTTTGAGCTGTATCTTAAAGTCAGTCCGAAAATGCCGGCAGATATAGTTATGACGGTAGCGACAAGTGAAAACCTTTCCTATCTGTCAGATTATATCGCCTTTAACATACCGGCGCCCTTTGACGACAAGCAGTATGTTTTAGAGCAGCTAAGCGTGGTAACTCGCGCGAAGGTTTTACTTGAACTGCTTTCAAAAGAACGGGAAATTACCGAAATAGACAACCGCATAGGTGAGAAAACCAGATACCGTATTGACGAAACTCAGAAGGACTTTTACCTAAAAGAGCAGATAAAGGTTATATCCGATGAGCTTTACGGAGATGAAAGCGGAGACGAGACCGACGAATATCATTCGAAAGTCAACGCGCTTAAGGCTTCAGATGAAGTTAAAGCCAAAATACATACCGAAATAAACAAGCTTCTTAAAATGCCGCCCGGCGCTCACGAAGCCACCTCTCAGCGCGCATTTATCGAGCTTTGCCTTGAGCTTCCCTGGGATAAAGAGAGAAAGGGCACGGTTGATATAAACCGCGCCGCAAGGATACTCGACCGCGATTTTTACGGTCTTAAAAGGGTGAAAGAGCGCATACTTGAGGCAATTTCGGTTTATGCGTTAGCACCCGAAGTAAAAGGGCAGATTATTTGCCTTTACGGTCCTCCGGGAGTTGGAAAAACCTCAATAGGTAAGACTATTGCAGAATGTATGGGGCGTGATTACGCGAGAGTGTCGCTCGGCGGCGTTCACGATGAAGCCGAGATACGCGGTCACCGCAAAACCTATGTAGGTGCAATGCCGGGTAAAATAATTTCTGCTATGAAAAAAGCCGGCAGTAAAAACCCGGTAATTCTACTTGACGAAATAGATAAAATAGGAAGCGACTATAAGGGTGACCCGGCAAGCGCTATGCTCGAAGTATTAGACCCTGAGCAAAACTGCGCTTTTACGGATAATTTTCTCGATATGCCCTATGATTTAAGCCGTGCCGTATTTATAACTACGGCAAACTCGCTCGATACCATTCCCCTGCCGCTTCTTGACCGTATGGAAATAATTGAAATTGATTCCTACACAAGAGAGGAAAAGTTTAATATAGCCAAAAAGCATTTGCTCGCGCGTCAGCTTGAAAGTCACGGGGTTACAAATAAAAATTGCAAAATATCAAACGGCGTTTTGTATTCGCTTATTGATTTTTATACCCGTGAGGCAGGTGTGCGTTCGCTTGAACGCACGATAGGCTCGCTTTGTGCGAAGGCGGCAAAGAAAATTGCCGAAGGCAGTCAGCAGATAGTTAACATAAAGCCGCAGGACCTCGAAGCTCTCTTAGGACATAAAAAATATCGCCCCGAGGCTATACTTCCAGAAGATGAAATAGGTATTATTAACGGTCTTGCGTGGACGAGAGTGGGCGGCGAAATAATGCAAATGGAAATCGCCGTAATGGAGGGGACCGGCAAGGTAGAGCTTACCGGTAATCTCGGAGATGTGATGAAAGAGTCTGCCGCCGCGGCGATAACTTATGTGCGTGCAAACGCCGCAAAATACGGCATAAACCCCGATTTTTACAAGACTAAGGATATACATATTCACGCCACAGAGGCGGCAACACCAAAGGACGGACCGAGCGCCGGCGTTACTATCACCACCGCACTTGTATCGGCACTGACTAAAACGCCGATACGCCGTGACATCGCTATGACCGGTGAGGTCACAGTGCTGGGCAGAGTGCTTCCTATAGGAGGACTTAAAGAAAAGAGTATGGCGGCATACCGCGGTGGCGTAAAAACGGTATTTATACCGCACGAAAACATCCCTGACCTTGACGATGTTGACGAAACGGTTAAGGCTCATATTTGTTTTGTGCCGGTGCGCTTCGTTGACGAGATAATAGACGCGGCTCTCGTGAGCCGCAAAAAACGCGGTACGACTGCTATCGCGCGCACGGTGAGCTGATTAAAGGGGTAAAAAATGAATTTAAGTAATGCAGAATTTATCGCATCTTACGGCACAGATAAGCAGCTTCCCGAAAGTATACAGCCGGAAATCTGTTTTTCAGGCAGGTCAAATGTAGGAAAATCGTCGCTTATAAACAAACTGCTCGGCAGAAAGGCGATAGCCAAAGTAAGCTCCACGCCCGGAAAGACCACCACAATCAACTTTTTTCGCGCCGGAGAAATTATGCTTGTGGACCTGCCGGGGTACGGATATGCCAAAGTAAGTGCCGCCGAGCGCAACAGGTGGGATTCACTTATGAACGCATATTTTTCGGGTAGTCGCAATATCAGGCTTTGCTTTCAGCTTTTAGATATAAGGCGTACGCTATCGGGTGACGATGAGCGTATGATAGATTTTCTTAAAAGCCGCCGTATACCGTTTGCGGCAGTGCTTACAAAGTGCGATAAACTAAACAAAACAGAGCTTGCCGAAAAAATAAATTACTGGCAAACCCTGCTTGAAAATGTACCCGTATTACCCTTCTCCGCGTTAAACGGTACCGGGAAAGATGATATTTTAGATATCCTCGACAGTTATGTCAAATAACTGCTTTGCAAAATATACATCTTTTACTTTGATTGTTTTTTTGTTCAGATAATTCAGCGCGCCGGCATCGGTTTTGAAGCTGAAGCTTAATTTATAAGAATAAAGCGCTTGCTTTGTAAAACCGATTTTCTTATCCTCGTTTATACGCCCGTATTTGCCGTCGCCAAGAAGCGGATGACCTATAGACGCCATATGCGCCCTTATCTGATGAGTGCGGCCGGTGAGCAGTTCAACTTCAATGAGCGATAAACCGTTTTTCGCTTTAATAACGGTGTATTTTGTCCTGATAGTGCGGTTATTATCCCGCTTTTTATCGGACAAGTACACCTTATTTTTTTTCTCGTTTTTTTCAAGGAAAGCTTCAAGAATCGCAGTCTTTTCGCGCGGTATGCCGTGAACTACCGCAAGGTATCTTTTATCTATTTCGCGTTCTTTGATTTTTTCACATAAAATTCGCAGTGCCTGAGCCGTTTTTGCGGCAAGCACAAGTCCGCCGGTGTTTCGGTCTATTCGGTTTGCAAGAGCCGGCGTAAAGCTCTGACTGTTTTCGGGATTGTACTCTCCCTTTTCGTATAAATACCGCTTTATTCTGCCGATAAGCGTATCGGAAAACTCTTTATCGTCAGGATGGCACAAAAGACCTTGCGGTTTATCCGCGACAATTATATTTTCATCCTCATATACAATATTTAACTTGTCTGAAGCTGATAAAAAATCATATTTGGGGTGCTTTGACACAAAAAACTCGTCGCTTATATACGCGTCAATTTTATCCCCCGTTTTAAGCCTCATATCAGCCGCCGCACGCTTACCGTTAACCTTTATTCTTTTAAGTCTTATATATTTGTATAAAAGTGCATTCGGAAGCGAGGGACAAACCTTGCTTAGAAACTTATCAAGCCTTTTATCGTTATCGTCTTTTGAAACAGTAAAGCTTTTCATATCTTCCTCTTAATTTCATATTCCTATTAGATTATATATTTTCATCGTATCAAAGTCAACTGTACTTATTAAGAATTAGAGCGGCGCAGTTTACCGTCATCATAAGAATACTGCTGATTTCAGCTATTTGCCACACCGCACCGGCACCCGATACGGCGCCTAATATACAGCAAGCAGAGTAAACTAAAACAATTAAATTGGGATTTACCGATAGCTTTTCACTAAAACGGCGGGCGTAAATTCCCCAACCGATAACTGAGGAAAAAGCAAAAAAACAGATTATCGGACAAAACCAAAAAACCGAGTTTTTCCCTAAAATGCTCGTAAAAGAACTCATCGTCGTGTAAGCGCCGAGGTCCTTGCCATAAACCACTGTGCCGGATGAAATTACCACAAGTGCGGTAAGAGTGCACAAAATAAGAGTGTCAACTATGACCTCAAATATACCGAAAAGCGCTGTAATGTGAGGTGGCGTGGTGCTTTTTTCGTAAGCTAACGCGGCAGTGGAAAGCCCTGCCTCGTTTGAAAAAATACCCCTTGCCACACCTGCCTTCATAGCTTTTATCACAGAGCCTACCATACCTCCCGTTACCGCCTTTGGAGAGAACGCACCTTTTAATATAAGTGAAAATGTATCGGGTATTTTTTCTCTTACAACAAACAAAGCCGCTGCGCAAAAAAGTATGTACGCCGCCGCCATAAAGGGTAAAAGGATTTCGCAAAGCTTGACGGCGCCCGATTCTCTTTTTAATAAAACTACGCAAAGCAGCATAAAAACAATTCCCACAATTATTCCGGACACATCGGGTCTTATACCGATTTCTCTAAGCACTACCGCCGCAGAAGATGAGGCGGCATTTGTTTGGGTAAGATTTCCTATCCCAAATGCCGCGATAATACCAAGAACAAGGAATACGCGCCTTAAAGCATTGCTGTTAAGGACTTTGAATATATAACTGTAAGCGGAACCGTCTTTTTTATAGATGGATGAAAGATATATTTCCAAGTACTTAACGGACAGACTGAGAATAGCCGACACCCACATCCAAAAAACCGCACCGGCGCCGCCTAGGCTGACAGCGCCTGCAACACCCACAATGTTTCCTGTTCCAACCGTAGCGCTCAGCGATACGCAAGCAGACTTTAATGCAGAACCGAAATTCCCGTTTTTGTTTTTTGAAAATACCGTCTTAATTGAAGCGCTGATTTTTCGTATACCTATAAAACGAGTTTTAATATTCAAGAAAAGGAATACTGAAAATATCAAGGTCAGCGTCGGAACCCCGTAAACCGACTCATAAATAATTGAAAGTATTCGCAAAATATCACCCTTTTTTGAAATTTCCTATTGATTTTAATGAGAAATTGTGATATTATACTATGGCACGAGAAAATTAAATACATTTATGCGCCGGTAGCTCAGCTGGATAGAGCGTCTGGCTACGGACCAGAAGGTCGGGAGTTCGAATCTTCTCCGGCGCGCCAAAAATAAAAAAGTCGCTTTAGCGGCTTTTTTATTTTTCCGTGAGAAGATTCGAAAAGCGCGGTTTGCGCAGGCAAATCGCAACCTTTCAGTGAACGGTTGCGAAGCGCGGGTGCGTGCCGGTGCAACATTTGCGCCGGGCGAATCTTCACTCGTTTTTATCTTGCTCTCTGAAAACCGCCTTCAGCGGCTTTTTTATTTTTCCGTGAGAAGATTCGAAAAG
>CADCLS010000010.1:0-112190 GCA_902802375.1 Oscillospiraceae bacterium | reverse complement strand
GCCGGGCGAATCTTCACTCGTTTTTATCTTGCTCTCTGAAAACCGCCTTCAGCGGCTTTTTTATTTTTCCGTGAGAAGATTCGAAAAGCGCGGTTTGCGCAGGCAAATCGCAACCTTTCAGTGAACGGTTGCGAAGGAGGTTTGCGTAGACTATCTTTTTATTATCGCACACATAAACAGATACAATGCTAAAATGAACACCGAGAGATTTACATTTCCCCTGATAACAAGCGTGACACCTACGACACAAAGGAGTATGGCTAAGACTATTGTTATTATATTTACTGTCCGTGCGGCAGTATATATATCCTTTTTTGCAGAAATAAACAGTTCTAAAAGTCTGCCGCCGTCAAGTCCTGATACGGGAAGCAGATTAAACGCCGCCATAACTAAGTTCAAAAGTGCAAACCTTAACGATATATCCGAGCCTGTAAGATAAAAGTTTATAAAAATCGCGGCGGACACGGCTATATTGGCAAGCGGTCCGCAAATTATTATTCCCCACTGCTTTTTAAGCGGTGTACCGTATTTCTCCACAATTTGAACAGACGCCGGAATAAGCCGTATTTCTTTCGGTGCGCAGTCCGACGCCCACATTGAAAACAAATGTCCCGTTTCGTGTATGAGTGCGGCAAAAAGCGTTGGTATCATAAGCCCGGTGCGGTCTGTGGCAAGCATTAAGGACAGTGTTGCGGAAAACAGAAAAGACACATAAATCCTCGTTCCGAAAAGATTAAATTTCATCTTTTGCCCCGTCTATTATTTCAGAAATATTTATATCTACCGTTAAGTTTTCTGCGTACCACTTTTTGATTTCTATATACTGTTCCTTGAAAAAAAACTTTATTCCCAAAACGCCTAATATAAGAAGTACCGCCAAAATACTTTCTATGAGTGCCACAGAAAAAAACACGCTTTTCCCTTTTTCTTTAATTTTTATTTCGTCCATTTTACGCACCTTCCTTTCTAAATTTATATTCAAAACAGACAAAAAATATGCGGAAGGACAAGCCCTTCCGCATATAGCATATTATTCGTGTTTTTACTAATTAAACACCAAAGTTTAATCAGCCGAAAAGCTTTAAGATAAGTCCTCCGTACCTTACAAAAATCGGTGCAAAAACAACGGCAACTATAGTCATAAGCTTTATAAGTATATTAATTGAAGGCCCCGAAGTGTCCTTAAACGGGTCACCTACGGTATCACCTACCACTGCCGCACGGTGAGCTATTGAGCCTTTTCCGCCAAATGCGCCACTTTCAATATACTTCTTGGCATTATCCCAGGCTCCGCCTGCGTTAGACATCATAATAGCAAGTAAAACACCCGAAAGAAGCGAGCCTACAAGCATACCGCCCAAGGCTTCGGTTCCCATTATAAGTCCTACCGCCAAAGGCGCTATTACAGCAAGGATTGCCGGCGCTATCATTTGTCTGAGCGCCGCGGAAGTGGAAATCGAAACGCAACGGGCATAATCAGGCTTTTCGGTGCCTTCCATAATGCCTTTCTTCTCACGGAATTGGCGGCGCACTTCAGCTATCATCTTATTTGCGGCTCTTCCTACTGACTCCATAGTAAATGCCGAGAACATAAACGGCAGCATTGCGCCGATGAATGCGCCGGCGATAACCCACGGGTTAAGAAAATTAATAGAGGGAAGCTTTACAACTTGCGTGTAAGCAACAAAAAGTGCCAGCGCGGTGAGTGCCGCAGAGCCTATTGCAAAGCCCTTTCCTATTGCGGCGGTTGTGTTGCCTACCGAATCGAGCTTATCCGTAATTTCTCTGACTGATTCATCAAGACCCGCCATTTCGGCAATACCGCCTGCGTTATCAGATACAGGACCGTAAGCGTCCACCGCGATAGTCATACCGGCGGTAGAGAGCATACCCACAGCCGAAATTGCTATGCCGTATACGCCGCCTAAAAGATATGCCGCCACGATACCAACCGAGATTATTAAAATCGGGAATACCGTAGACATCATACCTACAGACAAACCGCTTATGATAGTAGTAGCGTCTCCTGTCTCTGATTCGTGCGCTATTGTGCGTACGCTCGAAAAGCGGTCGGATGTATAAAACTCGGTAAGCTTTCCGATAGAAGTACCCACAACAAGACCGATTATAACGGCTATTGCCATTTTGAAGCTACCGAAAAAGTATTTTGAAAGAGCTAATGATACCACCGCCGCTAAGGCTACCGATATGTATGTGCCGGCATTCAGCGCTGCCGCAGGATTAGCCTTTTTACCTCCGCGAACACACAGAATTCCGATAATTGAAGCGAGTATTCCAACGGCAGAAATTATAAGCGGGAAAACAACGCCGTAAAATTTCTGCTCTTTCGAAAACAGTCCTGCTGTAAAAGCGAGGGTGATTGCGGAAATTATAGACCCGACATAGGACTCAAAAAGATCCGAACCCATACCGGCAATATCGCCTACATTATCGCCGACATTATCAGCAATAACGGCAGGGTTACGGGGGTCGTCCTCAGGTATTCCGGCTTCAACCTTGCCTACAAGGTCTGCGCCGACATCCGCCGCTTTGGTGTATATGCCGCCGCCGACTCTGCCGAATAACGCCATAGAAGAAGCTCCAAGACCAAAGCCGGTAAGGCATTCAGCGGCTCTTTCACCGCCGAGAAACAGAAATGCAGAGCCCACGCCTAAAATGCCGAGGCCTACAACGCACAGTCCCATAACAGCACCGGACTTGAACGCAACATTAAGAGCTTTATTTATTCCGCCACTTTGCGCCGCCGCGGTTGTTCTGACATTACTTTTGGTTGCTACCTGCATACCGAAAAATCCGGCAAGCACAGAAAACAGTGCGCCAAATATGTAAAGGACTGCAGTAATAGGACTTATAGCAAACCAAATAACAACAGCAAGAAGTACTATGACTATCGTCATTGTTATATACTCACGCTTCAAAAACGCCATAGCGCCTGAATGAATATAACCCGAAAGCTCCCTCATTCTTTCATTTCCGGCATCCTGCCTTAATATCCACGCCGAAATTATTGCGGCTGTAACGAGCGCGAGTGCGCCTACGGCAGGCGGAAATATCTCCAAAAATTTTTCCAAAATACCACCCCATATTATATTTCTTTCAACATATATCTTGTAACAAAATCCCCCACGGGTCATCCGCAGGGGAATGTATTATTATCATTAACCGTTTAATTAAAACGCTTGACCGAGATAATATGACCAGTTCATAAGAGCCTGGAACACATTTGCATCGTCCTTGCCCTCGCGAGCTTTTGCATATCTTCCGTAACTGTAAGTAATGGTTTTAGCGCTCGCATTATTTCCACTCTTGGTACTAATTACAATATCACCTGTAAGATATTTTGTTTGAACATCAGAAAGAACATAGGTGTCACCGCCGGTAAGCGTACTTACCGCAACATCCTTGGAATATACTGTGTCGCCACCCAATTTAACCTGAATTGTAATTGTATCCTTATCGGTTAAAGGAGCAAATCTTATGTTCATCTTAGGCTTGAATCCGGTTGTAACAGAAATACCTGCGATACTCCAATCGCTATCCTCGCCGCTTACAACCGCTTTGGTGCTACCGGCAATAGGAGCGTTACTGAGCTCTACCGGCATATCAGTGTAATCTGCGACATAGCCTGATTTAAGTGCTGTAGCAGTGTAATAACCGTAATTAAGAAGCGCTTTGGCATAATTCTTCTGAGCTTGTGTGCCGGAAACTGCAAGAGTTTCAGCATAGTCTTTAATGCTATAATTCCAATCTGAGCTCTTTGTAACAACATTGCCGTCGACAGTTACTATGTTGCCTGTTACCTTCTGGCTTATTCTGCCGATACCGGCATCGCCGTAGCAGGGGAAAACATAATATTCTGTTTCGTCCAATGTAACTGTACCGATAGATTCAACCGTGTTTGTTACAGAACCGGTATCGCCTTGATACTTATAAACAAAGTAAACATTTTCATAGTTGCCGGCATCGATAGTGCTCTTTTTTACCAATGCGTTAAGAACCGTATCTCCGGTAGCTGTAAATGATACGCTGGCTTCATTTTCAATAACAATATCATTAGTTTCAAGGCTTGAGGCATCAACAACTTCAATATGTGTTTCTGTACATCCTTCAATTTCGCAATGTGCTAATGTTATTATCCCGTTATTTGTAGCCGGAGCACCAAGCTTATGAATATGTATATTGCCTACGGCATTTGCCACGGTATAGGTTTCTTCAGAAATATTAGTAATATCTATGTTTTTAATGTTTATATTCCATTTTGTGCCCTCAGGAGCTTTATCAAGAGATTGATAGTTATTCACCGTAAACTTAAGAACAAGCGTAAGCTCTGTATACGACTTAAAATCATTCTCAGTACTCTCGGTAAAGCCTGCAAAAAGCACCTTGTTGTTTGAGACATTAATATGAATCTCTGGTGCGTCTCCGCCGGTGCTTACGCCAACAGAGCAATCGCTAAATGTAAGACCTTCCGCTTCAATCGTAAATATACCTGCCGTGAAAGCCGTCGCGCTCTCGAACTTAACCTGTGCGGTAACTTCAGAATCCTTAGCTCCGGCATAATACGAAGCTCCGGTAACTGTACAAGTGGCTGTGCGGTTTTCTGCACTTACGGCACCGGTAAACACGGCAACCATGCACATTGCAGCAACAAGTATAGCAGCGACTGCTTTTGACAAAACCTTCTTTGACATTAAAACCTACTCCTAACCGGCATACGCCAAATATGTATGAAGTAATACCGAGCATATCTCGGCTCAGCATAATTATATCATCGCATATATGCAAATGCAAGATTTTCAATCAAAAAAACTGTAAAAAATTTTTAAGTTTTTCGGGCGTTTTTAACAATAACGCAAATAATAAAAGTGCAACGAATTCAAACAAATTGACTTTCGTTTGTTCGTTTGCTATAATAACATACAAGATATAGTATTTGAGGTGCAAAATGAAGTTAAAATGCAAGTTTGTAATAAACACTGTCGCCGGCGACCGTATAGCAGTACCGGTTGGGTCGAATTCACCGCTTAAAGGATATATAAAGCTTAATTCAACCGGAAAAGATGTATTTGAAATGCTGAGTAAGGATACAAGCCGCGATGAAATCATAGCGCAAATGCAAAAGAAATATCCTGATACCGACCCGGGAGATATTTCGAGCAGTGTTGACGCCATGATAGAAAAGCTTGCTTCGGCAGACCTTCTGATATGAAACACGAGCAGTCGCTTGCTCACATTTTGGCGGAAATAAACTCGAAAGGTAAAGCCTTATGTTATACTAAAGGCAGAAGTATGCAGCCTATGCTTAAAGAGGGCAGAGATATATCGGTGCTAGTTTCTGCCGTTGAGAATCTGAGGGTCGGGGATGTCGTTATGTATGTGCGCCCGAATAACGGCAACGAGCTTGTACTGCACAGAATAGTAAAAATATTGTCTGAAGATTTATTCTCTATCAGAGGCGATAATACTTACTATGACGAGGAAGTGCGCCGCGAAAACATCAAAGCCCTGCTCGAGGGCTTTTTCAGAAAAGAAAAGTATGTTGACTGCAAAAAATCGAAATCATACCGCATTTACTCTTTTTTTCAAGTGCACTTTTATTTTTTAAGACGGTTTTTCTGTAAAACTCTAAGGGAAACGGGCGCAAAGATAAAAAACAATATTTTTCATCTTAACGGCGTTCATCTTGACAGTATTTCAAGAAAAAAATAAGCCTAAATTATTGTACCGAACACTATGAAAGCGCATACGGCAGGTATGCCAAAAACCGCAGCCGACGGAACAGTATACACATTGATAGGTATATGCACACCCGTGTATTTAGCGGTAAGATTTATAATAACGATTGCCAAAACCCCTAAAAGCGCATTTACAGCCGCAGACTTTAACGGTCTGCGGCTTTTTATATGCAAAAATAAAATTACAAGCGCGGCGCAGGCAAGCAAAGATATCAAAACGGTTTTAATAATTTCCATTATATCACCCAACAAATAATACGCACAACGCCGGTGGCATTATGCGTATTTAATTAAACAAGCTCGCGTTTTATCGCACTTAGCGCTTCGGTATGAAGCTTATCACCGGCAAATAGCGATGAATAAGAAAAGAAACATATGCCCGAAATATCAGAAAATTCTTTGCACTTATTAATTTCCCGTGCTAAAACATCGGTACCGTTTTTCCATTCATCCGTGTCGGGCGCGGTATCTGTGCCAAGCTTATAAGAGGCGAGCCCTATAACTATTTTCACACCCTCTGCACGCGGTATTTTTCGCCACTCGTTAAGAAGCTTTTCAAACTTGAAATTATCGTCAGGGTAATCAAACCCGAAATAAAGCTGAGGCATTATTAAATCCACCGCGCCGCTTTCGCACCAATACGGTATATCTGCAAAAGCCTGATTTTTATTCTTTTCCATATCCGCCGCAGGACTGATGCTGAAAACCAAATCAGGATTCATATGCTTTATTGCGCTTTTGGCAGAAAAGACAAGAGCGTTAATATTTGCTGTTCTGTACTCTGAAAGCGAAAGTGCGTCTTTACCTGATTTTTGATAGTCCGAATATGATTTTTCATCGGAAAATTTACCGTCTGACGGGTAAAAATAATCGTCAAAATGTATGCCGTCTACATCGTATTTGTTCAAAATTTCCCTGATACCCAAAATAATATTCGCTCTGACAGTTTCGTCTGCGGGGTCGCTGAAGCTGCCGTCAGGCAAGCGAAAAGGATTTATCCAGGCATGCATTCGGATGTTTTTTCCTTTAAGCACCTTTATCATATACTCTAAAACATCGAAATCGTACTGTTTGGTTTTCTCGTTTCGGGGGTAATATTCCGAATCAAATAACGATTCCCCGAACGCGCGTACATGAACGAAAGCGTCGGTTATATGAAGCCGGTGTATCTTCTCTGCCGCGGCGTCGAATTCTTTTTTGAAATCGCCCGTATCAAGCATTGTATTAAGTTCATAACAGCTTATCCATACGCCTGTTATCAGACGCTTTTGCGTATTCGTGTTTTTATCCGCTTCATACGGCGTGCAGGAGCACAGCAAGATAAAAAGTGACAGTATTATCAACGCGGCTTTTTTCATATTTTCATCCTCTATCGGCAAGTAATTTATATTTAAGCGCTATATTCCTTATTGCAAAAGGTTTTTCGCTTGAAAGGCTTAGCCCTATACCGCCCGAAAACGGTATTCCTGCATTGGTTTTGATAACGTCGGCGCCGCTTCCAAACTTCATTTTGTAATGGTATTTTTTGGTGCCGTCGGTTATTGACAGATTGATATAATCGGAAGAATTGCCCCCTATAAACATACTGTCTATCCTTTTAAGGCGAGTTTGGTCGCCAAACTCTATCGTTTTAGTGGACAATCCCGATTTTATCGGAAAGGTTACCGTGACATTCTCGTAATTTTCGTAATTCATAAGCGTATCCTCTTTGCCCGAAACGGTTAATAAGTAAAAAGTGTTGCCGCTGTGAAACGACGAAAATATAAGAGCGTTTGAGCCAAGCTCTGAGGCCCCGTAAAAGCCTGCGCCCTCCGGCAGCCTCCAGATATACCACGCAGGGCTTTTAAGCTTATCATCTTCAGCATAATATGTACGCGAATATCCGAAGCCTCGCACCCTGTAATTCATCACAAAAACCGTATCGCCTAAAAAGAGCATATATTTGCCGTCCTTTGTCACGGCGAAGGCGTCTTCCATATCAAACTGCATTTCTTTAATTCTGCTTCCGAGTGGCTGAGAAACACGGTAAATATTTGTTGTATTGCCGTATGTAGTAGTGGCGAGCGCATAGATGTTTTTATCACCCGAAAGCCATACAAGTCTGCTTCCGCAAAGGCGGATTGTTTTCTCATTCACACAACCGATATTATTATCTATTGTTTGAGCAGACATTGTGTCTCCTCTTACATAAAGCGTACTTTCGGGTAACACCGCTTCTCTTTGTATTGTACTGTCATCGAACGAGGTGGATATTCGGTAGGTCTCGCCGCTTTTGAAAGCAATAAGCTTACCGTTTTGAACTTTAAGCGCGGTGACCGGCGTTGAACTGTCACCGAGATACAGCTTTGAGCTTTCGGGAACATATAAGGGATTTGTGATTTTTGAGCAGTAAATACAGTTTTTCTGCATTTTATTGCCGTAAAAGTAAAGCCTGTTATTAAGCATTACAGCACTCTTTGAGGTGATTATACTGTCCTTTGAATAGTTTTGCAAAGTATCTGTCGTAACCATTATGTTATTTAACTTACACCCCGGCATTATCGGAACGCTGTAATCCTGAGTGGAAGTGTAAAACCGTATCGTTCCTATCGTACGGTTTACATAAAGGTACACATCCGCGCCGGCCACTTTTGCCGTCGCCGTGTTTTCGTACGGGCCAATACTCCATTCCGTATACTCTTCCGAGGAAGAATACAGCCGACATTCCAACGAGCTTAAAGAATCAATATTTTCGTAGGGCAATCTGAATATTGAAGAAAGGTCGTCGGATGTAAAATAACATCGGTATCTCCCGTTAAGCAGATTAAGCTCCTCAAGCCTCTCAGGTTCAGGATAATCAAGCTCTACATATCCCTTTGCCTGCTCGTACCTTTCCCCCCTGCCGTTTATAAGGACGGTAGGAACATAATATTTTGCCAGTTGCCACTCCGAAAAGTTCTCTTGAGCCTCATAGACTTCATAAATCGCGTCATTTTGAGCTTTTCGCGCAACATAAGCAAACACACCGTTTCCTTCTATCTTACTTGCTACAACAAAAAATACATTTTGTGGGATATAGAAGGTATCAAACATTACCCTGTGAATATATATGCTGCCGGCAGGCGATACATTACCCTTGGCGTCTACCAGAAAAAACCTTAAGTATGCTTCGGTATCGTCGCCTGTACAGCTGTATGCAAGACTGTACGGTTTTGAATTCATATAGTATACCGTTTCACTAACGGTAAACGGCAAGTATACTCTATCGTTATACTCTAAAAATTCCGTAACACTGTTCTCGTTTGCACAAAACCCGTCTCGTGTTTTCAAAACGCCGTCCTCAAAATACATATTTTCACAGTCGATAAGCACGCTGCCATCCTGTGCATAGTCTCCGTTTTCACAGTTTATACCGCCGTCGAAGCCGGAAATCTCAAAGGTTTTAACGCTCTGAGCGTTTTTGCGGTTTAGCGCAGGGTATTTCATTATACCGCCCCCGTTCTCGGTAAAACATCCGATATTTCGCCAATACTTGATTTTACTGCCGCACGCTTACCGTTGTAAATGCTTGAAAAGAGGGTTGATTTATCGGTGTCTCCGTAAGCGAGACTTAAAAACATCGCGGTACCGTAAACAGCGGCGTCCGCCGCTTTATCTGTAATATCGGCATCACACATCAGCCCCTCATAAGGCTCTTTTTCGCACAAATCGAAAAGAACGCTGTTTATAGCGTCAAGCGCCCTCGCGCGGAAGTTTTCTGTATCGTTTTCGCCTAAAAACTCTTCTCCTGTGCCGGCAAGCCTTGCGGCACGCTTGAAAATATCATTCAGTTTCATTTTCTTCCTCCTTTGAGGCTGTCAGCAGCTCGGCTTTTGAGTCTATAAGCGCGTCGGGAAGTCTTGAGAGATACTGCGATTTGGTTATTATGCCTTTATCGTAAAGTGTTCCTAACGCCGAGATTTTTTCCTGTGCGGAGAACTCCTCAATTTCAGATATTGTGACATTTGCGGCAATAGATAAATCCGAATATCTTTCGGCGTCAAACGGGAAATACCATACGCCGTCCTCATCTTCAATTCTTATGCGACGCTTAAAATAAAGGTTAAGCCAAAAGTCTGCCCATATAAGAGCAGTGCTATGAATAAAATCCTTGTATCTTCCCTTGAGAATATTAAGCGGCATAAGCGCCGCGGTTTGAAGTCTTGTGATAGCGGCAGCGTTCTGCGCCTTTTCGTCACCGAGCATTACGGGTCCCGTTCCGCTTTGGGTGAGTGTATTCTCAATAAGATTATTAGCGGCGTTATTAAGACCTTCCGAATAATCCGGCGGACAAACGAATTTCACCGCCGAGGCAACATCCTCATTAGTTCCGTAAATCTTTATTATCTGACCGGGGTCATTTGAAATATCTCCCGAAACGGTATCTCCGTTTATAAGCATCATCGGCATACCTGCGGCGATATTTGACCAAACGCTCGCGGTAATCATCCTGTTTATCGCTATTTGGTTAGGTATAAGGTAGGTTATCTCGCTTTCGCCGTACGCACAAGTTTCATTTTCACCGAAGCGGAATACAGACAGCGGATATAAATGGAGCTTAGTATCAAACGGGGATTTAAGTATTCCGCCGTTTGTCACTTTAACACACTTTACGGATGTGCCTGCTTTTTCATACTCCTTATAAAGCTTTGTAAGCACTAAAATTTTACCGTCGCTGTCGACTTCGGCATTTATAAGTGTGTTCTCGGTACCGTTAATCTCCGCCTGCCTTAAAAGCTCGTCTCGCGATTTTCGTGCGGCAAGAATTATATACGGTTGACTTTGAATATCAGTCTCACTCGGGTCCCCGAAATAAACATCGCCGATTTTAAGAACTTCGCACCTTATATCCCCTTTTACTTTTTCTCCGTCAAGGTCGATGCCTGCGTCAATACCGCCGTCAAAATATGTATAAAGCACGCCGGCACCGTTAATATATGCTTCGCGCAACAAACGAGGAGAGAGCGCGTCAAAATTAACCCGAGCAGAAGTGGTTTTATAAAGCTGTGATAACGCCTCTGTTACCGCAAGAACTTCTTGGTCGCTAAGTTTCTCCTTAAAGCCAAACCCACTGCTCTTTACTTTTTCTTTAATGCTTTTGTATGACAAAACGCTGTCGCCCACGCTCGGCATACCCTGTGCAAAAAAGCTGACACCGTAATTATGCGACAGCGTTTGAGCTATTTTACAGTCGCCTATTCTTTTGATTATGTTGTGGCGGACAAGCGGCCTGTCATTGCCGCAGTTTGCCCCATACCACTGATTGCCCGAATAAAAGCGCTCGTTAATTTTGCCCTGCTCGTAAAGCCCTTTTTCTCCTAAAGCCTCTTTGTACTGTTTTGCTTTGTTATACTCTTCAAAAATTGCGGTAGCTTCAGTTTGCATATTTACCTCCTTGTTACGCCGAAGCCGGCTTTCACCGGCTTCGACATTTTATAAAAAGTCTTAAGATACTGTAACTGTGGCAACGCTTGAGTCTGTTGCCTCGATACCATCAACCTTAAGCTTTACAAAGTAATAATACTTTCCTGCAGTAAGGTCGGTAGGTATGGTCATTGAAGCCGAGGTTTTTCCGGCGATTTTTACAGCGCCTGACTTATCGGTATCCTCGCAAGAATACCACTGGTAAGAAAGTGTTCCCGACGAAGCAGTCGCGGTTACCGACAGACTGCCCGAAATAGAGCCGGCGGTCTTAGACACATTTGCAGGCTGGCTGCTTATTGTAACCGTCGGAGATATCCAAGCCCAAACGGCGTCAAGTCCGCTTTTGTTTACAAATACATCGTAATAAATACGGTAATCGAACTTGTAGGCGTCGGCGTCAACATTCTGTTCGGGGGTAAATATTCTCATCTGCTCGGTTTTCTTTACAAGATGTGCGCCTGATTTCGGACATACGAGCATATAAACGCTCTTTGCGTTTGCCGCAGGGGTAAAGCCGCCGGCAGCGGTGTTATTGAAGGTATAGGCGGTTTTCATCCTCTCGCTTACAACCGGGATAATCGCAACACCGTTCAATGACTGCACGCGGAGATTTACATCTCCCTGCTTGAAGTCGGACACCGTAATAATGCGGGTAACCTCGCTTGAATTCATCAGTGCGGCATAAATGCGACTGTCAAGGAAGGCTACAAGCTCCTCATCGAAGCCCACATTTGCGCGAACTTCGTTTATAAGATTGTTGAGCGCCTCAAAAGGTCTTGAGACGGTGCCGTCGACAGTGTTTGCGCGTGTTGCCGCAAGACCTGCAAGCTTGGAAATCACATAAGCGTCGCACTCAGGCACTACTTTTGTTCTTACATACTCACCGAGTATCTTGCCTGCAAGAGAGGCAATGCCTGTCTCGTCCATATCCTCGCGGTCAATCTGAAGCGAACGGGCGCGGTCCATAGCCATAGTGTACGAAGTGTTGCTTACGGTGATTGCGCCTCTTGTAAAGCCAGTGTCGCGGTCATAGTCCGCAAGACCCTGGAAATTAATATCGGGTATAATTACCGTTTTTGCGCCTACGAATTTTGTTGCAAGCGCATTATCCGCAAAAAAGCCGGTAGCACTTTTTTGTGCGAACATTTTATCAAGTTCTTCTGAATATCTCACTGCATTTTCAAGTGAATTTACTGGCATATTTTTCCCTCCTGAAATTTATCTGCCCCAAAGTGCTTTTATAAATGTATCGTCAGCGTTACCTTCGGGGTTTTTAAGCGAGCCCACGCTCGCCTGATTTGCGGCTTTCATGAACATATTTTCATCGTCCTTTTGCCGCTTTTTGAGAAAACGGAATTTAAGATAAGCATTTAACAGGTTTTCACCTTTAAGTCTTGCGCTTTCTACCACCGCACGCGGTAAATCATCAAGGCTTTTCACCGTAGGAAAGTATTCTCGAAGCTCGTCAAGTCCGTCGTCTTCAGTCTTCAAATTTTCAAGCTCTAAAACGCGGTCGGCAAGCGCTTCGTTCCCTTGGCACTCGGCTAAAATTTCTGCTCTTCGATTTTGTGCTTGCATGTTTTGAAGACTTGTTATGTATTCCGGCACGCTCATCTGAGCCTTGCTTGCAAGATTTCTCAGCTTTTCAAAATCGTTTTCTATCATTTCAAATTTCATGCCCTTTTGGGCAAGTATTGCCGCCTCCTCGGCGGTTAAGTTTTTAGTTTCCTTATTGAATTTTATCGGAATTCTGATTTCGTTTTGCGGTGATGTTACGCTGGTTTCGCTCTCACCGCCGACAGAAATATCACTGTCTACCTGTGGTTCGGTATAAGCATTATTTTCTGGCATTTGTTCTCCTTTTACGGCTGAATTTCGCCGTTATAGCTTAAAAAGTTTTCAAAAAATTTTTCCTGCTTTTGAGCTAAAACATTTCCTTTTTCGCAGAGCTTCGGTTTATTTGGCGGAAAAGCGCCTAAGCAAAACCCTGCAAAAAATGCGGCGGCTCCTGCAAGCAGTGCTGCAGCAATTTCCATATTTTTCTCCTCTTCCTCACTTAAAATCAGAGCTGAATATACCCGATTTATAGGGCGACTTTATCTGCTCAGTTTCTCTTTGAGGCTTAAAAAACTTTACATCGCAAAAAGCGTAACGCATAGCGTCGCACAAGTGGTTGTCGTGGTCCGCCGGCAATTTCTTCCCCCCGTCAGTCGGCTTATCCTCGTAAACATAATTTGAAAGCTCGCGAAGAGTATTCACACACGCCGGATGAACAAAAATCTTATATTCATTTATCTCGGCAATACCGTGAAGAATACTGTCCTTACCCTTTTGCGAGGGCTTAATTCGGGATATTCCCATACGCCTTAAATCTTCGTTTGATTTAGGCTCGGCGCAGTCGGCACGGATGCGCTCCTTTGCGTAACCCTTGCGGATAATTTCGTCTGCTATATCACGGTTGAGCATTCGTTTTTTATAAAACTCATCGTAAACATAAATCTCGCGCCTTATCGGGTTTACTTTGAACGCGATGAAGGCTGTCGGGTCGTTTGAATAACCGTAGTCAAGACCGAAAAAATCTTTCCAGGCGTAAAGCTCATCTTTAGGTATATCCAAAGCGGCGGTCTCGAAGTTTTCAAAGACTAAGCCTTCGGATATTCCCCAGTTGCCAAGCCCTGCCACTTCGTATTTTCGGCGGTTTGTCTCAGACATTCGCTTAAATACGGCAAGGTCGGTACTGTCTAAGAACTCGTTGGTCTTATAGTTTGTTGAAAATGTGGTCACATCAGCGGACTCTTTATCAAAAAATCTTGATTTAAGCCAGTGAGACGCACTCCAAGGGTTGAAGGTGAGTGTCGTCTGCTTAAAGAGCCCTTCCGGCATTTTGCCACGCGGCACTGATAAGTCAAGCTTGTCAAAATCCGCTTCCCTTTCTATTTCGAACGCCTCTTCTATCCATACGAAGTTGAGTACGCCCGACGAAACGGTGGCGGAAGCCAGCTTCATAACATCGTCAAAGCCGCGAAATAAGATTTTTTGGCCTGTTGGCAGAAAGCACATTTCCATAGGGGATACCGTGTTGCTCCAAAGGTGTGAAACGCCCAGCCTCGTTTGTGCCCAAGATAGCTGTGCAAAGGTGCTGTCGCGGTGGGTGTTCATAACCCGGCGCACTACAAGCAGATTAGAATTTTGATACTTCATAAGGCGAAAAATGAAGTTAAGAGCAGTAGTAGAGCTTTTTTTGGAGGCCTTGCCCCCTTTAAGCACCCGATAACGCGAGGTGCAGTTCCAAAAGTCGTTATAGCCACCGCCGATTATTTCGGAAATTCTAATTGTCGGTGTCGTCAATAATGACCACCGCCTTACTGCCTGTTTTCTTATCTGTTTCCCCTGCTAAAATACTGCGGAGTTCCTTTATGGCAGAAAGGTCGCCGGATACAGCCTTCTTGTAAATTGCTATCGCTAACGCACCTTTTCTTGTGGGCTTTTTAAGTGTAAAACCTTCGTCTTTAAGCGACTGTACCTGTGCCGGCGGCAATTCTTCTTCAAGCAGTGTCTTTACGGCGCCTGTAAGCACACTCTTTTCCTGTTTCATCCGGTTCACCTCCCTGTCGCAAAACAAGTTATACTATAAACTTGCGACATTCAAGGACATAAAAATATGCCGGCAAGGTTTCCCTTGCCGGCACTTATATCTGTCATCTGAAATCTGCCATCTGTCGCCTGAGAAAACGCCGCCACCTAAAAGGTGACGGCGTTTTAGTACACACATATTCCCGAAGCTCAATATCTTCGGCGTCGGAAAAATCCGCTGTTGAAGATGTGAGCACTAATACTTTGAGAAATTAAACCAACTCGATTATTGCCATTTCGGCAGCATCGCCGCGACGGGGACCGGTTTTCGTAATACGGCAGTAGCCTCCGTTTACATCCTGGTACTTAGGAGCAATTTCGCTAAACAGCTTTGCTACTACAGACTCCTTAGTAATGAACGCCATAGCCTGACGACGGCTATGAAGATTATTGGTCTTTGCGAGTGTAATATATTTCTCTGCCATTGACCTGACCTCTTTTGCACGCGTTACGGTAGTCTCTATCTTGCCGTTTTCAAGCAGATAGGTTACCATGGCGCGAAGCATAGCGGTTCTGTGGTCAGCGGTTCTTCCGAGTTTTCTTGTTCCCGGCATATGCTTTCACTCCTTTAATCGTAACACACATCCAAATAGGATTTTGTGTTATGCTTATTCATCGTCTTTCTTGAGGCTGAAGCCAAACGAAGCAAGCTTAGCTATAACCTCTTCAAGAGATTTGCGGCCGAGATTTCTCACCTTCATCATATCCTCTTCGGACTTGTTGGTAAGGTCTTCAACCGTATTGATACCTGCGCGCTTTAAGCAGTTGAAGCTACGGACTGAAAGGTCAAGTTCGTCGATGGTAAGGTCGAGAGCTTTTTCTTTCTCACTGTCGTTCTTCTCAGCCATAATGCTGGCAGTATCGCTGACACCCTCCGTGAGATTCAAAAACAGCTCAAAATGCTCAATCAAAATCTTAGCTGAAAGAGATACAGCCTCGTTTGCGGCGATAGAGCCGTCTGTCCAAACCTCTAAGGTGAGCTTGTTTTTATCAACAACATTGCCTACACGGGTGTTGTCAACATAAAAATTTGCTTTCAAAACCGGAGTATAAATAGAGTCAATCGGAATAACGCCGATAACACTCTGCGCCGGTTTGTTCTGCTCTGCCGATACATAGCCTCTGCCCTTATCGAGCGTCATCTCCATATTGAGCTTGGCGCCCTCGTCAAGAGTAGCTATATACAAATCGGGGTTAAGAATCTCAACCTCAAAATCAGCCTTAATGTCAGCCGCGGTAACTGTGCAAGGACCTTGTGCCTCAATATAAATCTTTTTGGCAGTATCCGAGTGAAGCTTTGCGATAACGCCCTTAAGGTTAAGCACGATTTCGGTCACATCTTCTTTCACACCGGGTATGGTGGAAAACTCGTGAACTACACCGTCGATTTTAACCGAGGTTATGGCAACGCCCGGAAGAGTTGACAAAAGCACTCTCCTCATACTGTTGCCGAGCGTTGTAGCATAGCCGCGCTCAAGCGGTTCCATTACAAATTTACCGTATTTACCGTCGCTCGACATTTCGAGCACTTCAATTCTGGGCTTTTCAATTTCTAACATCTAAAAGCTCCTTCTCGCACCGAAATTCGAAATTGCATTCTGCCCCGGTGCGTCGGGCAAAATTAAAAGTGTTATTACCTTGAATAGAACTCAACGATAAGCTGCTCGTCAACAGGAGCCTCAATCTGCTCACGCTCAGGGAGAGCTACAACCTTAACGGTCATATTCTCGCGGTCTACGGTGAGCCAATCAGCTACGGGACGCGCGCTGTTTGCTTCAACTACGGCTTTCATTTTCTCAAAGCCTCTTGCCTTTTCGCAAACAGAAATCGTATCGCCTGCTTTAAGGAGATATGAAGCGATGTCAACGCGGTTGCCGTTAACCTCAAAGTGGCCGTGACCTACGAGCTGACGGGCTTCCGCACGGCTTGATGCAAAACCTGCTCTGTAAACTACATTATCAAGTCTGCTTTCAAGTATGCGAAGCAAGTTATCGCCTGTAATTCCCTGTTTTCTCTCGGCAATTTCAAAGTAATGACGGAATTGTCCTTCCTGAACGCCGTAAAAACGCCTTGCGGTCTGCTTAGCGCGAAGCTGCAAACCGTATTCTGATGACTTCTTTCTACCCTGTCCATGCTGACCTGGCGCATAACTGCGCTGAGCTATGGAACACTTTTCAGAATAGCAGCGCTCACCTTTAAGGAAAAGCTTCTTTCCCTCACGGCGGCAAAGTCTGCATACTGCACCGGTATATCTTGCCATCTGTTACACCTCCAAATAATCAATTAAACGCGTCTACGCTTGGGCGGACGGCAACCATTGTGCGGAATCGGGGTAACATCTTTAATCATACTTACCTCAAGACCTGCTGACTGTAAAGCGCGGATAGCAGCTTCACGGCCGGCGCCGGGGCCTTTAACATAAACTTCGACAGTTTTAAGACCATGCTCCATAGCATTCTTAGCCGCAAGCTCAGCAGCACTCTGTGCCGCAAAAGGAGTCGACTTCTTAGAACCTCTGAAACCGAGTTCGCCGGCAGAAGCCCAAGAAAGAGCGTTGCCTTTGGTATCGGTAATGGTAACTATCGTGTTGTTGAAGGTAGACTGAATATGAGCCGCACCGCGTTCAATGTTCTTTTTTTCACGACGGCGTCTTGTGCCGCCTTTTTTAGCAGTAGCCATTAGTTCTTACCTCCCTTATTTCTTCTTGTTTGCAATTGTTCTCTTCGGACCTTTGCGTGTACGCGCATTAGTCTTGGAGCGCTGACCTCTTACGGGAAGTCCCTTGCGGTGACGAACACCGCGATAACTGCCGATTTCAATAAGACGCTTAATATCAAGAGCCACGGCGCGACGACGGTCACCTTCAACCTGAAGGTTATGGTCGATATACTCACGGAGCTTTGATATATCCTCGTCTGTTAAATCCTTTACGCGAACATCGGGGTCAATTCCGGTTTCGCTCAAGATTTTTTTAGATGTTGTAAGACCTATGCCGTAAATGTAAGTGAGTCCTATTTCAACTCTCTTCTCATTTGGCAGGTCAACACCAGCAATTCGTGCCATAGATGTTAAGCACCTCCATTATTTTATGAGTTTTGCTTAGCCCTGACGCTGTTTATGCTTCGGGTTTTCACAAATAACCATTACTTTGCCTTTGCGCTTAATGATTTTACATTTATCGCAAATCTTTTTTACAGAAGGTCTGACTTTCATTTGGATTTTACCTCCTAAATTTTATCTGTTAGACTTTATGCCTATTTCGAGCGCCATGTTATGCGCCCTTTGGACAGATCATAAGGCGACATTTCAACCGTAACCTTATCGCCGGGCAGAATGCGTATGAAATTCATACGGAGTTTGCCGGAGATATGAGCCAGTATTTGGTGACCGCCTTGTATCTCTACCTTAAACATTGCATTGGGCATTGACTCAACAACTGTGCCTTCAAGCTCTATCATATCTGATTTTGACATAATTTCCCTCCAAGATTGCCTTATATGAACGATTTAACTTCTGTTGCCCTGCGCGTTGCACACTTCGCGTCAAGACCTTAATTCTTTTCGGCTGTACATACCTTATTCCGCTATGGTCATAATTTTAGGACCGTCCGGTGTGATAACCACAGTATGCTCGAAATGAGCCGAAAGCGAACCGTCACGAGTTAAAACCGTCCACCCGTCCGGTAAAACCTTTACGCCGTATTTTCCGGCGTTGACCATGGGTTCAATGGCCAAAGTCATACCGCTTAGCAGTCGAATTCCGTGACCTTTGGTTCCGAAATTCGGCACCTCGGGCGCCTCGTGCAGATGAGTGCCGATACCATGACCGACAAAATCTCTGACTACGCTAAAGCCCTCAGCTTCCACAAAAGACTGCACAGCGTAGGATATATCTCCTATTCTGCCGCCGGGCTGTGCCGCGGCGATACCTTTATAAAGGCTCTCGCGCGTCACATCCATCAGCCGCTTTGCCTCAGGACTTACATCTCCGCAGGCAAATGTGGCGGCATTGTCGCCGTGGTACCCCTCAAATTTAGCGCCGAGGTCGATAGAAACAATGTCCCCTGCCTCAATTTTCCGCTTTTTTGAAGGTATTCCGTGGATAACTTCATTGTTGATAGATATGCAGGCTGTAGCAGGATAGCCTTCGTAGTTCTTGAAGTTAGGGCTTCCGCCCTGACTCCTAATATACTTCTCGGCTATCTCGTCAAGCTCGGCAGTAGTAACTCCCGGCTCAACCGCTTCTCCTGCACACTTCAATGCTCCTGCCGATATTCTGCAAGCCTCCCTCATAACGGAAAGCTCGCGACCGGTTTTAAGAACCACCATTTTTATATCTCCGAAAGAGCGCCCAGCACAAGAGCCGTAGTATCGCTTACCTTATCCTGACCTTCAACTTCAAGCAGCTTACCCTGAGCTTTATAATAGCTCTTAAGCGGCTCGGTCTGTTCATGATAAACCTTTAAGCGATTTTTAACGGTCTCGGCTTCGTCGTCTTTACGAATAACAAGCTCACCGCCGCAAAGGTTGCATATACCCTCGCGCTCAGGTTTTTTGAACTCGGTATGGTAGCTCGCGCCGCAAGAAGCGCATACGCGCCTTCCTGACATACGCTTTACTATCTCGCTGTCAGCCACTTCTATAGAGAGAGCCGCGTCAACAGCGATACCCATATTGTCGAGTGCTTGAGCCTGAGGTATGGTACGCGGAAAACCGTCTAATATAAAGCCTTCTTTGCAGTCATCAAGAGCTAAACGCTCCTTGATTATGCCGATAACAACTTCATCCGGTACCAACTCGCCGCGTTCGGTATAAGCCTTTGCGCGGATACCCATTTCGGTACCCTCTTTCAAAGCGGCACGGATAATGTTGCCCGTAGAAATGGTGGGGATATTGTATTTTTCGGAAATTATTTCCGCCTGAGTGCCTTTACCGGCACCGGGCGCACCTAACAATATCAGTTTCATACTTTTCTCCTATCAATCAAGAAATCCCTTGTAGTGGCGCATCATCATCTGAGATTCAAGGTTCTGAACCGTCTCAAGCGCTACGCCTACCATAATGAGTACCGATGTGCCGCCGAGCGAAATGTTAATTCCGCCTACATTTCCGACAATTATCGGAAGTATAGCAATGACGCTTAAGAATACGGCGCCCAAAAGGGTTATTCTTGAAAGTATTTTTGCGATAAAGTCCGAAGTAGGCTTGCCGGGTCTGATACCCGGTATAGCGCCGCCGTTTTTACGGAGGTTATTCGCCATTTCAACAGGATTAAACTGAATTGTAGCGTAAAAGTAAGCAAACGCGATAATCAAAATGAAATAAATTACCGCATAGAAAACACCGCGTGTGCTGAAAAGCGCAAGCGCTTTTGCAAAGGTTGTCGTAGTGTCTCTCATAAAGCCCAAAATCATGGTGGGTACCATGAGAATAGACGATGCAAAAATTATCGGCATAACACCCGACATATTAACCTTTATCGGAATATGGGTGTTCTGTCCGCCATACATCTTGTTGCCTACTACGCGCTTTGCGTACTGAACGGGTATTCTGCGCTCTGCATTTGTCATCCATACTATGAATGCGATAACGGCAAGGAATATAAGAACTATTCCGATTACCGCCGCTTGACGGTCATATTCCGTCCAGTAAACATAAAGCATTCTGAACGCCTGCGGACCGCGTGAAATAATACCTGCGAAAAGCAGAATGGAAATACCGTTGCCGATACCCTTTACATCTATCTGCTCGCCGAGCCACATTACGAGCGCACTGCCCGCCGTAAACGCAAGAACGATTACAAATGCGGCAAATACTACCGCGCCGCCTGAAACACTCAGGAAATTGCTTCCCTTAAGATAGAAGAAATAAGCGACGCCCTGAATGAGAGCCAAGATAACAGTAGCATATCTTGTAATAGCCGCAAGCTTCTTCTGACCCTCTTCGCCCTCTTTCGAAAGATGCTCAAGAGCAGGAATAGCCACGCATAAAAGCTGGATAATAATTGAAGAGTTAATGTACGGTGTTACCGACATTGCGAATATCGCGCCGTACTCAAGACCGCCGCCGGTAAGTATTGACAGGTAACTGAAAAAGTCACTCGTCGCACCCGATTCGTTAGCGGCTTTAAGTGCTGTAACATCAACATAAGGTACCGGAATTACCGAACCTATACGGAAAATAGCGACTATGAAGATAGTAAACAGAATTTTATTTCTGAGTTCCTTAACCTTCCACGCATTTTTCAAAATCTCCAGCATTCTCAGATCACCTCTGCCTTTCCGCCCGCCGCAGCGATTTTCTCAGCGGCAGAAGCCGAAAACGCATTGAGCTTAACGGTTAAATTCTTTGTAAGCTTGCCGTTTCCGAGCACTTTTACGGGGAGAGCTGATTTGCTGATGATATTCTTTTCTGCCAAAGCGGTTGCGTCTACCGTTGCGCCGTTCTCGAACACCTCGAGTGCGGCAACATTGATAGCACACCAATCTTTTGCAAAAATATTGTTAAAACCACGCTTCGGTACGCGGCGCTGAAGCGGCATCTGACCGCCTTCAAAGCCCGGTCTCATACCGTGACCTGCACGAGCCTTCTGACCCTTATGGCCTTTGCCGGCTGTTTTGCCGTTGCCCGAACCGTGACCTCTGCCTATACGCTTTACCTCTCTGGTTGAGCCTTCAGCAGGAGATAATTCATGCAATTTCATTGTTGTTTGCACCTCCTTGCAATTTTGCGAAAAACTCGCATTTTACGGTTTAATTACTTGCCCTCGACAATGGTAACCAAGTGAGAAACTTTGTTTATCTTGCCGCGAGTCTGCGCGTTATCAGGCTGAACAGAAGTATCGCCTAATTTACGAAGACCAAGAGACTCAACCGTAGCAATCTGGTCCTTTTTAGAACCTATTGTGCTTTTTGTAAGTTTTACAGTAAGGCCGGCAGCCTTTTTCTTTGTTGCCATAGTGCTGCTCCTCCTTATGCTATTATTTCCTTAACATCTTTACCGCGAACAGCCGCTACTTGCTCGGCGTCGCGTAAAGACTTAAGTCCTTCAACAGTTGCGCGAACAACATTGCAAGGATTGTTTGAACGAAGCGCCTTAGTACGGATATCTTTGATACCTACTATCTCAACAACCGCACGGACGGCTCCGCCGGCGATAACTCCGGTACCTGGAGCAGCGGGCTTTAACAGCACGCGGCCTGCACCGAATTCACCTATTACTTCGTGAGGAATTGTAGTACCCTTAAGAGAAACCTTAATAAGATTTTTCTTGGCATCCTCAATGCCCTTGCGTATAGCATCCGGAACTTCGCCTGCTTTACCGAGACCGTAGCCTACGATGCCTTCGCCGTCACCGACAACGACTAAAGCGGCAAACTTCATAATGCGTCCGCCCTTAACGGTTTTAGAAACGCGGTTTATTGATACAACGCGCTCCTGTAAATCTAATTTTGATGCGTCAATATTTGTAGCCAAAAGTATTCTCCTCCTTCTTAAAATTTGAGGCCGCCCTCACGGGCACCTTCGGCAAGCTCTTTGACACGGCCGTGATAAATATATCCTCCGCGGTCAAAAACAACCTCGGAAATCTTCTTATCCTTTGCGCGCTCCGCTATGAGCTTTCCAACCTTGCGGGCACCCTCGCAGTTACCGCCGGAAACACCAAAGTCCTTCTCGTTAGAAGCGGCAGAAGCGAGCGTTACACCCTTTTCGTCATCAATAAGTTGAGCATAGATATGACTGTTGGAGCGGAACACATCAAGACGGGGTCTCTCGGCTGTGCCGGCGATCTTTGAACGAACGCGGGCATGGCGCTTAAGACGCGCTGCGTTACTGTTAGTTTTGCTAACCATTTTTCATACACTCCTTTATCATTTCTTGGAGCCCTTGGCGGCCTTACCTTCTTTGCGGCGGATGTGCTCGTCAGAGTACTTAATGCCCTTGCCCTTATAAGGCTCCGGCGGACGCTTAGCGCGCACCTTTGCTGCAAATTGACCTACCAACTGCTTATCTGCGCCGCTGATAACTATTGAGTTCGCAGACGGCACCTCTATGCTTATACCCTCAACCTCAGGCATAATTACCTGGTGTGAGTAACCGAGGTTCATAACAAGGTTGTTGCCCTGCTTTTGAGCACGGTAACCTACGCCGTTTACCTCGAGTGTTTTCTTGTAGCCTTCCGTAACACCGATTACCATATTGGAAATAAGTGTGCGGGTAAGACCGTGAAGTGAACGATGTATTTTGTCATCGCTCGGACGGGAAACTACTATCTCGGTACCCTGAACCTCAACAGAAATTTCAGGATTAAAGTCAAGAGAAAGCTCTCCCTTTGGACCCTTTACCGCGATGTGGTTGCCGTCAAGCTTGACATCAACACCTGCCGGAATTAAAACCGGCTTCTTTCCTATTCTTGACATTTCTTTTCCTCCTCTTACCACACGAAAGCGAGGACTTCTCCGCCGACATTCTCGCGGCGTGCCTGCTTATCGGTCATAATTCCCTTAGAGGTGGAAAGAATTGCCACGCCGAGGCCTCTTATTACCTTCGGCATATCCTCTACATTTGTGTAGATTCTCAAACCGGGCTTTGAAACACGGCGAATGCCGGTTATGGTCTGAGATTTATTCGGGCCGTACTTCAAAACTATATGAATAATGCCCTGCTTACCGTCTTCTTCGACTGTGAAGCTATTGATGTAACCCTCGTCAAGCAAAATCTGGGCAATTGCCTTTTTTACTTTGGACGCCGGTACATCTACCGAATCGTGCTTTGCCGAAGATGCGTTACGAATTCGTGTGAGCATATCGGCAATAGTATCGGTGATTTGCATACCGTAAACCTCCTTAGTGTGACCGTTTTGTCACAGTTTCAATACAATTAGCCTTACCAGCTTGCCTTCTTAACTCCGGGGATCTCGCCTTTGTAAGCAAGCTCTCTGAAGCATATACGGCAGATGCCGTACTTGCGAAGATAAGCATGGGGGCGGCCACAGATTTTGCATCTGTTATACTGTCTTGTTGAAAACTTAGCCGGACGCGCCTGCCTTACTTTCATAGATGTTTTAGCCATAGTTCCTTCTCCTTACTTCGCAAATGGAGCGCCCATGAGAGTTAACAACTCGCGAGCCTCTTCATCGGTGTTTGCGGTTGTAACGATTATAATGTCCATACCGCGTACCTTATCAATTTTATCGTACTCAATTTCAGGGAATATAAGCTGTTCCTTAACGCCCATGGCATAGTTGCCTCTGCCGTCGAAGGAGTCGGGATTTATACCTCTGAAGTCACGCACGCGCGGAAGCGCAGCGCCAAAGAGTCTTTCGATAAACTCATACATTCTTTCACCGCGAAGGGTTACCTTTGCGCCAATCGGCATACCGGCACGAAGCTTAAAGTTCGCAACCGACTTCTTAGCGCGGCAGACAACTGCCTTCTGACCGGTTATAAGACCTAAATCGGCGATAACGGCATCGATAGCCTTAGCGTTATCCTTTGCCTCGCCGCAGCCTACATTGATTATGACCTTGTCGAGCTTCGGAATTTGCATAACACTTTTGTAGCCAAATTTGGTCATCAATGCGGGAGCTATCGAATTTTTATATTCGTTTGCCAGCGTTGACATGTCATGTTCCTCCTAACCCTTAAAAAGTCTCGCCGCATTTTTTGCAAACGCGGTCTTTCTTACCGTCTTCATAAATCTTGATACCTACGCGCGTAGCTTTACCGCACTTCGGGCAGACAAGCTGCACCTTGTTTGCGTAAATCGCGCTTTCGGTCTCGATTATGCCGGACGGGTCGCCTGCTTTTCTCGGCTTAACATGTTTTTTAACCTTGTTAAGACCCTCAACAATTACCTTGCCCTCTTTAGGACTTACTTCCAAAACCTTTCCGGTTTTAGCCCTATCGGCTTTATCGCCTGTGAGCAATTTTACGGTATCACCGGTTTTAATGTGAAGCTTACTCATTTTCCATTACCTCCCATTAAAGTACTTCCGGAGCGAGCGAAAGAATTTTTGTATAATCCTTATCGCGAAGCTCACGGGCTACCGGCCCGAAAATACGGGTGCCTCTCGGGTTCTTATCTTCACGGATAAGAACTGCCGCATTTTCATCAAATCTGATATAAGTGCCATCATTACGGCGAAGACCTTTTGCGGAACGAACCACAACTGCCTTTACAACATCGCCCTTCTTAACTGTACCACCCGGAGTGGCCTTCTTAACAGAAGCAACGATAACATCGCCGATGTTGGCATACCTCCTTTTGGAGCCTCCAAGAACACGGATGCACATAATTTCTTTAGCACCGGTGTTGTCGGCAACCTTGAGGTAACTCTGTTGCTGTATCACAGTGTTTTCCTCCTTAGTTACTTAGCCTTCTCAACTATTTCGGCAACGCGCCATCTCTTATCCTTTGAGAGAGGTCTCGTTTCCATAATGAGAACTCTGTCGCCAACACGGCAGGTGTTTTCCTCATCATGAGCCTTAAGTCTTATAGTGTTTTTGATAATCTTCTTATAAAGAGGGTGCTTTACATTGTCCTCAATGGCAACTACAACGGTTTTATCCATCTTGTCGCTTACAACTCTGCCCACTCTTGTTTTACGAAGGTTGCGCTCATTCATCTGACTTTACCTCCCTCAAGCAGTCTTGCCGTCTTTGATTTCGGCTTCGCGAATAATCGTCTTAACGCGGGCGATATCCTTTTTAACGGCAGTAATACGCTTCGGGTTGTCGAGCTGATTGATCGCGTGCTGGAAGCGGAGCTTATAAAGCTCGTCTTTGAGGTCATCGAGTTTGCTCTTAAGCTCGGATATCGAATTTTCTCTTATTTCCTTGGCGTTCATTACTGCTCACCACCCATCTCTTTAGTGACAAACTTGCACTTAATCGGCAGTTTGTTTGCCGCAAGACGCATAGCCTCGCGAGCAAGCTCCTCCGAAACGCCGCCTATTTCAAACATAATGCGGCCCGGTTTTACAACCGCTACCCAGTATTCCGGTGAGCCTTTACCTGAACCCATTCGGGTTTCAGCCGGCTTCTCGGTTATCGGCTTATCGGGGAATATCTTTATCCAAACCTGACCGCCACGCTTAATATAACGAGTCATCGCTATACGGGCAGCTTCAATCTGGTTTGAGGTGATCCACGCCGGCTCCAAAGCCTGAAGACCGTAGTCACCGTGAGTAACCGTGATACCGCGAGAAGCAGCGCCGGTCATTCTTCCGCGCTGAACACGACGGAATTTAACGCGTTTTGGCATTAACATCAGCGTGCGCCTCCTCTTCTGTTAGTTCTGCGGTTCTCATTGAGAACTTCACCCTTGTAAATCCAAACCTTAACGCCGATTATACCATAGGTTGTTCTTGCCTCGGCAAAACCGTAGTCAATGTCTGCACGAAGGGTCTGAAGCGGAATAGTACCCTCGTGATACTGCTCGCTTCTTGCAATTTCCGCACCGCCCAAACGGCCGGAAACCTGAGTTTTGATACCCTTAACGCCAAGACGCATAGCTCTGCCTATTGATAACTTCATAGCTCTTCTGAAAGAAACACGCTTCTCAAGCTGAAGAGCGATGTTCTCGGCAACGAGCTGAGCGCTCGCATCCGGGTTCTTTATCTCCACAATGTTGATGATTACCGGCTTACCGAGCATTTCCTGGCATTTAACGCGGAGCTTTTCAATCTCTGCGCCGTTTCTGCCGATTACCATACCGGGCTTGCCGCAATGAATGTGAAGTCTTACTCTCTTGTCATCTCGTTCGATTTCTACTTTCTCAATACCTGCGGAAAACAAAGTTTTCTTTAAGTATTTACGGAGGTTGTAGTCTTCAACCAACGAATCGCCGAAGGCGCCGTCGGATACAAACCAACGAGAGTCCCAGTTTTTGATGATACCTACACGGTAACCGTGCGGATTAACTTTCTGACCCATAATTTAACCTCCCTTTCTTAAATCTCACGCTCTTTGAGAACGATTGTCATATGACTTGTTCTCTTGAGGATACGGTGCGCTCTGCCGTGGTCCTTCGGTCTGATTCTCTTAAGAGTCGGACCCGGGCATACAAAGCACTCCGCAACATATAAATTCTTAGTGTCCATATTTTTATTTTCGGCATTTGCCATTGCTGATTTAAGCAGCTTCTCTAAATACTCACAAGCAGCCTTCGGAGTAAACCTTAGAATAGCCATAGCTTTTTCAGCATCTTGGTTTCGGATAAGATCCAAAACTATATTCACCTTACGGGGTGAAATACGGGCATATTTCAGTATTGCCCTTGCTTCCATAGTTAAACTCTCCTCTCGTCCGCTTATTTAGAACCGGTGGTCTTAGCGCCGGCATGGCCTTTGAATGTTCTTGTGGGCGCAAACTCACCGAGCTTGTGACCAACCATATCCTCGGTTACATATACCGGAACATGTTTCCGTCCGTCATGAACCGCAAAAGTATGTCCGACGAAATCGGGGAATATGGTTGATGAACGGCTCCAGGTTTTAAGCACGCGCTTTTCACCGGACTTATTCATTTCTTCGACTCTTTTGAGCAAAACGGGTTGCACATAAGGTCCTTTTTTAACGCTTCTTCCCATTATGATATCTCCTTTCGTCTGACTTACTTACGGCGCTTTACGATATACTTATCGCTCGCCTTGTGCTTAGCTCTGGTCTTGTAGCCGAGAGTCGGCTTACCCCAAGGGGTAACAGGACCGGGACGGCCGATAGGTGACTTACCTTCACCACCGCCGTGTGGGTGGTCGTTCGGGTTCATTACAGAACCACGGACGGTAGGACGCCAACCCATGTGACGCTTTCTTCCTGCTTTACCGTAGTTAACATTAGCGTGCTCAGGATTTGAAACAACGCCGACAGTTGCCATACAGCTTTCAGGAACATTGCGAAGCTCGCCTGAAGGCAAACGCAAGAGCGCCATACCGTTTTCTTTTGCCATAAGCTGTGCCATATTGCCGGCAGAACGCGCCAACTGTGCGCCCTTGCCCGGATAAAGCTCAACATTGTGAACAAAAGTACCAACCGGTATATTTATAAGCGGTAAAGCGTTGCCGGGTTTAATATCGGCGTCGGGTCCGCTTACTATCTTATCGCCCACCTTAAGGTCCTGAGGAGCGAGGATATATCTCTTCTCGCCGTCCTCATACTGAACGAGGGCTATAAACGCAGAACGGTTAGGATCGTATTCAAGGGTTAAAACCTCGGCTGCTACACCGAACTTCTCACGCTTGAAGTCTATCACTCTGTACTTTCTGCGGTTGCCGCCGCCTCTGTGGCGAACGGTTATGCGGCCGTAGCTGTTGCGACCGGCATTTTTCTTTATTGGTTCAAGCAAACTTCTCTCGGGCGCTACCTTTGACAACTCGGAATAATCCATAGTGGTCATATTGCGGCGACCGTTAGTAGTCGGCTTATAATGCTTTATTGCCATTTGTTTTCACTCTCCTATTTTGGCTTAGCGAAGTATCATACTTCATACATCACCGTATGCGTTACTTTTAAGCGAGACCGTCGAAGAACTCAATCGACTTAGAGTCTTTTTTCAGTGTTACGATAGCTTTTTTCCACGAAGCGGTTTTGCCCTCGTAACGGCCCATTCTTCTTACTTTACCGCGCATACTAACGGTGTTTACCTTGGCAACAGTTACCTTAAAAAGCTTTTCAACTGCGTCAGCAATTTCAAGCTTATTGGCATCCTTTGCAACCTTAAAGGTGTATTTCTTGTCGGCAATACCGGCCATGCTCTTTTCGGTTATAACCGGTGCAATTATAATATCTTGCGCTGCTTTCATTATGCGTACACCTCCTCGATTTGTTTCGCGGCACCCTTAACGATAACAAGCTTGTCGGCGTTAATGATGTCGTAGGTGTTTATGGTATTTACTAAAGCGGCTTTCGCACCCTTTATATTACCAACGCTCTTTACTGCAAACGGATTGTTGCTGTCAAGAACGATAAGCACCTTCTTCTCGGCACCGATAGCCTTAAAGCACTCGGCAACCGTCTTAGTCTTGTACTCTTCCATTTTAAGTTCATCAAGAACGATAAGGTCGCCCGAAAGCACTTTATCTGAAAGCGCAGATTTAAGCGCAAGCCTTCTGACCTTTTTATTAAGAGCATAAGAATAATCTCTCGGCTTCGGCGCATGTACGATACCGCCGTGTCTCCACTGCGGAGCTCTTATAGAGCCCTGACGCGCATGGCCTGTACCTTTTTGTCTCCACGGCTTCTTGCCGCCGCCGGAAACCTCTGTACGGGTAAGAGTGGACTGTGTGCCCTGACGCTGGTTAGCAAGGAAATTTACAACCGCTGCGTGCATAACCACGGCATTGGGAGTAATTCCGAAAATCTCGTCTGCGAGAGTAATATCGCCAACCTTTTTACCCGTCATATCAACAACTGCTAATTTCGGCATACTAAACACTCCTTCCCTTAAGCCTTAACGCTATCGAAAAGAACAACTATTGAGCCTTTAGCGCCCGGAACGGCGCCCTTTACGGCGATGATATTCTTTTCAGCGTCAACCTTAACAACATTTAAGTTCTGAACTGTCACACGCTCATTACCTAAGTGACCTGCCATCTTCTTGCCCTTGAATACTCTCGAAGGACTTGAGCATGCACCAAGTGAGCCGCCGTGACGGTGAACAGGACCGGTACCGTGAGTCTCTTTAAGGCGGCCGAAGTTCCAGCGCTTAATTGTGCCGGCATAGCCTTTACCTTTAGAAGTTCCTCTTACATCTACCGAGTCACCCTCTGCGAAAACATCAGCCTTGATGATATCGCCTACATTAAGTACGCTTGTGTCTTCAAGACGAAGCTCACGCAAAACCTTTTTAGGAGCTACATCACCTTTTGCGAAGTGTCCCTTTAAGGGTTTCGTAACCTTTGAAGCCTTCAAATCGCCGAAGCCAATCTGAACTGCCTCATAACCGTCGTTCTCAGCGGTCTTCTTCTGCGCTACAACGCAAGGACCTGCCTCAATTACGGTTACCGGAACTACATTTCCGTTTTCGTCAAAAAGCTGAGTCATACCAAGCTTTTTTCCGATGATTCCTTTTTTCATTTTGTTTTCCTCCAATTCGGTTATTGGTCAGCTGAGCTGACTTGACCTGCGGTGCGGATACGCCTTATATATAATAGGTATATATATTAAAGCTTAATCTCAATTTCTACACCGGCGGGGAGCTCTAAGGATGAAAGCGCTTCAACGGTTTTGTTTGAAGGGCGTATAACATCGATGAGCCTTTTGTGCGTCCTACTCTCGAACTGCTCGCGGCTGTCTTTATACTTATGAACTGCGCGAAGAATAGTTACGATTTCTTTTTCTGTGGGCAGCGGCACGGGGCCTGATACCCTTGCACCTGTGCGTTTAGCGGTTTCCACTATCTTTTCAGCGGACTGGTCGACAAGCGCGTGGTCGTAACCTTTTACTCGAATTCGGATTTTTTCTTTCACTGCCATGTGAAAATTCGCCTCCTAAAGTTGACGGGAACCGAACACCATTACGGTTTGGCTCGCCGCCTTCTATTTTCCTTCTTGCTCTCGTTTTTGAAAGGCGTCGGCCTTTCTGCAAACTCGTGCTTCGCCGACAAACAGAATTCGGCGGCACAAACTTGTTACAACTTAAATTGAGCAAAATTATTGCTCATCGAAGACGAGGAATGCAGATATACCGGTGTATTTCAAATGACGAGGCAAGGATGGGCGAAAATTTTGCCAATTTAAGCGTAACGGGGTTCGGTTCCCGTCAACTTGCTGGCGGCAAAACTTACACCGTGCCGTGCGTTTCGCACCGACACAATATAAATACCGGTAATTGCTGGGGTCACAGCAAATCCGGAGCAGCGGATCGCTCCGCCGCGGCGCGTTCGGCTCGCAAGTACCGAAAACGCCTCCAAATACTTTCGCCCGGTTTCAAATCGGACATACTCCGCGGAAATTTCCCGACTCTGTGGTCGGCCACCTCCCGCATCAACGCATGTTTACGCGGCTTTTTCACCGCGTGCCTGAGTATTTTATCATACTAAGCGTATAATTGCAAGAAAAATTTGCAAAAAAGTTCTTATATTTTTAATGAATTTTTTCACGATTATTTGTGGATTTTTTACAAAATATTTTTTGCTCGGTTTCCCCCTGTTTTTGCTCTTTTTGGAACATATAGGTAATAAGATATATTTTTACGGAATATGTTGCGTTTTTGTGACTTATGCTGTATAATAATGCTATCCAAATAAATGCATTAATGAGTTAAAATATCAATAAGGGGAAATTGCTTTGATAGGTTTTTATAATTATACCGTTGTTTTGACCTATATGTCCTTAGTATCGGGAGTTTTAGGCATAATGGTGAGCCTTTCGGATATGGGGCATCCGTTTTACGGCGGTCTGTTTTTGCTGATTTGCGGTCTCTGCGATGCATTTGACGGCAAGGTTGCCCGCACAAAACCGGGCCGATCGGATAGTGAAAAGAAATTCGGAATTCAAATAGACTCTCTTTCAGATTTAGTTGCCTTTGGAGTGCTGCCTGCGAGTATAGGTGCGGCGATGTTCAGAAGGCTTTCTCTTGCGAACGACGGTTTACCTAAAACTTATACCATTTTAATCTTTGCGGTTATTGCGTTTTATGTGTTGACCGCGATGATAAGACTTGCATATTTTAATGTGCTTGAGGAACAGCGGCAGTCAAGCGAGGGCGGCGTGCTTAAAACTTATGTCGGCTTACCGGTGACATCGGCATCTATAATTTTCCCTTGCGTTTTGCTTATCCACTACATACTTCCGGCTGATATAACACCTATATATTTTGCAATTATGCTATTTGTCGGCGCGCTGTTTGTATCGCGAATAAAGGTTGCAAAACCGGGGCTTCGCGGCATTCTCATAATGGTAGGCATCGGTGCGTTGGAATTCGTGGCGCTCGTTATATTTAAGTTTTTAGGAAAATGAACAGCACATTATTAAAGCCTCAAGCGCCGCCGCAGGAAAGCGGCGCACTTAAATTCTTCTATAATACGGTTTTTGGCAGAGTAGTTCTGAGGGTACTCAGAGCAAAATGGTTATCAAAGCTTGCAGGCGCATTTTTAAGCTGTCGCCTGTCAAAATTCTTAATAAGACCGTTTGTAGAAAACAACAATATTGATTTAAGTGAGTACGAAAGCGATAATTTCACCTGCTTTAACGATTGCTTTTGCCGAAAAATAAAACCGGGCCTGCGCCCGATAAGCGAAGACTTACCTATCATTTCCCCCTGTGACGGTTTATTAAGCGTTTACAAAGTACAAAGCGGTGCGGTATATCCGGTAAAGCAGAGCAAATACACAGTAGCTTCGCTTTTGAAGGACGATGCTCTCGCAAAAGAATTTGAAAACGGATACATATATATATTCAGGCTTTGCGTAAATCACTATCACAGATATTCATATGCGGTATCGGGGCAAAAAAGCAGAAACATATATATAAACGGAACTCTTCACACCGTGCGCCCGATAGCGCTCGAGCATACAAAGGTTTTCTGTGAAAACTCACGGGAGTACACCGTCATCAACACCGAGGACTCAGGTAAAATCGTGCAAATGGAAGTGGGCGCTATGCTCGTAGGCAAAATCAAAAACCTGCACGGCAAAATGGCGGTAGAAAAAGGCGAGGAAAAGGGTATGTTTTTATACGGTGGCTCTACTGTAATATTACTGACAAGCGATGAGCTTGAGCCTTTGCCCGAACTGCTTAAAAACACAAACGCAGGGCTTGAAACGCCGATAAAATTAGGCGAACAAATATCAGAATAAATTTTAAGCCGGCAGGAAATCCTGCCGGCCTTTGTTTTACAGCAATTCTATTCCGTTTTGCCTGCACTTTTCAACTTCGCTTTCAGGCCAGACGCAAGCTTGAACCTCGCCGATGTGCGCTTTTTGCAGCAATAACATACACAGTCTTGACTGCCCTATGCCTCCGCCTATTGTAAGAGGCAGTTTGCCCTCTATCAGTGCTTTATGGAAAGGCAAAGATAACCTGTCGATTGCATTTTCCGCTTCGAGCTGGGAGACAAGCGACTTTTCATCCACCCTTATCCCCATTGACGAAATCTCAAACGCCGCGTCGGTCACACGGTTATATACGATTATATCGCCGTTTAGGTTCCAATCGTCATAATCCGGGGCGCGCCCGTCATGCTTTTCGCCGCATTTAAGACGACCGCCTATCTTCATAAGAAATATCGCGCCGTATTCCTTAGCCGCCTCATTTTCACGCTCTTTAGGGGATAGCTCAGGATATTTTTCCTCAAGCTCATAAGTGCTTATAAATGTTATATCCCTCGGCAAATAGTTATCAAGGCTTGGATATTTACGCTCTATGTAATCCGCCGCAGAGAGCACCGCGGAATATATTCGGCGGACAGTGTCTTTAAGATACGCCTCGTTTCTGTCTTCTTTTGTTATAACCTTTTCCCAGTCCCACTGGTCAACATAAAGAGAGTGGATATTATCAACCTTCTCATCGCGGCGTATCGCGTTCATATCGGTATAAAGACCGGTGTGTACATTAAACCCGTACTTTCCGAGTGCCATTCGCTTCCACTTTGCAAGCGAATGTACAACCTCTACTATTTCACCCGTCTCAAGTATATCGAAGCTTACCGGACGCTCAACACCGTTAAGGTCATCATTAAGACCGCTTCCCCTCTTTACAAAAAGCGGTGCAGATACGCGGCTTAAGTTAAGCGCGTCACATAGGCATTCTTCAAACTTATGCCGTAAAGACCTTATTACCGCCTGCGTTTCAAGTACGCTTAATTTTGATTTATACATAATATCACCTTAATATATATTACCGAAGGTCCTCGGGTAAAGAATTACATCACGGATGTTTGAAACGCCGGTTACATACATAATAATTCTTTCAAGACCAAGTCCAAATCCGCTGTGAGGTACCGAACCGAATCGGCGCAAAGCTATATAATCATTATATTCATCTAAATTCATATTACGCTCACGCATTGCCGAAAGTAATTTATCGAGGTCAGCCTCTCTCTCGCTTCCGCCGATTATCTCACCTACACCCGGAACCAGCAAATCGGTTGCGGCAACGGTTTTACCGTCAGCATTCTGTTTCATATAGAAGGATTTTATCTCTTTCGGATAATCGGTAAGAAATACCGGCTTCTTGCACACTTCCTCAGAAATATAACGCTCGTGCTCTGTTGCAAGGTCGCAACCCCAAAATACCGGGAATTTGAATTCTTTTCCGCTTTGTTCTAACTTTTCTATAGCCTCAGTATAGCTCATAACGGCAAACTCGTTATCCCTTACGCCTTTTAGCTTCTCTATAAGACCCTTTTCAAAATGCGCGTCAAAAAACTTCATTTCTTCCGGGCATTTTTCGAGTACCGAGCTTACAATATGCTTTATAAGACCCTGTGCGAGTTCCATAATGTCAGGCAGCTCTGCAAAAGCAACTTCCGGCTCAACATGCCAGAACTCAGCCACATGGCGCTGAGTGTTACTCTTTTCTGCTCTGAAAGACGGGCCGAATGTGTAAATCTTGCCGAATGCCATAGCGGCAACCTCTCCGTCAAGCTGACCGGATACGGAAAGCGCGGCGCGGCGACCGAAAAAATCGGCGGCGTCGTATTCCTCTTGGGATTTTATCTCAGGGGCAAAGCCGAGCGTAGTAACACGGAACATTTCGCCGGCGCCCTCACAGTCAGACGCAGTAATAAGCGGTGTATGCACATAGGTAAACCGGCGCGCGCCGAAATACTCGTGAATTGCCGCGGATACTACCGAGCGTACCCTGAACACCGCATTAAAGGTATTCGTGCGCACGCGGAGCGCGGGAATGGTGCGAAGATATTCAAGCGTATGCCTTTTCTTTTGAAGCGGATATTCTTGAGGGCAGGTGCCAAGCACGGTGATTTTTCGGGCGTTCACCTCAACAGAGTCAGCCGCCACAACCGATTTTACAAGCTCACCCTCAACCTTGAGTGAAGTGCCGAGCTTCATATACTCCGAAATATCGCTTATACTCGATTTATCAATTACTATTTGCAGATGTTTAAGAGTAGTGCCGTCATTAAGCTCCAAAAAAGCCATATTTTTAGAGTCGCGCGAGGTGCGTACCCAGCCGCAGACCGTAACGCTCTTACCGACCAATTCGGAATTAGTCATAATCTCATAGATATCAATGTGTTTCATAACAAAACCTCCGGTTCAGACATCAGATAATATGTGCGGCTTTGCCGCAATTATTTGTAAAATAAAAAACATCATTTGTCCTGTTTATCAGGACGAATGATGTTATCTTTCATTCGCGGTGCCACCCGACTTGTCTAAATAGACCTCTCTTGCAGCTTTAAGACTGCTACCGCCTGTAACGGGGCGGACCCGGCGCACCTACTAAAGAAAATCTCTTTCAGGTTGCGGCTGATAAGTGTTATTCGCCGTATCCGTGCGGCAGGGTTTCCACTATCCCCTGCTCACTTTGCGCCGTGAAGCGGTTACTTCTCTTAAGTCATAGCCTTTTCAATATGCGTGAATTATACCACCGAAGAAAAGCATTGTCAAGTCCTTTTATATGCGCCGCAGGCATTCATACCGTCTGACATCCGATGTCTGCTATCTGTAGTCTGTCTTAAAAATTAACAGGGTTAATTTTTAAGACTTTGAAGCGGTGCCGGTATTCTGCCGCCCCGGTCAATAAACTTTTTGGGACTGCTCTTAAGATTTACCGGCATTACAGGTCCTTCACCCAAAAGACCGCCGAAATTAAGCTCTTCGCCCTCTCGCTTGCCTATTGCCGGTATCACTCTTACGGCAGTAGTCTTAGAGTTTACCATACCTATTGCCGCTTCGTCGGCAATAATTGCGGATATTACCTCAGCCGGGGTATCGCCGGGTATCACTATCATATCAAGACCTACCGAGCATACGGCAGTCATAGCCTCTAACTTTTCGATTTTAAGGTCGCCCGAACGCGCCGCTGCTATCATACCGGCGTCCTCGGACACGGGGATAAACGCACCCGAAAGTCCTCCGACAGAAGACGACGCCATAACACCGCCTTTTTTAACCGCGTCATTAAGAAGCGCCAGCGCCGCGGTTGTGCCGTGAGTGCCGCAAACATCCAGTCCCATTTCCTCTAAAATGCGAGCTACCGAATCGCCCACCGCAGGAGTAGGAGCCAACGACAAATCAACTATACCGAACGGTACGCCGAGCCGCTTTGACGCCTGTGTACCTACAAGCTGACCCATTCGTGTAATCTTAAATGCCGTACGCTTTATAACCTCGGCAACCTCACCTAAATCGCCCTTACATTTCTTAAGAGCCGCCGCCACAACTCCGGGACCCGATACGCCGACATTTATAACACAGTCCGGCTCGCCAACACCGTGAAAAGCACCCGCCATAAAGGGATTATCCTCGGGCGCATTACAAAATACAACCAGTTTTGCGGCGCCGATACAGTCTTTATCAGCGGTTTTGAGCGCGGTCTCCTTTACAACCTCACCCAAAATACGCACCGCGTCCATATTAATCCCCGATTTTGTAGAGCCGATATTTACGCTTGAGCATACATTTTCGGTAACTGCGAGCGCTTCGGGTATGGATTTAATAAGCTCTTCATCGCCTGCCGAAAATCCTTTGTGGACAAGCGCCGAATAGCCGCCTATAAAGTTTACGCCGGTAGCTTCCGCTGCGCGTTGAAGCGTTTTTGCGTACTTTACGGGGTCGCCGCCCGAAACTGCGACAAGCATAGATATAGGAGTTACCGAAACGCGCTTATTTATTATAGGTATTCCGTATTCCCTCTCGATTTCCTCTCCGACCTTTACGAGATTTCCGGCTTTTTTAGTTATCTTCTCATAAACCTTCTCGCAGGATTTTTCAATATCGCTGTCGGCACAGTCAAGCAAGGATATGCCCATAGTAATAGTGCGTATATCGAGGTTTTCTTGACTTATCATAGTCACGGTTTCCATTATATCGTTAAGATTTATCATAAACAGACCTCTTTATATCCTGTGCATTGAATTGAAAATATCCTCGTGCATAACGCGTACATCGAGAGATTCTTTTTTTCCGAAAGCGCGCATTTTATCCGAAAACTCGCCGAAAGAACAGTTAGCCGCCGAAATATCCGCGAGCATAACCATTACAAACATATCGCCAAGAACCGACTGCGTAATATCAACTATATTAACATTACACTCGGCACAAATCGCGCTCGTCTTCGCAATTATACCGAAATTATCTTTACCTATTACAGTAATTACAGTTTTTTTCATATGCTACCCTCAATATCCTCCAAGTCCTTTTCGCGGCGTTCGCTGAGCATTACGCCGAAAATGCTTTTAACAATAATAAATGTAAGCCCACACGCCGCCGCGGACGCGGCAATTATGTAAAAAGGCTTATAAAGCCTGCCTGCCGCCAGCGTTATTGCAACTATCCCGAAGCAGGATATTGCCGCCGCGCGCAGAAGCGTTAAATTTTTATCCCCCAAAATAAGTCCCGAAAGCACATTGTTAAGCAAGCGCCTTAAGGATATCAGTATCGCCGCCGCAAACGGAAGACAGGGATAGCAGGTGAGCATAATGGTTGCCGGAAGCGTGCTGTCTCTCCCTTTTGTTTCAACATACCAAGTCACAATAAACGGCAGTGCTACAGATACCGCCACAAGCGCTACGCTGAACGCATATACAAGATAAAGCGACACCTTTACCGGCGCCTTATACCCTATCATAATAACACCCCTTGTTGTTTTATTAAAATATTATACAACAACAGTTTTAATTATTCAATGATTTTATAAGACCGTTGCAAAATTTAACCCCCGACAGTCAGTCGGGGGTTAATGCGTTTAATTTTACTAATTATTCGGCCTTTGTATCCTTTTTTCCTGAAACTATGAGGTTTACGATGATACCGAGGATAAGCGCGCAAGCAACAGATGTAAGTGTTACTTTGCCGAAGCTGATTGTCAGACCGCCGATACCTGAAATGAGGATTACAGCCGCAACAAAGAGGTTCTTGTTCTCGTTGAGGTCTACCGGCTGGAGCATTTTAAGACCGGATACTGCGATAAAGCCGTAAAGTGTCATACAAACGCCGCCCATTACGCAGTTCGGAATGGTAGAGAGGAATGTTACAAACGGACCGAAGAACGAGATTACTATTGCCATTATCGCGGTGCAGAGTATGGTTACTACCGATGCGTTACCGGTGATAGCCACACAGCCTACCGACTCGCCGTATGTAGTATTCGGGCAACCGCCGAAGATAGCGCCTACCATTGAGCCTACACCGTCGCCAAGAAGAGTTCTGTGAAGACCGGGCTCCTCTAAAAGGTCGCTTTCAATTACGCTGGATAAGTTCTTGTGGTCGGCGATGTGCTCAGCGAACACAACGAACGCTACCGGAATATAAGCTACCGCGACTGTTGCTATGTATTTGCCGGTCACTGCCTTGATACCTTTAAGAGCGCCCAAGAAAGTGAAATCGGGGATTGCAAATATTTTCATTCCTGAGAATACGCTGAAATCAATTACTTTGTAAGCGTCGTTGCCGGTTTTGATACCGATAACGGTGAAGATAGCCGCAACAGCATAGCCTGCAAGTATACCTATAATAAAGGGTATAAGCTTTGTCATCTTCTTGCCGTAAACCGAGCAAATGATAACCGTGAGAAGTGTTACAAGACCGCAAATGATGCAAACATAGGGGCTTGCAACCGATGCGCCCTCAGCATTTAATACCTTACCTACAGAGAGGTCGCCTATTGCGTTGCCTGCAAGGGACAAACCGATTATCGCAACGGTAGGCCCGATAACTACGGCAGGCATAAGCTTATTTATCCACTTAACGCCGGCAATCTTTACGATAATAGCGATAAGTACATAAACAAGACCTGCAAATGCGGCGCCGATGATTATGCCGGCATATCCTGCCTCAGCACTCGCGGCACCTGCGAAGGCAGCGAACATTGAGCCGAGAAAAGCGAATGACGAGCCTAAGAATACAGGGCTTTTGAACTTAGTAAAGAGCAGGTAAACGAGGGTGCCGACGCCGGCTCCGAAAAGAGCTGCGGACTGTGACATACCGTTTCCAACTATTGCCGGTACGGCGATAGTTGCCGCGAGGATTGCCAAAAGCTGTTGGAAAGCGAAAATAAGCAGCTGTCCGAACTTCGGCTTGTCTGATACATTGTAAGCGAGTTTCATATTTTTTTCTCCTTTATATTCCGCACACTCGGTACGGTTTAATATATTAAATGGGCATCCCCAATTTAATCATATAAATCAGCCTAAACCATAAAGCTCAACCGCCGTTATATCATCTGTCGGCGGGATTTTTACCGATATTCGCTCGGTCTTGGAGGTCGGCACATTTTTACCTACAAAATCGCCTCTTATGGGAAGCTCTCTGTGTCCGCGGTCGATAAGAATTGCAAGGCGTATTGCCGCCGCACGGCCGGCGCTCATTATAGCGTCCATAGCGGCACGCGCCGTTCTGCCTGTAAAGAGCACATCGTCAACAAGCACTACCGTTTTCCCTGTTACATTAAAGCCGATTTCCGTTCCTGCCAGCACCGGCTCGTTTGACATATGCTCAAGGTCATCTCTGTAAAAGGTTATATCAACACTGCCGACCGGCACCTCATTACCCTCTATTTCCTTTATGTTCTCGGCGATTACCCTTGCCAGCGGCACACCTCTGCGCTTAATGCCTACTATACAAAGGTTGTCCGTTCCGCCGTTTTTTTCAACTATTTCGTGAGCTATGCGCTTAAGCGCACGGTACACCGCTGCACTGTCCATAATCGTCGCCTTAAAAACAGACATAACGCACACCTCAAACTAAAATAAAAACGCCGCGCATTTAGGCGCGGCGGCATATACGAAAAAGCATACACATATTATATATAGCATAATATGCGTTTATTCACACCTTTTCGGTATCTCTGTACCGCGCTTAAAGGATTTTTTTACTGCCCATTATAATAACATAACTATGACTGTTTGTAAAGCTTTTTTTCTTGAATTTTTATGCCCGATTTTGTCAAGACTATCTTTGAGTGGACAATCTATGGAAAAATTTGTAAGTTTGCACAAGTGATTTGACAAAATTTACCAAAATATGCACATAATAAGGCGGTTACAAATTTGTAACCATTTGAATTTCTGTCGTTTTTTGTGCAAAATCAACAAAATCAGGTGCGTTTTGTCGGCTTGACATTGAATAAAAGCACGAATATAATGTATGCTCGCACGGATTTCCGTGGAAAAGGAGACATTTGATGTTAAAAGTTTTAAGGAAAACATTAAATAACACCCTAAGGTTTATGAAACCGAGAGCCGTTCTTTGCGCGATATTGGCGGCGGCATTCATCTTTTCTACATTTCTTTTTCTCGGTCAAATAAACACTTTTGTTATCAACTTCAGCGGTGAGAGTAAGCTGATACACTCTCTTTCCGCGAGCGTGGGCAACGCTGTGAAATGCGCCGGAGTTGATTTGGAAAATTACAAAATAGACAGTGCCAACGCTGTTGACGGTAAAACAGTTGTAAATCTTCTAAAAACATTTTCTGTTTTTGTTACTAATGGGGACAAGACCGTATCCGTTAAAGCGCAGGAGAATAACACAGTAGGCGATGTTTTAAGCCTTGCAGGTTATAAGGTAGATAAGTTCGATATGGTAGAACCGGCGCTTGACAGTGAGGTTTTCGAGGACTCATATATAGATTATGTGAATATAGACTATTTAAGCGGAAGCTACACACAGTCTATACCCTATTCAATAGAAACCGTTTATTCGAACAATATGGATGTAGGCAAGAAAACGACTACCGAGGGAAAAGACGGTCTTGAACAGATAAACTATACTCAGAAAATAGTAAACGGCAAGGTAGTCGAGACCGCGGTTGACGGCAGGGTAACTCTTCTGTCCGCCACAAACGCGGTGAGGACGATAGGCACGCGCCGCCCGGCAGTGACGACAAGCACAGCGGTAAAGACAATCTCGTGGCTCACCCCTGACAGACCGATAGAGCTTGACGCCATGGGAAATCCCGTAAACTACAAAAAGCATGTAACCGTTCAGGCTACGGCTTACACATATACAGGGCACAACTGTTCAACGGGAGTAGCTCCAAAGCCCGGCTATATTGCGGTAAACCCGAAAATCATTCCATACGGCACGAAAATGTATATAAAATCGAGTGACGGCAAGTATATTTACGGTTACGCCATAGCGGCAGACACCGGCGGTTTTATAAAAACAAGACCTACAAATGTTGATTTATTCTTCTCTTCTGTCTCTTCTATGAATAATTTCGGAAGAAGGAATGTTGAAATTTATATTTTAGATTAAACTTTAGCCTCCGCTAATGCGGAGGCGAATTTTTTTATAAACCTTGCAAATGCTTGTGTTTTATGGTAAAATAATCGCATACCACACTACATTTGAATAACGATAATTTTGTTTCCGCAGGGGGATAATACCTTGGTAAAAGGTGTTCTCTCTTAATTCCCTTGCGGATATTATCGGTGTAGTGTGGTAGCGAAACCGAGGGAAACACTTTTTCGGCACATCTCTTCGGGGATGTGCTTTTTTGTGGGGTATTATTATGTCAGTGAAAAAAGTTTTAATTGCAGGCTCAAGAAGCTTTACCGACTATAGCCGAGCAAAAGAATATATCGATTTGTGCATTTCGAGAATAAGAAAAGAAAATGAAATAATCATTATATCCGGCGGTGCAAGGGGTGCGGATTTGCTCGGAGAAAAATATGCAAAAGATAACGGCTTTAAGGTAAAAAAATACCCTGCCGAATGGGATGTTTACGGCAGGGGTGCAGGTATCAAAAGAAACAAAACAATGGTTGAGGTAAGCGATTATGTTATTTGCTTTTGGGACGGGCAAAGCCGAGGCACAAAATCAACCATTGATTTTGCTAAAAATCTTAAAAAACCTTTAAGAATAAAAAAATATAATTTTTAAGACTTAAATGCCACCTGATGTCTGTCATCTGAGTTCAGGTCTTTGCCATTTTCATAACAAGTGAGTGAGGAAGTATTTTTGCGACGAGTCTGTAAAACTTGTAGAAAAGCTTGTTTGTATAAACCGCCCTTTTGTGAGCGCTGGCTCTCAGTGACTTTTCCGCCATTTCGGCAACATTTACGCGCGGCAGAGTGTCAAACGCATGACTTATCCCCTTTTCTATATTCGCAACGGGTAAAAACTCGGTGTCCATAGGACCGGGACAGCAGGCGAGCACATTTATCTTTTGAGGTTTTAATTCTTCGCGCAACGCTCTGCTGAGGCTCATCACATACGCCTTTGTAGAGCTATATGTCGCCATTCTGATATTAGGCGCGAAAGAAGCTATCGAGCAGGTGTTAATAATCTCGGCGCCCTCACGCATAAAGGGAAGACAAACGCTTGTCACAGTATTAAGCGCTTCGCAGTTAAGTCGCACCATAAGCGCGTTATCACGCGTACTTATATCCGTAAAGTTTGCCAGCTTGCCGAAGCCGGCATTATTTATAAGAAGCCTTATATCGAAGTTTTCGTTATCACAAACTTCTTTAAGCTCTCCTCCGGCACCCTCGTCTGTTAAATCAAGGGGAAGCGGATATATAATATCTCCGTAATTCTCTTTTAATTCCAGAAGTCTGCCTTCGCGCCTTGCAATTACCACAATTTTCTCGATTTCCCGGCGCTCTTTTATGACCGCCTTTACAAATTCGGCTCCAAGACCCGACGACGCACCGGTGATTACCGCTGCTTTCATATTTTTCACCTATTCCTTGCTGAATTCTTCCAAAATCAAGCCTTCGTTTTTATCAAGCGCCCAGTTGATGTTCCATTCGCTTGTAAATATAAGCAGGTCGTTACCGCGAAAATCCTGTACCCACTTTGTATCGGAAGTAAGATTAAGGGATTTCACATCTGTGCCGGGCGTTTTTATCCACCTTATAAACTGATAGGGCATATTATTTCTTATAACCTCAACGCCGTACTCGTTTTTAAGGCGGTATTCGAGTACCTCAAACTGAAGCACGCCCACAACGCCTACTATTACCCTCTCCATACCGGTATTAGGCTCGTGGAAAATCTGTATCGCGCCCTCCCTGGCTATTTGTTCAACGCCCTTTACAAATTGTTTGCGCTTTAAGCTGTCTTTATGCTCAATTACGGCAAAGTGTTCGGGCGCAAATGTGGGTATCCCCTCAAACTCTACCTTTTTTGCCTTATCGCAAACAGTATCGCCAATCGAGAAAATTCCGGGATCGAAAACGCCTATTATATCGCCGGCGTATGCTTCGTTGATTATCTGTCGGTTATCCGCCATAATCTGCTGAGGCTGAGAAAGTCTTAGCGTCTTGCCCGACTGTATATGCAAATAATCCTTATCGCGCTCAAATTTGCCCGAACAGATACGCATAAATGTCATTCTGTCACGGTGAGCCTTATTCATATTAGCCTGAATTTTGAAAACAAAGGCGGAAAAATGCTCGTCGTCAGGCGTAATCTCACCCTGCTTTGCCGCGCGGATGAGAGGCGGAGTTGTCATTTTAAGGAAGCTTTCGAGGAAAGGTTCAACGCCGAAGTTAGTAAGTGCCGAGCCGAAGAAAACGGGGGTAAGCTTTCCGCAGCGTACCAAGTCTAAATCAAACTCGAAGCTTGCGCCGTCTAAAAGCTCTATCTGGTCTATAAGCTCGCGGCGCGAATACTCGCCTATTATACCGTCAAGCTTCTCGGTATCGGACAGGTCGCATTCTATCGGTTCCAACTTCATCTGCCCCTTATGCATATCCGAAAAAGCTAAAATCTGCCTTTTTTCCCTATCGAAAACGCCCTTAAAGTCCACACCGCTTCCGATAGGCCAGTTGCACGGATAAGTGCCTATGCCGAACTCCTTTTCGAGCTGGTCTAACAGCTCAAACGGGTCTCGCGCGTCACGGTCGAGCTTGTTTATAAATGTAAATATCGGTATGTGGCGCATAGCCGTTACCTTGAACAGCTTCCTCGTCTGCGGTTCGATACCTTTTGCCGCGTCTATTACCATAACCACGCTGTCCGCCGCCATAAGGGTGCGGTAGGTATCCTCCGAAAAGTCCTGGTGGCCGGGTGTGTCAAGAATGTTCACACAAAAGCCTTCATATTCAAACTGCATTACAGACGAAGTAATCGAAATACCTCTTTGCTTTTCAAGCTCCATCCAGTCCGACACTGCATGCTTAGCCGTTGCTTTACCCTTTACCGAGCCTGCCGTTTGAATAGCGCCTCCATAAAGCAGCAGTTTTTCGGTGAGCGTTGTCTTTCCCGCGTCGGGGTGGGAAATTATTGCAAAGGTTCTTCTTCGCCGTATTTCATCGCGTAAATCCAAAAAAATCCCTCCTGTTTTCGTTAAAACAAATAAATTTTACCATAAATATGCATACTAATCAACAAGAATGAAAAAAAAACAAAAAATGCTTTACATTTTGAAAAACTTGCGCTATAATATGTATGTCTAAAATTATCTTTGGAGGTATATATGATGAAAAAAGTATTAGCTATTCTTCTTTGCGTATGCTTGGCATTTACGCTTTCTGTAACTGCTTTTGCTGCTGAGAGTCCATCAAATAAAGTTGTTGTAATAAAAGGCGTTGGTACTAAGCAAGACGGAACCGTTGTACCGGTTGACACATTCGTAGATATTGCCGACGATAGCTCTGTTACCGTTGTGGCTGACGAAAAGACATACGGCAAGTTTGACGGTTGGACCATTTTCATTGTAAATGACGACGGTACTTACACAGAAGCAAAAGAGGGTACTGATTACACCGTTAAGGAAGGCAACCTTTCTTCTGATAAAATCGTTATCGTTCCTATCAATAAAATCGCGATAGCCGGTAACTACGCAGGTAAGATTACCGATCCTGCAAAGGGCAGTAAGCCTCAGGATACTCAAAAGGATTCACCGAAAACCGGCGATATAGATGTTATGTATGCCGTTGTTTTATTGCTTGCGGCAGGTGCGGTTGTTTTCGGTGCAAAGCGTCAGCTTTCAAAATAATTTCAAATTAAAGTTTTACAGACCTATGCTTTTGCATAGGCCTGTTTTTTTTATTGTTATTTGAACATGGTTTGCACGCCGTCAACTATCTCGCCCATAGCCTTAATGAGCTTGGTGGAGCCTTTTGTTATGTTGTGCTTGTCCTGCATCAGCATTTTACCTACAACTACCACTGCGGCGCCGGCAACCATCCCCGTACCCATACCTTTTATAAAATTCGATGAACCGCTTTGCATAAAAAAACACCTCCCTTATGACTTATTGTTGCCATTTGGGAGGCGTTTATTTATTTTGTTTTATCGCCTGACAGGTTTTGCTCAAAAAGATCTTTTTTAATCTGTGTTGTGGAAATTTCAGGTGTACGCGGCAGATATACAACTTCGCAATAATCCTTTAGAAAATCAAACTTTCCCTTCCAATCGTCCCCCATTACGAAAGTGTCAACCTTATAAAGCTTAATATCTTCAACCTTTTGTTCCCAGTTTTCTTCCGGAATTACCAAATCAACATATCTGAGCGACTCCAAAAGCAACTTGCGCTGTTCATAAGAAAAATAGGTTACCTTACCTTTTTTTTGGGAATTAAATTCATCTGTTGACAGTGCCACGATTAAATAATCGCCGAGTTCTTTTGCGCGGCGCAAAATATTAATGTGTCCGTAATGAAGCAAATCAAAAGTACCGTAGGTTATAACTCTTTTCATTTTTTTAACCTCATTTCATATGATTTAATATCCATTCTGCCGCAGATTCAGAAGCAGAACCGTTATCAAAAAACTTTTGTTCTTTCCTAAAATTCTCCAAGCCGATATCATATTCTTTTCTGTCAAAGTTTTCCAATGTGCTTATCATTTCAGCGTTGTTTTCCGAAAGAGGGAAAGGCAAATCCGAAAGGCTTATATAAAAGCCTCTATCCTGCATATAATCAGAAATGTCGTTTGCATACAGAAAAGCCGGTCTGTCCAATAGCATAAAATCAAATATTACAGAGGAATAGTCTGTTATGAGTAAATCGCTGACAACATATAGTTCTTGAATATCCGGATAGTATGAGGCGTTTATTACATATTCACCATCAAGCTTCAAATCGTTTGATTTTGAGAATATATTAGGATGAAGCCTCAAAAGAATTTTCCATGAACCTCCGAACCGCTTTTCCAAAGCTTCGCAACAGCCTTTATAATCTAAATCATATGCCTTTAACCCTTTGTCTTTTCTGAAAGTGGGCGCATACAGAAGGCAGTGAACGCCATCAGGTATGCCGACTTTTCTTCGTATGCTTTCCACATCAGATTGCGTAAAATTGAAAAGTCTGTCATTCCTTGGAAGTCCGCATTCCAGAATTTCGCCGTTTTCATACCAGAAATCCTTGCGGTATATATCGGTCAATTCCGTACAATTTGAAAGCATTACATCGGTCAGCTTCGCATCAAGCTTTGCCTGACGGACATAATTGCTTTCCAATTCAGCTTCCACTGATTTTTCTATCTTTTTCAGCGTAAAACCGCCATGCCAAGTTTGCATATAATACTGGTTTCGCTTTTTAATGCAAAACTCTTTTCTTGAGTTGTCAACCCATATTTTTGCAGTAGACATTTCATAAATATAATGAAATCCCCTAAACAAAACCGGTCTGAAATATGAAGGAAGATTTGGATCTTCAATTCCGTTTACAACCCAAACAAAATCAATATTGTTTCCCTTTTTATAAAGTGCTTCTGCAATATATTTTGGATTATCACCGTAGCCGCGACCGTAATACGACTGAAAGACTATCTTGTTTTTCTTTACCGGCAAAAACTTGCAAATTATCCAAAAAGCACGCCTTAATACTCTCGTCATTAAATTCATTCAGATTTATCCCCCGTCAGTAACTCTCTGTATTTATATGCGATAAACAATCGGAAAAACAATATGGTGCATTCTGAAACAGAAGTCATTGCCGCCAGAGTTGTTGCGGAAAAAGCTCCCGCAACCACCAAAATTACAAGACCTAAAATATGAACTCCGGTTCCGACAAATATAGAAATATTTGCATACTTTGATATACCCATTGCACCTAATACCGGAAATCCGAAAATATAGCTCGGCAAGGTTGCCGCAATAGCCGGTAGAAACGCGCGAAGAATATTTGCTGCCTGTGAAAACTCAGCGCCAAACAATAAAACGCAAATCGGTCTTGCAAAAATGCCGACACCGACACATCCAAGTAGTATAACGGGCAAAAAAACTGCAAGCAGTTTTTTTGCGGGTTTCAAATCACGACTTTTTACCATGTGCGGATAAAGGCTATCCGAAATCGGCGAAAACCCGGTTTTAGCAGTATTTACGAGCCTATCGGCAGAAGTATAATACCCTGTTGAGATACCCGTCTTGTCCATAAAGCCTAAAATCACTGTGTTTGTGGAGCTGTATACAGTGGTGGCAATCCGAGAATAAAAGAAAAACGATGCGCGCTTGAAATCGATCAGAATGTCAGAACGGTTTACCCTGACAAACGCATATCCCAACCTCTTAAACAGATGAATGTATGCGCCTAGTACCGCACCCATGTTACCGATTAAAAGCAGTAACGGCACAACCCAATAATCCTCCGGCTTCTTGAGGAAAACAAAAACCATAATACAGAAAAAAAATTTAATTATTACGGTTCTAACTGTGACCGCGGTCATATTTTCTGTGCCTCTATACACATAGTCAGGCATAAAAGAATTTACAATGTACGCCGCCAAAAAAATGAAATAAATCAATGAATATTTACGGAATTGCGTAATTGATACACAGAGCAAAGACATTACGCCAAAGCTCACCAACGCAAAGCAAACCTTTATAATTGCAATAGATGTGATTTTCTTGCAGATATAAGTTCTGTCTTCACGATTTTTGGATATATCTTCAGTTGCCGAAAGTAAAAAACCAAAATCCATAAAAAGCTGGAAATAAACCATAAATGCGGTTGCAACGCCGAGAACACCGTATATTTCAGGGCCTAAAACGCGTGTCTGATACGGAACGGTAATAAAACTGAAAAAATATCCCGAAAATTGCATTATATACAACATAATTGTATTTTTAATCAAAAGATTTGAGCCGGGATTAATTTTCTTTATAAACTGCATTATTTTTACACACCTTTTATAAAGCGATTAAGTCTAGTTAATAAATCAATCATCTTATAATTTTCTCTCCAAGCAAGCCGACAAACTATTTTTTCGTTTCTTCTTAAAAGTGAAAAATAACGATTTGAAGCAGGGTCTAAACCGAAAGATTTTACATATTGTAGCAATCTTGCAATATACGCGTCACATTTCCCTCTTGATCTATGCATCTCAAGGCAAGGCAATATTAACGCGTGATACATTATTGCAAAAGAAAGCTCCTCGCGATACTCATAATATAGGTTTTGCTGTTTATAATAATCTATCAAATCCGATAGGGCTTCTGTTCTTTCTCTTACAATACGGCCGTAATCAGGTGTGTGCATTATTGATGTTTCACGCTGTAGGTAATAATAAATAGGCTCTCCACTCAGTTTTACTGCTCTCTCGGCAAAAGGAACAAGTTTAGGAATCGTTCTTAAATCCTCATACCAGACCTTTTCGGGAAAACGAATATCGTGCTCTGTAAACAAAGAGGTTTTATAGAGTTTGTCACAGGCACTCGGATTTTTGAAAATTCCGTTAATCTGCTCGCGAGCAAGTGGCTGATTTCCCGGCGCCTGCAGACTATAAACCACGCCCTTCTCACCCGCTTCATTAACACTCACTCGGTCAAAAAACACTATATCGCAAGCGTTTTTTTCGGCGGTTTCAACACACCTTTGAAGAGCAGACGGATTAATATAATCATCACTGTCAAGAAAAAAAATATATTTTGTTTTACAATTTTCCAAGCCGGTATTCCTTGCGCCGCCGAGACCTTTATTTGTCTGATGTATAACACGGATATTACTGCTCTCACCGCCAAGTCGGTCGCATATATCGCCGCTTGAATCGGTTGAACCGTCATCTACCAAAACAATTTCATAATCCCGATAGGTTTGTTCTTTCACACTGTTTACACATTTTTCTATATACCGTTCTACATTATATACCGGTATTACCACTGTGACATTTGCCATTTATTCCGTTTCCCCGTTTTTAATATATTGTTTCGCGTCACCTTCGCCCGTGACTTTCTTTTCTTCATACAGCATATATCCGAGCAAATACCAAAACAACATCATATTTGCGGAGAATGCATACATTATTTCAGTGACAAACATTGACGAAATAAGCGTAGATACCAAAACCGTAAATATCGTTGCATTTAACATATACTCCTTAGAGTTTCCAAATGAACGCAAAAGCAATTTTATCATACTTATTCCGGAAAATACAATCATAACAATCAGAAGTGTAAATCCGACAATTCCCTGACCAACAATTACATTAAACAGCATATTATGATAATTGTTGAAAACGCCATGGTCGTTGTTCACAAGATAAGTATCCGGTAATTTGTCCTTAACATAATCTACTAAGCTCTCAAAAGATACGCCGAACATGGGTCTTAATTTAAGTGTTTCTATTGCACTCTTCCACAAATCAATTCTGCGGTTGCTAAAATCCTGCTCAATATCCTTTTCTCTTCCCAACTGATGATTTTTAATAAAATCTTGGTCGAAATCATCACCGAAATCGTCGCTTAAATTGTAACGTTTTTCGGCAACCGAATAAATAACGGAATTGTATCCTTTATTAACCATGGTTAGTACAGTCGCACATACAGCGGCAACACAAACCGCCAACAAAACACAGACTATGTTTTTCAAACACGCCTTCATTTTGGTTCTGACATCCATAAATCTAAGGTAAAAATACAGGGCTACGGCAATCATAACCACAAGTTTCCCTGTTCTTGAATCCGAAAAAGAAATATACATTAGCTGCAATGTAATATTTACCACATTAATCAAAATAGATATTCTTGAGCTATATCTATAGCAAAAATATAAAGAAATAATAACAGAAATCGACGATAAAACCGAACCGAAATTGGGGTCTGTAAACACGCCCCAAAGCCTTCCCCAAACAAATCCTGAAATGATCATGTCTTCATTTCGATATACAATATTTCCATAACCCATAAATAACAGAACAATACTTGCTAATGCGGCAAAAAACATATACAGCTCAAAAACATTCAAAATCAAAAGGATTTCTTTTTTCAGACTTGCAGAGTCTTTTCTTTCGTCCACCGCCAGCAACAGAAAAAACTGCATTCCCATAAACACAAGATATTTTATCGCGTGAATGTTTGCATACTCGATATTCAAAACAAAAGACAGAATATAGCTAATCAAAAAAAGACAGCTGACAATATATGTCTTTTCATGAATAAAATATTTGAAATTTATTATGCGATATATTAGCACTACCCCTGCGCTCGCAGTTGCGGCATATAATAATACCGATATGACTTTTGTGTGAAAAAAGAAAGAGTTTAATGTTGCCAATCCGTACAAAAGAAAGCATATTTTGAATATAAGCTCAAATATTGACACACATTTATTAATTGTATTGCCGTTCACCGTTTTCCCCCTATGTATTATGACTAAATTTGGCTTTTATCTTGTTCAAATTATCCAAAAGCCTTATAAATTCGTAACGCCTGTGTCTTGAAAAGAAAAAAATCAACTTATGCCGTTTTGACAGATTGCTTCGCACAAATTTATTTGTTTCAAAATCCGCAAAGTTTTCTTTAGTAAAATCATAAAACCTTTTAAGAAGCGGATGTTTTGCATCTTCACTCGACACACGCAGAGTGCAAAGAACCATAATGTGCATAACCGCAAGAAAACACAACTCGTCTCTGTTTTCTTCAAACCGATTATTTCTCCGGTAAAAATTCAAAACTTCAGATACTGCTGTTAGCATATCAATATTACGGTCAGTGTTTTTTATGTGCATTGTTGAATTTTGGCGTTGCAAATACATATACAAAGAGTTTGAAATACAAACTGTTTTTTCGGAGTATAAAACAATTTCCGACGCCACACAAAGGTCCTCATACCATATTTTTTCAGGGAAGACTATACCACTTTTTGAAAAAAGCGAACGCCTATAGAGCTTATCCCAAGGGGAAGTACTTTTGAAGAAAAGTAAAAGCTGCTTTCCCGACAGTATTACCGGTTCCTTGCTTTCGGTAGGCGTGCGAACAGCAATAGTATTACCTTGCTCATCAATAAAATCAGCACCGAAAAGCACAATATCTGCGTCGTATTCCGAGGCGGTTTTATAAAGAATGCTTAGCGCTCTGCTTTTTAAGAAATCGTCACTATCCACGAACATCAGATACTCACCCGTCGCCTCGAGGATGCCCGTGTTTCTGGCGCCGCCTTGACCCTTGTTCTCTTGATGAATTACTCTTATATGCGCGGTTTTTTCAGCATATTCGTCACAAATTTTCCCACTTGAATCGGTAGAGCCGTCATCAATAAGCAAAATCTCATAATCCGAAAAGTCTTGAGCCAAAACACTGTCAACACATTTTTTTAAGTATTTTTCAACATTATAAACCGGGATTATAACACTGATTTTCATCGCTTACCTCTTTTGCTTCGCCGCCGCAAACAGAATCGGCAGCTTGTCCTTAACAATATAAATGGCTCTGCCGAAAAACAGACAAACGGCGGTTTTCTTCCTTTTAAGCGCGCCGTAAAGAACGCCGGCAACGCCGGACGCCTTAATATACGGCGAAAGTTCTATAAAAAGCTCGTCCTTAAAAACGCTGTACAAAAACGCTCTTCGCGCTTTTGCGTTCATACCTGCCCGCTTATCGCAGTTACGCTGTAACGCCGAATAGATGTATCTCGAATATAAATTGGCAAGAATGGTTTTTACATAATCTGTTAAGAGATTCCAGTGGCGGTACTGCTCAAAAATCACAGAAATGCGCTTGTGGTGCAACTCAAAATAATCCTTTACAAACTTGTTTGTAAGACTGCCGTCTATCCGCTTCATATAATGATATGGCGCAATATTAAGTATGTTAAGCGACCCGGCATATTCAAAAAATTTTACATTGAAAATGAGGTCTTCAATAAGTGCGATTTTTTCAAATCCTAAACCGTTTTCTCTAATAATTTCCGTTCTGTAAAACTTGTTTGCCGAATAACCATATAAGGTTTTGTGTTCAAGGTTAATAACGCAGGGGCGAACCTTATCAACACCGTTCAAGCGTTCTTCTGTTCCATAAGTCATAGTATATGTTTTCTTGACTTCGCCGCTTATGTTGCAATATTCCTCTTTCATACCGAAAGCTACACAGTCCGCAGGGTTTTCGGCGAGCGACAACTTCACTTTTTCTAAAAGGTCGGCATCTATATAATCGTCCGAATCCATAAATGTGACATACTCGCCTTTTGCATACAAAAGACCGGTATTCCGTGTGGCGCTTAAACCCTGGTTTACACTGTGGTGAACAACGCTGACATTATCGTATTTCCCGGCGTATTCGTCACAAATCTGAGGACAATTATCCGGCGAGGCGTCGTCAACTAATATGAGTTCAAAATCTATCTCTGTCTGCGCCAAAACGCTTTCTATCGCGTTCCTTATATGCTTCTCCATACAGTAAACCGGCATAACAATCGAAAAATAAACCTGATTTTCCATTTTATCTGTTCGCCTTCAATTTTGCAAAAAGCTTTGTGTTTGAACCCTTTACTTTGGAAATTATTTTTCCCTCCAGATAAGTAAGAGTAGCATTGCCCCATTTTATCGGTATCAACATCAGCTTCATATATTTTGAGTTCGGTCTTGCGATTTTTACTGCACTCTGCGCGCGAAGACTTGAAATCATTTTGCTTATTTGCGCCTTCTTCTCTTTTGAAGACAAAGTACAACTTTTGTTCGTAACATTTTCGATACATCCGATAACACGCTCGATATATCTTCTTGCTAAAAACTCGCGTATCTCGTCAGAGTCAAGACCCCAATGCTTATAAATATCCTCCATCCAGTCCTGCTCTTCTTCACGCTTTTCATACATATTGTCGCGATATTTTGCGGTCTCCGATTCGGCACGCTTTCTTATAAAATGATAATACATTTTACTTGTCACAGCAACCCTGTCAATGTCCCTTATAACACTTAAAACAAAGGGGAAATCATCCCAGAAGGTCTGCGGAAAATAAAGCTTGTTTTGTTTTATATAATCTGTAAGATAAAGCTTGTTCCAGGGCGAATATAAAAGATTTTTATCAAAAAGACGCATTGCGTTCTTGCGAAAATCCGCACCGGTGTGATAAACGCCGCCCTCGGTAGTCTGCTCCTGGACGAACTTCTCCTCGTCACTATAATAAGTATCAATATAAAAGCCTGCTATTACAAGCTGTGAATCATTCTGCTCGGCAAGGTTTACCATATCTTCGAGCATTGTGCTTTCAGCCCAGTCGTCCGAATCCATAAAATAAAGATACTTGCCCGTAGCCTTATCAATCGCAACATTTCTGGCGCTCGGCGCACCGCCGTTTTCTTTATGAATTACTATAATGCGGTCGTCGCCCTTTGCGTACTCATCGCAAATCTCGCCGCTTCGGTCCTTCGTGCCGTCGTCAACACAGAAAAACTCCCAATTCTTATAGGTCTGCGCCTGTATACTTTCTATTGCTTTACCTACATAGTCCTCCACGCCGTAAACCGGCATTATTATGCTAACTTTGCTATCAGACAAAACTATCACCTCATATTATCGGTATATTACCATAAATTAACGCGTTTTTCAAGTGTTATAAAGCCCTGCCATAAGCTCAAATGCCGCCGCGACAGTATCGTCCATATCGAAGTATTTGTACTGCGCGAGCCTGCCGCCGAACAAAACCTTCTCTTTCCTTGCACACTCGGCATAAACCTTATAAAGCTCGTTGTTTTTCTCGTTATTCACAGGGTAATACGGCTCTAAGCCCTCCCTCCAATCGGTAGGATATTCTTTTGTGATAACGGTTTTGGGCGTTTCGACATAATTAAAATGCTTATGCTCAATAACCCTTGTATACGGGATTTCGCGCTCGGTATAGTTTACTACCGCTACGCCCTGATGATTTTCCTCTTGCAAAATCTCGGTCTTGAAGCGAAGGCTTCTGTATTCAAGCTTGCCGAACTCATAACCGAAATACTCGTCAATAGGTCCTGTATATATGCACTGCTTTGCAAGAGAGAGATACGCTTCCTTGTCATCAAGGAAATTAACCCCCGTGCGCACCTCAGCTCCCTTTAGCATCCTTTCGATTATCGCAGTGTATCCGAGGGTAGGAATGCCCTGAAATCTATCGTTAAAGTAGTTGTTATCATAGGTAAACCTTACCGGCAGACGCTTGATTATAAATGCCGGCAGGTCTTTACAATCCCTGTTCCACTGTTTTTCGGTGTATCCTTTAATAAGCTTTGTATAAACATCTCGGCCAACAAGACTTATCGCCTGCTCCTCCAGGTTTTGAGGCTCGCCGCTTATTTCCGCACGCTGTTTTTCGAGCACTGCCTTTGCCTCATCTGGAGTTGCCACGCCGAACATTTTGCTGAATGTGTTCATATTAAACGGAAGGTTATATATTTCTCCCTTGTAATTTGCTATCGGGGAATTCACAAAGGAATTAAACTCAGAAAACTTGTTTATAAACTCCCAAATCTTCTTATCAGTTGTATGAAATATATGCGCGCCGTAACGGTGAACATCAATACCCTCTACCTTTTCAGTATAAATGTTACCGCCAATGTGGTCGCGCTTTTCTAAAACCAATACCCTTTTTCCGAGTGATACCGCCTCGTATGCGCAGGTTGCGCCAAAAAGGCCGCTTCCTACTATCAGCAAATCATACTTTTCCATTTTGCACCGTCCTAAAACAGTATATAGTATATATTACCATATTGAGTTACATAATGCAAGAAATACAAAAAATCGGTGGGCAACCCCCACCGATTTTAACAACTTATAATTTAGTTCATATGCTCCTGAATATAGTCAACAACGCTGCCCACCGTTCTCAGGCTTTCAATTTTTTCGTCGGGAATTTCAACATCAAATTCCTCCTCGATAGACATAAGCAGCTCTACAACATCCAAGCTATCCGCGCCCAAATCATCGGCAATATTAGTATCCATGGTAATGATTTCAGGTTTTACTTCCAGTTGTTCGCTTAAAATATTTTTAATAGATTCAAAGACCATAAAAGGATTACCTCCAAAAGACTTTTTATATAAAAATAATATGGTTTATTCGTGCGTTTGTCAATAGTTTTTTATAAGTTTTTTGCAATAGGCTTACGCTCGACAAGGACAAAATGGTTTTGAAGGGCAAAATTTCCGTCGGGCTTTGCCTCAAAACTTGAAATACGCCGATTTCAATGAGTGAAAGCGTGAAAGAACGGCAAAACAGCCGATTATCAGGCGTTTTGTCTTTATCGAGTGTAAGCCTAATTAAAAAACTCTTGACTTCTCGTTTTTTTGGGGTATAATAACTACTGTTGACTATATGTATTGGGGAATTGTGTAACGGTAGCACGACAGACTCTGACTCTGTTTGTTGGGGTTCGAATCCCTATTCCCCAGCCAACCGGGCAGGTTTTTTAACCTGCCCTTTTTTTGTTCCAAAAAGCCTCGAAAAGCCCTTAAATAAAGGGTTTACGAGGTGTTCGTGGGTATGGTTGAGGCATCTTAAAATCGTCTGCATCGGGTCACTTTTGGGTCGTTTTTCTGCGCCGGTTGGGTCACAATTGGGTCACAAAAATAGCTCTCTGCATAACTCATTATGAGACCTTCAAAAATTTTGGTTGGGTCACTTTTCATATAAAAGGCACATTTTTGCCGGTTTCGGTGCTATGCGGACATTCCGGGAGATAGTCCCAATCCGGTCATATACTGCTCTGCGGCGACAATATTGTCAAACTCAAAGCGGTCAAACACATCACCGTAGATGTTATAAGTGGTGGTAATATCTTTGTGCCCTAAAATGTGCTGTAAAACCTTCGCTTGCATCCCCGATTCAATACATCGCGTTGCAAAGGTGTGCCGCAGAGAGTGGAGGTTGGCCTTCATATTGACCTGTGGTCTTATAAAATGGTATTTATCCATCATCCGTTTGAAACCGCTGTATACCATTTGGCGGGATATGAAGTCGCCGTTTTCCCGTGCAAAGACAAATTCCTCCGCGCTTTTGCCGGCACATAACTCGGTGAGTAATTTCCGCACGCCATCGGTTATCTTTATTCGCCGCATCCCGGTACTGGTCTTGGTCTGTTCGTTTATAAACGGGTTGCCCTTATCGTCGGTCGCCATGGTGCGGTGGATATTTATATAACCGCCCTTAAAATCAATGTCCGAAACAGTGAGGGCAACAACCTCGCCCATTCGCATACCGGTAAAGAGTGACAACAGCATTTCACCGGCGTAGGCAATGTCCTCTGTGTTGAGGAGACGGACGAATTCCGCTTGCTCGTCAAGCGTCAGTGCTCGCACCTTTGGTTGCCGTTTGGACGAACGCGGTTTTTCCACTAATGTCATCGGGTTTTCGCCGATGATTTTTTCGTTTACGGCGCCTCTGAATATCCTGCCGAGCAGCATATACACCTTATCGATTACCGAATTGGCGTATTTAGTGCAGTGGTCGATAAGAAAATCTTGAATAATTTTCGGCGTTGCGTCCTGTATGCGGATCCCGGAAATCGGTTCAAGAATTTTAAGAGTTTCATTTTCCCGGTGCGCCGTTTGAATTTGGATCTTGTTAAGCCGCAGCTTCTTATCGATCAGCTTCTTGCCGTAATGGTAAACGGTGATTTCGTCTGCGGAAAACACCGTGCCGTTTTCATATAAATTAAGAATTTCATTCATCTTTTTGCGGCACTCCGCCTGGGTTTTGCCGTAAACTGTTTTACGAACGGGTTTACCGTCGCTGTCGTATTGATTCGGGACGGTGGCACGGTAACGCCACATATTTCTTGCTTCACTGAACCAAAACGAGCCGTCGCCGTTCATACGCTTTTTTGGTTTTTTAGGCATCGCAAAACTCCTTTCTTTAATATTTTACAAACCCTCTGCAAGGGCATTGTAAAACAACACCCTTACAGATTTCAAATGTGTGCTTATATTCGCCTGACCGACGCCCACTCGATTAGTTTGGATTTCATTACTTTAAGATTTTTACCGCACTTAATAAGCGGGAAATCCTTTCGCCGCATGATCTGCCTTGCTACGGGAATAGAGCAACCCATGAGGGCGGCAACTTCTTTTGTGCCTATAAACTGCATAAGATTTTTATCCTCTCTTGTCAGCGCTAATTCACTCATATATCGCACCCCCTTATCTTGCGTCGTCGTCGCGCAGACGGCACTGGCGTTCGTAATTTTGTTTCATTAGCCGGACTACAAGTTCTTCAATATCCTTGGGCGTGGCACCCTTTGGGGCATACTGCCTTATACTGTCCATAGGAATCTTTAACTTTTCCACCTGATTGGGCTTGAGTTCGGACATTATTTCATTTACAGAATCGTAGTCAAGTGTGCCTTTTTCATATAGTTGTTTCATCCGTATAGCCTGAGCGTGCGAGGGGAACACATCGGTTTCGGTAATTAGGTCTACAATATCCCGCTGTGCCTCTTCGTCAAGAAAAGAAATCTCCACTGCCGGAGATACTTTCATCTTGCCTTCGTCTACATACTCTTGCAGTTCTGGGACAAGGTAGGTCAATCGGATAAGGCGTTGAACGGTGCGACCGCTGTCAGTTTTTGAAACACTGTCTCTTGACTTGTGGCCAACTTGTCCACAAGTTATTCCCCGATGCGATAATGCATCGGCTTTCATCTTATATGCCTTCGCTTTTTCCATAGGGGATAGACTCTCACGCTGACAGTTTGAATCGACCATTAAAACGGTTGCCTCGTCACGACCGATGAAATAACGGTAACTCTTTCATTTCAAGAAGCTCGGCGGCGTGCACTCTCCTGTGACCGGAGATTATTTCATATTCGTCAGTGTTTTCAATCGGTCGGACGATTATTCTGTTTAACAGTCCTTTCTCTGCAATACTTGTTTTTAGTTCCTCCATTGATTCGTCATCCACTATCTTGTAAGGATGTCCCTCAAACGGATGAAGTTTTTCGAGTTTTACATTTTGGAGTTTCGGTTTTTGTTTCACATCTACTTTTTCGGCAGACATTTTTGTTTGGTTTTTCATTTTTAATACCTCTCTTTTTTCTTGTTTTTGTTTTGTCTGCCGTTCCACAAAGATGATAATAAAATAAATGCAAAATGAACGGCTTTTTATTTTGTAATACTTTCTTTTTCGTTTTTAGCGTCACGGATAATATATCCGTTCGCTACTTCATACGGGTCTGTGCCTCGCTGAATATTCTTTTCGGCTTCAAGCAATTCTCTGACCTTTGGTATATCGTTTAGAATTGTCTGTGCAGTTTCTTTTTGCTTACGAAGATGTGATAGTATCCGTGTGCAACTGTCTCGCTTTTCGCTGTACTCGCGTATTTTCTTAGGGTCTTTTTCATTACGCAATTTGTTCCGAAAATGCTCTCGGTATTTCTTGAAATCCGCAATGTCAAGCTCACGCTTTGAAATATACTCCCGAACTTCGTCAACCGTTTTGAACTTTTCTTCGGACATGAGTATAACCTGCCTGCTGTACCGTTCAAACGACCGCGACGCTTCAAGGACTTCGGGCGATTTTGCTTTCATATCTGCTGCAATAATATATCCCGGCACATGCGTTTCGGGTAGCAGTAATTCTATGGCAAGTGATATAATCTCAATCGCCAAATCAAGAATCAAGACAAACAGCACAACATAGATTTCCAAAAGCGAAGCTCTGCGGATATCAAGGTCATAAAACTCTTTGCGGCGGTAATAATCCTTTTTAGGCGGATTAGCATATACCCATTCATAACTGTACTTATAAAACATATCGTTAAAGCGGTCTATAGTGCCTTGCCGGTCATACTGAGAGTTTTCTTCAATGCGGTCAAGAATTGCATACCTGTCATACTGAAAGCCCAGCCTGTAAAGACGGGTTCCCCGTTTTGCATTATAAGAGCGAATAGTGGCGTACTTATAATCAGTATTAAGATATACAAAGTAACCCTGCTTTTTCATGGCGTAAACAAAGTCGTTTGTGCTGATGCTGACATGAAGCGCCCTGTCTATTGCCTCACGCATAAGATTGTATTTGGTAGGCTCTCCATTCTTTTCGGCGATATAAATAGGACGAGGTGCACGCTTTTTAGGGTGTTCAATAACGGTCAAACCCTCTCTTGCGCACATCTCGTCGGAAAGCCTACGCATACGGTAATACTCGCGTATATTGCAGTCGTATTTCCTGCCGTCCCAGATAGACACCGGCTGAATGATAAAATGATTGTGCAGGGTTTTGGTATTGAAATGGCTGGCGACTAATACCTGGTATTTATCGCCCCACATCTTCTGTGCCAATTCTACCCCTAAGCGGTGGCACTGCTCGGGTGTAACTTCACCGGTCTTAAAACTCTGGTAAGCATGGTATGCTACATTACCGCCTGTTTTGCCAAATCGCTCTTGAACTTGACGCATTTCTTGGGCTGCCGTTTCGGCATTGCAGTTAATACCCGTTACGGCATAGAACTGCTCGTCCTCATCGGTGGTCTTACTCTTATCGGAAGCATAACGGATAACCTGCTCTAAGTCCGAAAGCTTTGTTTTTTTAGGATTACTTGCGTACTTTATGACTTGAGACAGACCACACTTTATCTGCCATATCTTGGTTGTCGCCAATAGCGGTCACCTCCTTTCCGTGATAAAGGTCAAGCAGAATAGTTTGCACTTCTCTTAATATGGCAATCTCTTTTTCGCTGTCGCTGTAATTCTGAAGTTCGCCGATTACATTGCCGATTTTAGAGTAGGCAGACCTTAGTCCTTCGCGCGGCATTTCCATAACCTTGCGGTCAAGCGCACAGTTGCGGATATATTCCGATACCGCAAGACCGCACTTTTTAGCCTTGGCTTTAATTTTGTTTAGTTCTGACTGATAAAGCCGGAAACTAAACTGTTTGTTTCTTTCTCTCATTAGTTTCTCACCTCCTCTCGATTGGGGTTTTAGGGTTCTCCCTAACGCACTTTAAGTGCGCCTCCGGTTTTGGCTATACAAAACCTATGCTCGCTATTCTTACGGATAATATAGCCCCGTATAGCCGCATAGTTTTTATACCCCCATAAAGCATCATCTCCTTTCCTTTGTTTGGTAGCAGTAGTAGCAGTACTTTTCCACTTTACTTACGCAGCGGTAATGCAGTAATCTCTCTTTGCTTCAAGGGTGAGCGTATAATTCTTGAAGTAAGAAGAACCGCCCCTGCGGGTAATAATCTCCTTGTATTCGCCGCCGATTATCTTGGAAATTTCTTTTCTGAAATCTCGCTCGGTTTCGCAAAAGCCGGGATAATTATTTCTGCACCACGCCTTGTATGCTTTGAAAATTTTGCCGGTTGTGCAATCATCAAACGATCGGTTACCCTCACGCTCGCACATACACTCCCTGAAAAAAGTTACTACCGTGTTGTTATCGTTCATATATTTTTCCCTCATCTCGATAACACTTTTCGGCTCGTCAAACCTGTAACCGTTCGCAATAACTTTTGTCAGCGCCTTTACTGCTTTTTGAATAATTCCTTGCCGTTCGGCAAACATTTTTTCAAGCAGTGTCTTATCTTGTTTGTCTTTGGGGATAACATTATTACAGCAAACAACCATAATTCTTTCGTAAACCCACGGTCCGTTGTCTCCGCCGAACTTCGGTAAATTATTCATACATAACCACATAAGTCCGTTGTAGGTGAAGTTAAACGCTTTAAGACCTTTGAACTCTGCACGAATGGTATCTCCGCCGGTCAGCTTCTTAAATGTCTTAAACTCTTTTACCTTCATTCCCGATGCGTCCGCACTGCCGATGAGCCGCTTACAGTAAAGGTCGCTTGTCCCGAATCGTTCTTCTAAATCCGAAAGCTCACATCCGCTGTAATTTTCAGGACCGATTAGTTTCTCGCATAAAGATTTTAGTTGTGACTTTCCTGTGTCTCCGGGGCCGACCATAAAAAGAGATTTTTTCATACGGTAGCCTTTTACATTGGATATTACTGCACCCATAAATTCGAGCAATAAATTTTCAATTTCTTTATCTCCGTTTGTAAGAGTTTTGAGATAATTATCAAATACGGGTGTAGAAACTTTTTTGTCGGTCCAGTCACAGGGAATCTGAATTGTAGAAAGATATTCCGGGGAGTGGGGTAAAAGTTTTAAGTCACCGTCCGAAATTTTTAAAATTCCGTTGCGGAAATTTATGATGCTTTCGTCCGCGTCAAGCTCCTCAATCCCGATATATTCAAGGTCGGTTGTGAGTTGCTTGTACGCTTCGTTGATGCCGGACATTTTTACATATTCCTCATCAATATCCGACACAAACCTTTTGATATATCCTTTAAATAGTGCTGCCGAGCAGGGCTTGTACACGCCGCCAGCATAGACATAAATCTGCTGATCGCTTCTGCCACTATCCCGAACAATTTTGTAGAAAAGATTTTCACGCACATGCTTTGCAAGCAAAGAACCGATTAGTTTCGGCTCACCGTGTTTATCGAAAGAAACAAAATCCGGCAGTTTATCTATTTTTGTTGCTTCCATTCTTTCCACCTCCTTCCGTTGAAATTTTTATTCATCAACTCGGCCTCCTTTCTAAAAAATTTTGGTTTCGCCGCTTTACCTGAATGCAGTTCCTTCCCGAGGATCTCTCCGGAGTCGCCACGCTCCGTCTGCCGCTCACAGACATCATCGCATAGTCATATCCCATTCAGACGGTCATTAAATTGTCAAGGTGCATTTATCTAAATCGCCGTAGGCGGTTTATTCGTTTTAGGGTTGATATGTACTCTCCGAAAAAATATCCCCTCACTATTCGGAAAAATAATGGGCAAAAAGAAAGGTTTTTGAAAAAATATTTACAATTTGTTTAAACTCTTTTTTATCGCCCCCTCATCTAACGTCAAAAATCGGCCATTTTTTGCATATGTTTGTGAAAACATTTACAGATAATTAATAACCTCCATATATAAGGCAACGAAAACGCCTAAAAATTAAGTTTTACCCAAAAGTTTTTTAAATTGCTTGAATTTAGTCCCCTCATATATCGTCAAAAAACAGGCGGTTTGTGCATATGTTTCTGAAAAAAATAAAAAAATTGCATACAAAAAAGCCGTTACACAGAAACACTAAAAGGCGAGACAACTACCTCGCTTAAAAAGTGTGTCTATGTAACGGCTCTTGTTAGGAGACGGGAACGCTCTACTTGCTTCCCACCCGTGTTCCAAAGGCGATAGGAATGTGTGCGGCAATTTATTCAGCCCGCCGCAGCGTTAGCGGGATAAAGCCCGCAAATATGTATAATATGTTGACACCAATATTCGGTTTTCGTGATAAAATCACACAGGGCGAAATTATCACAAGTATCATTATAACGAACATTTGTTCGTTTGTCAAGTAAAAATTTTTTGTTGAAGAGATTATTTTTGGACAGTATATGCCGCTATAATAATCCTATCGCTTTTTGTCGCAAATTGAAAAGCGTTGCCAACAAATATCGTTTATGGTATACTTTATTATGGTTATTTGTGTTGAACAAAAAAGAAAATAGTCTCAAATTAACTAAGAATTATAAGGGGTAATATATGTTAGGAGCAATTATCGGCGATATAGTCGGCTCGGTTTACGAGTTTAACAACATAAAAACAAAAGATTTTCCGCTGTTCAGGGACGACTGTTTCTTTACAGACGATACGGTTATGACCTGTGCTGTTGCGGAAGCAATAATGAACGGCGGCGAAGAAGACGACTTTATCGACGCTATGAAGAAATACGGCAGAATGTATCCGGATTCTGGCTTCGGCGGCAGGTTCGGTGCATGGGTTTTATCGGACGACAGAAAGCCGTATAACAGTTACGGAAACGGCTCTGCTATGCGTGTTTCTCCATGTGCGTGGGTTTGGGATTGCGGCTTTACTGCAAGGACCGGCATATACCCGGGCAACGCTTATGATATGACAAAACTGTCTGCCAAAGTTACCCACAACCACCCCGAGGGCGTCAAAGGCGCCCTGGCAACGGCGGACGCGATATTTTTGTGCCGCTTCTATTTCGGCGGCTACTGTCTTGAAGGCGGCAAACCCATAAACAGCAACCCGGCGGAGTGCAAGCTGCGCATAAAAGAACATATTGAAGAGGAATACGGTTACGATTTGTCAAAAACGCTTGACGAAATCAGGCCGACCTACCGCTTTAACGAAACCTGTCAGGAAACAGTGCCGCAGGCGATTATTGCTTTCCTTGAAAGTACGGATTTTGAAGATGCAATAAGAAATGCGATTTCAATAGGCGGCGACAGCGACACTCTGGCGGCAATCACCGGAAGTATCGCCGAGGCGGCCTACGGTATCCCCGAACAGATAAGGGAAAAAGCTATTTCTTATTTGGATGAACCTCTTAAAAGTGTGTTGACCAAATGGGAAGCCGAAATAAAACAAGTCTGAAGCAAACCTTTTTCATATTGCGATATGACTATTTTTTCAGGGGGATATATTTACTATGAATATAGCCGATGAAATAATACAGGATATGTATGATGTCGCTCGCCTTGATGACTCGGTAAAAGAATACCTTGACGGTGAGAACGGCCTCAGAAGGCGGCTGAAAAAGTATTTAGAAGAGTCATGCAGAGGCAAACCTTCAAGGCATCAAGCTTTCAGCGCTCTTGCCGATGCTATGAACGATTATATTATAGAATACTATTCCCCCGCTTCATACAAAGAAAAGATCCGCAAAGATTTTGAATGGTGGTTTACTGATGTAGCAACACTGTACGGCTACAGTGAAGAGGAAGCCAAAGAAATATTTGATGAAGTCGTTGAAAAACCCATCAAAATGGATATAGTTGATTTGATTAAACAACTGCATCCGAATTTCAATGAATACGGTGAGCAGTATTACGTTACAAAAAAAGATCTTCGTGAAAGATACAAACACAATTTCAGAACTAAGGCTTCAGCCAGAGGAAATGAGCCGGTAGATAAAAATCAGGACAGAACCGTAATGAATATGATAAACAGACTGTCCGGGAAAGGAAAAACATATTACATTGGCGGGCAACCGGTAAAAGTCGCTGTAGAATGCATAGATGAAAGAACAAATGACGACAGCCGAACCGTGCATTCCGAACAACAGAAAATCAGGCATTATCATACCCCGAACACTCTTAATCCTTTAATACTTCAGGCAAATATTTTTCAGGTAGGAACCATACTGGAAGGTCTCGGCGCTGAAAACAGAAACAATAACAACAATATAGCGCTTGAAATTGCAGTTGATATCTGGTGCCAGTTATCCGATTGGTGCAAAAGCCGTATAGAGGATTATTTCGGAAACCGAAGCGAAGAATTCCGGGAATTTCTGGAAGATGTTAAAGATTTTATTGACGGCGAAAGGTTGCTTAAGTTTTCCCCTGAAAAGGAATTATTAGACCAGGCATCAATCCGTGATAGTCTTATGCTCTTTTCCAAGAACGGCACTACATTCAGTATGGTTAAATATACTGACGGCGATGGAAATATAAAGAAAATTTTCAACAAAAGAGTGCTTATTTTCAGTTCGGGCGGAAAAGAAAAATACTGTTTTACAGATCCAAATGATTGGAATATTGATGTAGACAAAATCAAGGGTGAAAAAACAATTCTTGATTTTGAACAAATTAAATGGATAGAGCGATAGTTTCAGAGGTATGGAAAATTATTTTCCATACCTTAGATTTTTACTCTGCTATAATAGGCACATCACAAGGGCCGCAGGCCGGAAGGAGTAAAAATAATGAAAGAAAACATTTTTAAAACCCAAATGGAAACCAGCAGCGTATTTGAAAGCGGTGAATACAAAAAAATAATCAACCGCGGATTGCATTACTTTGCAGACATGGAAAGGTCTATGTATCTTGAACTGTCAAAATACGAACTCAAATCGTTTTTAGAAGACGCGTATTCAAAGCAGAGCGATGACGGAATGTTCAGACTTCTTGACGATGAACGCATGCCTTCGGATATCCGTCAGATTACCTGGTACAAACCCACATATGCGGTGTGCGTAGTATCGGTCTACGCGTTTGTAAACTATCCCGACCTGTTCAGTGAAGAGCTTAAGGCAAAATTCAAAAAGCTTCTTGATATTGCTTTCGGGCACGGAATAGTAGAACACGGCGGATTTGAAGGAACTGCTCTTACGTTGTTACTGTCACTCATAAAAGCGGGCTGCAGAAAATTTATTGAGGAAAACCGGGATTTCAGCGCGGTCTTTACGGAAGTTATCGAGCGCAGAATAAGCCGCCTTGCAGAGATTGCCGGCAGCGACAAAACTTTTTATCAGCACGGCGATTTCAGCGAAACGCCGGTCAACGCAAGAGCTAAACAGATTGTTGCCGCGTGGAACGGCAAGGATACGGCGGTATTTGTTTACGGTACTCTTAAAAGAAAAGAGAACGCGGCGGACCTTCTTTGTAACTCCGTATTCGGAGGGTATTATAAGCTGAGCGGTTATAAACTGATTGACTTGGGTTCATATCCGGGAATTATTGAATCGGAAAAAGGCACCGTGCTGGGCGAGGTTTATTATGTGGATAAACAAACCCTTGAAAGTCTTGACCGGTATGAATCAAACGGCAGTCTTTATAACAGAGAAACATTGACGGTCAGCGGTGAATTGGGCAGAACCGTGGCGGAAGTATATGTCTATGCCGATAAGGAGATAAACGCGGAATTCTGCGGTGAATACTGGAACCTTAAAGACAGCGATTATGTATGGTATGCCGCATACGGCTCAAATCTCGACCCGGTAAGATTTTCTTGCTATATTCTCGGCGGGAAGTTAACCGGCAGTTCAAAATTATACACCGGTTGTGCCGATAAAACTCTTTGGAACGAGGACAAAACGGATACCGTAAATGGCAAAGTGTATTTTGCAAACAGCAGCACGCGTTGGAATGGAAAAGGTGTTGCCTTCTTTGACGGCAACGGCAGAGAGAAGGTTTTCGTTCATAAATACAAAATCACATTCGGTCAGTTAAAAGGCGTATGGAGTCAGGAAGGAAACGGTTACGGCTGGTATGACAGTCTGCTCTGCCTCGGCATTTCAAAAGACGGATGCCCGGTTTATACAATCACCTCGTCAGGTCCGAGACCGGCAAATAAGCCCGACGAAGCATACTTGAAGATAATTGAAAACGCACTTGAAAAAGAGTTTAACCTCTCGAAAAGGGAAATCAGCCGCTATCTGAAAACACTTATGCCGTAATACACCTCCGCCGCACAGACCCGGAGCAAAAACCGCTCCGGGTCCGGCAAAAGCCGAAGCACAGGGATTATTTTTGGACAGTAGGTGTGTTATCATTACGACAAATGCAAAAGGAGCTGTTTTAATATGTTACTGTTAGCGGCTTTGATTTCACTGGTGTTTTCTGATTCATCCAAAAATAACCCCAAAAAACTGACGGAAAAGGAAAAACAGAAACTTGACCGTATGGCATGGGAAATGTCAGACGAGTACGATGATAACGACAACTTTTAAAGGGGAGTCTGACAGGAGGGCTTATTATGAAAGGTATTTTCGGCGGATTATTTGACTTTAATCACAACGGTAAACTTGAACCAACCGAGCAGGCAATGGAATTTTCATTGCTTCAAACAATTATTGATGAGGAAAAAAATGACGACGCTTTCTCGATAGATGAACTGAACGATTTTGATATGTTTGAGGATGATTAAAAATTTAGTTGTAGAAAGGAAAAAGATATGAAAGTTTTTGAATCGAAAATTTACGCAAAAAACGGCAAAGGCTGCCTTCCCTTCAGGATTATAATTGAAGAGAACAACGATAATAACATGCGCAAGGTTGAAGTTAAGCGGATAGAATATTTTTCTGCCGGTGATAAAATAGTTGAAAACGTGAGTCCACTGTTTGCGGCCGCCTGGACGGAAGAAAAACCGGAAGTATTAAGCCTTTCAACGGACGGCAGCTGCGGTTCAGCTATGATGTTTGATTTTGCCGAAGAGTTTCTTGAAATTATGAAAAACGGCGGAAAAACCGTCCTCTTTGCAGCTGACGAAGTAAGCGGAGAAAGTATTGCCGAAGCGTGGACACGGTCAGGTGAAAAATATGTCTGCGAAGATAACGGCAAATCGTTAAGCCTTGAAGAGTTTGTCGAATATATGGACAAAGACGAGTATTACAGTATTGAAGTTTTAATGGACGGCGAAACAAAAATATCCGTTTTGCCGCTCCCGTAAAATACCCCGTTTCCCCGGCATCGGTTCCTCTTTCACGGTGCCGGGGATTTTCAAAGAAAGGCGAATTTGATATGAACGAAAACATGAGCAAACATATAACAGGCACGAATGCTATTCCTGAAATGACAGACGATGAGATGAAGAATATTATCTCTGCCCATAAATACTCCGCACATAATTATCCGGACATAAAAAATGACAGTGTCTGCGGATGCTTTTACTGCTTAAAGGTTTTCAAGCCGTCGGAAATAAACGACTGGGTTATGGAGCCGAAGGGAAAGAATACTGCCCTGTGCCCCTATTGCGGAATCGACTCCGTTATAGGAGCCTCCTCAGGGCATCCGATAACCGAAGAATTCTTAGGAAAAATGTATGAGTATTGGTTTTGAAATGTTTAAATCGCAACCGAATGGTAAAAGGGATTTACAACAAATATGGTTTATGATATTATAAATACATGTCAAGATATGTCGAATATAGTTATATATTATAACAATTACCGTATTTTTGTTTTTACGAGTGTTTTTGTTGATTTATACTCGCGTCAGTAATTCAGGAGGATGAAGAATTGGGAGAAAACAAGAAAAATAGTCCCGCTAATAGATTAATCAAAAGAATTCATCGTGAATTTGAATCGTGTACTTATATAGGCGATATAAAAATCAGCGATGATGAATATGAGATACTTAAGCAACTATTAAGAATAGTGTACTCGAAAATTGTCGACAGCGATTCACATATCGTCATCAACAGAGTATTAGCCGTTGCATTGGTCCAAATTGGCAGCAGATGTTATAACAGCAAATACTGGGGATTTGTCGAAGAAGTCATAGGCAGAAAACTTACACCGATGCAGCAAGGATGGTTAGGCGATAGTTTTTATCAAACGCTAATTCGTTTTAATAAGAAACATGTTGACAAAGGTGAAAAAGTCAACAATATTCTTATGCACTGTTTTATTACAGAGTATTATTCCGCCGATTTGTTTGATTTTTTGCTCGCATATTACAACATCGACATTGATAGAGATTTATCCAGAAACACGACAGATATGAAGAACAGGCTTATGCAATCAATGGCAAAGAACGAATCTTCTTCAAGAGCGTATAAAATTAAAAAACATACCGCTGATGCTGTAATGGCTAATGTTCGTGGTTGCAAAATCAGAGTGGGGCGCATATTAAAATTCATAGATAACGCCATGTTTGAAGACACCCTTCCGGAAAACTCGCAAAACAGGGTTGCACAACTTTTTTGCAAGTGGGCACATGAATCGAAAAAATATGTTGCAGTTAAAAACAATCTTCGCGGTTTAACCAGGCATGGAATAAAGAGATATAATACACCATATTTGCATTTTGATTATTCGAGTAAGTGCTTTTCTTTAGTTGTCCCAACACAGAATGTCTTTCTTGACGAAAATGAATCGCTACCAAAATTAACATGGGATATTGTTGTTGGGGAGCGGAACATAAGCATTGAAGCCAATGCAACAGAAAGTGTTACCGGTTGCAAAACAAACCAGATAAAAGATATAATTATTGCCTCTTATGAAGTCTTCAACAGAATTCAAATCAATTTAGTTAAAAACAGCAACGAAACAATTAAAACTTTTTTGATAAAAGAAGTTGACACAAGAATATTTGATAATGATTGGGACTCGATAACTATAGCGAACAATCTCCCTACAAAACAACTCTTTGCTTTTACGCCATCGGAGAAAACAATTGAATCTGATGGTTTAGTAGGCATTGAATTATGCGGCGGCCTGAGTTTATATAATTTGTTTCTTGAAAAAGGCAATTATATTCGGTTTCCAAACGAGTCAATAAAATCGGCAGGTAAGTCGCTTGAAGAAGAATTGATGTCAGGCGGCAAACTTGAAGGTGCTTTTATTAGCTCAAACGGTTTAGTGGAAGTATACAGTTCGGTCCCTTCAATCTTTTTTAAGGCTTCTGAAGCACAATTGGTCGGAATATGTCTATACATTAACGGAAAACCGAACAGACTCGACAATAAGAATTACAAAAAGTGTTTAACGGATTCTGACAGAAACAAATCCGGGTATATTCTATCACTAAACAACTATATTGCATCGAACGGGATATATGAGATATCTTTAGATATTCCAAAGGATAAAAAGAACAGAACATACAAGTTTGCTGTCGTAAAGGGATTCAAGTATGATTTTATTGGTGCTCCGTATGTGTTTTGTGATAATGGCGAAATTGACATTACGGAAGAGATAACAAAATCCTCAAATACTGATTTTGAAAAAATATCTGCCAATAAATACAAATTCGCAATAAATCCAGAAAACGACTATATTGAGATCTCTTTGAAGAAAGAGGTCTTTGATAGTGATATATTGATTAAAGTGCCGTGCTTCAAGTGGAAATACGGTGAAAACGGCGACTGGATAATTAAGGAACCAAAAGAAATCTGGCATAAAGATCTCCCAAAATCATTTTTCTTCAGTTACCCTGATATAAAGGTTTCGGTATCAATGCCCCCAATTCTTGCGACAACTGATACTGAAGATGAGGAAACAGACTTCGAGGAAACATTTTGCAAAAATAAAAATGGTGATTATTTTGAATGTGATACAAGAAAAATGTTATCATGGCTTGGGAAGGAAAATGCAATCAGACCGATATACTTGAAATTTGAGTCCGACTCATTTTTGTTTGCAAAAGTTGTTACACGTGATATGTTGGTTGGATGCCAATTAGAAGAAGACCACAAAGAAGGGTGCGCTTTTTTCAGAAGCAGTATCTTAGGCTACAATGATGTTGTTGCCGATATTTACTATAACGATGAATGTATTTATGAAAAGAAAAGTGTTACTTCAAACGGAGTAAAAATACCCGCTCCTCTAAAAAGTGGAACGTTATCAATAACTTACTTTGAAGTAGATGATGACGATGATGAGTTTGGAATGGATGATTTTAACTATCAGAAAATTGCCGAAAGGTCATTTAAATACAACAATATACTTGATATTTCCGGTAAAGAACTAATAATAGAAAAATTTGTTGAAATTGGTTCAACCGGTTCAATTTTTGGGCCAAGGACATACTATCTAAACCCTAAGGTAAAGATAACCGATATTGATGTCAGTTCAAGTCAGAGCTCTGCATTTGTTGGTCATTTACATATTTCTGAAAATTTGTCCAATATAATACAAGTTGACCTGGTCGCATTAAATGAAAAAGAGTTGGCAATTAAAACCGAAAAGAAAATATTCTATGATAGTAAAAACTATATGTTAAAATCTTCGCCCGGGTATAATACAAACGAAATCAACCTTTGCAAGTACAGATTTATTTATAAGATTAACAAATTAATTTCACAGGAGGTTTAAAAATGGCTTTTTCACCGGTTGAGGCTTCAAAAAGCATAACAGAAAAATACTATCGTTATCTAAAAACATCTTTTTCTATGAATCCCCCTTATAAAGATGAGTTTGAAAAATTGATTGATTCTGGCAATTCTTTTGCATCGGGCCCCTACCTTGATGTTACAGATGCTTTTGATAAAGGTCAAAGCATAGAAAAACTTATAGCAGAAGGGCTGTTGCCTGTAAGCTTTTCAAGGATTAACATGAACCAGACTCGAACATTGTACAAGCATCAAGAGCGGGCTTTACGAAAAGTTCTTTCTGATAACAGAAATATTGTAGTTTCAACCGGTACCGGTTCGGGTAAAACAGAGAGCTTTTTATTGCCTATTCTTGCCGATTTGGTTAAAGAATTTGAATCCGGTGAATTGAATGACGGTGTGCGAGCACTACTGATTTATCCCATGAATGCGCTGGCAAATGACCAAACGGAACGGCTTAGAAGTATTCTCAAAGATTTTCCGGAAATATCTTTTGGCGTTTACACTGGTCAAACAAAACAAAAAGAAGAGGATGCATTAGCCGAATACAAATCATTAAACAACAATGCAAGCCCTATACCAAACGAGTATATTTCGCGTGATAAAATGATTAATAATCCTCCGCATATTTTGATAACTAACTATGCAATGTTGGAATACTTGATGTTAAGGCCAAGGGACAGTGTATTTTTTTCACAACAACACGCGAAAAAATGGAAATACATCGTCTTTGATGAAGCACATGTTTATAGCGGCTCTACAGGAATTGAGGTTTCTATGCTTTTCAGACGTTTAAAAGCAAAACTTCAAAACAACAACATTAGATTTATTCTTACAAGTGCCACACTCGGTGATGAAAAAGACAACTTTGATGTTGCTGATTTTGCCGAAAAACTGTGCAACGCACATTTTTCGGAAGAAGATATAATTCGTGCTAAAAGAATAAAGCCTGATGACACGAAAACAAAAGAACATTTTAATACTTCTTTTTATTCGGACTTAGCATCGTTGATTGACAGCGATGCCAATGATGAAGTATTGCTTAAATCAATAGGAATCGAAAGCACACTGCCTTTTAGCGAGGTGATTTATGACATCGTTATCACAGACACCAATTATTGGGATATAAGAAAGATTTTAACAAATACTCAAACGGTAAAAGAAGTAGCCAAAAAAATGCAATGGACAGAAGAACAGTTGACTGATTTTGTAAAAGTTGCATCCGTAGCGGAAAAGAACGGCGGCAAACTTTTTGACGCAAGATACCATATGTTTTTAAGAGCTACCGAAAGCGTATTTGTTACGCTGGCTCCAAGCAATAAGGTAATGCTCAACAGAAGCAATTATTACTTTGATAAAAACAGCGGAGATTCTTATAAAGTTTTTGAGGCAGCCACATGTTCGTATTGCCATTCAACATACCTTGTCGGAAAAATAAAAAACAACAAGTTAGAACAGTACAATTTTTCTGATGAAATAGAATCCAAAGAAATATTCTTGTTGGGAACGGAAGTTTCAGATACCGATGACAACCACACTCTTGAAGATGAAAGTATTGAGATTAAAGAGTATGAGCTGTGTCCTTATTGTGGTTACATACGTGAAACCGGTTCAAGAGGCACATGTGAACATAACGCAGAATCATACGTTAAGGTATACAAATCAATTATTAAAAACGAGAGCGGTACATTAACAAAATGTCTTTCTTGTGAAAATGTAAATAATATGGGCGTTTTGCGTATGTTTTTCAGCGGACAGGAAGCATCCACCAGTGTTATAGGGACCGCTTTGTTTGAAGAGCTGCCGTCATATAAAATCACCATTCAAGAACAAACTGCTGACGATGAGTTTGCACCTTCGTCTGATGAATTCGGTGGCGGAACAAAAAATAAAGAAAGAATAGCAAAACAGTTTATTGCATTTTCGGACAGTCGCCAGGCGGCAGCATTTTATTCAAGTTACTTAACTATATCATACAACAATATTCTTTATAAACGGGTTATCGTCGAGGCACTCAAAAAGCTTCAAAACGACCATGAATACTTTGTGCCGGAATTTGTAAATATGGTTGCTGATGAGTTTTCAAATCACAAATTGCGTGGAAAGGCGGCATTGACCGGCGGAAGCGGATATACAATAACAAAAGAAGCATGGAAAGCCGTATTGTCAGAATTGGTTGATAATAACGGAAATACATCGCTGTCACATTATGGTTTAATAGGTATTAACATAGACGTAAGCGGTAGTTATTCGAAATTTAAAATAAATGATGACGAGTTTAAGACCTTGTGTAGCTTTATTACAAACTCTATGCTCGCTGACGCAGCAATAAAATATGATGCTCAGATAAACGAGAGTGATATAGAAGATTTTACACATAACGGTGCGGTTTATTCTTATACACTATCGGATTCGAGCAAAAGAATGAACAAATCTTTTTTACCGTCCCGGGCTGGATTATCAAACAAAAGAATAGATTATATTAAAAAAATACTAGACAAAAAGGGTGTCCAAGCGGACAATGATTCTATCGTTGATTTCTTAAAAAGATTATGGGAAAGGGTTCTTTTAAATCAAGAAATTCTTTTGTTAGAATCAGCAAATGAGTATAGAGTAAATTCAAAAAAAATAACAATATCCAAACCATCAAAATGGTATATTTGCAAAAAGTGCCATAAAATTACTTGTAATAACATTGAAAACGTATGTCCTTCATACCATTGCGATGGCGAATTAGCGCCTTATAGCCCGGAATTGTCTCTAAATAACAACCACTATTACCGTATGTATAATGATATGGAGCTTAGAGATTTAAGAGTGGTCGAACACACCGCACAGCTTGACAGGGATATGGCATATGATTATCAAAAGCGTTTTAAGCAAAAAGAAATAGACATTTTGAGTTGTTCTACCACTTTTGAAATGGGTGTAGATGTAGGAAGCCTCGAAACGGTATTTATGAGGAATATGCCGCCATCACCTTCAAATTACGCACAGAGAGCAGGACGTGCCGGCAGAAGCAGCCATTCAGCCGCATATGCTCTTACATTCTGCAATAAAAGTAGCCATGATTTTTCCTTTTTTGCAAATCCTGTAAGCATGATAAAAGGAAGAATAGAGCCGCCCAAATATTCCGTTGAAAATGATAAGATAGCAATCCGCCATTTATATGCATCGGCTTTCAGCTTTTTCTGGAATGTGCATCCTGAATATTTCAAAAACGTAGGCACTTTTTTTGAACCGGGTGAAAACGGGAAAACAGGATACAGTATTTTTTGTGATTATTTACTGTCAAATCCGGCGGAATTAAAACGATATTTAAATGATTTTTTACCGCAAGTGCTATCAGAAAAGTTTAAAGTCGACAGTTACAAATGGGTTCAGGATTTAATCGGTGTTGAAGGAGTCCTAAAGAAGGCAAAAGACTCCTATGATTACGAAAAATCGGTTCTTGATGAAACAAAAAACAGATTGTTTGAAGAAGGAAAGAAAACTGATTATCTAATGCAGCGTATTAAAAACTTGACAAGCGAAAATATACTTTCATTCTTGTCAAGGAAAAATGTTTTGCCTAAATACGGTTTTCCTGTCGACTCTGTTGAAATGTCTGTTTTTGACAACAAGAAAAATGCCGGTTTCGGATTACAACTTCAGAGAGATTTGTCTATGGCTATTTCCGAATATGCTCCTGGGTCACAAATAGTAGCAAACAACAATCTTATAACGAGCAGATACATTAAAAAGATACCGAATATCGGTTGGAAAATGTATAATTATGTTCGGTGCGAAAATTGTAATACACTTAACTTGAAGATATTCTCCGAACAAAGCGATGACAATAACAAGATTGACAGTTGTTGCCAATGCCATCAACCATTTGCAGAGACACCCGGTGTATTTATAATTCCTGAACAAGGATTTGCGGCTGATGGCAATAGCATCAGAAGACCCGGTCTGAAAAAACCGGAAAGGACTTATCGCGGCGAAATTTCGTATGTCGGAATTAGTAACAAATCTGAACTGGCAGGTAATGTTATATCAAACAACAAGTATAATGTCGGTAATGCTATTGTAAGGCTTAAAACTAATCAAAATGATGAAATGGCTGTTTTAAACACAAGTCCCTTCTATGTTTGCGAGCATTGCGGTTATGCCGAAGTCGATGAAAAGCATTTTGTAAGGACAAAAATTAAAAAGCATAAAACAAACTCCGGTAGTAATTGCTCGAATCAACTGTTAACAAAATATGCGTTGGGATATAGATTTTTAACGGATGTTGTCATTATGGATTTTGAGAACAAAGAGATAAATTCATGGGACGAAGGGATGTCAATTCTTTATGGTCTTTTAAGAGGAATATCAAGAGTTTTAAATATTGAAGAAAATGACATTTCCGGATGTTTAGTAAGCAATCCCGTAGCAGGGCGTTTAAACTATTCCCTGGTCTTTTTTGACAGCACTCCCGGTGGCGCAGGACATGTAAAAAGATTGAACAATGAAGATGTGCTGAACCACATTTTTAAGCAAACATACAAAATAATGACCAGTTGCTCTTGCGGAGGTCAGGAAGGCGACTCCTCATGTTATTCCTGCCTTCGTAGCTACAAAAACCAAAAATATCACGATGCGCTTAAGAGAAGATATGTTATCGAATTTTTAGAGTCAACAGTATAAATGCTTTTGGCGCAACACTTTTGATGTCATAGGTTTCATTAAGCGCACAGAGAAACCCTTGTAAAACGATTAGTTTAGCAGTAAAACTTCGGCAGAGTTGAGTAAAAATCTCAATTCTGCCGAAAATACTATTTCTGCTATCAGAACTATTTTCCGTTTTATATACTAAAGATTCTTTGATTTGCAAATTTGCGATTATTAAGTGCGTTTTGCGAAATCAATGCGAAATGCAAACGAAATTTTGCGAAATTTAAGCGGAATCGATGCGAAATCGCGTTTAAAAATTTCGCATAGAGTGGGTGATAAATAATGAAAATCGCCGTGTCAGAGCAGTTGCTCCGTCACGGCGGCATTTTATTTGGTATACTGCTTTTTATTCAAGCGTTGTTCTTTTTTCTGTAAATATCTACGGGTTTCCCGTCTTTATCTTTCCAGTCATCCCATCCATTATTTGACTGATTCATAACAATTGCTCCGGCAAAAGAAGGTGAACACTCACCAAGCTCTGTATCATCAAGTAGGACTCCGCTGTTGTCTATTGGCATACTCATTCTTAATGTTCTTGCTTTTTGTGATACGCCAGCGTCTTCAGCGATCCCAAGAATGCTACCTTTCAAAAGAGTCCATCTGCCGTAATCTATAACAGCAGTAGCTTTTACAGCTTTGTTGTCCGATTTCTTTTTCCTTTGAAATGTATATGTACCGTTTGGAAGTAATTTGCCTTTAGCGTTATCAACGGCGGAGTCAAACACCTCGGATTTGGTTTCGGTTTTAGGGAACACCACAACGCCATCAAATGAAGATAAAAGCTGTGTTACGATATTGACGTCCAAAGCAAACAATTCGGTGTCAGACACACGACTCTTTTCAAAAATAGTATGCAGCATCGCTTCTTTCTCATCGTAATCGTCCACCTCAATGGCAAAAGAACGCTTCAAAGCGGTAACATTCCTATACCCGTCATGCTCCAAATTGTACATTCTCTGTTCGAAATTTGCCGATCCGGTTTTCCCGATTTTTATTAAGCCGGGAACCGCCGTTGTCATAATGTAAATAATACCTTTGCTCATGTTAAAAACTCCTTAACTACTTTGTTAACACTATTAGTATGAATCTCTCATTCCTCGGCCTCATAGTAATAGGAATAATCAATACCTTTCATGATAATCTCACGGTTGTAAATATCATCGGTCAAAGCGGTCTTTATGAGAGAGTAAATCTTTTGAGGATCATCGACGCTTTCGCGCATGGCGGACAGATAATCTTTTTTGTCAATGCGGCTCCAGTCGACGCACTTTTTCAGATTCTTTTTCAATATCAGGTCGAGCCAGATGCGCGTGCTCCTGCCGTTGCCTTCCATAAACGGATGCGCAATGTTCATTTCAATATATTTGTTGACTATCTCTTCGAGCGTGCTCTCCGGCATTTTTCCGATATGCGTAAGCGCCCCGTCCAGATACAGCGCAGGCGCAAAGGCAAAACCGCCTTTTGCTATGTTGACTGCTCTTATCTGCCCGGCAAAATCATATAGCCCGCCGAAAATGTATCCGTGGATCTGTTGCAAGCCCTTCGCTGTTCCGACTTCGATGTTGTCAATTAAGCCGCTTTCAAACAGTTCATATGCTTTTTGTTTGCTCTTTTCGTCAAGCGAGGTTTCCATATTTTTCATCCACCGGGCAAACACTTCGGATTTTTTGCTCGGTATCAGTGCTATGACTGTGTTCAGCCCGGACTCGTCCACAACATCGGTGTTGTAAAACTTGCCGTCTCGTGCTTTTAATTTCAGTTGTCGACAAATTGTCAACAACTCATTTTTGCGATTTTTAATCTTATTCCAATAAGAACGCGGATTTTTGCTTTTTGTCAGCGCTTCCGCAATATCCGTAGCGCAAAACCACCATTTGGAACTTTCCTCATCCCAAACGGCTCGCACCGGCACATCTTCAAAAAAACGTATGGATGTTTTTTGCATAATGATCTCTCCGTAGAAGTTTTTATCTATTTCTCAAATTTGATGAGCAGTCCATTATTATCTTACGCATACTTTTTGAAATTCTCCGCTTGCTCCAGAACTTCTTTATAAACATCGTCGATTGTTACGGGAGGATAACCGTACTCATCGAGGATGACTGCCAAATCGAACTGGAGATTTGCTTTTATGTCTTCTCTTGTTGACCAGTCAGTGTATCTTGACTTATCGTCAACGATCGCCTTGACCTTTTTTGAAAGCTCAATCATTTTGTCTTCCGGATACTCAAACTCGTATTTATTTGCAACAAATTTGAGAATATCATAGAACGCTTTTTCTTCAAAATCAATTCCCATTGATTTGAAGGAGTCTTTCTCGGTTTTCAAATCCTCAAGGAGTTTTGCAAGTTGTTCTGCGACATCGTCCAGAACTTCGTTAGCATAAGCCTCGTCCCGACGACGATTATTATATTCGTCAACCACATGCTTGAGCCTGTCAGAAAAATCAACGGCCATAATTTTGTTAACTTTCTTGAACTCTTCAATAGCCTGAGAAAGGAGTCTCTGTAGGATCTTTATCTTTGTGTTAGGTAACTGGATGGCATTGATCTTGTCCATATACTCGTCGCTGAATATATCGACTGAGATATGCTTTCCAGTCTCAAATAATTCCTCAATGCCGTCGGATTGGATTGCACCCTCCAGCATTTGCCGAACACGGGCATTCATCTGAGCAATATCGGGAGCGTCTCCTTTGGTAATCTTGAAAAGAATTGACCGTACTCCGCAGTAGAAGTGGATGTAGTCCTTTTCCTTATCGCTTATCTGTTCGCTTGCGCTACACAGATTAAATGCCTGCTTCATCCGTTTAACGGCTGCCATGAAGCGAAGTTCAAGCTCCTCGGAAAGCTGGACGTATTCAACGGCTCTGTTCAGACAATCAAGCTGTTGTTTTGGAGTTCCCTCAAAGAAGTCTTTGCTGTTGAAGTTATAGAACATCTGACCAAGAACATCGAGCTGGTCTTTGACGATGGTAATTGACTGTTCGATTCCTTCAAACTCCTCGCTCTCGAAGTTTGTGTACTTTTTGAGCGCAAGGTTCATGTTCTTCTTGATTCCGATATAATCAACGATTAAGCCCTTGTCCTTGCCTTCATAGACTCTGTTGACACGGGAAATCGTCTGAATGAGGGTATGCTGCTGAATGGGTTTGTCAATGTAAATAGTATCGAGTGAAGGAACATCGAAGCCGGTCAGCCACATATCAACAACAATAGCGATTTTGAAGTTCGACTTCACATTTTTGAACTGACGATCAAACTCTTTTCTATCGTCCTTAGTTCCAAGCATTTCAAAAAGTTCCGGCTTGTCGTCCTTATTCCTTGTCATGACGAGCTTAATCATTTCAATTGGTTTAAGCTCTTTTTTGTCTTGCTCGCTCAGGACTACGCCATCAGCGCAAGCCTTCTTCTTTGCCCACTCAGGACGCAGCTCAATGATAATCTTGTAGAGATCATAAGCAATATTCCTGTTTGAGCAAACGAACATAGCTTTTCCTGCGACAGTAGCACCTTCTGCGACACGGGTTTCATAGTGGTTAATGAAATCCTCGGCAACAGCTCTAAGCCGGTCAGGATCGCCAATAATCATATCAAGGTGAGCCACCGCTTTCTGGCTTTCCTCAATCTGATACTCATTGGCACCCTCGGCTTCACAACGGTCATAGTATTCTTCAATCTCTCTTACTTTGTCCTGATTGAGAGTAACCTTTGCAGCACGTCCGTCATAGACAAGATTGACTGTGATTCCGTCTCTGACCGCTTCGGTCATTGTATAGGCGTCCACCACGCCGCCGAACACTTCAATCGTAGCGTCGATAGGTGTGCCTGTAAACCCAACATAAGTTGCATTGGGCAAAGAATCATGTAGATATTTTGCAAAACCATATGTTCGGCTTACGCCTTCGGATGTAATCTTGACTTTCTGATCTAGATTGATTTGGCTTCTGTGCGCTTCATCCGAAATACAAATGACGTTCGCTCTGTCTGTAAGAAGGTCCAAGTCTTCGGTAAACTTCTGAATCGTAGTCAGATAAACACCGCCACTGGTTCTCCCGCTCAATTCCTGACGGAGCTTTTCACGAGACTCAATGCTGACAACGGTTTCATCGCCTATGTATTTCTTCGAGCTAACGAACTGCTTGGAAAGCTGATCGTCAAGATCGGTTCTGTCAGTAATAATAACGATAGTGGGGCTGTGGAAATACGTTGACTTCATCAGCATACGGGTTAAGAACATCATGGTATAGCTCTTGCCACAACCCGTTGCACCGAAGTAAGTACCGCCTTTGCCGTCACCTTCGGGACGAAGATGCAACTTGATATTCTCAAAGAGTTTCTTAGTGGCAAAGAACTGCGGATAACGACAAACGATCTTCAAGTCTTTATCCGAGCTATCCGGGAAGTACACGAAGTCCTTAATAACCGCAAGCAGCCGTTCTTTTCGGAACAAGCCTTTTACCATAGTGGTAAGCGAGTTGATCCCGTCAACCTCTTTGTCGTTGGCTTCGATTTTACGCCAAGCATAGAAGAAGTCATAAGGAGAGAAGAAGGAGCCATACTTGTTGTTTGCGCCATCGCTGATAACGATAAAGGCGTTGTATTTGAAAAGCTCAGGTATATCACGGCGATACCGAACAGTAAGCTGAGTATAGGCGTCCATAATCGTGGTATTCTCTTTCACAGCGCTCTTAAACTCAAGAACGACAACGGGAATACCGTTGATAAACACAATGCCGTCCGGTATGCGAAGCTGCTTTTCAATTCCTTCGATCTCAAACTGATTGACGACCTTGAAAATATTGTTTTCGGGAGTGGCGAAATCAATAAGTTCAATATAGAGGTCTTTCTGGGTGCGATCCTCGCGATTGAAAATAAAACCGTCGCTAATCATCTTATAAACGGCCTTGTTTGCTTCATAAATGGTACCGGTGACAGAGCGTAGCGAAAACACGATGCTATCCACCTCGTTAGGTGTGATACCGTCTTTCGCATAGCGGTTATAAAGATACTGTTTCAGATCATCGATCAGCAACACCTCGGACCGCTCCCTATGTATTTTATCTCCGCTTACGTAGAGGTATCCTTCATCCTGGAACAACTCCATTATAGACAGCTCTAAAGCATGTTCGTTAAAGTGTGCCATAAAATCACCTATTTCCAAAAAACTTTATTACAAAATATCTTTTGAAACAATTTATATATATAGTTTTTCTTCTTTGCAACAATAAATATTTCTTTTGCTCTTTTGTCGTCTTCGCTCAATTGTTTAGAAATATCTCTTGCATTAAAACAGTATGCATTATCTACAGAAAAACCTTCACGATGAAGCATATTGATAATACCCCTTCGCTTATATCTTCTATCTCTTACTATATATTCAAAAGGCAAGCAATCGTTTGATATAAACTGTTCTTTCCTATAACAAATTCCCGTACCCTCATCAATTAGTATTTTTTTGCCATCAAATATATCTCCTGTGTTTTGCATAGTGTTTGAAGAATCTAAACTTAACAATTTATCAATATTGGAATCAACATCACGAATAATATTTTTTGCTTTTGCGCAACGCGTATATGTAAGATCCATGTTCATAACTGACAATACAAGAGTTCCTTCAGGTTTTAGGTTCTTATAAATATTCTTAACTATTTTTATATTGTCTTTTTCATCAGGAAAGCTTCCAATTACGTCATATAAAGCCAAACAAGCATCAAATTTTCTTTTATCTTTGTAATCCCTCGCATCTGCAACAAAAAACTTTGCAGACGAGTCGTTGTTGGTATTTGCTTTTTGTATGTTGTCTTCTGAAAAATCAATACCAGTAACATCATAGTTTGCATTTGCAAGAAAAATAGAATGCCTTCCTTGACCACAGCCCACATCAAGAATTCTATTACCTGAAATCAATATTTTTTTAATGGCTTCAACTTCTTTTTCGGTATGTGATGCCCAAGCATGCAGATTCATTCTCATCTTAGAATATGCTTCTTTAATCATATCATCCGAATAATCAGTAAGGATTTCTAATTGTTCGGGACTATCAATTAGTGGCTTTTGTGATTTAAATGTAAATGCAAGCCATTCACAACCATCTGCTAAATCTCTATCAAAAGGAAAGTTCCCGTTCTTATAGGTTTTTTTGATATTTTCATCCATTGAACTATGTTCAATACAAAAATCTGTGTTGACAATACCTTTATCATAATTTTCAATCCAATCTAAATTGTCAAAGATATCATATGCAGCAGATTTTATAACATCAAATTTTTTATTAATTTCATTGACTTCAACATGCCTGAAAGTAGCGTTTTCTAGTGCTTTAATCGTCATAGGATTAGCAGTGTACAAACCGCATGCAAAACTATCTGACAATCCGAAAATAGAATGCAAAAGTTTCGTTCCTATCTTTTTCCCTCGATAATCCTTTCTTACAACCAATTGTAATATCCAAGTAATTTTCTTGCTTCGTTGAACGGTTCTTCTCATATAGAAGGCGTGTCCTATAAGTTTATCATCATCAAAAACCATTGCTACATATCGATCTGGTTTATTTACGAAGTTATTTACTATTTTTGAAGGTGATAATTTAATTTGTTTTCCAGGATTAATGCGTGAGTTGCTTGACCATACTCCATAGTTTTCAGAAAATAGAATAGAGGTGTTTTGAATGTCTTGTTCAGTCATTTGCTTGCATTCAATGTTTTTATAATGGAACAAATAGAATTCCCCCTTAAATAATTGGAACCAAAGATTTTTGTTGTATTGCTAATGTCAACTATTGGGTTCAAGCACATAAGTATAATACATCCACAAAAGAGTCTCGTAATACTTATCTTCAAAAGTATCTATGTTAGCGTCCGTAAATGTTTCTGATATTTTATTTGTTCCATAGTATCGATTGTGAATGTTAACAACTATACTATAAACTATCTCAAGCATCCAACGACAAACTTCAATTTCCTTTGCGTTTGCCAATCTAAACGTTTCCCAAGCGCAGTCGATTGGTGGTGGCGGATTACGGTTATAAAGTTTGGGTCGGTACTCACTATAAAGAAAATTAAAATATTCTTCGACATAACTAATGAAGTTTTGTTCGTTTTTTGTATAAAAGCCGATTTTCGTCGCTATGTATGGGAAATAATCTTTCTCCGTTTCGTTTGTCCATCGTTGATCTCGATAATTTTCAAAACTTCTATGCAGGTACTTGCCGTTATCATATAAATAATCCGACCCTAATTTATGTTTTTTAATATCGGAACGAAGCGCACTCAAAACCGTCTCTATCCAATCATTGTCTTGTATTATTTCAATACTAAATTCTGCTTGCTTCAGGATTTCGCGTTGAACATCATCATTGCATCGGCAAAATTCGGTATATATTCTCCTCGTGTGTTTTTTATGTCTATGAATGGCCGAAGCAATTACACACCATGGTAAGTAGTCTCTCTCATCTTCGTTATCTATTAGAAATGAATTTGCCTTATCTTCAATATCCTTTTTTATCTGTAATTTACGCAAATCATCTATTTCTTTTTCATGCTTTCTTTGCATTTTATAAATAATAATCGAAATTATGATTGTAGCAAGAAATGAGGCAAAACCAATCAAAACTTGATGAATTTCACCTAATGACATAAAAACCCTCCAATAATATATTTGAACACTAAATGATAATTTAGCATCCACCATGCAGGCAACATACAAAGAATGGTTTGTTGACTTCACACCGTTTGCAAATGAAGGAAAGAAAACAACCAAAATTGGCGATATTCCTTCTTCTTGGACTGTCAAACGATTAACCGAGCTTATGTCCTATGCCGGAGGTCAACAACCTCCTGCCTCAGAGTTCAAGTTCCAACCTCAAGAAGGATATATTAGACTTGTCCAAATACGAGATTATGAAACCGACAAATACGCAACCTACATTCCAGAATCCTCGAAAAACAAACTATGTGACGCTCATGATATTATGATTGCCAGATACGGCGTTTCTCTTGGACGGATATGTTTTGGACTAAACGGTGCATACAATGTTGCCCTTGCAAAAGTCTCTCCGAACAAACCTTATTATCGTGAATATCTACGGTGCTTCCTTAACACCGAAACATTTTATAACGGTATCAATGGTAGCGGAGAGCGAAGTGCGCAACAAGGGTTCAATCAGAGTGGAATGGACGCTTTCCTTCTTCCTGTCCCTCCGGATGATATTTTGCTCCGCTTTGAAGCTTTGCTATCTCCGATATTTGAATACAGGTTGTTCTTGAGGTCTGAAATTGAGCATCTTGAAGCCATAAGAGATATTGTCCCTTACGCCATGATTCAAAGCTCGTCAAGCCGCTAAATTATCATTTATCTTCCTTTTCAGCTCAATCCTTTCTGTGATAGCACGGTAAGCTTTCACGATTTCTCTCTGCTTCTCAATTTTGTGAACGGGAAGTTCCACTTTGCACATTTCATCCCAATCAAAAATTTCCCGCACGCTCCCATGAGATCTGTACCGTGCATATCTATCAAATTCGGGTCTGCTGAACCAAAGCATAAGATACTCAGGGTCAAGACTATCCTTGTCTGTGATCTCAAATACAGTATAGGAGCTGGAAATAATACAGTCATTTCCAGATAGGAGAGCAATAGATATTTTCTCGCCATTTCGAGAGGTTACTGGTCCATACGCAAATTGACCGGTTCTGACAATCTTATAGCTTGATAAATCAGTGCCGACAATATTAGCGATTGATGGAATAAACCTCTTTTCGATACTTACTCCAAGAAGATTTGTAATCGCAAGATCTCTGTTTCTCTCATCAACCGGAGAAATATATTTCCCTAAAAGATCATGTCCTTCTCTCATTTTCTTTCCTCATCCTATATATTTTCTGTGAGCAAATTTGACATTGCTCTGTTTGACCATTGCGTATTGCAAAGTTGTGTCTATGCGTTTATGCCCTAAAAGTTGTTGTAACTGTTCTATTGGCATTCCTTTATCAATTGCCATTGTCGCCAGCGTTCTTCTGAATTTGTGCGGATGAACCTTACCAACTCCAAGCTGTTTCCCGAACTCCCGTAACCGCTTTTCGACGCCGTTAATCTTCAATCGTCTGTACGGTGACAACAAAGAAACAAATAGTGCAGGATTGTCATCGTCACGGGATTCAAGATAGTTTTTAAGGTGTATCTTTGTTCTGGCATCGAAGTAAACCATTCTTTGCTTATCTCCCTTGCCGAGAACAACGCATTCTCGCTCGTTAAAATCAATATCCGCTCGGTTTATCCGTACCATTTCACCGACCCTCACCCCAGTGGAAGCGAGCAAATCAATCATTGCAAGATCCCGAAGTTCCGTACAATTATCGCGCATCATTTCAAGTGCTTCGTCTGAGTAGGTCTCCTTCAGCGTTGACATAGTTTTGACCTTGTGAATTCTACGTACCGGACTTTTTAGGATGTAATCCTCATCCTCTAACCATGAAAAGAAACTTGATAGGATCCTTCTGATATTGTCTATCGTGACTTTGCTCGATTGCTTCTTGATTTGATAAGCTGTCAGATAATTGCGGATATCATCAGTTTCAATTCGCCGGACTTCTTTTTTTACTGCCGCAAGCATAGTGTTGATCGTCACCTCGTAGTATGCCAGTGACTTTTCGGAACAACCTTCTATCCTTTTAGCTGAGAGGAATAGAGAAACATAATCCTGTTCTTCCTCTTTTTCTTTATTACCTTCTGTAATCTCATAGCCGGCAAGTATTTTCCTTAATACCACTTGAAGCTTTTCGAGTTGAGCATTGTTCAAAAACGGTAACATTTCTTGAACAACTTCGTTTACTATAGCATGTTTCATTGCCTTTCTCTCCTTTTATTATATTAAGAGAACGACAATCAACGGCAGTTCCTTTTATTACTCCCGCCGTTGGTGAGAGTTTAATATTACAATTGTTTCTCGGCGATATCTTGAAGAGTGTAAGATATTGTTCGTAATTCTTTATCTTTTGTTGCCGCTCGAATTTGAACATTTTTTCTAAGACCAATATAATTAATTGGATATTCTTCAGTGTAAGTGTTTATATCATCCGTATAAGTGATCTTTATTGTGAAAACATCATGATTATCATCGTTAAGCCCTTTTGCATTTATGGGAACAATTATTTTCTGAGAGGGAGCTAAAAAAGTGCTTTCAATGCTACCGAAAGGTGGATGATCCGGCACCATAGAGTACTTGTCAAGCTTTATCGATGGGATAAAATCAAGTATTCTTGCCCCAGAATTACCATAATTTTTCAGAACCAAATACATCTGTGGGTTTTGAAAATTTGTTGCCTGAACCGTTACGGCTACATAAGGACGAGTGCTGTTTTTAATCATTTTGTGGTTTTGCTTTAATGTAATGATTACCGTAATCACCGATATGGTTGCCAAAACAAAAGATAAAACGCAAAGAATAATATTGATTATATCAGAAGTATTAATTGTAATCACTCCTTATTCTGTGATATAAATGATAATTTAGCGGCTTAAAAGCCATGAAGCATTATTTGCGGAAGGATATGCTGTTGCGTTTCCTGCAATGCCTCGATCTCAAAACCATTAGCGAAAAGCTGCAGGTATAGAGGGGAAACCGCCTTGTTGTACGACTGAACGAGTTCTTCTGGAGGTATTGGCACTGGCTCTTTTTCCACAAAGGAAGAAAAGTCAAAGTTCTTCAAGCCAGTAGAACTGTTCTCGTAGTCAAACATTCTACCAACTCTGTAGAGATACAGCCAATACTGGAGAAAGTATTGTAGGTATGTGCTATCGACCGTAATAACACGGCAGAAATTTGAACAGATTAGTTTATCTCCTCTATAATCGAGTACCTGCTGCGGAACGAGTGCTATCCTACCTGTGGCTTGTACGGGGCTGCCTCCAGAGATTTCAACCACAAGATCATCTGCTTTGATCTTTTTGGTAAGAAAGTTTTTAGGAAGAATATATCTTGTGGGTGCCGATGCAATACTTCCAGCATTCAGCGGCGGAATATCGGTTCCACGGATGCAAGACACTTCCTGAATATAGTTACCTGTAGGCGTTTCTTGTCCCCAATCGCCGCCAACGGTGGACCTAATGAAATGCGAGAAATTACCAATCGGCCATAATTCTCTATCCGATGAGGTCAAAAACATCTGTTGAAACAGGGTGGCTGCGGTGGCAGATAAATTATCATTTATCTTTCTCTTTAAGGCAATCCTCTCAGTGATAGCCTTATAACCTGCAACTATCTCTTTTTGCTCATCAAGAGAAGGAACAGGAAGCTCAATTCTGCACAGATCTTCCCAAGTTATTCCTCCACGCACACTTCCATCAGTTCTTAGCCAGCAAACCCGATCAAACTCCGGGCGTCTGAACCACATCATCAAGTATTCAGGATCAAGAACTCTCTCGTCTTTGATTTCAAACATAAAGTAAGCAGGAGATACGATAGCAGGATCGTCAGCGGTATAGAGCGCAACCGGCAGTCTTTCATCTCTACCGACGTGCATAGGATTACACGCAAACTTTCCTTTTGAAATCAGCTTATATCGGCTCAAATCGGTTCCGATCACATTGGCAACCGAGGGCATAAAAAACTTGTCTATGTTTATGCCAAGCACTTGCTCAGAAACGAGATCGGTATTTCGAGTGTCTATCGTGCGGATATGATTCCCAAGCACATCATAATTTGATTTCATAACCCAACTCCTTGAATACAGTCAAAAGATCCTGCTTGGACTTTTCTTCGGCAACAAGCAATTCCTGAAGCTCGCTCTGCAACGACTTCATTTTGGTATCGAAGTCAATGTTTTCATCCCTGTTGATGAACTCTATGTAACGGCTCGGAACAAGTGTATAGCCTTTTTCCTTTACTTCGCTCTTAGGTGCCGAATAGCAGAACTCCGGTACATTTTCGTAGTTTTCCTCAAAGCCCTCACGCTGCCAAGCATGATAAACTCCGGTAACCTTAGCTCTGTCTGCCTCCGTCAGCTCTATGTATTTCTTCTCATACGGACTGCCCATCTGCCGCAAATCCATAAAGAGAATTTCACCCTCACGACCACGGTACTGAATCAGCTTGCCGTTCTGCTCGACGGTTCTTTTATGCTTATTCTTATTGAGAATCCAAAGCGTAACGCTTATGTCTGTCGTATAGAACAAGCTGCGAGGAAGGATGATAATAGCTTCCACAAGGTCGTTTTCAATGAGCTGCTGCCGGATTTTCAGCTCAGTTCCATCATCGGACAAGGCACCATTAGCAAGGAGGAAGCCTGCAACGCCGTTCTGAGAGAGCTTCGATACGATGTTCAGAATCCAACCATAGTTTGCATTGCTTGTCGGCGGGACCTCATAACCGCTCCAGCGAGGATCGTCAATCAGCTCATTGTCCGCTCTCCATTCCTTCTGATTGAATGGGGGATTCGCCATGATGAAATCGGCTTTCAAATCTTTGTGCTGGTCATTCGTAAATGTATTGGCTGCCATTTCACCGAGGTTTGCAGAAATACCACGAATAGCAAGATTCATTTTCGCAAGCTTGAAGGTGGTATTGGTGTATTCCTGTCCGTAGATAGAAACCTCTTTCTTGTTTCCGCTGTGTGCTTCTACGAACTTGATTGACTGCACAAACATACCGCCTGAGCCACAGCAGGGGTCATAAAGGATACCGTGATAAGGCTCAATCAGCTCGGCAATAAGATTGACGATACATTTGGGCGTGTAGAATTCACCCTTGCCTTTACCTTCTGCAAGGGCAAATTTGCCGAGGAAGTATTCATAGACTCTACCGATGATGTCGTTCTCCTGATCGTCGGTATTGATCTTGTCAATCTCATCAAGCAAAGACGCCAGCTTGTTGGTGTCTATTGCAAGGCGGGAGTAGTAGTTATCAGGCAAAGCGCCTTTGAGCGCAGGGTTGGTCTTTTCTATCGTGTAGAGCGCAGTATCAATCTTCAAAGCAATATCGTCTTGCTTTGCATTTTCCATGATATAAGACCATCTGCTCTCAGGAGGAAGATAGAAGACATTATCCTTCGTGTATGCGAATGTTTTTTCAATCTGGGACTCATAGCCTGCGGCAATCAGTTTTTGGCGTTGTGCCTCAAACTTATCACTGGCAAACTTTAAGAAAAACAGACTGAGAACAACATGCTTATACTCAGCGGGTTCTACAGAACCACGCAGCTTGTCTGCGGATTTCCATAGAGCTTCCTCCATTGATATTTCTTTTTTCGGCTTTGCCGTTCCTCTTGCCATTTAATTTCCTCACTTTCATAATGAAAACTAACTATTATGTTTATATAATGCTATCACAAGATGTGTCCCAAGAAACGGACTCATATCATCCAAATCGGGACGATAAGGTTGTTTTTATCAAATGCACCAAGTTGTTCCGCCATGCAGAGAACGGCACTTGTGCCGATTTTGAGAGGCGCTTTATCAATCACGCCGAAGGTCTTGACAATACGCTTGTCAGGTGTTGCGGTTTTTTTGATTTCAAGAGGACACAGCTTGCCGTCCCCCTCCATAATTACATCAATTTCCTTTGCGTCTCTATCACGATAGTAATAAAGATATGGTTCAAGTCCCGCATTCTGATAGCTCTTCATAATTTCGGAAACGGTATAATTTTCGAGCAAAGCACCATTCATTGCACCACTTTCCGCTATAACCGGTGAAGACCATTTTGTCAGATAACAAACAAGTCCGGTATCATAGAAATAAACCTTTGGCGTCTTAATTGTCCTTTTAAGTACGTTGTTTGAGTATGGGTGCAACAAAAAGATAATCCCTAATGTTTCAAGAATATTTGTCCATGATTTTGCTGTTTGTATATCAATATCCGCATCTTCCGCAAGAGCGGTGAAATTAAGCATTTGTGCCGACCTTGCCGCAACCGATGTAACAAAACGGTTGAATTTAAGCGCATCAATGGTTCCTGACAATTCCCTGACATCACGCTCGATATAGGTTGAAATATATGAAGAGTAGTAAATATCCCTATCATCGAAATTACCGCTTACAATACCGGGCATACTGCCACGCCATAATTTTTCAAATATTTCGGGCGTAGAAACAGGTTTAATGTTTTTACTCTCACTAACAAGTGTCTCGAAATCAGTAGTAAAGGGAAGAGGGTCCCTGCCGTCTATTTCTCGAGCGGACAACGGAGACATATGAAGAAGTGCAACACGACCTGCCAAAGACTCGCTTACACCTTGCATAAGGCGGAAAATCTGCGAGCCGGTCATCCAAAAGTCGCCGGGATTGTGATACTTGTCTATGTGTATTTTTATATAGGTAAAGAGTTCGGGCGCAAACTGAATCTCGTCAATCAACACAGGCGGTTTATGGAGTTGCATAAACATTGCAGGATCGTTTTTTGCCATTTCCCTTGCGGTGAGATCATCAAGGGAAACATACTCACGACCGATATTTTCTTTTTCGGCAAGGTTTTTAAGCATAGTGGTTTTACCGGACTGACGAGGACCGGTTACCAAAATAGCCGAATATGATTTAGATAAGGACATAACTTTATTTTCTAAATGGCGATTTATATATTCCATATTGTTACCTCCGAATATACCACTCCATATTTACAGTCATATTATAGGCGGAAATATGCTTAAAGTCAACAATTTTTCGGCAGATTTTTGTAATTTTCAAAGATTTGCCGAAGTTTTTGCGACTATAATAGTGCAATCAGTATTTAGCTTTCAGAATCTGGCGATAAAAATTGGTCCAATTCCATTACAGATTCATAGAGCATTATAAATTTATGCCCAATCATCAGCGATTCGTGGTAGTGTCCGAAAAACCATGCCTTAAAAGAAACTTTTTCTTTGATTTTTTCAAGATAGTCGGTAAGTATATCGTGTTTATAAAATCCTCTGCTGTAAATATCCGCGACTGATGACGGTGCGCAGTGTGAGATTATGACATCTACATTGTTATCAACCTTTTTGAGGTTTTTCAAGCCCTCATTCATTTCGTCCTCAGACGGTAATTCTTCCTTCCACCACGATTCATGATCGATGCGGTAGAGCGCCCGCTCTCTGTCGAGTTTCTTTTTCTTTGCCGAAAAATCCGGATCATTGCGGTCAAGAATACCTGCGTCAATATCGTGCGATTGTGCACCACCGAAAGTGAAAAACCGCGTGCCCTCTATTGTGAAAACCTGACCGCGCATAAGGTGAATGATGTTTTTGCGGATTATATGAACCTTGCCGCCATTCCATTCGCTGACGGGGAGGGCGTTAAGCAAATCATAATTTTCATGATTTCCATCAACAAAAAGAATCGTAAATTTTTTCTTTTCAAGCCAATCGAGCCAGTATTTTTCCGTTTTGCTGTTGTCCCATATACCACCGAAATCGCCGCAAATAATCACATAGCACTCTTTATCCTCAAAATACTGTGAACTAAATCGCCTGAAATCGGCATGTGTATCGCCTGTAATGTATATTTCCATATGTTTTCACTCTCCTTTTTATAGAGTATAAGCCACGCGTCGAAGAGTTGCAAATGTGCGATCCCGAGGCGTGGCTTTGAATAAATTGTCGTTTTATACGGCTTTGTTACAATAAACGCGTATCGCATCACGGGCAAATTCTGCCGTGCCGGCGCCACCGGCTTTGTCGATATTCTTTTTGAACCGTTCATCGGCAACATACATTTCACCGAGTCCGGCAAAAATTTCGTCGGTGCATTTGTAGAAATGTTCAGTGATATACTGTTGAATCTTCTTGACCGCCGCCTGCACCTCGTTGCTATCGGGTGGCAGTTCTTTCAGTTCGCCGAGTTTGGCAAACAGTTTCATCAGCCCGTCTGCTGCATCGTCTGCCGATACCGACCGTTCTTCAAATTCGCGCCAAGCAATAGTATCGCCCCAGCGTTCCTTTGCTTCTTCAAAATATGTTTTGCTCATTTGTTCTTACCTCACAGTTTAAAGATATTTAATAATGTAACTTTTTTCTGAAATGCCAATACGCAATTCCGGAAACTACCGTATCAAACGCATTGCCGCAGCCGAACATAAGGGCTATGCCTATAAGCGTTGGCGTCCATACGTCGGTAAGATAAAGCACGAAAAATGTTCCGTAATATATTGAGTTTGTAACGACTGATTCAAAAAGCATATAGTTCGTTTTGCCTCTGCCGTAAAAAGTGCAGTCGAACACATTTTGAAAAGCGTAAAGCACATAAAAGCCGAACAAAACCATTACAAGTTCAAATAGTTTATTTACATCGTCAAACCCGAGAATATACCGCATAAACGGTTTATATATCGGCATAAGCACCGCCCATAAAATACATACTGCCGCCGTTATGGCAAAATAACCGGGTGTGTTTTCTTTGACAGCCTTTTCGTCTTTGGCGGTTTCCTGCTTTATCAGTTCGCCGAGCTGTGTGACGGGCAACAGCATCCAACCCCATATAAAATTGTTTGCGACCCAATAAGTGCCTTGTTCTCCGACCATATTTACCATACGCGACACCATTAGCATATAGGCGATATTGCGGACAAACGATTCAAGCCCCGAAACACCGCCGATTTTGGCAAAGTCTTTCGCCCACACAAAAGACATTTTGCTTTTGGAAAAAATGCTATATCCTTGCTTGTAAAGCAGAAACAGAACGGTTGCAAACAGCAGAGTGTTTACTATTATATTTGATACGCCGATACCGTTTACACCGAGGTTAGCCGAGCAGGGCAGGGTTGATACAAGGAAAGTATCGGAAAGCAAGCATAAAATGAGTTTTGCGGCGGTCAGCAGATAGACAAGTTTGTCTTTGCCAAGCGAAATAAGCGCGACCGAGCCGAAACTCAAGAGTATACCGAAGATATTTGCCACGCTCTCAATTCTTATGTAGGTTGCCGATTCGGAAATTATATCCGGTGTTGCCGCCATTGCTCTTAAAAGCGGCTCGGCAAAAACAATGATAATCGCCGCTAAAACCGTATAAATTCCGAGCGATAACAAAAACCCCGTTTTCAGACGGTTTATAAACTCTTTTCTGTCCTCAATAACCTTACCGATAAAAAAGAACAACGGCAGAATTATCGCTTCGTTGATAATTTCGTAAATAAGGTTTACCCAAGATAGTTGACCCGCGATAGAATATGACCAGTCGCCCGGCAGTTGACCGAGAAAGAATGTGCGGACGGTGGTATATACCGTAGGGCATAGCCCCATTACGAGCAGTGCGGCAAATAGCCGCCAATTTATGTTTTTAAGTGATTTTGCTATTCGGTTCATATATAAATTCCTTTTTGAAAAATATAGAAAACTTATCCCATCGGGTTTTCAAGCAGATCTTCAACACTGCATCCGAGCACTCGGGAAAGTTTATAAAGCGTGTGTGCCTGGGCTTTATCGATATCGTTGACTCTCTGTTCATACATTTGGATATTACGAACATTTATGCCCGATTGCTCGGCAAGTTCGGTCTGGGACAAGCCTCTGCTTTCACGGATGCGTTTGAGTTTACAGTCGCCTTGCGCAGTGGTGTAAAATTCTTCCATGGTGTCAATAAAATTAGTAATATCCATTTCGTGATAAACGGTATACATATTGATAATCTTAGTGAGAGGAATACGCTCGAATATATCTTTGAATCGGCGGCCGGTAAACCACTGATATTCAGCCAGCGCCCAGCCTGCCCAGTATTCGGGAGAATAATCTTCGGCGTTTGTTGGTTCGGGTAATTCCTTGTTGCCGTAGGCCTTTCTAATAATCGCCGCTGCAAGTTCTACGCCTGACATTCCCGCAACATATGCAGGATTGCCCCGCTCAAACTGCTCTGCATAACCCGTGTTTACAAAAAGTGCCGCCGACCAGTCGGGTTTTAATTTGCAATCGTTGATTGCATAATCAAAGAAGGAAGCCAAGCGGTCTTTTGCACTACTCAGATAAGATTCGTTGTATGCGTGGGTCATCGTTTGCCATCTCCTCTCTCAGAATATCAAGCACAAATATATCGTCTTTATACGATTGGCTTTTCCTTATTTCCTTTTTATAAGTTTCTCTGGCTTTTATATCTCTATTCAGGAATTTAGGATAATAAATGCTTTTGTCAACCGGATAAGCGTCAACAAACTTTAAGTGCTCAAAACCTTTCTTAGAAATGATAACGGTCTGCTCGCCAAGTTTGCCGAGCCGTAACGCCTTGTTTAGACTTCTCAGTGGGAGAGTGTTAGACACAAATGATTCGGCATACCGGAAATATGAATCGTCCGCTCTGTAACCTACAACAACATCATAATCCGACAAATCAACCGAATAATGCTCAATCAAATAATCTCTTGATGCGACGGCGACTTCAGAATCAATGCGAAAGGTCCTGAATTTAAGCAGCAGGGCAATCCAGTTAAGAACAGAATGATTTCCGTCTAACAGATTCAGTATTTTTAATCCGCTTGTGTTAAAATCGTAAACATTAACAAAACCGTCTGTGTTTTTCTTGCAGGCCCATTCACACGCCATTTCGTCAATTTTGGTGCAGTAAAACCCACGACCGTAGTCGTTTTTAGGGTTACCTGCGTTAATATCGGGAACCTCTATAATATGGTCGGTTCCGTGAAGAAGTTTGATTTTACTCATAATGCCACTCCTTATATCGCTGTAATGATACACATATTGTATCATTACAATGATAGTTTGTCAAGTAATATTGAATTTTACTCGGATAATATAAGCGGAACCGCAGGCACGGTTCCGCTTTACGCTTTTTATTGGGTTAATAATGCTATGGCGAGGGTGAAGCCGTATTTGAAGGCGGCGGTTTCGGATATGGAATTCATTTCGTTTACTGAGGTGTTATACTTTTCAAAGAGTTCGAGTTGTTTAGGGGTGAGTTCGTTTTCGAGTGTTTCTCTGTTTTTTGATACAAGGCGAAGCAAGTTTTTATATTCCACATTGTCCTCGACAAACTTTTCGACCGGGCGTATATTGCCATACCACAAGTCTTCGAGTGCCGTCATACGAACAACACCTCGCTTTTGACGATCTCTTCCGCGCAGCTGCTGATGTTATTCATTATGCCTACCCATTTCATCTGATCGGTGGATTTGAGTTGTTCGGTTATCCCTTCGGCTCGTTTCATTTGCTCTACCAACTGAGAAAACATTTCTTCCGCCTGGCAGTCAATATCTTCAATATGCTCATTTAGTTTGCCGGAAAGCAAAAGCCCTGAATATGTAACTTTTTTATGGTTGCGCAGATAATCAAGATACATAAGACCGAACCGCCCGACCTTTGGTGATTCGGGCGCTTTAAAGCGGGGCAGGTAATGGTCGCCCACAAGTTCGTAATCAAGTCCGTTGGTTTTATCATGAATAAATTTTTTCATATCAGTTTTTCCTCCTTGTTTTTCTGTTTCAAAAATCATACAATAAAAAAAGCAGAGAAACAAATGTGCGATTTTATACAGTTACATCTCTTTCAATTTAAGCGAGGAGTTAATTGTGATGACAAATACTATTTCAACACATCCGTTTGAACCTTTCATACCTGAAAATGCTACTAAACTGATTATCGGAACAATACCACCCTATCGATTTTGCGTAAACGGCGAATTATTTAATGATGATGTTCGTTTTTATTACGGATCAAGAGACAACGAATTTTGGGACCTTATCTCAAAAGTTACAAATGAAAAAATAGTAAGGGAGAATACTGAGCAAGCCATTGAACAAAGGAAAAGTATTCTTAAAAAATTGGGAATTGGAATAACCGATATAATTGAAACCTGCTATCATATAAATGGTAAATCAGACGATGGGTCATTAAAAATAATTAAACAAAAGGATATTCGGAAATTACTTAAGAATCATCCTCAAATCAATACCCTTATTTACACAAGCACATTTGTCAAATCTCAAATGAATACAGTTGGAGATAAAAGTTATCATACTTGCATCGATAAAAACGAAAGGACATTCTCTTTAATTATTAACGGAAAAGAATATAAAGCAGTTGTCCTATATTCTCCTTCTCCAAATGCGCTACGTGGTGTTTTAGAAGAAACACGCTTAATTCAATACAAAAAAGTCTTTGCGATTTAAGGCAAATTTTGGCTACTGAAGCCAGATTCGTTGGGTCACAATTGGGTCACAGATTTTTGAAAGTGCCCATAAACAGAGGGTTTGCGGGGTGTCGAATTCCTCTTCCCCAGCCAAAAAGGAAGTGTAACACTTTTGTGTTGCGTTTCCTTTTTTAGTTACAGAAAGCAAATCGGGATTCGAACAAGGGCGGTTTTCATTACCGCGTGTAAGCCTTTTATTGTACAACGAAAAGTCGCGGCGAAGCAGGTTTGCTTCGCCGCGATGTGCATTTGTATTACGCCTTATTTATCTATTTGCCTTTTCTTTCTGTCATAAACGAGGGATGACGCAATAGAAATTATTGAAATTGCCATTAAAGCAAGCCACAACGCCAAATTGCTGTTGTCTCCGGTTTTCGGAGAGGTGGCGCCTTCTTTTTCTACTTCCAGAACGGTGAGTGCCGTGTTTACTTCGCCGTTGTCAAACAAAACTGTAACCGTATGCTCACCAACGGAGAGTTTTTCAAGCGTTTCAGGGGCAAGTGTTACAATCGTGCTGCCTTTTTCTACGGTGTAGTCCACATCTTTTACAAGTTCTTTGCCGTCAAGCTTTACACCTGTAAAGTGGTCAAAACTATCCTCATCACCGTTGTTTTTAACGGTGATAACAACACCGTCGGATGTGCCCTTTGTCCACAGGTCTTTATCCTCTCCTGAAAGACCGTCAACCGATATAATATTATAAGTAATCGGTGCCCATTTAGCATAAAGGGTGGTTTCAGTCCAGGTTATAATATCATTTTCAAAATCAAACGGTGTTTCGTAAGTATCTTCCCAGAACCAGCCGTCAAAGGCATATCCCTCACGGGTAGGATCATTAGGTTTCGTAAGCTTAGACTGATACTCAATCCCGGTAGCCGTTTCAACATCACTGCCGCCCATACTGTCAAAGACTACCGTTGCGGTGAGTGCAACGGGATCCATTGTCGCCACTTCGCCAACCTCTGAATCACCTGAGAAAATCTTGACCGCAATGTGCTTGCCAACATCTTCTGCGCGGAATGTATAGCTTGTCCCGGTAACACCTTCAATTTCAGTCAAATCGTGATGCTCACGGTCTTCTTCATCAACCGTAACAACATCCTGATACCACTTATAGGTAAGTCCTTCCGTTTCGGGCTCCGGTTCAACCGTAATTGTCGCACCTACAAGCTCGCTATCGTAATTATAGCCAATACAAGAAAGTGTGGTATACACATCTGCCTTTTTAGCGGCGCCGGCTTTTGTCGTTTCAGTAGCTCTCACGCGAGTGTAAATTTCATACTCGGTAGCCGCCTTCAAATCATCAAAGAACACCCAGTTATCTTGCTCGGAATCGGGCAGAACAGCATTTTCCCAATCTGCTTCTGTAATCGGCGTTCCCTTGGGAACGATGATATATTCCTGTCCGTCAACACCTTCAATGTAAATCGTATCTTCGTTATATGACATTGTGTCTGTACTGATAACAGCGGCTTTAACTATAGTTGCTTTCACACAGAGCGCTTCACTGACGTTACTATCGCTTACATATGCGCGATACCAAACATAATATGTGTTTGCATCGGTTCCCTGAGGAACGCTATCGCTCCATGCGCCTGTCGGTGCGGTAGTTGCGTTATCGCCCAACTGATACTGCATTATTCCGACTTGAGCTTCTCCTGCGGTTGTCAGCGCCTGCGCGGTTCCGCTATATGTCATTGTATTTTCTGTTGGTGCAGTCTTGACCGACGCCGCCGGTATGGTCAGGGTTATGGTCATATCTCCATCGGATACAATCAGATGCAGTGTACTCTCCTTTTGTATGTTATAATCCGCAAGAGTACGGTTATCTTCTAATGTTTTGCCGGCAAAAATAAGTCTTTGCCGATTGGGAGAGATTCCCTCTTTATCCTGTATTTTCCCCTTTACATTTTCAATAGTGTCACTCGGTTCCACATCGAGCGTGATGGTTTTGCCGCCGATCTGCACTTTAACAAAGACTTGCATTGCATATGCAGATGTAGTAAGCATAGACGCCGCCAGCACAAAACAAAGCAAAAAGCTTAGTGCTTTTTTTATTTTCATATAAATACCTCCTGTATCAATTCGTTTTATCGAACTTCAATATTCAATTTAATATCTGCTCCATTCAGCGGAGTATTATCGGTTAATGAATAACAGTCATAATGAAGCGTCGCTACATAATCGCCGCGACCAAGCGCCTGATTCAGCGTGATGCGCGTAAACGCCATTCCGGGGGAAAGCGCCTCGCCCGTCCAGATGATTGTGCCATCGTCCAGTATGAGAGTGAGGACAAATGTGCAGGCGTTCTTTGACGGATTTTTAAGGTTTACGGCCTGTGTTGTTTTGTCAGCCGCAAAAATCAGCGTTTCATATCCCGGTATGTCTATATTCTCACCACTGCCGGACGCAGCCTCAGCAAATCTTTCTACCTTATCGCCGTCACTGTTACCGCAGGCGGTAAACAATGCCGCGAGCACAATAACTATAAAGACCGCAAGAATACAGTTTTTTTGTATTCTTCTATTCTCTGATTGCTTCATATTAAAGTATTATTATGAGCCGCCGCCACCGAAGAATGCGTAAGTGCGGGAAGAATCAATCACATCGTCCGGGTGTACTACGCCATACGACCATGTGTTTTCTAAACTCTGAACATTAAGTTTACGGTTTTCACTGTCTATAACGCATGTCGGGAATTCGGTAATTGCTTCTATCTTGCCCGGATTTCTGGCAGCAATCTGTTCCCAAGTGTCGCCGTCAGCATAGGACAGTGAAACTCCGTCAATAGTGATAGTGTTTAATGCATCCTCCACGCTTGCCCTAAAGGTAACAACATCTGTGTAAGTGCCAGCAGGCTTAGCGCTGTAATCCTCAACCACAATTCCCATAGATTTTGTTGTGGCAGTATCAGTCAAAGATGTGAATTCCCAAGAGGTTTTCTCTGTTGCGTTATCATAAGTCGTGTTCTTATCGCCGTTTTCCGCCAGCTTGTAATTGACTTTATTTCCGTCAGACACAAGAGCATATTCGCCGTTTGAGTCAGCAGTCACGGTCAACTTCTTGCCTTTCCCCAGGGTACCCGTGGCGCTGATTCCGTCGGTTGCGTTCCAGCCGGAATTATTAACTTCAAGTGTGGCAGGGATAGTAAGAGTGTAACTTGTCATATCCACAGAAACCAAATTTGTAACAGATACTTTTACAGAAGTGTTTTCACCCACCGGAGAAGTAATTTTCATTTCAACATAGCTTTTTGCCGAAATAACAAGACCCTTGACAGAATCTGAATCCAACATCGCCGTTTCACCGATTTTTCCACTCCACGAGCTACCGCCGCTACGCGTTGCACTATAATCAAACGAAATTTTCATATCCTCGCTCGTGTCATTGATAAAACTGATAATTCCTGTTCGTGATTGTTGGGTACAAGTATTATCCTTATAGCCACTTACCGTAACATCAAATCCTGTTTCCGTTTCATTTTTTGCACACGAATCATAGGTAATGACTAACCCCGATACATTATTTGCTATTGTCGGGTAACCGGCAAAAACATGCAATGCCGTGAGAGACATTACCACCATAAGAAAAACGGTGGCAAACACAATGGGATAGCGCAGAAAACTTTTTTTCTTCATATTTTGAAAACCTCCTTGGTTTAATTTACTTGTTCTTCAGATTTATGTAAAATCACAAGCCATACGGCTCCTGACAGAATGAAAACGATACACCCAATAAACAAGCCATAGTATGATGGCAATATTTCTATATCGCGGAACAGTTCTAATAAAAGACGAAAAACACCATAGGCAATCAAAAAGACAGGATAAGATTTTCCGTCAAACTGACGCCTGAACGCTTTCTCTCCCTGCACCACCACAAAAACGGCAAGAAAGATAATTTCAATAATAACCAGCGGCCAACGATATTGTGTTCCCGGAATTATCTTGCCAAGGCAACAGCCTTGAAAAATGCAAGCCGTTCTGCCGAAGCCGTATATGAGCATCACCTGAATACCGAGAATATCGGAAACTGCTTTTAGGTTACGCCCGGTAAGCTTTGCGGCGCAAAGATAAAAAAACGGCATTGTGACAAAAACCGACCAGCCTCTGCGGTTAGCCCAATCTTTGCCGATAACTGCATTTTCTAATGCGGCAATACCATAAGTGCTGAGAATGCCAATACCGTAAACGCAGGCAAGGTAGGCTATAATTTGCCAAATAGATTTAAGCTTTAATTCTTCTTTGAATTCCCACATCCAAAGCAGTGCAGGTATGGCGCTCACTGTTACTAAGATGTAAAAAGCATGGTTTAGTAAATAATGAGCAACATTCAAACAAAGCACCTCGTTTCGTCATACAAATACATAATACTACTTCATCGATAAAATTTCAAGAACTGTAAATAAACTTTTTTCTTGAATAAACCGTGGCGGTGCGATATAATATTTTCGAAAAATAAGCGCGGAGGAATTATTATGAAAAAAATCATATCTGTCTTGCTTGCATTATTGGTTTGTTTTAGCCTACCTATATCTTCCTTTGCGGCAGGCGAACCTACATTTGAGGTGTCTTCTGCATCTGCTAAGGTGGGTGACACAGTAAATGTAAATATAACGATAAAAAATAATCCGGGTATTGCTTCAGCGAAGCTGGCGGTTACATTTGACGGGCAGTTGAAGCTCGAAAAAATAGACTACGGTAAAAAATTAAGTGGCGGCGCAGAACCCCAAAAGCTCATATCTCCTGTAACGCTTAATTGGATAAGTTATACAAGCGAGCTTAAAGATGACGCCGTATTTGCCACGCTTACCTTTACGGTGTTAAAGGATGCAAAAGAGGGCGAACACAAAATTGAGCTTTCTTATAATCCTGAAGATGTATATAATAAAGCCGAAAAGAATGTTAACTTTAAGACTGTCGCCGGCGTTATCACCGTATCGGGCGGTGCGGCTGCCGGCAACGCCGCTTCTGCCTCATCCGTCACAATTACTGCCTCAAATACTAACGCCACCGGCACAGCTTCAAGCAATAGCTCTGACAAAAAAACATCATCTGTCGAAAATGCAAGCAACACATCCGTCGTGCTTACTGCGGAGAGTGCTGTCACCACCGGTGAAAACAAGAACGAGAGCAAGGGCGATTACACAGGCGAGGAAGAAATTCTCGAATTTGTAGACGAAAAAGGCAACCCGGTAGACGGCGTTACATCTAAACCTATAAGTAACACTAAGACTATATGGATTATTTCGATAATCGCGGCAGTGCTGATTTTAGGTGCGACCGCTTTCGTGATATTCAAAAAATATGCGGCAAAGCCGAAAGAAAAAGAATAAATTAAAACAAATTTTTACGCGGTGAGAAGTTCTCACCGCGTATTTTTATCTGCAAAAAACATGATTTCCTATTGTTGTTATAACCGGGCGCGAGCGTATCCAACTGCTTGTGGCGGTCTTCGGGTTATAATAGTAAATTGCTCCTCCCGAGGGGTCTAAACCGTTTAGCGCATCGCGGGCGGCAGTATATGCGCTTGAGGACACAGGCTCGTAAAACTGGCCGTCCTTAAGGCAGGAAAAAGCGCCGTTTTGGTAGATTACTCCCGATATTGTGTCGGGAAAAGACGGATGCTCTACCCTATTGAGTATTACGGCGCCTACCGCCACCTGCCCTAAATACGGCTCACCTCTTGACTCGGCTGAAATAATTCTGGCAAGCAGGTTATAGTCGTTTGAAGAATACCCCGAGCTGCCCGAAGAAATGCCGAGCGCCTTTAGCGTCTGAGGACCGGCTATGCCGTCTACTTTAAGCCCGTTAGCCCTTTGAAAGCTTTTTACCGCCGCAAGGGTTTTAGAGCCGAAAATGCCGTCCACCTTCCCGGTATAATACCCCTTCTTTTTCAGAACATTTTGAATTGATGTCACTTCGTTTCCTACCGAGCCCATTCGCGATAACGCCGCCGCCGATATGCATAACAGGCAGGAGACCGTGAGAGCTATAATGATAATTTTTATAAGTCTGTTCATAAAATCACCTTCGGTTCTATTTTTTGCAAGATTTGGCGATTTATTCGCTCATTTTTATGACATAAACGCGCAAAATCCTACGCTTTCTTTTGACAAATTAAATGTTGCCGCCGTTATATAATTTAATCAAAAAAATACAGGCGGTGTAAAAATGAAGGATGTTAGCGTTTTATCGTCAAAAAAAATCAGCATTAAAAATTCGGATGTTTACAGAGCGATAATTTATCACCTTGCGTGCGCAGTTATAGGCTTTCTTCTTTGCAGGGCGGTGTTTTTTGAAAAGTATATGCCGTTTGGCATAGCTTTTATAGGAGCCGCTTCCCCTACATATCTGCCGAGCGCCGCGATTGGCGTTTTTATCGGATATTTTATACCGGGTATCGGTTTTTCCGGGTTTCGTTATGTTGCGGCAACCCTTGCGGTGCTCGCGGTGAGATTTATAATTTCTTTTAACAAAAAACTCACAACAAGTCCGCTTTTTTCGGGAATTATCTGCTCTGCCGCACTTAGTATTACGAGTGCGGTGGCATACGGCGGTATGGACGCCGACATTCTCTATCTCGCCCTTGAGGTCATAGCGCTCGGCGGTGCGGCAATGGTGTTTAACCGTACTGTCTCATTTATAGCGCATATTTATACCGGACTTAGTCCCGAAGAGCTTGGATGTCTTATGATAGTTATAAACATCGTGCTCGGCGGTATGTACAGGATTTCGCTTTTTGGCGTATCGCTCGGCGGAATTCTCGCGGCGGCGCTCATTCTGTCCGCTTCAAAATACGGCGGCATTATAGCAGGTGTGTCAAGCGGTGTTACGGCGGCGCTTATGACCCTTTTTGCCGGGCGTGACGCACGGCTTTGTCTTATATATGCGGTCTGCGCTCTTACGGCAGGCCTTGTGACCTCGCTCGGAAAATATATAGAGCTTTGCTCTTTCTTTATATGTGCCGTGTCATTATCTCTTCTGCTCGAACCCACCTCCAAAACCGCCGCATTTATAGCCGAAATGCTTATCGGGTGCATAATCTTTGCAATACTGCCCAAGAGTGTGGGAATAAGGCTCTCAAAGATATTCACCTGTTTTCCTCAAATCAGTGTAAACAACGATTTGAACCGCGCCGTAACAATGCGACTTAAAGAGGCGGCGGCAGGTATAAAGGATGTAAAAATCACAGTGGACGAAGTAGCCTCCCGTCTTGAAGGGCTTAACACACCCGGTTTTTCGAGCGTATTAACAGACACCGAGAGCGAAGCGTGCGTAGGGTGCAAGTGGCAGTCTAACTGCTGGCAAGCCAAGCGTGAAAACACCCTTGAAAACATATTTATAATGATAAAGACCATTAAAGCCAACGGCACGCTGAGCCCCTCGGCATTACCCGAAGAATTTAAGGGCAAGTGCCTGCGGCGCGAAAAATTTTGCGAGGCGCTTACGAAAAGTTATCTCTCCTTTGCCTCTTTCACAGAAGCAAACGGAAGAATACAACAAATTCGCCAGGCGATAGGCGACCAGTTTGAGGGAATAGCGAGTATGCTTGATGAGTTGGCGCTCGATTTTTCAAACGGTGTTACATTCGATAACGCCGCGGCGCTTACGGCGGTTACCGCCCTTAAAAACATAGGAATTGTTGCCGACGAATGCAGTGCGCCTGTGGATAAGTACGGCAGAATGAAAATCAATCTGAAGCTTTTCAAAGCGAACGAAACCGTGCTTAACAAAAGGGATATTATGAGGGTGCTGTCGCTTGCTTGCGAGCGTAATTTTTCACCGCCGGTGATTAAAAAGACAGCAGGCGAAACATTTATAAGTATAAGCGAACGGGCGCGGCTTCACATTGACATAGGCGTTTGCCAAAAAAGCGCCGCGGCAGGTGATTTGTGTGGCGACGCATATTCCTACTTTTCTGACGGCTCAGGGCATTTTATTATGATTTTGTCCGACGGTATGGGTACAGGCTCGCGCGCCGCGGTGGACTCGGCTATGGCGTCAAATCTTATGAGCAGGCTTATAAAATCCGGCTTCGGGTTTGACTGCGCGCTGAGTATCCTTAATTCCTCAATGCTTTTTAAGTCTACCGATGAATCTCTTGCCACGGTGGACATTGCGAGTATTGATTTGTTCAGCGGTGAAACCGAGTTTTATAAAGCCGGCGCGGCGCCGAGTATTGTCCGCAGGTCGGGGCGGACGGGAAAGGCAGCAAGCACTTCACTTCCGATAGGTATACTCTCCGATGTAGCCTTTGATAAGGCAGAAATAAAGCTTTCATCGGGAGATATCCTGGTACTTATATCCGACGGCGCCTCTTTCGACGGCACCGAGTGGCTACGCGACGAAACCGAAAGATTTTCAAACGGTACAGCTCAGGACCTCGCCGACAGGCTTTGCGAGCTTGCCGCAAGCAGACGGCTCGACTCACATACCGACGATATAACCGTTATGACCGCGGTGATTAGTTAAAAGCAAAAATTTTTAGGGTGTACCGTATATGGTGCACCCGATTTTTTATGCTTGAATATATTAAGCTTTAATGTTAAAATATTTGTTGAAATGAGGGGAATTTTAATGGAAACGGTAAAGATACTTCACTGTGCCGATTTGCATATCGGCGCCGCACAGTTTTCTTTAGGGGAAAAGGGACAAAGCCGAAAAGCGGAAGCTCTTTTGACCTTTGAGAACATAATAAATCTCGCAAGGGATAACGAGGTTAAAATTTTGCTAATCGCAGGCGACCTTTTAAGCTCCAATTCTGTCTCGCGTGCGGCGGTAAGCAGAGTTTTAGAGTGCATATCTTCCGTACCAGATATAAAGGTGGTATTCGCCGCAGGTAATCACGACCCGATGAATAGTGAAAGTCCGTTTACCGTCCTTAATCTCCCCGAAAACTTTTATATTCTACCCGATAAAGATGCCGAAATATACTTCCCCGAGCTTAACACACGGGTTTTCGGCAGGTCGTTTTTTGATGTTTATATGTCCGGTGAAGCAAGCTTTACGCTTAAAGCGCCTGAAGACAGTATAAATATAATGTGCCAGCACGGAGAGTTAAAAAGCGACCTTTCATCAAATTATAATTCCATAACACAAGAGTTTATTGATAACAGCGGTATGGACTATATAGCTTTAGGTCATATACACAAGCGGTCGGATATTTGCCGTGCCGGCAATACTTTTTATGCCTATTCAGGCTGTGCAGAGGGCTTGGGCTTCGACGAGCCGGGCGATAAGGGCGTTTATATCGGCGAGGTTGGCAAAGGGGTGTGCGATTTAAGCTTTGTAAAGACCTCTCTTAGAACGCACGAAACAGTGCCGGTTGATGTATCGGCTTGCGAAGATAGTGCCGCCGCGGCGGTGGAAGCCGAGAGGGTATTAAAAGAAAAGTTCTCTGATAACTATACTAAAAACCTTTACAAAATTGTGCTTAAGGGCGATGTCCCCGAAGGCAGGATATATGATACCGCCGAAATTGCAAGCAGACTTAATCAGACGGTATATTTCGCAAAGGTAAAAGACGAAACCGAAGTTTTAAGCGACCTTGAGCTTCTCCGTCACGAGAATTCGCTTAAAGGTATTTTTGTGGATAAAATGCTTTTGCGAATAGCCGAAAATCCGGACGACAGCACACTGAAAACGGCTCTTAACATAGGTCTTAAAGCCTTTTCGTCAGAGGTGGGATATAATGAAAATCAATAAAATATATATCAGCGCCTTCGGGTCGCTTAAAGATTTCACGCTTGATTTTGGGGATGGCTTTCAGGTAGTGTTCGGTGAAAACGAAGCCGGAAAAACCACAATTTGCGAGTTTATTAAGGCCATGTTTTACGGCACGCGGCGCGCGACAGGCAAAGAGATGAGTATAAGGGAAAAATACACCCCGTGGGACGGCACACCTCCCGGCGGCAGGATATATTTTGAGTATGGCGGGCGAGAATTTCTCTTAGAACGGCAATTCAGAAAATCCGACGCGACGGACAAGGTAACCATAACCGATATTGCTGCGGGGAAAAGTGAAGCCTGTCCGCCTGACATAGGCAAAAATCTTTTCGGCATAAGTGTCGGCGCATTTATGCGGTCGGTGTTTATCGGCAACTCTCCGGCTTTCACAGCGGACGGCGACGCCGGCGGCGAACTGAACCAAAAGCTATCAAACGCCGCGCTCACAGGGGAAGACAGCGTATCTTTTTCCAATGTGCTAAAGCGTATTGACGACGCGCGATATAAGCTCATTTCGAAATCGGGCAGAACGGGAAGCCGCGTTGCCGACCTTAACGAACTAAGAGAGCTTGAGGGCAAGCTTGAAGCGGCAGACAGCGCCGCAAGAAAAAAGCAGGAAATTTCAAAAGCTCTTGAAACCGTAAACCGGGACCTTAAAGAGCTTGAGAAAAAATGCGAAGAGTCCGCCGTACTGCTTTCACGCGCTAAAGATATAGAAAACGCGCAAAAGCTTAAAGAATATGTGGAGCTTAAAAGCGAGCTTGAACGGTTAACCGAAAAACTCACACTGTCTGACGGCACGGTTGCCGATGAAATGTTTTTAAGAAAGCTGGATTTCGGCTTTTCAAAATGTGATAATATCCGAGAGAGGATAAATACCGACAGGCGCGAGCTCGAAAAGCTGCAAGCCGCCGCAAACGACCGAGGTAATTCTTCGCCCGAGCAAATAAAAGACGAAATAAATAAAGTCCTCTTTCAAAAAGAGAACCTTATAAACCGGGAAGCAGAAAAACGGCAGGCAGTAGAGACGGCAGAAAGAGAAGCGAAAGAAATAAAATCGCAAGCCGAAGCCGCTAAGGGCGCAAAAAAGCCTTTTAACCCGGCTCTGCTTTTTATCGGAATTCTTTTTCTGCTCGGCGGTGCGTCAACATATTTTGCACTTAAAAATATCCTGCTTTGTGCGGTAGGTTTTAGTTTGGGTGTTGTAGCCGTCACATTAGCGTTTTTGTTTAAGCCGTCTGATAAATCAGCTAAAGAGAAAAGCGAAAAGCTTTTAAGTGATAAGCAGCGTGAGCTAAGCTCGAAAAAGAGTGAGCTTATGGTGATAGAGAGCGAAAAGAACAACCTTGAAGCAAAGCTTAATAATCTTAACACCTCTCTCAGCTTTGGCACAACAGAACAAAACAGAATTAAAGAGATAGAGGAAAAAATTGCCGAAGAGGAGCTAACGCTTAAAACCGAACGGGAAAAAGTAATAAAATTCTTTTCTCTGCCCGAAGGCACGGATATAGAAAAGCTTAAAGCCGAAACGCAGGCGTTAACGCTTTTAGCGCAAGAGCAAAAGAAAATTAAGCTGAATCTTTCGTATTTAAGCCGCGACCTTGGCGGTATTTCGTATGATGAAGCGCGAGAAAGGCTCAACGCATCGAGCGCGGATATTGATTTTAATATTGAAGAAGAAAAAGAGAGAGCGAAAAAACTGCTTGAAGAAAAGTCGGCTTTAAGTGATGCAAAGGCTCGCCTTGAAACCGAGCTTCAAACCGCGTTTAAGGGATTAGAGAACCCCGAAGATTTAAGACGGAAAATTGAGTTTATCCAAGAGAAAGCCACGGCAAAAAAGGAATATTATGACGCGGCGAGTATCGCCCGTGAGGTTTTGGAGGAAAGCTTTGTCGAGGCTCGGAAAAGCTTTGGCGGCACGCTTGAAAACGAGTTGCTCTCTATTTTCAAAGAGCTCACCGGTGGTGCGTACGGTTCAGTCAGGGTGTCGCGCGAATTCGATATTTCCGCCGAGAAAAACGGGATTTTCGGTATGCACGAAATAGATTATTTAAGCCGCGGCACCAAGGACCAGGCGTATCTTGCGCTAAGGCTCACATTATCAAAGCTCATATCGGAGAAGGAGCCTTTGCCTGTAATTTTAGACGACGCACTAAGCCAATATGACGATACGAGATTTATGCTCGCCATGCGGTTTTTGAAAGACTTTGGCGAAACCTTCCAAATTTCCCTTTTCACCTGTCATAATTTTGTAACAGAGGCGGCGGAAAAGTCAGGAATAAAGGTTATAAGAATATAAACTAATCGGGCGAATATCCTCCGCCCGATTTTTTATTATTATATTACATAAAAGAGTATGCAAACGAACTGCAAAACACTGCCGAGCACAACAAAGATGTGAAACACAGAGTGCATATAACAGTGCACCTTTTTCCCTGCTATACCGTAAAGAATTGACCCTAATGTATATGATATTCCCCCGGCGAGAAGCCACCAAAAGCCTGTGGTTCCTATCGCGCGCACTGCCGCCTTAAGCGGAAATACTATGCACCAGCCAACGCCTATATAGCAAATCATTGAAAACACAGTATATTTTTTAAGGTCAATGGCGTTAAGGGCAATGCCGAGCGCCGAAAAACCCCACACTATACCGAAAATCGCCCATCCGAGCGCGGTGCTTTCACGCCTGAGCGCAACGAGGCAAATCGGAGTATATGTTCCGGCGATAAGCAGGAAAATCGTACAATGGTCTATAACCTGCATTACCTTTTTTGCCGTTTCTGATTTTAGTCCGTGATACACGCTTGACACCGTATAAAGTATCACCATAGAAAAGCCGTAAATAAATGCGCTGACAATACTGTATGCGTCAAATTTTACAAACGCCTTTATAACACAGGCAACAAGAGCAATTATTCCAAAACCGCCGCCTACTATGTGCGACACCATATTAAATATTTCCTCACCCCTGGTGTAGTCAGGCAGTATACGGTCTTTAAGCTTTATCCTTTTCATAATGTCCCTCGCTTTCCTTACAACAATATATTATATGCAAAAATAAAAGTCACCCTATCCCGCGAAAAGACATTTCTACAAATGTTTTCACACAAAATAGAGTGATTTTTTTGTATTCTACGCTTAGTAGAGCTTACTTATTTAATAGCATTTTCATTATGTCCGGTCCGTGCTCAACGAAAATTCCGGTGCCAAGGGCAGCCTGCTCTGTAAAGCATTCCACGCCGTTTTGTTCTATACTGCTGTCATATATCATAAAGGGTACCGGCTCGGCACTATGGGTTTTTGTGGCAATAGGCGTTGGGTGGTCGGGCATTATGAGTATGCGATAGTCCTCACCGCAGGAATTCAAGTAGTCAAGCATAGGTTTAATAACACGCGCGTCAATATACTCAATAGCCTTTACCTTGTTTTCCGCTTCACCCCTGTGACCGCATTCGTCCGGCGCCTCAAAATGCATATAAACGAGGTCGCAACCGTCTTCAAACGCTTTAATTCCGGCGCTGGTCTTGCCCTCAAAGTTTGTATCTATATATCCTGTGGCGCCCTCTACCATAGGCACTGCCATTCCGGCGCATTTGCCGATACCTTTAAGTAGGTCAACCGCACTTACAACCGCCGCTTTTATCCCGAATTTTTCTTTGAAATTCTCTACCGCCGGTTTGGTTCCCTCGCCCCAGAGCCAAATTGAGTTCGCCGGGCGAAGCCCTCTTTTTACACGCTCGATATTCACCGGGTGGTCTTTTAGAAAACCGTTGCTCTTTTTCATTAGAGAAATAAGCGGCGCGGCGTTCTCGCTTTTGCTTAAGTATTCGCCTATTTCTTTTCCGCTGATGTCGTGCGGAGGCGTCATTTCTCCGAGGTCAGTAGTGCCGCCGTCCACCACAAGGCAGTGCCGGTAACTGACGCCCGAATAAAATTTATACGGTGCCTCTCCGAGCTTTTCGTCAACCGTTTTTATTATTTCTCTCGCCTCATCGGTGGAAATATCTCCCGCGCAATAATCAAGCATTTTCTTTTTCTCGAACGGTTCGTCATCCGATAGCGTTACAAGGTTGCAGCGAAGAGTTACATCGCTGTCTTTAAGCTCTATACCGATAGAGGCAGCTTCAAGCGGTGAGCGACCGGTGTAACAAACCTTCGGGTCATATCCCATTACGGATAAATTTGCAACATCGCTTCCGGGCTTAAGTCCTTTTGCTACTGTTCGGCATATGCCTACCTGCGCGGCACTTGCCAGCTTATCCATATTAGGCTTAATTGCTACTTGCATAGGCGTTTTGCCTCCAAGCACATCAACCGGCGTATCAGCCATACCGTCACACAAAACTACTAAATATTTCATAATATCAGACCTTTCACCGATATATAATATCACTCTGCTCGCATTTAGTAAAGAAAATATTTTAATTTTTATCATTTTATGATATACTTTTACCGGTGATGAAACAAATGGAAATACTTTCCCCTGCCGGAAATCCACGGGCACTTGTCGCCGCAGTGCGAACAGGCGCTAATGCTGTATACTTAGGTCTTAAAGAGTTCAGCGCCAGAAGAAACGCCGATAATTTTGATTATTCGGAGCTTAAAGCCGCTTGCGAATACTGCCGCGAGCGAGATGTCAAGGTATATGTGGCGATAAATACTATGATTAAGGAAACCGAAATGCCTGCCGCGCTCGAATGCGCAAGGCGTGCCTACATCTGCGGTGCTGACGCGCTTATCGTATCCGATATAGGTTTTATCTCAGCCCTTAGAGAGCATTTGCCGCAAATAGAGCTTCACGCCTCCACTCAGATGACGGTTCATTCACCCGCGTCACTAAAAGCTCTTAAAAGCCTTGGAATTTCTCGCGTGGTTTTAGCAAGAGAAATGAGCCGGGATGAGATAAAGGCCTTTTGCATTGAGGCAAAAAGGTGTGAAATAGATGTGGAGGTATTCGTTCACGGTGCACTTTGTATGTGCGTATCGGGTAAATGTCTGCTCTCGGCGGCTCTCGGCGGCAGAAGCGGCAATCGGGGACTTTGCGCCGGCCCTTGCAGGCTTGAGTTTTCCTCCTCGGGCACAGGGCGGTACGATTTAAGCCTTAAGGATTTATCGCTCGTACCATATCTAAAAGAGCTTGAAGCTATGGGCGTAGCCTCTGCAAAAATCGAGGGACGAATGAAGAGAGAAGAGTATGTTGCGGCGGCAACCGCCGCGTGCAGAGCCTCTCTTGACGGCACGGTGGACGCTGAGCTTAACACCGCACTTAAAAGTGTGTTTTCTCGCTCAGGCTTTACGGACGGATACTATAAAAATACTCTTGGCGCCGATATGTTCGGCATAAGAACTAAGGATGACGCCGACGCTCAAAGAAAAGCTTTTTCTTTTCTGCACTCGCTTTATAGGACCGAACGCCAGAGTGTACCGATAGAAATTTCGGCGGTTGTAAATGAAAATATCACCGAAATTACTGTAAAAGACCGTGTAGGCACCTGTGTTACCGTCACCGGCGAAAAACCACAAACGGCGCAAACAAGAGAGATAGACGAACAGTCGGTTTTATCATTACTAACACGCCTCGGCGGCACACCGTATTTTGCGGAAAGTGCTAAATCCCGTGTACAAAGCGGACTTTTTGTGAGTGCCGGCACATTAAATGAGCTTCGCCGCAGGGCAATAGAAGAATTAAGTAAAAAAAGAAGGTTTTTTGACCGCCGCGCGGATTTAGAATATCATAACAAACCCTCAGAGCCTGACAAAATACAAGGACAAAAGGTGTTTACAAAGTTTTTATCCTCCGCTTTAATCCCTGCAAACATTACAACTGACGGTGTAATTCTTCCTATAAACAGTGATTTTGGTAAGCTTCCGGAAAATCTTATTAAAGTTGTCGAGCTTCCGAGGTATATAACCGACGAAGAAAAGCTTAAAAACAGACTGTCAGCCCTTAAAAATCAGGGCGTTTATACGGCTTTTTGCGATAATCTTGAGGCTCTCGCCATAGCAAAGGAGTCTGGCTTTAAGGCGATATTATCTATCGGATTTAACTGTGCAAACCGCGAAAGTATTGAAGCGCTTAAAAAAATGGGTGCCGATATGATAACATTAAGTGCTGAAACGAATATGTCGGGCGCAAAAGCTCTTGCCGAAAGTGCAAATATCGGTATTTTTGCTTACGGCAGACTGCCTCTGATGCTCACCAGAAACTGCCCTATAAAAAACACAAAGACCTGCAAGGAATGTAAGGGCAAGAGCGCTCTTACCGACCGCCTGGGTGTTAAATTCCCGGTTGTTTGTCGAGACAGATACTGTGAGGTTCTAAATTCCGCGCCAATATATCTTGCCGATAAAAAGGATGACCTTTCCGCGTTCGGATTTATAATTCTCTCCTTTGCGGATGAGACACCCGACACCGCACAAAAAATCATAAACGACTATATTCTCGGCGCTTCTCCTACGGCAGAATTCACAAGAGGTATGTATTATAAAAACATCCCGTAAATTAATAATTCGCACCGCACTTATTCACTATTACCTATTACTTCTTAACTAAAAAAATCCGTCTCACTTTTGTGAGACGGATTTAACTTTCATTCCCTGAAAACCGAACAAAGCGAATGCAAAGAGAATCGATAGTAGGTCAAGCCCTCGGTCTATTAGTACAGCCTGGCACACGCGTCACCGCGCTTACACCTGCTGCCTATCAACCCGGTAGTCTTCCGGGGACCTTACTAGCTTATGCTATGGGAAATCTAATCTTGAGGTTGGCTTCATGCTTAGATGCTTTCAGCGTTTATCCAATCCGCACATAGCTGCCCGGCCATGCCCTTGGCAGAACAACCGGTGCACCAGAGGTGCGTCCATCCCGGTCCTCTCGTACTAGGGACAGATCCTCTCAAATTTCCTACGCCCACGACAGATAGGGACCGAACTGTCTCACGACGTTCTGAACCCAGCTCGCGTACCACTTTAATCGGCGAACAGCCGAACCCTTGGGACCG
>CADCLS010000009.1 GCA_902802375.1 Oscillospiraceae bacterium | reverse complement strand
ATAACACCTAAAATCAGCACACCAATTATGACGGTGAATATATGCGTCGGGGTATTACACCTCGGCGCATTTTACGGATGTAAGCACGGCAAAGCGGAGCCGCAATGACTCCGCTTTAATGATGCTTTATTGATTCTGTTAACAGCCTTACCGCAAGGTTGAATCCGTACTTGAACGCGGCGACTTCGGAAACAGAGTTCATTTCATTGACAGAAGTATTGTATTTTTCCAGAAGTTCGAGTTGCTTATGAGAAAGTTCGTCTTCAAGCGTTTCTCGGTTTTTTGTCACGAGGCGAAGCACGTTCCTATATTCAGCATTACCCTCAACAAACTGTTCGACCGGACGGATATTGCCGTACCAAATGTTTTCAAGAGCCGTCATGCGAACACCACCTCGCTTTTCACGATCTCTTCGGCGCGGTTACGGATGGAGTTCATGCGACACACCCATTCCATCTGATTTGTGGCTTTGAGTTGTTCGGTAATGCCTTCGGCTTGCTTCATTCGGTCAACCAACTGAGAAAACATATCTTCTGCCTGACGGTCAATATCCTCAATATGCTCTTTCAGTTTCCCCGAAAGCATAAGCCCCGAATATGTAACTTTCTTATGGGTGCGCAAATAATCGCGATACATCATCCCGAATCTGCCGACCTTTGGTGCCTCCGGTGTTCTAAGGTAAGGTATGTAATAATCGCCTACAAGTTTGTAATCAAGCCCGTTCTTTTCGTCATGAATAATCTTTTCCATCTTCAAACTCTCACTTTCTTCGACTTAGCTTTCATGGCTTTGACGAGTAACATATTGACATCGTCAATCGGCTTGTCCTCATCGAGATATATTGACCGCGCCTTGTTGATGCACCTGACTAACAGTTGCCATTCGGCATTAGTCAAAAATATAACCCGTTTTTGCTCACGCATATAATATCGCCTCCTATGGCACTATTGTACCAATAAGGAGGCGATGGGTCGAATGTATGAATAATAATCTTTGACTCTGTTTACGGCCTGCCTTTAAGTCCTATTTCAACCGTCGGCACATGCTGGGTGTTCATAACGCAAGTGAGTTATGGACACCCAGTTTTTTATATATTCAACTTATCTGATTTTCGTATGTAGGTGAGCAGGCTCGGTGAGTCTGCTCGTTTTTTGTCAGGCGGTCACGGTATTGGGAAGATATTCGACCGCGAAGCCGCGAAATCGCGTTATGACATCACGACCGAAATAAAGCAAAAAGCGGAAAATTTTTTACACCTTGAATTATTGACATCGTAGTGTTATACTGTATAAGTATTATAATGTCGTAAACAAAAGGGGGATTTATCATGCATTCACTCAGGTCAAGATTTACACTGCTTACAATTGCTGTTGTTATGCTGGCGGTGGCGAGTATTTCGCTTACCAGCATTTTGTTTGTGCGCAATAATGAGCACAACAAAGCCGACCAGCTTTTAATGCTTTTATGTGAAACGGGGCAGCGCAACCTTAACAACTATTTCGACGGGGTTCAAAAATCGGTTAAAAAGATGGAGGTCTATGCCGAATCAAATCTTCACGAACTTGACGACAAAAGCCTTGAAGAACATATGAATATGGTTAGAACCTATTTTGACGAGGTCGCTTCAAAAACCAGCGGCGTTTTAACCTATTATTACCGTATAGACCCCGAAGTTTCAAAAAACGTCAAGGGGTTTTGGTACACCGACCTTACGGGCGACGGTTTTATAGAACATAAGGTTACCGATATTACCAAATACAATACCGAAGATACCGCGCAATTAGTATGGTTTACGGTTCCAAAACACGAGGACAAAGCTATTTGGATCCCCCCCTACATAACCGATAACCTTAACGTGCGTGTAATTTCTTATAACGTTCCAATTCACTGCAAAGGTAAATTTGTGGGGGTTATCGGCATCGAAATTGACTATACCACCATGGCGGAACAGGTTAACAGTATTCGCCTTTACTCTAACGGTTACTCCTTCTTAAACGACAACACGGGTAATCTATTCTATCACCCGAGGATCGATATCACCAAAAAGGCTTCGCCCGATGTTCCGCAAGGGGTAATAACCGAAAACTCCTTCTACCGTTACACCTTTAACGAAGACGGCAGACCGGTGGAAAAGGACGGCGTCTGGCTGCCGCTTAGCAACGGTATGCGCATTAACGTTGTTGTGCCGGTAGTTGAACTTGAAGGCTCGTGGGAGCGGTTATTCGTGGGTATTTCGCTTGTTTCGCTTTCGGTTTTGATTTTGGCGTGCATATTCACCATGTTCTACACCAAGCGAATAGCAAAGCCGCTTAAACAGTTAACCGAGGCCGCCGAACAGGTTGACCGCGGCAACTACAATTACAAACTTACCTATGACGCCGACGACGAATTAGGACGGCTTACAAGAACATTCAAACACCTTGTTGACGATTTTAAGAAGCACATTGGCGACCTTAACACCAAGATATTTACCGACTCTCTTACCAAAATAAAGAATAAGGCGGCTTTTACGGCTGCCTGCAACGAAATTCAGGCGCAGATAGACAGCGGCGATATTGTTCAGCCGTTTGCCGTAGGAATTTTTGACTGTAACAATCTTAAGTATATAAACGATATTTTCGGTCACGAAAAGGGCGACGTTTATTTGAAAAACGCAAGCAGCGCGATTTGCAACGTATTTTTACACAGTCCTGTATTCAGAATCGGAGGGGACGAATTTGCGGTTATTTTGCGCAATTTTGATTACGAAGGCCGAGAGGTACTTATAAATCAGTTTGAAACAAGTATTGCCGAAATAAATGCCGAGGCAAAAAACAAGTGGGAAAAGGTCGACATGGCATTCGGTATTACCGCGTACGATGAGAAAACCGACCGTTATGTCAGCGACGTGGTTCGCCGCGCCGATAAAGAGATGTACGACCACAAACAGCAAATAAAAGCAGCCGCTTCTAAAAATGATTAAAAATAAGAGGATGATATATGAAACGAATTTTTAAGATTTTGTTATCTTCAGCGCTTGTTCTTGCAATACTTGTTACCTCCCTGGCGTTTATGACAAGTGCCGCGAATAGCAAAAAGGTAGTGCGCGTAGGTTGGTTTGATTCGACCTTTAACAGAAAGGACGACGAGGGCCGCCGCACGGGTTACGCCTATGAGTTTCAGCAAAAGATCGCTTCGCATACCGGTTGGGAGTATGAATACGTAGAAGGAAGCTGGGCCAACCTGCTGCAAATGCTTGCCGAAGGCAAAATTGACCTTATGTCCGACGTTTCTTATACTCCGCAGCGCTCCGAGAAGATGTTGTTTTCGACGATGCCGATGGGCGAAGAGGCTTACTATTTGTTTACCACACCCTCTAACGCAGACATTAATACCGACGATTACACCACCTTTAACGGCAAAAAGGTAGGTATTGATAAGGACTCGGTACAAAACGATATGTTCAAAGAGTGGGCAAAACAAAACGGCGTTAATATGCCGGTTGTCGACCTTACCTGCCCGGTCAAAGAAGCGCTCGCCATGCTTGCGGCGGGAACCATCGACTTTTACGTATCGCCCGAAACAATGAAAGAAAACGCCTATGTACTGCCTATTACCAAAATAGGCGGTTCGGATTTCTATTTTGCGGTTAATAAAAACCGCCACGATATACTTAGCGAGCTGAACGTCGCTATGGAAAGAATCAGTAATGAAAACCCGTACTATATACTGCAGCTTTATTCAAAATACCAGCAATCTTCTAAAATGCGCAGCTATTTTAGTTCGGAAGAACTAAAATGGCTTAAAAACCGCAACAGCACAATACGGGTAGGCTACCAGGATAATTACCTTGCGTTTTGCGCTAAAGATAAAGAAACGGGTGAGCTTATCGGTGCGCTTAAAGATTATCTTGACGCGGCGGCGGACTGTATGGAAAACGCCTCGGTACAGTTTGTTCCTGTTTGCTTTTCCACTTCACAAGAGGCGCTTTCAGCCCTTAAAGACGGCAAAATTGACTGTATGTTCCCCGCCAACTTTACCGATTTTTACGGCGAGCTTGAAGGATATTACGTTACCGACCCGCTTATGACGACCGAGATGTCGGCAATAGTACAGGAGGCCGACAAAGATTCGCTTTTCAACCGCGAGAAATTAACGGTTGCGGTTAACTCGGGTAACACCAACTACGATATGTTTTTGGTAAACCATTTCCCCGATTGGCGCCCCGTTTATTTCAAAGATTCGCAAGAATGCTTAAAGGCAATTTCGGAAGGCAGAGCCGAGTGCATGATTATCAGTAATTACCGTTATAACAACCTTGCCGAAACCTGCAAAAGACATAAATTGACCTCTGTTCCGCTTGGTATTGAAATGGATTACTGCTACGCCGTAAACCGCGGCGATACGGTGCTTTACGGGATGCTTAATAAAATGAATTCGTCGGTATCTCCGCTGGTTGCCACAAGCGCGCTTTCAAGTTACTACAGGGCGGACGAGTTCAGGGGCTCTTTCTGGTATTTTTTAATTGAAAATATACTATTGTTTGTTGCGTTTTTGGTTATTTTGCTTTTATTTATTTTGTTGCTGCTGCAAAGAAAATTTAGATTCAATAAGCAGATAATTGAAAAAGAAGATCTGATTTCCGCCACCCAGACCGACAATCTGACCGGTTTGTATTTTCGCAGTTTTTTTGACGAATACGCCAACAAAATTTTTAACGAAAACCCGGAGGCCCCCATGGACGCGGTGGTACTTAACATTAACCATTTCCACATTGTGAACAGCATTAACGGTTTCGAATTTGGCGATACCGTCTTAAAGGAGCTTGGAAAAGCGATTAAAGAGTTTTTAGATTCTAACGGTGGTATTGCCTCACGAACCGAAGCCGACCACTACGTTATGTATTGCTCTAAAATAGATAACTACGGCAATTTGTATAATCAGCTGCAATCCCGTTTAGACGCACTTTCGTCTCAAACCGGCATACAGCTTAGGATGGGCATAAAAACCTGGGAAGAGGGTATGGAGCCTAAAAAGATGGTCGACTGCGCCATTATTGCCTGCAATATGGCGCGCGCGTTGTATAAGTCACCTATGCTTATTTACAACGAGGAAATGCGAGAAACCGAGATATTAGAGCAAACGTTACTTAACGATTTGCACCGCGGCGTTGAAAACGAAGAATTTGAGGTGTACTATCAGCCTAAAGTTGATATTCGCGGTAAAACCAACAAAATTTCGGGTGCGGAAGCGCTGGTCAGATGGCAGCACCCGACCCTTGGCCGTCTTACCCCCAACCAGTTTATACCGCTGTTTGAACGCAGCAGTAAAATTAACCTGCTTGATAAATACGTGTTTGAGCAGGTTGCCATCCAGGCGGCGGAATGGAAGGAAAAATACGGCGAGATTATGCCGATTTCGATGAACCTTTCGCGCGTTGACATACTTAATCCGCTGCTTGAAGGAATGCTTGATTTAACCATAAAAAAGAACGGGCTTTCGCCCGACGACATACGGCTGGAGATTACCGAATCGGCTTATATCGAAAATGAAGAAGCGTTTATTGATATTATCGTAAAACTGCGTCAAAAGGGATACCGTATTGAAATGGACGATTTTGGCTCGGCTTATTCTTCACTCAATATGCTTTCGGCTATGCCTATCGACGCGCTTAAGATGGATAAAAGGTTTGTTGACAATATTGACTCGGACAAAAAGCATACTAAGGTTGTAGAACTTATAATGGGTATTGCCGAAAACCTCGCTATACCGGTTATCGCAGAGGGTGTTGAAACCGAACGCCAGGTTAAAATACTTAAAAAAATCGGCTGCGCCTATGCTCAAGGATTTTATTTTTCGCCTGCGCTTACGGCGGAAGAATTTGAAAAACTGGCGTATAAAGATAACCGACAACCCTAATAACTGCAAATAAATATCCACCAGCGTTTGGGTGATTCGGGTGCTTTCAGGCAGGGCAGATAATAATCCCCCCACCAGTTCGTAATCAAGTCCGTTAGTCTCATCGTGAATAAATCTTTTGATTCTTTGTTCTTTCATAAGCAAAATCCTCCTTTTCTGATTACATTATACCGCAAAAGAGGATTTTATAAAAATGTGCGATCGAGTAGTTTTGCGCTTGAATATAGAGAGCCTCGACACGCAAACGCGCAGTTGAGGTTCTCTGTTTTTGTAGTTTTCTTCCTCGCGTTTTTTGCTTGCGTTATGAACACTCCGACCACAGGCAGGGCCTGACCCAATACGGGTTCAGACTCTGCTTTTCTTTTATCTCTGCCACGACCGTGAAGTCCGTTATCGATATTCTCACTTTTTTATAGTTTCAATCTCGCGACTTTAGCTTGTGTTATTAACACTCACACCATAAAGAACCTTGACACGCAAAAAGCAATCACTTGCCACCAAAAGACCGCGGTGTTATAATTAATGCAAATAATATGTACAAGGGTGATAAAATGTCGTCAAGTAAAGAGTATCTTTATTTTGTGCTTGAACAGTTGTCGGCAACAGACAGCGTTTCTTACAAGAGTATGATGGGTGAATATATTATCTACTATAAAGGAAGGATAATCGGCGGCATTTATGACGATAGATTTCTTGTGAAAAATACTGTTTCGGCAAGAAAACTTATGCCGTCAGCCCCAACGGAAATCCCATATCCAACAGGCAAACCAATGCTTTTGGTTGAGGATATTGAAAACAAAGAGCTTTTAAGGCAGTTATTTGAAGCTATGTTTGACGAACTGCCAAATTCAAAAAGAAAGCAATAAAAGCTAAGGGGCTGTAAAAAAACAGGCCCAATAAAAAAGACTGCAAACTTATCCGAAAAGGATAGGAAAGCAGTCTTTTTTGTGGTATAATTGAATTGCAAAAACAAAATAAACCACAAGGAGATTATACCATGTTTCAATTAAAATTACCAGTAGAAATTTCAACAATAATAGAAATAAGTGATCCGGTATATACATTTTGTGAGGTAATGGATTGTATTGACCTAAGAAAATATCTTGCCGCCCCGGAAAGCAAGACAGGTCGCAAAAGATATAATTCTGAAATCTTGCTGAAAGTAACACTGTTTGCATTTATGGAATATGGCTATGCATCGGTGCGTGCAATAGAAAAGTTGTGTAAGACCGACATAAGATTTATGTGGCTTTTGCAAGACGAATCTGCCCCAAGTCATATGACAATAGATAACTTCATGAATGAAACTCTTTTAGGAAATATTAAAGATATATTTTCTGAGATTAACGGCTACATATTTTCTAAAGAAAAGGTTGACCTTGAGCATATATACATAGACGGAACCAAGATTGTTGCAAATGCAAATAAAAATAGTTGGGTATGGAAAAAGAGCTGCATAAGGAATCGCAACAAAACCTTTGAAAAAATAACCCTATTGCTTCAAGAGATAAATGAAAGCATAGCTTGTATGGGTGTGAAATTCGGTATCCGCACAGAATATGCCATAGAATATATAGAGCAGATAACAAAGCAATATGCAAGTCTTTTTAATCTGTGTCCCGAAGTATTGGTTAGAGGCAGAGGACATCATAAATCTGCAGAACAGCGTATTTACGACAAACTTGTAGAATATACCGAAAAATTAAAAAAGTATGCTCATCACATAAAAGTTTGCGGAGAAGATAGAAACAGTTATTCAAAGTCTGACAATGATGCTACCTTTATGCGTATGAAAAAGGACTATATGGGTAATGATCAGCTTTTACCCGGTTACAATATTCAGCTTGGCGTATGCGATGAATATATATCTGTATTCGATGTAAAGCAATATGCGTCAGATATGGATTGTTTTCAACCTTTGATGGAAAAATTCAATGAAACATACGGAAAATACCCCAAATACCCTGTAGCAGATGCCGGTTACGGAAGTTTTAATAACTATCTTTACTGTGAAGAACACGGAATGGAAAAATATATGAAATTCACGATGTTCAAGAAGGAAACAGAGGATAAAAAATACCGTGACGATCCATATCGTGCGGTAAATTTTTCTATTAACGAAAACGGTAATCCGATTTGCCCAAACGGAAAAGAATTCAAATATCTTTACAGTAGACCTGTACGAGGCAACAAATACGGTAGAACCGAAGAACTATACCAATGTGAAGACTGCGCTGCTTGTCCTCACAAAGAAAAATGCTGTAAATGCGAAGGCAACAGAATAGTTCGTTTGAACGAGGAATTAACAGGATTTCATAAAGAAGTTTTAGGAAATCTTAACAGCGTTCACGGTGCATTACTTAGAATGAACAGGAGCATACAAGCCGAGGGAGCATTTGGTGCAATTAAGTGGAACAAAGCCTATCAAAGAATACGCAGAAGAGGACTTAAAAGCGTAATTTTGGAGATTGCAATGATTTCTTGCGGTTTTAATCTTCACAAATACCACTTAAAAAGCCTTGCTCGGCAACTTGCGGCTTAAAAAATTTAAAAGTTATCTACACTTTTAACCGACAAAAACGGTCGGCTTGGTTTTTGCACCTTAAAAACCGTAATTTAGATGGATTTTGTCGCTCATTCCTTTATTCTAGGTAAAAAAGCATCCGAGGCTCACATTTAACAGTGAACCTCGGAATTTTTTGACTGTTTTTTACAGCCCCTTTTTATAATACTAATAATGCTATTACTCTGACAACAAGTGCTACTATCCACGCGATAACACACTGCCCTACCACAGTAACAGTTGCCCATCCTCTGCCGATTTCGCGGCGGATAGAGGCTACCGCGGCAACGCAAGGCGTATACAAGAGGCAGAAAACAAGGAGAGAAAGTGCCGAAGATATACCTATTAGTGAAGTCAGTGCCGCCGTACTTCCAAAGAGAACAGATACGGTTGAAACCACGCTTTCCTTTGCCATAAAGCCTGCAATAAGCGATGTAGATATGCGCCAGTCACCAAAGCCAAGCGGTGCGAATATCGGTGCAATTATGCCGGCTATTGCCGCTAAGATACTGTCCTTAGAATCACTAACGGGATTCAGCGTAAAATTAAAGCTTCTTAAAAACCAAATAACCATAGAAGCAATAAATATTACAGTAAATGCACGCGATAGAAAATCCTTTGCTTTATCCCACAAAAGCCTCAAGACATTTTTTGCCCCCGGCATTCTGTAATTCGGCAGTTCCATAACAAAGGGGACTGCTTCACCCTTAAATATTGTACCCTTGAATATAAGCGCTAACAGTATTGCGGTTAAAATTCCCAATAAGTACAGACCTACCATAACAAGTCCGCCGTATTTCGGAAAGAAAGCCGCCGTAAAGAATGCATAAATGGGAAGCTTTGCCGTACAACTCATAAAAGGTGTTAAAATGACCGTCATTTTACGGTCGCGTTCTGACGGAAGCGTTCTGCTTGCCATTACGGCAGGTACTGTACAACCGAAGCCTATAAGCATCGGCACTATACTTCTCCCAGACAGACCGACTCGTCTTAACAGTTTATCCATAACAAATGCTATTCGCGCCATATATCCGCTATCCTCTAAAAGCGAGAGGAAGAAAAACAGTGTAATAATTATCGGAATGAATGTAATTACACTGCCTACACCCTTAAAGACGCCGTCAATAATAAGCGAACGAATTATTTCATTCACCTTAGTGCGAACAAGTAAATTTTCGGTTATTTCGGCAAGGCGGTCTATTCCCTGCTCTAAAAGCGACTGCAAGAAGCTCCCTATCACATTAAATGTAAGCCAGAACACCGCCGCCATTATCGCAATAAAGGAAGGTATGGCGGTATATTTACCGGTGAGCACCGCGTCTATTTTACGGCTTCGTATCTGCTCGCGACTCTCACGCGGCTTTACGACGCACGCGCGACACAAGCGATTAATAAAGGAAAAACGCATATCCGCAATACTTGCCGCGCGGTCAAGTCCTCTTTCCTTTTCCATTTGAATAATTATATGTTCTATGAGCTCTTGCTCATTCTTAGTAAGCTTTAGCTTTTCTGATATAAGCTCATCACCCTCTATCAGCTTGCAAGCGGCAAACCTTACCGGTATTTTTGCCTCTACGCAGTGGTCTTCTATCAGGTGCATAATACCGTGTATTGCCCTATGAACCGCACCGCCTGCGGTGTCTTTATCACAAAAATCCGTACGACCGGGCTTTTCGTTATACTTTGCTATATGCACTGCGTGACGAATAAGCTCGTCAACACCTTCGTTTTTCGCGGCAGAAATAGGCACTACCGGTATACCGAGCATATCCTCCATTTCGTTTATGAGAACAGTACCGCCGTTACCACGCATTTCATCCATCATATTAAGAGCCAGCACCATAGGCGTATCAAGCTCCATAAGCTGCATTGAAAGATAAAGATTACGCTCAATATTAGTGGCGTCTACTATATTTATAATACAAGTAGGTTTTTCATCGAGTATAAACTCGCGTGAAACTATTTCCTCGCTGCTGTAAGGAGAAAGCGAATATATACCGGGCAAATCGGTTACAAGTGTATCAGGGTTACCCTTTATAGCACCGCTTTTTTGGTCTACGGTAACACCGGGGAAATTGCCTACATGACGGTTAGCGCCGGTAAGCTGATTGAAAAGGGTTGTTTTACCGCAGTTTTGATTGCCTGCAAGGGCAAATGTAAGTGTTTTCCCTTTAGGCACCCTTACACCTGACTTCGGGTGATATTTACCGCCTTCGCCAAGCCCCGGATGTTCGATTTTACTCTTACTAACATATTTATCGTTGATATTACCGCCGGATACTTCTATGTTTTCAACTTCAATTTTTTTCGCATCATCGATACGAAGCGTCAGCTCATAGCCGTGTATCTGAAACTCCATAGGGTCACCCATCGGCGCAAGCTTTATGAGCTTTATTTCGGCGCCTGGTATCACGCCCATATCGAGAAAATGCTGGCGCAGTGTACCCTCACCCGACACAAGTGTGATAACTGCACTATCTCCCGGCTTCAAATCGTTAAGTGTCATAAAAAAACTCCCAAAAAAAGCCCGAAGGACAAAGCCTTCGGGCGAAAATCCAACTATTAGTCGTTATTAAAGAACTTCATAACTTCGCCGTAGGACTCATCGTCATCATCAGAGCTTGAATTTATAAGGGAGGCTAAATCGTTGCCATCCTTTTTCTTCTCATCGCCAAGTCCGGTTGCGACAACAGTTACGCGGATAGTATCTTCGAGGCTATCATCAAGCTGAGCACCCCAAATAATGGTGGCATCCGGGTGTACCTTATCAGCGATAATTGACGAGGCGAGCTCAACTTCCTCAAGACCGATATCATCCGAGCCTGTTATACTGATGATTACACCGCGCGCGTTATCCATGGAGGTTTCGATAAGCTGACTGGTAATAGCCATATTAGCAGCCTGCTCAGCCTTATCTCTGCCGGTTGCAACGCCTACGCCCATATGAGCATAGCCTGCATCAGCCATAATGGATTTAACATCGGCAAAGTCGAGGTTAACAAGTGCAGTAACATTGATAAGCTCTGAAATGCTCTGAACGCCCTGACGGAGAACATCATCAGCGATATTAAATGCATTCTTAAAGGTAATCTTCTGCTCGGAAACATATTTGAGCCTCTCATTTGGAATAACAACAAGGCTATCAACCTGCTCGCTTAAAGCGGCAATGCCTGCCTCAGCCTGAGACATACGCTTTTTACCCTCAAACGCAAATGGCTTTGTAACGATACCAACGGTAAGTATGCCAAGCTCTTTAGCGATAGACGCTACAACCGGAGCCGCACCGGTACCTGTACCGCCGCCCATACCGGCAGTAATGAATATCATATCTGCACTGCGTATAGCCGCCGCGATTTCATCGCGTGATTCTTCAGCCGCGGCACGACCGTTATCCGGGTTACCGCCGGCTCCCATACCACAGGAAGCCTTTTCGCCTATCTGAATTTTCTGGTCAGCTTTTGAAAGAAAAAGCGCTGCCTTATCTGTATTGATAGCTATAAATTCAACGCCGCGAACGCCTGCATTAACCATACGGTTTACCGCGTTGCCACCGCCACCGCCAACGCCTACGACTTTAATCTGAACAACATTTTCCATTTCTTCTGCAACTTCGAATGGCATTTATAATTCCTCCGTTTTATGTAAATTGATATATACTTAGTACTCACCTAATATAATACAAAGTAATATTAACACACCTTTTTTGAAATTTCAATAGTTTTATTGCATTTTTATAAAACTTATTATCAATTTTCTGCTATAAATGTTCCTTTACTGTCGGAATTTGACCACATATCAAGATTTATCTTGCCTTTTCTGTCGCCAATTCCCTCTATCATACCGGCAAGATGCGCTATTTTCTCTTTAAGATTAGCTTTGTTGCCGAGATTTACTTCAAATTTGTTCTCTACTTTCATTGTTATGTGAACAATATTTGTTATGTCGATAGAATTAAGTGTTATGCCCTTTTCCTTTATAGCGGCAGTTATGAGCTCAAAAGTTTCTTTTTCCTGATTATCACCAAATGACAAATCCTGCCCGACCTTAAGCTTCGCACTTGAGGCTTTCACCTCTATGACATTTTGCGGCAGTTCTGAATACTTATTAAGAATATGCCCCTTTTCGCTAACCGAGTAATAATCATCCTTTTGGACAAAACAATAGTATTCCTTAGCGTCATCGACCTTTATCTGCACGGTATCTGGAAACGAGCATTTCACAGTTACCGTTTCGATAAATGGAAGTTTCTTTGACAATAGCTTTTTAACTTGGCTTTGCGAAATACTCATAATCGGTGTTTTTCGGGTTATACCGCTGGCGGCTATAATCTCCGCCGAGCTATAAACAGAGCTGCCGTCAGCTTTAATATTTTTCACCGGGAAAAGCTTTGTTTTAAGCAAAACACCAAACACGGCTATGCCAATTAAAAGAAAGAAAATAAGACTGATAATAATCCGCCTTTCCCTTATCTTTTTTCTGCGTTCTCTACGCCTTATCTCCTGCTGTGTCAGTGCTTTTTTCATATTATACTTCCTTTATTTCTGCTCCCAGTCTGCGAAGATTTTCCGGCATATCTTCATAACCTCGCTTAATGTGGCAGATATTTCCTATTTTACTTATTCCGTCGGCTTTAAGAGCCGCGATAACTAATGCTGCACCACCGCGTAGGTCTGTACAGTTACACTCAGCCGACCAAATATTCTCTACACCGTCTATCACCGCTACTGTGCCGTAAGTATTTATTTTAGCACCGAAACGAGACAGTTCATCAATAAATACAAATCTGTTTTCGAAAATGGTTTCGTTGAATACCGAAGTTCCGCAAGCCGTAGATAATGCGCTGATAAGAAGAGGGCCTGCGTCTGTCGGAAAACCGGGGTAAACACGCGTTTCAACCGATTTTACCGCTTTAAGCCGAGGCGGCGCGATAACGGTAATCGTATTATCATCGGATATAATCTCACAACCGGCTTTTTTAAGCGCTTCATTTACTGAAGTAAGACAAGAGGGGTTTACTCTATTAAGCGTTATACTGCCGCCGGTTGCCGCTGCTGCCGCCATATAGGTTGCAGCTTCTATCCTGTCGGGTATAACGGTATGTTCGGTACTGCCGAGTGAATCTACACCTGTAATAACAATAGTGTCTGTGCCGCCGCCTGAAATACGCGCACCGGCTGAAATCAGGAAATCGGTCAGGTCTTTTATTTCAGGTTCTCTTGCCGCATTATGAATAGTTGTAGTTCCCTTTGCAAGAGCCGACGCCAATATAATATTTTCGGTAGCTCCAACACTCGGAAAATCAAGAAATATATCTGTTCCTACAAGTCCGTTTTCTGCTTCAAATTCAAGCAAACCGTGATTTTCGGTTACTTTTGCACCAAGCTTTTTAAGTGCTGAAATGTGTATATCAATAGGACGGGGACCTAACATACATCCGCCCGGCGTGCTTATTACGGCTTTGCCTGTACGCCCGAGTATTGAGCCTAAAAACATAACCGAAGACCGCATTTTACGCATAAGTTCATCCGGTATAAGACAGTTATCCGGTTTTTTTGAAAAAACAGTTATATCTGAGCCTTGTTTTATATATTCAAGACCCAGAGACTTCAGTATTTCGAGCGCCGCAGTTACATCGGAAAGCTCGGGACAGTTATGTAAAACGCTTTTCCCATTCAGCAGAATTGCGGCGGAAACAAGCGGCAAAACACTGTTTTTCGCTCCATGAATATCGAGCGTACCTTTAAGCGGCCTGCCGCCTCTTATTATGAAGTTTTGCATATAGCGCCTCCAGCAAATATTACAGTCCATACTATGCAGAAGCCGCTATTTTGTTATTCTTATGCGTTAGTATAAAGTCTCATTATGACTTCATATATTCGCTCATTTGCGTCGGTAATCGCGATTTTACGGGCATTATCCGACATTGCTTTAAGCTTTTGTTTGTTTTCTATCAGTTCGTCTACCTTACTTATAAGCTTCTCGGCAGTCAAATCCTTTTCTTCAATTATCTCTGCCGCACCGGCGCGCTTTAAGGTCATCGCATTATGATACTGATGATTTTCCGCAACATAGGGTGACGGAATAAGTATCGCAGGTTTTCCGAGCGCGGTAATTTCGCTGAGTGTTATAGCTCCGGCTCTTGAAATAACAAGGTCTGCCGCCGCCATACATTCGTCCATATTTTTAATATATTCTCTTACATCTATATCAGGGGAAAGCGATATTCCCTTTTCTTTCAAATCATTCATCATTGTTTGATAACCCGATTTACCGGTGCCGTGTATGTGATGAAATCTGCCGGTCCCGTTATGCCACTCTATCAATCCTTCAACGGATAGGTTAATATACTTTGCCCCAAGCGAGCCGCCGAAAGAAAGTAATAACGGACGGCTGTCAAGTCCTAAAGAAGCGCGTGCGGCCTCCCTGGAAGCGGAAAGCAATTCACGCCTTACGGGATTTCCGGTAATATACGGTTTTGCTTTAAGCTTCATATACTTTTGTGCTTCCGGCATAGCGAGCATAACCGCATCAACATGACCTGAAAGCATTTTAGTGGTTACTCCGGGGAACGCGTTTTGCTCATGTATAGCAGTTTTTATTCCGAGCTTTGCCGCCTCCCTTAATACCGGGCCGCTTACATAACCGCCGGTACCTATAACAACATCGGGAGCGAGCTCTTTCAGCAGCTTTCTCGCTGTAGCTGAAGCGCTTGCCGCAAGAGAAAGCGCATGCATATTATTGATTATATTTTTCGGCGACATTGAGCGCTTAAAGCCTACTACCTCGATAGTCCTGAAATTATATCCTTTTTCGGGGACAAGCTTTGCTTCAAGCTTATCCGGCGTGCCGATATAGCTTATGTGTGCGTCAGGGTGCTTTTCTCTTATATAACCGGCTATTGCAAGGGCAGGATTTATATGCCCTGCAGTTCCGCCGCCAGCAAATAATATATGCATAAAACCACTCCTATAAAGACTATGTCTTTTCTATGTTTGCCGTTCTCGATACAGACAGCACTATTCCCATTTCCACCAAAAGTATCATAAGAGAAGTACCGCCGTAGCTGAAAAACGGAAGGCTAATACCCGTATTGGGTATTGTATTGGTTACAACCCAAATATTCAGCATTGCCTGGAGACCCACCTGGAATGTAAGACCGATAGCAAGCAAAGAGCCGAATTTATCAGGAGAGCGCATAGCTATTACAAAACCGCGCCAGATAAGCAGTGCAAACAAAACTATGATTACAAGCGCACCAATTAGACCCAATTCTTCACATACAATAGAAAAAATAAAATCATTATGAGGCTCAGGCACCCAAAGATATTTTTGCCTTGACTGACCAATACCTCTGCCGAGTATACCGCCGGAGCCTATCGCCAAAAGCGACTGAATAGTTTGAAATCCTTTGCCCTTAGGGTCAAGCCAAGGGTCAAGCCAGAATTTAATTCTATCGGAACCGTAGCTTATAACCTTTGTGACAATAGCAAACACCACGCCTGCGGCACCAACGGCGGCACCGCCTATGATATACCGCAGTTTAAGTCCGCCGATTACCATTATTACTATACCTATCATAAAGATGAGTATTGTAGCCGAAAGATGCGGCTCAAGCGCCACCATTACGCAGGTAACACCCAAAATACCCAAAAGAATTGCAACAAACTTAAAATTTCCCATTTGCTTATAATTTGCGGCAATAAGGCTCGAAAAGAGCAGAATTATCGCAAATTTTGCAATTTCCGACGGCTGAAAATTTATAGGTCCTATTATCAGCCAGCGCTTAACATCCATACCCTTGACCATTGGAGGCATTATGAGGAGTGCGCCGAGCATAATAAAAGTCACCCCATAAATGAGCCAAGAAAATTTTCTTAAAATGTGGTAGTCGATTTTTGATACTATAAACATCAATACAACTCCAACGCCACCAAGTGCCGCTTGCTTTAGTATAAAACGGTAGCTGTTGTTATAGTACTCATAAGAATATGCATAGCTTGCGGAAAAGAGCATAACTAAACCTACGGTCAGCAAAATCAAAACGAAAGAAAGAAAAGAAACATCGAGCTTTCCGCTTAAAAATATTCTGTTTTTATTTTTTGAGCCGTCCTTTGCCATAATGCTCTTTCCTTTCACAAATTTATTTGCCGAAAACGGTTAAAAATATAGCAATTATAGATGCCGACAAAGTAATAAGCGAGAAAACAAGCACTACTCTTTCCTCACTCCAACCGCACATTTCAAAATGGTGATGAATGGGAGCCATTTTGAATATACGCTTTTTAGTTTTCTTATAATACGCTACCTGAAGCATAACCGAGAATGCTTCTGTAAGGTACACGATACCTACTAAAAGCAATATAATCGGTCTTCCGGTTGCGAAGCTTATCGCCACCATCATACCGCCTAAGAACATTGAGCCGGTATCACCCATAAAAACCTTGGCAGGTTTGCTGTTCCAAACTATAAACCCGGCACACGCTCCGGCAAGTGCCGCCGCTGTAACATTTCCGTGACCGATACCGAAATATCCGCAGATAAGCATCAGCGCGCAAGAGCCTACAAGCGTAACACTTGATGCTAAACCGTCAAGTCCGTCGGTTAAGTTTACCGCATTAGTAAAGCCGTAAACAAACATAAGCGCTATCGGCCAGAATATCAAACCTGCACCGTTTGTGATATTTATATCACCTATAAACGGTATGTTTGTCGTCTTTACGCCGCAAAGAGCCAGCGCCATAAGATATAGAGCCGACACAAGCAACTGCAAAAAGGTTTTTTGCTTAGCCGTAAGGCCCAAATTGCGCTTTTTTAACACCTTTATATAATCGTCGAAAAACCCTATTGCACCCATTCCGAGCGCCATAACCATTCCCGAGATAAATACCGACAGATTAAACGGCGATTTAAGCTCACTCGCAAAATCACTTCCTGATATTGCCGACTGACCGAAAGCACAAACAAGTGATACAAGCACACCTAATATTATCATAATACCGCCCATTGTGGGAGTACCTTTTTTGCTCTCATGCCACTTAGGACCGATTTCAAGAATAGTTTGCCCGAATTTAAGCTTTCTTAAATACGGAATAACAACAAATCCCAAAAGTGCCGTGCAGACGAATGCGACAACCGCCGCGACAATAGCGGTAATATTCCTCATTTCTACTCTCCCCCGATTTCAGCCAAAGCCTCGGCAATTATCTCTCGTTCATCAAGATGAATTGTTTTGTCTGATAGTATCTGATATGTTTCGTGACCCTTGCCGGCGAGAACTATTATATCGCCGCTAAGAGCTGTCTTTATAGCAAATTTTATTGCTTCAATACGGTTTTCAATCACCTTAACAGGTGTATCATACCCTTTGGTACCCTCTAAAATATCATTTATAATATTCATCGGCTCTTCGCTTCTCGGATTATCACTTGTAACTATTACATAGTCAGCGCCACGGACCGCAATATTGCCCATTATCGGGCGCTTAGTGCGGTCTCTGTCGCCACCGCACCCAAAAAGCAAAACCAATCGGTTTTTCTCACAACGACTGAAGGTTGAAAGGATATTTTTAAGTCCGTCAGGGGTGTGGGCATAGTCTATTATAACAGTAAAATCTTTGCCCGTCGGCACAGATTCCGCCCTTCCCTTTACGCCGTGCATACTTGAAAGAGCGGACTTTATAAATTCAATATCTATACCTGCTTCGCTTGCCGCCGCTAAGGCGAGCATTGAATTATAAACCGTAAACTCGCCGCCGGTCAGGACCTTTATGTGATTAAGCTTTCCGCTATGCATAATTTCATATTCAACACTGTCAGGTCTGTAATTAACCGACCTCGCGCTGAAAACCGCATTACTGCCGTTTGAGCAGGTAACTACTTTGCAACAAAGTCCCTCAATTATCTGAGGTGCATATTGGTCATCTATATTGATAACCGCTGTTTTGCACATATTAAAAAGCCTTTTTTTAGCATTAAGATAATTTTCCATTGTCTTATGGTAATCAAGGTGGTCTTGTGTAAGATTTGTAAATATTGCCACCTCAAAAGGCAGATTACTTACCCTATATTGGTCAAGCGCGTGAGAGGATACCTCCATAACACAATAATCACATCCGCTTTGTACCATTTCATTAAACAATGAATTAAGCTCGTAAGCTTCGGGGGTCGTATTATGAGAGGAAATGACGGTATCGCCTATAAGGTTTTGTATCGTGCCTATAAGTCCTACCTTTTTGCCCGCCTTTTCGAGAATTGCTTTAAGCATATATGTGACCGAAGTTTTCCCGTTCGTACCCGTAACACCTATCAGATGAAGCTTTGAAGCAGGATACGAAAACCATGCCGCACACATATCCGCATAGGTTTTGCGCGTGTTTTCCACAATAACCTGATTATCAATACCTAAATCTCTTTGAGCGATTATAACTGCCGCACCGTTTTCCTTGGCGTTTTGGGCAAAATCGTGTGAGTCCACCGCGGTACCTACAATGCACACAAACGCATATCCGCTTTTTACTTCCTTTGAATTGCAGGTAATTCCGCTAATTTCAACACCTGAAAGCTCACCTTTCAAATCAGTTAACAACTCGCCTAAAAGCATTACTTTTTCTCCTTTATCAGTTCGCAAGGTCTACCGTAGCTTCATCACGGAAATAAACTGTAATTATCTGTCCTACAGGTACGGTTTCTCCGGCATTAATACTCTGCCTATATGACTTTAGAGCCGGTGAAGAAACATTACCTGAGAATTCAACATTTATACCGGCGGAAGATGCGGCGGAATTTACTTCATTTGCCGTCATCCCTACCAAATTAGGCACCGTTACCGTTTGCGCTTCAGTATTCTCGGTATAAAGTATTATTGTACCGCCGCGGAACACCGCGTTACCCGAGGTTGGATGCTGGCGAAGCACAGTGTCGCCACCGCCGACAACCTTATAAGAAAGCCCTACACCCGTAAGCGCCTTTCTTGCATCGGTTATATTATTGCCTGTAACATCGGGAACAGACACCGAAATATGTTTAAGTTCGTTTTCGGTATATTGCGGTTCTATGCCTAAATACGGCAGAATATCCGACATTACCCTTGAACCTACAGGAGCTGATATAACACCGCCGTAATAACTGCCTCCGGTAGGCTCATCGAGCATTACATAAACTGCAATCTGCGGGTCGTCTATCGGCACAATGCCTATATAAGAGCCTATATAGAAACCTCGTTTACCGGTTTCTACTATCTTAACCATTTTTTGAGAAGTACCGGTTTTTCCGCCCACTCTGTATCCTGCCACGATACCGTTTTTTGCACCGTTTTGTACTACAAATTCAAGCAGTGTGCGCATTGTTCTCGATGTGCTTTCGGAAATAACCTGCCTTTTGTAACCTGACGACTTTGTCTCGACGGTTTTTCCGTCGCTGTCTATTATTCTATCTACAATATGCGGTTGTACAAGATAGCCTCCATTTACCGCCGCAGACGCCATTGCTATCATCTGAACCGGCGTTACATTAAAGGTTTGGCCGAAAGATGAAGACGCAAGCTCAGTGGGCCCCATTTTTTCTTCTTTATGGTAGGTAGGAAGTGCCTCGCCGGGCAAATCTATGCCGGTTTTTTCGGTCATACCGAAAGCCTTAAAGTATTTTGAAAACAGCTTAACACCTATGAGCTGACCTATCTGTATGAAAGCCGGGTTGCAGGAGTTGGATATTGCGCGTTCAAGCGACTGCGTACCATGTCCGCCTGCGTGGTGACAGTGGTATGCGTTGCCTGCGACGACAAATGTATAATTACAGGTAAATGAGCTTTTAGTACTGATAAGTCCCTCTTCAAGAGCAGTCGCCGCCGTAAAAATCTTAAATACGGAGCCCGGCTCGTATGTATCGGAAACCGCTTTATTACGCCATTGACGGTTGAGAAGCTCTCTTCTCACATTTGCTTTTTCTTCTTCTGTTGCGGCGTCCACCTTTGCCTGGTCCTCTACCGAGAGCGTAAACGGACTGTTGGGATTAAAGTCACCGCTTATCGCCATACCAAGGATAGCGCCGGTATTTACATTCATAGCCATAACGGCACCGCGTTCGGCTATATGGTTTTCTTCCACCGCGGCGTCAAGGTACTTTTCACAGACATACTGGATGTAAGAATCGATAGTCAGCACAAGAGAATTACCGCGCCTTGCCTCTTCCACCTTTTCGTAGGTAAACGGCATATCGGTACCCTTAGCGTTTTTCGCCGCAACAACTCTGCCGGCAACACCTGTAAGGTCGTTATCGTAGTAGCTTTCAAGCCCTGCGAGTCCCTGATTATCGTCACCTACAAAGCCTAAAACGCAAGAAGCGAGCGTATCATTCGGATAATAACGCTTGGTTGCCTCGTCAAGACCTAAAAATCTCGTCATTTCATAGTCTTTATACTGCGATATAAATTCTCTTACCTTATCGGCAGTCTCTTTTTCAACCTTTTTCTTGATTATCACATAGTATGTGGTCTGATTGACCTTTTTTGTGATTTCCGCGCTATCCATATCTAAGATTTCGGATAGTCCCACAGCTATTATATCCCTTATTTTTTGTGCCTTTTCGGTATCCTTTAATTTGTTTATACTGTTCGGCATTACATATACCGTCCAAGCAGTCGCACTTGTAGCGAGCAAATTCATATTCTTATCGTATATGTTGCCCCTCGGAGCCGTTACAAGGCTATCATAAAGCTGTTGCTCGGAAGCCTTGCTTTGGTACTCTTCGCCCTTTATTATCATTATCCTCACAAGGCTTGCGCCGGAAACTATTGTGAGACAAAGAATGGCAATAACCATTATGACAATACTTCTTCTAATCATCTGTTTATTTGGTTTTATAGCCATTTCCTTACCTCCTTAATATAGGTCGAAAACGAGAGCAAAGATTTTCTCCACTCCCGCATTCATACATATTATATTATTAAGATTTTGCTCTTATACCTCAATTACCGTCACTTGTAAGCGTTTTTCCGTCCTTAGTTACGGCGGTATTTTTATCGTTCACGCGGATATATTTAACCTGCTTTTTATCCATTTTCTGCATACCGAGTTCGGTGGCTTCAAGCTCGATATTAGAAAAAGATATTTCGCGTTCAAGGCTTACCTGCAGGCTTGTCCTCTCGCTTTTCGCAACATCTATCTGACCTTTGACTTTATTTATTTCGGAATTAACCTCATTTATACGAAGACGCAAAAAGATATTACCGCAAAGAGCCGCAAGAATCATAACGCTCGCAAGTACCGCAAATGCGCTGGCTGAAACACGCCTTGCCGCATTTTTACGGCGCACGCGCACCTTTTCCTCGGTTTTCGGAAGCTTAACTATATTATCATCCTTACGAATGCGAGGCGCTGTATTGCTTTTGGGCATAAACATCTCAAAATCGTAAGCTAAACTGTCGTTATAATACTTAATGTTGTTCACTTTTTTCTCCTCGTATTTTTCTTATAGCTCGAAGCTTTGCACTTCTGCTTCTTGGATTTTCTTTTAATTCTTCTGCGCTCGGCAGTATCGGCTTGCGGCTTATAAGCTCGCCGCGCGGTTTTCTGCCGCAAACGCATACAGGAAAATCAGGCGGACAGATACACCCTGTACAAAACTCTTTGAACTTCTGTTTTACCGCCCTGTCCTCAAGCGAATGGAAAGTGATTATCGCCAACACACCGCCGATATTTAACATATCAAATGCAATATCCAAAACTCTGCCGAGGCTTTCAAGCTCGCCATTGACCTCAATGCGAAGCGCTTGAAAGCACCGCCTTGAAGGGTTGGCCTCCCTGCGTGCCGCCGCCGGCATACAGGAATTTATTATATTTGAAAGAGCTACCGTTGAAAGTATCGGTGCCTTTTCTCTCTCGGAAATAATTTTTCTTGCTATTTTTGAGGCAAAGCGCTCTTCGCCGTAATCTCTGAAAACTCTTGTAAGCTCTTCTGCCGAGTAGGCGTTTACCACATCCGCCGCAGTCATACCGCTGTTTCCCATACGCATATCAAGCGGAGCTTCAAGCCTGTAAGAAAATCCGCGCGAGGCGTTATCGAGCTGATAGGAGGAAACGCCTAAATCGAGAAGTACGCCGTCTACTGCCTTAACGCCGTAGCATTCGAGCGCCTCGCGCATATTGTCAAAATTACTGTTAATAACTGTTGCGTTATAATTTTTAAGTCTCTCGGTCGCTACCGCTACCGCCTCGGGGTCACGGTCAAAAGCATAAAGACGACCGCCTTTTAACCTTTTGGCTATTTGGGTAGAATGCCCGGCGCCGCCAACGGTGCCGTCAACATAAATGCCGTCAGGCTTAATATCAAGTGAATTTATCGTTTCACTAAGCAGTACTGATTTATGACTGAACTGCATATCAGAAATCAAGACCTTCAACTATTGAAGCAATAGCCTCCGGCGTATACTCACGGTTTTCTTCGCTCCAAACATCCTTGTTCCATATCTCAAGGTTGGTATCAACGCCGATTATATGAGCCTCGGTTTCAAGGCCGGCATACTCACGGAGTACTGCCGGTATCAGTATTCTGCCCTGTGTATCAAATTCAACGCTGAATGCGCCGTCATACAAAAAGCGCTTCACAATGCTCGAACGGGCAGAGGGGAGTTGTCCTATCTTCTCTACGAGCTTTTCCCACTGCTTAGTAGGATAAACGCAAACACAACGCTTGCCGTAAATACCGCGGCAAATCATAAAGGTATCGCCGAGTTCATCACGCAGCTTTGAAGGTATGGCAAGTCTGCCCTTTTTATCAATGCTATGGTCATATCCGCCGTAAAGCATACCTGCCGCCCCCTTTTTAGTAAAATTCAACACTTTGATACACTTTTATGGGAAATGAGTACACTATTCCCCACTAATCTGTATTATAAAGCCACTCTGTATAAAAATCAAGAGTTTTTTTGATTTTTTTCAAAAAAATAAAAAAACACCCTCCCGAATATGGGAAGGTGTAAAAATCACACTGTTTATTATCTTATTAAATCTATTGCTTCTTTAATGTTTTTAACTCCTATAAGGGTTATGCCGTCAGGCACCTTTGAAATTTGCTTTAATGAGGACTTCGGCAATACGCACTCCGAAAAACCGAGCCTTGCCGCCTCAATCACGCGCGCTTCGGCGCGTTCTACAGAACGGATTTCGCCCGAAAGCCCCACTTCGCCGAAAACAATGCATTTATCGCTCAGCGGAATATCGCGAAGACCGGATACGAGCGCCATACAAACGGCAAGGTCCGCCGCCGGGGTATTAATCCGCATACCGCCTACAACATTAAGATATGTATCGAGATTTGAAAAATAAAGGCCCTGCCTTTTTTCAAGTATCGCGAGCAGCATATTAAGGCGGTTGTAATCAAAGCCGTTTGACATTCTGCGCGGATTACCAAATCCCGTTGTTGTAACCAACGCCTGCACCTCGGATAAAATAGGTCGCGTGCCCTCTATCATACAGGTAATACATCCGCCGGATACCTCAGGCCGCCTGCCGGAGAGCATCATAGCAGAAGGGTTTTCCACTTCACTGAGACCGCTTTCACGCATTTCAAAAACGCCGATTTCATTAGTTGAGCCGAAACGGTTTTTAATAGCTCTCAGTATCCTGTACGACTGATTTCTGTCGCCCTCAAAATAAAGCACCGTATCCACTATATGCTCAAGCACCTTAGGACCTGCGATTTCACCGCCTTTGTTTACATGGCCTACGATAAAAAGAGGTATATCCAGCGGCTTTACCGTGTGTAAAAGCATATTTGTTGATTCTCTTACCTGCACCACGCTTCCTGCGGCGGAGGCGATTTCATCAATACGCATAGTTTGAATTGAATCAACCATAACCATATCGGGTTTGTTCGCGTTTATAAACTCACAAACCGCCGCCGTATCGGTTTCGGTAATTATCGTTACATTCTCCCCCGAAACGCCGAGCCTGCCTGCGCGAAGCTTTATCTGCACCGCCGATTCCTCGCCCGAAACATAAAGAATACTAAGGGTGTTTTTGAAGGCTTCACACACCTGTAAAAGTATCGTGGATTTACCGATACCGGGGTCGCCGCTGAGAAGAATTACAGAGCCTTTAACGGCGCCGCCGCCAAGCACCCTGTCAAATTCGCCGATACCCGAAATCAGGCGGTGTTCGCCCGATGTATTAACATTACTTAAAACCTCGGCGGAAGATACTCTTCTCGGCGTGCCCACAGCGCTTTTAGATGTGCTTACAACCTCTTCAAGCGTATTCCACTCTTTGCACTCAGGGCACTGCCCTACCCACTTTACGCTTTCATATCCACAGGAGCCGCAGACATAAACTGTTTTTGTTTTAGAAGCCATAAACCTCTCCGAATAATATATTAATTATTTCTCTGCAAATTTTTATCTTCGATAAGACCTGCGTTTAAGAGCTTATTCATAAACGCCACAAGGGTTTGACCTATTTCATCATCGCTTGATTCATTGTATTTTGATTTCAGATACTTATGCATCTTTTCAAGCGTTGTTTCTTCCTTTAACTGGCGGAATATATCTGCCGAAACCTCATTTAGTGTAATAGTGCCGTGGATTATTTCGGCGGCGTCACCTACAGGCACCGCCACATATTCCTCGCCCATATCCATAATTTCAAAATCATATTTAAGCTTCATAAATAAACCTCACTTTACATACCGATATTTTATCACATCAGCAGAATATTTGCAACAAAAAAACTCCCCTTTGTAAGGGGAGCTTTTTATCAGATAAATTACTGCCAATACTTGTCATAAAAGCTAACGCCGTCTGTATAATACTGACCGTTGCCGTATGCATACGCATCATAACCGCTCTTTGCGAAATTTGCAACCACAAATGCTGGTACTGAAACACCCGTATCGTCAAAATAAACCATATCGCCTTGTTTGCTGCTAATATGATTCTTATCAGAATCAACGGAGCCCTTTGCGCCATAGATGCCTGTGATTTCATAAGCACTGCCGTTGTAGTTACCGAAAGTTCCGCTAAACTCAACATAGTCGCCAGTACCGGTATAAGTACCGCTATACTGCGCTGCAGGTACATAGAAAAAACCACTTTGGCCCGTCAACGTTCCAGGTAACCAACCGCTTGTAGCAATTACATCTTCGGAACTGAAGCTCACAAATTTTAATTCTGTATTAGTAATTTTCATAATATGTAAAACCTTTCTCAAAAATTTATATGCTGAGTATACTACACACCGCGGAAAATGTCAAGCAAAAAATTAAATATTTTGAGGATTATTTTTTTTGGCTAATTTTTCTTTTTTTGTTTTTTGTACAGCTATCACATATTTAACCAGACCAATGATAAAAGCAATGGAAAAACATACCAAAAATGATATGATAGAACCGTATTGTTTTATATAAAAAACATAGGCAGGATTGATAAGCGCCGCCACCACCCACAAAAGGAGTGAGACAGGCTGGCACAACACATACATTCTGCGAGAATAGTTTCTGCCGTGATTTGTGAGGTAATTACGCTTGATTTCAGGCTTTACGGTAGCAAAACAGCAAACCGATACCGCCATTATACCAAATCCTACGGTATGCCCTAAGTAAACGAGCTTACCGATACGGCTTAAAAGCATAGTTTCACCTATAGCCGCCGCAAGACCGAACACAAAAATGACGAGATAAATGTATCGCGGTATTTTCGCAAGCTTATCAAGATTTTTGCGCAAATACATACCGATTAACATATACGGAATGGCGCGTGTTACGGCTCCGCCGGGTATATAAGGATATCCGTGATACGGAAAGCCTAAAAAGGCGGCAAGCTCGCCTGTGGCAATCATAAAAGCTATAAGCAATATTAATATCGGAAGATAAAGCTTATTAAGCTTCAGCTTTTGGGCGACAATGAAGAATATATAAGCATATGTAAGGCTTTGAATAAACCATATCGAATTTCCCATAGGAAAAGGAAGCCATACATTAAGGACTAAAAAGTTGAAAATATTTCTCTTGCGGAAAAAATCAGCATTCAATACCGATTGAAGAGAATTGAAATACGCAAGATAAATTATATTTATCGCGACAAAGACTGAAAGCATTATACCGAAAAGAATAGCAGAGCGCTTTAATGCTCTTTTCAGTTTTTTACCGCGTTTTTCAATATCGCCGACGAGTGTAAAAAATCCGCACAAAATAAAAAATGCAGGCGCGGCAAAATTGCTGAAGGTGGAAACATACATACCGTATTTTGTAGGAAAGCCCAAAAGCGCAATAAATACAAACGGCATTAAAAGAAATTTCAGCACAGTTACACTGCGAATGTGATGCCCCGAATTATAGTATTCAGAAAGTTTTAATTCTGTCATTAGTTTTCCCTGCCTTGTGGTTTAGAACATTTACTGAAACATAATACAATAATTCGTTTCAATTTTCAAGCGTTACATTTAATTCATATTTATGTTGTCTTCAATTATATATCTCGGTCTTTGTTTTGTTTCAAGATAAATCTTGCCGATATACTCGCCGATAACACCTATACTTAAAATCTGTATACCACCGAGGAAGCATATTATGGCAACAGTTGAAGCCCAACCGCCTACGGTATTGCCGAAAAGGCGCGCGATAACCGACCAAACTATACCGATAAAGCTTATTGCCGCGATTATAAATCCAACTGCAGAAATAATCCTTATAGGTTTAATGCTGAAGCTGGTTATGCCGTTGAGCGCCAGTGATATCATTTTACCAAGCGGATATTTGCTCTCGCCTGCCATACGGGGGAAACGGTCATAATACACGCAAGTAGACTTAAACCCTACGAGAGATACCATACCGCGCAGATACAAATTAACCTCTTTATACGCGCTCAGCGCCTCCAGCGCCCTTTTGGAAATAAGGCGGTAATCAGCGTGATTATTAACAGTTTCGGCACCCATAGCGTTTAGAAGCTTATAGAAAGCCTGAGCGCTTGAACGCTTAAATAGTGAATCGCTATTACGGCTTTTTCGCACGCCGTACACAATATCGCAACCGTCAAGGAAACAATTAATCATTTCGTCAACTGCGTTTATATCGTCCTGTCCGTCACAATCCACTGAAATTGTAATATCGCATTTATCCTTTGCCGCCATTAGGCCTGCAAGCAAAGCGTTCTGGTGGCCGCGATTACGGCTCAGCTTTATCGCGCATACGCGGTTATCCGTTTTCGATAACTCGGAAATTATATTATATGTGCCGTCGCGGCTGCCGTCGTCCACGAAAAGCACTTTACTTTCATTTGATATAATATCGGCGTCGCTAAGCTCGGAAAGCTTACTTAAAAACACAGCAGAGCTAATCGGCAAAACCTCTTGCTCGTTAAAGCAAGGCACAACCAAATAAAGCACCGGCTTCAAATAAATCACCTCAAATTTAAGTATATACTTATAAGCGACGATTTGTCAAGCGACAGAGCCGATAATCGCCCTCAGCTTCAAAAGTATCTTTTTTTCCGCACGGGATACGCCCACCTGCGTCATACCGGTAAGCTTTGCCGTTTCACTTTGTGTGAGCTGTTCAAAAAAGCGGAGTTTAATTATATTCTGCTCGTAAGGTTCAAGCTTTGAAATAGCGCTGTCAAGGAGTAGCTTGTCCTCAAGCGAGGATTGGTCCGATTCTACGGGTATATCGATTTGGTTTTCCTTTTCCTCGTCAAAATTTGTAAGTGATACGCAGGGCATAGCGGCGGATGTCGCTTCGGTTATTTCCTCGGCTGATACACCGAGTGAGCTTGCAAGTTCCGATACAGTAGGCTCACGGCAAAGCTTATATTCGAGAGCTGACTGCGCCTTGGCAATTTTAAGCGCAAGCTCTTTAACCGACCTTGAAACCTTAACGCTTCCGCCGTCGCGGAAAAGTCTACGGATTTCGCCCAATATCACAGGCACCGCATAGGTGGAAAAGCAAAAGCCTCTTGATTCATCAAAAGAGTCCACCGCTTTTATGAGACCGACACATCCTGCCCCGTAAAGGTCGTCATACTCGATACCTCTACCCGAAAAGCGTTTGCACAGGTGATTAACAAGGCGCAAATTATCAGAAATAAACTCCTCGCGACTTTTACTTTCAACCATTTACTGTAATTCTCGGCGATATTTTTTTCTTCATTGTAACGGTCGTTCCCTTTCCAACCTTAGACGATACCTTTATGCTATCCATAAAGCTCTGCATAACGGCAAAGCCGAGCCCTGCGCGCTCACCGCCGACAGTGGTGTAAAGCGGCGTGAGTGCAAGCTCAATATTCTCAATGCCGCAACCCGTATCGCGTATTTTTATTCTCAAAATACCGCCCTCGATTATTTCGGCGGTTATGTAAATCTTTCCGAGCTTTTCTTTATAGGCGTGTACTATACAGTTGGTAACCGCTTCGGAAACGGCGGTTTTTATATCGTTTAATTCCTCAAGGGTTGGGTCAAGCTGGGAAGCGAAAGCCGATATACAGGACCTTGCAAATCCCTCATTTGCCGAGCGTGCGTAAAGGCTCATATTAAACTTATTTACAATCTTCATTTTTTATCTCCCTCAATTTATTGTTGCAAGACGGTTCATACCGGCAAGCTTCATTACTTTTTCAATCTGCGGCGACGCGCCGGTTATGTGCAAGTTTGCACCCAGCTTTTGAAGCGTTCTGTATCTGCCCATAACAAGACCTATGCCTGAGCTATCCATAAAGCTCACGCCCCCGAAATCAAGAACAAGAAGCGACGGCATATTTGAGTCTATCGCACTGTCTATCTTTTCTCTCATCCCTGCGGCGCTGTGGTGGTCTATTTCGCCCGAAAGCAGAGCCGTCATAACCTCGCCTTTAACCGTTATTTCAACTGCCATATTTTTATACCTCCAAAAAGTCTACAAACAAATTATATATGAGAAAAAATAAAAAGACTGTCGTAAACAGTCGTTCTCAAAAAAATTTATAAATCCCAATATTTTACTTGAAATTCTTTTCAGTTGCCGCAAACAATACTATCAGGTCAATTAAAGCGCGAATTTGTTTTGAAATGATATATGTTGTGTTCTCCGCTTATTGACCGTTTTAATATAGCGAGAATATGAAGCTTGGATTTTTATGAATTCAAAGAAGTATACTCGCAGAAAATAAGCCGGCAGAAAATCTGCCGGCTTATTTTACTGAATTATTTTTTAAGTCTTTCAATACTGCTTTCAATCAGCTTAATTCTTTGAAGCGCTTTTTCAAGACCGTCTTTTTGCTTTGCAATTACCGCTTCAGGCGCTTTAGAGATAAAGCCCTCATTATTAAGCTTGCTTTCGAAGAAATCTTTATCCTTGTTTGCTTTTTCAAGCTCCTTATTTAATCTTTCAATCTCAGCGTTAATATCAACAAGCTCGTTCATCGGCATATATGCCGTTGCCGAATCGGTTACAACGCAAACCGCGGTATCATCATCATAAGAAGATACTACCTTGCTATCCGAAGCGTATGCAAGGCGGCAGATATACGCCGCACCGCCTGAGAATGTTTCAGGATAATCGGTTTTAATAAACACCTGAGCTTTCTTTGAGGGCGGAACATTCATATCGGCTCTGCGGTTTCTTACTGCCTTTATTACCTGCATAATACGCTCAAATTCTGTTTCCTCAGCCGAAAAATCAAGCTTTTCGTCGTACTTCGGAAATTCGCTTATCATTATTATTTCGTCGCCCTCGCGCTTAGGTATACTCTGCCAAATCTCCTCGGTTATAAACGGCATAAAGGGATGTAAGAGTTTCAGCGTTCCGCCAAATACAAAAAGTAATACTGCACGGGCGGTATCTGCGGCTTTTTTATCGTCGCCGTTTAAGCGTGACTTGCATATTTCAATATACCAGTCGCAGAAAACATCCCAAATAAAGTCGTAAAGCTTACCTACCGCCATACCAAGCTCAAAACGGTCAAGATTAACGGTAACCTCTTTAATAAGTGTATTATATTTTGAAATTATCCACTTATCTTCAAGCGCTAAATCTTCGGTGTTAAGCTCAAGCGGTTTATCGTTTTCAAGGTTCATAAGAATAAACCTTGCGGCGTTCCAAATCTTATTTGCAAAGTTTCTGCTTGCCTCAACGCGCTCGGGTATATAACGCATATCGTTTCCGGGACTGTTTCCGGTAGCAAGCGAAAATCTGAGCGCGTCTGCGCCGTAGTTATCAATAACTTCAAGCGGGTCTACGCCGTTGCCGAGCGATTTCGACATTTTTCTGCCCTGTGGGTCACGGACAAGACCGTGGATAAGTACAGTATTAAACGGTACTTCGCCGGTATGCTCAATCCCTGAGAACATCATACGCATTACCCAAAACGGTATAATATCGTAACCGGTAACAAGGGTGTTTGTAGGATAATAGTGCTTAAGGTCAGCGGTTTCATCAGGCCAACCGAGGGTTGAAAACGGCCAAAGAGCTGAAGAAAACCAAGTATCTAATGTATCCGGGTCCTGATGAATGTGCGTACTGCCGCAATGCGAGCAACATTTAGCGTCTTCTTTACTTACTGTAATTTCGCCGCAATCGTCACAATACCACGCAGGTATTCTGTGCCCCCACCAAAGCTGACGGGATATGCACCAGTCGCGTATATTTTCGAGCCAATGGAAATAAACCTTTTCAAAACGCGACGGCACAAATTTTGTCTCACCGTTTTTAACCGCGTCAATAGCAGGGCCCGCCAGTGGTTTCATCTTAACAAACCACTGTTTTGACACGCGCGGCTCAACTGTAGTGCCGCAACGGTAGCAGGTTCCGACATTATGATTGTAGTCTTCAACCTTTACAAGCGCGCCCTCAGCCTCTAAGTCAGCCACAATGGCTTTCCTTGCCTCGTACCTATCCATACCAGCATACTTCGGATAGTCGCTTGTGATTTTTGCATCATCGGTTAAAACATTTATAACCGGCAGATTATGGCGAAGACCCACTTCAAAGTCGTTAGGGTCGTGCGCCGGTGTTATTTTAACAACGCCGGTACCGAAATCTATCTCAACATAATCGTCCGCCACAACGGGTATCTCGCGGTGAACGATAGGCAGAATAAGGGTTTTGCCTACTATATCTTTATATCTTTCGTCATTAGGGTTAACAGCCACGGCAGTATCGCCCAGAAGTGTTTCAGGTCTCGTTGTTGCAAGCTCTAAGTAACCGCTTCCGTCACTGAACGGATAGCGAAGATGCCAGAAATGCCCTGCCTGGTCTTCATATTCGACCTCCGCATCGGAAATAGAAGTAAGGCAGTGCGGACACCAGTTGATAATTCTCTCGCCTCTGTAAATAAGGCCTTTATTATAAAGATTTACGAAAACCTCGCGAACAGCCTTAGAACAGCCCTCGTCCATTGTAAAACGCTCTCTGTCCCAATCGCAGGAAGAGCCCATTTTCTTAAGCTGCTCGATAATTCTGCCGCCGTATTTTGCTTTCCAATCCCACGCGCGAGTAAGAAAGCCTTCCCTGCCTATATCGTCCTTACTTATTCCCTCTTTACGCATAGCCTCAACAATTTTAGCTTCGGTTGCGATTGAAGCGTGGTCAGTGCCGGGAAGCCACAATGTATCGTACCCCTGCATACGCTTAAAGCGAATGAGGATATCCTGCAAAGTATTATCAAGCGCGTGACCCATATGAAGCTGACCCGTAATATTCGGAGGGGGAATTACTATTGTATATGTGTCCTTGCCCTCTTCGCATTTTGCGTGGAAATATTTACCGTCAAGCCACATTTTATATATGCGGTCCTCAACCTCTTTCGGGTCATACTGTTTTGCGAGTTCCTTACTCATTTTTTTATCATCTCCAAAGAGAAAATGTATATTTTCTTTATTTTTGAGAAAACTTAAATCGTCGGCCCAAAGCGGCGTTTGCGATTCGGGCGGACAACCGCCCGAATCGTGTTTTACGCGTTTTGGGTGGTTTTTATTTTATAAATTCAATTTAGTCTGCGAAGCGGCGCCGGAGGGCTGAAGCGTTCCTGCCGCCGGTAAATTTTTGGTACGGTAGCGGTGCTCATTTTCAAGCTTGCCTGCCTTATATACCTTTACCGTATAAATCCGCTGACCTTTTTTCTGCGTCATAACCGCGATACCGCCGTTATCCTTAGCCGCTTTTGCAGGTATGGACGCAGTATTTACAATAAGCATTCTGCCGTTAGTGGATTTGAGTATTATATCACAGTCTTCAACAAAATGGAATACCGAATGCAGCTTAAATTTTCCGCAATACGCCTTTATAAGCTTTTTACGGTTGGTCTTTGTTTCATAAGACGAAAGCGGAACCTTTGAAATTCTGCCGTTATCGTAGACAAAAAGCATAAAGCCAGAATAATCCTTTGTTTCGACCATATAAATCGAGCTTTCGGCTTCATCGTAATCAAGCTTTCCTGCCACAAAGTCTCCGAGAACGCTCGCCTTACCGTCAGAAAAATCCGACACCCTGCTTTTATACACCTGTTCGGCATTTGTAAAGAAAAGCAGGTCGCGGTCGTTTGCGGACTCAATAGTCTGCACTATCTTATCCCCGTCTTTAAGCTTCTGCTCGCCACTCATACGAAGAGACTGCGGTGTGATTTTCTTAAAGTAACCGTCACGCGTAAAGAATAGAGTCACAGGTGAATCGTCAATCGGAGCGTTTTCTATATCTGTATCATCTTGTGCGGCGGAGATTATCGCCGTTTTTCTATCCGTGCCGTATTTCTTCATAACCTCTGTAAGCTCGTCAACAATAATCCGCTTGATTTTCGACTTACTTTCAAGAATAGACTGCATTTCCTCAATGGTTTTTTGCAGGTCCTCTATATCTTCAAGCCGTTTTAGTATATACTCGCGGTTTAAGTGACGAAGCTTTATTTCAGCTACATATTCCGCCTGGATTTCATCAATGCCGAAGCCTATCATAAGGTTTGGCACGACCTCTTTTTCCTCCGCCGTTTCGCGGACTATCTTTATAGCCTTATCAATATCGAGAAGTATTTTCTGCATACCTTTTAGCAGGTGCAGCCTGTCCTTTGCCTTTGAGAGCTTGAAGTACACTCTACGGCGCACGCACTCGCTTCTGAACGCCACCCACTCGCCGATTATTTCTTTAACACCCATAACGCGCGGAGTGCTGGCAATCAGAATGTTAAAGTTGCAGGCGAAGCTATCCTGAAGCGGAGTCATTTTATAAAGCTTACTCATCAGCTTCTCATAGTCTGTGCCGCGCTTCAGGTCTATCGTTATTTGAAGTCCTGAAAGGTCAGTTTCATCTCTGATATCGTTTATCTCGGTGATTTTCTTGGCTTTTACAAGCTCAACTACCTTTTCAATTATAGCCTCGGTTGTGGTTGTGGGCGGTATGGAATTAATATCTATACAGTTATTTGCCTTATCAAAGGTATATGTGCCTCTTACCTTAAAACTGCCTCTGCCGGTTTCGTATATTTTCTCCATTTGCTCGCGATTATATAAAAGCTCGCCGCCTATCGAAAAATCGGGAGCCAAAAGCGTATCGGCAACATTTATATCGTTATCCTTAATATACGCAATAGTGGTTTCACAAACCTCTTTAAGATTAAATGAGCAAATCGAGCTTGCCATACCTGCGGCAATACCCATATTAGCGTTTACAAGCACCGTCGGAAAAGTTACGGGAAACAGAACCGGCTCTTTCATTGTAGCGTCATAGTTATCTACAAAATCGACAGTATCTTTATCAATATCTGCGAAAAGCTCTGCTGAAATAGGCGCGAGCTTTGCTTCAGTATAACGCGCGGCGGCGCACTGCATATCACGCGAATACGCTTTACCAAATGAGCCTTTTGAAGCGACGAACGGATGAAGAAGCGCACCGTTACCCTCACTAAGTCTCACCATTGTATCGTAAATTGCCGCGTCACCGTGTGGGTTTAGCTGCATAGTGCGACCGACGATATTCGCAGATTTTATTGTAGAGCCGCTTAGCAGCCCCATATTATACATAGTATAAAGCAGTTTTCTGTGGGATGGCTTAAAGCCATCAATCTCAGGTATCGCACGGGACACTATAACGCTCATAGCATAAGGCATAAAGTTTGATTTGAGCGTATCTGTTACGCTTTCGTCAACGATAGTGCCGGCGCCTGCAATGTATGCGTCAGCCGCAGGACGCTTTTTTTCTCTGACTTCTTCTTTTTTCTTTCGTGGAGCCATCGTTACTCTCCTCAGCTTAAATCTATATCGTCCATATAAAGATAACCGTTATCGGCAATGTAATCTTTTCTGCCGGCAAGATTATCGCCGAGCAGTAAATCAAACATTTCGCTCGTAAGCTCTGCCTCATCCGGCATTATCTTTATAAGACGGCGTGTATCGGGGTTCATCGTAGTAAGGTTCATCATATCGGGCTGGTTTTCGCCCAGTCCTTTACTGCGCTGTAATGTATATTTTTCATCCCCGATTTTTTCGAGTATCTCGCGTTTCTCGTTTTCATCATATGCAAAATAGGTTTTAGCTTTCGTATTTATCTCGTAAAGCGGTGTTTCCGCAATAAATACCCTGCCCTCAGAAATAAGGGTTGGCATAAGGCGGTAAATCATAGTGAGAATAAGCGTTCTGATATGGAAGCCGTCAACATCCGCATCGGTACAAATAATAATCTTGTTCCACCGAAGATTATTCATATCAAAGTTAGATAAGCTCTTATTTGATTTCGATTTTACCTCAACGCCGCAACCGAGAACTTTTAAGAGGTCGGTTATTATTTCACTCTTGAAAATCTTATCGTATTCGGCTTTAAGGCAGTTAAGTATCTTACCTCTTACCGGCATAATGGCCTGAAAAGCCGCGTCACGGGCAAGCTTACAAGAGCCCAGTGCCGAATCGCCCTCAACTATATAAAGCTCACGCTCTGATACATCACGGCTCCTGCAATCAACAAACTTCTGCACGCGGTCAACCATGGAATTACTGCTTGAAAGAGTCTTTTTTATATTAATTCGCTCTTTCTCGCTTCGCTCGCGACTGCGCTTGTTTATAAGCACCTGCTCGGCAATTTTATCGGCTTCGGCTTTATTCTCTATAAAATATATTTCAAGCTGATGCCGTAAAAATTCGGTCATAGCTTCCGCTATAAACTTATTTGTTATAGACTTTTTAGTTTGATTTTCGTAGGATGTTACAGTAGAAAAAGAAGATATTACCAAACAAAGACATTCTTCAATATCAGCAAATGTGACCTTACTCTCGCCCGATTTATACTTACCTGTTTGCTTAATATAAGCGTCTATCTGATAAACAAATGCGTTACGGACTGCCTTTTCAGGTGCGCCGCCGTATTCAAGCCAGCTTGAATTATGATAATATTCTTTCAGCTGTTTAACATTTGAAAATGTTAAAGCAACATTTATTTTTACTTTGTACTCAGGCTTGTCCTCACGGTCGCGTCCCTTACGCTCGGTATGCCAAAGCTGAACAGAAGTGAGTTTATTCTCACCCACCGTTTCGTTTATATAGTCCTCAATACCGTTTTTATAAACTATGTCGCGCGAAATAAAGCGAGACCCCTGCTGTTCACGGAACTCGAATTTAAGCCCGTTATTGACTATCGCCTGACGGCGGAGTGTATCAACAAAATATTCGCTCGGTATGTTTATATCGGTAAATACTTCAATATCAGGTTTCCAGCGGGTTTTAGTGCCGGTATCCTTGCCTGAATACGGTTCTTTTTTAAGACCTCCTACATTATAACCTTTTTCAAAACGGAGGTTATACTTATACCCGTCACGCTTAACTTCAACTTCCATATACTCGGCGGAATACTGCGTTGAGCAAAGACCCAACCCATTAAGACCTACAGAATACTCATAATTAGCGCCGTCATTAGTATTGTATTTGCCGCCGGCATAAAGCTCGCAGTAAACAAGCTCCCAGTTAAAGCAATTTTCTTTATTATTAAAATCAACCGGACATCCGCGCCCGAAATCTTCAACCTCGATTGAGCCGTCTGTATACTTCGTCACAACGATTTTTTTGCCGTAACCCTCGCGCGCCTCATCTATGGAATTGGAAATAACTTCGAATACGGAATGCTCGCAACCGTCAAGCCCGTCAGAGCCGAAGATAACGCCGGGGCGTTTACGAACTCTGTCAGGTCCTTCAAGCTTTTGTATGCTTTCGTTGCCGTATTCGGCTTTAATCTGAGCCAAAACCCTTTCCTCCCGATAATATGTTATACATAAAATGTATTATATACCATATATTGTGGTTTAGTCAAGTAATAAAAAAGCTCTCGGTAACCCGAGAGCAATAAAAACCTACTATTATCTTAAACCTATATACGGTTGAGGATTAACTCGATTTCCGCCTATATGAACTTCAAAATGCAAATGGTTACCGGTTGAATTACCCGTAGAGCCGACAAGCGCTATAATATCGCCTGCTGAAACAGTATCGCCCACTCTGACGCAAAGTGCACTCGCGTGAGCATAAAGCGTTGATATACCGTTGCCGTGGTCTATAATTACACAGTTGCCGTAATCGACATATCTTTGCGCAAGTGTAACGGTACCTGAAGCCGTCGCCATAATAGCGGTACCCTTAGGCGCCCGTAAATCCACGCCCTTATGGCCGCCCTTACCGTAAGGACAAGAAATTTCCCAAGTGCCTGAAGGCAGAGGGAACTTAAATCCCGAACTTATAGCTTTGCCGCCGGAAGTGGCTACGCCGACAGTTATAACCTCATCGACCGGCTGCTTTAACACTTCGGTTGACAGCGTGGTTTTATCGGTCTGTTCGCCGTTTATATATATAACACCGGAAGTTACAACGCTAACACCGCACTCACCTTTTGTATCGGTGTTAACATATCCTGCCGGTTTTTCCGCGGTTTTCTTTGTTACGGTTTTATAGGGTATTGACTGTGTTGTAACCTCTTTCACCGTGGTTTTTACTTTAAGTGAGGAAATCCTATCAGCCAGCGCGGATATATCACTTAACTCGCTTTTAAGGAAATAACCTTGCTCAAACTTTACATCATTTATAAACTCGCTCTCGCACTCGGCTGAGTCCACATTATAAATAGCCTTTCTCGCGCTGAGTGCTGACTCTAAAACAGAGGTATCGGCAAAACCGACATTGACGCCGTCTATAACAAGGCGCGAAGCAGAGACTATCTCATCGGTGTTATCAATTATTGCGTCGACAACTTCAGCACAATCATCAACAGCATCATTAACAGTGACAACTGTGTTTATCTGAGCTTCAGGCAAATGAGAAATAACATCCTCACCCTCTACGATTTGCGCAACCATATCTATTGCGGCATAATACACCTTTTTATTGCTTACGGTCATTATAACCTTATTGTTAAACTTAACATTATAAGCAAGCTTAACGCCGCAAAAGACCATTGAAGCCACTATGCCTGCCACAGATATTACGGAAAAGAAAGCCGATATTGTATTTTTAGAGTTTTTCTTTATTTTAGAAGCTAAAACATCTGCCAAGTTTTTAACAGCAGTGTTAAATTTACTCAGAATAAAGCATTCTCCTTCAATTTCAAAAGTTACAAGTTTGTAATAAGTATAATATTATTATACACAAAAGTTACAAAATTGCAACCTTTTTTTAATATTTTTAACCAATCAGGGATATTAAAACGCCGTAAAGCCCTACAAACACAGGGATTACGGCGTTTTAGAAATTTTAGAATAATGACATTTGATTTGTGTCCGGAAGGTCGGAGAGCGCGCCAAGGGATGACAGCTTTTCAATTATCGTTTTTGATACACCGGCAGATGCGGCAAAGTCTTCTTTTGAAATATAGTCACCCTTCTGAGCCGCTTCATATATAGAGTACGCCGCCTTTTCACCCACACCGGAAAGCGCACCGAACGGAAGTCTCATTTTCCCGTTTTCCGGCAAAAACTTCATTGCGTGTGAATGCTTAAGGTCTACCGGCAAAACTCCAATGCCTCTTGCCATCATCTCATTAAATATGAGAAGGTTACTGTAAATATCCATTTCTTTTTTCGAGGCTTCTTTTCCCTTTGCGGCAATTTCGGTTATCAGAGCGCGAACCGCCGAGTGTCCTTTTAGAAGCGTATCCACATCCACATCCTCTGGTCTTGCAGTAAAGTAGGCACAGTAATATTCAAGCGGACGGTAAACCTTATACCAGCCAATTTTAAGTGCCGATATTACATACGCCGCGGCGTGAGCCTTTGGGAACATATACTCTATCTTTTTACAACTGGCAATATACCAATCGGGGACGCCCACGGCTCGCATATCTTCTGCCATACCGTTCCAGTCTTCCTCAGATATTTTACCTTTGGCGTAAAGACCTTTTCTCACGGTCTCTGTAATCTTAAACGCTCTGCCCTCGTCCATACCCTTTTGTATAAGGTATACCATTATATTATCTCTGGTTCCAATAACCTCACTGATAGTACAGGTTCCGTTATCGATAAGGTCTTTGGCATTTCCGTGCCATACATTTGTACCGTGTGAAAGACCTGAAATCTGCAATAGGTCGGCAAAGGTCTTAGGTTTACAGTCAAGAAGCATATCGCGAGTAAGCTTCGTACCAAATTCGGGAAGGCCTAAAGTACCCGTTTTAGAGTTTATATCCTCAGGACTAACACCGAGCTCCTCTGTGGATATAAACAGATTCATTACTTTCTTATCACTCATAGACACATCATTTACCGATATGCCGGAGTACTCCTCTAAATATTTATATGTGGTAGGAACGACATGCCCGAGCTCATCGAGTTTAAGAATTGTATCGTGAATAGAATGAAAATCAAAATGTGTTGTGACAATATCGGTATTCACATCATCCGCCGGGTGTTGAACCGGGCAGAAATCGTAAATAGTCATATCATTAGGCACAACTATCATACCTGCCGGATGCTGACCGGTAGTCATTTTAACCTTCGAGTTTTCCACTGCCTTTGCCAAACGGTTCAGCTCCGGAGTACTCAAAGAAATACCCATTTTTTCAGCATAAGCCTTTACAAAGCCGAATGCGGTTTTTTCTGCTATTGTGGTTATTGTTCCGGCCTTGTATACATTTCCGGCACCGAATAATGTTTTGGTATACTCCTGGACATCATTCTGCACTTCATCAGAGAAATTAAGGTCAATATCCGGCACTTTATCGCCCTTGAAGCCTAAGAATGTTTCAAACGGAATATTGTGCCCGTCACGATTCATGGGGACATCGCAGTGTGGACATTTTTTCTCCGGCAAATCAAAACCCGAGCCGTATTCATCGCTTCCGAAAAACTCGCTATAGTGACAGTTAGGGCAAACATAGTGCGCCGGCAGCGGATTTACCTCTGAAATGCCTGCCATAGTCGCTACAAACGATGAACCGACAGAACCACGCGAGCCTACAAGGTACCCTTTCTCTTCACTATATGCCACGAGCTTCTGAGCCGAAATATACATTATTGAAAATCCGTTGTTGATTATTGAATTAAGCTCTTTATCCAGTCGCTTTTCAACGATTTCAGGCAAATTATCACCGTAAATACGGTGAGCGTTATCCCAGCATATATTTCTGAGCAATTCATCCGAGCCTTCAATAGTAGGCGGATAGTTACCGTCCGGCACGGGTATCACATCACCCGATACCATATCGGCAATTTTATTCGGATTGTCAATTACAAATTCTTTTGCCCTTTCACCGAAGTAATCAAAATCGGAAAGCATTTCATCGGTGGTCTTAAAATAAAGCGGCGCTTGATACTGAATATCATCGAACCCTTGACCGGCAAGAACTATCTGACGGAGAATACCGTCTTCCTCGCGGAGGAAATGCACATCACCGGTTGCTACCACAGGCAAAGAGAGCCTATCGGCAATTTCTACGATTTTTCGGTTAAAATCCTTAATAACTTCTGTACTCGTTACATTCTTAAATCTGTTCTTTACAGTATTACCGCGCTTGTCCACTTTATCGGGAAGTCCGCTTTCGCGCACCATAAATTCGTTATTACCGAGAGGCTGAATTTCGAGATAATCATAATACTTTGCAATTTCTATAAGCTCATCGTCGCTCTTGCCGTCGACAACAGCTTTGTATAGCTCACCCTGTTCGCAAGCAGAGCCGAGTATAAGACCTTCACGGTATTTATCAAGTTCACTTCTGAGTGTTATGGGCCTTGAGTGAAAACAGTTAAGATGAGCACCGGAGACAAGCTTATAAAGATTTTTAAGGCCTACTTTGTTCTTTACAAGTATTATCTGGTGGTTACGGATTTTAGATAATTCTTTAGAAGTAAGGTTTGAAATGTCATGCCTTATATCATCTATAAAATAGCTCTCTACGCCGTAAATCACCTTAAAATCTCCGCCGCCTTTGCGTATACCTTTTACTGCAGCTGCCGCCGCAGGATATGCCTGAACAACACCGTGGTCGGTTATAGCTACGGCTTTGTGCCCCCAGGAATAAGCAGTTTTAATAATATCGCCGGCACTTGATACCGCGTCTTTAGCAGACATATTGGTGTGGCAGTGAAGCTCTACACGACGCATGCCTTCGTGTTTATCGGTTTTTTCATATTTTTTAACTGTTGCAAGCGCCTTTACATCCACTATAAAGCTATTTGACCAGTTATCAAACCCGTAAGAGCCGTTAATTATCAGCGTGGCGCCGTCTTTAAGTTCTCTTAAAGACTTTTTAAGCTTTGCTATTTCACTATCCACATCACCCGAATACTTAGGGTCAAAGAACTTTTTAAGATTAGCCGAAAAGGTATTAGTGCCGTCACTGAAATTAAACTTATATGTAACCATTCTGCCGCCGCGTCTGGTGTTTACATCACGCATTTCGAGGCCTGAAATCTCTCCCCAAGCAGATATGTTTATCTGCTCGTCCGGATTAGTCGGCGGAATAATATTTTTAAGCGGGAGTACCTTTGTATCTATATTTCTACCGTAAAACTTTTCTGCACTCTCCAAATATACCGGAAGTCCGTCCTTAGGTTTATAGTCATATTTAATCTCTTTTTTTTCTTTTTCTTCAACCCTTTTAGGCGGTGTTTGCGGCTTTTCTTCCTTAATTTCGGGCAAAACAGCCTCTTCGGTGTTTAATACGCCCGAAAAGCTCAATGTAGGCTTAAACCCGAAAAGCTCATTTATTCTTGAAACGAAAGCCTTTTCAAATCCGCATTCAACTATTTTTTCATAACCACCATACTTTAATTGTATATCAATATTGCCGTTATTTACAGAATAATCAGCACCGTTAAAATAACCGTTAAGCGCGGCGTTTTTATTTCGGATTTGAGTGATTATATCTTCTATTGCACCTGGGACTAATGCAAGTGCTTCAAAGCTCACATCGACGCTCACATCATTCAGCGCAAGACTGTTTTGTACTTCTTTTGAAAATGTTGATATTTTTTCTCTTGTTATATATGTCACGCTTTCGATAGCAACCGAAAGCGTGCGGCTTTGCTTATCTAAGTCGCACTTTATAACCTTTGCTAAGCTGAATGCCTCTGCCGTATCTTTTGTTATGTAATTGTCGAAAAGCCCCTTAAAATCTATCATTTCCGTCCCTACATTTTCTCAATTTCCGAAATCAGCGTATCGAGCAACTTTTCCTCAGGTATACGCGAAAAAACTATCTGCCCTTTCTTAAACAACACGCCGCAGCCTTTGCCGCCGGCAATTCCTATATCTGCCGCCGCCGCTTCACCGGGTCCGTTTACAATACAACCCATTATAGCTACGGTTATATCCTTATTTATACCCGATAGCCGCTTCTCTGCTTCCTTTGCTATTCCGATTAAGTCTATCTCTGTTCTTCCGCAGGTGGGGCAGGACACAAACCTTATGCCGCCCTTTCTCAATCCTATGGCATTAAGAAGTCCCTTCGCCGCTTCAACCTCTTTTATAGGGTCATCTGTAAGGGAAATTCTTATTGTATCGCCTATACCGCGAAGCAAAAGCCCTCCGATACCTGCCGCCGATTTTATAACACCTGATTTTTCAGTTCCTGCCTCGGTAACTCCCAAGTGAAGCGGATAACTGATTTTTTCTGCTGCTAAAGCATACGCATCATACATAATTTTTACATTTGAAGCCTTAAGAGACAGAACAATATCATTAAAGTCATATTTTTCGAGAAGTCCTATGTGGTAAAGTCCGCTTTCCACCAGTGCTTCAGGTGTTACGGCGCCGTATCGCGCCAAAATACTTTTTTCAAGTGAGCCGGAATTAACGCCTATCCTTATAGGGATATTCTTTAATCTACACGCCTTTACAACCTCGGCCACACCGGTTTCGTCACCTATATTGCCGGGGTTTATCCTTATTTTATCAGCACCGGCTTCGGCTGATAGTACCGCTAAACGCCAATCAAAATGAATATCGGCGACTATAGGTATACCAACATTTTCTTTAAGTCTTTCGAGTGTTTTTACAGCCTGTTTATCCGGTACTGATACGCGCAAAATTTCACAACCTGCCGCTTCTAACGCCTTTGCGGCGGATATATTTCCCTCAATGTTATGCGCCGGCACTGCGAGCATTGATTGAACACTCACATCCGCACCACCGCCTATCGGCACAGAACCGACATTTATCCTTTTTGTTGTTTTATTAGTATACATATTCTCACCCGAAAATAAGCGACCAAATATCCTTAAATGTTATAAGAAGCATAAATCCTATGAGTATTATAAATCCTACCGTATGAACTACCGACTCATATTTTTCCGGCACCTTTTTCTTTGTTACCATTTCGATGAGAATGAAAAGCAGTCTGCCGCCGTCAAGCGCCGGAAGAGGTAAAAGATTAAAGATACCCAGATTTATTGTGATAAGCGCGGCTATCGGAAGCAAACTCTTAAGGTTTTGCTTTGCCACACTGCCTATTGCCGCTGTAACGCCCACAGGACCTGATACTGCACTTATACCGTACTTGCCTGAAATCAGGTCTATAAGCGAGCGCCATATCACTGCGCAATAAGAAATACCCGTCTTGAAGGTCTCGGATATAAAGCTTGTAAAGGTCTTTTCTCTACCGTACACAGTGAAATCAACCTTTATATAAGAAATGCCGTTTTCTTCATCGGTATCAAATTTTACATTTTTAATATCGGTTTTTTTGCCGTCTCGCAAAACGGTCATATCAACCGTACCGTCTTTAACATTCGTAAAAGCATAACTCAGGTCATAGGTGGTATAAATTCTTCTGCCGTCAACCGAAAGTATTTTATCTTCCGCCTTAAGCCCTGACTGATAGCTTGACGAATTCTCTGAAAAATCCGCTATAACTGTTGTGGCAAAACGCTTTTCAGGCGCCAATACCGCCGCAACCAAGATAAAGCCCAATATCAAATTGAATGTGGCGCCCATAATAACTATTATAAACCTGCGCCATGCCGCTTTATTGCAAAATGCGCGCGGGTCGGTACTCGTTGAGTCCTCTCCTTCCATAGCACAGTAACCGCCTAAAGGTATTAAATTTGCTTTGTATACCGTCTCCCCTATCTTTTTTGAAAAAAGCTTAGGACCGAAGCCTACGGCAAATTCATTTACCCTGACGCCCAGTATCTTCGCCGCTATAAAGTGACCGAATTCGTGAATTATAATAAGCGCTATGAAAATAAAGACCGCAACTAAATACGGCCAAACATTGTTCCATACTGTCGCGAGAGAAAAAATAAAATCACGCCCTACTTAAAACATATTGCCGAGCCAACGCATCGGCTTCAAATATATCGTCAATCGTATACTCATTTTTACTTTCCGCATTAAGCATTGCCGCCTCGTTTAGCTTTGCTATCTGCAAAAATCCTATTTTACCTTCCAAAAACAAACTTACCGACTGCTCATTTGCGCCGTTTATCGCCGCAGGATAAAGACCGCCTTTATTTATTGCTTCAATGCAAAGCGGTAGACATCTAAAGGTATCTGTATCGGGTTTTGTAAATGTAAGCGTACCTATATCCGAAAGGCTTAGTCTGTCAAAAGATATTCCTCTTTGTGGATAGGTAAATGCATACTGGATAGGTATTTTCATATCCGGCGTTCCCATTTGACCTATAACCGCACCGTCAGACAGCTCAACTGCCGAGTGTAAAATGCTTTGCCTATGAACAAGCACCTCTATATCCTGCGGTAATACACCGAACAAATGCACCGCTTCTATTACTTCAAGGCCTTTATTCATAAGTGTAGCACTGTCAACGGTTATTTTAGCGCCCATTGACCAGTTAGGGTGTTTTAGCGCTTCACGCGCGGTAACATTCTTCAGTTCTTCTTTAGTTTTCCCGAAAAACGGACCGCCTGAGGCGGTAAGAATAATTTTTTTAAGACTCCCCTTCGGTACTCCCTCAAGAGACTGAAAAATTGCCGAATGCTCGCTATCAACGGGCAGAAGCTTTACGCCGTAATCTTTGCAAAGCCTATTTATTACAGGTCCTGCGGTAACCATAGTCTCTTTATTGGCAAGGGCAATGTCCGAGCCGGACTTTATTGCGGCAACGGTAGGCTTAAGCCCTGCAACGCCTACTATCGCAGTAAGCACAACATCTGCGCCCATACTTGCCGCTTCTATTACGCCCTCTTCGCCTGAAATAACTTTGATATCAGTATCGCCGAGAGCTATTTTGAGCATTTCTGCCGCGGCTTTGTCATAAACCGCAACAATTTGAGGTCTGAACTCTCTTGCCTGTTTTTCAAGAAGCTCTATATTTCGCCCTGCGGCAAGCGCCGCCACGGTCAAATCCTTGCTTTTCGATATTACTTCAAGCGCCTGAGTGCCTATTGAGCCGGTCGAACCTAAGATAGTTATAGTTTTCATTTTATAACACCCAAAAGCATCAGAGACAAAACGGCAGGTGAAATAAAAAGCATACTGTCAAACCTATCGAGTATTCCACCGTGACCCGGAATTAAATTACTGTAGTCTTTAACGCCCACACTTCTTTTAAGTACAGATGCAAACAAGTCGCCAAGCATACCCACAATGCACATAACCACCGTGACTGCAAGCATTACAAAAACATTTGCAGGCACTTTGAAAAGCCTCACAAGTACGACGGTAACAATAAGGCTCAACACAACGCCGCCTATGGCGCCTTCAACTGTTTTCTTAGGGCTTACACGCTCGCACAGCTTATGCTTACCAAACATAACTCCGGTAAAATATGCACCGGTGTCCGAAACACTTGAAAAATTTATCACCAACAATAAATAGTATATTCCCTGAGGTCTTGTAATAATACAATTTAGTGTGGCAAATGCCGCACTGTACACAAAAGGAACGCCTATTAGTGCCAGTATTTCTTTTACATCGAATTCGTTTTTTGAGTAAATCAAAGAAAGCGTAATAATCGTAAAATAGATAATACTTGAAAGAACAAAAACCGATACGGAAAGACTTAAATACTTCTCATCTATTGCTTTGTCTTTTATAAGAACATCATAAGCACCGCTTAAAATATCCGAAGCCGAAAAGTATGCCGCCATAGCATAAAGGCAGGCGACCGCCTTTCTGAAAGCTGTTCCGCTTTTTACAATCGTATGTAAAATCTCGTATGTTGCCGCAACCGCCAAAAGCGATATAAAATATATTATAATATTCGCATTATACTTATATCCTGCAAATAAAATGCCGATAACAACCGCTATCATAATAACCGCGGAAATTATTCTTGTTTTCATAAATCTTCCTCTAAACTCCGCCGAATCTTCTGTTCCGTCGGCTGAAATCTTCAAGCGCTCTGTCTAAATCTTTCGGAGAAAAATCAGGCCATAGAATATCGGAAAACCAATACTCTGCATAAGCAGACTGCCAGATAAGATAATTCGAAAGCCTATATTCACCACTTGGTCTTATAATAAAATCAGGGTCAGGCTGACCGGCGGTGTAAAGGCGGTCGGTTATAATCTGTTCGGTTACATCCTCAGCTTTTATGCCCTCTTTTACAATTTCTCTTACGGCGTGGACTATTTCATCCCTGCCGCCGTAATTAAGCGCGATATTAAGATGAAGGCCGGTTGCACCCTGTGAGTCTGCCTCGGCTTTGAGCATAAGCTCTTTTATATCGTCTGCAAGCGGTGCTCTATCACCGATAAACTCAAGCCTTATATTTTCGTCTTTGAAACTATCAGTATCTTTAAGATAATCGCGAAGTATATTCATAATATTGTTTACTTCCGCCTGAGGTCTTTTCCAATTCTCCGTTGAAAAGGCATAGACCGTCAAATACTTTATACCGATTTTATTGCAATAGCGTGCTATGGTCTTAAAAGTCTTAGAGCCGGCGGCGTGACCTGCCGTTCTCGGCAAAGACCTCTTTTTAGCCCATCTGCCGTTACCGTCCATTATAATCGCAATATGCTCGGGCAGTACGCGCTGAACACTTTTTTCTTTCTTCTTAAAGAACAATTAACTATCCCCCAAGATTATATTTCCATTATTTCCTTTTCCTTTACCGAAGCAATACTGTCAATCTCCTTGCAGAATTTATCGGTAAGATTTTGAATTTTCTTTTCACCGTTAGACTCATCGTCCTCAGTAATCTGATTATTCTTTTTAAGCGCTTTAAGGTCATCAAGCGCGCTTCTGCGCTGATTTCTTATAGCAACCTTAGCGTCCTCACCTTTTTTGCGCACATCTTTTACTATCTCTTTTCTGCGCTCTTCGGTAAGGGGCGGAAAATTAAGGCGTATTATTTTACCGTCATTTTGCGGATTAATACCGATATCGGAAGTGAGTATCGCCTTTTCAATTTCTTTAAGAGTTGATGAATCCCAAGGCTGAATGATAAGGGTACGCGCCTCGGGCACGCTTATCGCCGCCATCTGATGAACAGGTGTAGGCACACCGTAATAGTCTACCGAAATGCGCTCCAAAACTGCGGCGGTAGCTCTGCCTGCTCTCACAGACTTATACTCGCGTTCGAGTGCCTCAATGGTCTTATTCATTTTTTCTTCGGTGGTCTTAAACAGTTGTTCCATAATATACTCCTTACTCTACAAGTGTACCGATAGTATCACCGGTCATAGCCGATACTATGTTATCGGGATTGTTAAGATTGAAAACGAGAATTTTAATGCCGTTATCCATACAAAGAGATGCGGCAGTGCTATCCATAACATGAAGCTCACGCGCCAAAACCTCGTGATGTGTAAGCTTATCAAACTTCTTAGCGTCAGGATTAAGCTTCGGGTCACTATCGTAAACGCCGTCAACATTTGTTGCCTTGAATATTACATCAGCGCCTATCTCAGCCGCACGAAGTGCCGCTGCGGTATCGGTTGAGAAGAACGGGTTACCCGTTCCACATCCGAAAATGACTACTCTGCCCTTTTCAAGATGTCTGATTGCCTTATTTCTAATATACGGCTCGGCTATCTGCCGCATTTCAATAGCAGTCTGCACGCGGGAGGTTACACCAAGCTGCTCGAGTGCGTCGCAAAGAGCTAACGAATTTATGGTTGTTGCAAGCATACCCATATGGTCGGCACGGGTCCTATCCATATCGCCACTTGACCTGCCGCGCCAGAAGTTTCCTCCGCCTACAACTATAGCAACCTGAACACCCATATCTACGCAGGTTTTAATGCGTTTGCAAACATCTGTAACCTTATTAAAATCAATGCCGGTTCCCTTTTCTCCTGCCAAAACTTCGCCACTGAGCTTAAGTAAAACTCTCTTGTAAACAGGTTTCATAACTCCACCTCTAAATAGTATGATTTATTTATACCATTTTACATTATGGCAGAATTAAAGTCAACAAAAAATACGGGGCGGCTTGAAAACCGCCCCGTATTCTCAGCTTACCGGTATCAATATCATTTGTCCGTTTTGAAGTTTGTCTTCGCTTATGCCGTTTAACCTCCTGATTTCGGATATATCGGCAAGATACTTTCTTGCTATCTCCCAAATACTCTCACCCGGGTCGGCAAAATATACCGTCATAGCTCCTTGCCGCGTTTGCTTCAGCGGTTCGTTTTCGTTTATTTTAATATCGCTTACAATAGTCATATCAGCACATTCATATACCGCTGCGTTTACCGCCATTTTCAGCCCGATTTCCATTTTGTCACTGCCGGAAATGGTATAGTTTACATCCGTCACACTAACCTTCGGGTCAGCTTTCAAATTTTTGCCCTCTATCGGTATTTTGAAGCTGTACTCGAAGGGTATCGGCTTTTCATAAAATACAGGCATCCCTGATTCCTCACGCGCCAAAATATTTGAAACGGCGGTGCCGTTTAACATCATACAATCGCCCTCAAATCTTACGCTATCCACATTTGCCGTCACCCAAATATCATATACCGCGGAAATTGAACCGGACGAAAAATCTATTTCTTTGCGAATATTGAATGTATCGCTTATATTATACACCGTTTTATCAAAGCACACACTGTCGCTGAGTATACTGGCTTCATACTTTCTTGAATATGCGTCTGTTATTACCTCAACATCATTTTCGCACGAAGCTCCTGCACGCAGACATAACTTTGCATCGAGTGAAAATGTTCTTGTCGGTGAAGAAGAGCTTACTTTCGGCTTAATTTCAAGATAAGCTATATTAGCGGTTGCTTCACATATACAGTCGTCTCCTGCCGACTCAATTTCAAGAAGTTGACTAAACGGTATATTGCTGCGGAATGTCTGAAGTTCGCCGTCATCCGAGCGATAAAGCAGGCTCACAGCCATTTCGCCTTTTACTATTGCCTTACCTGCAAGAAGCTTGCACTCGGATATGCTGACATCCGCGTCATACCTTACAAGGCACCGTATATCAGGCTGTGAGGAACCAATTTCAAGCTCTTCTTCAACTATCACATATTTTTCCGATTGACCTATCGGCATTGTGGCAGGCGCCGCGGCGCGCATAAGCTCAATATTCTCATCGTCAATATCGCTTATTATTTCCCGGTTCTTTCTGCGGCGAGCTGTAATGTTTACACTAATAGCACCGTGGATGTCGATTTTTCGTTCCGTTACCGCACGGCAGTTTATGTACTCGCATTTGACATTTGCATCAAGTACCGCTGAGTCGAGGTCTACACCTGAATCAAAGGTCTTTGAGAACGGATACTGGTACTCATAAGAGTTAATCATATTGTCCTCATCGGAATATATTAAAGTGATAGTAACGCCGCCGTCAACAGTTACGCTTCTGCCGTTTGCACTCTTAGCTGCTATTCGGGGTACTGCGCGGCATTTTAGTATTCGTGATACTTCAGGACAATAATCAGGTAAATTAAAATCAATATCTATCGGCACTTCCGCGGCATCCTTAAAAACGGTTTCAAGGGTAAAAACTGAGGTTTTCATACATTTATCTTCCATATAAAGCCACACTCCACAATCGCTTTTTTATATAATAATATTCTCGGTGTGCCGAGAATATGCAAGACAAAACCCAAAAGCATAAATACAACATAAAGCATAGCTTCCCGTCAACTTATAATCACTTATAAGTTGACAGGAAGCTGATTTTGCTTTGTTTATCTAACAGCGCGTGAAAGACAATGAGCTGTTTTGTATTGTAATAAAACCGCCATAGCAAAAACGCAGGCGGTTAAATATCTTTTTCTATTTCGCTTATTACAACGCTCATTTTCACATCAAGCGCATTACATATCCTGAAAAAGGTTTCGAGGGTCGGTTTTCTATCACCACGCTCAATAGCGCTTAAATGACTTCTGCCTATTCCTGCAAGCCCGCTTAATACTTCTTGTGATACATTTTTCCTTTTCCTGAAATCTGCTATTACCTTTCCTACCTTAACCGAGTCCAGCATAGGAGAATACATATGCCTCACCTCAGTCATATTGTATGTCAAAATTAGTAATGTTTTGAATACATATGTTGACAAATGAATACTTATGTGTTAAAATGCAAAAAACAAATTGGAGGGAAGAATATGGAGAGCGAAAACACAACTCAAGTTACAGCGCCCGAAGTAAAAACCAAATTTTGCAAGCATTGCGGTGCTAAGATTCCGGAGGATGCGGTAATCTGCACAGCGTGTGGCAGACAGGTTGAAGAAGTCAAGGGAAATACAGCGCAACCGAACATTGTTATCAATAACACCAATACTAACACAAATGTTAACAAGAATGTAAACGGATATGGCGGTAGAGCCAAAAACAAATGGGTTGCTTTACTTCTTTGCGTATTTCTTGGATTCTTTGGTGCACATAAGTTTTACGAAAACAAAGCCGGAATGGGAATTGTATACATATTCACCGGCGGTCTTTTCGGAATAGGTGTTATTATTGATTTTATAACACTCTTATTTAAGCCAAACCCCTATTATGTGTAAGCACATATGGGCTTAACAAACGCTCGGGAGAGATTTCTCCCGAGCGTTTGTTTTTTGCGCCGTAGGCGCCCATATTATCTGAAATCTGATGTCTGGAATCTGTTGTCCGGCATTTGAGTTGGAATAATTATTCCAACTCAAATGCACCCATATAAAGCTGATAATATGTGCCTTTATCGGCTATAAGCTTTTCGTGCGAGCCGCGCTCAATAATTTTGCCGTGGTCAAGCACCATTATAACATCTGAGTTTTTAACAGTAGAAAGCCTATGTGCTATTACAAACACAGTACGCGATTCCATAAGCTTATCCATACCCTTTTGCACTATTGCTTCGGTACGGGTATCTATAGACGAGGTTGCCTCGTCAAGTATCATAACCGGCGGGTCGGCAACGGCAGCGCGGGCTATGGCAATAAGCTGACGCTGACCTTGCGATAAATTTGCGCCGTTATTTGAAAGCGCGGTATTGTAACCTCCGGGAAGTCTTGTTATAAAGTCATCCGCACCTACAAGACGCGCCGCGGCGATACACTCTTCATCCGTCGCGTCAAGTCTGCCATAACGGATATTATCAAGCACACTGCCGGTAAACAGGTTTGTTTCCTGCAAAACTATGCCGAGCGACCTTCGAAGGTCAGATTTCCTAATCTTATTTATATTTATACCGTCGTACCTTATTTTACCGTCTGCAATATCATAAAAACGGTTTATAAGGTTTGTAATTGTAGTCTTTCCGGCACCCGTAGCGCCGACAAATGCAACCTTCTGGCCCGGCTTTGCATATACAGATACATCAAAAAGCACCGGCTTATCCTCTGTATACGCGAAATCAACATGCTCCATAGTGACATCGCCTTTAAGCTCGGTATATGTCACTGTACCGTCGCCGTGCGGATGGCGCCACGCCCATTTTCCTGTGCGCTTATCGCTCTCGACAATATTGCCGTCTTTGTCAGTAGTCATATTGACAAGTGTAACATAACCGTCGTCAACCTCTGGCGCTTCATCCATCACATCAAATATACGCTTCGCACCGGCAAGGCCCATAGCGACAACATTTATCTGTTGAGAAAGCTGGTTTATATTGCCGGTAAACTGCTTTGCCATATTAAGAAACGGTACCATAATATCAATGGTGATTATTCCAAGGCCGCCATTTATAATTGACCTAATACCGAGATTAGGTGTCTTACTTAAAAGGAATACACCGCCGACAGTTGCAATAACAACATAAAGCACATTACCTATATTCTGAATTATAGGTCCTAATGAGTTGGCATAGGCGTGAGCGCGGAAGCTATCGTTAAACAGTGCTTCGTTTACATCATCAAAATCTTTTTTGCACGCGTCTTCATGATTAAAGACCTTAATAACACGCTGACCACTCATCATTTCCTGAATAAAGCCTTCGGTTTTTGCAACAGATTTTTGCTGGCGCATAAAGTATTTTGCCGAACCGCCGCCCACCGTTTTGGTTACTAAGAACATTGCCACCACGCCTAAAAGGACAACGGCGGTCATAAGCATACTGTAATAAATCATTATAATAAATACAGTTACTACAACTATTGACGCCTGCAAAAGCGTTGGCAGTGCTCGTGATATAAGCTCGCGGAGGGTGTCTATATCGTTGGTGTAATAACTCATTATATCGCCGTGCTTATGAGTATCAAAATACTTAATCGGCAAATTCTGCATACCGTCAAACATCTTTACTCTCATCTTATGCAAAAAGCCCTGAGTGATATATGCCATAAGCTGAGTATAAAGTGTGATTGAAACCATTGACAGTACATAAAATCCTATTAAAATACCGACCTTCGGCAATATCACTTTGGCCGCAGCAGACCAGTCCCCCGACAGATAAAACCTTTCAATATCGGCTATTACCTGCTGTTGAAAAATCGCAGGTGCCGCAGCTGTAATTGACGAAAATATTATACAACCGATTGTCAGTGGCATTAACACGGGAAAACTACTGAAAAGCAGTTTCATAACCCTTTTAAGCACACCGGAATCTATTTTTCTGCCGACCTGCATGCCTTGAGGTGATTTAGGTTTATTGTTTGCCATTTTCGTCACCTCCGCTTATTTGCTGTTCATATACTTCTCTGTAAATATCACATCTTGAAATAAGTTCTTCGTGGCTTCCGATATCGGCTATCTCGCCGCCGTCAAGCACAATTATCATATCAGCGTCTTTAACGGAAGAAACACGCTGAGCTATAATTATCTTGGTCGTCTCCGGTATATAATTCTTAAAGCCCTCTCTGATTTTGGCGTCGGTTTTAGTATCTACAGCACTTGTAGAGTCGTCCAAAATTAGTATTTTAGGTTTCTTTATAAGCGCGCGCGCAATACAAAGGCGCTGTTTTTGACCGCCCGAAACATTAGTGCCGCCCTGCTCGATATAAGTATCATAACCATCGGGGAAAGAATTTACAAATTCATCTGCCTGAGCTAATTTGCAAGCAGCAATTACCTCATCATCAGTTGCTTTTTCGTCACCCCAGCGAATGTTTTCTTTAATCGTGCCGGAGAAAAGCTGGTTTTTCTGAAGCACCATAGCTACACTGTCACGAAGCGTCTTTATATCATAATCTTTAACATTGACGCCGCCTACTAAAACTTCACCTTCCGTCACATCATAAAGGCGCGGTATAAGCTGTACAAGGGAAGATTTACCCGTACCCGTACCGCCGATTATACCCACGGTCTGCCCGGATTTTATATGGACATCTATATTCTTTACCGCAAATCTTTTTGCCTCTTTGAAATACTTAAAGCTGACATTGTTAAAATCAACATCCCCGTTTTCAACACTCATTACGGGATTTTCCGGATTTGTAATTTCAGGCAAAGTTGACAGCACTTCACAAACGCGCTTTGCAGACTCCGCCGACATTGTAAGCATTACATAAATCATTGAAAGCATCATAAGGCTCATAAGTATCTGCATACCGTAAGTAAGCATAGCGGAAATCTGACCTATATCAATTATAGTACCCTTTCCGGTGATTGTAAGCTTCGCGCCGACTATGAGTATAAACACCATATTAAAATAAAGGCATATCTGCATAAGAGGGTTGTTAAGCGCTACTATCCTTTCAGCCTTCACAAAATCCTTTCGGATATTCTCTGCCGCATCATAAAACTTTTTCTTTTCATACTCCTCGCGCGAAAAGCCCTTTACAACGCGCATACCGCGCACATTTTCTTCGATAGACTCGTTAAGCTTATCGTATTTTCTGAAAACGCTTCTGAAAGCAGGCATGGCGAATTTGGCAATAAGCAATAAACCGAAAATCAAAACAGGAACAACTATAACAAATGTAAAAGCCAAACTTCCGCCCATTCTATAAGCCATAACTATTGCAAAAACGAACATCAAAGGACTTCTTATCGCAATTCGTATCAGCATCATATAAGACATCTGTATGTTTGTAATATCGGTAGTAAGCCTTGTTACAAGCGATGATGAAGAAAACTTATCTATATTTGAAAATGTATAAGTTTGTATGCGTGAAAAAACATCGTGCCTCAGATTTTTTGCAAATCCCGAAGATGCCTTAGCGCAGGTATACCCTGCAACGCCGCCGCAGGTCAGCGAAAGAACAGCTAATACAAACAGAATAAGCCCTGTTTTCATAAGCTCGCTGATAGCAACGCCGCTTTTTATATTGTTTACGAGTTGAGCCGTTATAAAAGGAATAAAACACTCTATAATTACTTCTCCCACAATAAATATGAGTGTAAGAAGCGATGCAGCCTTATATTCTCTCACACTGGCGCTGAGTTTTTTTATCATAAAATGCCTCCGAAATGCACTTAAAAAGTGAAGGGTATACCCTCCACTTTTCAATTAAGTTGTGCTAAAATTCTGCCGAAATAATCTAAAGCTTCCGCAGCGATATTGTCAATTTTATATTTTTTATCCGCAAGTTCGCCTTCTTCCGACACCACGGACAGAATTTCCGCCTTTGCAACCTCAGTCTTACCGAGAAGTAAATTCACAAGCTCGCGGTTATCGGCATTTCCGCCCGTTGTAAGCGCATTACTTTTTGATGCTGAATCGAGCACCAGCTTACCGATAACCTCCGATGCGTACTCAAAATCCGGCTTAAGCCGCGAATTACTTACAACTTTTTCTTCAAGTCTTTTAAGCGGAAGAGTGGGCTGAGCTTTTTCTTCGGTCTTAACTGCCTTTAGCTCACCTATTTCCCTTTCAAGCTCTTTTATTCTTTTTTCCTTAACTGCAACATCTGCTCTGAGCGTTTCGAGTTGTTCAAATAAAGAGAGATTTTGAGCAATCAAAGCCTTCTTACGCATATTCATTCTCCACTTCATTTTCTGCACCTGCAAGTGCCTCACGACTATAATCTTCGCTCAAGGTTGATTTATTCTTAGACTGTAGCCGGTAGTTTATAAAGAGCGCGAACGCATAGTAAATCACCGCAAACGCAGGAACTCCTACAAGCATGCCTATAACGCCGAAAAGCCCTCCGCCGACAACTATCGCAAACATTACCCAGAAATTTGAAAGTCCCGTTTTATTGCCCAAAATCTTAGGACCTATGAAATTACCGTCAAGCATCTGAAGAAGTATTACGAAAATGCCGAAATATAATCCCTTTATCGGGTTTGCTATTGTTACTAAAATTGCAGACGGTACGCCTCCGATATACGGACCGAATACCGGAATAATATTTGTAACGCCTACGATAACCGATACAAGAAGTGAATAAGGTATACCGAGTATTGTAGTACCTATAAAACACAACGCACCGATTATAAGCGAATCAAGCAGTTTTCCGTTTATAAATCCGCTGAAAACCTTATGACTCCTCGACAACCACGAAAGTATACGACCGACGGTTTTATCGCTGAAAATCGCATACATCATCTTTTTAGTCTGATTTATAAGCTTATCCTTGCTGAAAAGCAGGTATATTGCAAAAATAAGGCCGAGACCGAAGTTCTTAAGAAAGTTTACCGCACTCCAAACACCCGAAGCGAGATTACCGGCAATACCGTTTACAAAACCCGACAAATCATTTTTAAGCCAATTCTTTTCATAATCGAGAACACGGGTGAATAAGCCTTGAAGCTTATCGTTTTCCTTTAAGATTTTTTTACCCCAGTCTGATATCGCGTCAAGCTTTTCGGGAAAAGAATTTATAAATCCCGAAATGCTTGTAATAAGCTGAGGAATAACCATAAGGAAAATGCCTACTATAATAACGGCAAAAAGAAGTATCGCAAGAATAACGCTCAGAATTTCGCAAACCCGACGCGCTTTTTCAGGATTTTTAGCCTTATAGAGTGTGATTTTTGAAATATACTTTTCAAAAAATTTAACCATCGGATTTACGAGATATGCGATTACAAGGCCGAAAATCACCGGATTCAAAACAACAATTATTTTCTTTACATATCCCCAGATAACATCAATTTTGAACACAATAAAGGCAAATAAAACACATGCGGCAATCACCAAAAATGCGGTAATGCCTTTAAGCAGATATTCCCTTTTAATATCCTTGTTGTTCACCTTTTGGCACCTCTGATTTTATGATTTATTAAAAAGCCGATTACTACGGCAAGTAAAACACCTGATGAATCTATTAAAACATCAAGAAACCTGCAGGCGCGTCCACTGACAAACACTTGATGAATTTCGTCACTTATAGCATACAGAACACCAATAAAAAATGGTAATACTATTAACAAATTTTTATGCAAATGCTCAAATGTGGCAAAAAACACTAATGCCAATGCGCCGAGAATAAAGAACTCCGAAAAGTGCGCGAGCTTCCTTATAGGCATTGTAAAGCTTTGGATAACTTCGTTTTTTTCCTGTTCGGCAAGCTTTTCGTAATCCGGATAAACTATTTCAACTACCTTTACCACAACTCCCCGGCTGACGGAGCTCGATTTCTCTGCCTCCTGCCCGGAAAAGGTAAAAATTACACCCATCCAAATCACTAAAAGAGTAAGAGAAACATATCTTGTAATCTTCAAAAACATATACAAATTATCCTCTTAAAAGGGGATACGGATTTACCCAAGCACCGTTTTTCTGAATACCTATATGCAGGTGCGGTCCGGTAGAATTGCCCGTAGTACCTACATATCCGAGCACCTGCCCTTGTTTAACATTCTGACCGACAGATACTATAATGCTCGTAGCGTGAGCATAGAATGCCACATACTTGGCGGAAGAACCCTTTATAGTCATAGTACCGTGATTTACCGCGCAGAAATTACCGTAGCTTGCATATCCGCTTTTTCCCTGTGCGCTTGTCCAAGATTTGTTCGCCATATATACGACGCCGTCTGCTATAGCAAGAATAGGTCTTCCTGAAATTCCGCCACCGGCTATATCCATACCGCTATGGAAGCCTCTGCTACGATATCCAAACGGACTTGAAATACCGTAATAACCGGCTACAGGCCACATAAATCCTGTGTTTGGGTTAATAAATGTAGCCGCGGCGTTACCCTTTGCGGTGACCTCAGCTTCAAGTTGCTTTTTGAGCTTAGCAATTTCCGCTTCATTTGCCGAAATCTCCTTAGAAGTATCTTTTACTTCTTTGGAAATCTCATTGTAAAGCGCCTTTGCTTCCGCTTCCTGAGATTTCAACTCATCCTGCTGCTTTTTAACCTCACTCTTAAGCTCAACTTGACTTTCCAGCAAAGTTTTATTCTCTTCATTTATGGAATTAAGCTCTGCTATTTCTGCAGAAAGACTCTCCATAAACTTTTTATCTTTGGCGCTCACCGCCTCGGTAAGCTTTCTAAGCTGTAAAAACTTTGAAAAACTATCAGCACCCAAAAGCAACTTCAGTGAACTATCCCACTCACTCATATATATAGCTCGGATGCGCTTTTTATACTCTGTTTTATCCTGTTCTATTTCAGTTTCTTTAGCAGCAATTTTTGCCTTATTATCAGCGATAACCGTATTTATACGGTTTATTTCAGCATTATATGCGTTAATAATCGCCTGAATATTTGAAATCTTTTTTTGAATGGCGCTAAGCACCGCCGACTGTTGATTTTTTTCTTTTTTAAGCTGAGAAATTTCCGAATTGAGCTTCTTATTCTCCGCCTGATAATTTGCAATTTTTTTATTTATACTGTTCTTCTGGGCAGCAGTAAGCGCCATAGAGCTTAACGACGAAGAAATTGCCAATGCTACGCACAAAACAAGCGATGTGCAAATCATTACTGATTTTTTCATAAAATACCTCCGTTTTATATCGCGGAAAACTCACTGCCTTCGCGGCGCAGATATTTTCCTATCATTATAAAACTGCCGATAGCGCCGGCTAAAATACCAATTACAACAAACACGCCAAGCAGATAGAACATCATATCACTGTATCTGACAATATCAGTAGTACCGAGTGTCTGAGCTATCGTTTCGGTAGCCACTCTATAACAGAAATATAAAAGCCCCTCAGCGATAACCGCAGACAGAACACCTATCAATATGCCCTCCACGACAAACGGTATACGCACGAACGCATCTGTAGCACCTACAGCCTTCATAATGCTGATTTCAAGCTTTCGGTTATACATTGTTATTCTGATGGTATTTGAAACCACAACAAGAGAGATTATAAGAAGTATTCCTATTATCCATATTCCTGCAATCATTACTCCACGCTTTACGGCAGTTATGCTCTCAGCAAGATCATCCTGCGCCTTAATACTGTCAACCCCGTCTATTGCTTTAATCTCTTCAACGGTTTTATTAAAACGTGCCATATCATTCATCGTGACTTTGGCTGATGCAGGAAGCGGATTTCCGAATTCTTCATCAAGAAAATCAAAGAACTGTTCCTGACCCTCAATCATATCGGCTTTTACACTCTCAAGTCCCTCTTCACCGGAAATGTATTCAACCGATTTAACATTATCGAGTTTTGCAATTTTATCGCAAAGCTCGCGCGCCTCTTTCTCATCGTGAATTACATACATATCGGGTGTGATACCGTTTTTATCGCCACCCTCGGTCAGTCTCTGCACCTCGTCACCGTAGAGCGCCCAGCTATAGTCTTTCATATAAACCATAGCGACATTCTGCTCTTCAAGTTTGCCAATCGCACGCGAGACATTCTCAGAAATAAGAAGTGCCAGCCCGATAATAACCATACAAGCAACAAGAACGCCGACTGACGCGAGTGACATCAGCCTATTCGCCCAAGCGCCCTTAAAGCCTTCGCCGACTAAATATCTGAAACTCCTTGCCTTCACTGCTCGACACCTCCAATATTGTCCGCAACAATTCTGCCAGAGTCAAGCATAATAACGCGGTGCTTAAAATCGCGAACTAAATTATGGTCGTGCGTTACCATTAAAACCGTAGTGCCTTTTTTATTTATCTCTGTGAGCAAAGAAACTATCTCATATGACATATTCGGGTCAACATTACCTGTGGGCTCGTCCGCAATAATAAGGTCAGGAGAATTTACAAGTGCACGGGCAAGGCCTACTCTCTGTTGCTCACCGCCCGAAAGTTCATTTGGCATTGAACGGGCCTTTTCGCCGAGTCCTACTTTCGAAAGTGCCTTTGAGACTTCTTTTCTTATGGTTCGTTTGTCAGCGCCGACAACATGCATAGCAAACGCTACATTATCAAATACATTCATTTTAGGTATAAGCCTGAAATCCTGAAAAACTATACCCATTGTGCGCCTGAGCATGGGAATGCTTTTACGGCGCATTTTAGTAAGATTAAAGCCGTTAACCGTAATCACACCGGTATTTGCCTTTTCTTCACGCATAATGAGCTTCATAAATGTACTTTTACCCGCGCCCGAAGAGCCTACAACAAAGGCGAATTCGCCTTGATTAATCCTGATGTTAACATCGTCAAGCGCGTGAGTACCCGAAGGGTATGTTTTTGACACGCCCTTAAACTCAATAACCGGTTTTTCATTTTCTGCGCCTTGCGGCATTATATTTTGATTTTCCGTCATCGGAAATTCACACCTCTTTTAGTATTTTACCGGGTTACTTCTTAAATACTTGTCCACCATCAAAGCAATTTTGAAAATTATTGCGTGGTCAAACTGTCTCAAATCAAGTCCTGTGATTTTCTTTATTTTTTCAAGACGGTAAACAAGCGTATTTCTATGAACAAAAAGCTTTCTGGAGGTCTCTGAAACATTGAGATTATTCTCGAAAAACTTTTGTATTGTAAAAAGCGTTTCCTGGTCAAGACTATCTATTGAACCGCGCTTGAAAACTTCGTGTAAAAAGGTTTCGCAAAGAGTTGTAGGAAGCTGGTAAATAAGACGGGCGATACCGAGATTATCATAAGAAATAATAGTCTTTTCAGTATCGAACACTTTACCTACTTCAAGTGCCGTCTGCGCTTCTTTGAATGAACGGGCAAGGTCTTTGATATTTGATACCGTAGTACCAATGCCTATTACCGCGTGGATATAAAATTCACCCGAAAGCGTATCGGCTATTGAAGCAGCAAGATTTTCAATGTCCCTGGGTCCAACATCCCTGCCGGTCTCTTTTACAAGCACCATATCGGTTTCGTTAATGCTGATTATGAAATCCTTGTTCTTATCCGGGAAAAGATTTTGAAGAACATCGTAAACCGATAAATCGTTATGGTCAAGACTTCTGACTATGATGACGGTGCGAAGTACTTCGCTATGAAAATACAACTCGCGAGCTTTAAGATAAATATCACCCGGAAGAATATTATCAAGGATTATATTCTTGATAAGACTGCTCCTGTCATACTTTTCGTCATAAAAATTCTTGATATTTGAAAAAGAAATTGCGATTATTGCCGCTATCTTTCCGGCAGAAGCATCCTCGCCCTCAACAAACACATAATAGCTCTCGCCTTGATTTGCCGAGATAAGCTTTAAGGTATACCCGCTATCGGTTACGGTCTCAGCCGACAACAGCAACCCTACTCCGAGCGAATCACCTATTTTTCCAAGTTCACTGCAAGCTATAACTGTTCCGGTTGAATCTATAACTCCGAACTGTTTATCTATAACATCCTTCATCTGGTGAATAAAGCTCTGAAATAAACGATTTGCCATCTAATCCCACATCCTCAAACTTGTATTATATATAATAAGCTATTTTTAATAATACACAAAAGTTTACAAAATTGCAACCAATTTTAGAAGAATTTACAAATTATTATAAAATACAGGCTGTGACAAAGCGTTTGCCACAGCCTTTTTAAGTTATTTTATTTTTGCGTTATCATACAGGAAATCTTTTACTGTAAGCTCAACAATTTTCATTTTATCCAAAATATCATTTCCGGTTTTTTCACCGTCTTGTAGTGCGTGTTCAGCCTTAATTCCCTCTTTTTCAAGTATTGAGTAATAAACCATACTGTTTTTGATTTCTTCTTCAAGATAGCTTTTTAACTGCTCTTTATATTCCGCCCGTGTTATACCATATTGTTGTTTAAGAGCGTCATCAAGAGTCACATTATAAGTACTTTTGAGTTGTTCGTCTTGATACTCGCATTGGGTGTTAAATAGCATGTCAACATGATTGCTTAAATCACCAGTTATTTCACTGTTTTTCACAGCCCGTTGAGACACAAAAACTTTTGCGGCTCTATTATTTAATTCATTATTGTATAATTCAATGCTTGCGAAGCCGAGTTTACCATATATTTTTTCAACATCAGGAGTTTTTGCAGAATTTATTTTAACTGTAAAAACAACATCTTTTCCTGCAAGCTCAGCCGAGTGGTATCCCTCAGGAAAAGTTAAATCCAAATCTACGGTATCGCCAATATTAACACCAATTAGTCCGTCTTCAAAGCCGTCTATAAACGAATGTGAACCGATAGTAAGTTCATGGCCTTGGTCGGTACCGCCATCGAATGCCACACCGTCCTTTTTGCCGACATAGTCAATATTCGCTATATCTCCGATCGCTAATGCACCTGAATCGAGCGTCGAATAAACCGAGCTTTTATCCAAATTATTATTTATAATATCCGCATATAATTGATTTTTGTAAAAAGGTGTAAATTCTGCTGACGAAGTGTCTACAGTAATATCTTTGTATTGCCCGAGTGTCACATATTTCGATAAGTCAGTATTTTCAAAAATGGATTTTACCGCTTCATTGTCGTCGATACTATTCTCATCAGTTTTGCCGCAGGAGGTAAGGGATAAGACCATAATTAAAGTTAATACAAAAGCGGTAATTTTTATAGTTCTTCTCATTTTTTCTCATCCTTTGAATTTAATTTAAGATATGCGTTTATAAAACCGTCGAGGTCGCCGTCCATAACCGCGTTTATGTTGCCTGTTTCAAAATCAGTTCTGTGGTCTTTTGCCATAGTATACGGCATAAACACATAAGACCTTATCTGCGAGCCCCAAGCGTTTTCCATTTGAACGCCCTTAATATCTTCAATTTTTTCGAGGTGCTCGCGTTCTTTAATTTCAAGCAGCTTCGATTTTAACATCTTCATAGCCTGGTCGCGGTTTTGAAATTGGCTTCGTTCGTTTTGGCAAGCAACCACTATTCCCGTAGGAATGTGAGTAAGCCTTACGGCGGAGGAAGTCTTGTTTATGTGCTGGCCGCCGGCTCCGGAGGACCTGAAAACATCCATTTTAATATCCTCGTCGCGTATTTCTATATCAATATCGTCGCTGATTTCAGGCATAACCTCAACCGCCGCAAACGAGGTATGACGCCTGCCGGAAGCGTCAAAGGGTGATACTCGCACAAGCCTGTGAACACCTGATTCGCTTTTAAGGTAACCGTAGGCGTTTTCACCCTCGATACGGAGTGTTGCACTTTTAAGACCTGCCTCGTCACCGTCAAGAAAATCCGGCATTGTGACATTAAATCCATGCCGTTCTGCCCAACGGGTATACATACGAACAAGCATTGAAACCCAGTCCATAGCTTCGGTTCCGCCGGCACCGGAATGGAATGTCAGTATCGCGTTATTTTTATCGTATTCGCCTACAAGAAGCGTTGAAAGCGTTTGTGACGACAGCTCGCTTTCAAGCTCATCTATCGACTGGGTAATCTCATCAACAAGTGACAAGTCACCCTCCTCTTCTCCCATATCAATAAGCACTTCAATATCTTCAAATGAGGATTTCAGCTTATCGTAACTTGCCACCTTGTTTTTGAGCTTTCCCGTTTTTTGCAAAACCGCCTGTGATGTTTCAAGGTCATCCCAAAAGCCGGGTGCCGCAGATTTCAGCTCAAGCTCTTCTATTTCTCTTTTAAGGCGGTCATAGCCGATAGCATCTTTAAGCTCATCTATTTCCGTCCTATGGGAGAGAAGCCTTAACTTCAACTGTTCAAATTCAAGCATCTGTTTTCTCCTTTATAAGTAAGTAGGCGTGCCACTCCTCACGGGTAGGCGCCTTTATTATCTTAAATCCGTGTTTTTTTGCGGACTCTTCCACTTCTTTCGCCCTTATATCTATAATGCCGGATACTAAAAGATATCCGCCGTCTGACATATAGTTTCCTACATCGTCAAAAAGCCTCATTACAACATCGGCAACAATATTTGCGCATATAATATCATATTTACCACTGACCTTATCCGCAAGGTCACCGACAAAAAATTCAGTATCACCTGATACACCGTTGCGCTCGGCATTACCCTTTGCTGTATCCACCGCGAGCGCGTCAATATCCACGCCGATGGCTTTTTTTGCGCCTAAAAGGCAAGCCGCTACCGCTAAGATACCGCTACCCGTACCAATATCGAGAAGCGTTGTTTCATCTGTAACCAAATCTTCTAATATACTAAGGCATAAATATGTTGTTGCATGAGCTCCGGTACCGAAAGCGGCGCCGGGGTCAAGAGAAATAACCTTGCGATTTTGTGTGTTCTCATAGCTTTCCCAGCTCGGACATACGGCAAGGCGACTTCCTACCTCAAACGCCTTAAAATACTTTTTCCAATTCTCGTTCCAGTCCTCATCATCCACCGTGTTTTTATTTACTTCATACCGTATGCCTGCCGCGGTGAGGCGCTCTTTTAAGTAACTGAGTGCCTCTGCGGCGTTATCGCCATTTGAAATATATATGTGAATAATCGCATTTTCACGGTCTTTATTCACAAGCTCCTCATCTATCAAATCTATGTGCGCTATTTCCTCAGCGTCCTTTTCAAGATTTGAATAATCCTCAATGTATATGCCGTACGGCACCGTCATATTAGCAATAGCGGCCGCTTCGTCAACATTTAACACCGGCACTTTTATATTTATTTCATTCCAGTCCATTTTACACTCCGAAATATTCTTTTATTTTTTCTATATCAGCCATTATACTCCCCTGCCTGATTTCTCCTCTGCCTCCGCCTTTTACGGTAAAGACTGATTTCAATTTCTCAAATTCAGATTTTATTTCTTCTTCACCGCCGCACATTACAAACGCACAACCGGCTTCCCTTTCGGCAAGGGCGGTTTTTACACCGCCGTAGGTTTTATGTAAACCGTCGGCAAGCATTTGAAGGTCCTTTATATCAGTGCTTTCGTACAGTACCGCCTGCTTTGATTTATCAAACAGTTTTATTTCATAACTGATAAGCTTAGAGTTTAGTGCTTTGATGTTTGATTTTTCGGCTTCAAGGCGTAAATTAAGCGAAAATACCGCTTCCCTTACGCCCTCCTCTTTTGCTGAAAGCGCCGCGCAAATCGCCTTAATATCGTCGCTTTTGTTTGAGTAATCACTAAGCGCAAACTTACCGCACTTCATAAAAATCCGTGTACCGCCGTGTTGCTTTTCGGTGGATAAAAATTTGATAATACCTATCTCACCTGTAGTTTTTACATGCGGCGCACAACAAGCACAAATATCGGTATCTTCTATTTTTACAAGCCTTATTTTACCTTCTATACCGTCTTTTGAACGGTATTGTATTTCTTTTAATTCTTCATCCGTCGGATAAAAAGAAGTAACCGATAGGTTTTGCCAAACCCTCCTGTTTGCCTCAAGCTCGATTTCATCTAACTGCCCGGCTGAAAAAAATCCGTTAAAATCAAATGTTACTTCCTTTTCATTCAGATGAAATCCTATATTATCAAATCCGAATCGTTTATAAACTATTCCAGATACAATATGCTCTGCCGTATGATTCTGCATAAAATTATATCTGCGCTCAAAATCAATAGCGCCACACACGGTTTGTCCCACCGAAAACGGCTTTTGTGTGTAATGATATATTTCGCCGTTTTCAATTTGCACATCAAATACTTTGCTTTCCGAAAGCGTTCCTATATCCGAAGGCTGACCGCCGCCCTCAGGAAAAAATGCGGTTTTATCAAGCACTATTTTATAACCGTTTTCCGCGTTTTCGCAGGATAATACTTTTGCTTCAAACAAGCTTATATAGGCATCTTTCTCATATAGCTTTTCGGTTTTCATTTGAGCTTCTCCAAAATCATACCGGCAACCTTAAAAATATCTCCGGCGCCCATAGTGATTATAATATCGCCGTCACCCGCACTCTCTGCCATTTCCTGTGCAAGCTGATGATAATCTGATATTACCTTACCGTCAGGCAAAGCATCCGCTAAATCTTCAGAGCTGACACCGTATATATTCTCTTCTCTCGATGCCACAATGGGTGTTAAAAACACCTTATCGGCAAGGGAGAGCGCCTTTATCATATCATCTTTAAGCAGTGCTACGCGAGAATAGGTATACGGCTGAAATACCGTTATAACCCTTTTATAGTCAAGAGATTTTGCGGCAGATAGTGTAGCGGCGATTTCTGTCGGGTGATGAGCGTAATCATCTACCACGGTAACACCGCGCTTTTCACCTATAAACTGAAATCTTCTGCCGGCACCGGTAAATTTCTTTATTGCCTCATTTATGCCTTCCGCTTTGACACCCATTTCAAAGCATACCGCAAAGCTTACAAGACCGTTATAAATATTATGCCTGCCCGGAACATTCATATCAAGATGCCCTACTGTTGTTCCATCCCTTACTACATCAAAAGAGAAACCGAATTTTCCTGCGGTTACATTCTCTGGATGATAAAAGTTATCCTCACTAATGCCGTAGCTTACAGTATTTGCGGCAATACCGCTTACAGCTTTTTTACATAGCTTGTCATCGCCGTTATAATAGCACACTTTTGATTTGGCACAGAACTTAGTAAAAGAGGCAACCAGGTTATCCATTGTCTTAAAATAATCAAGGTGGTCATTATCAATATTAAGAAGCACCGAAATATCAGGAGAAAACTCAAGAAAGCTATCCACAAACTCACAGGACTCGCAAACCAGCGTATCCGAGCCGCCTGAAACACAGGCGCTGTCTACAAGCGGCAGCTTTCCGCCTATTACTGCAGAAGGGTCCCTCTTGTTAAGTAAAAGAATTTGTGTTATCATAGATGAAACGGTGGTTTTTCCGTGCGTACCCGAAACGCCTATTGTATTGTTGTAAAATCGGGTTATTGCGCCGAGTATTTTTGAACGCTCAAATGTAGGAATGCCGGCGTTTCTTGCCGCTTTGAGCTCAGGATTATCTTCGTGCACCGCGGCGGAATAGCCTACAATATCGGCGCCTTCTATATTTTCTTGCCTTTGGCCTATAAAGACTTTAGCTCCGAGGTTTTTAATCCTCTGTGTGTTTGCACTCTCAGTCCTATCCGAACCGGATACTGTATATCCCTTTGATAAAAGCAGTTCTGCAATAGGACACATACCGCTTCCGCCAATACCCACAAGATGTATATGCCTTGAGTTCTTTATTATCATATCGTCATTTGATAAATGTTTCATAACTATTCACCTGAAATAAAACTATATTCTTAGATATTATACTTCCTTTTAACAAAAAAATAAACCTTTTTTTGAGAGAGGTGGAAAAAATTGCTGTAGGTTTACAATAGATGTGTTACATTAGAGAATGAAAAAAAGAGTGACGAAAGGAAAATCCTGTGTTACAGTTTAGTTGCTAGACAAAACAGACAGG
>CADCLS010000008.1 GCA_902802375.1 Oscillospiraceae bacterium | reverse complement strand
ATTGCTCCAGAAAAAGAAAAAGTTTTGGAAGCAGTTAGAACTGCTTTGGAGTTTTCTATTGGAGGCAATAAAAATGTAATTGAAGCAAATAACATCAAAGAGAACATAGAGCAATTAAAAAAAGAGTTGAATGATTTTATAAAAAGGCAACAAGAAACAGCCGGTGACAAAACACGGTATCAGCAAGGTATAATTGAAATCTCAAATAAGATAAAAGCATTAAGGGAACAACTTGCTATTGCAAATGCAAAGATTGAAAATCATGGTAATACTGAAACTGAAGTTGACCGAATAATGAATAGCATTAAAAATGAAGATTTAAATTTTACTGAGTTTGATGATAATGTCGTGCGGAGGATAATTGAGTGTATTAGAGTTATGGGAGATAAAACTATTGTAATTATTATCAAAGGTGGTTACGAAATTAAACAACGCATAGAATAAAAATGGCATCCGCTTTTATTAAAAAGTGGGTGCTTTATTCTTAGAAATATGAAACAGGTAGGTTCGGATTCGACGTGGGGTGATTCAAAAAAGAACGACGCGAAAAAGTCCTGAAACCTGCATAAATAAAGGGTTTTCGCTCGCTTGTCAAAAGGGGCATTTATCACAAAAATCCTGTTTACGCAAGATGGCGGGATTTTTTTTATATCTTAACTCTTGCCTCTCAGGAAACCATTACGGGATTTTGGGAAGTAATAAAGGGAGCAAGAGAGCCGTCTCTTCATCTCCCGATTTTAACACAAATTTTGAATGCTGTGTTATGGCAATCGGGTTTTATTTTCCGTTTTTGCCTGTAGTGCAGCGGAAAGGAATGGTCATAAATATGACGGATTTTTCGGTAATTGATTCAAATTTTAAGGTTGAAACGAATTTAAATGTAGGGGATATTCGGTTTTATAATGTTCTTAATGATCCGTTTCATATATATGGTGTATTTTATGAAAATGGCAAATTTAGAAGAATGCCGGAGAAAGTTGCAGAAACCGTAAGCGACGGTGTTCTTCGCCTTCACACTAATACCGCAGGCGGTAGAGTACGTTTTAAAACGGATAGTCCTTATGTTGCTATACATGCTAAAATGTCGGATATTTGGAGAATGTCCCACTTTGCTTTGACCGGTTCGACGGGGTTTGACCTGTATGCAAATAATGAATATGTTTCCACATTTGTTCCTCCCTATGATATTAGCGATAGCTATGAAAGTATTATTTATTTTCAATCAAATGAAATGCGAGAAATAACAATAAATTTCCCTCTTTACTGTTCAGTTAATGAACTGTTTATAGGTGTTAGCGAGCAGGCTACCCTGTGTGCTCCCCAACCATATAAATATGAAAAAGCGATTGTTTACTACGGCTCCTCGATAACGCAAGGCGGATGTGCATCAAGGCCCGGTATGTCCTACGAAAGCATTGTGTCTCGTCGATTAAATGCTGATCATATTAATCTCGGTTTTGCGGGTTACGCCAGAGGCGAAGATGAAATTGCTGAATATATAAGCAATCTTGAAATGTCGTGTTTTGTATATGATTATGATCATAATGCTAACACGGTAGAAGATTTAAAAAACACCCATGAAAAAATGTTCAAACGAATACGCCAAAAAAATCCCGATGTACCCATTATAATGATGCCGCGGCCTAAATTTTGTTTAACAGAAGATGATGTGTTGCGGTTAAATGTAATTAAAGAAACCTATAACAATGCTATCGAGAATGGCGACAAAAATGTTTACTTAATTGAAGGGGAAAAGTTGATGCAAATGGCAGGAAATAATGGTACCGTTGATAACACCCATCCAACCGACCTCGGCTTTGCATCTATGGCAAAAGTTATCGGAGATGTATTGGAGAAAATATTAAAATAAGATTTTAAGGAAAATAAGGTTTTCAGAACGATTCTTTTTTGAGTGTCGGCGGTGAATTGTCAATCTAAGTGCAACACTTAGATATAAAAGAATCAAACAAATCAACTGGTTTTTGAAATCCAAGAACCTTTTTGGGCCTGGCGTTGATCAACGCCAGGTTCTTTTTTAGTGTCGCAGGACTGACTCTTGAAAGATTTCTCCCCTTAGGATAGAATTCGCGAAGTAGTCCGTTGAGATTCTCATTTGTTCCTTTTTGCCAAGCACAGTACGGATCTGCAAAATACATATTGCAATTTAATTCTTTTTCAATTCGACGCCATTCGGAAAACTCGCTGCCCCTATCGCAAGTTATAGTCTTAACAGCACCATCGGGCAATTCTGAAAAAGCCTTAATTACTGCATCAGCCATTGAAGCACCTGTTCTATCCGGTATTTTAATCGCTATATAATACCTTGTCATCCTTTCGGCAAGGGTTGCGAAACAAACTTTAGATTTGCCTTGTCCGCTTACAACAGTATCTGCTTCCCAATGACCAAATTCGCTTCTTTTATAAACGCTCTTATCTCTTTTTCTAATTGATTTGCCAGTAGTAAATCTACCACCGTGCCCGAGCCGTTTTTTTGTTTTGCCTTTACGCCTTAAATTTTTTAGTGTAGATTTCAGATACCCTTTGTCTATCCAACGGTATATTGTTTTGAAAGACGGCATTTCTAATTCACAAGGTGTTTTAGATATTTGTTCGGGCGACCAAGTTTGTTGCAATTTCTCGTCTATGTAATCTAAGACTTCTTTATCCCAAAATATTCCTCGGTGACAATAACTACGCCTTAAATTGCATTTCTTTTGTGCTGTATGAGGATAGTATGTTGGTATGTCATACATATGAGTAAAATTTCTGTTTAGCTCTCGTGATACCGTGCTTACATTTCTTCCTATTAGTTTCGCTATTTCTCTGTAACTGTATCCTTTTTTGTAATATTCCCGTAGACAACAGCGTTCTTCTATGCTAAGATGTTTGTAGTTCATACATTTCTCCTTTGTTATTTTAGTTTCCACATCTCTATTTTAACAGAGATTTGTATGAACTTCTATTTTTTGTTCAAGTGTTGCACTTGATAGTATAATTCACCTCGGCACCAAAAAACACTCGTTCTCTTGAACGAGTGTTTTTTTATCCAAGCCGACAGGCTTGGTATATCATCACGACGCAGTCGTGTATATCATCGCCGAAGGCGTATATCATCACACCTTTAGGTGTGCATTTCTGTCGGCTTGATGATATACAAAACTAAAGTTTTGATGATATGCAATTCCTACGGAATTGATGATATACAATGTTCCGCATTGATTAATTTCCGCTTTTATGCTATAATACACTCAGGGCGGTGATGATATGAGAAAGTTATCAATTATTTTTATGTGTTTGGTGATTATCTTTTCTTTAGTTGCTTGCTCGAATAATGTTGAATTTACGGAAATCGAAAATAAAACTATTGTAGCAACCGACGGCACTGAATATACTTTTGTCGGTAACGAGGGTAGAGTTTGGTGCTTTGGAGAATGGGAGTTCATCGGTCACGTAAAGGGAGAGAAAAAGACCTTTGTTCATCTTACCAATAAGATAAAAACAGGTATGTATTCTGTTAATGATAGTCAAGATGTGTTAGTAAGATATTTTCCCGACAATGAGTTTTCCGCTGTGTATGTAAAGTCCGAATTGCTGAAAACAGAAGTCTCCCTTGATAATTGTATTAGATTTGAGTTTGTAAAAGGTTCTCTTTTTAATGATAAGATAACAGCAATCTCAAACAAAGGAATTACTGAATGCGAACAATTTCTTAATGAAATCAAAAACGGACAAAGGGTAAAAGATGCTGGTCTGTATGATTTAGTAAAGCAACCTGACGGAATGTTAAAGAACTGTTATGTTTACGGGTATGTTTGTGGAGTTATACAGGAAGATATTAATATAGTTATTCCTTTGGAAGTAATGTCGTTTGATGATAAAGCATATTCAATTAGAATTGATGATATAGAATATGTTTTGCCTCAAGAATGGATTGATAAATTGATGAACAAGTAATTCTGTGAAATCAGAATAAAAATCTGCAAAATTAAAGAAAATCAGGTTTTATGACCGGTTCCATTTTGAGTGTCGGTCTCACATAGAAAAAAGCACACCTTTTGGTGTGCTTTTTTCTATGCGAAACATCATCACGGTAGAGAACCGGCGCCCGACCTATAAAACTCAAATAATTTGATGTGATAAAACGGTCGGGCTCCAGTTCGCATTAAGCGAGCAAGGCGCGTGTTTGCTTTGGGGGACACCGCCGCGAGCGTAAATCTTCGCCTTGGCGAAATTCCGGGAAATTTTTTGAAGTAATAAGTAAAAAGTAATAGGTAATAAGTTCGGTGTGGCTTCGCCACAAATTATAAAAACAAATTAGTTTTATAAATTATATTGACACCGTGTCAGTAGTATGTTATAATACAATTGCTGACACGGTGTCAGCAATTTACCAAAACATACGGAGGGCAACATGTCAAAGAGAGAAACGCCGGAGGTTCGTGAAGAGGAGATACTGAACGCCTGCGAAAAACTGTATGATAAAATGAATTTCAGAGATGTGACAATCAAAGAAATCGGTGCAGAAACATCTTGCTCCCGTCCTTCAATCTATAATTACTTTCAGACGAAAGAGGAGATCTTCCTGCGTTTGTTCGAACGCGAGTATTTGCTATGGTGTGAGGACCTTGAAAAGATTGGTGCGGAGGGTGTGAAAGCCGATGAGTTGCCCGAAAAGATTGCCCGGTCGCTTGAAAAACGCAAACTAATGCTTAAACTGCTTGCGGTGAATTTGTACGACATGGAAGAAAACAGCCGTATTGAACGGCTCGTCTCATTCAAAAGGGCGTATGGAAAGAGCGTTGAACTGCTCGATACTATTCTTAAAAACGCTTTCCCGGATAAAACAGACAAAGAACGCAGACAAACTCTTTTAGCAGCTCTTCAATTCTTGCACGGAGTATACCCTTACGCGCATGCAACGAAAAAGCAGATTGAGGCTATGGATACTGTCGGCATCCGACACGATAATGGCAGCATATATGAACTTTCATTTGCAGGACTTAAAATAATTCTTAGATAACGGAGGAATAAACAATGCTTGGAAATTTCAGCTACAAAAACGCAACTAAACTTTACTTCGGAGAAGACTCTCTGAACTACCTAAGCGAAGAATTGCCCAAATACGGCAAGAATGTCGTTCTGATCTATGGCGGCGGTTCTATCAAGAAAAACGGAATCTATGACAGCGTGATTTCTATTTTGAAAGCTAACGGTAAGAATGTCGTTGAAGACGCCGGCGTAATGCCAAATCCTACCGCTGATAAATTGCGTGAGGGTGTCGAAATTGCGAAAGCACATAACGCGGATCTGCTTTTAGCGGTGGGCGGCGGTTCCTGCTGCGACTACGCGAAGGCGGTCTCCGTTTCGGTAAACTGTAATGAAGATCCATGGGATAAATACTACGCACGCTTTGAAGAACCGAACTGCGAGATTGTGCCGGTTGGATGTATTCTCACTATGGCGGGGACCGGCTCTGAAATGAACGGCGGCGCGGTTATAACTAATCACGCGACAAAACAGAAAATCGGACACGTCTTCGGCGAAGAGGTGATGCCGAAGTTTGCAATTCTCAATCCACGTTTTACAATGAGTTTACCGAAGAGGCAAATGGTAGCAGGAATCTATGATATTTTCAATCACATTTGTGAGCAGTATTTTTCGGGAGAGGACGACAATGTCAGCGACGATCTTGCAGAGGCACTGATGAAATCGGTTATCCGCAACTCGCTTATTGCCGTTGAGAACCCACAAGATTACGAGGCGCGTTCAAATATAATGTGGGCTGCAACTTGGGCGCTTAATACACTTATTTCACGCGGAAAGACAACCGATTGGATGGTTCATATGCTCGGTCAGGCGGCAGGCGCCTACACTGACGCGACCCACGGCATGACGCTTTCTGCTGTCTCATTACCGTATTATAAGCACATTCTGCCATACGGACTGCAAAAATTCAAAAGATTTGCAACAGAGGTGTGGGGCGTCAGCACGGACGGCAAAACCGATGAAGATATTGCGAACGCCGGTCTGCTTGAAATGGAACGCTGGATGCGAAAGATCGGTGTTGCAATGCGACTTTCAGAGCTCGGTGTTAGAGAAGACATGATCGAAGGAATTGCTGATGCAACAATCATCCTTGACGGCGGATATAAAGTGCTTGACCGCGCTCAAGTCGTCCAAATACTAAAAGAAAGTTTGTAGAAAAAACCTTTCTTCTGCCGTTTCGCCGGACGAACTCAAAAAAGTAGGCGAAACAGTTTTATTAGAATTATGAAAAAAGAAAATTACTGATAAAGGAGTTTTAGAATTATGAAAAAACAAATCAAGACTACAGAGGCTATTTTCCCGATGCCGGTGCTGCTTATTTCAACTTTCAATGAAGACGGCAGCGTTGATGTGATGAATGCGGCGTGGGGGACCATGCTCGAGCGTGATATGGTGGCGCTCAATCTTACCGAAACACACACAACTGTGAAGAATATCAAGGCGCGCGGCGGATTTGTCGTCCATATTGCAGACGCAAAGCATGTCGTGGAAGCCGACTGGTTTGGTTGCGTTCACGGCGAAAAGGAACATGATAAATTCAAGAAATCAGGATTTACTTATGAAAAATCCGAACTGGTAGACGCCCCTGTTATCAACGAACTGCCGATAGCTTTGGAATGTGAATTTGTTGAGTATCAGAACGACGCAACGGGTATCGGTGTGATTGGGAAAGTGCTGCGCACATCCGTAGAGGAAGAAAATCTAAAGGACGGCAAGGTCGATATCGATTCTCTTGAAGCAATTGCCTTCGATCCGTATACGCACGGTTACTACAAAGTCGGCGGCAGAGTCGGCGACGCGTTCAAAGACGGCTTGAAGCTGAAATAAACGGATGAATCCTTTGTTTGAAAATAAGAAATGAGGTTTATGATGAAAGAAAGAATCACACAAACGGCAGGAAGACAACAGCTTGGTAAATTTGCGCCGGAGTTCGCGCATTTTAACGACGATATCCTGTTTGGTGAGAACTGGAACAACGGGGATATAGACCTCAAAACGAGGAGCCTTATCACCGTCACCGCGCTGATGGCGCAGGGTATTACTGACGGCAGTCTTAAATACCACATTGCAAACGCAAAGGCGCACGGCGTCACGCAACGCGAAATGGCGGCGGCGATCACACACGCAGCGTTTTACGCCGGCTGGCCGAAAGCATGGGCGACTTTTAATCTTGCAAAGGAAATATATGACGATTCGATTGCGGAACTGACCGATAAAGACAAATATCAGAACACAATCTTCTTTCCGATCGGCAAAGAAAACCCATATGGCAAGTTCTTTGTCGGCAAAAGCTATCTTGCTCCAATTTCGACCGAACAAGTGCCAATCTATAATGTCACCTTTGAGCCGGGCTGCCGGAACAACTGGCATATCCACCACGCGAAATCCGGCGGTGGTCAGATGCTGATCTGCGTCGGTGGGCGGGGATACTATCAGGAATGGGGCAAAGAACCCGTAGAACTGACACCCGGAGCAATCGTAAACATCCATGCAAATGTCAAGCATTGGCACGGTGCGGCTCCCTACAGCTGGTTTTCCCACCTTGCTCTCGAAATTTCCGGCGAAGATTCAACCACCGAATGGTGTGAGCCGGTTTCGGATGAGGAATACAATAGATTGCGCACCTGATAGTATAATCTACCATATAGGCCTTGAATCATAAATTCCGCTTTATGATTTCTGATGCTTTTCCATCCTCTTCCAGTTGATAAAAGCATATATATCGCTCATCAGAAAAGCCGAAAAGCATACAATAACTGAAACATATTTTATGTTTTCTATGCTTGCAAGTGTCCACAGAACAAGTAAAACGATATCATTTAGCGCATATGCGAGGGAAAAATATGGGTTTCGCCTGAATGTAAGATAAACTGCTAAAAAACTTGTAGTTACAGATAATGTGCCGGGGAAAATATTTGCCGTATGAAACACACGCAGAATAAAATAAAAAATTGTGGTGACAAATCCGGACAGCAAAATCATAAATAATGCCTCTTCTTTTTTCAGCCGGTTTACTTCGACCTCGGACTTGTTTCCGTTGTATGGATGTCTCATCCATGATATGAGTGCAAAAACCGCCATTGGCATTGTCATGCCAAGATATGTTATCATTTCTCCATAGTATAAAAAAGTAAATGATATATACCCGTACAACAGGCTGAATACAATCATTAGTGCCTGCCCGATAGGATTCCCTTTCGCATTAAAGATAATAGATGTTACACCAATTAGCGAGGCAAAAAGTGTCAAATAATTGCTTCTGTCAAAAATAACAAATGAAAGAATAATCAAAATTGCAGCAGATATCCAAATGATTTTTTCTGCTTTTGAAAAATAGTTAAGTGTTTTACAGACTTTTTTCATAATATAACCTCGTAAAAAAATAAGCATCCGCATTCACATCTTCAAAGACCTAACGATGTGAAAACGAATGCTGTTAACATTCACTACCCGGTGGCAGTTTTCTAACGAACGCGGCGAAAGTTACCTTTCGCCGCGAATGCATTACATATTATTGTTTTTCGTTATATTTCGCAACAACTTTATTGATTCTGTCAACAGGGTCAAGAAGCTTGCTTATCGAATTATCATTGTTGAGTGTGTCAATAAGAAGCGCTATGTATTTCGACATATTAACACTGCAATACCAGTCGCGCGATAAAAGCTCGGGGGTTTGATAAATAAGGTTGGTGGTAAATACCTTTGTAATAATACCGCGAGAGCAGAAATCGTCAAACTTTTCAAGTCCCTCAACGAAAAGACCGAATGTTGAGAAGATAAATATCCTGCCGGCTCCCATTTCTTTAAGCTTAGAGGCAATATCAAGCATTGAGTCGCCTGACGAAATCATATCGTCGACTAAAATCAGGTCCTTGCCGGTAATATCATTACCCAAAAACTCGTGAGCTTCAATGGGGTTTCTGCCGTTTACTACAACAGAATAATTTCTGCGCTTGTAGAACATACCAAGCTCAAGGCCCAAAACCGAGGAATAGTAAATGCATCTGCCCATACCGCCCTCGTCGGGGGAAACTATCATTGTGTGGTCTTTATCGAGCTTCATATCGGGAACGACTTTAAGAAGCGCCTTTATCATCTGGTAGGCGGCTTGTACATTATCAAAGCCGTCAAGCGGGATGGCGTTGTTAACTCTCGGGTCGTGCGCGTCAAATGTGATTATGTTCTTAACACCCATAGCTACCAGTTCTTGAAGCGCCATAGCGCAGTCCATAGACTCACGGGAGGTTCTTCTGTGCTGCCTGCCTTCATAGAGCATAGGCATAATTACCGTAATTCTTCTTGCTTTACCGCCAAAAGCCGCGATAACGCGTTTTAAGTCCTGAAAATGGTCGTCCGGACTCATCGGAACGGTCATACCGTACATCTTATACTGCACGCTGTAATTAAAGCAATCACAGATTATAAACGCATCAAGACCTCTTGCAGTGTGCTTAAGTACCGCTTTCGCTTCTCCTGTGCCGAAACGCGGACAATTAGGAGTGACCACAAAGGTCTCATCTTCGGGGATGTCACGCCATTGTTTAAGATAGTAATCCACCTTTGCCGCTATATCCTCACAACCACGCATACTTATAATGGCAAGGTCGCCGTAAGGAGTATGCTTAAAATCTACATTAGACATAATTTAACGCCCCCGAAAAATTTTTAATTTCTCATATTGTACCACACTTTGCTCGCCAAAAAAAGACTTTTTTAGAAAAAGATTGATAAATATTTAAGATTATATACAAAATGAATTGCTAAGAAGAGTGTTTTCTGTTATAATGGTATCTGTAAAGTTGTATTTGGAGGTAAAATTATGCCAAAGGTTACATTACTTGCGTATACTCCCGACCCCGAAAGAACTATCGCCTGTGCGGCAAAATTATGCTACAGTCCTTCTACGATTGAAGATTTAAGGGACGGGCTTACCGATGAAAAGGTTGAGTCTTTTGTAAATATGCTGTCGGGACTCGGACATGAAAGTCCCATAGAACACGCCTCGTTTACATTCGGTATTGAGGGCGTTTCGCGCTCGCTTTTAGCTCAGATAACGCGTCACCGTATAGCCTCTTTTTCGGTTAAAAGCCAACGCTATGTAAAAGAGGGCGAATTTGAATTTGTAACACCTCCCGAAATAGAAAAAGAAGCTCAGGCGCTTGAGATATATAACGAGTCGATGCGTTTAGCACAGCAGGCTTATGATAAAATTGCCGAAGTGCTAACACAAAAGCATAAAAAAGCCTTTTTAGCTGAGGGTAAGGACGAAAAAACCGCCGCCCGTATGGCGTCTAAAAAAGCTATTGAGGACGCAAGATTTGTGCTTCCGAATGCCTGTGAAACAAAAATGGTGGTTACTATGAACGCGCGCTCGCTTATGAACTTTTTTCATCACCGCTGCTGCAACCGCGCTCAGTGGGAAATTCACGATGTGGCGGACCAGATGTTAAAGCTTGTGTGTCAAGTAGCACCCAACCTGTTCAAAAACGCAGGTCCGTCGTGTGTTGCCGGCTTCTGCCCTGAGGGGAAGATGACCTGCGGACATATGACAGATGTTAAAAAGCGTTATGAGGAAATGAAATTAAATGGGTAAGCTTATAGTGATAGAGGGTCTTGACGGAAGCGGAAAATCAACGCAACTTGAGATGCTTCAAAACCGACTTAAGGAAAAAAACATTTCCTTTAAGGCAATATCGTTCCCCGACTATGAAAGCGATTCAAGCGCACTTGTAAAGATGTATTTGTCCGGCAGGTTCGGAAATAAGCCTAATGATGTAAATCCGTTCGCCGCGTCGCTTTTTTACTGTGTGGACAGATACGCTTCCTTTAAGGAAAAATGGGGAAAGGAATATGCCGACGGCAAGCTTATTGTAGCCGGAAGATATACCACCTCAAACGCTATACATCAGGCAAGTAAGCTAAGTGAAAAGGAATGGAAACCGTTTCTTGACTGGCTTTATGATATTGAATATATAAAAGTCGGTATACCGAAGCCGGATTTGGTAATATTTCTCGATATGCCGGTAGAAGTATCGCAAAGGCTTTTGACCGGCAGATATAAGGGCGACGAAGGCAGTAAGGATATACACGAAAGAGATGTTGAGTATTTAAGCCGTTGCCGCCGTGCCGCAAAATTCGTTGCGGAATACTCAGGATATAAGACGATTTCTTGTGCAAAAGACGGTATGCCGAGAACAAAGGAAGACATATCCGACGATATAATGCAGTTGGTTCTTGATACTTTGAGGTGATTTAATGGTATATGTATTCTTAGCCGACGGTTTTGAGGAGATTGAGGCGCTCACTCCGATAGATGTTCTCCGTAGGGGAGAGGTCGAGGTTAAAACTGTAGGTGTAAAAGGAAAGGTCATCACCGGTTCCCACGGTATACCGGTGACCTGCGATATTACTGACAGCGAAATAAATCTTGATGATATTGACGCTGTAATTCTTCCGGGTGGAATGCCCGGCACATTAAATCTTGAAAAAAGTGAAGCGGTAAATTGGGCCATTGATTACGCTTACAACAATTCAAGGATTATAGGCGCCATATGTGCGGCGCCCTCTATTCTCGGCAAAAAGGGCTTTTTAAGCGGTAAGAACGCCACTTGCTATGACGGCTTTGAAAAATATCTTACAGGCGCCAGATTTCTTGATTTGCCTGCCGTGCGTGACGGTCAAATTATAACCGCACGCGGTGCCGGTGCGGCGAGTGATTTTGCCTTTATGCTTCTGACGGCACTGAAGGACAAACAAACCGCACATAAAATTTTACGCGGTATGAAATACATTTCCGGATGAATTTGGAGAAATTTATGGATAACAAAGATTTGAACAGTGAAAACACCAATATTTCCGAGGATGATTTTATAATCGGAAAGGACTTTAATATCGAAGAGGAGAGCCCAAGCGCAGAACCACACCGAAAACACAAAAAGAAAAAAGCAAAATCACATTCGGGAATAAAGACAGTAATATGGGTAATTTCCATAGTTGTGGTATCGGTATCCTTGGCTTTCGGTATAATATTCGTTACCTCAGATTATTTAGGTATAGGCTTTGGCAGAGGTAAGGATTGTGTAATAGAAATCGAAAAGGGAACCTCTGTACACAAAATTGCAAGCAAGCTTTCTGACTGCGGCGCTGTAAAAATGCCTGTGCTTTTCCGTTTGTATTCAAAGCTTAAACACTTCGAGGGCAAGTATAAATACGGCGTTTATGAATTTAACAACGAGCTTGGATATTCAGGACTTGCCGAAATGCTTATGAGCGAGGGCGCAAAGGCTGATACTGTAAGGGTGACTATACCCGAAATGGCAAATATTGACGATATAGCCAAACTCTTAGATGAAGCCGGAGTCTGTACTAAAAAAGATTTTTTGTATGAAGTCAGAAATGGGAAATTTGATTTTGACTTTGTAAAAGAAATACCTGCCGATGAGGTGTATTACCGCCTTGAAGGTTATCTGTTCCCCGAAACATACGATTTTTATTCTTATGATTCTAAAGAGTGCGCACACTTAGCGATTTATAAAATGCTTTCAACGCTTGACGAGCGCATAAAGCCATATAAAGAAGATATAAATAATTCAAAGTACAGCTTCCACGAGCTTATGTCTATGGCGTCGGTAGTTGAGCTTGAAGCGGGCGGAAGTCCCTCGGAAATGTCAAATGTTGCGGCGGTGTTTTTCAACAGACTAAACAGCAAGGATTTTGCTACGCTCGGCTCTTCGCCTACCCGTAAATACCCCTATGGCGGCGACAGATATAATACCTATGTTTGCAAAGGTCTGCCGGTAGGTCCGCTTTGTTCACCGAGCTTAAATGCCATAAAAGCGACGCTTAATCCTACTAAAGACTTTGATTATTACTATTTTGTGACCGATGCAAAAATGGAGTTCTATTACAGAAAAACGCTTAATGAGCATAACGCAATTATTGCGAAGCTCAAAGCAGAAAAGAATTGGATATATGAAGATTAAAATACCTGAGCTTTTGTGTCCTGCAGGCGACCTGCAAAGGCTTAAAGTAGCCGTAGATTTCGGTGCGGACGCAGTTTATATTGCCGGTGAGGAATTCGGTATGCGTACCGCCGCCGCAAAATTCAATATGGAAGATATAATTGAGGGGGTCAAGTTTGCTCATTCTCACGGCGTACTCGTTTATGTCACCTGCAACACGGTACCGCACGATGATGAAATGGAGCGTTTGCCTGAGTTCTTGTCTTTTCTGAACACAAGCGGAGTTGATGCCATAATAGCCTCGGATATAGGCACAATATCTCTTATCAAAAAATATGCGCCCAACTGTAAAATACATATATCGGTGCAGTCAGGGGTAGTAAACAGCGCCACGGCTACCGAGTTTTATAAAATGGGTGCTAAAAGAGTGGTGCTCGCGCGCGAGCTTTCGTTAGAGGAAATTAAACATATAAGGGATAATACGCCAAGCGACCTTGAAATAGAGGCGTTTGTTCACGGCGCTATGTGTGTGTCCTTTTCTGCAAGGTGTCTGCTTTCAAGTTATATGACAGGCCGTGACGCCAACCGCGGCGACTGCGCTCAGCCTTGCCGCTGGAGTTATTCTCTTATGGAGGAAAAGCGCCCGGGTCAGTATTATGATATAACCGAAACCAATAAGGGAACATATATACTCAACGCCAACGATATGTGTATGGCGCAGTATCTTGACAGAATTGCCGCGGCAGGGGTTGACAGTATAAAAATAGAGGGCAGGGCAAAGACCGATTATTATGTAGCGGTGACGGCTAACGCCTATCGCGGCGCTCTCGACAGTATGAAAGACTGCGAGGGTAATTGGCAGGTACCCGACTGGGTAATAGACGAGCTTAATAAAATAAGTCACAGAACATATTCAACAGGCTTTTATCTCGGAACACCTCAAAACGCACAAACCTACGAAAACGCAGGCTATATAAGAGATTATTTTATAGCCGCGGTGGTAACGGGTTATGAAGACGGATGTGTTAAAGCAACGCTTAAAAACAAGTTTTCACGAGGTGCGATACTTGACTGTCTTGAAGCCGGCTCAAAGCCGTTTAATATCAAGGCGGATACTATCCTTGATAAAAACGGCAACGAAATTGAAAGTGCACGAAGCCCTATGATGACAGTGAAAATACCCTTTGAGCGTGAAATAAAGAAAGGCTCAATGCTTCGTATAAAGGCAGAAGGATAAGCTTCTGCCTTTTTGTGTACTGATTTCGGTACACCATACCTTGTATTATTAAATCGGAGGCGAAAGAAATGCTTGAATTTATAGTAGGCAGGGCACAAAGCGGCAAATCTTATGAAGTTTGCAGGCGTATCGCCGAAAGCGTTAAGCGCGGGGCACAGCCTATTTTAATAATACCTGAGCAATTCTCATTTGAGAGTGAAAAAAGAATACTGAGTATGCTCGGCGACCGTGATGCACAAAAGGTAAAGGTACTCAGCTTCAGCCGCCTTTGCGATGAGGTTGAAAATCTTTACGGCGGCGGTGCGGTGGGTGAGATTAGTGACAGTGACAAAATAATACTTATCAATACCGCGCTTAAAAATACACGCGACAGGCTTAAATATTTCGGCAAATATTCGCTATCGTCGGGACTGTCGAAAATGATGCTAAGCGCAGTAGGCGAGTTCAAGCTTAACGGAGTGTCCGCCACGGATATTTTCACTGTATCGGAGGGCATTACCGATAGTGTATTCAAAAGAAAGCTTTATGATACGGCATGTGTATATGCCGAGTATGAAGAGCTTTTATTTGAAAAATTTGAGGGCGCCGGTGATAGACTTTCGCTACTTTACGAAACACTTAAGGAGCATAATTATTTTTGCGGTAAAGAGGTTTTTATAGATTCGTTCAGCGGCTTTACCGGTATCCAGTATAAAATAATAGACCGCATTTTATCGGGTGCTGAAAGCCTGACCGTTTCGTTTTGTGAAAATGTGGACGAAAGGGGAGCTCTCGGCATTTTCGCAAATGTGCGAAAGGCAAAAAGCCGAATTTCGGCTATCGCGCAAAAGCACGGTGTAATGAAAGTCGATGATATAGTGCTTCAAAGCGGAAAGTTTGTGTCTACGGGAATTTCAGCGGTTGAAGAGTTTATGTGCAAGGGTAAGACTGACGGCGAGGTGTCTTTAGAGGATATTACGGTTTGCCGCGCCGCAACCGCTTACGACGAGGCGCAGTTCGTAGCAAGGAACATCAGGCGAATAGTGCGCGAAAAAGGCGCAAGGTACAGTGATTTTGTGGTTGTGGCGCGCAACGCTTCGGAATATGAACAACTACTTTCCACCGCTTTTGAAAAAAATAAAATCAGTTATTTCGCGGATAAACGCCTGCCGCTTTATTCCTTGCCACCTGCGGCAGTGCTTAAGGCGGCTATGGAGTTGAGTTTTGGTATTACAACAGAGAAAATACTGCGATTTCATAAAAGCGGCGTAGAAATTTTAAGCGATTTGGAAATTTCAAGGCTTGAAAACTATGTGTTTATCTGGAATATAGACGGTACTGCGTGGACAAACGAATGGACTATGGACCCTCGCGGTCTTGATAAGAATAAGTTTTCCGATGATGACGCTATCAGTGAGCTTGAAGAGATAAACGCTCTAAGATTAAGGGCAATAGCGCCTATTGACGATTTCAAAGCTAAGTTTGTCGGCACAGTGCGAGATATGGCAAGTGCGGCGGTAGGATTGCTCGAATCGGTAAAGGATAGTTTTCTGAATATTTCTGACAATTATAAGAATTCCGATAATATACCTTTAAGCGACGGTATTATCACCGCATACAGTAAGGTTATGAAGATACTTGACAGTATAGTAAAATGCCTGCCTCAAAGTTCTTCACAAAGAGACTTTTACGAGGCGTTCAAAAACTGCGCCGATATTGAAACGGTAGGCGTTATTCCTCAAACGGTGGACGAGGTGGTTTTCGGTGAAGCTCAGAGGATACAACCGTCAAGGCCCTCTTATGTGTTTGTCTTAGGCGCAAATCAGGGTGTATTTCCGCGTGCGCCGAAGGCAAGCGGCGTGTTCAGCATTTCGGAAATCGGGAAACTTATAAATCTCGGAATTGATATACCCGACTGCTCTGTACATTCGGCAATAGATGAGGATTTGCTTGTATATAACTGCGTTTGCTGTGCCAATAAGGGAGTATTTATAAGCTTTAACGGGGCGTCGGGCGAGCCGTCGCATTTTGTAAAGGCTCTCGCCTGCCGATTTTCACTCAAGATTATAAACGAGCCTGATAATCTAAGCGAAAATAATCTTCCCGAAACAAAAGAGGATGCTTTCTCGCGCCTTTGCAGAAGCGAACACGGAAAATCGGATTTTGAGACGCTTAAAAGCGTACTTCAGAGCCAAGACTCCTACATTTCGCGTGTAAATTCAGTATGCTCAAGCAATAAAAGGCCTCAGTTTAATATACCGCGTGAGCTTTCCTTAAAGCTTGTCGGTAAAAATATATCTCTTTCTCCGTCAAGATTTGATACATACAGTAGGTGCGCTTTTATGTATTTCTGCAAATATGCATTGTCGGTTAAAAGTCTTGAAGCGGTAAACTTAAGTGCCATGCAGTCGGGTACGCTTGTGCATTTTGTGCTTGAAAAGTTTGTTGAGTTTTCGGCGGAAAAAACAGACGCGCTCGGCAAGGCACAAATACATTCAGCAATAGAACGGTTTGTAAACGAATATTTAAGCAGTATAAAAGGTTACAGAGAAGCTGAAACACCGCATTTGAGATTAATGGTGGCTAATATGACCGAGACGCTTAAATATTTAGGAGAAAGACTTGTAAGTGAGTTCAAACAGTCGGATTTTCGTCCGCAGAAATGTGAGCTTTTAATAGGCAAAACCGGCGATATGCCGGCGCTGACAGTACCGGTTGACAGCGAAGTGACGGTGAGCGTAAACGGTGCAGTTGACCGACTTGACAGATACGGCGGATATGTAAGAGTAATAGACTACAAAACCGGAAAAAGAGAGTTTAAGCTTCCCGATATACTTGTGGGTCAGAATATGCAGATGTTAATATATCTTTATGCCGTATGTCGCGATGAAAACTTCGGAGGCATTCCTGCAGGCATATTCTATATGAATGCGGCACTTCCCGAGGAAGATACTCCTAAGGCGCGCAGGATGAACGGCTTTATGCCGGAGGATGAAGATTTGATATTTGCTATGGATAAAAGCGGAAACGGTGAGTATATACCGCAAAGCAGTCCGAAAGCAAGGCTTCAGGGCGTGACAAATGAAGATTTTACAGAGATATTTGATTTTCTTGAATTTAAGCTGAAGCAGACGGGAAGCGCTATTGCAAACGGAGTTTTCAGTGCAAACCCCGTTGACGGTAGGGAAAGTGCTGCTTGTAAATACTGTGATTTTGCAAGTATTTGCAGGATAGAAAAAGAAAAGCCTCCGAGAGTCGAGAATATGAAGAAAGAACAGGTTATGGAGGAAATGAGAAGGCAGGTGAGCGAAAATGGCGTTTAATCCGACAAGCGCGCAAAGCAGTGCGATAAAAGCCGACGGTTGTGTTTTGGTTTCTGCCGCGGCAGGCTCCGGCAAGACCGCAGTGCTTGTAGAACGAGTTATAAGAAAGCTTACCGATAAGAAAAACCCCGTTTTTGCCGACCGTCTTCTCATAGTTACATTTACAAACGCGGCAGCGGCAGAAATGCTGTCGAGAATTGAAAGCCGTCTTTGTGAGGAGACCCAAAAAAATCCCGATGACGAGCTTTTAGCCCGCCAGAGGTATCTTATAAAGTCTGCCGATATATGCACGATAGACTCATTCTGCATAAAGCTTGTAAGGGATAATTTCAGCCTGCTCGGTATCGAGCCTGATTTTAAGGTTACAGACGATAGCCAACTTCTGGGTATCAGGCGAGAAGTCTTAGATAGCCTTGTGGGCGGATATATTGAAGAGGGAAAAGATGATTTTAAGAGACTTTTAGAGCTTTCAAACTGCCGTTTTGGTGAGGGAGAGCTTATAAATCTTATCGATGAAATCTATTCCGCCGCAAAAAAGTCGCCGTTTATGAAGGACTTTATAAGCTCGCTTGGCACCCCCTATAAAGCACCGTTCGACCGAGAACATATATGGTATAAGTACGCATTTTCCGTCGCAGAAGAGAGGATAAAATCATTAAAGAAAAAAGCGGAGAGATTAGCGGAAGAGGCGCTTTTTTCAGAGAATGCGGATAAAGCGGCAGAGTATTCTCAGGCGGTTGCAAGCGTTATATATGAAATAGAGCTTGCCGTAAATTCGGGTGAGTGGGATAGCGTATGGGGTGCTGTGCGTTCAGCGGCACTCGGCAGAATGCCAAACAAATCAACCGATACGATGAAGTCCTTAAAAGAGCAAATCGTTCGGGATATAGAAAGTATAAAAGCATTCTTTTCGTGCGAATTGTCCGCCGTACAAGATGAGCTTCAAAGCAGCGTCGGTGCCGTATCGCTTCTGAGCGACTTGCTAAACGCCTATGATGAACGGCTTTTTGAGAGATTAAAGCAGGAAAATAGGTTTTCTTTTGACGATATAGAGCAAATGGCGTTTACGCTTCTTTGCACAGAGGATGAAAACGGTAAAATAATTAAAACCGAGCAAGCCGATGAGATAATTTCTCGCTATGATGAGGTGCTTGTAGACGAATTTCAGGATGTTAACGATTTGCAGGATGCGTTATTTGATGTTTTGTCGGATAATGGCAAGCGTCTGTTTATTGTAGGCGATGTAAAGCAGAGCATTTACGGATTCAGAGGCTCTAACCCTGATAATTTCCTCAATAAGAAAAACGCTTATGAGAATTATAACGAGGAGGCAACGGGCAAAAAGCAAAGGATAATTTTATCCGATAATTTCAGAAGCCGAAAAGGTATATGTGAGAGCGTTAATTTCTTTTTTGAAAACCTGATGAGGCGCGAGGTCGGAAACCTTATATACAGTAGTGACGAGTACTTAAACTATGGGGCTTCCTTCCCCGAAAACCTCAGTACCGATACTGATTTGCTGGTTATAGATAAGGTGGACGACGAAAGCGGCGACAGTATAATGCAAAGCGAAGCCGCAGCTATTGCAAACTATATTAAAAGCACGGTTGAAAACGGCGTGCTCATAACCGAAAAAGACGGTACCCAAAGAAGAGTACAGTACGGGGACTTTTGCATACTTCTCGCCGCGCTTAAGGAAAAATCGGGGATTATTGCCGACGAATTAAGTAAATGTATGATACCCGTAAAGGTAAATGACGGCGATTATTTCGCTTCAACCGAGGTCGTAACTGCGCTTGCACTTATTCACATAATAGATAACCCTCAAAGCGATGTTGATTTGCTTAAGGTGCTTATGTCGCCTGTATACAACTTTACCGCCGAGGAACTGGCACAGATAAGAATAGGCAGAAAGGATTTAACTCTTTTCGGTGCCCTCTCGGCTTATGCTGATAAAAACGAAAAAGCGAGGAGATTTGTTGAGGAAATATCAAATTTAAGGCGAATGAGTACAATGCTTCCTCTTGATAAATTCATTTCCTATGTGTTTGATAAAACCGATATGATAAATATTTTCAGCGCCCTGCCCGGCGGTGAGGCAAGAGCGCAAAATCTTATGACTTTATTGACACTCGCAAGCGATTATACCGGAGGTATGAGTGGCAGTATATACGGCTTTTTAAGGTATATAGCTTCTCTGCCCGAAAGCGCGGTAAAGCCTGCCGCAGTCTCGGGAGACGGCTCGGTCAAAATAATGTCTATCCACCGTTCAAAGGGACTTCAGTTCCCGATATGCATAATCGCAGGTCTCAGCAATAAAATAAACAAAAGCGACGCCGTAGCGCCCACCGTTTATTCAAAGGAATACGGTATAGGCTTTAAGTATTACTGTAAGAGTATACTCGATAAAAAAGAAAACTTAGGACATAGGGTATTAAACGCGGTAAGCAAAAAGGAAATTGCGCGCGAGAGGCTTCGTCTTTTGTATGTGGCCTTGACGAGAGCAGAGGAAAAATTATGTCTTGTCTGCAGTCTTAATAATGCGCAAAGAAGCCTTTTACGCGCGGCGGAGGCTTCGAGCCGTGGCACAGAGAGCATAAGTGCAGATTATATAATAAATGCTGCAAACTCGGCTGAATACATACTCGCCGCAGCAATCATTCACCCTGACGCTGACATTCTGCGCAGAACTGCCGAGGTAAAAATAAAGACTATCGAAACCGATAGTCATATATCGGTAAGCTTTATAGACGCCGCAAAGCAGGTGTCAAATTACGAAACGGTTGAAGATACCGCCGTGCCTGATACAAAGCTCAAAGAGAAAATAGAGCAGAATATAAGCTACGATTATCCGTATGCCGCACTTGCAGGAATACCTGCAAAAATTTCGGTGTCCGAGCTTGCAAATCGCGCAGAAAGCGAACATTTTGCTATGACTGACCGACCGTCATTTATGCAAAAGGACGGTCTCTCTGCCGCCGGCAGAGGCACCGCCACACATAGGATAATGCAGTTTATAAAGTTTGATAAATCCCCTGATGTTGAGCGCGAAATCGAGAGGCTCTTATCCGAAAAGCGTATAACCGAGAACGAAGCCTCGGCGGCGGACAGGGGCGCAATAAAGCGGTTTTTTGAAAGCCGTATTTATAAAAGAATTTGCGCTTCAACCGATGTAAGGCGCGAAATGCGGTTTTTAACCGAGTTACCCGTTAGCATGTACCAAAATGAAAACTCCGATTCCGATGATAAATTTATCGTTCAGGGTGCTGTTGACTTATGCTTCTTAGAGCCTGACGGCGTAGTGGTGTTAGACTTTAAGACCGACAGTGTGGATGACACAGACGAGCTAAAAAAGCGATATAAAGACCAGCTTTCAGTTTATGCTTCGGCTTGCGAAAAGATATTTGAAAGTCCCGTAAAGGAAAAAATAATTTATTCTTTCAAGCTTTCCGATTATATATCCGTATAGAAAAAAGGAACGGTTATCCGTTCCTTTTTTTGGCTTGATAGATATTATTTATAAGCTTCATTACCTGATTTTTTTCTTCTTTTGTAAATGTTCTTACTATCGTTATACAGTTCTTTTCGTTTGTAGTAAGCACCGGCTCGGGTCTGTTTTCGAAAATATGAGGTTTTTCTTCTAAACGGGGTGGCTCTTTGTTGATTTCAGTGGGGGGTATAAGGTCTGTTCCGTAAAGGAGCAAATTAGCAGAGACATTGTAAAGACTAGCAAGTCTTATAATTATATCCTGAGTAGGATTTCCGTGAAGCTCCATACGGGCATATGTGTTCTTTTTCATGCCGAGAGCCTCGGCAGCGGTTTGCTGAGTATGTCCTGCAAGGCGGCGGTAAGTCGCTATTCTTTTGTTGATTGGCTTGATTTCCTCTTTCATTTTATCACCTAAAATGCTTGACTAAATTAAATAATATTGTTATAATTACTGTTGTTCGCTGAAGTGGCTCAGTTGGTAGAGCAGCTGATTCGTAATCAGCAGGTCGTGGGTTCAAGTCCCATCTTCAGCTCCACAGGCAGGGCCTGAACCATTACGGGTTTAGTTCCTGCTTTTCTTTTTTTACTACCACGACCATAGAAACTGTAATCATTTCAGGTCTACGGGCAGGGCCTGAACCATTACGGGTTTAGTTCCTGCTTTTCTTTTTTTACTACCACGACCATAGAAGCTGTAATCTTTTCAGGTCTCCGGGCAGGGCCTGAACCATTACGGGTTCAGTTCCTGCTTTTCTTTTTTCACTACCGCGAATACAATCTAATTATATTATACAAATTTGTCGAAAAATGTCAAGTATTGCCGTAAAAATATATTTTGTAGGTGATTTTTTGATATATATAAAATATGCAGTTTGTGACGGTGATGATATATCCCGGCACCAAGCGGCAGAAGCTGCAAGGGATTATATTCTATCTGAAGCTTTCAATGTGCAAAATGCAGAAAAGCTGATATGTAAAACCGATAAAGGAAAACCGTATATAAAGGGCTCCGATTTTGATTTTTCTTTGGCACATACCGATACTGTCGCAATAGCCGCGGTATGCGGAAACGGCAGAAAAGCAGAGGGGCTTATCCGTATTGATGAAGACGTATCGAAAATAGGTATAGATATTGAGGCTGAAGAAAGACGGCTTGACAGTAAGTCTATTAAGCTTATTTCAGAGAAGTTTTTTTCCGAAAAAGAGCTTGAGTATGTAAAGCCGGGCTTTTGTGGCGAAAGCCAAAGGTTTTTAGAGATTTGGACGAGAAAGGAAAGTATAGTAAAGGCTACCGGTGAGGGCCTTTCGGCTATACATAATGCCGATAGCTTTTCAGACGCGGTTAAATATCTTAAAACAAAGCATTTATTTATAAACAATAAAAAGTATATTATTTCGGTTGCAGGAATATAAAAGCACGGCGTTTTCTGCCGTGCTTTTTGCTATTCGTTCCAATATTTCCTGTCAAGACTTCTGAAGCGGATTGATGCGAAAATATGTTGCTTTTCGATTTTTTCACTTCCTTCAAGGTCAGCGACTGTCCGTGCTACTTTAAGTATTCTGTCATAGGCTCTGGCTGATAGCCCCAATTCGTCAAAACTGCGGCTTAAATACTGCGCGGCGTCATCGGTCATAATGCAGAATTTGCGAAGAAGCGCCGGCGTGAGCCTTGCGTTGCAGGTAATACCGGTACCTTCATATCTGAGGTTTTGTATCTCGCGCGCTTTATTCACTCTCGCGCGAATTTCCGCAGAGCTTTCGCCCGACCCTCTGTTTGAAAGGGCTTTATAATCAACGGGAGGCACTTCTACATGCAAATCGAGGCGGTCCAGCATAGGACCGGATATGCGGTTCAGATATTTTCTCACCATATTAAGCGAGCAGGTACAGGCCTTTGTAGGATGTCCGTAATATCCGCAGGGGCAGGGGTTCATAGCGGCAACCAATGTAATCGCGCTCGGATATGTAACACTTCCGGCAACACGCGATACGGTAACAACACCATCCTCAATAGGGGAGCGCAAAGCCTCCATAGCGTCGCGCTTAAATTCCGGCAATTCATCTAAAAACAGAACACCGTTGTGGGCAAGCGATATTTCGCCAGGCTTTGGTATCGAGCCACCTCCCGTAAGCCCTGCCGCCGATATGGTATGATGAGGCGAACGGAAAGGGCGAACAGTTACAATCGGGTTATCCTTATCAATTATTCCTGCCACCGAGTGTATTTTTGTTGTCTCTATGGACTCTTCAAATGTCATTTCCGGAAGAATTGTGGGCAGTCTTTTTGCAAGCATACTTTTTCCGGCACCCGGAGGACCGATAAGCAGAATGTTGTGACCTCCTGCCGCCGCCACTTCAAGCGCCTTTTTAGCCATTACCTGACCTTTTACATCACTGAAATCAAGCGCTTTAATAGGCTCTTCACCGCCCTTTGCCGAATGCTCGGCAGGGGTAATTTTTGCGCTGCCGTCTAAGTGATTTAAGAGGTCTTTTATATGTGTGATACCGTAAACGCCGATACCCTCAATAACGGCGCCCTCTGCCGCGTTATCACGGGGCACAAACAAACTCTTTATGCCTGACTGTTTAGCCGTGATACTCATAGCCAGCACGCCGTTTATGGGTCTGACCTTACCGTCTAAAGATAATTCGCCTAAAAAAGCGCAGTCGGCAGTTTGAGCCTTTATTTGGTCTGAGGCGAGGAGAATAGAAAGCATTATAGGTAAATCATAAATTGCGCCCTCTTTTTTCTTATCCGCCGGTGCGAGATTTACGGTAATTCTTCCTGCCGGAAACTTAAATCCGCTGTTTTTTATAGCGGCACGCACACGGTCGCGCGATTCCTTTACCGCAGTATCGGGAAGACCTACTATATCAAAGCTCGGTAGTCCACCTGAAACATCCGCTTCAATTTGTATCATATAAGTATCAATACCGAATATACCGATACTCTTGACTGACGAAAACATCAATATGCCCCCTTACAGCAATTATACATTATTAAATAAACCTAAGCAACAAAATTTTAATTTGCAGTTAACAATTTATATCAAATTGAGGGTTATAATAATAAGTAAGAGAGGTGTGAATATGAACTTTCGTTACAAACTTATGCAATTTATGAGTGGCAGGTACGGAGCAGACGCACTGTTTTATGTACTGTTTTCTCTTAGTGCCGTTCTCGCGTTTGTTAACATATTTATCCGTTCATTGATTTTGCAGATAATAGTTTATCTTATAATGCTTGTAGCGGTTTTGCGAGTGTTTTCAAGAAATTTTCCGGCAAGACAGCGCGAAAATATAATAGTACTCAGCGTGATAAATAAAATAAGAAGTATAAGAGGACTTCGCCGCCAGCGCAAAGCCGACTATACTCACATATATAAAAAATGCCCGTACTGTAAAGCGACACTGCGCCTGCCTCGAAAAAAAGGCAAGCATACAACCGTTTGCCCGAGATGTGGCAAATCCTTTACCGTAAGGGTTTTCAGATGATAAACTCTTGACAGGAAAAGGAAAAACATATATAATAATTATAACAACTATAGGGGGTTGAATAATTATGTATGACAGAAAACAAGTAAAGCTTCGCGCTAAAACCGCACTGGGTGCCAACTTCGGCATTGTTTTCGGCACACTTATCGTTGGCGGGTTGATAGTAGGCGCATCGTCCATTGCGGCGCTCTTCATCTCAGGTCCGATAGCGGCAGGTCTCGCGCTCGTTGAGTTATCCGTTCTTCGTGGCGAAAAGGTCCAATTCGGCGATATGTTCAAGGGCTTTAACAGATTCGGCACAACCTGTGGCGCCGGCGTACTCGTTGGAATTTATACATTCCTTTGGTCGCTTTTGTTCTGCATTCCGGGTATTATTAAAACATATTCTTATTCAATGACATTCTACATACTTGCAGACCATCCGGAAATGAAGGCTAATGAAGCTATCACCGCAAGCAAGAATATGATGAAGGGTCGCAAGTGGGATCTTTTCGTCCTTGATTTGAGCTTCTTCTGGTGGATACTTTTAGGCACCGTTACCTGCGGTCTTGCATTTATTTATGTTGATCCGTATATGGAGCTTAGCCGTGCTTCGTTCTATGATACAATCAAGGATCAGCCGGTTGCCGCATAACATTAACTTATAAGCGATATTTCAGAGCGCCTCAGTTACCTGAGGCGCTCTGTTTTTTATAAGTATTAAATTTTGAAAAGCAAATCGTCATATGTAGGATATGGCCAGTATTCGCGTTTTACTTCCTGTTCACATTTATCCGAAATATCGCGTATTTCGTTCATTACTGAAATTATGCTGTTATGATAGAATAGCGCGCAGTCTTCTATTTTTTCTATTTCTTTTGCCGTATTTACCGCATTGTCAAGTTTATCTGCCAGTTCAAAAAGACAGGCGTTTTGCTTTGAAAGCTTTTTAGCAAGAGCCTCTTCAACTGAACAGTCAATTTTTTCAGCGGCTTTTTTCTTGCTTATAATACAACTGCAAAGTGATTCTGTATAAGAGCTTATTGCCGGAATAACATCGCGCCTTATCATTTGGAGTAGGGTGAGCGCTTCTATATGTACCGTTTTGCAGTAGTTTTCAAGCCTTATTTCCTCGCGGCACTTAACTTCCGTTTTATTGAATACGCCGTGGCGCGAGAAAAGCTCAATATTGCTTTCTTTCAGCATATACGGCAGAGCCTCGGCGGTGTTTTTAAGGTTGAGAAGTCCCCGGTTTTCGGCTTCCAGTTCCCATTCCTTTGAATATCCGTCGCCGTTAAATATAATCCGTTTGTGCTTTGAGAAAGTATCCCTTATAAGCGCTTTAACATCGCTCTCAAAATCTTCGGATTTTTCGAGCTTGTCCGCAAACTCACGGAAAGCTTCCGCAACAATGGTGTTTATCATAACATTGGTATCGGAAATTGAGGCGGCAGAGCCGAGCATACGAAATTCAAACTTATTACCCGTAAAGGCAAAGGGGGAGGTGCGGTTTCTATCTGTGTTATCCTTTCTTATAGAGGGGATAATCTCTGTTCCTACCGACATATTCGTTTTGTGAACATCATTGTGGTGTTCGCCTTTTATAATTGACTCTAAAAGCGAGTCAAGCTCATCGCCTAAATATATTGAAATTATCGCCGGAGGCGCTTCCGCGGCTCCCAGCCGCAGGTCGTTGCCCAGTGAGGCTACCGAAATTCTAAGAAGGTCCTGATGCTCGTCTACTGCCTTTATAACTGCCGAGAGCGTCAGCAAAAACAGAGTGTTAGAGCTTGCGCTCTTGCCGGGGCGAAGAAGATTAACTCCTGTATCAGTGCAAAGCGACCAGTTGTTGTGCTTTCCGCTGCCGTTTACTCCTGCAAAAGGCTTTTCGTGAAGCAGACACACAAGACCGTGTTCCTCCGCGGTTTTTTTCATTATCTCCATAGTAAGCTGATTATGGTCCGCCGCTATGTTAGTGTTGGTGAATATCGGTGCCAATTCGTGCTGTGCGGGTGCCGCTTCGTTGTGCTCGGTTTTCGCCATAACGCCAAGCTCCCAAAGCTTTTTATCAAGGTCGCGCATAAACGCCGCCACGCGCGGACGGATTACGCCGAAATAATGGTCCTCCATTTCCTGACCTTTCGGCGGACGGGCGCCTATAAGCGTTCTGCCGCAGAAAATAAGGTCAGGGCGCTTATCGAAAAGCTCTTTATCCACAAGGAAATATTCCTGCTCAGGACCTACCATAGTATCAATATGCTTTACATCGTTCATACCGAACAGCTTTACAATACGGAGTGCCTGCTTGTTTATCGCGTCCATGGAACGAAGAAGCGGTGTTTTTTGGTCTAACGCCTCGCCTCCGTATGAGCAAAACGCCGTGGGTATACAAAGCGTATCATCTTTCACGAAAGCATAAGAGCTCGGGTCCCAAGCGGTGTATCCGCGCGCCTCGAATGTTGCGCGCAGTCCGCCGGAGGGGAAGCTTGATGCGTCGGGCTCACCCTTTATAAGCTCTTTACCCGAAAATTCAAGGATTACAGTACCGTCCTTGTTGGCAGTAATAAAACTGTCGTGCTTTTCGGCTGTAATGTCTGTCATTGGCTGGAACCAGTGAGTAAAGTGCGTAGCACCCTTTTCTATCGCCCATTCCTTCATAGCGTCTGCCACGGTATCGGCAATAGAATGGTCTATGCCCTCTCTTTTCTCTATCGCGGTTTTAAGCGATAAATAAATATCCTCCGGCAATCTTTCTTTCATAACCTCGTCGCCGAAAACGCAACTGCCGAATATCTCTTTTATATCTTTCAAAATTTATCCTCCGAAATTTTGTTTTATTTCTTAAATACTAATATTAAATAATTACCAAACGGCAATTCGGCGGAGCCGGCAACTCTGAGCTTTCCAACAAGCTTATTAGCTAAAAGGTTTTTGGCAGTAGTTGCATTTATGCTTCCGGCATATTCATATTCAACCATAGTGTGACCGTCTTGCCATTTTTCGAGTGCAAACTGTGCGGCATCCGTGGCATCATTTGCATAAATGTAAGCACCGACCGCCGTGTAGTAATAATACTCAGTGTGGTCTCCGTTAGTTTCAAAAAAATTGAAATCGGAATTCGGGTCTGAGTAATCCTGACTTCCCTCATACATATCATCAAGCTCGTGGTCTTGCTGTAGCTGACTTGTTGTAATATTGAAATAGTTGTGTAAATATGTAATTTCAAGACCGCTGTTTTCGAGTGAATCATCAAAGGTTAAATCAAGATAGTAAAGACCGTCACCGATTCTTATTATATTCCACATATGCGGTCCGCCGTTTCCTATACCGGATATAAGACCGCAGGATATGCCGAGTTTTCTGCAAAATAGTTGCATAGCTCTTGAATAGCCTTCACAAACACAAGTGCCGTTTATAAGTGCACCGTATATCGTATATGCTCTGAAATCTGCATTGTTTGGATTTTCGGCTGAGGCGTGGTCGTATGAGATGTTCTCGCAAAGATAATCGTGCAGGAACAACTCTTTTTCAAAATCGGTTTTATAAGTTTGAGCCAAAGCCAATATTTCTTCGATTTTTTCATCAAGCTCTGCCTGCATAGCATCTTTTTCGGCGGCGGTTACATTAAAATATCCCCTTGTCGCATCATTTGAAAGTATAGAAAAGCTCATTTCGGTTTTTACATGTTCGCCTGTGAAGCTGTCAACAAATTGCTGTATTACATAGTTTTTAGGCATCCAGAAATACTCCGGCTTATCATATGCCACAGCGTGAAGAGCCACTCTTATGTCTGATTCCATTGTGGCCGCATCGGTGCCCTCTACAAACGGAAGCTCAAACCACTCCATTTCAAGGCGTGCTACCGCCGCATCAATTGTATTATATATACCTTTTTGATTTTCGTTTAATTGGTCGTAACAGCAAAAGTCCTTGTAATCTTCGTAAACTTCACCGCATATTTCGCAAACGCCTTTTCTGTAATATGTGGCTTCCTGCCCGGAATGACCGAAGGGCTCAATAACCGTTCCGGCAGAAAGGAGTGTGCCGCAGTCAGTGCAGTAGGTATCGCCCGTATATCCTGATTCGGTGCAGGTGGCCGCGCGATTGTTGCGAATTTCGGTATGTATATGCCCCGTCGGTTCAATATTAGTGCCGTATTCAATATACTTGTGGCAGTCGTCACAGTAAATATCGCCGGTGAAACCGTAATCGGTACAAGTCGGGGCATAGTCGTTTACTTTACGCGTATGTAAATGTATATCTGTTTCGCTGATATATGTGCCATATTCGAGCACCATACCGCAATCTGTACAAACCAAATCGCCGGTATAGCCAAGCGCCCAACAGGTTGCAGCTTTATCTCCTTGGCGTTCGATATGCTTATGGTCATAGGTTGGATTTGTGCTTTCTCCTACAGAAATCAGTTTATTACATCCGAGACAGTATGTATCACCGGTATAACCGCCCTCGCCACAGGTCGCAGCGGTCTTGCCGCGAAGCTCGGTACCGCCCGCGTGATTGTCAGGGTTAAGATTACCGTAAGCTCTGCCGCAGATTTCGCAAACGGCTTTTGTATGGCAGGTGGCAGTGCCGCCCGAGTGATTACAATGCGATGTTACGAATATTTCAACATCCCAGTCGGAAAGATACTGGAAAAGACGCGTTAAGTCTTTGTTGTTTATCTTGCCGTCACCGTTTACATCAAGCGCGTCCTCTTCTACTGATACATCCCAGTCGGAAAGATACTGGAAAAGTCTCGTCAGGTCTTTGTTATTTACAGAAGCATCACCGTTTATATCCCCGGCGGTTACTCCCGCGGTGGGACTATTTGAAATTGCATTTATAAAGCTATGCTGTGTGCCTATAATCAAGGCGGCGCATAACAAAACCGACAAAACTTTAGTCAGTCTCAGCTTCAAAATAATCCCCCCTTTTTTATAATTACCAAGTCACGATAATTACATTGCTCTCATAGCTATAATATTTTTTAATAATTTTTCTTCCCAAAAGCTTCAAAGCCAACAAATCCACCGTGTCGTCAGGCGACATAGAAGTTCTGTTTTGAAGCTCGACTTTTGTTTCTCCGCTTTGAGCCGCAGATAATACCGCTTTTACCGCTTTAGCGCAATCCTTCTCGATATAGGCTTTTTTATTCTCATAATAATTAAAGGTTGTGTTTTCGCAGTCGTCGCAAAAAAATGTGAAGTTGTCGCTTTCTGAATAAGACTTATGAACAGAGAATTCATCATAAAATTTATGTTCTTTTTCAGCCTGTTTCTTAGTTATGTTGAAATAGTTATGAACTGTAAAATCATCTGAGCCGTCATCAAAGGTTACATCGAGATAGTATTGCTCTCCGCCAAAATCTATTGCGTTCCACATATGAGGTGAGCCGTCAGCCTCGCCGTATACCACTGTGCAGTTAAGCCCTGATTTTAAGCACAGATACTGCATAGCCTTTGAGTATCCCTCGCAAATTGCTTTACCTTTTACTAACGCCCCGTATATTGTGAGCGAGTCATTGTCGGCGTGTTCGAGATTATCTGCCGAGTCATCATCATAAATTATATTTTTGCAAAGGTAATCGTGGATATAAAGCTCTTTATCAAAAGCAGACTCAATCCGGTTTAATTCTGCTGAAATTTCGTTTGTTACCTCATCAATTTCAGATAGCATTTTTTGCTTTTGCTTTTTTGTTATACCGTAATAACCTATTTGGTCTGTTTTTTTGTCGTAATCCCTGAAACAGATATATCGCTCACCCTTGGCTCCCGGAGTTACTACTGATACCGCTTTCGGCATCCAGAAAATATCCGGTCGGTCAGAAATCAGCGCCTTTTGGGCTACGGTTACATCTGAAAATAAATTTTCCGAAGAATACTTCGTTACATTTATGAGCTTTAACTGCATATCAGTAACAGCACTTTGCATTATGTTGTAAAGATGTTTTTGATTTTTAGTCAGTCGGTTATATGCAGATAACTGCCGATAATCGTTTGTAATATCCTTAGGGTCTATTACTACAATCTCGCTTTTATCTATTTCTTCGGTTCCTGTTAGCGAATAAACCAAATTTTCAAAATAACCGCAAATATCCGAGAGATACTCCGACGCACTGTTTTTACATCCTGATAGGAACAAAAACAATACTACCAAAAATACTGCGGTAAATCGCTTCATATCAAGTCTCCCAATTTACAAAAACGGTATTTTCAAACATACTCTTAACATAATCCTGCCAGTATAGACATATCGGCATTTTAAGGTCGGTATCACACCGGCTTATAAGATATTTGAAGTCTTCGGCTGAAAATCCGCGTTTAGCAAGTCTTTCGCAAAAAGCTGAAATTACTTTTAAGCGAAATTCCGACGAATCGTTCAAAGCGAGCATATCGCAAACCTGAATACCGGTGTATCTCAAAACATTTTCATCTATTTCCATATCAATACCGCCAACGCGGTCAAAAACAAGCGAAAGGGTGTAATAATCGGCACTGATTTTATAGTCTATCGGGTAGCCGACATAACTATCCAGATTATCATAATAATTATCTATATTAATAATATACGATATTTCCTGCTCAAAATCAAGATAAAACATCACTTTTTTTTCGTCGGGAAGGCAGAGCAAAATCCCACAGTTTTGGGGATAATCAAAATATGGTATGTTTTTCTCTGTGTTATCGGTTTTGATTTTACTTTCTTTAAGGCTGAAATTGAGATAGAGAAAAGCCGACACAAAGAACACAGCTCCGCATAAAAAGATTATGATTGCAGTTTTTATATATTTTTTCATAAATTTCACCGCATATATTATTTACAAAAGCACACAAATGTATTAAAATATTATTTTGTAAAGTTTTACATTAAGTTTACAAAATAATATTTTGTGTTTGATATAATGTGAAGCGGAAGAAAGGGAGGAAAACAGATGATTGAAGTTAAGAATCTCAGTAAAAAGTACGGCAGTTTTCTTGCGGTAGACGATGTAAGTTTTTCAATCGAGAAGGGAGAAATAGTAGGTTTTTTAGGGCCTAACGGCGCCGGTAAATCCACTATAATGAATATAATTACAGGGTATCTCTCCTTTACAAAGGGGAGCGTTACGGTAGACGGGATAGATATAATAGATAACCCGGAAGCGGCAAAGAGGAGAATCGGCTATCTTCCCGAAATACCGCCGCTTTATATGGATATGAAGGTGAAAGAGTATCTTTACTTTATATACGATTTGAAGAAGGTGAAATTCCCGAAAGCGGCGCACATAAGCGAGATAATGAAGCTTGTGAAAATCGATAATGTCGAAAACCGCCTTATTAAAAATCTATCAAAGGGTTATCGCCAGCGTGTAGGTTTTGCAGGTGCTCTTGTGGGAAACCCTGATGTTTTGATTCTGGACGAGCCGACAGTTGGTCTCGACCCGAAGCAGATAATCGAGATAAGAGAGCTTATCAGTAAGCTCGGCAGAAATCATACGATAATCCTTTCGTCTCATATTCTTTCGGAGATACAAGCTGTCTGCAAAAGGGTAATAATTATCAATAAAGGACAGATGATTGCGGACGATACGCCGGAGAATTTAGCGCAAAAGCTTTCTTATGATAATTCGCTTAATGCGAGAATTATCTGCGACGAAAAGGATATGATAAAAGCTCTCTCCTCGGTTGAAGGCGTGATGAGCGTCACCTCTCTCGGCAAAGCGGAAGACAAAGCTTATGAATTCAACATAATCCCAAAAGAAAATACCGATGTGCGCGCGGCTGTATTCAGTAAGATTAAAGAAAGCGGAAAAACGCTTTTATCATTCTCATCAAATGCCGTGTCTCTTGAGCAGATTTTCTTGCGTCTTACAGAAGCCGCCGATAACGACGAGGCAAGAAGGCTTCTCGGCACCGATGATTTAACAGAAGAAAATAAAGAAAGCGAGGAAGATAATTATGACAGCGATTTTCAAGCGTGAGTTCAAAGGGTATTTCAGAACGCCGATAGGCTATATCGTGCTTGCGGCATATTATCTTTTTTTAGGCATATATTTTTCTCTTATTTACAGCTACGGCTCACCTGATATTTCGAGTTTGCTTCTTGCAATGTCTGTTGTAGTAACATTTACCGTGCCGATTATCACAATGCGCCTTATGAGTGAGGACAGGCGCCAAAAGGTTGACCAGGTTCTGCTTACTTCGCCGGTATCATTAACCGGCATAGTGCTCGGAAAATTCTTTGCAGCACTTTTGGTTTACATCATAGGCTTTGCACCTAGTGTGATTTTTGAAATAATAGTTGCAAGTTATGTATCTGTTAATGTTTTAAGCTTTATTTATGCGCTTTTCGGTATGATACTTTTAGGCGCGGCTCTTATATCTATCGGTATGCTGATATCATCCCTTACTGAAAGCCCGGTGATTTCGGCAATACTAACTTTGGTTGTTAATATCTTAGTGCTTTATATGTCAAGCTTTTCATCTATGATAAATATTTCGTGGATTTCAAACATAATTAAAAAAGCCGCCTTTATTTCTGCTGTGGATAGCTTCGGCAACAATGTTTTTTCAATTCCCGATGTAGTGTATTTTTTAAGCATAACGGCAGCATTCCTGTTTTTGTGCGTTCGTTCGCTTGAAAAGCGCAGATGGGCATAAGGAGGCGGAAGGTTATGAAAAACAAAGAAAAGAACACAAAAAAACTCCGCAGCCAGTTTGCTCTTAAAAAAGGCAGTTATTCGGTAGTAATAATAGCTCTTGTTTTAGCTGCGCTGATTCTCCTTAACTGGCTTGTATCGGTACTTGGTGACAGATTCCATTTGGAATTTGATATGTCTCCGGAAAAAATCAACTCTATGAGCAAAGAAAACATTGAGTTTATTGAGGGCGTAAAAGACGAGGTGAATGTCACCGTCTGCGCCGACGAGGAAACCTACCCCTCATATATGGCGTCTTATGCCGGCAATTATTACGGCATAAGCGGGGCAGACAGTTATTTTGAGCAGACAGTAAGTATTATAAACAAATACAAAAGCTACAACAAAAAAATCAAGATAAGCTTTGTTGACCCTCAAAGCTCGGAATTCACTGCGGTAGCGCAGAAATATCCAAATTCCGGCATCAGCTATGGAGATATTATCGTAAGTTCGAATAAAGGCGAAAACGAGAGGTACAAGAAGCTCGGATTTACGGATATTTATAATCTGCAGACCGACGATACCTATGCCTCTTACGGTTATAGTACAAGCACAATATCGGGCAATAATATAGAAACAGCGCTTACAGGCGCTATTGCCTACTGCACAAGCAGTAAAACTTCAAAGGTCGTGATTTACACAGGGCATTCCGCAGACGATTATTCGTCCTCTTATGTAAAGCTCTTAAAGGACAATAATATTGAGGTTGATGTGCTGACTGATAAGGTTATAACAAGCATAGACAATGAGTATGACGCGGTAGTTATAATGGCGCCGACGGGCGATTTCCTCGATAGCGAGCTTAACGCGATTTCTGCTTTTTTGGATAACGGCGGAAATCTTTCAAAAGGCCTTTTGTATTTTGCCGATTCAACCTGCCCGTCACTTCCGAATTTAGAGTCGCTGTTATCTCAGTGGGGAATAGAAGTCAAGAGCGGACTGCTCTTTGAAACCAACCCGAATAATACAATCGGTGATGACCCGATGACAATGGGTATGTACCCTGCCGAGGACGAAAATGAGGACTTTGATAATTCAATTCTTAAAGATATATCTTTCTGCCTTACGGGTTATAATGTTCCGCTTACACTCGGTACGCCTGCCGATAATCTTATAAAAGCCAATGCGGTTATGAATACGCTTGGTTCCACGGTAATAGCGCCGGTAGGCTCTAAAGCAGACTATAGCGATTATACAGATTCGGACAAAAAACAGTATCAGTCTTTAATCGAGGCTAAGAAAGAGAATTACAATTCCGATAACGAAAAGATAGAAAGCTATGTTTACGCTTTCGGCAGTATAGAATATATACAGTCCGAGTGGGCGGAAAATTCAAGAGTTTCAAATAAAAATCTTGTTCTCGCCTGCACCGAGCGCGCAGCTCACGCTGACGACAGCGGCATAAGCTTTATTTCAAAAACCATAACGGACGAGTCGTATTCCGAGTCGGTTACAGAGTCGGGCATACGCACTATACGAATTATTTTTGTAGGACTTGTGCCGATTATAATGATAGCAATAGGTATACTTGTGTTCGTAAGGAGGAAAAACGCCTGATGGATAATTTCCCCGAAAATGACCAAAGTACCGTTTTTTCGGCTCCTGAAGCGCACAATGACGGAAAGCTTAAATCTCCTAAAAAGAGTAGGATAATCACGGCGGTAGCGGCGTTCCTCGCGGTTTGTGTACTTGTAGGCGGTACTGTTGCGGTAATTAAGCTTATACCGAAGAAAGAAGAGAATGCTTCTTCTGAAGCTAAAAAGATTTCCGTTATAGATTTTGATAAGAGTAAGTTTGATTCTGTCGCGGTAGAGAATAAAAACGGCGTGTTCACTTTCTATCCGAAGACAGATGATACAGATACAAAGTGGTATGTCAAGGATTTAGCTGAGGAAAAAATCTCAATTTACAAGACCGGGGATATAATATCATCTGCAGCAAAAATCGAGGCTATTATGGAAATTACCAAAAAGAGCTTCGAGGATTGCGGACTAAACGCGCCTCAGGCTAAAGTCGATATATCTTCAAAAGAGCTCGGTAATTTTTATATATCCTTAGGCTCTGTGTCGCCTGATAATTCGGGTATATATCTATATTGTTCGGTCGATGAAAAAATATATCTTGTATCCCTCGATATGTTGGATAGTTTTGAATTTACCGCTTTAGACCTTGCGAATACCGATGCGGTGGCTCCTCTCAGCGATAAAACCGAACTGAGCAGTTATTTCGAAAACGGTCAGCTTACCTCGTTTGATAAGCTTACTGTATCGGGCAGTAAATTTATGCGCCCCATAGAAATACACACACTGGGCGAGGGTGAAAAGTCGATAGGTTTTACTTATAAGGTTACTTCACCTATAAAAAGATATGGCGATTCTGAGAAGATAGGTACTCTTATTGCACCGTTTACTTCGGGCATATCGGTTTCGGGCGTGTACTCTTTGGATACTGACGCCGCCTCTCTTAATGCTTTCGGTCTCAACAACCCTGATATTATACTATCGCTCATGCTCGGCAAACAGACCTTCACATATAAGTTTGCTCTTCAGAGTGACGGCTCTTATGCTCTGTTTGGAGACGGTATGGACACTATTAAAAAAATATCGCCGTCGTCGGCTGAGTTTTTATCAATAAATGAAGATGATTTATATAATAAACTGATTTATATCAGGAATATATCCGAGCTTAAAAATATGACATTTAAGACTGACGGCAAGGTTTACTCGTTCGATATTTCCGAAAACGGCGAGGATGCGGACGAAAAATATACCGTTATTTACGGTGATAAAAAAATCAAATCACAGTATTTCCAGAATTTTTATATGCATTTTGTATCGCTGACGCTTGTTGATTTCTCATCCGGCAAGCTTACAAACCCAGATATGACGGTGGAAATTACCGACAACTCAAGTAAAACCGAAACCCTCGGTTTTTATAAAGCAAGTGCTACTGAATACTACTGCGTGCTCGACGGCACGCCTATCGGTAAAATCACCGCCTCGTCTTATAACAAGCTTTTGAGCGACTTGAAAACAGTATCTGAAAACAAGGATGTAGGCGATAGATAAAGCTTAATAATCGCAAAAAATGACAACTCTCCGAAACGGAGAGTTGTTCTCTTTTTAGGGGGTTTGATTAAAGGAAAGAAAGAATATATAATCTTTTTAAGTGGGGTGAATGACTTGAACATTATGTTTTGCGGAGATAAAAACGCATGCCGCGGTATATTGTTTTGCATAACGGCGATATGCAGAAACGAAAAAGAAACAATAAACTTTTTTGTTTTAACCGCAAATATAAAAGGGCAAATGGAAGGCATATCTAAAGCAATGTGCGATAACTTTGTTCGTGCCGCAAAAAAAGAAAACGGCGAAAACACGGTAAAACTTTTTGATATAAGTGAGCTTTTTTCTTCCTATCTGCCTGAAGCTAATATGTCAACCAGATTTACCCCTGCTTGTATGCTGAGGCTTTTTGCCGATAAGGTTAAGGAAATACCCGATAAGATACTCTATCTTGATACTGATGTTTTGTGCCGAAAAAGCTTCAAGTCATTTTATGATATAGATATATCAGATGTGGAAATAGCCGGCGTGCCGGATAGGTACGGGAAGTGGTTTTTCGGGAATATCTTTAGACACGATTACTTAAATTCCGGTGTGCTTCTTATGAATATGAAAAAAATACGCTCAAGCGGACTTTTTGAGAAATGCCGAATTATGTGCCGTGAGAAAAAGATGTTTATGCCCGACCAAAGCGCACTGAATAAGCTTGCCTTAAAGCGGAAGTTACATAGGCGTTATAACGAGCAGTGGAAGATTAAAGAGGATACGGTCTTTAAGCACTTTACAACATTTTTCAAATTTTTACCCTACTTTCACGCTGTGACCGTAAAGCCTTGGGATGAAGAAAGAACACATAAAATACTTGGTATAACCGAGTTTGATTATTTATATGGGGAGAATTTTTATGAATAAGGAAATACCGATTTTTTTCACTATTGATAATAGCTATGCGCCTTTTTTGGCGGTGGCGCTGAATTCCGCGGTTAAAAATTCAAATAAAGACCGCTGTTATCACGCAATAGTTTTGCACGAGGGTGTGACCGACGAAAACCGCAAAAGAATAGAGTCGCTTGGCACCGACAACTTCAAAATTGATGTTATACCGATGAAAAATAATTTTGACGCGCTTGACGATAGAATGAGCAACCGCCTGCGTTGTGATTATTTCACTCTTACGATTTATTTTCGCCTTTTTATTCCGGCTATGTTCCCACAGTACGATAAAGCGATTTATATTGATAGCGATGTAGTTTTAGCCGATGATATAGCCAAGCTTTTCGATATTGATTTAGGCGATAATTATATTGGTGCATGCAACGATTTGTCTATCGCCGATGTACCGCCGCTGGTATCTTATACCGAGAACGCAGTAGGAGTAAAAGCGCACGAATATATAAATTCCGGCGTGCTTCTTATGAACCTTAAGAAGCTGAGAGAAGAAAAATTTGAAGAGCACTTCTTAAAGCTCTTAAATACATATCATTTCGATTCTATTGCGCCGGACCAGGATTATATAAACGCGATATTAAACGGCAAAATCCTTTATCTCGATAAGAGATTTGATACTATGCCTAATAATAACAGACCTGAATGTGAAAACCCGATTATAATACACTATAATCTCTTTGAAAAGCCGTGGTGTTATGACGGTATTCAGTATGAAAAAGAGTTCTGGCGCTATGCTGAAGACTGCGGTTTTATAGATGAAATAAGGGAATATAAGGCAAATTATACCGATGATAAAAAGAAGGCTGATAAAGAATGCTTAGAGCTTCTGGTCCGCCGAGGTGCAGAGATACCCGAAAATGCAATCACCTTTAAGAAAATGAATGAAAGCGGAGTAAAAATAAGGCTATGATTTCAGAAGAAACCCGTTTGCAGGTAATAGAAAATATAAAAAACTCGGCTGAAAACGGTGAGTTTTATAACAAAGTAGAAGTAAACGACCCCGTTTTAACCGCCGCCGAGAGCAAAAGAATAACCGACGCGTATATTGATAATCGGCATAAGATAGGCTTTAAGTTGAAATCAAAAACCGCCTGTTTTTTTGCCGATATTGCGATGAAGGTAATAAACCGAGATACCGAGATAATAGGGCTTGAAAAAATACCCGAAGAGCTCGGCGGTGTGATAATTACAAGCAATCATTTTTCTCCGCTTGAAAACACTATTATAAGATACTTAAACAGAAAAATCGGTAGGAAGAAGCTTAATATAATTTGTCAGGACTCTAATTTTGCTATGAGTGGACCCATAGGTTTTCTAATGAATTATGCGAATACCATACCCATAAATACACAACCTCGATATCTGGCAAGAGATTTCTTGTGTATTCTCACGGAAAAGCTCAAAAAAAATAAAGAAAGCGTGCTTTTATACCCCGAGCAGGAAATGTGGTTTAATTACAGGAAACCCCGTCCCCCAAAGGGAGGAGCGTACTTTTATGCCGCAAAGCTTAAAACCCCTATAATTTCCTGCTTTGTTGAGATAGTGGATACAGATATTCCTGACGGTAAAAGCGGTAAATTCAATAAGGTAAAGTACAGGCTTCACATTTTGGATGTGCTTTATCCAAGTGAAGAAAAAAGTACAAAAGAAAACACGGAAAATCTCGCCGCCCGTGATTATAAGCTTAAAAAAGAATGCTATGAAAAGGTTTACGGAAATAAGCTCAGCTACACATTCGAGACAAAAGATATTGCAGGATATAAAGGATGAAAAGGGTAAGATATTATAAAGATTTTACTGATGATTTTGCAGTCAGCAAAAATCAGAGCTTTACGCTTGATGAAACTTATCAGCATATAAAGACGGATTTTTTATCGAAACTGGCGTCTTTAGTTGTTTATTCGCTTGCGCTTATCTTTTCGAGTATATATCTTAAATTCTTTTTGCGTGTGCGATTTTCGGGCAAGAAAAAGTTCAAAAGCGTAAAAGGCGGATTTTTCATTTACGGCAACCATACGCAGAGCGTGGGCGATGTATTTATACCGGCGCTCGCCGCCTTTCCGCGCCGGATATATACAGTAGTATCCACCGCTAATTACGGCATACCCATAATAGGCAAAATTCTAAGACCACTTGGCGCGTTACCGATAATACCAACGCTCAAGGGTATGAAAAACCTTGAGGAGGCTATAAAAACTCGCGCCGAAACAAATCATCCGATAGTGATATACCCGGAAGCGCATGTGTGGGATTATTATACGGGAGTAAGACCCTTCCCTGATACTTCTTTCAAATTTCCCGTGCGACTTAATATGCCGGCATTCAGTATGACGGCGACATATAAAAAATCAAAGCTTTTCAAACGCCCTTCTATAAATGTTATAATAGACGGACCCTTTTATCCCGAGGGTGAAACGGCAAAGATTAAGGCAAGGGATTTGCACGATAAAGTTTATTGTTCTATGCTTAATAGCGCAAAGAAAAGTAATTGTAATTATGTGGAGTATAAAAAAAGTGAGGACTGAGTCCTCACTTTTTTGCTACTTTTTATGGCATTGACCGTGCATAGCGCAACTTTCGCAACCGCAGCCGCAACCTGATTTGCCCTGTTTTTTATCTTTAACCATTTTTATGATTATAGCGGCAATAATAATTATCAGCGCTAAAACTGCCAAAATGGTGCCTAAATTATTTGCTATCCACTCAAACATAAGAAATATACTCCTTATTTTAACTTGGTCGCTTCACTGTACTTTTTGAAGAAGAGCATATATATTATACCACAAAGCAAAGCAAGAGCAACAACAAAACCTAAAATATTTATATTTCCTGTAAATACTTTTCCGAACTGGTTAATCATAAGGGCAACTACATAGGCAAATCCGCATTGATAGCCTATTGCAAACCATGTCCACTTTGCGTTGTTCATTTCACGCCTGATAGCGCCGATAGCCGCAAAGCACGGTGCGCAGAGAAGGTTGAATACAAGGAACGAATATCCGGTAATACCTGTGAAAGCAGCACTGAGCGTCTGCCAAACTGTGGCGTCGCCGCCGCCGTAAAGAATACCCATAGTGCCGACAATGTTTTCTTTCGCAACAAGACCCGTAATGGACGCTACCGCCGCCTGCCAGTTGCCCCAGCCGAGAGGCGCGAATATCCAAGCAATACCCGAACCGATTTTTGCAAGTATTGAAAGGTTAAGTTCATCTTCTGAAAGCATTCTGAAGCCGTCCGATGTAAAGCCGAAGTAAGATGTAAACCAAACGATTATAGTTGAAAGTAAGATGATAGTTCCGGCTTTTTTAATAAACGACCAGCCGCGCTCCCACATTGAACGCAAAACATTACTGAGCGTCGGCATATGGTAAGCCGGAAGCTCCATAACGAACGGCGCCGGATTGCCGGCAAACATTTTTGTCTTTTTAAGCATTACGCCCGAAATGATTATCGCCGCCATACCAACAAAGTATGCGCTTGTAGCAACCCATGCACTGCCGCCGAAAATAGCACCTGCAATCATTGCGATAAACGGAACCTTAGCTCCGCAAGGAATGAAAGTGGTAGTCATAATGGTCATTCTGCGGTCTCTTTCGTTTTCGATAGTTCTGCTTGCCATAATACCGGGAACACCGCAGCCGACACCTACAAGCATCGGAATAAATGATTTTCCTGAAAGACCGAACTTTCTGAAAATACGGTCAAGCACGAAAGCAATTCTTGCCATATATCCGCAAGCTTCAAGGAATGCGAGCAACAAGAACAGTACAAGCATTTGAGGAACAAAGCCGAGCACTGCGCCGACGCCTGCTACGATACCGTCATTTATAAGACCGGAAAGCCAGTCGGCGGCACCGATTTTTTCAAGGCCTTCACCTACAAGAACAGGTACACCCGGTACCCAAACACCGTAATCTGCCGGGTCTGGCTCTTCACCGATTTCATCCAAGGTTTTAAGCGCGTCATCATAGTCTTTAAGTGTTGCGGTTTCGGTTGTGATTTCAAGTGTTTCTTCGTCTTCTACTTCGTATGTAAACTTATCTGTGGGCGCTTCGCCGTTTTCTTCGACATAAGCGTCATAACCGTCCACAATATATGAGGCTTCGGTATATTCGTCGTTTATTTCTTCATAGGCTGAACTGCCTATACCAAAAAGGTGGAAACCGTCACCGAAAAGACCGTCATTCGCCCAGTCGGTTGCCGCGGTGCCTACAGTTACCATTGAAATATAGTAAACCAAGAACATAATTGCCGCAAATATCGGAAGTCCAAGCCATCTGTTTGTGACTACCTTATCAATTTTATCCGAAGTGGATAATTTTCCCGTGTTTTTCTTTTTGTAGCAGGCCTTAATCACTTCGCCTATGTAAAGATAACGCTCGTTTGTGATAATGCTTTCGCTATCATCATCAAGCTCTTTTTCAGCAGCCTTTATATCCGCTTCAATATGTGCAAGGGTATCTGAAGAGGCATTTAGGCTTTCTAAAACCTTATCGTCACGCTCGAATATTTTTATAGCATACCAACGCTGTTTATCTTCAGGCATATCGTGAAGCAAGGCTTCCTCAATGTGAGCAAGCGCGTGTTCAACTGCACCGCCGAATGAGTGCTGCGGTACTGTTTTCTCACCGCTTGCCGCGTCAATCGCCGTTTGTGCGGCTTCACTTACACCGGTGCCCCTTAGAGCCGATATTTCAACAACCTTACAGCCAAGTCTTGCTGACAGTTCTTTAATATCGATTTTGTCGCCGTTTTTCCTTACAATATCCATCATATTTACGGCAACTACAACCGGAATGCCAAGCTCTGTAAGCTGAGTTGTAAGATATAGGTTCCTTTCAAGGTTTGTGCCGTCTACAATGTTAAGAATAGCGTCCGGATGTTCATTTATTAAGTAATTTCTTGCAACTACCTCTTCAAGTGTATAAGGAGAAAGAGAATATATACCCGGAAGGTCGGTGATGATAACATCACTGTGTTTTTTTAGTTTGCCCTCTTTTTTCTCAACAGTAACACCCGGCCAGTTTCCTACAAACTGGTTAGAGCCTGTGAGCGCGTTAAAAAGAGTTGTTTTTCCGCTGTTAGGGTTGCCCGCGAGGGCGATTTTAATTTTGCCGTCCATTTTTACCACCTCACTCAATTTCTATCATTTCGGCATCTGCCTTGCGAATAGACAATTCATAATTGCGCACCGTAATTTCTATAGGGTCGCCGAGTGGCGCCACTTTACGGACATAAATATCAACACCCTTTGTAATACCCATATCCATAATTCTGCGCTTTACGGCGCCCTCGCCGTGAAGCTTTTTAACCTTCACGGTCTGACCGATTTTTGCCTGCCTTAATGTGTTCATAACCCCATCTCCTTTAATTTTATATCATAATCTTGGTTGCCATATCTTTTCCAATGGCAACTCGAGATTCTTTTACCTTTACTATCACACTGCCGCCGAGAGTGTTAATAACCGTTACTCTGCCGCCGACGGTAAAGCCTAAGTTTTCAAGGTGACGCTTCACTTCTTCATTGCCGCCTATTTTTTTTATTACATTTTCGTTGCCTATTTCAGCCAAGGTAATAGGAATCATAAATTGCACCCCATCAGGTTAGTTTTGGCTAACCTCGTTTGTAAAAATTAAAGTTAGCGAGAGCTAACTAATCTTAGTATATTATAGTAAGCCTCGGCTAACTTGTCAAGAGCTTTTTTGAAAAAGTTTTTAGTTGAAAAAACAGATTAAATGTGTTAATCTTGATTATGTAAAGAAGGTGACAATATGGCGGTAAAAGAATCAGGCGAAATGTATCTCGAAACAATATATATACTTTCAAAAAAAATGCCGAATGTAAGAGCTGTTGATGTTGGAGCTCAGTTGGGGTTTTCAAAACCTTCAGTCAGCAGAGCTATGGGGCTTCTTAAGGATGAAGGGTTAATTGTTGTAGATTCTTCGGGCAATATTTCTTTAACTGATAAGGGTGAAAAAACGGCAAAGAATATATATGAACGCCATACCACCCTCACGGCTGTGCTTATAAGCCTCGGAGTTGATGAGGAAACGGCGGCTTATGACGCTTGCAGAATAGAGCATTATATCAGCGAAAAAACTTTTGACGCTATTAAAAAACATATAAAAGAACATTCAAACTAAAAATAATCGGTGCGATCCTATAGATGGGATTGCACCGAATTATTTTTTAGTCGCAGTTTGAGTCAGATTTTTTATTGCTTTCCTTATTAGTATCGTTGTTGTCTTTTCTGTTAGAGGAATTCTGGTTCTTTCTGTTCTTATCTTCCACAAAAATCACCCCGCTTTCACAGTTATTATCTGTGAAATGCGGGGTAATATACTTAAAGGTTAAATAATTTTTTTGCGTTTTCGCGTGTGCGGCAAAAAATATCATCGCGCGTTCTGCCGAGTATTTCGGCTATTTTTTGTGCAGTAAGCGTAATATATCCCGAATGGCAAAGCTTTCCGCGGTAAGGCTCCGGTGCCAAATACGGACAGTCGGTTTCAAGCAATAATCTGTCTATCGGAACGGCATTTATTACTTCGGGCATTTTTCTTGCGTTTTTGAAGGTAACAACACCGCCGACGCCTATATACATCCCAAGCTTTATAATTTCTTGCGCCATTTCGCGACTACCGGAAAAACAGTGAAGCACACCTTTCGGTTTATGTTTTTTGAGTATTTCCAGCGTGTCGGAGTGAGCCTCTCTGTCGTGAACGATTACCGGCAAATCGAGCTCGTTTGCCAGTATTACCTGACTTTCAAAAACTTCTTTTTGCAGGTCTTTATTATCATCGGTCCAGTAATAATCAAGACCTATTTCGCCAATCGCCACACACTTTTTATGTGAAGCGAGCCGTCTTATCTCATCTACTGTTGTTTTACTTTCAAGATTTTCCGGGTGTATGCCTACTGCGGCATAAATAAAATCATAATTTTCAGCAAGGCTCAAGGTTTTTTCAGCCGAAATGCCGTCCACCGCGCAGGTGATTATTTTATCTACACCGTTTTTGTGAAGTTCTATTAAAAGCTCATCGCGCACACCGTCAAACTTTTCGTCGTCATAGTGAGCGTGGGTATCAATTATAAGATTTTCGCACAGCTTACATTCATCAGGGTATATCATCTGATTTTACTGCCCGGCTCTACGCCGTCTAAGAACACTACTTTTATCTCTTCGCCGGCATCTGCCGCCAATATCATACCGTTTGATTTTACGCCGCAAAGTGTTGCAGGTTTTAAGTTTGCAACAACTATTACCGTTTTGCCGATAAGGTCATCCGGTGTATAGAATTTTGCAATTCCCGAAGCTACTGTGCGAGGTGTGCCTGAGCCATCGTCGAGAGTGAGCTTTAATAGCTTTTTAGCCTTCGGTATCGCCTCGCAGGCGGTAACTTTCGCCGCGCGAAGTTCGATTTTTGCAAAGTCCTCTATCGAAATCTCATCAAGCCTTACGGTGTTTTCGGCGGGCGCTTCGGCAGCCTTTTGCTTTTCGGCAATTTCAGCTAAAGCCTTTTCGGTGTCTATTCTTGCAAAAAGCGGTTTAGCTTCACCTACGGTATAAGCCTTTACCGTACCGAAGTCAAGCAACTGTTCGTCAGTGCCCAGCAACGCACTGATTTTTTCGGAACACTCAGGCATAATGGGGGAAAGCAAAACACCGATAATTCTTATACATTCAAGCAATGTATAAAGCACGGCTTTGAGCCTATCTTTATCGTCCTCATTTTTTGCAAGCACCCAGGGCGCAGTTTCGTCAATGTATTTATTTGAACGCTTAGCGAGTGACATTATGGCAGATACCGCGTCCGCATTGTGATATGTTTCCATATTCTCGCGGTATTTTTTAACGGTTTCATCTGCAAAAGCCTTTATTTCTTCATCAATAGGCTCTTCTTTGCCGGTACTGTCTACCGTACCTCCAAAATACTTGAGTGTCATAGCGATAGTGCGGTTTACAAGATTTCCGAGAGTGTTTGCAAGGTCGGTATTATATTTGTTTATAAAAGACTCATAGGTGATTGTGCCGTCTTGTGTAAAGGGTATTTCGCTAAGCAGATAATAGCGAACTGCGTCCGCACCGAACATACCGGCAAGCTCGTCGGCATAAATCACATTACCTTTTGATTTGGACATTTTATCATCGCCCACAAGCACCCACGGATGACCGAGAACCTGCTTTGGAAGCGGCTCGCCGAGAGCGAGAAGTATTATAGGCCAATATATGGTATGGAAACGAACAATATCTTTACCTATGACATGCAGGTCTGCCGGCCAGTATTTTTTGTATTTTTCGCTGGCACCTCCGTCTGTATCATAGCCGATACCGGTGATATAGTTTGAAAGTGCGTCTATCCATACATAAATAACATGGTCGGTATCAAAGGTTACGGGAATACCCCACTTAAAGCTTGAGCGCGAAACACAAAGGTCGGAAAGTCCCGGTTTAATAAAGTTGTTTATCATCTCGTTTTTGCGTGATTCAGGCTTTATAAAATCCGGATTCTCTTCGTAGTATTTTACGAGCGCGTCCTGATACTTTGAAAGGCGCAGGAAATATGCTTCCTCTTTTGCATCTATAACCTCTCTGCCGCAGTCTGGGCATTTGCCGTCAACAAGCTGAGAAGCGGTAAAAAAGGATTCGCAGGGAACACAGTACTTGCCCTCGTATGCACCCTTGTAAATATCGCCTTGGTCATAAAGCTTTTTGAAAATATGCTGTACGGCTTTTTCATGGGTATCATCCGTAGTTCTTATAAACTTATCGTAGCTTGTGTTAAGACTGTTCCAAACACCCTTTATCTCGTCTGACACCTTATCCACATACTCTTTCGGCGAAATACCGGCGCTTTTAGCGTATTCCTCTATTTTCTGACCGTGTTCATCCGAGCCGGTCATAAAGAATACATCAAAGCCGTTCTGCCTTTTGTATCGGGCTATCATATCCGCAAGCACAACATCATAAGCGTTGCCGATATGGGGCTTACGGGAAGTATAGGCAATAGCCGTTGTTATATAGAATTTCTTTTTATCTGACATAGTATATTACCTCTCTTAAGGTTTTTTGAATAAAAATGCTGTTATTCCGAGCACTGTCGCAAGCAATTCGAAAAGAAGCAGAGTCGCACCCGAAAGCAGACCGCTTGACTGCGCAAAGGATGTGAACGCAAAATACCATATGCCGAAAACTGCAGTCAAAACATAGAATATCGAGAGTATATTGTTTGAAATTCTTATTCTCGAGGCGCTGTTCATAATGCGTAAAAGATTTAATCTGCTGCCCTTGAAGCTTGCCGGAGCCGAAATCATACTAACAGGCGTCACTGCGTTTTCATACATATGAACGCCCACATTAGTCATTACCTTTACAGAATCGTCATACAGACCGAAATAATCGCAAATCATTTCCTCATTGACATTGGGATCGCAGTTTTTAACAAGCATTGTAATGCCGAGCTGTGAGATTTTTCTGAGTAACTTCCTAATATCCGAGCGCACTTCGTACTGAATGACCACAAGCGCACATGCCTTACCACCGGTACCTACATAAACAGGGAAACAACCCTTTCTGAGTATCCGTTTATCAACCTCGATACTCGGCACCTCTATGCCGTGCGCCTGCATAAGAGTGCGGTTGCCGATAAAGAGAAGCTCGTCGTTTACCCAACCGGATATACCGAGGCGTTCCTCGTATTTTATAGTGTCCGAATCGGGCTTTTTATATGATGTACTTGTGCCTGCGATTTTGCCGAATATAGGCGCTAAAGGACTGCCTATTTCCTCCGTCAGCGCCGCGGCGTTTACGATAATCGAATCAATGTTGTTATCCGATAAAACCTTAAAGCTTTTAAGAATTACCGTGCCATTTGGGAATATATCATTTGTTTCAATTACTGCGGCGTTGGCAAGCTCGATATTGTCCGCGCCGAATGTACCTGCTATCATAGCGCCTTTCTTATTGAGCGTTTTTGCGGCGCAGAATAAAGGCAGGGCGTCTATAAACATAAGTGCCGGCATGGAGAGAATAATAGTTGTAACACTAACGGCATATATGGCCGCAAAAGCGGTTTTGTAATAAAAATATGCCATTACGGCTCCGAGCAGAGAGAGAACAAGAGCCGCTATAAATACTATCGGCATTTTCCCTGAAAGCTTTTTTTTGTAAAGTGAAAACTTCATAAAATCGTTTATGAACTCCGCTTTTCTCGGCGCCGCTATCAGAACATCGCCGTCTATCGCGTTTTTCGCCATAGCAAGAGCCGTTGAGCCGTCCTTAATAAACGCGACTGCATTCTTAGGCACAGAACTTCTTATTTTATTTAAGTTTGAGGCAAGCGCAGAAGTTTGCATAAATGTTATTACCGAGCGCGTGAACATAAGAATTCCCATTAAAAGTATCAAATGATAAACATTCTCACCCGTCACTATCGCCGAAACACAAAGCACAATACCGAATATCGCGCAAAGACTTATAATACAGTCGTGCGAAGCCTTGCGGCGAAATACATTTAATAAATCTGCAAACATATCCGCATTTGCCAATATTTCAAAACCGAACAGGCTTGTGCATAGTATAATTACGGATTTTGTTGCACTTATAACTTTATCCGATAAAATCGGAGTGAGGAATAAAAGCATAACAAGCGTGCACAGCGAGCAAACCGCGACTGAAATAAAATTCCTGCGCTTTTTGTACGCAAGCTTTCTTGAAATGGATTTTGCCGTAGCAAAGTCGGTAGCTTCATCTCTTGGAATGAACAAATCAAAATCGTTTGTCTCAAAGATGTTGTCGTTATCAGCCTCTTCAGCCTCGGAAGTATTCGTAAGTTCCTGGTTTATATCGATAACTTTTGTCGAACTGCTGATATTTATGCGCCCGGTGTTACCCTTTTCGTCCTTTATTGGGGTGAAACGGATGGTGGCGGTGTTTGAAAGCGGCTCATCTTTATGACTTGCTATATGACTGTTGTCAATATCCGAAATATCAGGTACGCTTTCATCCTTCGGCGGCTCTTCTGTTTCTTTAGGGAAAAGGTCATCGAAAAGGTTTTTCTCAAATCGTTGCTTTGACTGCACGCTCATTTTTTCAAATGCCGGCGTAGGCGTCGGACCGGACGCATCGGCTTTTTCGGTTTTTTGACTATCTTCGGGTTTATCTTCTTTCTGTTCTCCGCTTTCTTTCGGGAGATAGTCGTCATTCGTAGACTTTCCTAAGGTATCTATGGTTACATCGTATTTTTCAGAAAGCCTGTCAAGAAGCTTGCTGCTGTCGCTTTTTATAATCTCGGCAACACTTTTAAGGGTATAAAGCGGCGCTTCGTCTTCGGTTACATTATGCCCGGTCTCATCTGTTGTGTATCTTTTAAGCTTTTCAAGCAGCGTTTTCTCAGGTGCACTCTTTTCTGCAGTAGGTTCGTGTTTTTTTGTTTCTTTAATGTTTTCTGCTTCTTCTACGCCCATACGCGATTTAAGCGAATCAAGCGGTGAAGCGGCAGAATGTTCAGTTTCTGTTTTTGAAGGATAAAACGGAGTATTATTTTCCGAAATATTATCACCGAAATTAGCCAATACTGCCTTGTTTTTCTCAGCAAGTAAATCTTCGCTTTCATCAATTGGGAAAGACTCGAAATCCAATATAAGCTCTTCTTTTTTATCTTTAGATTTTCTTCTCATATTTCATACCCCAAATACTTTTAACTTCTGCACTCCATAACCTTATACATAAGTATTCCTGCCGCCACAGAGGCGTTAAGTGAATTGATTTTGCCCTTCATCGGAAGACTTATTATTTTATCGCATTTTTTCGCTACAAGCGTACCGATACCCTTGCCTTCGTTGCCTATCACAAGCGCGCAGGGAACTGTAAAATCAGTTTTGCGGTAATCCTCGCCGTTCATATCCGCGCCGAACACCCAAACACCTTTTTCCTTTAACTCTTCTATCGTGGCAGAAATGTTTGTAACGCGCGCCACTCTCATATATTCGAGCGCACCTGCACTGGTTTTTGCCACCGTCGCATTAAGTGACGCCGAACGGCGCTTCGGAATTATAATGCCGTGAACACCGGAAACCTCGGCGGTACGGATAATAGCGCCTAAATTGTGAGGGTCCTCTATCTCATCGCATATTACCAAAAACGGCGGTTCGTTTCTTTTCTGTGCAAAACCGAGAATTTCCTCAACCGTTGAGTATTCCTGGCTTGCAAACATAACCGCCACGCCCTGATGATTAGCGCCGCCGCAGTAGTAATCAAGCTTTTGAGGGCTTACTTCTTTAATAAGAACGCCGCGCTTTGAACACTTGGCAACTATTTCGTTTATACTGCCGCCGCCTGCACTGTGCGCTATAAGCAAACGGTCGATTTCGCGTCCTGAACGGAGAGCTTCAAGCACCGGATTTTTACCGCATATTATATTTTTTTGCTCTTTATCTGTTTCAAGCATAACCTTCACCTAATACACAGATTTACTAAATTATATCACAAAGACTTTCAAAAATAAAGAGTAAATTGCATAATATATTTATATTAAAACATTATTGACAAAGACTTGCCGTAACACTATAATTATACTGAAATATTGTGCATATAAAGGCGGTAAAAATGTTCAGAAAAACATATCTTGAAGTGGACCTTAATGCGCTTAAAAGCAATATAAGGGAAATACGCAAAAACTTTTCGGATTATAAGTATTATTTCGGTGTTGTAAAAGCAAATGCTTACGGCGCCGGAATATACTGCGTAAACGCAATGATAGAAGCCGGCATAAACTATCTTGCGGTATCATCGCTTGAAGAGGCGTTAGCTGTTCGTGAAATCAATAAAGATGCGCCTGTTCTCGTTATGGAACCTATCTGTTTTGAGGGTCTGGAAACAGCCTCAAAGAACAATATAACCGTGACGGTAGACAATGCAGATTATTTTGATAAAATGTTAGCCTCAGGCATAAAAATAAAATTTCATATTAAGGTTGATTGCGGTATGAACCGCTTCGGTCTTACAGATAAAAACGCGGTAAAGCATATTTATGATAATGCAAACGAAAATGTGCGATTAGAGGGCGTTTTTACCCAGCTTTCAAGCGGTGCCGGAGAGAGATATAAAAAGCAGTTAAACCTGTTTACGGAGCGTACAAGCCTTATTGATTTGTCTGCAGTCGAGATAGTGCATATTGATAGGTCGCTCACACTTGAACAGCACGAAAAACAGGATTTTGCAAACGGTGTGAGGCTCGGGATTGTTATGTACGGCTTTTCTAAAATGCCTCCCGCAATATCCAAAAAGCGTAAAATTTTTAATAAGCTCACAGGCAAAAAACCGCCTGAGCCGTCGGTACTATGTCTTAAAAATGTTATAAGTTTTTACAGTGAGGTTTTGGAAATAAAGAAAATCGCGGCAGGCGAGAGTGCAGGATACGGCGGTATGTTTGACAGTAAAAATGATACGCTCATAGCCGTAATGCCGTATGGCTTTGCGGATTTTTCGCTTATCGGTAAAACCTATGTTTATATAGGCTCAAAAAAGCGAGAAATAGTTGTAAACTATATGGATGTCACTTCGGCTATTGTTGACGAAAGTGTAAAGCCGGGCGATAAGGTAGAGATTTTCGGTAGTAATATTACGCCGAGGGTTGCAAGCCGTCTTGCAAACGCGAATGTGTATAAGCTTATAACAAGTGTTACAAACCGAGTGCCGAGGGTGTATAAAGACGGCGAAAATATTACGGAAGTAAAGTATTAGGGGAAAAGTATGGAACAGTTCAGAGCGCTGATAATCGGAAGCGATATAAACGCATATTATCTTGCAAGATGTTATCACGAGTTTACAGGTCAAAAGGCCGATATGTTGGCATTAAAGCCCAGAGGCGAAAAGCCGTTTGCTTATACGAGGTATACTAAAATCCTCAATATAAAATACATTGAGGATTTTTGGGACGAGCAGGTGTTTTTGAATGAGATAAACGCCTACTATGAAGCTCACAAGGATGAGAAGATTTTACTTGTCAGCAGTAACGAAACCTACGGCGAGTATATAGCGAAAAATCAGGATGACCTGAAAGAAAAGTTTTATTTCAACTATCCGTCGGTAGAGCTTCAAAGAACACTTGTAAATAAAGAGCTTTTTTACAAGACCTACGCAGGTAGTGTTCTCGACCTGCCTAAAACTGTATATTTTGATGTGAAAGGCGATACAGAAATACCCGAAGACTTAATATACCCCGTAATTGTAAAGCCTGCAAATGTGGTGCTTTTTAAGCATATAACCTTTAAGGGAAAACGCAAAATATACAGATTGAGCACTAAAGAACAGCTTGAAGAGGTAATCGGTTATTTCAAGAATAGCGATTATGACGATACACTTATCATTCAAGAGTATATCCCCGGTGACGATTCACACCTGTTTGACGCGGTAGTTTATATGGGGAAAGATAAAAAAGCCAAGCTTTGCTCATTCGCTCAGATAGGTCTTCAAGAGCATAGTCCCCGAATGATAGGTAACGCGGCGGTGATTATAAACGGCTATTCGCAGTTTGAGGGCGTAGACGCCCAGATAGATAAAATTGTCGAGTTTATGGAGAATATCGGCTATCAGGGCTTTGCTGAATTTGATATGAAGTACGACGAGCGCGAGAATAAATACAAGGTTATGGAAATAAATGCAAGGCAGGGTAGATGTTCATATTATATAACCCCTTGCGGATATAATCTTATAGAGATACTTTACCGCGACCTGATAGAAAATGAGGATATGCCGTTTGCAAGGGTCGATAAGATTCAGCTTGAGACCTTTGTGCCGAAGTCTGTTGCAAAAAAGTATATAGTAAATGAGGAATTCAGGAAAAAGGCACTGTCACTGTGGCGTGATAGGGTAGAGCCTCTGCGTTATAAGAAAGACAACGGTTTTATAAGAAAACTGTTGCTTGCAAAAATAGGATATAATTACAAAAAAGCGTATAAAAATTTCACTTGGAATTGGGATTGATAGCTAATGTGCGGATTTTGCGGTTTTGCCGATAAACTCGAAGAAAAAGAGAAGAAAAAAATTATTAAAGGTATGGCGGATAGGATAATTCACCGCGGACCCGACAGTGACGGTTATTTTACAGACGACCGCGTTGCTATGGGCTTTCGCAGACTGTCTATTATTGACCTTGCCGGCGGTGACCAGCCGATTTTCAGTGAAGATAAAAATGTTGTCGTTATGTTCAACGGTGAGATATATAACTTTATGGAGTTGCGCGACGAATTAAAGGCTGAGGGTCATACCTTTGCCACAAACAGCGATACTGAAGTCATAGTTCACGGCTATGAGCAGTACGGCACTGATATTTTCTCGCGTCTTCGCGGTATGTTCGGCATAATGATTTATGACAGAGAAAAAGAAATGCTTATATGCGCGCGTGATTTTTTCGGTATCAAGCCCGTATATTATTATTTTGACAATGAAACATTTATGGTGGGCAGTGAGATAAAGAGCTTTCTATCTCACCCGAATTTCAAAAAAGAGCTTAACAAAAAGGTACTCAGTATGTATTTGTGCTACGGCACAAACCATATGGAAGAAACATTTTTTGAGCATACTAAAAAGCTTTTACCCGGTCATTTTTTAACATATAAAGACGGCGAAATCAATATAAAGCAGTACAGTAAGCTTGATTACGAAAAGCAGGAAAATTCATACGAATATTATGAAAAGCTTGTAAAAGAAACACTTGAATCATCGGTAGATTATCATAAAATCAGTGATGTTGAGGTAGGCTCTTATCTTTCGGGCGGTGTTGATTCTTCGTATGTTGTGTCTGTCGCCAAGCCTAATAAAACCTTTACGGTAGGCTTTGAGGGCAAGGGGTTTAGTGAGATAGAATATGCAAAGGGGCTTTCCGACCATTTCGGTGTTGAGCATTTTGCCAAAACCATTTCGGGTGACGAGTTTTTCGGTATCTTGCCGACAGTTCAGTATCATCTTGACGAACCGAGCGCGAATGTAAGTGCGGTGCCGTTATACTTTTTAAGTAAGCTCGCAAGAACTCAGGTTAAAGTGGTTCTCTCAGGTGAGGGAGCCGACGAAATGTTCGGCGGATATAATGAATATAATGTCCAGGGGGCTGCAAAGCATTATCTTAGGTTACCTTTGTTTTTGCGTAAGGGTATTGCCGCCGCGGCAAAACCGCTTCCGTATTTTAAGGGTAAACACTTTATAGAGAAGTACGGCAAGGAGTTATCCCGTCGTTACTATAATAAAACCGAAATGTTTTTGCCTGATGAGGTGGGTACAGTGCTTAAAGACGGTTATAAACCCACAGTCAGCCCGTTCGACCTTTGCACGCCTTATTATAACGAGGTAAAGGGCAAGGATGATGTTCTTCGCAAAATGTATATAGACCTTAATTTCTGGCTTCCGCACGATATACTGCTTAAAGCCGATAAAATGTCTATGGCAAACAGCGTGGAACTTCGTGTTCCGTTCCTCGATAAAGAGGTATTCTCTCTCGCAAGAAAAATTCCGACTAAGTATTTAGTGCGCGATAATCAGACTAAATATATTTTCCGTAAAGTGGCGGAAAAGTGTATACCTACAGAGTGGGCAAAGCGCAGAAAACTCGGCTTCCCGGTGCCTTTCGGCAACTGGATTAAAGAGGAAAAATATTATAAGTGCGTAAAAGAACTGTTTACAAGCGACTTTGCCGCGGAGTTTTTCGATACCGATAAAATAAACCGTATGCTTGATAATCATTACATTGGTACCGCAAAAAACGGAAAGAAAATCTATGTAATTTTTTCTTTCCTTATCTGGTACAAAAGATTTTTTATTGACGAGGTATAAAGCACTTAATGAGCCAAGAAAGTTTATGTGATATGCGCTTTTCTTATATGGCGCAAAACAATTTTTATTGACGAGGTATAAATATGCTTAAAATCGAACATTTAACTAAAAGCTTCGGCGAAAAAAAGGCTGTTGACGATTTATCTCTTGAGATAAATAGAGGCGAGATATACGGCTTTATAGGTCATAACGGCGCCGGCAAGACCACAACGCTTAAATCGGTTTGCGGTATACAGAGTTTTGACGGCGGTGAAATCACACTTGACGGAATATCTATAACCGCCGACCCCATAAGCTTCAAAAAGCAGATAGCATATATACCCGATAATCCGGATTTATACGATTTTATGACAGGCATAAAGTATCTTAATTTTATAGCCGATATTTTTGGTGTAAGCGAAAAAGAAAGGGAAGAGAAAATCAAAAAGTATGCCGGTATATTTGAGCTGACGGACGACCTTAACGAGCCCATCAGCGCGTATTCACACGGTATGAAGCAAAAGCTCGCAATAATTTCGGCGTGGCTTCACAGCCCTCGGCTTATAATTATGGATGAGCCGTTTGTCGGTCTTGACCCAAAGGCTTCACACTCGCTTAAAGAGATGATGAGAGAAGTGTGTGACGCAGGCGGCGCTATTTTCTTTTCAACCCATGTTTTAGAGGTCGCCGAAAAGCTTTGCAATAAGGTTGCAATAATTAAAAACGGCAAGCTTATAAAATCGGGCACAATGGAAGAGGTTAAGGGCGATGAAAGCCTTGAAACGGTATTTTTAGAGTTGGAGGCGGAGAAATGATAAAGGTTCTCCTCAAAAAGCAGCTTACCGAAATATTTAAGGCTTACTTTTTTGATATGAAAAAAAATAAGGCAAGGTCGAAGGCTTCTACCGTGCTTTATTTCCTGTTGTTTGCATTTCTTATGCTTTTCATTATGGGAGCTACTTTCGGCGCGCTGGCATTTTCTTTAAGCCCGATAATAAGTATGGGCTTTGGCTGGCTTTATTATCTGTTTTTATCCTTGATTGCAGTGCTTTTCGGTGTTTTCGGCAGTGTGTTTTCCACATATTCGGGACTGTATCTTGCAAAGGATAACGATTTGCTGCTCTGCTTGCCGGTGCGAGTAGGTGCTATTATGACATCGCGTCTTTTAGGCGTATATTTAATGGGGCTTTTGTATTCCTCGATAGTTTTAATTCCGGCTGTTGTGATTTATTTTATAACCGTGCCTGCAAATTTAGAAAATGTTATTGGCGCAGTTTTACTACCCGTTACAGTATCGCTATTGGTACTTTCGCTTTCCTGTATTTTCGGTTACATTGTAGCAAGGATAAGCCTGAAACTTAAAAACAAAAGCTTTGTTACCGTGCTTATAGCGCTTATATTTTTTGCACTTTATTATTTTGTTTATTTTAAGGCAAGCTCGTTTATAGGCGAGTTCATTAAAAATGCAGTAATTTACGGTGAGAGTATAAAGGAAAAAGCATATATCACCTATATAATAGGCAGGTCTGCCGAGGGTGATTTATTATCGCTTTTCGCCGTAGTTACAGCGGTGCTTTTACTGCTTTTTATAACCCTTTTCGTGATTTCAAAAAGCTTTATAAAAATTGCCACAAGTACGGCTACCGTTAAAAAATCTGCATATAAAAGTAAAAAACAACACTCGCGCACGGTGTTTGGCGCAGTGCTGTCAAGAGAATTCTCAAGATTTACTTCAAGTCCGAATTATATGCTCAACTGTGGGCTTGGTGCGGTATTTATGGTGGCGGCAGGGATCTTTGTCATCATAAAAGGCGCTATGCTCAGAGAAGCTTTAACAGAGCAGTTTGCAGGGTTTGAGGGGATAATATATGTCGGCGCCGTAGCACTGATATTTTTTATGATTTCTTTGAACGATATTGCGGCGCCGTCTGTATCCCTCGAAGGAAAAACCCTTTGGCAGATACGGTCGCTTCCGGTGCCTACAAAAACGGTTTTGAAATCAAAACTGCTGCTTCAGATATATGTAAATGTTGTGCCGTCGGTGTTCTGCGCCGACTGCGTTGTAATAGCTCTTCGTCCGGATATAATGACCGGCATATTAACGGTGCTTTTATGCTTGACTTTTGTTTTATTCCACGCGCTTTTCAGCCTGTATTGCGGTCTTCATAAGATAAACCTCAATTGGACAAATGAGGTGGTCCCCATAAAACAGGGATTAAACGTTCTGTTTGCAATCTTCGGCGGTCTTGGAATTTCGCTTGCGACCGGTCTTTTGTATTTTTTTCTCGGCGCTTTCCTGCGCCCGTGGGTCTATATGACAGTAATACTTGCATTTCTCCTGATTTTTTCGGTACTTTTATACCGCTTTATAAATAACAAAGGTGTTAAAATTTTTGAGGAATTGTAAACTCGGGGGTTATTATGGCTGATTCAATTCATGACGGTCACCGTCAGCGGATGAGAGAGGAAATTTTGAAAAACGGAATTAACGAAAGCACTCCCGACCATAAGGTGCTTGAATTTCTGTTGTTTTACTCAATAAGCCGAAAAGATACAAACGATATAGGTCACATGCTTATTGAAAAATTCGGCTCACTTTCAGGCGTGTTTGATGCGCCTATAAGCGAGCTTATGGCGGTGGACGGTATCGGAGAGAGGTCTGCTGTACTTCTAAAATCAATTATACCTATTGCGAGGATATATTTAAGTCAAAAAGAGAATAAGCAGGAATTTTTCAGGGGTATTGACGAGCTTGGCAAGTTTGCCGTAAATAAGTATGTTGGCATACCAAATGAGCGCGCAGCAATTATATCGCTTGACGGTAAAGGCAAGCTTTTAGGTTTTGACTTTTTGTCGGACGGCGATATTTCTTCAGTCGGCATTTCATTCCGTGATGTTATAGGTATACTTATCCGTCATAATGCCGTGGCGGCGGTGCTCGTTCACAATCATCCAAGCGGAATAGCGCTTCCGAGTATGAAGGATAGCGAGATTACAAAAAGCCTTTCTGATACGCTCAGGAATATAGGCATATACCTTATAGACCATATAATCGTCGGCGCCGGCGACTTCGTATCTATGGCGCAGAGTAAGGATTATGCGGATATATTTATGTAATAATCATTATTTTCAATTTAATAAACGACCTGAATTCGCGTAATGCGGATTAAAAATTAAATGGTTGCATTTTTTAACAAATGGTAGTATTATAATGGTAGAATGTTAAATTTTTATCAATCTTTTTAGGGAGGATATAAATGGAAAGAGAAATAGTTGATACACCGGAAAAACTTCAAAAGGAAATTCTGCGCGTTCAAAAGGCACAAAAGAAATTTTCGACATACACTCAAGAGAAAGTCGATAAAATCTTTTTTGCAGCTGCTATGGCGGCAAATAAGGCGAGAATTCCACTTGCTAAACAAGCGGTTGAAGAAACTGGTATGGGTATACTTGAAGATAAAATCATAAAAAACCATTATGCGGCTGAGTATATTTATAACGCATATAAGGACACCAAGACGGTCGGAGTGATTTTTGAAGATAAATCGGCCGGTATTCAAAAAATCGCCGAGCCTATAGGCGTTATCGCCGCTGTTATACCCACAACAAATCCAACATCCACTGCGATTTTCAAGACTCTTATATCCTTAAAAACTCGTAACGGAATTATCATTTCTCCTCATCCGAGAGCAAAGAAAAGCACAATTGCCGCCGCAAAGACGGTACTTGAAGCGGCGGTAAATGCCGGGGCTCCGGAAGGAATTATAAGTTGGATAGATGCACCGGCCCTGCAGATGACCGATATTCTTATGAAAGAATCGGATATTATTCTTGCAACAGGCGGTCCTGGAATGGTAAAAGCGGCGTATTCAAGCGGTAAGCCTGCGCTTGGCGTAGGGGCAGGCAATGTTCCTGCTATCATCGATGAGAGCGCAAATATCAGATTTGCCGTAAATTCAATTATACATTCAAAAACCTTTGATAACGGTATGATTTGTGCAAGCGAGCAAAGCGTTATCGCACATAGCAGTGTTTATGATAAAGTTAAGAAAGAGTTTGAATATAGGGGATGCTATTTTCTTAAACCTGACGAAATTGATAAGGTTAGAAACACTATAATAATTAACGGTGCATTAAATGCAAAAATTGTAGGGCAAAAGCCCGTTGATATTGCAGCCTTGGCAGGAGTTAAAGTTCCAGAAAGCACAAAAATTCTAATCGGCGAGGTGGAAAGCGTTGATATAAGTGAGGCTTTTGCACATGAAAAACTTTCACCCGTTCTTGCAATGTATAAAGCCAAAAGCTTCGATGATGCGCTCAATAAGGCGGAGCGCTTAATTGAAGACGGTGGTTACGGTCACACAGCATCTATTTATATAGACGAGAATAAAGAAACCGAAAAGCTCAACAAATTCACTTCCCGAATGAAAACCGGAAGAATACTTGTTAACACTCCTTCTTCTTTTGGCGGCATAGGGGACTTGTATAATTTCGGAATATCTCCGTCCCTCACTCTCGGATGTGGTTCTTGGGGCGGAAATTCCGTTTCAGAGAATGTGGGAGTAAAGCACTTGATGAATACAAAAACAGTTGCGATAAGGAGGGAAAATATGCTTTGGTTCAGAGCACCTGAAAAGGTTTATGTAAAAAGGGGTTGTTTACCTTATGCAATTGACGAAATAGGTTCACTTCTTAACAAAGAAAAAGTATTTATTGTAACCGATAATTTCCTTTATGCAAACGGGTATACCAAATCAATAACCGACAAGCTTGACAGTATGGGCATTAAGCATACAACATTTTTTGATGTTGCCCCGGATCCAACGCTCGCTTGTGCTAAAAAAGGTGCAGAGCAGATGAATGCCTTTGAGCCTGATTGTATAATCGCTGTAGGCGGCGGTTCAGCAATGGATGCTGCCAAGATAATGTGGGTACTTTACGAACATCCTGAAGTTGATTTCTTTGATCTTGCAATGCGCTTTATGGATATAAGAAAAAGAATATACAAGTTTCCCAAAATGGGCGAAAAGGCATATTTCGTTGCTGTTCCAACTTCGGCAGGAACAGGCTCTGAAGTAACACCTTTTGCCGTCATAACAGATGAAGTCACTTCTACAAAATATCCTCTTGCGGATTATGAGCTTATGCCTAATATGGCTATTGTTGACGCCGATATGCAGATGAACGCTCCAAAAGGACTTACTTCTGCTTCAGGTATAGATGCGGTAACTCATGCTCTTGAGGCATATGCTTCTATGATGGCAACTTCGTATACGGACGGGCTTGCTATCCAGGCACTTAAGGATATATTTGAGTACCTTCCAAGAGCTTACGATAATGGCGAAAAAGATCCTGTGGCCCGTGAGAAAATGGCAAATGCTGCTACTATGGCAGGCATGGCGTTTGCAAATGCTTTTCTTGGTATTTGTCACTCTATGGCTCATAAGCTCGGTGCTTATCACCACCTGCCGCACGGTATTGCAAATGCACTTCTTATAAGTTATGTAATGGAATTCAATGCGGCAGAAGTTCCTGCTAAAATGGGAACATTTCCGCAGTATGATTATCCTAAAACGCTCAGAAGGTATGCTGAAATTGCCGAATCTCTCGGAATTGCCGGTAAAAACGATGATGAAAAACTCAAGGGTCTTATTGCAAAGATAGAAAGACTAAAAGAACAAATTGGCATCAAAAAGTCTATAAAGGAATATGGAATCAAAGAAGATGACTTTATGGCGACTCTTGACGAGATGGTGGAAAATGCTTATGATGACCAATGCACCGGCGCAAATCCGAGATATCCGCTTATGAGTGAAATTAAGGATATGTATATTCGTGCCTATTACGGAAAATAAAAAAGGAGATAGATATTATGACGACGCTCATCGAAAGGGATAACAAGAAAATATATCGTGACGGAAAAAAACTATTTAAGGTTTTTGGCAACAGTTTTAAAAAATCCGATGTGCTCAATGAGGCACTCAATCTTGCGCGGATCGAAGAAACCGACATCAACACACCTGAACTTTTATATGTAGAAAAGCGTGACGACGGTTGGGCAATTGTTACAAGCTATATTGAGGGAAAAACGCTCGAAGAATTAATGCGGGAAAATCCCGAAAAAGAGAATGAATACCTGGAAAAATTTGTGGATTTGCAGCTTAAAATTTTTGAACAGCGTGCGCCGCATCTAAATAAGATTAAGGATAAAATGCATTCAAAAATCAGCGCTTCTAAATATGAAGCGACTATAAGATACGATCTTCATAACAGACTTGAACATGTAAAAGATCACAACAAAGTACTCCACGGAGACTTTGTTCCATCTAATATTATTGTTACAGAAAAAGGCGAATATTATGTAATTGATTGGTCTCACGCGACGCAGGGCAATGCATCCGCGGATGCAGCAAGAACTTATCTTGTATTTAATCTTGAAGGCAAAAAGGAGCTTGCGGAGAAATATCTTAAACTCTTTTCGAAGAAAGCGGATATACCTGTTCAGTTAATACAGTATTGGATGCCGATAGTAGCATGTTCAGAAAGCACAAAGAATATTGAAAGCGAACAGGAACTCCTTGATTCCTGGGTGAATGTCTTCGAATTTCAATAATTGTTAAAGCAGATGTCTAAAGCATCTGCTTTTTTGTTGTATCAAGAAAACCACTCGCTAAGCGAGTGGTTCAAAAGAGGCTTTTGCCGATGAGTAAAGAAAGAAACTCCTATGGTATAATGTAAGAGGTCTGTCAACCACAAGCATTAAAGACATAGGAGGTCAATTATGAAAATCGACAAAAGTAGTATAGCACATACAGCGTGGAATTGCAAATACCACATAGTTTTTGCACCCAAGTACAGAAGGCAAGTAATCTACGAAAAGATAAAAGCGGATATAGGGCAAATAATAAGAAAACTATGTGAATGGAAAGGTGTAGAGATTATTGAAGCAGAAGCCTGTCCCGACCATATACATTTTTTGGTATCAATACCGCCAAAGATAAGTGTATCAAGTTTTATGGGATATTTAAAGGGGGAAAAGCAGTTTACCGCCATTAGAGAATGTTTCTAACGAATAGTATATATTATTTGAAATTGTAACAAACAAACACTAATAGTGTTGATTTATAATTGGTAGAGTGTTATAATACATAATGTAATAGCGAAGATACCAATTATAATATTTAGTGTTTTTATGTTTCACTTTTAATCTTATTGATTTTTCACTTTTGAGCAGGTTAAAATTTATGGTGTATAGTTATTTTATTTGATTTTTTTCGTCACAAGCGACAAATGAAATCAACTTATTTGGTGAAAGGTTGATAAAAATGTAAATATTTTAAAAAATATAAAATGAAATTTTGCATTGTTTATATTCGCTTTCTGTTAGCGCAATAGAGTATAAGTAAGTATAATGATAAAATAAGGTGATGTGTATGAACAAATAGTTAATTAGATGTGAATAAAATAAAACGGATTATAACTTGTATCGAAATGTCGGTGTCAATTTTGTAAAAAACAGTTCCAGTATGATATCTGCCTATGACCGAAATTGCTTTTATGTGTGGTTTTGGTTCGATATCAAATTTCAACCGTGTATTTAAAGCTAAGTATGACATGTCGCCAAGCGAGTGGCGAAAAAAAGAGTGGGGGATAACTTAATGTGAACGCTGTTTGAAAATGGGTTGTAGAAACAATTATATTTTATGATTTACGAAAGGAAGAAATTAAAATCGCAGATTGTAAAATGAAGTTACAATAGTAAAAAAAGAATCCATAGCGAAGATTCTGTGGTAGAATTGAGTTGCTACACACCAATTCAAAAGGAATCATCGCT
>CADCLS010000007.1 GCA_902802375.1 Oscillospiraceae bacterium | reverse complement strand
GCCTCAAATAACACAAATATTCATTAGCAGATCACTCATAAAAAGTGTATCTGCTTTATTTTTTGCCTGTTTGTCAACAGCGCCATTTTGAACACTTACCAAATTACTTTCAAGAAAAAGAGTATAGATTACGCACATAAATACATCGCCGAATCAAAAGATTTTCCAGTGGGTCAAAATGACCCACTGGGGAGCGTAGCAAATAAATCTTGAAATATTTGTTTGATAAAAAGTGGTGACGGGACATTTTGTCCCGTCACCGATTGAGACAATTATATGCAACATTCATTTGTTATTTGTCGTCAAATGAGTATCTCCACCTGCTAAAGCATCATTCTGATGCTTTACCGGCTTTATATGTTAATTGCCACTACAGGGCAATTTTTCTCCTTTTGTTCGAAACGGTTCCTTGTACCCCATCATTTTTTGTAAGTCCCAATTTCCGGTACTTCCTCATTTTGAGTAAGTACCGAAATATTTATAAAATGGTACCGGTATTCATTATTCAAACAATTGAATTGAAATTCCGTTAAACAAAAAATGGGAGCAGTTATTTTATAACAGAATTATAAGTTATTGTGCAATGAAATGAATTATTGTATAATAGTCCAAAGCGATGAAAGGAATATTATGTATGGGTGAAAAGCAAATAGAAAAAGCAATCAATAATGCCGTATTCTCAACAGAGATGGAAGGATATATTATTGACGACGCTGCCAAAGAATTATGTCGTAAACTGCTCAAAAAAGAAATCACTATGGAAGAATATATTTCATTTGTAAAATCGAGTGATGGAATTGATGTGTAAGAAAATAATTTTCCCTTTTCATAATTTTTATTGGGCTTTTAAAAAATATTTTTAAATACACTTTCCCCCTTCATATACAGTACAAGGTTAAAAAGCAAAAATGTTCCAACAAATTTAAAAATTTTTTATTTTTCCTCAAAAATTTTTTCAAGGCACAAAAAAATGCCGGCATATAGCTGGCGAAAAATTGGTAGCAGTATTCAAATTTTATTTTTGGCAAAAAAATAAGCCGGTTGGATTTTTATCTCCAATCGGCTTTAAAAATTATTGTTTGAAACCTAAGAATTCCTGAAAATCTTTATTTATCTTCTTCATTCGTTTCGAAACGGCAGAGTGATTTTTATATCCGAGTTTTTTAGCAATTTCTTTTTGTTTATATCCCTGCTCAGATAAGTAATAGATTTCTTTGTCAATTCCGTCTAATGTTTTTGCATATTCATCACGAAAGAAATTATATTTTATTTCCATACCGGGATTGCTTCCAAAGAAATTCTTTGCACCCTCAACGTCTGTTGCCTCGTCTTCTGATAATTCGCTGAAAAATAGCGGGGCGCCGAGTTTGGTATCTGAATGAGTCAATTTTTTATGAAAGTTGATTTTGTCGGCTGACAGTTTAGCTGAAAAGTCTTCGTGCTGAGAAATTCTTGTAGAAATACCGAAAAGTTCCGGCACCTGCTGACCTTGCATAATAACATTTGTGCCGACCTCACTTGCAATTTCAGCAACTTTCTCCACAACATACATTATTTCGTCATCGGTCAAATCGTTAACATCCTTGCCGAGCTGACCGGCGTATCCGATAAGACCTTTTTCGATTGGTTCTTTATACATTACGAACATAACGTCAATCGCATCGCTGAGTTTCTCAGGGTCGGAATAGATTTCCGCAACGCTTTGAGCAATATAATCTGCGTCTGCATTTTCGAGGAAATTGACATGATAATCTTTTGAAAAGTTTTTCATTGTCCGCTTTATGCAAAGTGGCCTTAAATTGCCGAGCCAATACTTACCAAAAAACTCCTTTGCCTTTATAAAGACTTTTGATTCTTCAAGTTTTAGATTATACTTCCGGTCAAGCATCATATTTTTAGTAAAATCGTTTTGTTTGAAATACTCGGTCAATTCGGTCAGTTGTTCTTTTGTCAGTTCAACTTTTTCTGCCATAAAACTATCCTCCTTGCGTTTTATGGCTTTATTTTAACATAATCAGTGTCCCAAATAAATCCCTTTGAATTATAGAAATTGCACATCGACACAATATTGTGAGCGTTAAATTAAATATAATTGAAACCCAAGAACTCCTGAAAATCTTCAATTAGATACCCTCATAGGCATCATCTTCTTTCTTTGATTTTTGGCATAAGAAAAGACCGTCGGTTTCCCGTCGGTCTTACCTGTGCTATGTAAAAAGTGCGTGCAGTTATCAAAATAATATTTCCTTAGTCTTTTGTGAGTTTGTTACCGCTAAAATATTTTTTTCGCTGCTTGTAAAAAAGATATGGTACTCGTTTATGACTGTTTCAATAACCTGACCATCTGTACCGCCGCCGTTTTTGTGTCCTCCGTACTGCCGAAAGAAGAAAGACGGAAATAGCCTTCGCCGCAATTCCCAAATCCGGCTCCTGGAGTGCCTACTATTCCGGCTTCGTTCAGCAGATAATCGAAAAAAGACCAACTATCAAAATAATCCGGCACTTTCATCCATACATAGGGCGCGTTTTTGCCTCCGCAGTACCAAATTCCGAGTTTGTCAAGCGCCTGCATGAGTACCTTTGCATTTTGCTTATAAACATTTATATTTTCTTTTATCTGTGCTTGCCCTTCATCGGTAAAAACAGCAGCGGCGCCCTTTTGGATGATATAAGAAACGCCGTTGGTTTTTGTAGTACGGTTGCGAACCCACATCCTGTTAAAATTCATACCGCTGCACGAAAGTTCCTTTGGAATTACCGTATAGCCAAGACGAGTCCCTGTAAAGCCTGCGGTTTTGGAAAGGGAGCAGATCTCGATTGCGCAGGTTTTCGCCCCCTCGATCTCAAAAATACTGCGGGGCAGTTCTTTCTCTTCAATAAATGCCTCATACGCCGCATCAAAAAGAATGACCGAGCCGTTTTCGTTGGCAAAATCCACCCACTGTTTCAGTTGCTTGCGTGTAAACACCGCGCCGGTGGGGTTACCCGGTGAGCAAATGTAAATAATGTCAGCTTTTGCCTCTTTCGCAGGCGACGGCAAAAAGCCGTTTTCTTTTCCTGCGGGAAGATGTATTATTTTTCTGCCCGCCATAATGTTAGCGTCAACATAAGCCGGATATGCCGGTTCCATAATAAGCGCGGTATCGGATTTGTCAAATAAATCAAGTATGTCTCCGAGTTCGTCGCTCGCCCCGCTTGATACGAATACTTCGTCGGCGTTTATATCAACGCCGCGTTTCTGATAATGCGCGGCAATTATGTCGCGCAGAAACGGTGCGCCGCACTCGTGCATGTATCCGTGAAATGTTTGCTTCGCCGCCTGATCGTCTACCGCCTGGTGCAACGCTTTTATAACAGCGGCCGGGAGAGGCATTGAAACATCGCCGATACCGAGCCTTAACAAGTGTGCATTCGGATTTTTTTCAAGATGTGAATTGATTTTTTGTGATATATTATAAAAGAGGTAAGAGTCTTTAAGACTTGCATAATTGGTGTTTGGCTTTAACATACTATGTCCCCCTCATATACCGTTTTGGCAGGGCCGGTCATGGCAACTTTATATTCGCGGTTTACTGTAATTTCAAGTGTTCCGCCGTCAAGCATTATGGTAATCGGCTTATCGAATTCACACAGACCTTTGCTGACCGCCGCCGAAGCGACTGCGCAAGCACCGGTGCCGCAAGCTAAAGTTACACCGCTTCCTCTTTCCCAAACACGCATACGAATTGCGTTCTCCCCTATAACTTCGGCAAATTCCGTATTCACGCCACCGGGGAAAAGTTCGCTATGCTCCATTTGCGGACCAATAGTGGAAACTGCAGCATTTTCCGCATTTTTTACAAATATAACAGCGTGGGGGTTACCGACAGATACCGGGGTGCTGACAATCTCACCGTTTTCAAGCGGAACAGATATATCTTCGGACACCTCTGCTCTACCCATATCAACAGATACCTGTTTTACCTTGCCGGCGATAAGGCGTAAATTTAGGGTTTTAATACCCGAAAGCGTTTCAATGCGCAGATTGGTTTTTTCGGTATAACCTTTTTCGTAAACATATTTGCCCACGCACCTTATTCCGTTGCCGCACATTTTGGCTTCACTGCCGTCCGCATTGAAAATGCGCATTTTGAAATCTGCTACGGATGAGGGGGATATAAAAATCATACCGTCAGACCCGGCGCCGAAATGGCGGTCGGAAAGCCGGACACAGACCTCTTTGATCTCTTCGGGCACATTTCCGTAAACATATAAATAGTCGTTGCCAAGCCCCTGCATTTTAGTAAAACGCATAAAATCACTCGCCTTTCATTTTACTAAACGCCGCGCCGATAAAGCCTAAAAACAGCGGATGCGGCTTGTTTGGGCGCGACTTAAACTCAGGGTGATACTGAACACCCACGTAAAAATCACGGTCGGAAATCTCTACCGTTTCGACGAGAAGACCGTCGGGCGAGATACCCGAAAGCGTAAGCCCGCATTTCTGCAAGGTATCGCGGTAATCGTTATTAAACTCATAACGGTGGCGGTGCCGTTCACTGATACTTGCCGATTTATAACACCGTTCCATTGTAGTTCCCGGTTTGATTTTGCAATGATATGCTCCGAGCCGTAGTGTGCCGCCTTTATCGACTTTGTCGCTCTGCCCCGGCATAAAGTCAATAACTTTATTTTTGCAGTTTTCGTCAAACTCGCCGGAATTGGCGTCCTTTATACCGGCAACATTTCGGGCATATTCTATAACCGCAATCTGCATACCGAGACAAATGCCGAAATAGGGTATATTATGCGCTCTCGCATATTTTGCCGCCGTTATCATACCCTCAATTCCTCTGCCTCCGAAGCCGCCGGGGACTATAATCCCGTCAAGACCGCCAAGCGTTTCATCAGCGTTATCCTCGGTCAGATTTTCAGAGTCTATCCAGTGGATCCTAATATGAGTATTATAAAAATATCCAGCGTGGCGCAAAGACTCAGCGACTGATAAATAAGCGTCGTGCAGCGCTACATATTTTCCTACAAGTCCGATATTTACAGTATAAGGTCTCTCTTTAATTCTCTTTACCATAGCCGACCAGTCTTTAAGGTCTTGCTTCTTTGCTTTAATGCCGAGTTCACGACATACGACAGACGAAAAATCCGCTTTTTCAAGCATAAGAGGCGCTTCATAGAGATTTGGCAGAGTGATATTTTCAATTACGCAGTCCTTTTTTACATTGCAGAAAAGCGAGATTTTTTCGAATATACTTTCTTCAAGCGGTTCGTCGCAACGAAGAATTATAATATTGGGGTTAACACCCATACCCTGAAGTTCTTTAACAGAGTGCTGTGTGGGTTTAGTCTTGTGTTCCTCAGAACCGTGAAGATAGGGCACCAGCGTTACATGAATGAAAAGGCTGTTTTCGCGCCCGACTTCAAGCGCCACCTGCCTTGCTGCTTCAATGAATGGTTGCGATTCGATATCGCCTATCGTGCCACCTATTTCGGTGATTACAACATCCGCATCTGAATGCTTGCCTACATTATAAACAAATTCTTTTATTTCATTTGTAATATGAGGAATAATCTGCACGGTGGAGCCCAAATACTCGCCCCGGCGCTCTTTATTAAGCACATTCCAATATACCTTGCCGGTGGTAAGGTTAGAATACTTGTTAAGGTCTTCGTCAATAAACCGTTCGTAATGCCCGAGATCGAGGTCGGTTTCCGCGCCGTCCTCGGTTACATAGACTTCGCCGTGCTGATAAGGGCTCATAGTTCCCGGATCAACATTTATGTACGGGTCAAGTTTCTGTGCGGCGACTTTAAGCCCTCGCGCCTTTAAGAGCCTGCCGAGAGACGCGGCGGTAATACCTTTGCCGAGTCCTGAAACCACACCGCCTGTTACAAAAATATACTTTGTCATAGATTTCTCTCCTTACTCCCATTCCACCGTTGCGGGCGGTTTTGATGTTATATCGTAAACCACTCTGGTAATTCCTTTGATTTCGTTAGTTATCCTACTGCTTGCCGCTTCGAGTAGTTCATAGGACAGGCGTGACCACGCCGCTGTCATAAAATCGTCGGTATTTACAGCGCGCAGGACTACCGTGTAACCGTATGTACGCGCGTCGCCCATAACGCCGACGCTTTTTGTATCTGTAATCACGGCAAAATACTGATTTGGTCGCTTACTAAATCTAAGTTTATCTATTTCACTTCTGAAAATAGCGTCGGCTTCCTTTAACAACTTTAATTTTTCTTCGGTGATTTCACCGATTACCCGAATGCCGAGTCCCGGCCCCGGAAACGGCTGACGGAACACAAGGTCTTTCGGTATTCCGAGTTGTATACCGACTTCTCTTACTTCATCTTTGAAAAGGTCGCGAAGCGGTTCGGCAATGCTTTCGAAATTCATAATATCCGGGAGTCCGCCAACATTGTGATGGCTCTTTATAACCGCCGAATCGCCCTTTCCGCTTTCGATCACATCGGGATAAATTGTGCCCTGTGCCAAAACATCGATTTTCCCAAGTTTTCTTGCCTCACTTTCAAAAACGCGTATAAACTCTTCGCCTATGATATGGCGTTTTTCTTCCGGCTCTGTAATGCCGGAAAGTCGTTTTAAAAATCTGTCTTTTGCGTTCACGCGGATAATATTAACGCCTAAGTTTCTGCCTATTGTATTTTCAACATAATCGCCCTCGCCCTGCCGCAGCAGTCCGTGGTCGACGAAAACGCAGTAGAGATTTTTTCCTATCGCCTTATGCAAAAGAACAGCCGCAACGGACGAATCAACGCCGCCCGACAGCGCCAGCAGAACCTTTTTGCCCGCAAGCTCCTTTTTGTATCTTTCGGTGGTTTGAGTGATAAAATCACTCATTACCCAATTTCGGTCACATCCGCAAATGCCGAGCACAAAGTTTTTAAGTATCTGATTGCCGTATTCGGTGTGGGTAACTTCCGGGTGAAACTGAACACCGTACAGTTTTCCTTTTTCGTTACACATAGCGGCACACGGGCAATTATCAGTGTGCGCTATAATCTTAAATCCCTCGGGCAGTCGGCTTACATAATCAGTATGGCTCATATAACAAACGCTGTTTTCCGGTACTCCCTTAAAAAGAGTACAGTTTTGAGCGACTAATTTTGTGCTTCCGTATTCACTGCCGCCCTTTGCAGGTACAATCTCGCCGCCGGCAAGGTAAGATAACAGTTGATGTCCGTAACAAATGCCTAAAATCGGGATACCGAGATTTAGTATTTCTTTACTATAATGCGGTGATTTTTCATCATATACACTGTTAGGCCCGCCGGTGAATATCACGCCTTTATAACCGGCGGCTTTGATTTCTTCAGGCGTTATTTTGTTATACGGTTTTATTTCCGCGTAAACATTCATAGCGCGGACTCTGCGCGCAATAAGCATGTTATACTGACCGCCGAAATCCAAAACAAGTATTTTATCCATATCATTCCACCGTTACAGATTTTGCGAGATTTTTGGGTTTATCAATATCGCAGCCGTTTTCCTTTGCTACAAAGTATGCCAGCAGTTGAAGCGGCACAATTTCTACCACACCCGAAAATATCGGGTCAATTTCCGGGATAAACATAAGGTCATCCGCAACCGATAAAATCTTTGTGTTATTCTTAAAAGTAAGCGCTAAAACTTCCGCGCCGCGCGCTTTTACCTCAACGATATTGCTGAGCGTTTTTTCCATTATGTTTTCATTACAGCAAAGTGCTATTACCGGCTGATGTTCCTCTATAAGCGCTATTGTGCCGTGTTTGAGTTCTCCGGCGGCGTAGGCTTCGGAGTGCAGATATGAAATTTCCTTCATTTTAAGCGCGCCTTCAAGCGATACGGCATAATCGGTGTTCCTGCCGATAAAGAACAGCGCCTTGCTTGAATGGTATTTCTTTGCGAGCTTTTCAATTTGCGGGTTCATATCTATCGCCTGTTGAATAAATCGCGGTAATGACTGTACCGATTTTACATACTTGCCGTAATCTTCTTTTATAAGATTTAACTTGTCGGCAAAATAAATTGAAAGCAGATAAAGAACCGTAACCTGCGTGGTATATCCCTTTGTTGTGGCAACCGCGATTTCGGGGCCTGCCCATGTATATACCGTGTAATCGGCGAGCTTTGCAACCGTACTGCCAACTACATTTACTATGGCGATTACCGTAGCGCCTTTTTGCTTGCACTCTTTCATAGCGGCGATAGTGTCCGCCGTTTCACCCGACTGTGAAATTACTATAAGCAGTGTGTGTTCATCTATTATCGGCTCACTGTAACGAAGCTCGCTTGCAAGCTCAAGACTTACCGGAATATTACACAGTTTTTCAAGCGCATATTTTCCGGCGCAACCGGCATAATACGCCGAGCCGCAGGCGGTAATCAGTATCTTATTTATGCTTTTAAGTTTATCTGCGGTTATATTGAGCTCGTCAAACACTACTTTTCCTTCCTTTATCCGCGGCGCTATGGTCGCTTTGACCGCCGCCGGCTGTTCCTTTATTTCTTTCATCATAAAATGCTCATAGCCGCCCTTCTCAGCCGCCTGAACATCCCACATAACACGGACAACCTTTTTGTTTATTTCAGTGCCCAAACAATCAAACACCTTTATACTGTCGGCAGATAGCTCTGCAAATTCTCCGTCTTCAAGATATATTACATTTCTTGTATGGGCTACAAGCGCCGTAACATCGGAAGCAAAATAATTTTCGTCTGTACCAAGTCCCAGTATTAGCGGACTTGCCTCTCTTGCGGCGTAAAGCGTTCCGGGGTTTTCAGCGCAAATAACACCCAAAGCATAAGAGCCGCGAAGTTTATTTGTGGTTTTAATAAGCGCCTCACGCACATTTCCTTTATAGTATTTTTCAATTAAGTGAACTATAACCTCCGTATCTGTTTCGCTCTCAAAATGATAACCTTCGCCGATAAGCTTTTCCCTGAGTTGCAAATAGTTTTCAATTATACCGTTATGAACTATCGCAAATTTACCGTCATTGCTTAAATGCGGATGCGCGTTTTCACTTGTCGGCGCACCGTGAGTTGCCCACCGGGTATGACCTATACCGGCGCCGCCTTTCACCGCCTTGCCGTCATCTGTTTTCTCACAAAGATTTGCAATTCTGCCGGTCACCTTGTTTACTGAAATTGAGTTTCCGTCCATAACGGCGATACCTGCCGAATCGTAACCTCTGTATTCAAGCTTTTTAAGACCTTCGAGTAAAATCGGCGCCGCCTCCTGCGCCCCTGTAAAACCTACTATTCCACACATAAATAAGCCTCCTAAAATTATTTTCCACTTTCGCCGTAGTTTGAAAGCACGCGCGCCGACGGGTCGTTTACATTGCATCCGTCCCAAGATTTATTCGGCATCCAGAAATCTACTACCATTTCCGACTGACCGGGATAATACTTTTCAAAAATCTCTCTGTATAATAATGATTCCTTTGTAAAGGGCGTCGCATGCTCATATTTTATTCTTTGCGCTTTGAATTGTTCGTCGGTATAAACGCTTTCGGCGTATTCTTTCAGATAATCTACCATTGAGTGCCCTACCGCGTCCGAAAACGCCGCCTTTTCGCGCCACAAAATGCCGTCCGGCAAGTAGCCTAAGCCCTCAAACGCGTGGCGCAAAAGATATTTGCCTTTACCGTATTTATTCATCTTTATTTCCGGGTCAAGATTGATAACATACTTTGCGAAATCAAGGTCGCCGAACGGCACACGCGCTTCAAGAGAGTTTACCGAAATGCAACGGTCTGCGCGCAGAACATCGTACATATGAAGCTCACGAACCCGTTTTTCCGACTCCCTTTGGAATTCTTGCGCGTTCGGTGCAAAATCGGTGTATTTATAGCCGAACAGTTCATCGGATATTTCACCTGTCAAAAGTACGCGGATATCGGTTTTTTCGTGAATTGCACGGCACACAAGATACATACCCATACTAGCTCTGATAGTGGTGATATCATAAGTGCCGAGCAGGTGTATTACATCTTCAAGCGATGATATTACCTCATCCGGCGTCATATATACCTCGGTATGGTCTGCACCGATGAAATCAGCTACCTGACGGGCATATTTAAGGTCGATAGCGTCCTCGCTCATACCTATTGCAAAGGTCTTTATCGGCTTATTGCTTTCCCTTGCCGCAATAGCGCATACAAGTGAGGAATCAAGACCGCCCGAAAGCAGGAAGCCTACCTTCGCATCCGCTACAAGCCGCTTTTTTACACCTGATACTAACTTTTCTCTGATGTTTTTGCAGGCGGTTTCAAGGTCATCACCGCATACACCCTCCGCTCTCGATATATCGTTATAGCAAGTAAACTTGCCGTCTTTATAATAATGTCCCGGCGGAAACGGCATAATCTTTTCACAAAGCCCCACAAGATTTTTTGCTTCGCTTGCAAAAACGATGATTCCCTTGCAGTCATATCCGTAATAAAGCGGACGAATGCCTATCGGGTCGCGCGCGGCTATCCACCCGTTACTCCCGCCGTCATATATTATGCAGGCAAATTCGGCGTCTAACATAGAAAACATATCCGTACCGTATTCAAAATAAAGTGGCAGAATTATCTCGCAATCACTTTCGCTTTTAAACTCATAGCCTTTGGCTTTAAGCAATTCTTTTTGATTTTGAAAGCCGTAAAGCTCACCGTTACACACGGCAAAGCAACCGTCTTTTTCAAACGGTTGCATACCTGATTCGTTAAGTCCCATAATAGAAAGTCTGTGAAAGCCTAATACGCCGCTTCCGGTATCTATAATTCTTGTATCGTCGGGTCCGCGAGACTTAGTCTCGGCGAACCCTTTTCTGAATGCGGCTTCATCTGAAATCCTGCCGCAATAACCTATAACTGAACACATAAGAGAACTCCTTACTCCACGTCTTGTAAAGCGTCGTAACCTTCTTCGCCCGTACGCACCTTTACGGCGTTTTCAACATCGTAAACAAATATCTTTCCGTCACCGATATGCCCGGTGTAAAGCACCTTCTTTGCAGTTTCTATAACGCTTCTGACCGGCACCTTGCTTACAACGATATCTACCTGAATTTTAGGCAAGAGATTTGCTTCCACCTCGACGCCGCGGTAATATTCCGGCTGACCTTTTTGCGCTCCGCAGCCTAATACGTGCGATACCGTCATACCGGTTATTCCTATATCCATCATCGCGTTTTTAAGAGCCTCGAAGCGCGGTTCTTTGCAGATAATTTCTATCTTTGTAAGCTTCGGCACGCTCTCATCAAATGCAGGCACTTTTTTAACCGGTATTGCCTCCGATACGGGCGTTTCACCGGTTACCGCCACGGCGTTTTCATAACCGTAATCAATGCTTTCGACTGCCGGAACGAAATCGGCGTATGCGCTCGGAAGTCCGTGCTCGGTTTTGTCGAGGCCTTTAATTTCTTCTTCGACAGTAACCCGAAGTCCTATGGTCTTTTTAATAATAAGGAATGTTGCGGTCATCATAGCGGCGGTCCACAAAAGAATTGCCGTAATTCCTAAGAGCTGAACGCCTAAAAGGCGGAAACTGCCGGTGTAGAAAAGTCCTTTAAGTCCGGCGGGAGCGGCTGGGTTAGCAAGCAAGCCTACTGCCACAGTTCCCCAAACGCCATTTGCAAGATGAACACCCACGGCGCCTACAGGGTCATCTATATGAAGTTTTATATCAAGGAATTCAACAACAAATACTACAAGGAAACCCGAAACAATACCAACAACGGTTGATCCTACGGCGTCCAGCGCATCACAACCGGCGGTTATACCCACAAGACCGGCAAGAGAAGCGTTTATACACATTGAAACATCCGGCTTGCCGTTTTTAATCCAAGTGAAAATCATCGTTACACAAGTGGCGACCGCAGGGGCTATCGTGGTGGTAACGAAAATTGAGGCAAGGGAATTATTATCCCAAGCGGCGGCGCCGTTAAAGCCGTACCAACCGAACCAAAGAATAAAGCAACCCAGCGCGCCGAGTGTTATTGAGTGACCGGGAATGGCATTTACTTTCTTTACCTTTTTACTTTCGTCTTTTATGTATTTGCCAAGGCGGGGTCCTACCATAATGGCGCCGATAAGCGCCGTTATTCCGCCTACCGAGTGTATCGCGGCGCTTCCGGCAAAATCGTGGAAGCCTAAGTTTACAAGCCACCCTTTACTGTTCCATACCCAACCTGCTTCAATCGGATAGACGAAAAGTGATATTACACCCGAATAAATGCAGTAGGAAATAAATTTTGTCCTTTCCGCCATAGCGCCGGAAACTATAGTCGCCGCCGTTGCACAGAAAACAAGGTTAAATACGAATGACGGTGCGTTTCCGCTTTTTAAGAATTGTCCGAAATCGGTTAATATCTTGAAATTCGGAACGCCGATAAAACCGAGAAGATAGTCCTCTGCCATCATCAGCGAAAAACCCAGCAGAACGAACATAACAGTACCAATGCAGAAATCCATAAGATTTTTCATTATTATATTTCCGGCGTTTTTGGCTCTGGTAAAGCCGGTTTCCACCATAGCAAACCCGGCTTGCATAAAGAAAACAAGCGCTGCGCCGATGAGAAACCACACGCCGAAAACTTCGCTCGTAGCGGTTTCTTTAATTAATTTAATAAGTTCTTCCATAATCATTTAAAACACCTCTATTATTTTACGCTGAAAAGTATATCCGCATAAGAGGGATATGGCCAGTAAGACTTTGCGGTAAGCGTTTCCGCCTCGTCGCAGGCGACACGCAATTCACACATTTCAGGCAAAATGTTATCCCTAATCATTTCGGATTCTTCAATAATATCCTGTGCGTTGCCGAGAGTGACAACTGCATCCTTTAATCCGTCAGCGTATTTTTCTATTTTATCCGTAAGGTCTGAAAGTTTTGAAACAAGACCTGTTTCGTATTCACAGGGAATGTTCGGCGATACCGCGCGCTTTGCGGCGGCATTTTTGGCAATATCTGCCGTAAAACGCTCTACCGCCGGCGCTATCTCGGTTTTCGCCATATCGACCATTGTATTTGCCTCGATAGTTACCGACTTGCAGTAGTTTTCGAGCATAATTTCACAACGGGAATTAAGTTCTGCTACCGAGAAAACCTTGTGAGATGTTAGCATATCAACATTCTTTTTATCGAGCAAGTGCGGCATGCAGTCGGCGGTGGTGCGGTAGTTAAGGAGCCCGCGCTTTTCGGTCGCCTCTTTTATCCACGCGTCATCGTAACCGTTGCCGTTAAAAATAATGCGTTTGTGGTCTTTAATGGTCTTCTTTATCATATCGTGAAGTGCGGTTTCAAAATCTTCTGCACCCTCTAATCTGTCCGCATAGATTTTAAGGCTTTCTGCAACCGCGCTATTGAGCATAATGTTCGCGCAGGCGATAGAGTTTGAAGAGCCGAGCATACGAAATTCAAACTTGTTGCCGGTAAAGGCAAAGGGCGAGGTACGGTTGCGGTCTGTGGTATCGCGGTTAAATTTAGGCAGCACATCAACGCCTAATTTCATCTGCGTTTTTTCCGTGCCCTTATACGGAGTATCGGTTTCAATCGCCTCTAAAACCGCATTTAATTCGTCGCCTAAGAATATGGAAATCACTGCCGGCGGCGCCTCGTTTGCACCGAGTCTGTGGTCGTTTCCGGCAGTGGCTACCGAGATACGCAGAAGATCCTGATAATCGTCAACCGCTTTAATGACCGCGCACAGAAACAGCAAAAACTGTGCGTTTTGGTAGGGTGTATCGCCGGGTGATAAAAGATTTTGTCCCTCATCAGTAGAAATTGACCAGTTGTTATGCTTGCCCGAGCCGTTGACTCCTGCAAACGGTTTTTCGTGCAGCAGGCAGACAAGTCCGTGCTTCGCGGCAATTTTCTGCATAATTTCCATTGTGAGCTGGTTATGGTCTGTGGCTACATTGGTAGTAGTATAAATAGGTGCGAGTTCATGCTGTGCCGGCGCTACTTCGTTATGCTCGGTTTTAGCAAGAATGCCGAGCTTCCAAAGTTCCTCATTGAGTTCTTCCATATAGGCGGCAACGCGAGGCTTTATAACGCCGAAATAGTGGTCATCCATTTCCTGACCCTTTGGCGGTTTTGAGCCGAAAAGCGTTCTGCCGGTAAAGCGCAAATCAGGGCGCCTGTCATACATTTCTTTGGTTATAAGGAAGTATTCCTGCTCTGGGCCTACTGAAGATACAATTCTTTTTACACTCGTGTTTCCGAAAAGGCGTAAAACACGGAGCGCCTGATGACTCAACGCCTCCATTGAGCGCAAAAGCGGCGTTTTTTTATCGAGTGCGTGACCGCCGTATGAGCAAAACGCCGTAGGAATACAAAGCGTCTTTCCCTTTATAAAAGCGTAAGAGGTCGGGTCCCACGCCGTATAACCGCGCGCCTCAAAGGTGGCGCGAAGTCCGCCGGACGGAAAGCTTGACGCGTCCGGCTCGCCCTTTATCAGCTCCTTACCCGAAAACTCCATAATCACGCCGCCGTCGGGAGAGGGCGTAATAAAACTGTCGTGCTTTTCGGCGGTGATGCCGGTGAGCGGCTGGAACCAGTGAGTAAAATGTGTGGCGCCCTTTTCTATCGCCCAGTCTTTCATAGCGGCGGCAACGGCGTTGGCAACGCCTATATCAAGCGCCGCGCCTTCGTCAATGGTCTTTTTAAGCGAGGCATAAACCTTAGCCGAAAGAGTTGCTTTCATCACTCTGTCATCAAAAACCAAACTTCCGAAATAATCTTTTACCGTTTTCATAATCCAAAACTCCTTTTGCGAAAAAAGAAAAAGCGCCCTTCGTAAAATTACGAAAGACGCCTTTGCCTTTTTCCTTATTAAAATGAGATAACGGCACCGTTAAGTAAAAAACTTAAAGACGCCGTTGCCTTTTATGTGGCGTATTATACAACCGCTGTTTTCATTTGTCAAGTGTTTTTTGAAAATTTTTTATTTTTTCTTGACAAACCGATTTTTCGCGCGTATAATAAGCGCAATGAGCAAAGGCGTTCATTTTTATGCGGATTATTCCGCGTAAAAACGGGCGCTCTTTTTTTATTTATTTTAGAAGGTGAAAAGGATGAAAAGAGAGGGAGAAATCAGGATACCGTCCGGCTGCGCCATTGCGGCGGTCATATCCAAAGCCGGCAAAATGATGACCGGGGAAAAGATCATAAAGGCAATGGAGCCCATGCACGACCGTTCAAACGGACTCGGCGGCGGTTTTGCGGCATACGGCATTTATCCGGACTATAAGGATTTTTACGCTTTTCATATGTTTTTTGACTGCAGGGACACAAGAAAAAAGTGCGAAGCTTTTCTAAAAGAACATTTTGAAATTGTAAAGGGCGAAATAATCCCCACGCGGAAAATCCCCGAAATTACAGACGAGCCGATTATATGGCGGTATTTTGTAACGCCCTTAAAATCGGTGCTTGCCGATTTGCAGCTTGATGAAAAAGAGTTTGTCGCGAGGACGGTTGTGAAAATCAATACCGAAATGAGAGGCGCTTATGTATTTTCAAGCGGTAAAAATATGGGAACATTCAAGGCGGTGGGATTTCCCGAGGACGTAGGCAAATTTTATAAGCTTGACGAATACGAGGGTTACAGTTGGACTTCTCACGGCAGATACCCCACAAATACCCCCGGCTGGTGGGGCGGCGCGCATCCGTTTACGCTGCTTGATTATTCGGTAGTGCATAACGGAGAAATATCATCTTACGACGCCAACCGCCGTTTTATTGAAATGTTCGGCTACAAATGCAATTTGCAGACCGATACGGAAGTCATAACATACATACTCGATTATCTTGTGCGCCGGCAAGGGCTGACGCTCGGCGAGGCGGCAAGCGTGATTGCGGCGCCGTTCTGGAGTACCATTGAGAGCAAAACAGATAAATACGACGAAGAAAAGCATAAATACTTGCGAACTGTATTTCCGAATCTGCTTGTAACCGGACCGTTTTCAATCGTTTTGGGATTCGAGGGCGGACTTATGGCGCTCAACGACCGGCTGAAGCTTCGTTCTATGGTAGTGGGAGAAAAAGATGACAAGGTATTTATAGCAAGCGAAGAAGCGGCGATAAGGGTAATGGAGCCGGAAGCCGAAAATATCTGGTCGCCCGCCGGCGGCGAACCGGTAATAGTTAAAGTGAAAGAGGGAAAATTCTGATGGCTGTGAATTTTATATATCCCGAATTTGAAGTTGTAAGGAATACGGACAGATGTATTTCCTGCAGAGTGTGCGAGCGACAGTGTGCAAACGAGGTCCATACATTCAGCACCGAACGCGGGGTTATGGTAAGTGACGAAAGCAAATGCGTTAATTGTCAGCGGTGCGTATCTTTATGCCCGACAAGAGCACTTAAAATAGTTAAGAGCGACTGCCTGCTTCGCGAAAACGCAAATTGGCAAAACGATACAATAAAAGAAATATACAAGCAGGCTTCAAGCGGCGGCGTGTTGTTATCTTCAATGGGAAATCCCAAACCGCTACCTGTTTACTGGGATAAGATTTTGCTTAACGCCTCGCAAGTAACAAATCCACCCATTGACCCGCTTAGAGAGCCAATGGAAACCAAGGTGTTTTTGGGTAAAAAGCCCAACACTATTACCCGTGATAAAAGCGGAAAAATCGACTGCACGCTCTCGCCTCAAATTGAACTTTCAATGCCGCTGATGTTCTCCGCTATGAGTTACGGCTCGATAAGTTACAACGCACACGCCTCACTTGCGCTCGCGGCAACCGAACTCGGCATTCTTTATAACACCGGCGAGGGTGGTTTGCATGAGGATTTTTACCGATACGGTACGAATACAATCGTTCAGGTGGCTTCGGGCCGTTTCGGCGTTCACGAGGATTATTTGAGCGCGGGAGCCGCTATTGAAATTAAAATGGGGCAAGGTGCGAAGCCGGGTATCGGCGGTCATTTGCCGGGGGCTAAAATCGTTGGCGATGTATCAAAAACTCGTATGATACCCGAAGGGTCGGACGCAATCTCCCCCGCGCCTCACCACGATATTTACTCGATTGAAGATTTACGGCAGCTCGTTTTCTCACTGAAAGAGGCAACGCAGTATAAAAAGCCGGTAATAGTGAAAGTTGCCGCGGTGCATAACATTGCCGCCATAGCCAGCGGAATTGCCCGAAGCGGCGCGGATATTATTGCGATAGACGGCTTTCGTGGCGGCACGGGCGCCGCGCCTACGAGAATACGCGATAATGTTGGAATTCCCATTGAACTCGCCCTCGCCGCCGTTGACAGCAGACTTCGCGAAGAAGGAATAAGAAACAATGTGTCATTAGTCGTTGGCGGCTCTATACGCAGTTCCGCGGATGTTGTAAAGGCGGTAGCCCTTGGTGCTGATGCCTGCTATATCGCCACTGCGGCCTTGCTCGCTCTCGGCTGTCACCTTTGCAGAACCTGTCAGTCAGGCAAATGCAACTGGGGTATTGCCACACAGCGCCCCGACCTTGTAAAGCGGCTTAATCCCGATATGGGTGCTGAGCGCCTTTGCAACCTGATGACAGCATGGCAACATGAAATTAAAGAAATCATGGGCGGAATGGGTATAAATTCCATTGAAGCCCTTCGCGGCAACAGGTTGATGCTTCGCGGCGTCGGACTAAACTCAAAAGAACTCGAAATACTCGGTATTTCTCACGCGGGGGAATGAAAAATGAAGCGTGTATATGTAAATGAAGAATGGTGTCTCGGTTGCCACTTATGTGAATATAACTGTGCTTTTGCCAATTCAGGTTTAAGCGATATGGCGTATGCCCTCAAAGATAAAAAAATTTTTCCGCGCATTCATGTGGAAGACGGAGATAAAATATGCTTTGCCGTGTCCTGCCGACACTGCACCGACCCGATATGTGTTAAAAGCTGTATCGCGGGCGCTATCTCCAAGGTGGACGGTGTTGTAAAAATAGACCGCAATAAATGCGTAGGGTGCCTTACCTGTGTTCTTGTGTGTCCTTACGGTGCACTTGCACCCGGTGAAAACGGAACCATGCAGAAATGCGAACTATGCCTTGAAAACAACTGCGGGCAACCCGCGTGCGTCGAGGGTTGCCCTAACAAGGCAATAGTATACGAGGAAAGGGACGAAGAAGAGTGAAACAGTATGTAATTGTCGGCAACGGCACTGCCGCCGTCGGATGTATCGAGGGGATACGCTCTATTGATAAATCCGGCGAGATAACCATTATATCAAAAGAAAAGCATCCGGTTTACAGCCGCCCTTTAATTTCATATTATCTTGAGGGTAAAACCGACCTTGAAAAGATGAAATACAGAGACAATTCGTTTTATAAGGATAACAAATGCAAAGTGATTTACGGTGTACGCGCTGATTCAATAAATCAAAAATATCAAACCGTACTGCTGGACAACGGCAGAAGTATAACCTATGACGCACTTTGTGTTGCCGCCGGCTCCGATCCGTTTATACCGCCGTTTGAAGGGCTGGATACAGTGGATAACAAGTTTTCTTTCATGACTCTTGACGATATGCTTGCGCTTGAGTCCGCCATTTCAAAAGAATCGCGCGTTTTAATAATAGGCGCCGGGCTTATAGGTCTTAAATGTGCCGAGGGAATCCGCGACAGAGTTAAAAGTATAACGGTTTGCGATTTGGCGGACCGTGTACTTTCAAGTATTCTTGATTCCGACTGTGCCGGTATTGTTCAAAAGCATTTGGAGAAAAGCGGCGTCAAGTTTATGTTAGCTGATACCGCCGTACGGTTTGATAAAAACACCGCGTATATGAAAAGCGGCAAAACGGTGGAATTTGATATTTTGGTTTTGGCGGTAGGCGTTCGCGCAAACACCTCGCTTATTAAAAACGCCGGCGGCAGTGTAAACCGCGGTATTATCGTAAACGAAAAAATGGAAACCGATATAAAAGGCGTTTTTTCGGCGGGCGACTGTGCCGAGGGGCATGACTCGTCATTCGGTGCAAACCGCGTGCTGGCAATTCTGCCAAACGCCTATATAGGCGGATATACAGCCGGTGTCAACATGGCGGGCGGCGAAAAGACGTTTAATAACGCAATACTGATGAACTCAATCGGCTTTTTCGGTTATCACATTATGACCGCCGGAAATTATGACGGCGAAATGACAGAAGAAAAGGATGACGCTTCACTTAAACGGTTTTTTATAAAAGATAACCGTTTAATAGGTTTTATTCTCTTAGGCGCCACAGACCGCGCCGGAATTTACACCTCTCTTATCCGCGAAAAAACGCCGCTTGATACAATTGATTTTGAACTCACAAAAAAAGCCGCGACAAATATGATATACAAAAAAGAAATTCGTAGAAAAATGTTCGGAGGTGTGGTATAATATGACGGTAAATACAAAACCGATGGAATTTCCGGCTATAAACGAGGCTATCAGAAAAGCCGGAAAAAGCGTTACGCTGACGGACGTTATCGGTCAGCGGTTTATTGCGGCGGGTATGTCGGATAAAACCGTTATCGTAAACGGTGTTCCGGGGAACGCGCTCGGAGCTTACTTGAACGGCGGCAAAATCATTGTGCGCGGCAACGCGCAGGACGCCGTAGGCGACACGATGAACGCCGGCGAAATCGTTATTCACGGAAATACAGGCGACGCCGCGGGTTACGCTATGCGCGGCGGAAGTATTTATGTAAAAGGCAACGCCGGATACCGTGCCGGAATACATATGAAAGCGTATAAAGAAAAAATACCGGTTATGGTTATAGGCGGCAGAGCAGGCAGTTTTTTAGGCGAATACCAGGCAGGCGGCGTAATCGTTGTATTGGGTCTCGAAAACACAAACGGAAAAATAGTCGGCAATTTTCCGTGCACCGGTATGCACGGAGGAAAAATGATACTACGGTCGGATTGTGCCGGTATTATCTTTCCGAATCAGGTATCCGCAAAACCCGCTACACAAAAGGAACTTAAAGAAATCAAAAAATATGTTGCAAAATACTGCCGTTTATTCGGCGATAATGTCGACGGTATTATGAATTCACCTTTTACAATTGTTACACCAAACAGTAAAAATCCATATAAGCAGTTATATGTAGCCAACTGAGGAGGACAATATGAATTACTCAAAAGAAGAGGTTATGCAGTATGTCGCGGAAGAGGATGTAAAATTCATCCGTCTTGCCTTCTGCGATGTGTTTGGCAAACAGAAAAATGTTTCAATTATGCCGGATGAATTGCCGCGCGCTTTTAAGTACGGCATCGCTTTTGACGCGTCCGCGATAACAGGCTTCGGTGATGAAACACACTCGGATCTATTCCTGCATCCTGAGCCGGAAACGCTCACATGGCTTCCGTGGCGTCCTGAGCACGGCAAAGTTGTGCGAATGTTTTGCAGTATAACCTATCCTGACGGCACCCCTTTTGAGTGCGACAGCCGTGGACTTCTTAAAAAGGCGATAGCCGACGCGAAAGACGCCGGATACACCTTCTATTTCGGCGCGGAGCAAGAGTTTTACCTTATGGAGCTTGACGAAAAAAACAATCCGACAAAAATTCCATATGACCATGCCGGTTATATGGATATAGCTCCCGAGGACAAGGGCGAGAATGTGCGCCGTGAGATTTGCCTCACTCTTGAACAAATGGGGATATCCCCTGAAAGTTCACACCACGAGGAAGGCCCCGGACAAAATGAAATCGATTTCCGATTTTCTGATGCACTTACTGCCGCAGACAATGTTATGACATTTCAAACGGTTGTAAAAACTGTTGCTCGCAGAAACGGTCTCTTCGCTGACTTTTCTCCAAAGCCACTCCAAAATACCGCAGGCAACGGCTTTCATATCAACTGCTCTGTAAAGAAAAATGAGTCAACCGTCAATTACAACTTGTTGCTTTCGGGAATACTCGAAAAAGCAATACCGATGACGCTGTTTTTCAACCCGTGTGAGGCTTCCTATAATCGCTTAGGAAAACAGAAAGCGCCCAAATATGTTTCGTGGGATAACGAAAACCGCTCCGGGCTTATACGCATTCCGGCGGCACAGGATGAATACCGCCGCATAGAACTGCGTTCGCCCGATCCGGCGGCTAATCCGTATATTGCATTTGCACTGCTCATTTGGTCGGGACTTTACGGTATGAAGCACAACAAGGAGATGCCCGAGCCGATAGACATCAATGTTTATAAGGCGGATGAAAAAAATATGCGGTATTTGCATAAGCTTCCCGAAAGCATTGATGAGGCAAAGCGTACCGCGCAGAATGACGATTTTATTAAAAAACATATTCCAAAAGCAATACTCGATATTTATTGTGCCAAATGATTTTTTATTGATTATTTGAGAAAGGGGGAACGGTTTTGAGCCTGAAAGAACAGGTGTATAGCGTGCTTATCGTATCAGCCGCAGAAAAATTCAATAGTGCGATACCCGAAATATTTTCCGTTCCTTTATTTTCTCCTGTCAACACGGTAAATAACATAAGTGCGGCAAAACGGGCGATTAGCGAACGGGATTTTGATATTGTAATAATAAATTCTCCGCTTCCCGATGATTACGGTCTTCGTTTTGCTATTGATACGGTCAGTTCTTATAACACAGTCGTCTTGTTTTTGGCAAGAGCCGAACAATACGAAGACGCATACGATAAGCTCGCCGAGCACGGCGTGTTTTTACTGCAAAAGCCGATATCAAGAGCGGTAATGGACATTGCTTCCGGCTGGCTTATAAGTGCACGTGAACGAATAAGAAAAACTGAAAAGAAGACACTCTCGATAGAGGAAAAAATGAATGAAATCCGTATTGTCAACCGCGCAAAATGGTTATTGATAAGCGAACTTAAAATGACCGAGCAGGATGCTCACAGATACATAGAAAAACAAGCGATGGACCGTTGTGTTTCACGCAAACAAATTGCGGAAGAAATCATAAAAACCTACGGATAAATACGGACAATAGTTTAAGCGGCGGAATTTCCGCCGCTTTGCTTAGTTGTATATTATTTCTTTCATAACTATTTTCATAGCCCTACTGGTCTAGTATGCCTTGTAACTGCAGTGGCTTTACTGTAAGTAACTATAGCAATGATTCTTACTCCAAGTTCGGCGGTAAGACCTGCTGGATCCGTAACTACGGACAGGATGATGACCTCAATGGTATTTATCAGGTATCTAATACTCTGCCTTCAGGTGAGTACACTTTCTCCGTATATGTGAAGATTGACGGCGCATTCAGTGGCAGCAACAAGCCCGGTGTGTTTATTCGTGTAACCGATACTTCGGATAACGTTCTGGCAGAAAGCGAACATCTTACGGCGGTAGGTTCTGAATATGTTCGCCTTATTGCTCCGTTTGAAATTGCATCGGCTCAAAGCGTTAAGGTTGAGATTATGATCAGCGGCAGAGGCTCTGTCGATGTGGATGGTGCACAGCTTGAAAACAATCCTTACGCCAACTCTTACAATATGCTTGAAAACGGCAACTTTGAGCGTAGCACTGGTTGGAACATGACCTCGGGCGTTTCTTACACAAGCGGCACTCGATTCAATATGAGCCGATCCCTTATGATGACAGGTAACCTGGAATCCGATCGTTATGCATATCAGAATGTGACGGTGAAAAAAACTCGTTCTACCCGTGAGACCTTTACTCTTTCCGGTTGGGCTAAGGGCTACGGTCTGCCGAATCACGAGCGTGATGGTGTTGTTGCGCCTACCTTCAGACTTCGTGCAGTAGTGTACTATTACGATACCTATTACAGAGAGTATGGTAATGAAACATTTACTGCAGACTTCTCACCTTGCACGGAAGAATGGCAGTTTGCATCGATTCAGTTTGCAAAGAGCAAGTACCGTACTATCAACAATGTGCGTGTGTATTGTGATTACGGTTACAACACAGGCATAGCATACTTTGATGATATTCAGCTTGTTCGCAATAACCTTGAAACCGGTCTTTCCGCTTCTGACTTTGTAGTGGAGAGCACAGGTGAGAGTGAAGATAACACCGAGACCACCAATACTACACCTACCTTTAATGAGGTAAAGGATGCTTTTGGTAATACAATTACCGAGACCACCTTCACTGATGGTGAATTTGGAACTATTTATCGCTCGTTTGGCTATACTCCTGATTGCAATTGTGCTGAAAATGCCGGTAATGACCTCATTAGAGAAACCGATGCAAGAGGCAATAATACCCATTATACCGTTGATGAGGACACTTCACGCAACGAGGAAATAACCGACCGTTGCGGGAATAAAACCGCCTATGAATATGATGCTTCCGGGAAGACAACAAAGGTTATTAGTAAGGATTGCGAGAACACCGAGCTTGCCAATGTTTCTTATGATTATGACGCGTTCGATAATATGACCGAAATCGTTCGCGGCGACGGATTAAAGTATGTACTCAACTACAATGCTTACCATAATCTTGAATCTATCGGAATTAACGGTAAATCAGAAAAACTTGTGCGTTATACCTATAAATCCGGCAACGGCAGACTCAAAGAGATCGCCTACGCAAACGGCGATAAAATGAAAGCTGCTTACAACGGCATCGGTCAAATGATTTCGGAAAAATGGTTTGATTCAAATGATAATATTACCGCACACTACAAATATGTCTACGACGGCAAAGGTAATATTGTTCGCTCAATTGACATTTTAAGTGCGAAAGAGTATAATTATGAATACGAAGAAGAAAAACTTCTTCGCTCTACGGAAAGCGATATTGTACTTTCTGAAGAAATTGTGATTTCGAAATCTCCTGTTAATACGGTTAATTACTACTACGATACCGACGGCAAGATGACGAAGAAAGTAATTTCGCCTAAGGATGGCTCGGTTCAAACAATATACTATGAGAATAATGATGATAATACCGTTGTAAAATTCAATGCAGGCGGAAAAACAATTACTGCTCACAGTAAAACCGATTCTTTCGGTAGAAAAGTGTTTGATGAGCTTCAGCTTGGCACCGGCTTTGTATCACGCCAGTTTAGTTACCATGCCGGAGATGTAACAGAAGAGCACAGAAACGCAGAAAAGCTCAAATCCAGTCCCACCACGCAGCTTGTAAGTCAGATTGTCTTTTCCGGCGGTCGCACTATCTCATACGAATATGATGAGGAAGAGCGTATTACACGAGTTGTTGATTCGGTTGATGGTACTACTGAGTATACTTATGATGCCTTAGGTCAATTGCTTATCGAAACCGTTACACAATATTTGGGACGGTCTCTATGAAGATGCGGGGAGATCCTCTCCCCGCTATTTTGCTTATTAGTATATGATGCCATCCAGAACTGACTCTTCAGCACGGTTGCGGATTGAGTTCATACGGCGCACCCATTCCATCTGGTTTGTAGTTTTGAGCTGTTCGGTAATTCCTTCTGCTTGTTTCATTCTATCTACCAGCCGAGAAAACATTTCTTCCGCCTGGCAGTCAACAATTTCAACCTGTTCTTTTAGTTTCCCCGAAAGCATAAGCCCAGAATATGTAACTCTTTTATGATTTCGAAGATTGTCAAGATACATAAGCCCAAATCTACCGACTCTGGGCGATTCTGGTGCTTTGAGGCACGGCAAATAATAATCGCCCACAAGTTCGTAATCAAGTCCGTTAGTTTTATCGTGAATAAATCTTCCCATAATCAAATCCTCACTTTCTTTAGTTTGGCATTCATTACCTTGATTAGCAAAGTATTGACATCTTCAATCGGTTTGCCTTCATCAAGATATGCTGACCTCGCCGTATTGAGGCATCCAACCAATAGTCGCCACTCAAAATCCATTAGTTCTATAATTCGTCTTTGATCAAGCATAAAATATCGCCTCCTTTGGCACCATTGTACCAATAAGGAGGCGATGGGTCGAATGTATGAATATTATAATCTTTGACTCTGCTTACGGCCTATCTTTAAATCCTATTTCAACCGTCGGCACATATCGAGTATTTATAACGGACTTGAGTTATGGATACTCGATTTTCTTTTGTTTTCACGCTTATTTCTATGTATCGAGCAGGTTCGGATGAACCTGCTTTTTTTATTCCGGTAAAACTCGTAGGATACACCTTGTATTAGCTAAACCTTAATGCTACTTAGTGCTTTCAGGTGCAGTCTTTCGGTTTGTCGTTTACTGTAACAAATATCAAGAGCAATTTCTTCAAGTGTTTTACCGCACATATACTTAAGCGATAGAATTTCGGTTAGAATTCCGCCATCGACCTTATTTATTGCTTTTTCTATATTGTCACGCGCTGCAATACAATCTTTTATTTCGTTTGAGTACTGCTTCTCGTTTTCAGGACACATTAAAATCATATTTTTAAGCCTTGATATTTTTGAAATGAGTATTCTGTATTTTTTTAATGCTTCACGGTTTTCATCAATACCCATATATCTTTCTTGCTCTCCTTTCGATTTTCGGCAGTACAAGTGAAACAAACTGACCGTAGCTGTATCTTGTGTTGTGCTCTCTGTTGTATGATGTAAGCATACGAAGTACTCGCGCAATGGGGTCGTCTTTGATTTTTTTGCGGCGCCGCATTTCCTTAGTCCAAAGTCGACGCCCAAGCCTGCGGCAGGTTTCTGTGCAAAAACCGTCCGCCTCAGTTCCTGAAAGCTTTGTGCCGCAATAGCGGCAGTATAACGGAGTGTTCTCGGTTAGCGCACCTGAGCATATAGGACATAACGCCCGTTTACCTTTTCTGCCCTCTATTTTTAAGTTTTTGAACTTCGGGTCTTCAACAAAAATTTTACAGTCCGTACAATAGTACATATTATTTGTTCCTCCTTTAATTATCCTTGACAATTACGAAATTATGTAATATAATCTGCAGTAAGGGATGAAATTTACTGGATTTCGTAACTACAAGCATATTATATTACGAAAAACAGTAAATGTCAAGATAAAATTTACTGATTTTAGTAAATTATTTTTTGGGGAGTGTAATTATATGCCTGAAATTTATGAGCGAATTGAAAAAATGTGCAAAGAAAATAATACGAATATAACTGCGATGTGCAAGGCTTGCGGTATTCCGCGGGCATCACTTACGGACTACAAAAAGGGGAGAATACAAAGCCTTTCTGCCAAAACGCTTATGAAAATTGCGGAACACTTCGGAGTGAGTGTTGACTATCTTTATGGTGGAAATAATTCCGCATCGGTAGAAATGGAATTGAAGGTAGCACTTTTCGGCGGTGACGGAGAGGTTACCGATGAGATGTGGGAAGAGGTTAAGAGATATGCACATTATATTAAGGAGAGAAAATGAAAACAAACGAACTTTATCGCATAGCTGAGCGTGACGGTATTACCGTGGACCGATTTTCGCTTGATAAAAACAAATCGGTATCGCTTTGCATTGATTCGCGCCTTTTTGTGGGACTTGACGGAAAACTCGGTGGTGCTGATGAGCGCGTGTGTTTAGCTCACGAGCTGGGTCATTGTGAAACAATGAGTTTTTATAATTTGTATTCACCGTTTGATGTGCGAGGCAAGCACGAACGAAGAGCAGACATATGGGCAATAAAAAAGCTCATACCGAAGTCCAAATTTTTTTGGGCGTTAAAGCACGGCTACGGCGATATATACTCACTTGCCGAATATTTTGGCGTAACCCCCGAATTTGCAAAAAAAACAGCAGAGTATTACGGGAAAATGAGTGCATAATATGCGCATGCTTTTTAATGTTGAAAACTGATAAAAAATATGTTATAATATTAACAACGGTTATGAAAGTTGCCGTATTCACGCATTAAAAAGGAGTAGATTATATGAGTAACACGACCGCAAAAAAACCGATTACTAACGGCCTTTTATGGATTTTTGCTGTAGGTCAGTTCGGTTGGAGCTTGCTTTCAGGCATAATCTCCACTTGGCTTGTTCACCTTTATACAGGCACTCACGCAGAGGGTGAGACAAACGGCATATTTGGTGAATTTATAACGCAGTCACCTATTATAGCGTCTATTACGCTTTTCGGCCTTATCACTGCAGTAGGCCGTATATTTGACGCTGTGACTGACCCGCTTGTAGCCTCCTGGTCTGACAGGGCGAATTTCAAGGGCGGCAGAAGAATACCGTTCTTAAGGGCAGTGGCGATACCTTTTGCGGTTTGTACCGTAGCAATATTTATAGTACCTCAAACCGCGAATATCACGCTGAACAATACCCTTATGTTTGCGCTTCTTATTCTTTTTTACTTGTTTATGACTATTTACTGCACACCGTATAACGCTCTTATCGCAGAGCTTGGTGATACTCAGAAGCACCGTATAAATGTATCTACCTATATTTCGTTCACATACATAGCAGGCTTTTCACTTGCAACGCTTGTACCGTCGCTTTCGGGTATGCTTGAGGGCATTGCCGGCAGTCAGGAAAACGCGATAAAAATGGGTATAGGAATTATGTGCGGCGTTGCTGCTATTTCTATGCTTGTTCCGGCGCTCTTTATTAACGAGAGAAGATATATTGAAAGCAAACCGGTTAAAACACCCGCTTTTTCATCTCTTGTAAAGACATTTGGGAACAAGCAGTTCCGCCACTTTGTTTATGCGGATGTTATTTATTTCTTTGCCGTAACCCTTTTCCAGACCGGTCTTGCAGACTTTGAAACAAGAATTATGGGTATATCGTCCGATAAAACATTTTTACTTACTGTTATTATGACGGCATTCTCATTGTGCCTTTATCCGGTTGTGAATATGTTAGCGCCGAAATTCGGTAAAAAGCCGATAATAGTAATAGGTTTCTTTACTTACTCTGCGGTATTTCTTATAACTGCTCTGTCCGGCACCGGTATGGTTTGGGGAATACTTGTTGCGGTTTCCGCCGGTATTCCTATGGCAATACTTGGCATTTTGCCTCAGGCGTGCGTTGCCGATGTATCTGAGCTTAATACACTTGAGACGGGTGAGGACCGAAGCGGTATGTTCTTTGCCGCCCGTACATTTGCTATGAAAATGGGTCAGGCAATATCAATGGTGGTTTATACATCTATTACTGCAACCGCCCTTACTACCTTTAAGAATAATGCTCAAGTGCCTTACCGCATAGCCGCCGGAGTTGCTACTGCGTTTTGCTTGCTTGGCGCGATATTATTCCTGTTTTATAACGAAAAGGATATAATCAGCAAAATCAAAAGCCATAAAGAAAAGTGATTAAACAACAGTAAATCAAACAGTATTACTTCCCCCACACGCAGCCTGAAATTTGACTGCGTGTGGGTTAGTAAATATTATTAGTTACAATTAAACTATCGCTAGGAGAAATTAAGAATATCATGCAAAACGCAAAATCAATTATACTGAAAACTGTAAATGCTGCGGTTGCATTAGCTTCTGCTGTGTGCACACCGTATATTCTTAAAGACCATCTCACAAACTTTTCTTTAAGTAACAGTGTTTTTTCGGTACTTATTTTTTTGGGTTATTTTTTCCTTTTGAATTTTTCTCTTAAAAAAATCGACAAAAAATGTTTGATTTTTTCTTACATCTTAGGGTTTATATTTTCTGCGTTTATGATATTCGGTAGGAATATATATATAAATGGTTTTGCAAATATAACACAGTTTAAGACATGGGCACTGATTATTGTATTTTCACCTGTTTTTTGTGCGTTAGTTAATATGTGTTTTAATTATTTGCCGTCGATATCTCGCACATCGCCGCGAAAACCTCTGAGTATGACTGACAAAAAAAGATTTTTTATTATTTGGTGCTTGATTTTTTTTGCGTGGGTTCCCGTTCTTTTAGCTTCTTACCCCGGAGTTTACGGATATGACAGTGTATATCAAATTAATTTTTACCGTTCCGGCACTTTTAATCTGCAACATCCCATAGCACATACTTATCTACTTGGATTTTTTGTTATAACAATAGGTGAGCTCTTAGGCGGATATGAAGCGGGAATGTGTTGCTACTCTGTTTTTCAAATGCTCTTTCTATCGGCGACCCTTTCTGCTATATACACTTTTTATATTTCAAAAAAAATAAAAAACAGGTTCAGTATTGTGATATTACTTTTGTTTATGTTTTTGCCTACTAATCCTATTATGGCAATTTCTGCAACGAAAGATATTTTGTTTTCCGCATTTTTTGCGTTGACTACAATGCTTATTTTAATACTTGCAGAGCATCCTGCACACCTTAAATCTGTAAGATTTAATATTGCTTTAACTGCCGGATTCTTTTTTGTGTCGATTTTCAGAAGTCAGGGTAAATACCTTGTTGTTTTAATTCTGTTTATCACGCTTATAGCGTTATGGAAGTATAAAAAGCAGTTAATAACTATTTCCCTGGCGTTTATAGTATTGCTTAGTGTGTATAACAAATCCGTTTCAATGATATTTAATGTTGTGCCCGGAAATTCGCTCAGGGAAATGATGAGTGTTCCGTGTATGCAGTTGTCACGGGCGGCAGTATATAATTATAATGAGTTGACTCAAGAAGAAATCAATTCCATAAAATCTTATATAGGCAAATACGAGCAGTACAATAATGACGCGGGTATTGCTGATCGGTTTAAGGGATCTCTTGATACTGAAAAGGTTAAAAGCGACCCTATGAAGTTCATCAGCTTATGGACAAGGGTTGGACTGAAATGCCCGTCCGCTTATATAGATGCTTTTGCAAGGCTTACTGTAGGATATTGGTATCCTGATATGAATTACCGTGATGTAAAAGCTTATCACCCATATTGGGAATACTATCCTACGGGTGTATTAGTGCCGTTTGATGAAACAAAATATTTATTGTTAAAGCAGACGCCGACAAAAGGATTTGGAATGCTTAATAAGCTCTTAGCTTCATTTTCATATAACAATAGTTATCAAAAACTTCCGGTGGTTTCAATTCTTTTCAGTTCTGCATTACCGCTTTGGTGTGCTCTTATTGTTTTTGCATATAAATTGTATAAAAAGCAATACAGACATTTGATACCTGTTTTGTTTGTTCTCTTATTTATAGGGACATTATTGCTTGGACCGGTCGTTCTTTACCGATATGTATATCCGTTATATCTTGTAACACCGCTATTAATCTGTTTTTGCTCGTCTAAATACGAAAAGGAAGTGTAATTAAATATGGATAAGATTGCTGTTTTGATTCCCTGCTACAATGAAAGCAAAACCATTGAAAAGGTTGTTACGGATTTCAAATCACAATTGCCCGAGGCAGTAATATATGTTTATGATAACAATTCAACGGATTTGACGGCTGAGATTGCAAAAAGAGCCGGCGCAGTAGTCAGATACGAGCGTAAGCAGGGTAAGGGCAATGTAATCAGAAGAATGTTCAGGGAAATTGACGCTGAATGTTATATTATGGTTGACGGAGATGATACTTATCCTGCTTCTTCCGCACGGGAAATGGTGGATTGCGTTCTTGAAAAGAATGTTGATATGGTTGTGGGCGACCGTCTTTCTTCAACATATTTTTCTGAGAATAAGAGACCGTTTCATAATTTCGGAAACAGAATAGTAAGGTACAGTATCAATTCGATTTTTTCAAGCGATATACAGGATATTATGACGGGCTACCGAGCTTTCGGTTACCGTTTTGTAAAATCATTTCCGGTTTTATCGAAGGGATTTGAAATTGAAACTGAAATGACTATTCATGCAATAGATAAAAATATGTCTATTGAAAACATAATTGTCGAGTATAAAGACCGACCACAGGGCAGTGAATCAAAGCTTAATACCATATCTGACGGCGTTAAGGTTATTGCTACAATAGTCCGTTTATGGAAAAACTATAAGCCCTTTAGCTTCTTCTCGTCCTTAGCGGCTTTGCTATTATTAATAGCTGTTGCTTTTTTCATTCCTCTCGTGCTAGTACCTTTTATTAAGACAGGACTTGTAGTGCGCTTTCCTACGCTTATCGCTTGCGGCTTTATGCTCATCGCCGCCTTGCTTGCTTTTTTCAGCGGAATGATATTGGACGCTATTATTCAAAAAGAAAGGCGCGAATATGAATTCCGTCTTCAGCTTTTGGAGAAATTCCGAAATGATTTATAATTTTAAGAGTCTTATTGTTCAGTTGATTAAATTCGGCGGAGTAGGTGTAGTGTGTTTTATTATTGATATTTCGATATTGCACCTTTTAACCGATTATTTACATTTACATTATTTGCTGTCTGCCGGAATATCATTTTTTGTTTCGGTGATTGCAAATTATATTTTGAGTGTTCGCTTTGTTTTTAATGTAAACCCGGATAATAACAGAAATCGTGATTTTATAATATTTGTGATTTCAAGCGTGGTCGGTTTGGGACTTACCGAGCTTCTTATGTGGCTGGGAGTGGATATTTTAGCGATTAATTATCTTTTGGTAAAAATCGGCGCCACCGCTATTGTTATGGTTTATAACTTTGTAACAAGAAAGGTTTTTTTAGAGAGACCGAATTGCAAAATGAATGATGAAACGGGAGACTGATATTGAACTCAACTGATATGAAGAACCTCCAAAGAAAAGATGTTACTGTCGAACTTCTTCGCGTTATTGCGATTTTAATGGTAATTGGCACACATATTAAACTTCCTATGAATGTAGGAGACAGTATCGGCAAAGCACGGGTTTTAATCTCTTGCCTTGTGGGTGACGGTGTGGCTATTTTCTGGATGATATTAGGCTTTTTTTATTTCAGGAGTAGTTATAAGAAGCATGTTTGCCGATTGGTGAGCAGAATAGTTTTGCCACTGTTTATTTGTTCTGCTATCGGGTTCTTTTTTTACGATTTTTTAATAGGTGCGAACAATAGTATAGTCGATAGTATGTCACATACGGCAGAAGAATATAAATTGCTTTTGAGAAGTCTTTTAAAATGGGAAAACGGTGTGAACGGCGCGTCGCATTTTTGGTATCTGTATGTATATGTTATGGTTATACTTATATTTCCTGCACTTAAAGGCATACGGGAATACATACTAAACGCAAAATATGGAGACATAAAGGCCCTTATCGTTTTTTTCTCGGCGCTTGTCATAAACGATATTGTAAATAATGAATTATTTGAGTTTTCTCATCATACTTTCAGAGGTGCTCTGGCGGCTTCAATATTTGTTTTAACCGGAGATATATTATACCGTAATCTCAATAGGTACAATGGTAAAAAGAAGCTGTCATTGGTTGCGTTTATCATATTGTGCTGTGCGGTTTGCGGCAGGGCATATATACAGTACGCTTTTCTCAAAAGAGAGCCGCCATCGCAAGAACCGTTGTTTTGGTTTACATCATATGCGTTTGCCTCGGTTGTTTCGTTAATTGTTTTTATTTATGGGCTATCCTCGCTTTGGAATAAAAGCCGTATATTATCAAAAGTATTAAGCTATTTAGGCAGCAGGACATTTTACATATACCTGGTACATATGGTGTTCGTTAATTCTACATTTATAAATCCTTTGAAGTTAAAAGTATTGGATTTCTTCGGAGTGGGCAGTATTGGAACGTTGGGATACCAAATTGTTGTCACGCTAATGATGTTTTCATTATCGCTTATAACCGTAGAATTTATAATTCAGATTGCAAGGATTATAAAAAAACTGTTTTGCCGAAAGTTACACAGAAAAATATAATAATCAAAAAATAGCCCTGATATTTGTTTCTCAGGGCTATTTCGCTATAATATAAGATAATAGGAAGAATTAGATTGTAGAATATACGGATTATAAACAATATATATTGATAAAAAATTTTTTCGGTGGTATAATTATAATAGTTAAATTATATTTATCATAGGGGATGTAAATGAAAATAAGGGGTATAAGGCTTATTCCTACTGTTTTAATTGCGGTGCTTGCACTGTTTATTGTGACGGCAGGATTAATTTTTCGCCTTAATAGGTTTAATGTACAGTTCAGCGTTCCCACCGGAGAGACCGATACTGTAGAATGTGGACAGGAGTATATTCCGCCTGAGGTTGACGCTTTCTTAGTGGGTAAGATTTTTTACAAATCCGGCAAAAAGATTGAGATAAAGCGCTTAGGAGAGGTTGATACCAATACAGTCGGCACATATAAGCTTTCGTGGTCGGCAAAAAAAGCAGGTGCTGAGAGCTTTGGCGTTCGCACAGTTAAAGTGGTGGATACAACGCCGCCTGTAATTACGCTAAAGGACTATAAAAAAGAGTTTATTTATGTGGGCGAGAAATATGTGGAGCCTGGTTTTTCTGCCGCCGATTCGGTTGACGGGGATTTGACTTCAAATGTGAATGCGAGTGCAGTCGATACTTCGTCTGCCGGAAAAAAAGAGATAATATATACTGTTGCGGATAAAAACGGAAATGTAGCGACCGCTAAAAGAGAGATTACCGTTAAAGAAAAACCAAAGCCGGTAGTTATAAAAGCTCCGTCAGCATCGACCGGTTCTGCACCCAAAGGTGGTAAAGGCGTTATTTATCTCACATTTGATGACGGACCCGGTCCTTATACAGCTACGCTTTTGAATGTACTTGCAAAGTACGGCGTGAAGGCAACATTTTTTGTGACCGGCAGGGGAGACAGGTCGCTGATAGCCCGTGCCGCAAAAGAGGGTCATAGTATCGGCATACATTCGCTTACACACAATTACTCTCAGATATATAAAAGCGAAGAAGCATTCTTCGAAGATTTTAATGCCATGAACGAGATTATCCGCCAACAGACGGGGTCATATACTAATATCCTTCGTTTCCCGGGCGGTTCGTCAAATACAGTAAGCAGGAAATACTGTAACGGAATAATGACGCGCCTGACAAAGGCAGTTGAGGAAAACGGATATAAGTATTTTGATTGGAATGTTGTAAGCGGTGACGCAGGCGGAGTTCGTACTACGCAAGGCGTTTACACCAATGTGATTAACGGTATCAGAGGCAAAACGGCGGCGGTGGTTTTGCAGCACGATATAAAGAGCTTCAGCGTAAACGCCGTTGAAAACATAATAATTTGGGGAATTAACAACGGCTATTCATTTGCACCGCTGACCGTCGACAGTCCGACAGTTCATCAAAGAATAAATAACTAAAAAGAAGAGAGCACATTTCTGTACTCTCTTCTTTTTTATTTAATTTTACCGATATCGTAAGGCGTAGTTTGGTATACAAAATAGTTAAGCCAGTTGCAAAAGAGCAAATTTGCATGCGCTCGCCACGAAACCACCGGCGGCTTTTGAGGGTTGTCATTCTTAAAATAATTCTCGGGCATTGCAGTATTAAGACCGGCGGCAATGTCACGCAGATATTCGTTTTTGAGAGTGTCAGCGTCATACTCACTGTGCCCGGTTATGAATATCTGACTACCGCCTTTATTTGATACGGCATACACGCCGCATCGCTCGCTGGACGCGAGAATTTTAAGCTCGGATACTGCTTTTACATCATTTGTATCAACCGTTGTATAACGGGATTGAGGAACATAAAAAACATCGTCAAATCCGCGGAAAAGAATTGATTTTTTGTAATCAACGGTGTGCGGAAAAACGCCGAAAAGCTTTTTATCAAGCAAATGTTTTTTTATTCCAAAGTGATAATAAAGCCCTGCTTGAGCACCCCAGCATATATGAAGAGTACTGTGAACATGGGTTTTACTCCACTCCATAATCTCACACAGTTCTTCCCAATACTCTACCTCTTCAAATGCCATTTGTTCTACCGGCGCACCGGTTATAATCATACCGTCAAAGGTTTTGTCCTTTATATCTTCAAATGTTTTATAAAAGGTGAAAAGATGTTCAGCCGGTGTGTTTTTTGATTCATGGCTTTTTGTGTGAATAAGAGTTAAGTTGACTTGAAGCGGCGAGTTGCCGAGAAGCCGGGAAAGCTGAGTCTCCGTTTCTATTTTCTTGGGCATAAGATTAAGAAGAAGAATTTCAAGCGGTCTTATATCCTGAGTTATGGCGCGCTTTTCAGTCATAACAAATATATTTTCGCCTTCAAGCGTTTTTACAGCCGGTAAATCATTTGGAATTTTTATAGGCATTTTTATCGCCTCTTTATTCTTTTTCGAGCGCCTGACTTATATCGGCTATCAGGTCCTCACTGCTTTCAATTCCACAGGAGAAGCGAACAAGGTCGGGCGAAATTCCGGCGGCGGCGAGCTCGTCGTCATTCATCTGCCTGTGAGTCGCACTTGCGGGATGTAAACAGCAGGTGCGTGCGTCTGCAACATGAGTTTCGATAGCCGCAAGGCGCAAGCTTTTCATAAATTTTTCCGCCGCTTTTCTGCCGCCTTTAACACCGAAAGATACTACGCCACAACTACCGTCCGGCAGATACTTGTTTGCAAGGTCATACCATTTATCTCCTTCAAGTGACGGGTAGCTTACCCAGGAAACCTTCGGATGATTTTTAAGGAATTTTGCAACCGCCATACCGTTTTCACAATGCTTTTTCATACGCAGATGCAAGCTTTCAAGTCCTAAATTCAAAAGAAATGCGTTTTGAGGTGACTGTATTGAGCCGAAATCACGCATAAGCTGTGCGGTAGCTTTCGTGATGAACGCACCGGCAAGACCGAACTTCTCGGTATAGGTTATGCCGTGATAGCTTTCGTCAGGCGTGCAAAGACCGGGGAATTTATCAGGGTATTTTGTCCAGTCAAATTTTCCTGAGTCTACTATACATCCGCCGACACCTGCACCGTGACCGTCCATATACTTTGTGGTGGAATGTATTACAATATCTGCGCCCCATTCAATAGGTCTGCAGTTTACAGGCGTTGCAAAGGTGTTATCCACTATAAGCGGTACGCCATGAGCGTGTGCCGCAGTGCTGAAGCGCTCAATATCGAGTACTGCAAGAGCCGGGTTTGCGATAGTCTCACCGAATACCGCTTTGGTGTTAGGCTTGAATGCCGCCTCTAATTCTTCGTCGGTACAGTCAGGCTTAACAAATGTAAACTCTATACCCATACGCTTCATTGTTACGGCAAAAAGATTATAGGTTCCGCCGTAAATTGTAGAAGAGGAAACTATATGGTCGCCGGCAGAGGCAATATTGAACACCGAAAAGAAAGACGCCGCCTGACCGGACGAAGTAAGCATAGCCGCAGTTCCGCCCTCAAGCTCGCAAATCTTTGCGGCAACATAGTCGTTGGTCGGGTTTTGAAGACGGGTATAAAAATATCCGCTTGCTTCCAAATCAAACAGCTTGCCCATATCCTCGCTCGTATCATATTTGAATGTGGTACTTTGTATAATTGGTATTTGGCGCGGTTCACCGTTTTTAGGTGTATATCCGCCTTGTACGCACTTTGTTCCGATTTTTCTTTCACTCATAGTTATTACCTCTTTTATTATTCTTTTTGAAGTCTCTTATCAATAGCCGCTGCGGCGCGCTTTCCTGCACCCATAGCGCTTATAACCGTCGCCGCACCTGATACGGCGTCCCCTCCGGCATAAACGCCGTCGATTGTAGTCATCATATCTTCGTCCACTATAATACATCCTCGCGGCGTTACATCAAGACCTTTTGCAGTGTTTCTTATAAGCGGATTTGGCGAAGTACCGAGTGACATTATAACTGCGTCTACATCTATCACGAATTCACTGCCCTCAATTTTTTCAGGTCTTCTTCTGCCTGAGGCATCAGGCTCGCCTAACTGCATTTTTATACATTCAATGCCGGTAACTCTGTAATTTTCGTCAGTAAGTACACGGGTTGGGTTACAAAGGAACTTAAACTCTATTTCTTCCTCTTTTGCGTGATGAACCTCCTCACGGCGCGCCGGCATTTCTTCCTCGCCTCTGCGATATACAACATAAACATTTTCAGCACCGAGCCGTTTTGCACACCTTGCCGCGTCCATAGCAACATTACCGCCGCCCACAACAGCTACACTTTTTACCTTCTTGATAGGTGTATCATAACCGTCAACATAGGCTTTCATAAGGTTTATGCGCGTTAAGAATTCATTTGCCGAGTAAACGCCTAATGCATCTTCGCCCTCAATACCCATAAACATCGGAAGACCGGCGCCGGAGCCGATAAATATTGCCTCAAAGCCCATTTCTTTAATTTCGTCAATGGTAAGCACTTTGCCGATAACCATATCGGTCATTATGTTTACGCCCAAGGTTTTAAGTGTTTCAACCTCGGCGGCTACTACCGATTTTGGCAGTCTGAACTCAGGTATACCGTATACAAGTACACCGCCGGCAGTATGGAACGCCTCAAAAACGGTTACCGAATACCCGAGCCGTGCGAGGTCACCGGCACAGGTAAGACCGGCAGGTCCTGCGCCTATTACTGCGACCTTTTTGCCGTTGGGCTTTATGTTAACCGATTTATCTTTCCCGTGTTCGCGGTGATAGTCGGCTACAAATCTTTCGAGTCTGCCGATACCTACGCTTTCTCCCTTAATACCGCGAACGCATTTTCCCTCGCATTGAAGCTCTTGCGGACACACTCTTCCGCAAACCGCCGGGAGGGAATTGGTAGCCTTGATAACCTCGTATGCACCCTCAAAATCGCCCTTTGCAACAAGAGCTATAAAATCGGGAATTTGAACATTTACGGGGCAACCTGAAACACAGGGACGATGTTTGCAGTTTAAGCATCTGTTTGCTTCTTTTACCGCCATTTCAGCAGTATATCCGAGCGATACCTCATAGAAATTTTTATTTCTGACTGTTGGTTCCTGCTCGGGCATTTTTGTTTTAATAGGAGTCATATCAGCCATTGTTTTTCTCCTCCAATCTGCAGGCGTGAGCCTCTTCCTCGCGGAAAAGGGAATTGCGACGCATAAGCTCATCAAAGTCAACTAAATGACCGTCAAAATCGGGTCCGTCAACACAGGCAAACTTGGTTTCTCCCCCAACTTTTACGCGACATCCGCCGCACATACCGGTGCCGTCTATCATAATAGGGTTCAGGCTTACGATAGTTTTTACAGAATATGGTTTTGTGGTAAGCGCTACAAACTTCATCATTATAACCGGACCTATCGCAATTACAAGGTCATAACCGCCATTGTCGAGTAGTCTTTTCAGCACATCGGTGACAAGACCTTTTTCGCCGTAGCTGCCGTCATCTGTAGTAATGTAAAGATTATTGCTTACCGCTTTCATTTCCTCTTCAAGTATAACTATATCCTTAGAACGGAAACCTGCAATAACCGTTACATCAACGCCCATATTATGAAGTGTTTTTGCCTGCGGATAAGCTATAGCACAACCAACGCCTCCGCCTATGATAATGGCTTTTTTAGGCGTTCCGAATTCAGTAGGCATCCCAAGTGGCCCTACCACATCTAAAATGCAGTCACCAACATTAAGCTTCACGAGCTTCTTTGTGGTAAAGCCTACCGCTTGAACTACTATTGTTAAAGTGCCGGCGTCTTTATCAAAATCAGAAACAGTAAGCGGTATGCGCTCGCCCTTTTCGTCAATTCTCACTATTACAAACTGACCGGCCTTCGCCTTCTTTGCAATAAAGGGTGCGTCTATTGTAAGGGATGTAACAGCGCTGTTAAGCGCCTTTTTATCGACTATCTTAAACATTATATAACCCCCGTAAGTTGAGATTTAATTATTTCGGCCTTATCGGTTTTTTCCCAAGTAAAGTCGTCGTCAATTCTGCCGAAATGACCGTAATTTGAGGTTTTAGAGTATATCGGGCGGCGGAGATTTAACTTATCTATTATCGCCGCCGGACGCAAATCAAACACCTTTTTTACAACCTCCGCAATTATTTCATCATCGCAAATACCTGTGCCGAATGTATCTACCATAACGGATACCGGTGAGGCAACGCCTATTGCGTAGGCAAGCTCTATTTCGCATTTATCGGCGACACCTGCCGCTACGATATTTTTTGCAACATATCTTGCGGCATAAGCGGCACTGCGGTCAACCTTTGTCGGGTCCTTGCCGGAAAATGCGCCGCCGCCGTGGCGTGCCATACCGCCGTATGTATCAACTATTATCTTTCTGCCGGTAAGCCCGGTATCTCCTGCCGGACCGCCTAAAACAAATCTGCCGGTCGGATTTATGTAAACTGATGTCTCTTCGTCAAACAACTCTTTTGGAATAATCGGTTTTATAACATTTTCGAGAATGTCTTTTCTTAAGGTTTCGAGCTCTACATCCTCGCTGTGCTGAGCTGACACCACAACAGCACTCACTCTTTGAGGCTTATTGTCTATGTATTCCACAGTAACCTGGGTTTTACCGTCAGGTCTTAAATACTTAAGCTCTCCCGTTTTTCTAACATCTGTAAGTCGCTTTGAAAGCCTGTGTGATAAAGCCACAGGCAAGGGCATAAGCTCAGGCGTTTCGTTTGAGGCAAACCCAAACATCATACCCTGGTCGCCGGCCCCCGTTAGGTTATAAATATCCTCCTTGCCACCCTTGTATTCAAGAGAATTATCAACACCCATAGCAATATCGGGCGACTGTTCATCTATATTCACGACAACACGGCAGGTATTACCGTTAAACCCTAAATTGTCGTTATCATATCCTATATCGCATATAGTTTTCCGAACAATCTGCTCTATGTTTATCTGAGCGGTTGTTGTTATCTCGCCCATAACATTTATAATTCCGGTAGTGCAGAAGCTCTCGCAGGCTACACGAGCGTTTTTATCTTTAGCAAGGATTGCGTCAAGTATAGCGTCGCTGACTTTATCGCACACTTTATCGGGATGACCCTCTGTCACCGACTCGGAAGTAAAAAGCATTTTTGACATCTTAATTTTTCTCCCCCTGATTATAAAAAAACAATACCGCCCTCGAAAGAGCGGGAAACCCGATTCCCGGTCAATTCTTACTTTAATGCCGCGTTATCAGCAAATAATAAACCGCCCTCGAAAGAGCGGTATAAAACCTCATCTTTCGGATAATCCGCAGGATTTGGCACCTTGAAAAAACAGGTTGCCGGACTTCACAGGGCCTGTACCCTCCGTCACTCTTGATAAGGACTATTATTAAATTAATAATATTCTACCACTGAATTACTATTTGTCAACTATTATTTTTGATAATAGGCGATAAACTTTTGTAAACCGCAAAACATACCGCGGAATCGATAACACCCTTTAAGAAGGTGAACGGAAGATTGAAAATCAGCAGTGCCTTAACGAGAGTGTCGGCACTCGGAAGTATGGCTTTATACATACCTATAATGGCTTCCATAGGCATTCCGTAAAGCTTTACATAAGCAGGGTAGACCGCAAAGTAGTTAATAATGACGCTCATTATCGCCATAACACCGGCGCCTATAAGGCATGAAATAAGTGCGGTTTTGCGTGATTTGTTGTATTTGTAAATGTATCCGCAAACTATAACAAATACCGCGCCTAAAAGGAAATTCGAAAGCTCGCCCACTCCGGCTGATGAGGTCATAAAAAGATGCAGTAGATTTTTAATAAGGCACACTGCCACAGCGTACCAGGGACCGAGTGCAAAGGCAGTGATTAGAGCAGGTATTTCTGAAAAATCAAGCTTGATAAAAGAGGGAATAATAAACGGAAGCGGAAATTCAAGAAGCATAAGTATAAAACCTACCGCGCCCATTATCGCAGTTACCGCAAATGCGCGCAAATTTATTTTTTTCATAAAATCACCCTCAAAAAAATAAGCGTTCCCGTTTTCGGGAACGCAAAATGGTCAAATAACGCCATCTTCTTCCATCCGGACTTTACCGTCGGTTTCGGAATTTCACCGAATCAACCAAATAGGCTCGCAGACTATAACTGCCGGTGAGGAATTGCACCTCGCCCCGAAGATTACATCATAATTATATGACCGGGATTAAATTTTGTCAATATTAAAATCATTACTATTTGCAGAATAATTAAGGCAGGAAGTCCTATCATAAAGCGCTTATGAAGCGTTTTATGACGGATGATATGCATTGTAAGATACATACCCACACTTCCGCCTAAAAGAGATAAAATCCAAAGCGATTTTTCGCTTATTCGCCAACTGTGCCGTATAGCTTTGCGCTTATCAATACAACAGACTATCCCCGATAATATGTTTATAGAAATAAAATAGGCAAGGATAAAATCTTTCACAAAATCACCGATTAGATTTTACACCGTTTATACCACTTTTTCAATCTGTTTTTTTAGCTTAACAATTATTCGTTTTTCGAGACGGGATATGTAGGACTGTGAGATACCCAGGGTATCCGCCACCTGCTTTTGCGTGTATTCATCATAGCCGTTCATACCAAACCGCATTTCCATTATCTGCCTTTCACGCGCGGGCAGACGGGATACGACGGAGTTTAGCATACGCCGTTCGTCCTCTTGCTCTATGCCTCTTGATATTTCGTCGCTGTCGCTGCCGAGAACATCTGATAGGAGAAGCTCGTTTCCGTCCCAATCGGTATTAAGAGGCTCATCTATTGAGACTTCACATTTCCTGGCGGCACATTTACGCAAATGCATAAGTATTTCGTTTTCTATGCATCGCGATGCATAAGTTGCAAGCTTAATGTTCTTGTCTTGGCAAAATGTGTTGACCGCCTTGATAAGCCCTATTGTGCCGATTGAAATAAGGTCCTCTGTCGCCGTCGGGCAACCCTCAAATTTTTTCGCGATATACACGACAAGTCTTAAGTTATGTACTATAAGTCGGCTTTTAGACTCTTCGTCACCTTTTTCAAGCAGTGCTTTTTCCTCCTCGGCGCTCAGCGGCTCCGGTAGTGTTTCAGGGCCGTTTATATAGTAGTTGGGTTGCAGAAAAGCCAGCTTTATTAAAATTTTGAATATGAGATTTTTCAGCATAAATATTCCTCCGTCAAGTGCAGTCCAATGGATTTACTATCGCTTCGCAGTCCGTAAGTGGGGTTTTTGAAATTGCGAGTATCGGCTCGCTTAAATTAAAGGTTTTATCCTCTGTTGTTATCCTGGCGGCGTCACACCTGAAGCCGTCAAGAACACTTGTGCCAGATACAGTGCCGCAGGGTATGGCGCGGTATTTGTCCTTATAAATTTCGGGCGAAAGTTCACCGAATCGGGCAACGGCTTCTTTTTTGTCGGCTATAATTACGGGTCTGCCGGTGAAGCTGTCTGTAAGTGAATTTCCACTATCTATAATGGCGTTAAATTCGGCGGTTCTGCCGTGAAAAGTGACGGTTACCGAGCACCTTTTTGCCACTTTCGATTTTTGCCCGAAAATAAAAGAAAAAAGCGTGAAAATCAGAAAACCTATTACAGAAAAAACTATGAGAAAAATCGGCGATATATCGAAGTAAACAACCGAGTTGTTTATAACCATACCCGGTGGACTGAATATGTACCAAAACGCTATCATACTGCCGGCAAAACAGGTTGTAACCGCCAAAAATACCAATGCTGAAAATATGAGTCTTCTCACACTTTCATATCCGAAATTTATAAGGCAAATCAGAATGCTGAACAGTAGCCTGAACAAAAGCCTTAAAACCGCGTTTTGCTCGGGTAAAAAGATTATAAGCGCACCCGATGCCGCAAAAAGAGCTGAGAGAATGCGCCTTGATAACCTCGGAAGTCTTTTAGTTATTTTCCCGGTTACTGAAAGCAAGAAATAATCGACAATAAAATTTGTAATAATCAAAATATCGGCATAAATAACCATAGTCTCTCACTCCTGCCGTAATTATAATAACACGCCTGCCGCGTGAAATTTGTCGCGGCAGGCGTGAAAAATATGTAAAAAAATGTTTTTTTCTAAATTAAAAACTGAAATGCACAAAATGCAGTATAAATCAAAAGTAAGGCGATACCTTGCGCTCTGTAGAGCTTGCCTTTAATCAAAGCAGGAACGGTAAGTAAAAGCATAACCGCGAACATTACGGGGATATCGACAACAAGTGATGAGGCGATGCCGAAAAGCTTATTATCTGCCGGTACGGCAAACGGGGACAGCGCTGTTGAAAGCCCGGAAACGAGGACGAGATTAAATAAATTCGCGCCTATTATATTTCCGAGTGAGAGCGCGCCGTGACCTTTTGTGAGCGCCGTTATAGCCGTTACAAGCTCCGGAAGTGATGTTCCGAGCGCTACGAATGTGAGACCTATTACCGATTCCGGAACGCCGAGGCTCTTTGCGATTATCGTGCCGTTATCAACGAGAAGCCTCGCGCCTACGGCTATAAGCGCCGCACCTACGATTAGCCAAACAATATCCTTTACGGTACTGCTTTCAGTCTGTTCTTCCGTTGGCTCGGTTTCCTTTCCGCCGGAAACTGCACTTTTTACCGATAAAAACATATAAAGTGCGAAAATCGCAATCAGTGCTATACCCGATATTCGGCTGAATGAGCCGAATATATAAGCGATTGCAGCGTAAAAGACTGCCGATATAAAGAAGAAGGCAACCGGCATTTTAAGCGCGCGTTTATCGGTAAAAGAAGGCTTTATCGCAATAGTTAAAGCGGCTATAAGAGAAGTGTTGCATATAATCGAGCCTATTGCGTTTCCGTAGGCTATCTGACCGTGCCCTGATACAGCGGATGTGGCTGATACCATAGTTTCAGGCAATGTTGTGCCTATAGATACTACCGTTGCACCTATGAGTATTTCGGGTACTTTGAACCTGTGAGAAATCCCTACGCTTCCGTCAACAAACCAGTCTCCGCCTTTTATAAGCAAGACGAGACCTATGGCAAATAATATTACTGCTTTTAACATAATTACCTCCGTAAATCTCATTGAATGTACTGAAAAATTATAGCAATCGGCATATTTTTTGTCAAGCGTGTTTGCCGCGTAAAAAAAGTATATTTATCTCTTGCAATAGTATCCCGAATAAAGTATAATATCTCTATATAAATCTAAGAGAGGGGCAGTTTATTGAACACATATAATGCGGCGGAGCAGTCAGTTTATTTAAGCCGCGTCCAAGAGCTGCTGAAAATCCGTAAGGTGAACACGCCTAAAGCCTGCGTTACTACATACGGCTGCCAGCAGAATGTGAGCGATTCCCAGCACCTTAAGGGGTTGCTCGTTAGTATGGGATATGAGCTTACCGATAAGCCGGACGGCGCCGATTTTGTACTCTTTAACACCTGCGCGGTGCGTGAGCATGCGGAGGATAGAGTTTGGGGGAATGTCGGCAGTATAAAGAAATTCAAAGAGAAGAACCCCTCTCTTATTTTAGCAGTTTGCGGTTGTATGGTGCAGCAGGAGAAAAACGCAGAGCGTTTTTCAAAAAGCTATCCGTATGTAGACATTATTTTCGGCACTCAGGTAGGGCATAGGCTCCCTGAGTTTATTTACAGAAAGCTTACGGGCGAGCGCAGAATTATAGAACTCACCCTTGATAATTCGGAAATTCCAGAGGGCGTACCGGTGTTTCAGGACGGTGGCTTTAAGGGCTTTATCCCGATAATGTACGGCTGTGATAATTTCTGCAGTTACTGTATAGTGCCTTATGTCAGAGGGCGCGAGCGTTCTCGAACAAGTGAAGCGATACTGAGCGAAGCACGCCAAATGATAAAAGACGGATTTAAGGAAATAATGCTTTTAGGTCAGAATGTAAATTCTTACGGCAAAGGGCTTGATGAGGATATAAATTTTGCAAAGCTCCTCAGAAAAATAAACGATATACCGGGGGACTTCAGGATTAAGTTTATGACCTCAAATCCAAAGGACTGTACAGATGAGCTTCTTTTGAGTATTAAAGAATGTGAGAAGGTTGAAAGGCATTTGCATTTGCCGTTTCAGTCGGGAAGTAATGCGGTGCTAAAGCGTATGAACCGCAAGTACACAATGGAAAGCTATCTTCAAATCATAAAAACTGCGCGCGAGCTTATGCCGGATATAACCTTCACAAGCGATGTCATAGTAGGTTTTCCGGATGAAAGCGAAGAGGATTTCGAGAAAACGCTTGAGCTTGTGAGCAAGGTGGGCTTTTCGGCGCTTTTCACTTTCATATATTCAAAGCGTGACGGCACGCCTGCCGCGGTTATGCCGGATGGCGTCACTCGTGAGCAAAAAGGCAGGCGGTTTGAGAGACTCCTGCGTCTTCAAGAGCGCGAAGGGAAAAAAGTGCTCGAAAGTATGGTAGGAAGAACTGTAAGAGTGTTATGCGAAGAATATTCAGGAGGCTTGGTTTTCGGTAAGGACGAGCATCAGCTTAATGTAAAATTTGCAGGAGACCAAAATATAATCGGCAAATTTGCAGATGTAATAATAACAAATGCCGGGGAATGTTTATCCGGTGAGAGGATTTAGAAAAGAGGAATAAAAATGACAGTACTTGATGCAGTAAGAAATTTAGGTGAGTCTATTCAGGAAGACGAGCGTTTTCTGCGCTATGCAAAAGCAAAGCTCGCAAATGATAAGGACGCAGAGCTCCAAGAGCTTATCGGCAAATTTAATATGGTCAGAATGAACCTTGACGAGGTTATGACGGCTGAAACAAGAGATGAAGCAAAGGTTCAGGAATTAAACGAAGAGCTACGCCGTGTTTATACCGATATTATGTCTAAGGACAGTATGGTGGAATATAACTCCTCAAAGGCTGACCTTGACAGTCTTCTTAACGATGTGAACAGTGTTATTATGCAGTGCGTTGACGGCGCAGACCCGAAAACAGTCGAGCCACAAACGCATTCCTGCTCAGGCTCTTGCGATAGCTGTGGAGGCTGTCACTGATAAAATTTACATTTAAGGGGGATTCCTATGGTTGTATCGGAATTATCGCCGATGATGCAGCAGTATATGCAAATTAAAGAAGCAAATGCCGATGCAATTCTGTTTTTCAGGCTCGGTGACTTCTATGAGATGTTTTTTGACGATGCAATTACCGCGTCAAAGGAGCTTGATTTAACCCTCACAGGCAAGGATTGCGGAATGGAAGAAAGGGCGCCGATGTGCGGCGTGCCGTACCATAGCTGTGAGGCTTATATTGCGCGACTTGTGGAGCGTGGATATAAGGTTGCGGTCTGTGAGCAAACGGAGGACCCCGGTAAGGCTAAAAAGCTTGTTCGGCGCGATGTGGTTCGGATAATCACACCCGGCACGGTTATTGACGGCGATATGCTTGAAGAAGGAAGCAACAACTATCTTGCATGTGTTTTTGAAAATGATACAGGAATAGGTATCTGTTTTGCGGACGCCTCAACGGGTGACTGTAAGCTTACCGAGGTTTCAGGAAGTGACGCGATTTTCAGAGCCGAAAGCGAGCTTATGCGGTTTACGCCCAAAGAGCTTCTGCTCACCGAGAAAATGCAGGCAAAGCTTTCGGAGTTTTTAAGGGTGAAATTCGAAGGCTCTGTAACTGTGCGGCAAGAAGGGCAGTTTTCAGATTATTCGACGCAGAACATTATTTGTGAAAACTTCGGTGTAGTGAGCCCTGAAAATTTGGGAATAAAATCAAACAGCGCTATGCAAAGCGCCTTAGGGGCCACGCTGCAATACATAAAAGAAAACGGCAAAGGCAGTGAAATCACCGTTAAAAGCGTTGATATTTACGGTGATAAAGAGTATATGCGCCTTGATATGACCGCTACACGAAACCTTGAGCTAATATCAACTATGCGCTCGTCGTCGAGAAGGGGGTCGCTGCTTAGCGTTCTTGATAAAACCAAAACTGCTATGGGTAAAAGACTCCTTAAGGGTGTTATTTTACAGCCGCTTATTTCCATTTCGGAGATTGCAAAAAGGCAGAATGCGATAGAGGAGCTTTTATCTCAAAGTATTCTCAGAGGAGAACTAAGAGAGTATATGTCGAGCGTTCATGATGTAGACCGCACAATGACGCGCGTTGTATATTCCACGGCAGGACCTAAGGACCTTATAAACATTGCAAACACTGCGCGTATGTTTCCTCTTATAAAATCGGCGCTTGAGAGTGTTAAAAGTAAGTTGCTTGTGTCAATAAGAGATGATATTGATACATTAGAGGATATCGTTTCGCTGATAGACGCCGCAATAGACCCAGAAGCTTCTAATATGGTTCGCGAGGGCGGCATTATACTTAAAGGGTACAGCAGTGAAGTGGATGAGCTTCGCGAGGATATGAAGGGCGGAAGCGCGAGGATAAAGGATATCGAGTCTCGCGAGCGAGAAAGGACAGGCATTAAAACCCTCCGTGTGAGATATAACCGAGTTTTCGGTTATTATATAGAGGTTACAAATTCATTCCTCGATAGAGTGCCGGAGGAATATATAAGACGGCAGACCTTAGTAGGAGCCGAGAGGTTTGTTACAGAAGAACTGAAAGAGCTTGAAAACAGATTGCTTAACGCCAAGGACCGCGACTATGCAATCGAATATGAAATGTACAATAGTATCAGAGAGCAGGTAGCGGCGAGGGATGCGGTTGTAAGACGAACTGCCGCGGCCATTGCAAAGCTTGATGTTTTGTGCTCTCTCGCTCAAGTAGCTGAAGAAAACGATTATTGCAGACCTCTTGTTGACGCTTCTGACACAATAAGAATTGAGGACGGCAGACACCCGGTAGTTGAAAAGCATATCAATTTCCCGTTTGTTGCAAATGATACTTTTCTTAATAACACTACCGACCGTTCGGCGATTATTACCGGTCCTAATATGGCGGGTAAATCTACATATATGAGGCAGGTAGCGCTTATCACGCTTATGGCACAGATAGGCTCATTTGTACCTGCAAAGAGGGCGCAGATAGGCGTGGTAGACGCGGTTTATACCCGTGTCGGCGCGTCGGACGACCTGTCGTCCGGTCAGTCAACATTTATGGTGGAAATGACCGAGGTAGCAGAGATACTAAAAAGCGCCACAAAGAAAAGTCTTATAATCTTTGACGAAATAGGCAGAGGTACATCCACCTTTGACGGTATGGCAATAGCAAGAGCTGTACTCGAATTTGTAAACGATAAAAAAGCCCTTGGTGCTAAATCCCTTTTTGCCACTCATTACCATGAGCTTACAGAAATGGAAAATGAGTTTGATGGCATTAAGAATTATAACATCGCGGTAAAAAAACGCGGTGACGATATTATCTTTTTACGCCGTATAGTACCCGGAGGAGCGGATGACAGCTACGGTATAGAAGTAGCAAAACTCGGCGGCATACCTGATACCGTTATTAAGCGTGCAAAAGATATACTTAAAACCACTGTTGAAAACGGTGTGGTCACATATAAGGTTGTAAAAGAGGGAAGCTCACAAATATCCCTTGAGAACGCCTGCGCCACAGAAATACTTGACGAATTAAAAGCTATTGATGTAAACACTCTTACGCCTATTGAGGCTATGAGCTTATTGTTTGATATTGTGAAAAAAGCAAAATCGGTATAACGAAAAAAGGAGGGTTAAAATGCCGCATATTAATGTGCTTTCTCAGGAGCTTTCCGAGCTTATCGCCGCAGGCGAAGTAGTGGAAAGACCGGCTTCCGCCATAAAGGAAATGATAGAAAACTCGCTTGACGCGGGCGCCAAACGCATTACCGTTGAAATAGAACGGGGCGGCATTACTTATATCCGCATAACGGATGACGGTTGCGGTATATCGGCAGCGGATGTAAAAACGGCATTCCTCCGTCATGCCACAAGCAAAATAAAATCCAAAGCAGACCTTGACAAAATAAGCACCTTAGGTTTCAGAGGTGAGGCTCTTGCGGCTACGGCGGCAGTATCACGGGTAGAGATGCTCACTCACGCCGAGGATGAAGAATACGGAAGTCACTATTGTATCGAGGGAGGAAAAGAAACTTTATTCGAAGAGTCCGGTTGCCCTAAAGGCACTACTATAATCGTCAGGGATATTTTCTATAATACACCGGCAAGAATGAAATTTCTTAAAAAGGACTCTACCGAGGGTGCGGCGGTAGCGGCGGTTGTTGAGCGTGCGGCTATATCAAATCCCGATGTGTCTTTTAAGTTTATACGCGACGGTAAGCAGATTTTTGTAAGCCCTGCCGTCGGGGACCTTAAATCTACGATATACAGCGTTTTAGGCAGGGAGTTTACAAATAATTTGCTCCAGGTAAAAGGCGATAACACAGTGATTAGGGTTACGGGATTTTGCTCGGCACCGTTTGCTTGCAGAGCGTCCAGAAACGGCCAGTATATATACCTTAACCGCCGCCTTGTAATTTCCAAAACCGTTATTGCGGCGGCTGAGCAGGCATATAAAAACAGTGTTATGGTTGGTAAATTTCCGGCGTTTGTTTTGTTTTTGGATATGCCGTATGATCAGGTTGATGTTAATGTTCATCCGGCGAAAACAGAAGTTCGTTTTGCCGATGAAAAGGCGGTTTTTTCTGCGGTATACGCCGCCGTCAAGAGCGCGATTCTTACCTCGGATGAACGACCTCAGTTCACAATCAATAATGAAAAGAAAAGCGAATTCTTTGCTAATATGGATACAAACCGATTTAAGCAGATGTCGGCGGAGTTGGATACACCTACTAAAAAAGAACCGCTTAAAAATACAAGATTAAACGAAGATAATATACCTTTCTTTTTAAGAAAAGAATTTGTAAAAGAAGTTCAGAACAGAGAAAGCAGATTTGAGAAAAAGTCTGATTTTACTCCTCGATATACTAAACCTGAGATAAAAGAAAATGCGGTAACACCTATTGAAGAAAACCCTATAACAGAGGGCGTAATTCTTATAGGCGAAGCGTTTAAGACCTATATAATAGTGCAAAAAGGGGAGAGCGTTTTTATTCTTGATAAACACGCTTGTCACGAGCGTATTATTTTCAACCGCTTAAAAAACGAAACCCAAATCGAAAGTCAACAGCTTTTATCTCCCGTCACTGTAAAAATGTCGGCAAGGCAGTATTCCGCAGTACTTGAAAACGAGGGGACGCTTCTTAAAGCGGGAATAGAGCTTGAAGATTTCGGGAATGAGACGGTGATAGTACGCGCTGTCCCTGCGGCACTTAAAAATGAGGATGTATCTGATATAGTAATTGAAGCGGCGGAAAAGCTTGCCTTCGGCGGTAAAGAGCTTTCGCTTATCGACGATATACTTCACACGGTTGCCTGTAAAGCCGCAACGAAGGCAGGATATATTTCATCGCGCGAAGAGCTTTTAAGTCTTGCAAATGAAGTGCTTTCGAGTAAGGATGTATTTTACTGTCCTCATGGCAGACCTGTAGCCTTTGAAATGAAACGCAGTGAGCTTGAAAAGCGGTTTGGTAGAATACAATGAAAAAACCTATGGTTATATTTGTTGTGGGACCTACTGCATCAGGCAAAACCGAGCTTGCAGTAAAACTTGCAAAGCATTATTCTTCGGGCGTCATTTCAGCCGATTCTATGCAGATATATAAAGATATGCATATTGCTTCTGCGGCGCCGGACGACGAAATGCAGGGTGTGCCGCACAGTATGATAGAATTTTTGCCTTACGGCGAAACCTATACAGTGGCAGACTATGCCGAATGTGCCCGAAATGAAATAGATAAGTATTTATCAGTCGGCAAAACTCCGATAATAGCCGGCGGCACAGGGCTTTATATAAACGCTCTCTCAGATAATGTGAGGTTTTTACCTGTGAAAACCGATATTGCTATCAGGGAAAAGCTCGAAAAAGAATTTGATAATTCAGGCGCAGAAAAAATGCTTGAGAAACTGCGTAAAATCGATGAAAATGCGGCTGAAAGCCTTAATATAAAAGATAGGCGAAGGATTATACGCGCGCTCGAAATATACGAAACATCAGGGATTACAAAAACCGAGCAAAACAGGCGCTCAAGGACACAGCCTCCGCCGTTTTTACCCGTTATGATAGGACTTGATTTCAGCAATCGCCAAAAGCTTTACGAGCGTATAAATGCACGCGTTGATAAAATGATTGAAAAAGGACTTTTAGCAGAGGCGCGTGCGGCATATTCAAAAAAGTCACAAAACGGTGCGGCGCAGGCAATAGGGCATAAGGAGTTTTTCAGTTATTTTAGTGGAGAACAAACGCTTGAGGGTGCAGTAGAGCTATTGAAACAGTCAACCCGAAGGTATGCCAAACGCCAGCTTACCTGGTTTAGGAAAGACGGCCGCATAAACTGGATATATATTGATGAAACCGATGATGTTTTTAATAAGTGTATAGAAGTAATAAAAATGGAGGAAGAAAAAAATGCGTGAGCATATGGGACTAAAAATCTTTTTAGGAATACTTTTATTAGTCTTTGTAGCGCATCAGCTTTATTCCTCGCTTTACAAACCTATTTCCACACTTCCGGCCGAGTACTTCGAGGTAGTCTCAGGTGTTTCGGCTAAGGCGATTATAATAAGAAATGAAAAGATTATAACAAATTCCGCCAAGGGAACTCTCCATTATATCACGACTGACGGCACCCGTGCCGCAAAAGGCGGAACGATAGCAGAGATTTATTCAGACCCTGCAGTTTCAGGCAAAATCAGTCGTATGCATGCGGTGGAAAATGAGCTTAAAAGTATCAGTCAAATCGAAGAATACAATAATGTCCAGGCGGCGGATATGGAGCTTATAAATTCTAAAGTGAACAGTGCCTTGAACGCGGTAATTCGTTCTTGTGCCGACGGTGATTATGACGGTGTGAGTGACACGACTGAACAGCTTCTTATGAGTATAAACCGTCGTCAGGCACTGACCGGCGAGCTTACTGATTTTTCCGAAAGGAAAACGGCGCTTCAAGAAGAATTAAAAACGCTTAATTCTTCAATACCGTCGGCAACAGCCAGAGTAGTAGCTGATGTATCGGGTTATTTTGTTTCGTCAACCGACGGATTTGAGAATTCTCTGGGTGTATCTGACCTTATGGTTTATACGCCCGATTACCTAAACAGTATAAAACCCGAAAAAGTGCCGGACGATGCGATAGGTAAAATCGTTTCAGATTACGAGTGGTATATTGCCGCGGAAATGGGCGTGAGCGATAGTCTTAAATATAAGGTTGACGATGAAATCAAAATAAAGACTTCGGTTAAATCTGCGCCTGAGCTTGATGTTAAGGTGAAATGTATCAATATATCATCTTCTGATGACAGGGCGGTAGTTATATTCTCTTGTCAACAGATGAACGGAGACCTCGCCGTTATGCGAAGCGGAAACATAACCGTGGTAAACAAGGTGTATAAGGGTCTGAAGCTACTCAAGAAGAGCCTTAGAGTTGTAGACGGCGTCACCGGCGTTTATACCATTTCGGGAATGAGACTTAAATTTGTTCCGGTGAATGTGATTTACAGTACTGAGGATTTCATAATTTGCGAACAGCAGTTTAGTGAGAATAAGGTGCTAAGGCTTTATGATGAAGTAGTAGTAAAAGGGAAGGGGCTTTATGATGGAAAGGTCATCGGTTGAGATATTTGACGAAAATTACCGACAAATAAAAGAAAGAATTTCCGCCGCCGCGGTAAAATCCGGCAGAAAGCCTCAGGATATTACCCTTCTTGCCGCTACTAAGACGGTTGACGCCGATGTTATTAATCACGCTATTAAAAGCGGTATTGAGTATATAGGAGAAAACAGAGTTCAGGAGTTTCTCTCAAAAGAGCCGTATTACCTTCCGGTACATAAGCATTTTATCGGTCACTTGCAAACCAATAAGGTTAAGGATATAATAGGTAAAGTTGAGCTTATTCATTCGGTTGACTCTCTGCATTTGGCGCGTGAGATAGCAAAGCAGTCGATAAAACGGGGCATTACAAGCAAAGTACTTGTGGAAATCAATGTCGGCGGAGAGGATAACAAATACGGATTTTCGCCTGAAGCAGCCGCACAGGCGGTATCTGATATAGCTTTAATGCAAGGCATTTGCGTCCGTGGACTAATGGCTATACCGCCGGTTTGTGAGGCACCTCAGGAAAACATCAAATTTTTCGAGATTATGCGCAAACTGTTTATTGACATCACGGCTCAAAAAATAGATAATAGCAATATAGATATTTTATCTATGGGTATGTCGGACGATTTTGAAAGCGCTATTGAGTGCGGAGCTACTATGGTTAGGCTCGGCACGGCGCTTTTCGGAAAACGAAATTACACAAATAAATAAGTTTTTAATAAATTAAGGAGTGTTAAGAATGGGACTTTGGGACAGCATTAAAAACATTATGACAATTCCGGAGGATGACGAAGGCGAAAATGAGATTGTCGGTGAGGAGAATGAGGCAAAACCTTCAAGAGAGGAAATGCCGGTAAAGCGCGAACCGCGCATTATTAAATCAAAAACGGCACCTGCTCAGGCAGGCTCACAGGTACAGGTTGTACTTGTTAAGCCCGATAGGTTTGACGATATGCCTTCTGTTGCAGACCACCTCAATTCCGGTAAGACGGTCGTTCTGAATTTAGAGGATGCTTCAAGCGAGGTTGCCCGCAGAATGGTTGACTTTTTAAGCGGCGCTTGCTATGCCAACGGCGGCAATATGAAAAAGGTTGCAAAGAACACCTTTTTAATTGCGGCACACGGCGTAGGCGTTGCAGGTGAGCTGTCACTTGAGGATTTTGACGAAGGAAAGATTTATTTCTGATATTAAATAAATCGGTTTTGGAGGATAGATATGTTAACTACTAAGGATGTAAGAGAAGTAACCTTTTCAAAACAGGTAAACGGATACCGTCGCGAAGAGGTGGATGTTTTCCTCGATAAGGTAGAATCCGATTACGAGAATTATGAGCGTACGGTGCGCGAAATGAGTGCGAAAATTCACGAGCTTGAGGCAAAGCTTGAGGATAGCAAAACATCCGAAGGCAGTATACAAAGTGTTTTACTTCAAGCACAGAAACTTGCCGATAGAATAGTATCAGAGGCGAAGGAAAAGAGCGCGGCTATAATTGAGGATGCGAAGAATAATCTTGATGGCTTCAAAACACGCGAGAAAGAGCTCTCAGATGCGTTTGATAAAAAAGCCGAAGAGCGTAAAAGGGTTGCTCGCGAAGCGCTTGATAAGATTATAGAAGAAGCAAAGGAAAACCGCGATAGGATTTCCGAGGCAACTAAGAATACCGTGGAAAAACAAATTCAGCTTTATAATCGCTTAAAGCTTGAAACCGCCGCCTTCAAAGCTGAGATTATGGATAAGTATAAGAGCCATCTTGAGCTTATTGCAAAGATGCCCGAGAGCATCCCTGCAACTCCCGAGGAGATAGCAGCCGCGGTCGATTTGAATGTCGACGAGCTTTTGGATAAAGAAGAATTCATAAAGAGCCTTGAAGCGGCTCCTGTTCAAAAAGAAGAGCCCGAAATCAGGCAAGCTGATGCCTTTGATACAGTTATCAGCTCTTCAAGCGAACAAGCGAAAGAAGAACCGAGCGGATTTATTATCAACACAATTGACGACGAAAACGAATAGTGGTGAAAAGAGTGGTAACATATATAATTGCTGTAATTTGCGGTATGGCGGTAATTGCGCTTGATCAGTATACAAAGTATTATATAGCCGGAAATTATGCTCTTGCCGAGTCGCATATATTTATACCCAAAGTACTCGATATAACTTATGTTAAAAACAGCGGTGCCGCTTGGGGTATGCTCAGTGACCGCACATGGTTACTTATAAGCATTACTGCGGTGGTAATGTTAATTTGTATCGCACTAATACTAAAGTACGGCACAAAAAACAAACTGCTTTTTTGGGCTATGATACTGGTGCTTTCCGGCGGTATAGGAAATATGATTGATAGAGTTTTAAGAGGCGGTTCGGTAGTGGATTTCCTGCACTTTTCGTTTTGGCCGCAGTTTCCGGTTTTCAATATTGCTGATTGCGCGATAGTTTTAGGCGCCGGCCTTTTGGTATTGTATTTTTTAATTGACCTTTGGCGTGAGGCAAAGCAGAAGAGCCACAGAAAAGAATCAGCGTACGAGGAAAAATGAGTGTAAGTGTTTACAAATACGAGGGTAACGGCGAGAGACTTGATGTTTTTGTGGCGTCAAGAGAAGAGATAAGCCGTTCGCGTGCGGCAGGACTTATTAGCTCAGGTAATGTCACTGTAAACGGAAAAACGGCTGATAAGAGCATAAAGCTTCATTTTGAAGATGTCGTGAGCGTTGATATCCCGGAAGCGGTGCCGTACCGTGCCGAAGCGCAGGATATTCCTCTTGATATCATTTATGAGGACGACGACCTTTTGGTTGTTAATAAACCTAAGGGTATGGTGGTTCATCCTGCCGCAGGCAATTATGAAAACACACTCGTTAATGCAGTGCTTTTCCATTGCGGTGATAGCCTTTCGGGAATAGGCGGAGTTTTAAGACCCGGCATTTTACATAGGATAGATAAAAACACAAGCGGTCTTTTGCTTGTGGCTAAAAACGATAAGGCGCACAACTGCCTTGCGGCGCAGATAAAAGCGCATAGTCTTACACGCGAGTACGAAGCGATGGTTTACGGAAATATAAAGGATGATAGCGGCACGGTAAATGCACCGATAGGCAGGCACCCTGTAAAGCGCAAACAAATGGCTGTAACCGATAAGAATTCAAAGTCTGCCGTAACGCATTTTACCGTGCTTGAAAGATTTGGTGGATTTACTCATATAAGATGCCGTCTTGAGACCGGAAGAACGCACCAGATAAGAGTGCATATGGCATATATTGGGCACCCGGTAGCGGGAGACGATGTTTACGGTCCTAAAAGGGTTATAAAGAGTCTTTCGGGCCAGTGTCTTCACGCAAAAAAAATAGGGTTTGTTCATCCTTCAACGGGCAAGTATTTGGAATTTGAAAGCGAATTGCCTGATTATTTTAAGAGCTTTTTGGAGGTTTGCCGTAAAAATGGGAATGTTTGACGGTTGTCTTTTAGCCTGTGATATAGATGGCACATTGCTTTTTGACAACTATATACCGCAAAGGAACATAGAAAAAATAAAATATTTTGTAAGTGAAGGCGGTAAGTTCGCACTTTCGACCGGGAGAACTTCGGTAGCGCTAAAGGATGTAACTTCAAAAATCAGATGTATATCACCGTCAGTGCTTTCAAACGGATGTGTTATATACGATTTTGAAAATAAAAGTGCAATTAGTGAAAAGGTTCTGCCGAAAAGTTCGCTTAGTATGATTAAACAGGCGGTTGATACACTTAATATCGGTATAGAAATGCATACGGCAAACGGGCTATATGTGCCTTCAAGAAGTAAAGCTACGGATTTGCATGAGCAGTATGAGAGTATGATGGCAAAGTTTACGGACTTTAAGACCGCATCAGAGGACAATATCAACAAAGTGATATATTTTCTCGAAGATGAAGAACAGTATGACATACTTCTAAAAATGTCAGAAAAGTATTCCGACGAGAGTGTTTTTTATAAAACCAGCACATATATAGGCGGTATCAGGCAGAATTACCTTGAACAGATACCTTTCGGTGTTTCAAAAGCGGCGGCTTTAGGTGAGCTTTGCAAAATTCTAAGCATTAAAAAAGGCGGATATTTTGCAATAGGCGATTATTATAACGATGTTGAGATGCTTTCTGCCGCGGATATAAGCGCCGTACCGTGCGAATCGCCTGATGATGTAAAAAATGAGGCTATGGTGACTGTTGGTTCTGTGAAAAACGGTGCCGTTGCCGATTTTATAGAATATTTGGAGGAGATTATAAAAAATGGACAAGCAAACCAAATTAAGCCTTGAAAAGACGGCTCTTAAGATAAGAGTGGGTATTATTCGCGGTGTGCACGCCGCGAAATCCGGTCATCCGGGAGGCTCGCTTTCGTGCGCTGATATTCTTACATATCTTTATTTTAAGGAAATGAATATTGACCCTCAAATCCCCAAAAAACCTGACAGAGACAGATTTGTGCTTTCAAAGGGTCACGCGGCGCCTGCGCTTTATGCCACACTTGCCGAGCGAGGCTACTTTGATAAAAGCGAGCTTTTGAGCCTCCGTCAAACAGGTTCATTTTTGCAAGGTCATCCGGATATGAAGCATATTCCGGGCGTTGATATGTCAACTGGCTCTCTTGGTCAAGGAATTTCAGCGGCGGTAGGAATGGCACTGTCTGCAAAGCATTTTGGCGATAAATACCGCGTTTATGCAGTTTTAGGCGACGGAGAGATAGAAGAAGGTCAGGTTTGGGAAGCGGCGATGTTTGCCGCAAACAAGGGCCTTTCAAACTTAACTGCGTTTGTTGACCTTAACGGTTTACAGATAGACGGCACGATTGAAGAGGTGAATTCCGCGCGTCCGGTTGATAAAAAGTTTGAGGCGTTTGGCTGGGATGTTATAGAGATAGACGGCCACGATTTTGAACAAATTGAGGCGGCAGTAGAAAAAGCCAAGTATTCAGATAAGCCAACCGCTATTATTGCTAAAACAACTAAGGGCAAAGGCGTGTCGTTTATGGAAAATAAGGTTAACTGGCACGGAACAGCACCAAACGATGAGCAATATGAAATTGCAATCAAAGAGCTTAAAGCAGCACTTGATGAGTTACAATGAGGAGAGGAATAGAAATGGCAGATATTAAAACAGTTGCAACTCGCGCAAGTTACGGCGAGGCGCTTGTAGAGCTTGGAAAACAAAGGAACGATTTTATAGTTTTGGATGCCGACCTTGCCGCCGCAACACAAACCGGCAAATTCAAAGCGGCTTTCCCGGACAGGTTTTATGATTGCGGTATTGCTGAACAGAATATGATGAGTATTGCCGCAGGAATTGCGGCAACAGGTAAGCGCGTTTTCGTAAGTTCATTTGCAATGTTTGCGGCAGGCAGAGCGTTTGAACAAATAAGAAACTCAATATGTTATCCGAATCTTCATGTTGTAATTGGTGCAACTCACGCCGGAATTTCTGTGGGTGAAGACGGAGCTACACACCAGTGTCTTGAGGATATAGCACTTATGCGTACGCTACCTAATATGACGGTTATAAATCCTGCTGACGATACAGAAGCAAAGAAAGCCATATTTGCCGCCATAGACCACGACGGTCCGGTTTATATGCGCTTTGGCAGATATGCCGTGCCTGTGATTTTCGGTGATGACTATAAATTCCAGATAGGAAAGGCAAGTGTGTTGCGTGAGGGCACGGATGTGTCCATAATTGCTACGGGTCTTATGGTAAGTGAGGCGCTTAAGGCACACCAAATATTAAAAGATGAGGGCATAGAAGCGAGAGTTATCAATATGGCAACAATTAAGCCTATCGATAAAGAAGCAGTACTTGCCGCCGCACGAGAGACCGGCGCTATAGTGACTGCTGAGGAGCATTCGGTAATAGGAGGACTTGGCGGTGCGGTATCTGAGCTTGTATGCGAAGAATGCCCGGTCCCCGTGATTAAGCTCGGTGTGTATGATAGATTTGGATATTCAGGCCCTGCCGGAAAACTACTTGACGAGTTTGGACTTCGCGCAAAAGACATAGCCGAAAAAGCAAAATCTGCTATTAATCTTAAAAAGTAACAAGAGGAGATATAAATATGAAAAAAGAAGTATTGGTAGAAGTATCTGCACGCCATGTGCATGTAACAGAAGAAACGCTCGAAATCCTTTTCGGTAAAGGTCATAAGCTTACAAATAAAAAAGACCTTTCGCAACCGGGTCAGTTTGCTTGTGAAGAGAAGGTCACAATAGTAGGTGAAAAAGGCTCGCTTAAAGCTTCGATTTTAGGTCCCTGCCGTTCAGCAGACCAGGTTGAGCTGTCTTTGACCGATGCCCGTACCGTAGGCGCTATAGCGCCCATTCGTGAATCGGGTGATGTTGAAGGCTCAGGCGTTTGCAAGCTTGTAGGTCCTTGTGGCGAAGTGGAGCTTAAAGAAGGCGTTATTGCCGCAAAGAGGCATATTCACGCTACCCCTGCGGATGCTGAAAAATACGGTCTTGCAGACAAGCAGATAGTAAGCGTAAAGATACCTACCGAGGGTAGATCACTTATTTTTGACGATGTGGTTGTAAGAGTAAGCAAAAACTATGCGCTTGCTATGCATATTGATACCGATGAGTCAAATGCCGCCGCTATTAAAGGCACGGTTATAGGTGAAATACTTGCCTGATACCATAGGGCTTTATATCCATATACCGTTTTGCGAGAAAAAATGTCTTTACTGTGATTTTTATTCGGCTTGCTTACACGAAAAAGTATATAGTGACTATCTTACGGCGCTTATAAGAGAAATTAAAGCTTGGGGCTCAAAGGTAGAAAGCCGTGTAGATACCATTTACTTAGGCGGTGGCACACCGTCGGTTTTGAAAAGTGATATTATCTTGATTTTGTCGGCAGTAAGGGAAAGCTTTAATGTCACGACTGACGCCGAAATTACCGCCGAATGCAACCCGAACTGCAGCTTTGAATTTTTGGAATCGGCAAAGAAAGCCGGAGTAAACCGGCTTTCTTTTGGTATTCAGTCGGGCAGTGACGAGAAGCTTAAACTGCTCGGTAGACGCCATACTGTGAGTATGGCAAAAGCGGCGGTTAAAAAAGCGCGTGAAATCGGTTTTGATAATATATCTTTGGATATTATGATAGCATTACCTGAAAGTGATTGTAAGTCTTTACAGGAAGATATAAACTTTATTTGCGGGCTAAATCCTGAACATATATCGGCATACATACTTAAAATTGAGCAAAACACCGCTTTTTACAGTATGAGAGAAAGATTGAAACTTCCCGGTGAGGATGATACCGCAGTTCAGTATTTGACGGTTTGTAAAGAACTGAAACGCAACGGATTTGAGCATTATGAAATCTCGAATTTTGCGAGAAAGGGGAAAATAAGCCGTCATAACTTAAAATATTGGCGGTGTGATGAGTATTTAGGAATAGGTCCCTCGGCGCACTCTTTTCTTTTAGGAAAAAGGTTTTACTATCCGCGTGATATTAAAGGTTTTATAAACGGAAATGAGCCGATACCTGACGGTGTTGGAGGCGACCGCCTCGAGCGCATTATGCTTGGTTTGAGACTTTCCGAGGGTGTAAATATAAATTTTTTTTCCGGCGATATCACTGAAAAAGCGAAAGAGCTTCAAAAAGCCGGATTTATAAAGCTTAAAGACGGCAGAATATCTTTGACAGACGAAGGAATGCTTGTTTCAAACAGCATTATTACGGAGTTAATATATGAAAACTTATAAAATACATCTTATCCGCCATGGGATAACCGAGGCGAATATAAAAGGGCAGTATGTAGGCAATCGTACGGATTTGCCTGTATGCGACGAGGGTGTGGATGAGCTTAGAATGCTTAAAGATACCGTTGATTATCCCGATATAGAGCGACTTTATACCTCGCCGATGCTCCGGTGTAAACAGACGGCGGAGATTATCTATCCCGATACTGATTATAAGATTATAGACGAGCTTGCCGAGTACGATTTCGGTGATTTTGAAGGAAAAACCGCAAATGAGCTTGAAAAGGATGAAAACTTTGCGCTTTGGACCTCCGGCAAAATTCCCGCACCTCCGGGAGGAGAAACTACTGATAACTTTATCAAACGCCTTGCTATGGGCTTTCGCGCCGTAGTTGAGGATATGATGAAAAACGGAGTAAGCAGTTCGGCGGTTATTATGCATGGAGGCGCGATTATGATGTTGTTGTCAAGCTGTGCGGTGCCGAGAAGAAAGTCGGTTGAGTGGCAGAGTGATAACGGCAGAGGATATTCGGTGTGTGTTACACCGTCACTTTACCATTCAAGCGGTATTATAGAGGTTTATGACATAATATAAGGAGTTAGTATGGTAAGTATCGGTAACGACTGGGATGAAATACTTAAAGACGAATTTGAAAAACCTTATTATAAGCAGTTGCGCGAATTTTTGAAAAAAGAGTATTCTACGCACCACATTTTCCCTGATATGTACGATATTTTTAACGCCTTAAAATATACTTCTTTTGAAAACACAAGGGTGGTAATAATAGGGCAGGACCCGTACCACGGCGCAGGTCAGGCTCACGGTCTTTGTTTTTCGGTAAAGCCGGGCATTGAACCGCCACCTTCACTCAAAAACATATTTGCAGAGCTTAAAAGTGATTTGGGTATAAGCGTACCTGAGCATTACGGTTATCTCACTTCTTGGGCAAAGCAGGGCGTTTTAATGCTAAACTCTGTGCTTACAGTGCGAGAGGGACAAGCTAACAGTCATAAAGGTAAAGGCTGGGAGCTATTTACCGATAGAGTTATTTCCGAGCTTAACCGTAAAAAAACGCCGGTTGTATTCCTGCTCTGGGGCGCCGCCGCAAGACAAAAAGGCGAACTTATAGTAAACGATATACACAAGAAGCTTATTTGCGTACATCCGAGTCCGTTGTCTGCATATGGAGGTTTCTTTGGATGTCGGCATTTTTCAAAAGCTAATGAAATTTTGACAGGAAGCGGTCAAAAACCGATAGATTGGTCAATAAATTAAGGAGTGTGAAATATGAGGTCAACAGGAATGATAAGGGCGGTCGATAAAATGGGCAGAGTGGTAATTCCTAAGGAAATACGAGCTCAGCTTGATGTCAAAAACAATGTTGACAGTTTTGAAATATATATGGAGGGTGATAGCGTTATTCTCCGAAAATATCAGCCCACCTGCATTTTTTGCAATAATGTTGCCGATAGCGTAGAGCTTTCAGGACATACCGTTTGCAAAGAATGTATAGAAAAGCTCAATAACTTAGTTGAAGCACCGCCTAAAAATGAATAAAGCCGCCATACGGCGGCTTTTTCGCTTAATAGTATTTAATTATCCTGTTTTTCGTGCAGTCTGTAAGAAAGAGTCATAAGTCCGTCACCGAAATGCACATTTTCTACTACGGCATTTGGAAAATCGAGAGCAATATCATAAGAAGTGAAATTCATAAAACCTTTAACTCCGAGATTAATAAGCTGACTTACTATCGGTTTTGTAGCTGTTTTCGGAAGGCAAAGAATAGCAGTTGAAGGCTTGTTTTCTCTGCAAAATTCGTCAAGCGTTGATATATGCCTTACAGGTGTGTTTTTAACAACCTGACCTACTATTGATTCTTTTTCATCAAATAAGCCAATGAGCGAAAAACCTTTGGACTCAAAGTTTACATTTTTAGCGACGGCTTTTCCTATGTTGCCTACACCTATCAGTATCGCAGTTTGTGGGCGGTCAACCCCTAAAATATGAGCGATTTCTTCTCGCAACATGCCTACATTATAGCCGTAACCCTGTTGACCGAATCCGCCGAAGCAGTTGAAATCCTGCCGTATCTGGCTCGCGGTAAGATTCATACGCTCTGCAAGCTCACGCGAAGATATTCTTGTAATGCCTTCTTCTTGAAGTTCGCCTAAAAATCTATAGTAACGGGGCATTCTGCGAATTACCAAAGATGATATAGCGCCTTTTGTCATGCCGTTTCACCTCAAAACCCTGAAGCATAAAATTACTATATAATTTTAGTATTATCTAATCTAAAAGTCAAGAAAAAATGCTTGACTTCAAATTACGCTGCATATATAATCAAAATAGTAAAAAAATGGAGGTAAAAACAATGAAAAAGTATGTGTGTCTTGTTTGCGGATATGTATATGAGGGTGAAGAAGCTCCGGCTGAGTGCCCGATTTGTCATGCACCGGCTTCTAAGTTTGAAGAGCAGTCAGGTGAAAGAACCTGGGCGGCAGAGCATGTTGTAGGTGTAGCTAAAGGTGTTGACCAGCGTATTATTGACGGTCTTCGTGAGAATTTTAACGGTGAGTGCAGTGAAGTTGGTATGTACCTTGCAATGTCTCGTGTAGCTTTCCGTGAGGGCTATCCGGAAATAGGCCTTTATTGGGAAAAGGCGGCTTTTGAAGAAGCCGACCACGCTTCCAAGTTTGCAGAAATGCTCGGCGAGGTAGTAAGTGACAGCACAAAGGAAAATCTCCGTGTTCGAGTAGATGCAGAGAACGGCGCTACAAAAGGCAAAACCGAACTTGCGAAGCTCGCAAAGGAACTCGGCTACGATGCAATTCATGATACTGTTCACGAAATGGCTCGTGACGAAGCACGACA
>CADCLS010000006.1:438-83048 GCA_902802375.1 Oscillospiraceae bacterium | reverse complement strand
CGTCCTCTGAATTGGAAATCTCCTGCCGATTATATTAAGGCTTTCACTTCTAACGGCGAGGTCTTCTAATTTTGTAACACATCATTTACAAACCTACATATTTCAGCTTTTTCGTCATTTTCTTTGCTTTTTTTACCCCGGGAAATGATTTTAACATCCCGTCTGTTGGTTTTGAATGGCACGGCGTCCTCCGATTTTGGTTTTACTATAAGATTTCCGGTTATAAGATTTGCATCAATTACCGAACATATTTCACCGTTTGCCTTTACTGTTGAGCCTACATTAGGGGTTATTTTCATAAGCTCGTCATAAGAATTCTGCTCGTATTTAAGGCAACACATAAGTCTGCCGCAACTGCCTGAAATCTTTGTCGGATTAAGAGATAAGCCTTGTTCCTTTGCCATTTTAATTGATACCGGCTCAAAGTCATTCAAAAACTGCTTACAACAGTAAGGTCTGCCGCAGATACCAAGCCCTCCGAGCATTCTCGCTTCATCGCGCACGCCGATTTGATGAAGCTCAATACGCGCATGAAACTGCGATACAAGGTCCTTTACAAGCTCTCTAAAATCAACTCTTCCGTCAGCGGTAAAGAAGAATGTGATTTTACTGCCGTCAAACGAATAGTCAACGCTTACGAGCTTCATTTCAAGATTATGCTCTGAAATTTTGCGTTCACAAATTTTGAAGGCATTTTCTGCTTTTTTATTGTTCTCTTCAATTTGCTTGAAATCCTTATCAGTAGCCACTCTTAAAACTTTTTTAAGTTCTTTAACTACTTTTTCATCGGGCACTTCATGTATATCCTCGCAGACCGTACCCAGACTAAGACCTCCGGCGGATTCTACGATAACTCTATCACCGATACTTAAATTCAAAGAATTAGGGTCAAAATAATACATTCGACCTGCGTCTTTGAATTTTATTGATACTACATTAACCATACATATTTACCTTTCTGTAATCTTTGCCGCAAGAATAGTAAACAGCAGAGAAAGATTAGCATTAGATTTAAGAAGCTTTTTGTGATTTGTCACGGTGTCAAGCATTCGGTCATACCTGCATACAAGGGTAGGAGATGAAATATGCCTTATGTCGGATATTATCTTTACTTCAAGTTCGTTATAGAAATCAAGCGCTTTTGTGCGGTCTTTTTCAAGCGGTGCTAAAAGCTTCATCAGCTCATATTGACTGCCTGATTTGATTTGTTCAAAAAAGCGGTCGGCAAGACTTTCGGTTTTGTTGCCGTCTTCTTCGCCTGCCAAGGTAAGCGATAGCAAAGTACATCTTGAAATAACCGTGCTTAGCATTAAACTGCGATTTGTCGCATTCAGAATGAAAACAACGCTTTTAGGCGGCTCCTCTAAAATTTTCAGAAGAGCATTTTGCGCCTGCACTGTCATAGCGTCGGCAGGTTCAATAATGAAAATCTTTTTGTCCGCTTTTTGGGGGACTACCGATGCCTCGAGGATTATTTCCCTTACCTGATTTACGGATATGGTTTTTCTGTCCTTTTCAGTAGTTACAATCGTAACATCAGGGTGGTTCCTTTTGGATAACAGCCTACATCCGTCACACTCGCCGCAGGGCTTAACTTCATTTTCGCAAACTGCCGCCGAGCATATAAATCTCGAAAGGGCGGTTTTAGCCGTTCTGTCTGCGCCCTCAATAAGAATAGCGTGTGGAATTCTTTTTGCGGATATCATATTCTCGACAGCGTTTTTTACACCGTCATTTCCTGTAACGGGGAATTTCATAACACAAATCCCATCTTTTTCATCGCCTTAAAGTAGGTTTTTCGGGCTATTTTTTCTGCACGGTCGTCACCTTCACGGAAAATTCGTTCAAGCGAAGCTTTGTCATTTATTATTTTTTCATAATTTTCCTTTATCGGCGCCAGTTCGTCTGCTACCGCCTCACCGACTGCCAACTTAAATTCGCCGTAGCCCTTGCCTTCAAATTCTTTTTCTACCTCCGCCGCAGTCTTTCCTGTGACCGCACTGTAAATAGTAATAAGATTTGAAACGCCGGGCTTATCCTCCGATAAGCGGACAGAAGCTTCACTGTCAGTCACCGCGCGCTTGAATTTGCGGATTATAGTGTCTCGGTCGTCAAGAATAGCGACAAATGAATTTATATTTTCGTCGGATTTTGACATCTTCTTAGCCGGGTCTTGAAGTGACATTACTCTTGCGCCCACTTTCGGTATATACGGCTCGGGTATTTTGAACACATCTCCGTAAAGGCGGTTAAACCTCATAGCAATATCGCGTGCAATTTCAAGATGTTGCTTTTGGTCTGCGCCTACCGGCACAAAATCAGGTTGATAGAGGAGAATATCCGCCGCCATAAGTACGGGGTAGGAAAAAAGCCCTACATTTATATTGTCAGCATGTTGCAGGGATTTTGCCTTAAACTGCGTCATTCTTGATAGCTCGCCGAACTGAGTTACACTTGAAAGCAACCAGCTAAGCGCCGTATGCTCAGGGATGTGAGACTGTATAAACATATTCGATTTTTCGGGGTCTAACCCTAAAGCCAGCATCAGCGCATAAGTGGAATAAATCTGTGCCTTGAATTTTTGCGGGTCCTGTCGCACTGTTATTGCGTGCAGGTCAGCAACGGCATAGGTGCATTCAAACTCATCCTGCATAACGAGCCAGTTTTTAAGAGCGCCTAAATAGTTGCCGAGAGTGAGCATACCACTCGGTTGGATACAGCTTAAAACCTTTTTTTTATCACTCATTTGTAACACCTTAAGTCTATTTTTTTATAAAGAAAGCGAGAAGAGAAAGAAGCTCAAGTATCGCCGCTATTATGAATATCAAGAATATTTTAGGGTTCGGGTACGAAAGACAAGCACAAAGACCGGCAGACCATATAAGCAAAGATACGCTGAGCAGAATATGTATTCTCTTCCACCATATACCGCTGAAAACTATTGAAACTATCGCGCTTATCGGTAACGCGTAAATAAATACGAGCCACGAGCGAATATCAGGCAGAACAAACTGAAACAAGAAAAACAGTATTGCCGCAACGAGCCAGACAATTCCAACCGAAAGGCCGGTTATAAGAGCTTTGTTCCTGGTTATCAGTATTCTGCGTTTAACTTTATCGGCGATAAGGTCGCTCACGCTAATGCCTAAAATATTAGCTATCTGCGCCGCGACTTCCAAATCGGGGATTCCTTCGCCACGCTCCCACTTTGAAACCGACTTATCCGAGTAATTAAGCTCGTTTGCAAGCTCTAATTGTGTTTTATTAGCCGCCTTGCGGTAAAAAGCGAGATTTCTGGAGAAGTTTTCCCTTATCCTACTTGTTGTAACCTCGGTCATTGTAACACTCCGTATATAAATTGATGACTTTTCTTTGAATTGATTTTGCGTATTCTATCGTATTTTTTGTGCCGCCCTTGCTTCCATCAAACCAGGTGAGGACAAAATCGCTGTTTTCCACCATAAAGCGGTTTCGCTTCGAGTAGCAATTTCGATAATAGCCGTCCGAAATCAGAACGGTTTGGTCAGCATCTCTTAGGATATTGTTATAGCGCGCTTTCCAGTCGTCAGGAAAGCTTTTGGCCTGCTCAGGAAAGGGTATAGCACAAATAAGCCGTATGGCATAATTATCCATAGCTTTCGCTAATGTAAGCACGCACTCAGCGGCTATTATATCAAACCCCATAGCCATACCGGTATAAAAGGTAAGGCAACCGCACTTTATAAGCTCTGCAATTTTTGCGGTAAGACGGTTTTCGAAATCGATATATTTTTCGTTCGTAATATCAAGAGGGAATGGGAATTTTTGCGGTCTGTAGCCTGTAAAGCAACAGCTAAGTATCTGCTCACTCATTTTCTCACCGTCCGTTTAGTATTCTACCATTTTAAGCCCCTTCTGTCAAGCATAATCGGCACTTCTCTACTGGCGGTAGATACGGCGAAAACGCCTCTACTGTATGCAAGATAAGGTTTTTCCTTGAAATAGCAACGGTGTTGTGATAATATAATTTCATTAAATTGTAGGAAGTGACACAGTGACTGAAAATACGGTTGCGGCGATATCTACGCCGAAAGGCGAGGGCGCAATTTCGGTAATAAGAATATCAGGCGAGGACGCAATAAAAATTGCCGACAAGTGTTTTATGCCGCTTGGCAGTAAAAAGCTTTCGGATTTATCAGGATATTCTGCGGCATACGGTAAGGCGGTTAAAGGTGACGGCGCGCGTATCGACGAAGCCGTAGCGCTCGTTTTTCGTGCACCAAAAAGCTATACCGGCGAGGATGTAGTTGAAATATCGGTACACGGCGGTGCTGTTTCGGCGAGAGAATGCCTTAAAGCTGTTTTTGAAGCGGGAGCTTTGCCTGCAGGCGCCGGAGAGTTTACAAAAAGGGCATTTTTGAACGGTAAAATAGATTTATCCGAAGCTGAAAGCGTTATGGAGATAATCGGTGCAAAAAATGAGGCGGCGCTAAGCCTTGCAGAGTGTGCCCGCGAGGGGAAAATAGGACGCGACATTGAAAAGATAACCGAAAGGCTTCTTTATACCGCCGCAAGTCTTGCGGCATATTCGGATTTTCCGGATGAGGATATTGAGGGACTTGACGAAGAAAGCTTCACGAGTATGCTGAGTGAGTGTGAAAATAAGCTTGTAAGATTGCTCTCAACCTTCGAAAGCGGTCAGGCAGTGCTGGCAGGCGTGCCTACGGCAATAGTTGGTAAGCCAAATGTCGGCAAATCCACTCTTATGAATATGCTTTCCCGTGAAGAAAGGTCTATCGTGACAGAGCATGCCGGCACTACTCGCGATATAGTTGAAACTCAGGTGAATGTCGGCACAGTAACGCTTATATTATCCGATACTGCAGGCATTCACGATACCGACAACGAGGTTGAGCATATCGGTGTTGACAGGGCGGTTAAAAAGTTAAAAACCTCTTCTCTTGTGCTTGCACTTTTTGATATGTCAAGGCCGCTTGATGCTGAGGATAAAAAAGTTATAGATTTGTGCAAAGGAAAAAAGTGTATTGCGGTACTTAACAAATCGGATTTACCGCTTAAAGCCGATGTATCGGCTTTTAGAGATTTTAATACTGTAACCGTTTCTGCCAAAAACTCAGAGGGTATGGATGAGCTTTCGGCGAAAATAGAGGAAATATGTGGTGCGGGCAGCCTTACTGGCAGCGATACCGTGCTTATAAATGAGCGCCAGTATTCTTGTGCGCTAAGAGCACAAAAAGCTATAAGCGAAGCAAAAGAGGCACTCATTTCAGGTATTACACTTGATGCGGTCACGGTGCTGATAGACGACGCCGTAAACGCTCTTTCAGAGCTTTCGGGCAAAAGGGCGAGCGAGAGTGTAATTGATGAAGTGTTCAAAAATTTCTGTATCGGCAAATAAAGGAAGATTTAGATGATAAAAACTTATGATGCAGGTGAATATGATGTAGCCGTAATCGGCGGCGGTCACGCAGGGGTAGAAGCGGCGCTCGCAGCCTCGCGGATAGGCTGTAAAACCGTAATGTTTACAATAAGCCTTGACTGGGTGGGCAATATGCCGTGTAACCCGTCCATAGGGGGTACAGCTAAAGGACACCTCGTCCGCGAGCTTGACGCCTTAGGCGGCGAAATGGGCAGGGCGGCGGATGCTAATACGCTTCAAAGCAGAATGTTAAACCGTGGTAAGGGACCGGCGGTTTATTCGCTTCGCGCGCAGATAGACCGCAGAGCATACAGCGGATATATGAAAAACGCCGTTGAGACGCAAAAAGGACTTGATGTGAAGCAAGCGGAGATAGTGTCCATAGAAAGGCAGGATGAGAATTGGTGTCTTTATACACGGCTTGGCGCTAAGTTTACCGCAAAATGCGCCGTAATCGCCACAGGTACATTTTTAGGTGGAAGAGTATACATAGGTGAAGTGAATTACGAGAGTGGACCGGACGGCAATTTTCCGGCGACAGAGCTTGCAAAAAGCCTTAAAAAGCTCAATTTACCGCTTCGCAGGTTCAAAACCGGTACGCCGGCGCGTGTTGCAAAAGACAGTATAGATTTTTCACTTCTCGAAGTGCAGGAGGGCGACGAAAAAACTGAGCCTTTTAGTTACAGAACAAAGAATCCGATAGAAAATAAAGTGGTTTGCCATATAGGCTATACAAATGATGATACCAAGAAAATAATACTTGATAATTTACACCGTTCGCCGCTTTATTCGGGTGTTATTGAGGGCGTAGGACCCAGGTACTGCCCGAGCATTGAGGATAAGGTGGTGCGTTTTGCGGATAAAAAACGCCATCAGATGTTTGTAGAGCCTTGCGGAGAGAATACTGAAGAAATGTATCTACAGGGTATGTCGTCGTCTTTGCCTGAAGAGGTGCAGATAGCATTTTACCGCACTATGAAAGGGCTTGAAAATGTAAAGGTTATGCGCAACGCATATGCTATTGAGTATGACTGCATAGACCCTACGGCGCTTTTGCCATCCCTTGAAATAAAAACCCAGCCGGGCCTTTACGGTGCCGGTCAGTTTAACGGTTCTTCGGGCTATGAGGAAGCCGCGGCACAGGGACTTATAGCAGGTATTAACGCGGCGAGGAAGGCACAGGGTCAAGAGCCAATAATTCTTTCACGCACGGGCTCTTATATAGGCACCCTTATTGACGACCTTGTAACAAAAGGATGTATGGACCCGTATAGAATGATGACCTCGCGCAGTGAATACCGTTTAATTCTCCGCCAAGATAACGCAGACGAGCGCCTGATGCCGATAGGCCATCAAATAGGTCTTATAGACGAAAAAACTTACGAAGAAATGAAAAAGCGTACCGCCTTAAAAGAAGAGGAAATAAAAAGAGTAAAAAGCGTATTTTTATCTCCGGGCGAGGCGCTTAACGAATTGCTTATATCTAAAGGTACCGCACCTGTGAATACAGGGGTAAACCTTGCCGACCTGATAAGGCGACCGCAAATATCATATAAAGACTTGGCGCCTTTTGATAAAGCGAGACCCATACTCGACGATACGGTTTGCGAAAAAGTGGAAATAGAAATAAAATATGAAGGATATATCGAAAGGCAGTTAAAGCAGGTAGACGAAATGAAAAGGCTTGAAAGCCGCAAGATACCGAAGGATATTGATTATAATTCCATTTCCGGTCTTAGAATTGAAGCAAAAGAGAAGCTCAATAAAATAAGACCTGACAGTATTGGCAGAGCGTCCCAGGTATCCGGCGTGAGCCCTGCGGATATTTCGGTGTTGCTTGTGTATCTGTCATCAAAATAAACGAGCAACCAAAAAGTTGCTCGTTAAAGACTGACTTCAAACATATTTTAGCAATTTGCGCAGCGAGAGCTGCGCATTATTTTTTCTCACCTGAAATTTCGCGGATATAGTAAAAAATGTATTGTTGCGCAATTCCGGCATTTCCCTCGGCACAAGAGGGTATTTCTCCGCCAAAGTATTCAGTAAGCGCTCTTTTTATCCATACATCTTTAGGGAACGCCTCTATATGACCGCAACCGTAAAGGAGAGCACAGTCGGCAACCTTAGGGCCTACGCCTTTGATTTTAAGAAGTATACTTTGAGCCTCGTCGTAGCTTAAATTTTTGAGGTTCTCGAGGTCTATTTCTCCGCTTGCAACCTTCTTTGCCGCATCAATTATGTATTTTGCTCTGAAACCGCTTCTTATAGGCGCTAAATCCTCAGCAGACAGAGCAGACAGCGCTTCGGCGCTCGGAAAGCAGTATCCGTGTTCGCATTTTTCGCCGAAGTTTTCGCAAAGCCTTTCGATTATTCCCTTAATACGCGGTATGTTGTTGTTCTGCGATATGATAAATGAGCAAAGTGCCTCAAACGGCTCTTGCTTCAGTATTCTTATTCCGCTTGAGGAAACAGCGGCATCGTATAAAGTTTTATTTTCGGAAAACTGACTTATTATATATGAGTAATCGCGATTAAGGTCAAAATAGTCCGACCAGAAGTTTTTGAAATCTTCTTCGCTTGAGCCAAGTATTATAATATCCTCATTTTCTTTGTAAAGCTCTATATACTTACCTCCTGCTATACCGTACCATATACCGTCTTCGTTTTTCTTCCAACGGAACGCCTGGCCGCAGTCAAGCGTTTGAGCTAAATCGAAGTTTGAAACATTGATAATACGTATCTTATCTTTTTCAAAAATAATATCATTCATAAAAAGACACCTCAAGTCAAAAACATTATACAATTTACATATTGACAATACAAGATTTTTTTCTGCCTTTTTTGACAAAATATGTATATTATTTTTTTAACAAAGGTTAACATAAGGCGGTAAAAAGTAACCGATGTTTAATAATCTAATACGGCCGCAGCGTACTTTTTCAACTTTTCCACCGAGTTATCCACATTTTTATGTTAACTTGTCCGAGTTGTATAAAACTAATAAAAATTGTCTAAAATACCAATATTAGCAATAAATCGAAAGAGGGTAATAGTTTGGTTAAGGGTGTAAATAAGACCGTAATCGAGGTAAACAATACCGGAAGCAAGATTTTTGACAGAATAGTATTTTATGTCACGGCGCAGTACGGAAACCTTTCAGCTAAGGAGCTTATGAAAGCGACAGAAAATTTTACATTTCAGTTTGATAAACGCTCCGGTAGGGGATACAAAAAGCTCCGCCACAGGATGATAAGAAAACGGATAATTAAAGCGTTTTTAATTACTTTAATTGCCGGCGCCGCTATAACGGCGGCAACGTTCATACTAAAAAATGTTCTATGATTATAATCTCTTGCATTTGACCGAGGTTTATTGTATAATAGCCTCGGTGATTTTATGAAACAGATTTTCAAATACGCCTTGAAATTATTTGGCAATCTGGTGTTTGCGTGGTTTGCCTCAATAACGCTGGTAATATCGTTTTCTGTAATTTTCGCGAAAGCCTCCAAATGGGTTTTCTATTTGTTTTTGCAGTCATTCTCTTTTATTTTGCTGATTGTACTGGTTTGGAATACGCTTTACAATATAGGATTTAAGGATAGCAATATGGTTAGAATAGGGCGTCAAAGAGAAGATTTATATAGAGGCTTTAAGATAGGAGCATTGGCACAGATGCCGGCCTTAGCTTTTCTAATTGTATCAATCATATTTAATTTCAAATTTGCAATTTACAGATTGCTTAACAGCTCATATTATTGGTTTTTAACTGCTATTGCCGGAAAAGATGAATATATGAGAATGGGGTCTGTTAAGATAATAGGTATAGCTTTATTGCTTTTAATTGTACCTGCAATATCGGGCACCGTTTATATTCTCGGTTATAAAGGAATTGATTTGTTTTCAAAATTAGTATATAAAAAGAGCAAGGAGAAATAAGGTATGGCAGGTTTTTTCGGTCTTTTTGACTATGAAAAAGAGGGCCCGGGTATCCAAAAGGACGCTCCTAAAAAGAAAACATTTATAGTTTTTTTAGAAATGATTAAAATAAATTTTTGGAAGTTCATTCCAATAAGTCTTGTGTATCTGGCACTAAGTCTACCCGTTTTTACAAACGGCATTGCCAATGTGGGTATTACTCATGTTGCAAGAAATACGGCAAGGGATAAGCATTCTTTCGGAATGAGCGATTTTTTCGAAACGATTAAAAAGAACTGGAAGCAGTCGCTTATCGCCGGTATAATAAATGTACTTATCACGGCGTTGGATTTATTCGCTGCAAGATTTTACTATCTTACTTACACGCAAACGAATTCATTTTTCTATTTGGTGGGATTGAGTATCGCTTTGTCACTTCTTATGATTTTCGGTTTTGCACAGTACTATATGTGGACTATGATAATCACCTTTGATTTGAAGCTTTCGGCGATTTATAAAAACAGCTTTAAGTTGGCGATTGCAAATCTGTGGCGTAATTTGCTAGTCAGCATATTGTTGCTTTTGACTTATGCGGTTTATTTTCTTCTTATATATTTTATACCATACCCGATAGTCTGGGTAATCGTGGGGATTTTGGCGCTTTGCACACTGCCGACCTACAGATTTTTAATGATACAGTTTGCAGCCTTCCCGGCAATAAAGAAATATATGATAGACCCTTATTATGAAGAACACCCGGATTCAGATATTGAAAAGCGCAGGAGCTTAGGGCTTATGGACTGATTAAGCATAGCGCAAAATTCGTCCGCTAAAATCGAGTTCGGATATGTGTGCTATGCTTAAAGTTCAGGCGGGTTATATACCAGCCTGAATTTTTTATGCCCTCTCGTACATAAAATTTACAGGAGTGATTTTATGATTTGCAGAATTGACGAAATGAAAAACAAACAGGTTGTGTGCGTTAAAGACGGCTGCGTTCTCGGTTATATTTCTGATATAGAGCTTGATACCGAAAAAGGAACGCTTACATCCATTGTGATTTACGGCAGATTGCGATTTTTCGGACTTTTTGGCAGGGAAGAAGATATAGTAATTCCTTATGAAGACATAAAGGTCATCGGGGCGGAGACGGTGCTTGTTTCTACCACGGTAAACCTCAAACTTAACGATTCAAGGGGTAAAAAGAGGTTTACGAGCTTATAATTTGTGAAAAATATACAAAAACAAAGACTAATTATTTAATTCCATTTCCGAAAATATACAAAAATTGGTTGAAAATAGGCTATAACGGTGGTATAATAAACCAGGTGATAGAAAATTTGGGAAGGATTTTCAAAATGAGTGAACACCTTAAGGATTTTGATTGTTCAATAAGGAATGATGTTTATGAGCATTTAGGCTCTTTTTTGTCGGGGAACAGTGCGGTTTTTCGAGTTTGGGCGCCGAACGCTGTAAGCGTAAGCGTCGTGGGTGATTTCAATGACTGGAACGAAAGCGCGACGCCCATGGACAGAACTTACTGCGGAATTTGGGAAAAGAGTGTAGAAGGCGTTAAAAACTATGATGCTTACAAGTACGCCGTAAAAGGGGCGGACGGTAAAACGGTGCTTAAAAGTGACCCTTATGCCCGACATTTTGAAACCGCGCCTGCTAATGCCTCAAAGCTCTACGCTTCTGAAGATTTTGCTTGGAGTGACGGTGAGTGGCGAGAAAGCAATGCGCTCAAGAACATATACGAGTCGCCTGTAAATATTTACGAAGTGCATTTAGGCTCGTGGCAGCGCTTCCCTGACGGCAACACATACGATTATGTTACCGCCGCAAAAAAGCTTTCGGCGTATGCAAAAAAAATGGGGTATACCCATATTGAGTTAATGCCTATTACCGAGCACCCCTTTGAAGGCTCTTGGGGATATCAGGTTACGGGTTATTTTGCGCCCACTTCGCGCTATGGCACACCGGATGATTTTAAGAAATTTGTAGATATTATGCATAATGCAGGTATCGGCGTAATTCTCGATTGGGTACCTGCACATATGCCTAAAGATGATTTTGGCCTTTATAGGTTTGACGGTACAGCGTGCTATGAATACTCCGACCCTCGAAAGGGTGAGCATAAAGAGTGGGGCACGGCGGTTTTTGATTACGGCAAGCCTCAGGTTATGAGCTTTCTTATTTCAAGTGCTTGTTTTTGGCTTAAAGAATACCATATTGACGGACTGCGTGTGGACGCCGTCGCTTCAATGCTTTATCTTGATTACGGCAGAAAAGACGGAGAGTGGATACCGAATTCTTACGGCGGCAGGGAAAATCTTGAGGCGGTAGAGCTGCTCAGGCAAATTAACCGCGCGGCATTCGGTGTAAATCCCAATGTTTTGATGATAGCTGAGGAATCCACCGCCTGGCCGCTTGTTACAAAACCGGCGGAAGACGGAGGACTCGGGTTTAACTTCAAGTGGAATATGGGTTGGATGAATGATATGCTCCGTTATATGTCGCTCGACCCGCTTTTCAGGAAAGATAATCATGATTGTCTTACCTTTTCATTCTTCTACGCTTTTTCAGAGAATTTTATCTTGCCTATTTCACACGATGAGGTTGTGCACGGCAAGTGCTCAATGATAAACAAAATGCCGGGTGATTATGATGCGAAGTTTGCAAATCTAAGGGCATTTTATGCGTATATGATGGGACATCCGGGTAAAAAACTGCTTTTTATGGGTCAGGAATTTGCTCAGTTTATAGAGTGGCGTTATGATGAGTCGCTTGAATGGTTTATGACCGATTATCCGGCTCATAAGAATATGCAAAACTTTGTTAAGGACCTTAATAAATTCTACTTAAAGAATAGTCCTCTTTGGCAGATAGACTGCTCTTGGGAGGGATTTCAGTGGATATCGAACGATGATAACGCGCAAAGTGTTATTTCGTTTTTGCGTACCGATAAATCCGGGAAACAAGTTTTGTGCGTTTGTAATTTTGTGCCTGTCACGCGTGAGAATTACAGAATAGGCGCACCGATAAAGGGCGCATATAAGCCGGTATTCTGCAGCGATGATGCAAAATACGGCGGTAATACCAATCAGTTAAGTACCTCTTTCAGCGAGGATATACCAATGCACGGTTTTGAAAACTCGATTTCTATAAATATACCGGCGATGTCGGTAACATACTATAATATTTCAAAGAAGGGAAAATAGGTGGATTATGCAAGTTGAGAGAATCTATTTGAAGGACTGTTATCCTTTTTTGGGAGAAGGCGGTAAGAATCCTATAGTGGATATGTATTTGCCGTATAATCTCAAAGAAATGGGCAGGCAAGATGAAAAACGTCCGTCCATGGTGGTGTGCCCCGGTGGTGGGTATCATTTTTGTAGCGAGAGGGAAGCTGAACCTATTGCACTTAAATTCCTTGATATGGGATTTAATGTTTTTGTTCTTTATTATAGTGTGGCACCTAACCGCTATCCGACACAGCTTATAGAAGTTGCCGCTTTGTTCGATTTTATAAATAAGAATGCCGAAAAATTTAATTGTGATACAGATAGAATAGGAATTATAGGCTTTTCAGCCGGAGGCCACCTTGCGGCTCATTATTCTAATCTGTGGGATGACGATATTATAAAGTCTCGTTTTGCCGGAACATACCGCCCTGCGGCAAGTGTGCTTTGCTATCCGGTGATTTCCACAAGGAATGCCCACAGAGGAAGTTTTGAAAATCTTATAGGCCATTTTCCTGAAACGGAAGATGAAGTAAACCGTTTTTCGTGTGAAAAGTTGGTTGGTAAGCAGACCCCACCCACATTTCTGTTTCATACCGCGCCTGATTCATGTGTGCCGGTCGAAAACAGTCTTTATTATGCCGAGGCACTGTCTTTAAGCAAAATACCTTTTGAACTTCATATATATCCTTTTGGTGGGCACGGTGTTTCTACAGCGGATAATATGACTTGTAATGATGTTAATGAAAAGATACTTTATACAAGCGATTGGATTATAAAATTAAAAAAATGGCTCAATAATCTTTTTGATATGGATATAGGCGGAATATAACTTATAAATCTTTAATGAGGAGATGTTTTCGTGGTAAGAAAAAAATGTGTGGCAATGCTGCTTGCCGGCGGACAAGGCAGTAGACTCGGCGTATTGACTTCAAAAATTGCAAAACCGGCGGTTCCTTACGGCGGTAAATACAGAATAATAGATTTTCCGCTTTCCAACTGCATAAATTCTGGTATTGATACTGTGGGAATTCTTACACAGTATAAGCCGCTTGAGCTTAATGATTATGTGGGCTCCGGTAAGGCGTGGGACCTTGACCGTCTTTCTGGCGGTGTTCATATACTGCCGCCGTATCAAGGGCAAAAAGGCGGAGATTGGTATAAGGGTACCGCAAATGCGATTTATCAAAATCTAGGGTTTATAGAGAGATATGACCCGGAGTATGTGCTCATTCTTTCGGGTGACCACATCTATAAAATGGATTACTCAAAAATGATAAATCAGCATATTGAGACTAAGTCGGACTGTACTATCGCAGTACTCGAAGTCTCAATGGAAGAGGCTTCTCGATTCGGTATTATGAATACTAATCCTGACGGCAGTATTTATGAGTTTGAGGAAAAACCGAAAAATCCCAAGAGCAATCTTGCTTCTATGGGTATTTATGTCTTTTCTTGGGATAAGCTTAAAAAGTATCTCACCGAGGATGAAAACAATCCGAATTCTTCAAATGATTTCGGTAAGAATATCATACCTGCTATGCTTGCCGACGGTCAGAATATGCGTGTTTACAGATTTGGTGATTATTGGAAGGATGTTGGTACGGTTGACTCCTTATGGGAAGCGAACCTCGATCTTCTTAATCCCAAAATAGACCTTAATCTTTCGGACCCTAACTGGCGCATTTATTCCCGTTCGGGCGCTTTACCGCCACACTATATTTCTAATAAGGCAACCGTTGAAAATTCGCTGATTACAGACGGTTGCGAGGTTTATGGAAACCTTGACTGTTCGATACTTTTCGAGAATGTTAAGGTTGAGGAAGGCGCGTCGGTTGAGTATTCACTTGTTATGCCGGGTGCCGTAATAGGAAAGGGTGCAAAGGTTCGCTATTCAATTATTGCCGAAAATGCGGTAATCGGTGAGAATGCAACGGTCGGAGTACTTCCCGAGACGGTATCTCCGGAGGATTTCGGCATATCTGTTGTAGGTGATAACCTAACAGTTGGTGCCGGCGCTGTCATCGGCGCTAAAAAAATAATAACAGAAAATGTCGGAGAGGGGGAGAAGGTATGAGACCGTCAGCAGTATCAGGTATAATTTTTGCAAATTCTCGCGATGAGGCGCTCGGCAGAATGACTGAAGTGCGTTCTATGGCTTCGTTACCGTTTGGAGGCAGATACCGTATAATAGATTTCTGCCTTTCAAATCTTGTAAATGCCGGTATCACAAATGTAGGCGTAATAACCAAGGCAAACTATCGTTCACTTATGGACCATATCGGAAGCGGCGTTTTCTGGGATTTAGATCGCAAGCGTGGCGGTGTTCACCTGCTTCCTCCGTTTAATATAAGCGGTGCTCGCCGGTATCACGGGTATATTGAGGCACTTTACGGCGCTATGGATTTCCTTAACCGTTGCAATTCAGAGTATATAGTGATTTGTGAAGGTTGCGTTGTGGCGAATGTGGATATAGCCACTGCGGTTGATTTTCATATCGAGAAAAATGCTGATATTACCGTGGTTTACAGAAGCGGTGTTGAAGTCAAAAATGCAAAAAATATGATGACTATGACCGTTGACAGTTCCGACCGTCTTGTATCGGTAAAACTCCCCGAAAGCATTTCGGCGGATGATTTAAGCAGCCTCGGAGTTTTAATACTAAAAAGAGATTTGCTCATAGAGCTTGTGAATAATGCTTATGAAAACGGTGGCAGAAATATTGATGTTGATATAATTGCCGACCGTATAAACGATCTTAAAATATTCGGATTTAAGCATAACGGTTTTTCGGCGGTTATGACAGATATTAAGTCATATACCAAAGCAAATATGAGCCTGCTTGAGGCGGAAACCAGGGCTGACTTGTTTAATCCCAACCGCAGGATAATGACTAAAAATCGTGATGATATGCCTACAAGATACGGCACAAAAGCCAAGACCGGTAACTCGTTTATAGCAGATGGTTGCGTTATTGACGGTGAAGTTGAAAACAGTATATTGTTCCGCGGAGTTACGGTTAAAAAAGGTGCTTTGGTTAAAAATTCGATAGTGATGCAGGACTGTGTAATAGGTGAGAATGCAATAATAAATGATGTTATCCTGGATAAAAAGGTTACAGTCAGCAGCAATAATATTATAAAGGGAACCAAAGAGCAGGCTGTCTACATTGAGAAAAATCAAAAGATTTAGGAGAAGTTTTTTATGAAGGTTTTATTTGCCGCAAGCGAGGCGTTGCCGTTTGCTATGTCCGGAGGTCTTGCAGATGTTTCAGGCGCACTTCCTAAAGCACTCAGGAGAAGGCTCATCGGTTGTCGCGTTATTATGCCACTTTATAGCACGATAAGTGAAGAGCTTAAAGCAAAAATGAAGTTTATTTGTCATATTACCGTACCGGTTTCTTGGCGAAGGCAGTACTGCGGTATATTTGAAGCGCATATAGACGGTGTTATTTATTATCTTATAGATAATCAGTACTATTTTAAGCGTGACGGGCTTTACGGTTATTATGACGACGCCGAGCGCTATGCGTTTTTCTCCCGCGCTGTGCTTGAGGTGCTTCCGTATATAGATTTCTTCCCCGATATAATCCACTGTAACGATTGGCAAACAGCAATGGTACCGGTCTATCTTAACGAAATGTACAAGGCAGACTGGCGCTACAGCAATATCAAAACCGTATTTACGATACATAATATTCAGTATCAGGGCAAATACGGTATGGAGCTTTATGGCGATGTTTTGGGTCTTCCTGAAGGGAGAGAAAGTATAGTCGAATACGATTCCTGCGTAAATCTTATGAAGGGCGCAATACAGTGCTCAGATAAGGTCACAACGGTGTCTCCAACCTATTCAAGGGAGATTTTAAGCCCATATTATTCTCACGGACTTGATGAGATATTAAAGCAGTTTACATTTAAGCTTACGGGCATTGTAAACGGAATTGATACTGATGTTTATAATCCTGAAACTGACAGTATGATATATAAGAATTATACTGTAAGCACTATATCCGATAAGGCATATAACAAAAAAGAGCTTCAAAAACAGGTTGGACTGCCGGTAGGTGATATGCCGGTCATTGGTATGGTCTCAAGGCTTGTAAAGCATAAGGGGCTTGACCTTGTAAAATGTGTTTTTGAGGAACTGCTGAAAGCTGATTTGCAGTTTGTAATTTTAGGCTCAGGCGAGTGGGAGTTTGAAACATTCTTTTATGATATGGCACAAAAACACCCGGATAAGGTTGCGCTCAAGCTTGGGTTTGATGCAACGCTTGCTCACCGCATTTATGCCGGTGCCGATATATTCTTAATGCCAAGCCAGAGTGAGCCTTGCGGTCTTGCACAAATGGTGGCGCTCAGGTACGGAACGGTGCCGATAGTAAGGGAAACGGGCGGTCTTAATGATACAATCACTGATAGCGGCGACGGCAAGGGTAATGGTTTTACTTTTGCTGATTTTAATGCTCACGATATGCAAAACGCCGTTTGGCGCGCGATAGGCGGATATGCAGATAAAAAAGGCTGGAATATTCTTCGTACCCGCTGTATGAAGTGCGATAACAGCTGGGGTGCCTCCGCGAGGGCATATATAGGACTTTATAAAGAATTATTAGGGAAATAGACAAAGGAACACAAGGGCGAGTTTTGGTGTTGTAAGAAAACTATACAACACATAGAACCGTCCCCTTGTGTCTGCCCTTGTGTCTAAAATTTTACTTTACCATCAATAAAGACTTTGTAATATGAATACTATTAGGAGTGAAAAATTAAATGGAGCTTAAAGGAAAGAAAATTTTGTTTTTAGGTGATAGTATAACTGAAGGATGTGGCACAAGTTCGCCGGAAGATCGTTTTTCTAATCTTATAGAAAAGCAAGAAGGGGCGGTTTGTTATAATTACGGTATAGGCGGAACACGAATTGCATACCAAACAAACCCGTCTGAAAATCCTCGATATGATTTGAATTTTATTGACAGAGTGGATGAAATGGAGAATAATGCCGACATTATATTTGTGTTTGGAGGCACGAATGACTTTGGACATGGAGATGCCGGCATAGGTTGTTTTGATGACAGAACTCCCGATACATTTTATGGTGCTCTTCACACATTATTTATTAAACTGATAACAAAGTATCCGACTTCAAAAATTGCTTTTGCAACCCCGATTCACCGTATTGAAGAGGAGAGGAGACTTATGAAGGGCGGTAAGGTATATGATGCAAAACTTATTGAGTATATAAAAATCATTCGTGAGGTAACGGAGTATTACGGAATACCTCTTCTTGATTTATACAAAGGCTGTTGTTTGCAACCTAAAGTGCCGGTGATTAAAGAAATGTATATGCCTGACGGTCTTCATCCAAACGATGCGGGACATAGAATTCTTGCAAACCTTATAACTGCTTTTCTTAAAAATAGTTTCAACTAAATAGGTTCTATCCCAGGGAAACACAAGGGGACGGTTCTATCGTGTGATTTAGTTCATCACCTACGATACAATAGGCAATCCGCTAAATTATCGTGACGGATATGCTTTCACATGGCAAAGAGGCAGGCAGTTAGCGGGATATACAAACTGCACCGATACTGCAAGCTATATTTATGATGAATCAGGTATTCGTCTTTCTAAAACGGTAAACGGCAATACAACAACCTTTTATGTAGTAGACGGTGTATTGCTCGGTCAAAAGTTCTCGGATAACAAGATTTTACAATATCTGTATGATGATAACGGCACAAAGTACGGTTTTATCTACGACGGTACAACTGGGAACACAGGGGACGGTTCTGTTGTGTTGACAATAGTTGCGAGAAGTGGTAGAATTGTTGTGGGTGATAGTATGCCACGACGTGCAAGAAAAAGGAACACAGGGGACGGTTCTATGTGTTGATGTGCCTATTCTTACACCCCCGGCGGACATGGAACAAACAGCACATCTACACAGGTAGCAAGCGTTAACTTGAATAAATTATTGATTAAATAACAGCAAGCGGTGTGAGTGTTCTCACACCGCCGTATATTTTCACATAGACTGTAATAAAAAGATTTTTGTTATGTTTAGAAAATGGGAAAACAGGCAAGAATATGATTAGAACAGTTCGGAGTGTGAAATAAAAATGAACATAAAACGCGGAGATATATATTATGCAGATTTAAGCCCGGTGGTAGGGTCCGAACAGGGAGGTATAAGGCCCGTACTGATAGTTCAGAATGATGTGGGAAACAAGTACAGCCCCACGGTTATCGCCGCCGCCATAACCAGCCAGCAGGATAAAAGCAATTTACCTACGCATATAAATTTAAGCGCCGCCGGCAGCGGACTTTCAAAAGACTCAATAGTCTTGCTTGAACAAGTGCGCACAATAGATAAAGCGCGCCTCAAAGAAAAAATGGGCGCGCTCGATAATAAAGCGATGAATATGGTGGACAAGGCAATATCTATAAGCTTCGGCCTTAATTGAGCCTTGACTTTTGAAGAAAATTGAAGTAAAATAATCTGGTCATAATGACCACGCGGGTGTGGCGGAATTGGCAGACGCGCCAGACTTAGGATCTGGTGTCTCCGACATGCAGGTTCGACCCCTGTCACCCGCACCATATCGGGTAGTGATAACGGAGTTGAGTTGTCACTACCCGATTTTTTGCCTTTATATGGGAAAGTCTTTATGTAGTAGCAGGTTCGGATGAACCTGCTTTTTTGTTATGCCGGCAATGCTTTTGGGATATATCTGACTGCTACACCTTTACGAGTATCGGCGACATAGCTTTCTAGTGGGCTTCTGTCCGGCAGTTCAATATGACCGACAAAGCGGTAGTGTATCACAATTCTTTGTGTGCGGTTTTTGCCTACGCCCTCAATTTCGTAAATCTCAATCTTTTCAATCAACTCACTGAGTAGCGGAACGGTCAGTTTATCCATTTCCATAAACTTTCGGATTGCAATAAGGAACATATCTTTGTTATGCACAGATTCTCCTATATCAAATATCTTTTGGCGAATATCGGTGATTTTAGTTTTCAGTTCCATTCGCTCAACCTCGTATTTATGTGATAGCTGCATAAACCACTCGTCGGTTACTTTTCCGTCAGCATTGTCCTCATAAAGTTTTTCGTAAAGAACAGAAACCTTTTCGCTTCTTGCAATGGCTTTGTTGAGTTCGGATTCAAGATAATTCTTTTCAGCAACCATATCGGAATTAGTCTTTTTGGCAAGCAACTCAGCAAAAGCGTTTTCGTCTTCTTTTAAGAAAGAAGCCAACCTGCGAAGTTCAAGCATTACTACCTGTTCTATTGCGTCTGCTCTTACATAATGCCGTTTGCCGTTTGTACATGTGCCTCTGTAATCAATTTTTGAATTAGAACAACCAAAGAAGTGTATATCAGGATTTTTAGTATTGGTATGATACCACATTTTATGCCCGCAATCACCGCAGTAAAGAAAATTACAAAAGATATTCTTGTTGCCGTTTGAGTCGTAGGACAGTAGGGAACGATTCTGCAATAATTAAAACAACTGTCAAGACATAGAACCGTCCCCTGTGTACCTATTCAGCATTTTGAATATAACAAATCACTTTTTCTTTTGTTATCGGATCATAGCAATAAGAGATTTTAAGTTTTTGCCCATTGCCTTTTATTACACCACCATCACATAAAAACTTTGAATATCCAAAATTCTCATCCCCGTAATATATGAAATCGACACCATTAATTTTAAAAGATTCGCTGTTATGACCACCATACGAACTCTTTTGGGTTTCAAAATCAGAGATTTCCCCCTCAACTATAAACAGGCCATTCTGCTTAATATCCTGTTTAATTACAAAATATGAGTATAAAGGACGGATGATTAAAACAACTGCTATCACAAATGCAGAGATGAACGATGCTATTAGTGTTATATAATGTGCTAATTTTTTATCAAAATTAGATGACCATAAATATAAGCAAATAGGTAATATGAATATTAGCAATTTGAAGAAATCAGAAAAATGTAATCGAAATCCGAATTCATATAACATAGCAGATTAACTCCTATCAAACAAGAGAAGCTATAGTTTTTACCCTTCCAAACAACGAAAAGAACCAATTAGAAATTGAGATTATAATGCTACTCGGAACCATTGTGTAGCAAGAATACGATAATGGACTAAAACCAAACTTAGACGAACTTACACCGATACCATAGCACTTCACATCACCTTTTGGAGACTGTGCGTAATATGCTTTAATATGAAAAATTGTTGCATCAGAGGAAATAAAAGGTCCTTTATATTTTTGTGGAGTATTTATTGTACCATACACAAGAAAGGCGCATATGCTTATACTGCCACCAATTTTCCATGCAGCTTTCTTTGATGAACCAAATGTTTTTAAAGCAGCGTCTTTTACATATTTAATTAAGGTTTTTATATTCCAAATGTTACTTCCTCTAAAATTGTATGATAACGCACCATAAAAATACACACATGGTAAATTTCGTGTTCCATATATGCTTTTTGCAATATTTTTAAACCATATAAGTTCAATCCCTCCAGATACTCCCATGAAAGAGCCCTCTAATTGTAATCCCCAGCCCAAAAACGGGGCATTTCCCTGAGGATCAACATTTTTCACCGGATTATTCAAACAATATGCATAAAGGTTGCTTCCCAAAGGTTCGCCTTGATTGTTAGACAAAACAGGGTCGTCCTGCGAGATAAACCGCATGAGTTCGGGAGAGTAATATCTGCTCTGGAGGTAATACGGCTCGGTTTCGCTATCATAATAATATCCACGATAGCGTATAGGGTTTATTTGACCTATTGTGCTCGCAAGCGTGCCTGTAACAGATAACACCTTACCCCACGGGTCATAGGTATAGGAAACAACGGTATTACCGCTTGTATCTATAATGCCTATAACATCGCCTTGCAGGTTCAGGTCATAAAAGTAAGTTGTACCGTCATAGATAAAGCCGTACTTTGTGCCGTTATCGTCATACAGATATTGCAAAATTTTGTTATCCGAGAACTTTTGGCCAAGCAATACACCGTCTACCACATAAAAGGTTGTTGTATTACCGTTTACGGTTTTAGAAAGCCGAATGCCTGATTCATCATAAGTATAACTTGCGGTATCGGTACCTTTTGTATATCCTGCTAACTGCCTGCCTCTTTGCCAGGTGAAAGCATATCCGTCACGGTAATTTAGCGGATTGCCTATTGTATCGTAGGTTATGGTATCGGTTCCAGATTAACACACAAAACACTGCCAAAAGGCAACTAAAAATCACCAGTATAGGTATTATTACTGCTTTTATGCGCTCGATAAAATCGACTTCATATACGACAGTCTCTATGTTTTCGACATCCTTAATTGATATTTGAGAATATCCAGTTGCAAAGGCATTAAGTATCCCCATATTATTCTTTAAAATATACTCGTTGTTTTTAATGTTTCTATTGGTTGAATACATAAAGCGATTAAATAATGTATTGTTGTCAATTGTATCCTGAATTCCTGCCATTTCTATAATATTTGCATTTTTATCGACAGTTATTATTACATCACTGCGAATAAGACAAATATTAAGGTGATCGTTATACCATTCCACACAAAAATCCCCAGAACAATCAAAATTATAACCGTATAAAAAAACACCTTCTGAGGAATATATGCAAATCTGTTCTTGTCCGTTTGAATTGCTACCAATAGCAATCATGCCTTTCTCGTTAACATCAAAGCAATGTATTATCTTCTTGGCAGGTTCTGATGCTAATGACGATATATTAATATTTGATATGAAAACACTTTGATATTTTTCCGTTAATTCTTCTGTTGAAAAACGAGTATTTATTGCATTTACTTTTATTACAGTTGATAGTAATGAAACAAAAACGAATACAATGAATATAAGTGAGGGGCAATGTTTTGTCTTCATAACTACCACTCCATAATTTTAATATAAACATTTTGTGCCACATCATAAATATTGAACACTGTATTACGTATCGTAACAGTTTTTCCCCATTCAATATGCAACTCACCGCCGGGTGTTCCAAATCCACCATTGCAAGTCAGACCAAAATATCCCATGCTTTGTTTATTATTTGGCATAAACATTAAATCTCCACCAGCAGCTAATGGTACACCTTCAACGGGGACAGCTATAGAGCCTCCAGCTTGAAAACACTCACCATCTAATTTATTAATGCTGGGAGCATTTGTTATGCTTCGGTAGTTTGTTATCGATATACTAGGATTTCCACCTGTGACTCCCCCACCAGCGGATGCTTGTATAGCAACATTTCCCTTAGTATCTAGTGACAAACCAATTTGGCCATTAAAAATAAATGCGCTTGGCGTGCCACTTACATTTAATCCCGTCGAATATGTTAAATTAGCTTTTGACATGGTTTTTTTAACTGCTTTCACAACTGGCTTAACAATATTCTTAGCAACCCACTTGATTGCATTTTTAATTATCCAATGGCCATTATAATCAGAATTGTTTGTCGGATTATTGGCGGCATAAACAAACATATTATTGCCAAGGATATTGGCGCCAGTGTCTAGGATAGTATCCGCATTTATAAACCTACCCGTCTCAGGGTCATAATAACGGCTTTGGAGATAGTAAAATCCCGTATCGTTATCGTAATAATAACCGCGATAGCGTATAGGGTTTATTTGACCTATTGTACTCGCAAGCGTGCCTGTAACAGATAACACCTTACCCCACGGATCATAAGTGTAACTAACAACGGTATTCCCACTTGTATCTATAATTCCTATAACATCGCCTTGCAGGTTCAGGTCATAAAAATAGGTTGTACCGTCATAGATAAAGCCGTACTTTGTGCCGTTATCGTCATACAGATATTGTAAAATCTTGTTATCCGAAAACTTTTGACCGAGCAATACGCCGTCTACAAAATAAAAGGTAGTTGTATTACCGTTTACCGTTTTAGAAAGCCTTATGCCTGATTCATCATAAGTATAACTTGCAGTATCGGTACCTTTTGTATATCCTGCTAACTGCCTGCCTCTTTGCCATGTGAAAGAGTATCCGTCACGGTAATTTAGCGGATTGCCTATTGTATCATAGGTTATGGTATCCGTTCCGTAGCCTGTAAGCAAATCTGCCCAAGAGGAATCATTATAAGAATAATTTGTTGTTACACCGCCTACGGTTTTAGATGTTATATTACCGTTATTATCATAGGTATAACTGTAGCTTGTGCCGTTATGTGAGGCGGAGGTAAGCTGATTTAAGGTGTCGTAAGCATAACTTGCAACGGTTACGCCGTTTTCCTTGATTTCGGTGATATTGCCGACAGAATCATATGTATATCCCGTGGTATCGGTGCCCGAAGTAACGCTTGACACCTGCGTAGTGGTGCTGTTTGTTCCGTGACCGCCGGGGGTGTAAGAGTAAGTATAGCTCTTATTCGGCACCGAAAGGGTACGGGTGGTCATTCTTCCCAAGCCGTCGTACGCATAGCCGATATGATTGGTGTTATTCTGCTTTACGGCATACACCGCGTCAATAATCTGGCCTTGCGTGGCGTTTCCGTATTGATACTGAGTGGTAATAGACGAACCCGGAATCTCGCTTACTGTGCTGATAACGCGATTGGTTTTATCCTCATAGCGATACTTTTGCGAGGCGTAAAGCGGATAATCCTCATGCTCCACATTGACATTTCGCCTCACAGCAACCAGTCTTCCCGATAAATCGTAGGTGTATTTTGTTCGCAAATTATTGATAAGGTCACGAACAAGCGATAATCCGCCTTGTTTAGTATAAAGATAGCGGAAACCTGTATTGCTGTCATTATTATACCACACAGAAACCGGTCTGTCCAGTAAATCGTAACTATTATGGAGTACCGTGCCGTTGCCGTATGTCATTTGGCTCAACCTATTATATGCATCATAGGTATTTTCGGACAGAGTTCTAACCGATGAAAGGTTGCTATTTCCTACTTTGGTTTTTGTTGTTCTCCCAAAGCCGTTTGCATTTTGAAACCGATTCCGAAAGTATGACGGCACTAATAAACGCTTATATAAATAAGCCGATAGAAAAAGCTTACCGTGAAGCACTTGCGGATTGTTGCCGAAAACTTATAAAGAGAATTGTTTCGCCCACTGAAGCCGTTAAATATGTTGTGACACTGAATAAGAGGGATTTCCTTTGGGATGTATTAACGCCGGAGGTAGACAAATGGATTTTGAAAGTGAGGGATGAAGCATGACAAACGAATGGGAAGAATATTTGGCGTATACATTACCGCCGATTTATTCTTGTAAATCTAAAAGCGATAATACTTATCTCGTCCCCATTTTTTCTGAAAACACCAAAGGCGAGTTTGTTCTCCGCTTTGATGATGTTATTGCCGATGCTTTAGAGCAAGGTCCGCTTCGCACGGAGGAATACCGGTTGACAAATGAACAAACCGAATGGGTTGATTCGCTGGTAGGGCCTAAATCTTTACGGAAAGCCGGTTATACATTACTTTCTTTTTATATTGCAAATGGAACCGCTGATTCCGATTGGGTAATCTTACCGCAAATGAATTTTGACGCCTATTTCGGCAATGCCAATTTCAGCAAAGATTATATCCATATGCTGCCGACAGAATTCTTTGAACGCCGCCCGGGCAATTGTGGTGTGAGTATGTACAGGATAAAAATGTAAAACAAAATACCAAAAACATAAAAGCCCCGATGGGTTAGCAGTATAACGAAAAAATTGACAGGGTGCTACCATCGTGTTATTATAATAGACAACGAAACATATAAAGGGCGAGTCTATTGACTTTGCCCTTTTTGAAATAGTATTAAATTGGGATACCACTGAATTTTATAGTTATGTTTAACAACAAAAAGTAATATTCAATCTTTTTTCAATGTTGACCCATATAATATAATATGTAACGGAGGTTGATTAAATGAAAGTATTACTTGCAGAAGACGAAAAAAGAATGAATCGTGCGTTGTGTGAGATTATGCGCCAGGAAGGATATGAAGTTACCTCTGTAGATAACGGCGAAGATGCACTTTATGAGATAGAAAGTAACATTTACGATTTGTGTGTTCTTGATGTGATGATGCCTGGATTGAGCGGATATGATGTTGCTAAAAAAGCACGGGCATCCGGTATACGCACGCCGATACTTATGCTTACTGCTAAAAGTGAACTTGACGATAAGGTCGAGGGACTTGACAGCGGTGCTGATGATTATCTAACTAAACCGTTTATGACAAAGGAACTGCTTGCCAGGCTTCGTGCGCTTGGTCGTCGCAACATGCCGACAAATGACGGAAGTTTAACTTATGAGGATTTGAAAATAGATGTTAAAAATGCTACATTGAAATGTGAAAATGGGCAGAGCGTGCGACTTGCCGAAAAGGAACTCCGCATACTTGAATATTTCATTGCCAACCAGGGGCAAGTGCTTACCCGTGAGCAGATCGCGCTCAAAATTTGGGGGTATGAGAGTGATTCCGAATATAATAATGTTGAAGTATATATATCTTTTGTAAGGAAGAAACTTGCTTTTGTAGGATCAAGATGTGAAATAAAAGCACTGCGCGGAATAGGATATGAATTGAGGTGTAAGGATGTTTGATAAAACGAGGAGAAAGATCGTTTTTACAGTTGTGTTCTCTCTTCTTACTTTGATGATTGTCACATTGACTACGATATATCTTTCAAACCGTATGGCAATTAACCGTGAAAGTCGTGAGATGTTGAAAACATATGCTGAAAGATTTTCACTTGAAGAACAGCCTTCACCTCATGAAGACGGAACAAGACCTGATAGCGAATCCGATAACAGACCTTCGGATTTTAATGAGCCACGCGGACCCTTTGGCGAAAGACCCCAACAAAATGAACCGCAATTCCGGCTTTCGACATTCTACTCTGTTGCCTATTCCAAAAGCGGCGAAGTCCTTAATATAAACAACGGCAATAACGCTCTCCAAAGCGAAGAATCTTTGACACAAATTGCGTCAAAGATTCTAAAAAAAGGAAAGAATAGCGGTAAATCAGGCAACATGACATATATTGTTGAAGAACGGGAAGAATACACACTTGTTGCTATGATTGACGGAACGATTAATAACAATAATCAAATGCGGCTTTTTCGTCAGATGCTTATAATTGGCTCTTTAGCGTTAATTCTTTTATTTGTAATTTCCATATTTATTGCGCGGCGGATAGTCCGCCCTCTTGAAGAAAATGACAAGCGACAAAAAAGATTTGTGTCCGATGCGGGTCATGAGCTTAAAACACCAATAGCGGTTGTCTCTGCAAATAGCGAACTGTTAAGGCGCGAAATCGGTGAAAGTGAATGGCTTGATAACATTGATTATGAAAATGAGCGTATGTCAGACCTTGTGAAACAACTTCTTTTCCTTTCCAAAGCCGAAAACAGAGAAATACCGAAAGAAATTCTTGATTTTTCAAATTTAGTAAACGGGGAGGTTCTCCCTATTGAAACGCTTGCTTTTGAAAAAGGAAAGCAAATACAGTCAAATATTGAAAACGGACTAACGGTCGAAGGAAATCCAAATCAACTTCGCCAACTTGTTTCTATTCTGCTGGATAATGCTCTATCTCACGGCACAGGTGAGATGATAACGCTGTCGCTTTGCTGTGAACATCATTTTGTGGTACTCACGGTTTCAAACGATACAAAGGAATTAAGCCAAGAGCAACTTACGCATCTGTTTGACCGTTTTTACCGCACGGACGAGGCGCGTACCGATATCGGGTCTCATTACGGGCTTGGACTTTCCATAGCACAAGCGGTGACTGAAGCGCACGGCGGCAAGATACACGCAGAATATAAAGACGGAAAAGTTATATTTACTGTATTGTTGCCTAAAAAGAGGAACAATAAGCAATAATCTGTATGTAAGGAAAAGGAAATAATGAGTATTTACGGCAAATATTATAATGCTATGACTGGAATTATGAATAATCTTGTAAGGACGATAGAAATAAACAGCCGAAAGCATGAAGAAAAGACAGGAGAAAAACTGTACGAACATCTCCGGTATAGGATAAAAGACGAAGAAAGTATGCTTGAAAAACTTGAAAGAAACGGTCTTGAACCGACAACATACCATGCTTTGCGAAGCCTGACCGATTCTATAGGAATTCGCGTTGTCTGTCTATTTATTGACGATGTTTACAAAAATGTTGCGTTGATAAAATCAATTCCGGGTTGCACTGTCGTTAAAGAAAAAGATTATATTAAAAATGCTAAACCAAACGGGTACCGGAGTTATCATATGATTTTGGATATGGAAACCCATTTTTCGGATATAGACGGAAATACTCCAGGTCACTTTTTTGTTGAGGTTCAGCTTCGTACAATAGCTATGGATACCTGGGCGGCACTGGAACATGAGCTGAAATATAAAAGAGACATTAAGAATCAAGAATTGATTGTTTCGGAACTTCATCGATGTGCCAATGAATTAGCATCTTGTGATGTGTCAATGCAGACGCTCAGAAGAATAATAAGAGGATAAGGCAGAGAAATATTATGAAAGTATTATTTGCAGAAGATGAAAACGATTTAAGAGAGGTTATCAAAAAATACCTTGAATTTCAGGACTATTATGTTGATGCCGTGGCGAACGGGTCTCAAGCGGTTGATAAACTTTCAAAGGATGCCTACGATGTTATAATTATGGATATAATGATGCCTGTTATGGACGGTGTTACAGCAATGAAAAAGATACGGGAAGCCGGAAACACCATTCCGGCTATATTCCTGACCGCAAAATCAGAGGTTTCGGATCGCGTTGAAGGGCTTGATGCCGGCGCTGACGACTATTTAACAAAACCGTTTGCAATGCAAGAACTCAGCGCGAGATTGCGGGCACTTTATCGCAGGAAGAGGGACTATAAAACACGAACATTTACATTCGGAAATCTTGAACTTGATACCGAATCATCAGAGCTTCGTGCACATAATACGATAGCTCTTTCTCAAAAAGAGGTTCGGCTACTTTGCTGTCTGCTCTTAAACTCGGATAAAAATATGACGGCGGACGAACTGCTTTTGGATGTTTGGTCTGGCGAAGATACTTCACCCGACATTGTATGGATGTACATATCTTTTCTTAATGATAAACTTAAATCTGTAAAGGCAAATGCACAAATAAATGCGTACGATTCAAGCAGTTACCGTATTACGGAGGTCAGGGATGTTTAAGAAGTTACAAAGAAAATTTATATGGGGCTCTGCCTTAGTACTTTTATTAGTAATCACGACGGTGACCGGCATTGTGTATTGGATAACAACGGAAGTAATAAACCGGCAGACCGATGTACTTTTGAATATGATAATTGATAATGGCGGCGACTTGCCGGAACGGTTTGAGTTTGATCCCAGCCAGGAGAGATTCCTTGCGCTTAAAGACGAGTCTGTTTATGAAACACGATTTTTAACCGCAGTTAAAGGCGATAGCGGCGTCAATATTACCGTTACGCGCATAGCGATGCCGCAAAACGAGATGAATTCCATTATCAATAGGGCTTTTGAAGAGAATTATAACAACGGGCGTATTGATATTGAAGGAAAACGAATATTTCGATTTGTGAAAAAATCATCAGAAGACGGCTCGGTTACTTTGGTTCTGCTCGACAGTACGAGCCGCTATGCCATGCAGCGCCTTACAATGACATATATGTCAGGGATATGGCTTTTGGTGCTTATTCTTTATGTTATTGTGATACTTGCTTTTTCTAAAAAGCTGATTAGACCGTTTGTTGAAAATGATGAAAGACAGAAACGCTTTATCACAAATGCAAGCCATGAATTAAAGACTCCGCTTGCTGTTATCTCGGCAAACACGGATATGACAGAGGTTTTAAGCGGAAAAACGGAGTGGACGGACAGCACTCACAGGCAAATTACCCGCCTTAATACTCTTATTGAAGATTTAGTTGTTCTGACAAGGGCAGATGAAATCAAAGAGGCAGATATGACGGATGTTGATATATCTGCAATCGTTTCTGAAACCGCAGAATCATTCCGTAGTGTTTCGGAAAGCTCGGGAAAAACATTATCAACCCAAATAGCTACGGATTTGAGTATCAAATGTGATAAGAGAAGTATTCAGCATGTTGTGTCGGTGCTTATTGATAATGCTGTCAAATATTGTGATGACAACGGCGACATTTTAGTCAGCCTTGAAAAAAATTCTTATCGGAAAGGCGTACGCATTTCGGTTTCAAACACCTATGCGGAGGGAAAAAATGCAGACACCGAAAAATTCTTTGAGCGTTTCTACCGTAAAGATGAATCACATAATTCGGAAAAAGCCGGCTTCGGCATAGGGCTTTCTATGGCAAAGGAAATCGTTGAACGAATGAAGGGAAAAATGAAGGTTTCTTATTCCGGAAACACCATCAGTTTTTCGGTTGATATTTAAGTAAGTGTTATATTAAATAAAACAAAGTACATAATACCGTTTTCAATCTTTTTTCAATCTTCATCTGTTATGATAATGATATCAACAGATGAAGATTTTCTTGTTAAAACTAAAAGGAGTAATTATATGAAAAAGTTTTTATCAATTTTATTAGCGGTTATGCTTGTTACCGTGCTCACTGCTTGCGGAGCGGAAAACGATGAAACCACTTCCGATACAGCAAGCGATTCTACAACAGCGGCAGTGGATCAGAATATTACTGCAAAGGAAGCAACAGGCAGTTTTTCTATGACATCGGAAGACGGAACATTCAGCAATTCAGGAAAAATATACACAATATCTTCGGCAGGTACTTATACTGCAACCGGTCTGCTTGAAGGGCAAATCATTGTTGATGCAGGAGAAACTGACGAGGTGGTTATTGAACTTTCCAGGGCAACAATCACATACGGAAGTGATTCTCCGATCAAGGTGATTACAGCGGGAAATGTTGATATATCTGCGAAGAAGGGTACGGAAAATGTAATAAGCGATACCCGTAGCACTAAAGCATCTGATGACGAGAATCAGGGGGAAGGCGCAATCTATGCGACTTGCGATTTGAAAATTAAAGGCACCGGAACTCTTGTAGTCAACGCTTCGTATAACAACGGCATCCATACAACAAAAGATTTGACTGTTCAGAATCTATCCTTAAAATCTTCTGCATACAATAATGCACTTAAGGGCAACGATTCGATAAGTGTTACAAGCGGAACTGTTGTTGCTGTTTCCACAAATGGAGACGGTGTTAAGACCGAAAATACCGATGTGAATAAAAACGGAGTCACCCGAGGTGACATCACTCTCTCCGGCGGTACTGTTACGGTCTATGCCGCAGGTGACGGTATTGAGGCGGCACATAATTTTGAAATGACAACCGGCGAAGAAGGTGTTGCACCTAATGTTACGGTATATACGGGATCATATAGCGGATATACAGCGTCTGATGCGTCAACATCCTCCTATAAGGGCGTTAAGGTTCAAAATGAATTGAATATAAAAGACGGCAGCCTTACACTGCAAACCTACGATGACGGTCTTCATGCAGATTATGGCACATCATTAGAAGACGGCACCAACGGTCAGGGAACTGTCAATATTTCAGGGGGCACCGTGAATATGAATGTTTATGCGCCGGCAAATAAAACCGCAGGCGGACAAATGGGTCCCGGCGGCTGGGGCGGCCAGCAGACCGTTTCCGGTGCGGACGGCATCCACGCAGATAATGTGCTGAACATTTCCGGTGGTACAATAAATATTGACAGCGCATACGAGGGACTTGAAGCAAATGTTATAAATGTTTCCGGCGGAAAATCCTATGTGTCTGCAAATGACGACGGTGTGAACGCAACAAAAGGCAATTCTGCTGCCGCAATCAATGTCACGGGTGGATATCTTGATGTTACCGTTTCGCCGAGTGGAGATACAGACGGCATCGACAGTAACGGTAATTATATGCAGACAGGCGGTGTTGTGATTACCAGAGGCCCGAACAGTCAAAATGCGGCGGCTATTGATGCCGACGGTCAGGTTGCTGTTTCAGGAGGCACACTGATCGTGCTCGGTTACGGCAGAGTCAGTACCGGCGGTAGTGTAAAATCATATTCGCTCTCACTTCATTCTTCAGGAAGTCACACGGTAAAAATCAACGGAGCATCATACACATTCAACAATGCAAATGCATACGGCGGTACATCGTGTTACAGCAGTGTTACCGTATCATCTTAATAAGAAAAGGAGAAACGCTTATGCGAATACTCTTTGCCGCACCGGACAGGGATCTGCTCGAGTGTTATAAGAAATTGCTTGAAATCGATTTCGGAGAAACCGTCACAGCGTTTGATGGAACCCAAGTTATCTCACTTCTGGCAACGGAAGATTTTGATATTGTCATACTGGACAGAAATATTCCGAGAATTGATTATGAAGAATTGATAGAACGGATACAGGATAAAGAAATTCCGGTTATTGCACTAAACGACTGTCCTGTCAGCGCACACGACTTGACCGAACCTCCTCTACCTAATTCATGGTTGTCATATCCGTTTACGCCTGAAAAGATTTGTGATGAAATTAAAGACACGCTGAATTGTGTTTCATCAGACGAACAATTTTCCGTAGGCGATGTTGAAATAAATGTTCCGGGATACCGAATTACCGGCGGTCCGAGTTTGACCGCCGGAGAGATAAAGGTTTTACGCGCACTATTAAACGGTGAGAGCATAGCCGCAAATGACGGTGTGTATATAAATGCACTTAACACAAAATTTGGAAAAATTGGTACCGAAACTAGAATAAAGTACAAGGCGAAGAAAGGATTTGAATTGGTGGCACAAAATGAATAAGGCGGAAAAGAAATTCAGATTATATGCAATTTTTGTGATCTTTGTCCTGTTGACTGTACTTCTTACTGTTATAAACGGAGTGAACTTCACAATGGCGGCAAACGATGCCGATGATATCACACAAAAAATTGCCGATAGACAAGGCTCTTTTGGGCGAGTCGAAACTGTTTCAGAGGACATAATATCAGAACCGAAAGACAGAAATTTCAGAATGGGACCTATGGGACCCGATTCGCCTGAAATCAACGCTTCTATAAGATATTTTACAATCGCCTTTTCAAATAAGGGCGAGAATGCAGAAACAGTTGCTTTTAATATATCGGCGGTGTTGGAAGATGATGCCAAACAATGGGCAAAATCATTATTAAAAGAAAAAACAGGATGGACAAAGTGGTCATACCGATATCGTGTATATAAAAAAGACGGTACGACCTACGTAACGGTCATAGATCAAGGACGCGAGTTGCTTCCGTCCTTCAGAATTTTAATAATTTCTGCGATTGGTGAGGCGCTTTGTCTAATCATAGGTTGGTTTGTGCTTCATAGTATTGCCAGAAAAATCTATGCGCCTATAGAAGACGCTGACAGAAAACAAAGGAACTTTATAAAAAGTGCAAACAAAGAGTTTCGGCTTCCTCTTACGATTATAAATGGAAATACCGAACTTGCTGAACGAAAATACGGTCCCGATGACCAAACCCGTTCGACACGACGACAAATCGGCAAATTGAACGAACTTGTCGATAAGCTTGGAACAATCGGAATATTTGACGACGGAAATATGAATATAAGCGAAGTACCCGTTTCAGAATTTCTGTGTGCCGCACTCGACAAGCATACAGAAAACTTCGTTTCACATGGGATTGAGTTGACTGCCGATATAGCGCCTGACATAACGCTTTTAGCTGATCCCGAAGCAATCAATAAATTGATCGATGAACTTATTGATAATGCGATCAAGTATTCTTTAACAAAGGCAATTTTTACATTGAAGAGCGAGAACGGTTATGTTTTGCTGGAAGCGAAAAATGACACGAAGCTTCCGGATGGTCCGGTAAATCAGATATTTGACCGCTTTACCACTTTGGAAAACAGAAAAGAGAACAGCGCCGGGCTCGGACTATCTTATGTTAAAGAGATAGTAAAAGCGCACAACGGGCGCATATCGGCTACGGTTTTCGGCGGAATTTTTTCCATTCGCATAACACTTTGATACCGGAGGTGGTACTTTGGCAATAACGGTAATGAAACGATATGAGCTTAAATATCTGTTAAACGCCAAGCAAACAGATTTTCTTCGTGAAAGACTTAAGGGACATATGCAGGTAGATAAGTACGGTAAAACATCTATTGCTTCCTTATACTATGATACACCTACATACCAACTGATCAGAACAAGCGTTGAAAAGCCTCTTTTCAAAGAAAAAATACGCTTGCGCTCATACGGAATTGCTACCGATACATCTCCGGTTTTTCTTGAGCTTAAACGCAAGGCATACGGTATCGTATATAAGCGTCGAGTTGAAACTACCATTCCACTGGTGCATAAGTTCTTTTCGGGTGAGGGTGATATCTGCTCTCCCGGACAGATAAACCGTGAGATAACAGTTTTTCGCGACTACTATAAAACACTTGTTCCGGCTTGTATGATTATTTATGACCGTACCGCATACTTTGAGCCGGACGGAAACTTAAGGCTCACAATTGACGAAAACCCCAGATACCGTGTAGGTGACCTGACGCTTACTAAATCTATGGACGGCATCTCGCTTCTTGATGAAGGTTATACAATTCTCGAAATAAAGGTACAGGAAGCGATGCCTATGTGGCTTGCGAAAATCCTTTCCGAAGGCGAAATAAGGAAAAGCAGTTTTTCAAAATACGGAGAAGCGTACCGCCAGCAACTTATAAAAGCACAAATAATTTGAACAAGGAGAATTTATTATGTTTGATTCCATTTACACATCAACTGTAACCCCATCACAGTTTTTTATTATGACAGCTGTTGCGCTCGTAACAGGATTCATATATTCCTGGATTATGAGTTTTCGCATTCGGTCAACAAAACGGTTTTTTATCGTTACGGCACTGATACCGTTTGTTGTCGCCGCCGTTATAACGTTTGTAAACGGGAATATCGGCGCCGGCGTTGCAATCGGTGGCGCATTCAGTCTTATTCGTTTTCGTTCCGCACAGGGCAGTGCAGATGAAATCGCTTCAATTTTAATTGCAATGGGCTCAGGCATTGCATTCGGTATGGGATATATCGGTTACGGCGTTGTTATCTTACTTGGTCTTTCGGTATTATTTCTTCTCCTTAGCTTTGTCACTTTATTTGAACATAAAAGTATGGCATCAGATCAATTACTACGCATTACAATACCGGAATCGCTTGAATATAACGGAACCTTTGATGACATATTTTCTCATTATCTGAAAAAATATGAAAATGCAGGCGTTAAAACAACGGGAATGGGAAGTATGTTCAGACTTTCCTATAAGGTTCAACTTAAAAATCCGGCAGAAGAAAAAGCGTTTATTGATGAACTTCGTACTAAAAATGGGAATCTTGAAATTTCTCTTCTCCCATTTACGGAAACACAAAATCAGCTTTAATCTCCGTAGCTTTTTATATAAATTTCGGACCTCCGGTTAATCCGGAGGTCCTTTTGGTTTACACATTAATTATTCGGCGTTAGGTAAATATGCGCCGAGTCTTTTAAGGGCTGACTGCAAAACCTTTATGTCAATCTTGCGTACATCACAAGTATCCTTGGAAAGTGCTGCCGCTGTTCCTGCCGCTTGCCCTGTTATGAAGCAGCAAGGCATAACTCTGACTGATGCCTGCATTGAACGGTCTGCGGAAATGCAGCGACCTGCGGTCAGAAGGTTTTTAATTCCCTTTACGGTCAATGAACGGTAGGGAATACCGTAGCTCTCACCGGGTTTATAGCGAAGTTCTCTGAACTTTTTCTCATAATCGTCATACCCTGCTTTATTGTTTTTGCCGGAGTGAATGTCAATAGGATATGCATAACGGCCGATTTCATCATCGAAAACGGCGCGGCTTAAAAAATCGTTGATATTAAGTATGTAATCGCCGGTAATGCGTCTTGTTTCGCGAACACCTAAAAGTGCCGCGCTTATTATCGGTTCGGCGTTTTCATATCCGCTTAAATACTCTTTATAATATTTGCGATATTCTAGCAGCTGCCTTCTGCCTTTGACCATACCTAAGGTCAAAGAGTGGGAAAGTGTGCCGTCTATATCATACACATGACCGGCATTTGAACCGCCTGTGCTTCTGCTTATCGGCCAGATACCGGGCAGGTGACGGTCTTCATTAGAAAACACTTTATTCTTAAATGCATCATCCAAACGGCGACTATCCGGGCGGACAACACTTTTCCAGTCAATACCGTTCCAGATAGCACACAGCGTTGTCGCCATCATTTCGCCGCTTTTATCACCTTTTTCAAAATCTGCACCGGCAAGTGCGGCTAAGTCGCCGTCACCCGTGCAGTCAACAAAGGTTTTTGCTTTTACGGCATAGTTATTGCCTTTGGCGGCACATACAACATACTTTATAGTGCCGTTTTCTGTAACGGTATCAGCAACTCGTGTGAAAAATTCAAAATACACACCTGCTTTTGTGAGCATACCGTCATAACACACTTTCAGAAGCTCTACAGGTATACTGTCAGGACAGTATTTTTTATATTCTTCATATGCGTTTTCTTTTATGTAGTCCCGGACTTCGCGGCCTATACCGTCAGCAATAAAATTTACACCGTCAGTAAACTGCATAAACGCAGGAACAAGTGCCTGTACTGCCGCGCCTCCGAATGCACCGCCATTTTCAGCTAAAAATACTGAAGCGCCGTTCCTTGCTGCGGCTACTGCCGCAGCTACTCCTGCAGGACCTCCGCCGGCAACAAAAACATCAACTTCATACTTTACAGGGAGTGCAATTTTGTATTCTATACTCATAAAATCAATCCTTATAATACAAATTTGTGTTAATTATACCATAGGAATCATAATTGTTCAAGTATTTTTTTCAAATTTATACAAATTTGTTGACAAAAAAATCATTTTATGATATATTTACAACAGATAATTGTATATGTCATATTGTTAAATAATACAAATTTTGACATAAATCGGAAAGTAGGATGTTATGATTTCAGAACGCTATACTTTAGAAAATCTGAAAAACTGTATTAGCAGGGTAAAAAACTCGGTTTATAGAAAGGTTTGTGATTTGGATATTGAGATATACAAATCAAAAGAACCGTTGGCGTTTAGGAATAGAATGCACGGTGAATATCAAAAGGTAAAATGTGCAGATAAGTGGGGAGACCTGTTTGATTGCGCATGGTTCCACTTTACCGCGAGTCTCGGTGGGGGCGTCAAAGGTAAAAAGGTTGTTTATGTTATTGATATTAACGGCGAAGGTCTTATAGTTGATGACGAGGGTTGTCCTGTAAGGGGGATTACCAACATAAACTCGGTGTTTGACCGTGCAAAGGGAAATCCCGGCAAGAGAATAGTTCCTTTTTTGGAGGAAGCCGAAGGCGGAGAAAAGGTTGACTTTTGGATGGATGCCGGATGTAACGACCTTACCGGAAATCTTCAGGAAAACGGCACAATAAAGGAAGCATATATCGCGACCTGCAATGAAACTGCAAGGAAGCTTTATTACGATATGCAGGTCCTTATGATGCAGGCGGAGAATACGGCTGAAGGGGACCCTATCCGTTATGAGATTATAAGTGTGCTGAGTAAATGCAGAAAATTACTTACTAAGTATAATAATGAAGAATTTGAAAGTTGTCTTAAAATAACAGGCGAGCGCCTTTCTGTCACGGGAGGTGACAATCCGGCACTATCGCTTAAAGCGCAATTTTGATGCTTCAGCTCTTACGGCATTCCGTTTCTATACCAGTGAGAACACATATGTGAATACTGTTCCGAACGGTGTGGTTCGTCTTGATAATATTAAAGTAACCGCCGATTCTTCTCCGGTTGAGCCTACTCCTGACCCCACTCCCACACAGGAAGAAGTTATTATCACGAACTGTGATGTTCTTACCGGGTGGACCAAGGTGAATTCAACCCAAAATGCGCTCAGTATAACAACAGAGCGTGCACAAGCTCAAAGTGATGACGGTGCAATCGCCGCAAACACCGGTCACGGCTTTTTCCAGGCATATTATGAGTTGCCTTCTGCGGTTAATGTTTCCGGATGCGATGCTTTCGAGTGGGATGTATGCTTTACCGGTGCCGGCGGTTGGCAGGCAATCCAAAACGCATATAAAGAAATCGGATATGTGCGTTTCTTCTCAAATGGCAACAGTCCTGCAAATAATCAAAGCAATTCATTGGTTTTCCGTTTTGACGCCTTGGAAATTACCGACATAAATGGAACATGGGTTCATATGAAAGCCGTGTTTGATGATGCCACTGTAAAGCGCAATTTTGACGCTTCGGCTCTTACGGCATTCCGTTTTTATACCAGTGAAAATACATATGTGAATACTGTTCCGGACGGTGTAATTCGTATGGATAATGTAAAGGCAACAAAGCAACAGGAACAAGTGCCTGAGGGTGTTTATCCAATACCCGGCAAGTTTTCCAAAACCGATACGACCGGCAGTTTTGCGTTTGTATCGAGTGAATTTTCATACGATTTATCAGCCTATCAAAAAAGCGACCTTTACCTTATTATGGATGTAACAGTTGAGAATACCGACGGTACGGACAATATGGTCGACCTAACCCGTGACGGGCAGATAGAACTGACATCTTCAGGTAAAAGTGATGTTCAAGAGCTTAACTGGTCTGTTCCGCGCTTGTCTCTTAAATCGGGGCTCAATAAAGTAAGAGTATCATTGGCAGATGCCGGTACTACAACAAACGGTATTTTTGATTTGTCAAGCGTTAATTACTTCCGTTTTTACAGTCAAAAAAACGGTGACAGCACCTTTAATGTAAAAATTGAAAATATAGCAATCACCACTCATAAGGAAGAAAGAATTGTAAGCACATATTTTTCGGACGGTATGATGTTCAAACAGAACAGTCCGATGAATGTTTTCGGTAATGTAAAAGAGGGCGGAAAAAACATCCGCGCCGTACTTTTCAAAAATGGCGTTTCCGATGAAGAAAAAACCGCAATTTCCGAAGAAAACGGCGATTGGAAACTGTCTTTCAGTTCACGCGCCGGCAGTTACGATACATACAAAATTGATATTTATGTAAATTCAAAGCTTGAAACTTCAATTAATGATATAGCTATCGGTGAGCTTTGGCTGGCTTCAGGACAATCCAATATGGAATATACCGTAGGTCAGACAGTAATGAATAATGATTATACCGGTCTTACCAATACAAATGTCCGTTTCTTTGATGAGCCGGTAGTCCCGGGAGGAGTTAATTCAAAGCTTTCCGCAGTCCCCGTTACTGATATTGAAGGCGCAAGGTGGGCAAACGGCGGTAATCCTGTCGATATCAAATATGTTTCGGCAATAGGATATATGATGTCATTAAAGCTTCAGAGCAGTTTGGATGTGCCCGTAGGTTTTATAAACACGGCAAAAGGCGCTTCTGTTATAGAATCCTGGCTTCCGCGAGAGGCTATTGAGAATAATCAGCTTATAAAATCAACCTTGCAAAATCGCAACATCTATTATACCGAGGAACAACTTGCTGATGTTTCTGCAAACTGGCAATATCTCACAACCCTTTATAATACAAAAATCGCACCTCTTGCAGGCATAGAGATAAGCGGTGTGTTGTGGTATCAGGGTGAAAGCAATGTAAAATATGCTGATGATGACGGCTATAATACCTTCTATAAAAACGCACTTGAGGATATGCTCACGGCATATAGTGATTTGTTTGGATTCGAAGAAGGTAAAATGCCTTTCATTTGTGCACATCTTGCTCCATATAACAACGCTCATATCAGGGCAAACGATTATCTGACTATTCAAGCGGATTTTTCAGATATGCTTAACGATGTTGCAAAATCGGGCAAAAGCCGAATGATTCATATACCGATTTACGATTTGCCGCTTACCTATAAGGACCCACCGATTGTCAATCAGGACCCGATACATCCGAACAGCAAGCGTGAGGTTGCAGATAGATTTGCAAATGCGGCATTGGCTTCATTCTATGGTATCGGAAATGCGGACGCAGGTAATGCACCTACTGTTTCCTCAATGAAGATAAACGGCAAAAAAGTTGTTTTAACCTTCAAAAATGTCGGTGCCGGACTTACGGTTTTAGGCGGTGAAAAAACTATTCACGGCTTTGCAATAGCAGATAAATCGAGAGTGTTTACCGAGGCAACCGCAAGATTAACTTCGGCTAATACGGTTGAAGTTTACAATGATAACATTACTTCTCCTGTTGCGGTAACTTATGCTTGGAGTTCGTTCAATATGTTATCAAACCTTGCAAACTCGCTTGGCATTCCGGCGCTTCCTTACAGAAGCGATAAGGTAAAATCAACCTACTATCTCGGTATGGATTGGGGATATTTTGATAGCGATGCCCTTTGGAATCCGCTTAAAACCACAGATTCAGGCTTTGAGAATGCTTACACTGTGTCTGACGGTGCAGTATTAAGCTTTACCGATGAGGGTTGCATTGAAGGAAAGGCAAATGCCAAGCTTGATATTATTGCCAAAAAAGCAACTCTTTCTCCGGTTGTTACTCTCGGTTCTTCGGCTAATCAGTTTGATGCATATACAGGCATTACTGTATATGTTAAAAACGGCGGAGCGTCAACTCCTAAGCTGTCAATGCAGCTTTCTGTGGGTGACGAGGTATATTATCCTTCAATAGTTACCGGTACTAAGCTTGATTCAAAATACGAAATATCGGGCACGGATTATAAACCTTATACATTTAATTTTGCCCGTATTATGAACGGCGAAGGTAAGGTTTTGGCAAATAGCTCAACGCTCCTTAAAACTGTTTCTTCAATCAGCTTTGCAGTAGAGTGCGATTCGGGCTCGACAGTTTACTTTGATAACGCTTATTTACGCACTGACGCCCTGCCGACCCCCGGCTCAGATAAGGATGTTCTTGTAGAAGCAACTATGTGGTTCTCTGATGCTGAGAGCAAAGATAAATGGGCGTCAAACGGCGGTGTAGTGATTGATACAGAGAACTTTACTCAGGGAAAATCGTCTGTCGGAACTACCGCAAAGGACGGCGTGCTCAAGCAGATAGTTTATAAGCCGGGCGCTGACCTCGATGTTTCCGATTATGATTATCTTGAATTTGATGTTTATTTCTCAAATATGAAGTGGTTTACAAACAAAGAAATCATGTTTGAGCTTACTTCATCCGGTGTTTCTGATAACGAATCCAACAGATATATGCTCAGTTATCTTAAAAGCAATGCCGAGGAACTGTGTGAAGCCGGCAAGAAAAAATCAGGGAAGCCGGGATGGTATCATGTTAAGTTAGACCTTAACAATCCGCAGACGATAGCTCGCGGCGGTATGAACAAAAAATCCTGTAACTATTTTAGATTTTTCACTATAAGCCCGACAGAAGATGTTCCTGATTTCGATGTACGCTTTGATAATATGAGGTTTACAAAAAAACCAAACGGCGGAAAGCCTTCAAGCGGCGGTTACGGCGACCCTTCATACGGCATTGTTATTGACAACACGGCTATGTGGATGTCAACGGCAGAAAATATGATTTGGTGGAAGGCAACCGGTGCCTCTGTTGAGCTTGATAGCAAGAATAAAACACAGGGCGAAACATCAATATCTGTTGAAGCTAAGAAAGGTATTCTTAAACAGTTAGCTTTTACACCCGACCACGCTGTTGATGTATCGGATTATCAGTATCTTGAATTTGATGCGTATTTCTCAAATCTTGATTGGTTGCATGATTGCAAAGGTATGATGTTTGAGCTTACATCTGCGGGTACTTGCGATAAAGAATCAAGCAGATATACAAAATCGTCAATTTTAGAGTCGTCGCCTGCTATTGCGGCAGACTATGAGAGTGGCGCAAATGGCGGAAAATGGTATCACTTCAAGCTAAACCTCTCTACGCCGCACTCGAAGGTTAAAGGCGGACTAAACCTTAAAAACTTCAACTACTTCCGTTTCTACACTGTTGAGGCGCGTGATACCACATCTGATTATACACTCAAGCTTGATAATATCAGATTTACTAAGGGTGAAGCTCCGGCAAGCATAGTAAAGACTGCCGAAAAGATTATTATTAATCCGGCAGAAAGCGCGGCGCTTTGGACCTCTCCGGGTCAGGAAGTTATGCTTGATACTGCGAATAAAGTTTCCGGTAACGGTTCTGTTTCGGTAATTGCTAAAGGCGGTATATTAAAAGAGCTTGCATACCATCCGGCATCGCCTATCGACCTTACAGGATACAACTATTTGCAGTTTGATTTGTTCTTGTCCGACATTACATGCCTTTCAACCTCTACAGGATTTATGGTTGAGGTGACCTCATCGGGTACTTGCGATGTTGAGTCAAACCGCTATATGAAAACCGGTATTTTGGCGGCTTGTCCTGAGCTTGCAAAGGATATAGCAGGCGAAGTAAAGGGCAATAAGTGGTATCACTTCTGCTTTGACCTTACAAGGCCTCAGAATCAGGCTCGCGGCGGACTCAATATGGCGGCCATGAATTTCTTCCGCATTTATTTCATAGGTTCTCCTGCCGGAACTCCTGACTGTACCGTTAATCTTGATAATTTAGAGGTTACGGTAAACGGCGTTTCGTCTACTGCAAACTCAGGCGGTCAGATAGTATTTGCGCCGGGCGGTTCGTCAGGCAAGAACATAGGCAACAAAGTGAATATGGGACTTGTCTCAAATCATATGACCGAGATACCTTCTTCGCTTGTTACAACGGCAGTTTCCCTCGGCGCCGCGGTTATAGTTATACTGGCAGCGGCAGTGGCGTTTGTTGTATTCTTCATAGCGAAAAAAAGGAAAAGATAGCTCTGTAAAGAGGTAACAAAGCAAAAAATCCGACCCGCCGTGGGTCGGATTTTTGCGTCAGTTAGGGCTAACACTCGATAAGGACAAAACCATTTTGTCCTTACCGAGTATAAGACAATATTAACCGATAAATAATTTTGTTGAATCCCGGCGTATAAGCTTTACGGGAATCAGCTTTTGTACCATACCGGCTTTCTTTTCTGTGATACAGTCATATGCGATTTCCGCCGCGGCTTCACCGAGCTTTGTGAATGACTGGTCAATCGTTGTAATATGCGGGGTAAACATTGTTGTTATATCAAGATTGTCAAATCCAACAATCGATAAGTCTTCCGGAATACGGATACCGTGTTTATATGCGTGAGTTGCGAGGTCTACTGCGGCATAATCGCTTGCGCAGAATACCGCCGAAATCCCATTTGCTTTCGAAAGGATGTATTCGACATCCGCGCTTTCTTTATTATAATTTGAAAAGAAATATGTCTTTTTCGGTACCGGAACATTGTATTCGTTGAAGGCTCTCAAATAACCTGCGTGCCTTTCCGATATGGTAGAATTAAGGTCCAGCGGTTCAAGACCAAACATGGCGATATTTTTATGGCCGAGTTCAAGCAGGTGTTTTGCGGCGAGATAACCGCCGGTCATATTATCTGACATAACGAGATTACAACAGGTAATATCTTTCGGGCGACGGTCAATAAATATGATATTCATACCGTTTTGCAAAAGATGAAAATACAAATCGTTGTTATTGGTGCTCGAAACCGGGAACAGCATTACACATCTGCAGCCTTGTTTGTAGAGCCTTAGCAGAATTTCTTTTTCGGCATCTGGGTCGCGGTGGGATATGTTAATCTCCAAATCGCACATTTTTTTCTTCAAGTAATTCTGCGCGCCGTTTACTATGTTAAGTATCTGAGAATTCTGATGACTGTATGAAATAATAATCGGTATATTGTTTACATCCGGTTTGTGTAAAGCGTCGCCAACAAAATATCCCGAGCCTTGAATACTGGTGATATATCCTTGTGCTTGAAGATTTGAAAGAGCGCGCCTTAATGTTACACGACTTACTCCCGTTGCCTCAATCATCTCGTTTTCAGTAGGTAACTTCTGGCCGCTTTTTAATTCATTTGATTTGATATACTCAATTATATAATCTGTTACTATGGAAAGCTTCTTACCGTTATAAATCATTTTAATTTGAATTATCCCTCTTTGCAATTAAATACAGTTTTTATGATTTTTTACATAATACAGCAATTTTTTCGAATTGTCAAATATAATAAATTTTTCATAAATAATACAAATTTCGCAATATTAAAATTATATTCAAAAATATTTCTAAAAAATTGATAATTTTTGTTGAATTATTTCAAAACTTATGATATAATTACCACAATGATGGACGAATTATAATACAAATTATGAAACAAATAAAGTGAGGGATTTCTGATGGTCGGTATTGGCAGGCGAATTGTTAAAACGGTATCGTTTATTTTGCTGACGGCTATAGTTTGCACAATTGTTAAATTACCGGTAAATTTAGCGTTCGCCGATGGGCAGACTGCTTCTTTTAACAGAAGTGAACTTTCATATGAATCCTATATAGAAAAATATAAAAAGTCAGGGCTTGGCGGTGATACCGTGGTTATCCCGGCAAACGCTTTTGCTTCTTCTGAGGGCAGCGTAGAGCAAAAAGATACATCTGTTGATACGGGGGATGACAGCAGTGTTACTTGGCGTTTTACCGTAGGCGTCGGGGGTCTTTACAATTTCGAAGCGGATTATTTCCCGACGGTATCTAAGGGCGGCTCTATTGAGCGTACGGTTTTGATAGACGGTGAAGTTCCTTTCTTGGAGGCTGCGTTTGTTGAATTTACCAGAGTTTATGTTGATGGTGAGATTACCAGAAACAGCAAAGGGAATGATGTAACTCCGGAGCAAATAGAAAATCCGAGAAGGCTTACATATCATCTTCAGGACCCGGAAGGCCTTGTTCCCGGTAAGCTTTCAATTTATCTTTCGGCCGGTGAGCATAGCCTCACGCTTGTTGCCAACAAAGAAAGGTTAGAGCTTTTTGAATTAAGATTTGTTCCGGCGAAAAATGCAGTCTCTTACGCTGAGTACTCAAAGGCATACAAGGATAAAAGCATAGCCGGAGATGCCGAAATTATTTGCGTTGAAGCTGAAAATATGACCGAGAAATCCTCATTTACAATATATCCGGTTTCGGATAAAAGCTCAGCGGCCACTTATCCTCAGGACCCGGTGAAAACGCGACTTAATATTATAAGCGGCACTAAATGGGGGAGAATCGGCGAGTGGATTACTTGGACTGTTAATGTTAAGAAAGACGGATTATATCAAATAGCTCCTCGCTATAAGCAGGATTCTTATTACGGCGGTTTTGTTTCGAGAAGTCTTAAAATTGACGGTGAAATCCCGTTTTCGGAAGCTGAAAAGATTCGCTTTGATTATTCTTCATCATACTCAGTAAAGCCACTTGGCGACGATAACGGTCCATTTTCTATTTTTCTTACTGCCGGTGAGCACACAGTCACAATGCAAGTAGTAATAGGTGATATGCGATCGGTTATTATCGGTGTCAAAAACGCTCTTAATGCACTTAATGCCGATTACAGAAGAATACTTATGATAACAGGACCGGCGCCTGATATTTACCGTGATTACGGTTATGAAAACCTTATACCTGAAGTTCTTGAAGATTTCAAAACACAAACTGAGAATCTTGAAAATTCAATAGGTGAGCTTGCAAAGATTACCAATGTGAAAGGTGATTTTACTAACTCTATTGATAAGCTGATAATTGTTTTGAAGCAAATTGAGAAAAACCCGGAAATGATTTCAGAGCTTTTCAGTACATATAAAGAAAATCTTGCTTCCCTTGGTACTTGGATACAGAGCATTACTTCTCAACCGCTTACCTTTGATAGGATATACATTATTCCTAAGGGTAAAGAAATTCCTTCCGCTGAGAATTCATTTTTCGCTAATATTTGGTTTAGCATCAAGAAGTTCATATTGAGCTTCGGTGAGGATTATCAGTCATTTGCAAGCGAAATAACCGAGGAGGATTATAAAAAAGGTAATGTAGTTTCGGTTTGGATGACATCAGGTCGTGAGCAAAGCCAGATTATGCAGAGGCTTACCGAGCAGTATTTTACACCGGAAAGCGGTATAAAGATAAATACTCAGCTTGTTGCGGCAACGGCACTTCTTCCTGCGGCACTTGCCGGTACGGGACCTGATATTGCTATGAATGTTCCGTCATCAACTCCTATTGATTTTGCAATAAGGGACGCGGCGGTGGATTTAAGACAGTTTGAGGGTTTTGAAGAGGTTCAAACCCGTTTTCACCCTGCCGCTATGACGCCGTTCACATTCTCCGGTAAAACTTATGCAATACCCGAAACGATGACCTTCCTTATGATGTTCTACCGTACTGATATATTCGATGAGTTGGGGCTTAAAGCACCTAAAACATGGGATGAATTTTATGAGGTTATTTGGGAGCTTCAGCAACAGAATTTAGATGTGGGGTTCCCGATAAATGCCAAGACATCAGTTGTTTCAAATCTCAATCTTTACGGTGTAGAGCTGTTCCTTTATCAGCAACACGGTTCTATTTACAGTGATGATTACAAAACCAGCGCAATGAGTAACGATCTCAATGTCGAGTGCTTTGAAAGAATGGCAGAGCTTTTCACGCTTTATAAATTCCCGGTTGACTATGATTTTGCAAACCGTTTCAGAAGCGGTGAAATGCCGCTCGGCATTCAGGAATACAGTATGTATAATCAGTTGACGATTTTTGCTTCCGAAATAAAGGGCGCGTGGGCGATGGCTCCGGTTCCCGGAACTGTTCAGAGCGACGGCACGGTTGATCACACTTCTCCGGCGGCTTCAAGCGGTATTATGATGCTAAAAGACGCAAAGGATTATAATAAGGCATGGGAATTTATTAAATGGGTAACCTCAACCGAAACTCAGAGTAAATATGCGACGGAGATTGAAAGCGTATTAGGTGTTGCGGCAAAACACGCAACGGCCAACACACAGTCGCTTGTCAGTATGTCGTGGACTCAGGCGGAATATAAGGCGCTTGAAGAGCAGTTCGCACATCTGCGAGGCACAGAGGAAATACCAGGAGGATATTACACCGTAAGGGGTATAGATTTTGCATTTGCCGATGTTTATGCTTCAGGCAAAAATCCTGCTACTTCGCTTTTGAATCAAGTGACTATGATAAACGAAGAAATATCACGGAAGAGAAAAGAATTTAATCTTGACCGATAGAAAGGGGAAAGGTAGCATATGAAAATTTCCGAAGAAACTCGCCGGAAAATAAAATATGAATCCACTGCGTGGGCTTTTGTATTACCGTATCTTCTCACCTTTTCGCTGTTTACGGTTCTTCCGGTTATAATATCCATAGTTTTCAGTTTTACCGATTTTAATATGCTGCAGATGCCGCATTTTATCGGTATGCAGAACTACATAAGACTGTTTTTGCAGGATGATATTTTTATAAAGTCCATTGGCAACACATTTATTTTAGCACTCATCACGGGTCCACTCGGCTATATACTTTGCTTGCTTTTTGCCTGGATGATAAATGAGCTTCGCCCGATTGCGAGAGCGCTCGTAACATTCATATTCTATGCCCCGTCCATTTCGGGCAGTATGTACCTTGTATGGCGAGCATTTTTCAGCGGTGACGCTTACGGTTACTTAAACGGTTTTCTTATGAATACCGGTCTTATTTCAAGTCCGATAATCTGGCTCAGAGACGAAAACTATATTTTACCGATAATTGCCATTGTCGCTCTTTGGAGCAGTCTTGGCACGAGTTTCCTTACATTTATCGCCGGTTTTCAGGGCGTTGACAGGAGCTATTATGAGGCAAGCGCGGTTGACGGTGTAACAAACCGCTGGCAGGAGCTTTGGTATATAACGCTTCCTCTTATGCGCCCTCAAATGCTTCTTAGCGCGGTGCTTAGTATTACATCATCGTTTGGCGTGGGTGCTATTGTAACACAGCTTGCCGGTTTTCCATCGACTAATTACGCGGCGCATACGATGATAAACCATCTTCAGGATTACGGTACAACAAAATATGAGCTTGGTTATGCATCTGCAATCGCTACCATACTGTTTGTTGTAATGGTTCTCAGTAACTTTGTAATCAGGAGAGTTATAGAGAAGGTGGGTACATAATATGGCAAAATTCAGAATAGCAAAGAAACGCTTAAACCGTTCTCTTGGCGGTGACATTTCAATCGGTATTTTCCTTGCTCTGTTTGGCTTGGTTATGGCGCTTCCTATGGTTTATGCTATTACTACATCATTAAAGCCTGCAGACGAGTTGTGGGTTTACCCTCCGAGGTTTTTCGTAACAAACCCCACATTCAAAAATTTTACCGACCTTTTCAGAATTCTTGATACCTCCACAGTTCCTTTTTCGAGGTATCTCTTTAATACGGTATTTGTTTCGGTAGTAGGAACCGGCGGTCATGTGCTTTTATCTTCAATGTGCGCTTACGCTATTTGCAAGTTTAAGTTCAAGGGCAGAAGCTTTATTTTCCAACTGGTAGTTCTCTCCCTTATGTTCAACACTACTGTTACCGCGATACCAAACTTTATTATAATGTCAAAACTTCATTGGGTAGATACCCTCGCTTCATTGGTAGTGCCGGCATTCGGTTCTTCGCTTGGTTTATATCTTATGAAACAATTTATAGACCAAATGATACCCGATGCGATACTCGAAGCGGCAAGAATTGACGGTGCAAATGAGTTCCGTATTTTCTTTGGAATTGTAATGCCTTCAGTCAGACCTGCTTGGCTTACACTTATAATATTTTCTTTCCAGGGACTTTGGAATTTAAGCGATACAAACTATATATACCGTGAAGATTTGAAGCCTCTCAACTATGCACTTCACCAGATACTCTCAGGAGGCGTAACCCGTGTAGGTGCATCAGCGGCGGCGACGGTTCTTATGATGGTAGTACCTATAGTATTATTCCTTTTCACGCAGTCTCAAATTGTTGAAACACTTGCCACTTCGGGCATGAAGGATTAACACCTCACAGAAAGGAGAAACACAAGTGAAAACATTACGGAAAATTATTTTGATAGCCGTTTTGATACTTTCTGTGACGGTTCCGGTTGCGGCATATAGCAATGTGCCTTATACAACCTATACATATAACTATGACGGAACAACGGTTGAATCTCCTCATGCTTTTGTGCCGAAAACCGTGATTAGCGGTCACGACCTTGGGGTAGGTGAGCTTTCAACTCCGGAGGATATGTGTACGGATAAATACGGTAATATTTATATTGCTGATACATCAAACGCCCGAGTGATAGTTGTATCTGCTGATTATAAAACCGTACGCGTGATAGATAAATTTGTGTGTCTTGATAAGGAGTATGCGCTTACTAAACCTACCGGTCTTTATGTTACAGAAAAAGGTGATTTGTATATTGCAGATTCTACCGGTATTAATGTTTACATATTCTCAGCATCAGAGCTTACCTGCAAGGGTGTAATAAAAAAGCCTGAATCCGGGCTTCTTCCGAAAGATTTCTCATATATTCCAACAAAGGTTGCGGCGGATAAAGCAGGCAGGGTATATATTATATCCGCAGGTAATACATACGGCGTGGTAGCACTTAATAACGACGGTGAGTTTTCCACCTTCGTAGGCGCGCAAAAGGTAACTGTTTCGGTTATTGATAAAATGTGGCGCAAGTTTATGACAAACGAACAGAAGAAGCGTACGCTAAACTATGTTCCTACTAACTACAATAATATAAACATTGACGAAAAAGGTTTTTTGTATGTTACATCAACCTATTCAAATGTCAGTGCGGTAATAAATACGATCAAATCGAGAAGCACTGATAACCGTTACGCGATGATAAAAAAGCTGAACTCAAGTGGCGAAGATGTTCTGATAAGAACAGGTGCATTTCCACCGGCAGGTGATGTTGAAATCGCAGTAGGTTCAAGCGGTAATGAAACAAATACCGATATTTATTACGGGCCTTCAAGTATTGTTGACGCAGCTATAGGTAAGGACGGGATTTACACGCTTGCCGACCAAAAGCGTGGGAAGATATTCAGCTATGATGCAAACGGCAACTTACTCTATGCTTTCGGCGGAACAGGTAATCAACCCGGTCTTTTCAGAAAGCTTGCGGCGATAGATTATGATGCTGACGGTAATATCGTAGCGCTTGATAATTCCTCGGGGAAAATCACAGTCTTCAGTCCTACCGAATACGGTACGATTATTCAGAAGGCAATTAATCTCACAGCAAATCGAAAATATGATGAGTCTGTTGAAGTTTGGCGAGAAATACTTTTGGAGAATTCCAATTTTGATTTAGCCAATATTGGGATAGGCACTGCGATGATGCGTGAGGGCAAGTATAAAGAGGCTATGAAATATTTTAAGCTTGCAAACGATGTGGATGATTATTCTGAAAGCTATTCTGAATATCGCCGTGAAAAGCTCGGCAACTTTATACTTGTAATTCCGATTGTTGCGGTTGCCCTTTGCTGGCTTATATCGTTCTTGCTTAAAAAGGTTAAGAGGTTTAACGATAGTACGCCCGTTCGAGCTGAAAAGAGGACCTTCCTGCAAGAGTTTCTTTATGTTTTCCAGGTTATTTTCAGACCTTTCGCAAGCTTCTGGGAATTAAAAAGAACAAAGCGCGGAAGCGTGCGTGCGGCTACAACAATATTGGCACTCGCAGTATTTTCGCTTCTGTTCAGAGGCGTGGGACTCAGCTACATATACACCGGTAAAGTAATAAACGATACAAATATATTAACATCCCTACTTGTTATTCTTGCGGTTGTTGCCGTTTGGTGCATTTCAAACTGGTGCCTTACAAGCCTTATGTACGGTGAAGGAAATCTTAAAGATATTTATATCGCTTCCTGCTACTCTCTTATGCCTATCGTTTTCTTTACAATTCCGGCAACGATACTAAGTAACTTTGTTACAAGCAACGAGCTGATGTTCGTAAACTTCTTATTTACGGTAGGATATATATGGACCGGCTTTTTACTGTTCTGTGCAATTCTTTCAACACACAATTACGAGCTTGGCAAGAATGTTGTGGCAGTGTCTATGACACTTGTCGGTATGATAATAATTGTATTCCTTGTTTTGCTGTTTGTTAATTTGATAAGTCAAATGTTCTCTATGGCATCTAACATTTATAACGAAATTACTTTCCGTATGTGACCGAGGTGAGAATTTGTATGAGAAAAATTAAAGCTTTGTGCTTAATACTTGCATTGATATTAGCGGTCGGCTGTTCTTCGGCTAACACCGGTAAAGTTGATGTAACTGAGCAAAAAAGCAACGCGGTTATCAGCAGTGGGGCAAAAGCTCCGGGCTCATTTGCAAATTCTATCGGTGCGTACGCCTCGGTTGATGAGCGTATTGCTCGGATGAAAACCGTTGCAAGTGATTCTAAGGCTTCGCTTCTGTTTGATGAAACCACCGCGGATATAGCACTTGTTGCTGAGGGACTTAAATATATTTCAACCCCTTGGGACCTTGCAAGCGATGCAAGAGCTACAGGAGATCAAAAAAATACGATAGCATCGCAAATTCGGCTCACATATATGGATTCTCAAAAGAATATAGCCGAAATATCCAGCTTCCCCGAGTGTGTATCGAAAGGCCAGTATACCGTTCAGAGTATTGATAACGGCGTTCAGGTAAATATGATAATAGGCAGAGCCGAGCAGAGAACAATGGTGCCTCCTGCGCTTCCCGAAGAAAGCTTCCAAGAGGTACTTTCCGTGCTTGACGGGCGTCCGGTTTCAAGGATGAAAGCATTTTACAAGCTTTACGACCCGGATGTAACGCCTGAAAACCAACTTGAAATAATCCGGGATAAATATCCTGCGGTTGATAAAACGGCTGTTCGCGTTCTCAAGGAAATAACCGATAAGGAACGCAATGAAATCGAAGATTATTTCAAAAAAGCCGGGTACACTTTTGAGAAAATGGATGAAGACCTAAAGAGCATAAATGCTACAGAAATTGAAACCGTAAAACCGCGTTTTGAAATATCCGTTCAGTATACTCTTGAGGACGGTGCACTTTGTGTTCGCGTGCCTACTAACCTTATTTCCTATGATGAGAACAATTTTTCTTTGCTTGAAATAGGTGTTCTTGAGTATATGGCTTCTGCTCGTGCGGCTGATGAAGGATATATTCTTCTGCCTGATGGCTCAGGAACTATCATAGGCTTCAATAAAGGTAATAAAACGGGAGCTGATATTCGTATACCGGTTTACGGATACGATAGGGCGCTAACATACCTTGCCGGGTACGATAGGCTTATGACGGCATCGCTTCCGGTGTACGGAATTAAGTCATCTTACGGCTCGATGCTTGCGGTAATAGGAGAAGGCGCTTCAATGGCGGATATTGTTGCGACCTCCGGCGGTTCGTTCGGCTCTTATGCAAGGGCAGGTACAGTATTTTCAATCAGAGACTATGATACTTTTGATTTTAAGGATGTAAATACTCAGTATTCGTGGTCAATCGTTGATGAAAACGCCTTCACCGGGACTTATGAGATTAAATATATACCTTTATCCACAGGCTCCGGATATGCCGAGATGGCGAAGTGCTACAGCGATACTCTCACATTTGCTGATAACAGTACAAAGTCAATACCGTTGACGGTAGGTCTTTTCGGCAGTATTAAGCATCAGGACCAGGTATTGTTTGTGCCGGTAAACCGTCAGGTAGCACTTACTGAGTTTGATGATGCGGTAACAATATCAAAAGAGCTTAAAGAAAAGGGCGTTGATGATTTATCACTCCGACTGCTCGGGTGGGAAAGTAGCGGACTTGACACCGGCGCGTTTTCATCATTTTCTCCCGCAGGAGTGCTCGGCGGTAAAAAAGCATTTACAAGACTTAATGATTATGCTGATAAAAACGGCGTGACAGTCTACCCAGACGCAGACTTCACATATGTAAAGAAAAACACTTTATTCGACGCTTTTTATGCAGTGGGCGATACTTCGAGAATGCTTGATAAAACCTATGCAGGCTACAACAAAACCCGTATGAGCTCAGGCCTTATGGAGGATAAGGCGTTTATGTATGCATTAAAGCCGGGCTCTGCAAGTAAGCTTTTCGATAGGTTTATAAATGACTATTCAAAAAGTGGCGTTAAAGGTTTATCACTTGGCTCACTCGGTTCAAACCTAAACAGTGATAAGTCGAAAAAAGGCGGTGCAAACAGAGAAGCAGCACTCAGCACGGCAGAATATATGTTAAAGCTCGCAAGCAGTAAAGTTTCTGTTATGACTGAGGGCGCAAACGCTTACACATTTTCTCATGCAAATCAGATAATCGGAATTCCTACAGGTGATAGCGGTTATCCGGATGCTGATTATTCGGTACCGTTTTTGCAAATGGTGCTTCACGGTAAGGTGCCTTACACAACATCAGCGGTAAACCTTTCAGGCGACTTTCATACCGAAGTACTGAAAGCCATTGAAAACGGCGCAGGGCTTTATTATGAGTTGGCTTACAGAAATACCGATTTGCTTAAGACGAGTCTTTATGCGGATATTTATTCGGCAGATTTTAATACTTGGAAACAACAGCTTATTGAGTCTTATTCCGAGGTTAAATCGGCAATTGGCGATCTTTCGGGGGCATCAATTATAAACCACGAGCAGATTGAAAATGATTTCGTAAAGGTTACATATTCTTCCGGTGCAATAGTATATGTTAACTACTCAAATGCAGATAAAGTTGATAACGGCAACACTGTTCCGGCAAGATCATTTTTAAGAGTTTAAGGGGAGGATAAGATTTATGAAAACAAAAAGCAAACTAAAAAGAAAATCTTCTCTTACTGAAAAAAACGGTCTTTACGGGTGGTTTTTCATTGCACCGTTTGTTATAGGACTTATACTGATTTATTTCCCGGTTATCATAAACTCCTTCAGGTTCAGTCTTAATGATATTACAATGTCCCCCGAAGGATATTCACTTAAATATGTGGGGCTGAAAAGTTACAAATATGCACTTTTTACGCACGCTACATTTGTTCGTGAGACGGTATCTCTTATCGGCGAATTACTGCTTCAGAGTCCGGCAATAATTATTTTCAGCCTGTTTATTTCTGTTCTTCTAAACCAAAAGATGCCGGCGCGAGGACTTTTCAGAGGAATTTTCTTTCTGCCCGTAATCATTGCAACAGGCGTTGTTCTTAAAGCCGATATGTCGAATGCGATGCTTGAGAGTATGAACGGCTCTACGGGAATTGAGACAAATACAACTACGACTGTTGCAGGCGGTTTTGATATTTCGAATATCAGGGCGATGCTTGAAAATATGTATATATCTTCCGGCGTAGTTGATTATATCGTAAGTCTTGTAAACAACATTTACAGTGTTCTTAATTACTCGGGTGTTCAGATAATTTTGTTTTTATCGGGACTTCAGAGTATTTCTCCTTCGGTTTACGAATCTGCAAAGGTTGAGGGGGCAAACGGTTGGGAGTCTTTCTGGAAGATAACCGTTCCGATTTTAAGCCCGATTATTCTCGTAAACACGATTTACACGGTTATAGACGGCTTTACAAGGTCTGATAACCCAATAATGGCGTTGATAGACGATGTTGCCTACAATAAGATGAACTACAGCGCATCCTCCGCTATGGCGTGGCTGTATTTGGCTATGGTAGTCTTAATTTTAGGAGCCGTAGCACTTATAAGCAGAAGATTTACACAGTATCAGGATAGGGATTAGGAGGGGATAGGTTTGAAAGAATCAAAATTAAAAAACAAACTTTTCACCTCGGGTACCTTGTGGGTAATTTTCAGATTTATCCTTTTGCTTGGACTTTCTTATGTGATAATATCACCGTTTCTTAAAAAGATAGCGATGATGTTTATGAGTCCGGCGGATCTCAGAAATCCTACCGTTTGGATGGTACCTCAAGAGCCCACGCTTGATAATATACGCAGAGTAATCGAATACGGCGATTATGTTCCGGCATTCATCAATTCACTTATAATTGCCCTGCTTTGTGCGGTACTTCAAACATTCACCTGCTGTATGGCAGGATACGGCTTTGCAAAGTTTAAGTTTAAGGGGAATATAATTTTCTTTATTCTTGCGGTATTTACTATCGTCGTTCCTCCCCAGACTTTGTCACTCGCTCTTTATACGAAATTTCGTTATTTCGATATATTCGGTATCTTGTCGCTCACAGGCATAGGTCCGATAAAGCTTGTTGAGACGGTCTTGCCGTCAACCATTCTTTCGGCAACGGCATTAGGTCTTAAAAACGGCCTGTATATTTTCGTAATGCGCCAGTTTTTCAAAGGTGTCCCGAATGAGCTCAACGAGGCTTCGTTTGTGGACGGTTGTAACCCGATAAAAACATTTTTCAAAATTATGTTCCCGATAGCAAAACCTATGCTTATATCTATTTTCCTTCTTTCGTTTGCTTGGCAATGGACAGATACATTCTATTCAGGTCTTTTCAACAGAAGTATGCTGGTTTTGCCGACAATTCTTACCAAGGTTACTGCAATAGCAACCGAGTCTATTTCCAACGGAACTATGATGTCCTCGGTGATGCAGAACACGGCGGTTATAATGATTATTATTCCGATCTTCATTTTCTATCTTATATTCCAGCGAAAGCTGATACAGGGTATTGAACGAAGCGGTATAGTTGGATAAAAAATTGGAGGTATTTTTATGAAAAAATTTATCAGTTTAGTAATGTGCGTGCTTTTGGTAGCTTCGCTTGCGGCATGCGGCAAAGACGGCGGCAGTGGTTCCAAGAGTGGTAAAACTTCGGCTTTTGATTATCTTGAAAAGATGCCGGACAAAGACTTAGGCGGCTATGAGTTCCGTATAGCGGAAGCTTGCTATTATACAAATGACGACCGTCCTAATATGGAGGCAGGCGCTTCTGAGCTTTCAGATGCAATTCTTGCCCGCAACAAGGCAATTGAGGAAAAATTCAACTGCAAAATCACATATGAATATTATGACCCTACAAGCTTCTATGACGAGATGTATCCGCTGATTATGTCAGGTGAAAAGGTTGCAGACCTAATGGATGTAACCCTTTTCACATACGGTAAGCTTTCAGTAGGCGGATATCTTTACGATATGTCAACACTTCCAAACACCAACTTCAAGGGTGACCATTGGTTTAAGCTTTATGATGATGTTACGGTTATGAAATCCGGTAAGCGCTACGGTGCTTCCGCGGCTTTTGCTAACCCCTACACTCACGGCTTCGGTGTTTACTTCAACAAGCGCCTTATTGAAGAACTCGGTCTCGATAATCCGTATGACCTTATGAAAGCAGGCAAGTGGAACTGGGATACCTTTGAGACACTCCTTAAAAAGGGTATGAAGGATGTTGACGGCGACGCAGTATTCGGCAATAACGATATTTATTCGGTAACCGGCGGTCTTGACGGCGGTATAACCGCTTTCTATCTTGCTAACGGTCTTAATATGTTTAAGATTGATAAAGACGGCAAGGTTAAATACGCTATGACTGATGAGAATGTTATTCCGACGCTTACAAAGCTTAAGGGTATGTTCTCAGCTCCCGGTGCTTACTTCTACGGCGGCGGCGACTCATCACTTTGCACAGATGCTTTCGTAAACGGTCAGGTTACATTCTATCTTAACCTTACAACCCGTGGCGCAGTTCTTCGCGAAATGAACGATGATTACGGTCTTGTTCCGATTCCGATGGGACCTGATGCTAATAAATACTATAGTGCTATTGACCATAACACTCCTATAGCATGTGTACCGAGCTCAATCGATAATCCTGAGGCGACCGGTCTTATATTAGAGGCCCTGGCTGCTACATCTGCAAGCGAAATAGATGTATGGGAAGATGAAATAATTTCGCTTTATTATCGCGATGAAGAGTCCGCTGAAGTTCTGAAAAAGGATATTCTTCCGAACCTCGTTTCCGATCCGGTATTTATGTATAGCCGTATTGACAGACAGTTTGAGCAATATACAATTACTGCAATTTATAAGCCGATTGCGCGTGACCCCAACACCGATGCCGCTACAATTATCAGCTCAGGTAAAGAGGTTGTACAGACGCTTATCGATGAGGTAATAAATCCCACCAGGTAGTTTTGGAGTTAAAAATGGCAAATAACGAAATAATTCATATAGTCCCCCATTCTCATTGGGACAGAGAATGGTATATGCCCTTTGAGGACCACCGTTTCCGTCTTATAACATTTATGGATTCTTTAGTTGAAACGATGGAAAACGACCCCGAGTTCAAGTATTTTCACCTTGACGGTCAAATTATACTTTTAACCGATTATCTTGAAGTAAAGCCCTATATGTTTGACAGAATAAAAAGACTGGTAGACAGCGGCAGAATTCAGGTGGGTCCATGGTATATACTACAGGATGAATACCTTGTAAGCGATGAGGCAAATGTTCGTAATCTTCTAATAGGTTTGTCAACCTGCAAGGATATGGGACTAAAGCCGACAATGATAGGTTATTTTCCGGATAGTTTCGGTAATGTAGCGCAGATGCCGCAGATACTGAAAAAGTGTGGTATTGATTCCGCTGTTTTCGGCAGAGGCATAACGCATATTTCCGAGATTATCTGGAAATCTGAAGATTCAAGTGCAGTTACCGCGGCGCATTTTGCGCCGTGGTACAACAATGCAAATGAGCTTCCGTTATCGGCTGAGAATGCAAAAATCCGCGTAGAAAAGTTGCTTTTTGAGTTTCACCGTGCTTCTAAGATAAAGCACTATCTTGGAATGAATGGATGCGATCATCAGCCCGTTCAGAAGAATCTGCCTGAAGCTATAAAGGTGATGAATGATAATTCTCCTAAAAATGTTGAATTTATTTTCAGTAATCTTCCTGACTATATTGAGAATGTTAAGGAGAACGCATCGGGTTATCCGGTAGTCGAAGGCGAGCTTATGCAGCAGACAGTCGGTGGAATGAGTCTGCTTATATCAACTGCGAGCGCGAGAATTTATATCAAGCAGGCAAACAGGAAATCACAAAACCTAATTGAGCGTCAAGCTGAGCCTTTCAGCGCTATGGCATATATAAAAGGCTCTGATTATCCGAGTGATTATCTCCGGTTTGCATGGAAAAACCTGCTTCTTAATCATCCGCACGATTCTATTTGCGGATGTAGTGTTGACGAAGTGCATGATGAAATGATGACTCGTTATAAGAAAACCGATGAAATATCATCTGCAATATCGAATCTTGCACTTAAAAATATTTGCAAAACACTTAAAGTATCAAATCTATCAGGCGCGCCGATTGCAGTGTTCAACACCTCTGTTTTCAAAAACACAGGACTTGTGACTGCTACGGTTGATTTGCCGGATGGCGAAGCGATACATAATCTTTGCCTTGTAGACGGCGAGGGAAATACCGTAGCTCAAAATCCTAAAATCAGTACTCATGTATTCAAATATCATTTGCCGGATGACGCATTTCGTTATACAGAATATGTAAACCGATATGAGTTCAAATTCTTTGCAAAAGATGTTCCTGCTATGGGCAGTCGTGTGTATTTTGCAAAAGAGTGTGCTTTGGCGAAACAGACAATGGCGCATACTGAAAACTCTGCTGAAAACGAGTTTGTGTCCCTTAAAATTGAGGCGGACGGTAGCTTAACGGTTTACGACAAGTCAAGCAAAAAAGAATACTCAGGGCTTAATATTTATGAGAATATCACAGATATCGGCGACGAGTATTTCTTCAAAGGCTTTGGCAAGGCAGTTACTACCGAGAATAAACTGGCAGAAATTTCGGTTAAAAAGGCGGATATTGACTATGTCACCTTTGAAATCAGGCAACAGCTTGTAATACCGGAAGGTTTTGACCGTGACGCTAACGCACCAACTGATAAGAATACTCAATTCAATATAACAACGCTTGTCACAATTAACGCTTTTGAACGGGGAATTACAGTTAAAGCTACAATGGATAACCGTTCGGGTTGCCATAGAGTAAGAGCTTTGTTCAAGAATAACATCAGTACCGATAAGGTTTATGCCAACGGCACATTTGATGTGCTTGCACGCGCGATAAACGATAATGCCGAATTCCCGACTAATGAGCAAAGATTGCAGTCCTTTGTAGGACTGAAGGACAACAAGAATATGCTTTTAGTCGCCACTCGCGGACTTCACGAATATGAGGTGGCGCGTGACGGCAGTAATACTCTCGGCATTGTTATACTGCGCTCGGTAGACCAGCTTGGTGACTGGGGATATTTCCCAACTCCGGGTGCACAGTGCATTGGCACAAATACCGCAGAGTACAAGATATTTGTTGGTAGTGCAGATAATTATGCTTCTGCCGAAAAAAGCGCATTCCAGTTCTCTGCCGATGATATGCCGGCGGTGCAGTTTACCCCTGAAAACCGTGATGAGCAAGCTCAGCTTGAGGAAAGTTTAATTTCGGTAGAGGGCGACTGCTTGTGGAATACCGCGCTTAAAAAGCAAGATAATGGCGACGGCTTGGTGTTAAGGATTTATAACACGGAAAGCGCCGATAATAAGGCGGTTATTCATATATCCAATTCGTTCAAAGACTTGCGTGAAGCGGATATGGCTGAAAATGCGATTTCAGAAAATATACTTGACGGAAACCAAGCAACATTAAGCTTTGGTCCGAAAGAAATAAAAACACTGTTACTTGACTGAGGGTGGAGTTGAATGCTTTACAGTAAAGAGAAATGCACCGAAGGGAAGAAGAGACCTCATTTTTCGTTGTGGTTCGGCAACTTCTTTGAACCGTATTACCACGACAGGGAGCTTGTGAGCAAGGGTATGAAGGAAATTGCCGATATGGGCTTTAATTCCATAATACTTGATTCTAAGCTTTGGGAGGACTTTACCGAGTTTTTTGCTACCGGTAAAGAATCTGAGTATGTCGCTATGCAGCGATATATGGTGGATGAGTGTGCAAAATGCGGAATGGGTATTAATTTTCTTACTCTTTTTTACAACGGCGATAATCTTTACCCTCATATTCGTGACAGTAAACCCGATATTATAAACCCTGTTATTGACAGAAACGGTCAACCGTTTCGAGGCTATCGTCATTGGGATGACGAACAGACTGCAAAAATGATAGAGCATAATGTAAATCTCTATGAAAAACTTGCAAAATCTGCGGCGGCAAAGGCGGTAGACGAAAACGGCAATAAAAAAACGCCGTGCTATTTTTACCATAGTTCGGCGCTTATGCCCTCATTTGATGATGATGGTAAAAGGGTATATCTCGATTGGCTTAAAACAAAATACTCGGATATATCTGAACTTAATATTCAGTACGGCACCGATTATGCCGATTTTGACAGTATAGATATGCTTTATGTCTGGCCGGTTATGACCGCGGATGATTACGCAAAAAACAAAAAACAGCGTATGAATATGCACCGCGACAATATGCTTTTCCGTCAGGATAAGCTGGTGGAGTTTTATGAAAAACTCACAAACGGCACGAGAAAACGCATACCGGATATATTCCTTTACGATTGTCTTTCACAGTGGAAAATATTTCTTACTGACTGGGTAGAAATAAGTGAACGCGGTCTTGACCTTTGGAGGCTCGCTAAATATCTTGACTGCCCTTCATATTATACGCTTCCCGCTGATTCTTTTGGTGAGGCTAACGCCTATGCGGTGTCGGCTGAGAATGCAATACTTCGCAGCGCTTCCGCCAATAAGGATTTGGTTTCGGGCCTTTTCCTCGGCAGGTATCTGTATAATGATATTTATGCTTTTGTGACTCCCGGTGAGTCAATCGCTTCCTGCTTCGGCGCGGGTGCAACTGATTTGTTCTTCTATGGCTACAGCGGTCTTGACGACGGCGGAAATTTCGGCAAATGGGAACAGAACAGAAAACTATCTGTAAAGCAAGGACTTGATTGGTTTGCACAAGTCAGGGAGGTTGCGGGCAAAAGGAAAGAAGAAACAAAGGCTGCAATAGTTTTCCCGTATGCATCTTTCACTTTGGAAAACAGAAGGCTCAACGATGATATGTTCAGAAAAAGCCGCAACGATTTTCTTGGATATTATGAACAGTTAAGTGACCTTGGCATAAACGCAGATGTTCTTGACCGTTCACAGATTGATATAGATTTGCTCGGCAAATATCAGCTTATCGTTTTACCTTCAGATTATTGGTATTCATATCTGCCGGACAGTAACCTCGAAAAATCACTTTCCGAATATGTGCAAAACGGAGGTACGGTTATATGTGCGGCGTCAAGCGGATTATCGTCCGTATTCGGCGTAGAAACGCAAGAGCATTCGGTTGATTCTTTGATGTTTGAAGAAGAAATCACTGAATTTTCCGCAAAGTTCTATTCATTTGAAGGTATCGAGTCACTTGGAAATTACCTGAGCGATTCTAAAATCGTTCTCGGAAAAAAGCAGGTAGGAAAAGGGACAGTCTATTTTGCCGGCTTTGATATGGGCGCTTGCTATGTGGAACGAGTTCAAAAACCCGTACCGGTAAGGTACGGTAAAGCGGCTCAATATCCGCTTTCGGTTACGCGCCGTACACCTATCGAAAAATGGCTTATAGACTGCGGCATGGCAAAAAAAGTTAACCGCGGTATAGAAAAGGTACCGTTTGAAAACGGTGATTTGATTATTAATCACACTTTGTATGAATATGAAGTAGAAGATGACTATATTGAGGCTTTCGCTAAGGGCGGATTCGAAAACAATGTTTTATACGGTCATCACTATGTTTTCTTAAAGAAAAAATAAAGGAGTTAATTATGAAATGGCTAAGGCTGGCCGGATTTATTGCAATAGCTTTAGTAGTTGCAATATTGCTATGCTCGGTTCCTTTTTCTGTTCCGGTATCTGCAGACCGGTCGCTTATAATTTCCGATTGCACTTCCGGGTGGAGTTATTCGGGGAACAGCGAAATTTCATATTCTGCCGCCGGTACTGACGGTAACGGTCTTTCCGTAAAAGGCAGTTACGGCGCGCTCAGAACACTCACATATAGTACAAAATCTCTTAACCTGTCAGGATATAGTTATATTGAATGGGATATGAAAGCAGTAGGTGGGGAAAAAGATGTTCTATTCGATGTTATAAATACCTACCGTGACTCTTTTCATCTGACAATTACCGATTCAAAAGGCGGATATGCAATATTTTACGGAAATGATATAAAAATAGTTCGCGCATCAAATAATTGGTATCACGCTCGGGTGAGAATTGATGAAAATACCGGCTTTAATATTGGGAATATATCTTCTATTTCCATAGTAACCCTTGAAAATAATGCTTTTGATACCTCAATTCCGTCTACTGTATATACATTTGACACCTTGGTTGCTGCCGGCGCGATTACGGTAGAGCCGGAAATCGTGGGTGTAAGGTATAAGGGTGACAGTGTAAGATGTATTGCAAAAATCGACAGAAGAAAATATGAACAGTTCAGCAACACATATAAGGATATTAAATACGGATTTTTAGCAGCACCGTATGAAATATTCAAAAGCGGAATTTTAAGCTTTAATTCGCCGCTTGGATATGAAAGCTTTTTGGCAGATAAACTTTATGTTGAAAAAGGAGACGGCGATAATCTTTACTTTTTGTGCGATATAGCCGCGCTCAGCGATACTTATACAATAATTGTAAGAGCTTTTGTATCTTATGTTGACGAATCGGGCATTAACCGTGTTCTATATTCAGTTGACGGTTTAACCGGCGGCTACGAGGTGAATCTCGGGCAGGTGATTTGTGAAGCAGATGCGAAAGAAGTGATAGAAAATATGCATTTAGACAGCATCCCTGATGATAGCAGTTTTCAAACACCAACTGCCGGCACTGTAGGGGTTAATGTGACTGCGGGCAAGCCTTACGCGGTACCGCTTAAATACAATATCGAAAACGAAGTATGCGTTGCGATTTACGATGTTGTACGCGATTTTTCTGCACCTGTTAATAACTTGAACGCCGATAGTTCTGCGGCTATTCAAAAAGCGCTTAACTTTGCCAAGGCTAAGGGCGGCGGAGTAGTATACCTTCCGGAGGGCAAATACCGCTGCAATAAACCAATTACCATTCCAAGCGGTGTGACACTTCGCGGAGAGTGGCTTCCTCCCGAAAAGGTTACAGCAAGCACGCCGGGTAGTGTGCTTTATGTGTATACCGGGGATATATCGGTGTGTCAAACACAATTTGTCAGTCTTGGAACAGGCGCCGGAATCAGGAACCTTAATATTTTTTATCCCGGTATGGCAAACGGCAGCTTTAGCGAATACAGCGCAACCATTGCCGAAACTGCAACCTACGGAGGCGACAGCTTCACTGTAGAGAATATTTCGGTACTCGGTGGCTCTGTGGGGTATGACGCCGCAACTTCGTGGAGTGAGCTTCACACGCTGAAAAATGTTTATTTTTCCTCTTTCAAAGAGGCAATTAAAATAAATAATGTAACGGATATAGGCCGTCTTGAAAAAATACGCATAAGCCCTGATTATTTTACAAATAATGTGTACCAGCCTTTGGAAAGCCGGGTAAAAGCCCTGGCTTTGGCTGAGGCTAAAAAGGCCGACGGGCTTGTAATTCAGCGGTCGGATTGGCAGTATGTTTACGACCTTAAAATATCAGGTGTTAAGAGTGGCATAGTATTTAAGCCTTATTATGACATAAACGATGATAACCGCAAGCGCGGCAGTAACGGGCAGATGTTCGGTGTTGATATAAGTGAATGCAGTATTGCGTTTGATGTTCAATATGCCAACGCAATAGGCTACGCGCTTACAAATATTAAAATTTATAACTGCGATGTAGGGTTCATCTTCTCGGATGAGTATCTTTCGTCGTTTGAAATAACAAATCTCGAAATGAGAGGCGAATCGGAAGCGGCGATAATCAGTAATGCTTTGCCGGAGGGAAAAATCACCGTAACAAATTCTCTGTTTGATACATCCGGGAATGTATGGTACAGCGTTGAAGTAAACGGTGGGGGAATGAGCCTACAACAATGTGAATTTGCATCGAGTAACCGCCATGTTTATGTTGGTACTGGCGCTTTGTCGGTATCTGTTCTCGGATGTAAATTTCCACGGGCTTCGGATATATTCCGTCCGCAGGATTTTTCGGGCAAAGTAATGGTAGACCATACCCCGCTTGATTTGCCGGTAATGGACCTTGAGCATACATATAAAAGTGTACTTCCGGTGCCTAAGACAAGAGATGTTTACTGCGTTACCGATTACGGCGCTGCAAGCGGCGTTGATAGTACTGAGGCGTTTAAGTCGGCTCTTTTGGCTGCCGGTATTACGGGTGGCACAGTTTATGTTCCGGCAGGCGAATATATAATAAATGAACCTCTGAACATCCCCTCAGGTGTTGAGCTTAAAGGTATTTACGATGTTCCGACGCATTCTGTAACAAGAGGCTCTGTTCTTTGTACAGACCACGGTAAGGGCGACGAATCTGCCGACCCGTTTATCACATTAAGCGAGGGCTCAGGCATAAGCGGAATAGAGTTTTACTATATAAGTCAAACCTTTTCCGATTTCATACCTTATTCATATACAGTTCAAAGCCGCGGGAAAAATTGTTGGGCGAAAAACTGCGTCTTTGTAAATTCATATAACGCTCTTGACTTCGGAACTTATCCGTCTGAAGGTCATTATATTCAATATGTCAGTGGCAGTCCGCTACGGCGTGGTATTTTTGTGGGAAACAACTCGAAAAACGGCTGGGTAGAAAATGTTCAGTTCAATCCTCATTATTGGAAGCGCGCCAATATTTCCATGATTGATTTAACAGATCAGGATTTGTTGAATGACGCTGTTAATACTACGCTTGAGTCAATGATTTTCGGTGATAACGCGAGCGAACATGTTTTATCGACCTTCGGATACGGTGCTAAAAATCTTTTGAAGTTTGTATCTCAGGGCAAAGGCGGCACTAACGGCGTGTTCATAGGCCATGGGTCGGATGGCTGCCGTAACGCTCTTGTTGCCGAACAAATCGGTAATGTTTATATGATAAATTCCGAGCTTGTTTCGATGAACGGTACAGGGGATATGTATCATATAAATCTTAAATCGACTGTAACGGGCACATTGTGTCTTTTCAATACAAGTGCGTGGGCAAATCCGAAAGGAACATCTATAAGGGTTGACGGCGGCAATCTCTTGGTTTGTCAAATGTTTTATCATAATTTGGAGTATACAGACCATATTGCCGAAGTGAGTGCGGGTAAGCTTTATATAAGCAGTTGTATGTTGCCGCACAAAAACCGCTTTTTTGTGACCTACAAAGAAGGCTTAATTCGTTCAAAGGGAAATCTGTATAAACAGTTAGCCTCTAAAATCCAGCCTTCAAACGCAGGATATAACACGCTGATAAACGGCGTTGGAAGGTACTTTCCAACAAATTGTTGGTGGATATAAGAGTCAGGATGATAGAATGAAAAATAATATCAGGATTATATCTGCTCTCTTAGCTTTAGTAATTTTATCTTTGGCTTTTGTGTCAGATATAGTGATACCGGTCTGTGCCACACAGGAGGAGCTTTCTCTTTGTGACTGCGATACACTTTACGGTTGGACAAAAACGGGCGGCAACTCCCTTAAAGCACTGCTGGTTCCTGCCCGTTCGCAGGGGAGTAAGGGGGCTATTGAGTGCGATGTGGATAAGGGTGCGTTCCGCAACGCCACTTATACGCTCGACGGCGTGATTGATATTTCCGGTTACGGCTATATCGAGTGGGACGCTATGTTTTTTGCAAGCGGAGACACCACAGGCAAAATGTGGGATGAAGTGAAGGCGGCTTACGGCACTAGTGGTAATAACACATTACTTCTTAAGCTTATGTCGGATGGCAGCGATGATGACCGCGTTATATGGCGTCTTTCGCAAATTGAACACTCACAACCCTACGCCAATCGCAACTGGGTGCATTTTAAGGCGCCCATTAAAAATCCGAATACCGAAATTAATTTTGATGCGAAGAGGTTAAAAAAGTTTTATTTTGCTTCGTGTGACGGTGCCACGGTCAATTCCGTTTCAAACGGTCAAATCCGTATTGATAATATAAAGGTTACCGGAACAGCTACAGATATTCCTTCAACTGTAGTGATAAATAATTGTGAAAATATTGGCGGCTGGGAGACCGAAAGTCCGCAGAACGCAGACCTTAAAATAGCTTCGGGTAGGGGGAAGGACGGCACAAATGCTGTTTTTGCCGCCGGCGGATGCGGCGCTTTGAGGAAATTGACCTATACTTTACCCGTGCCTGTTGAGATTTCAGGATATTCCTCATTTGAGTGGGATATGCAGTCGGTTATAAATTCAAACGATACAATAGTTAAAGGTAACGATTTGTTTGCCAATATATGCGCCGCCTATGGCGAATATATGGCTTTAGAACTCAGTGACGGCATAAGAACTGCAAGGATACATTTAGACAGTTGGCAGATCGGAGGAGTCGGGGCAGATAAATATCGGCATTTTGCAGTGTCTTTTAAGAATGCAGTCAGCGGTATTACTCATTTAACATCTGTGTCTTTATATGTTTTACCGCTTGGAATAGATGCAGTAGATAAAACAGTACCTAATGCATTTTTCCGTTTTGATAATCTTTTGATTACAAATAATTCAGTAATTCCTAATTCAAATGAATATAGAAAAACCTCGGAAATTCTTCTTGAGGACTGCGATGATAAAGACGGTTGGACCTTAAACGACAAGGCGGAAAGCGGTAATATGACCGTAAATTCCAACGGTTTTACGGGTAACGCCATTCAGGCTTTCGGCACGAAAGGCGCGGTATTTCCGCTGAAATATACCTTTGCTACACCGATATCTGTTTACAGCCACGGGTTTATTTGCTTTGATATTCGTTTTCTTAAAGCCGGCGGAGCCGATGATATGTGGTCGGTAATTTCTGAAAAGTATTCAGATAGCATAAGGATTACATTGGCAGACAGTAACGGAAACCTTTGCAATTACTATCTTTCAGATATTGATATTAAAAGCTCCGGGAACGGTTGGTATAAGTTCACAATTAGTCTTAACAGGGCTTTATACTCAAAAATAATTGACCTCTCAGAAGTCAAATCATTTGAAATTTCGATTTCCACTTCAGAGGACACAAGTGTTCAGAGCAATGTCAATATGCGTATTGATAACATAAAAGCGTTACCTAAAAATGATTTTACCGTCGGTGATGTTAATGGTGACGGATATGTTACTGTAAAGGACTTCGTAAGGTTCAAGAAATTTTTTGGCGGTCAAGAGGTAGAAGTGTTCGAAGAATTTGCTAATGTAGACAAGAGTGTTGATATTGACAGTACCGATTACGAAAATGTAAAGAAAATTTTGCTTGGATACGAAGTGGCAATAAAATCTTATTTCCTCTTATCTGATTTTGGATGGAGTAGTGTGGTGAAACCGTAATGTACATAGAATCTATAAATTTGAAAAATATTTACCCTATTTTAGGTGAGAACGAAAAAGACCCGGTTTTAGATGTTTATCTTCCTTATAATATGAAGGAAATGCACCGGGAAAATCAAAAACGCCCGTGCTTGGTGATATGTCCGGGTGGCGCATATCTTTTCTGCTCTGAACGGGAACAAGAACCTGTAGCACTTAAATTTTTGCCATTTGGTTACAATGTTTTTGTTATTAATTATTCCACTCACCCGAATATTTTCCCCTCTCAGATAATAGAGGTAGCGGCAGTTTTTGATTTAATACATAAGAATGCTGACATCTGGAATTGTGACACCGAAAGAATCGCGTTACTTGGTTTTTCTGCCGGTGGACATCTTGCCGCGCATTATTCAAACGCATATAACTGTGATGAGGTAAAGGAAGTATTTGAAAATCCAAAAAAACCCGCGGCGAGTGTGCTTTGCTACCCGGTTATTACTACTGATGATAGATATTCTCATAAAGGTAGTTTTAGATATCTTCTCGGTCACGACCCAAGCGAGGAAGAAAAGCTTAAGTTTTCGTGTGAACGCCTCGTAAGCGCTGATACGCCGCCTACATTTTTATGGCATACTGCCAAAGATGAGAATGTGCCCGTACAGAACTCTCTTTTGTATGCCATGTCTTTGGCGGATTTCGGTGTTGATTATGAACTTCATATATATCCATACGGTAGGCACGGTATGTCTACCTCCGACCTCGAAACCAATGATGAAATCGGCAAAGAGGAAATCGGTAATGCCGAATGGGTAAAGTCGGCAAATAATTGGCTAAATATTATTTTCAATAAATCATAGGAGATGGTCAAATGAAGAAAAGGATTTTGGCGTGTGTTTTGGCCGTGTTTGTCGTTTTGGCGGCATTTCCACTCGGAATGTCTGTCTCCGCCGAGACAATTTCCGCTGTGGTATGTGACTGCGATACGCTTGACGGCTGGACTAAAACTGGCGGAAATAAGCTTGAAGCGCCGGGCGTACCTGCTCGCTCACAAGGCAGCCAGGGCGCTATACAGTGCGATGTAAGCTATGGTGCATTCCGTACTGCTACTTACACACTCGATAGCGCTATGGATATTTCGGGTTATGATTATATCGAGTGGGACGCTATGTTTTTTGCAAGCGGAGACACCACAGGCAAAATGTGGGATGAAGTCAAAGCGGCTTACGGTACTAGTGGTAACAACACATTACTTTTGAAACTGATGTCAGAGGAAAACGATAGTGACCGCGCAATATGGCGTCTTTCTGCACTTGAGTATTCACAGCCATACGCAAACCTTAACTGGGTACATTTTAAGGCACCTCTTGATAAGGCAAATACAGTTGTTGACTTTGACGCTACCAGGTTCAAGAAGTTTTATTTTACTTCTTGTGACGGTGCTACGGATGGTTCTGTTTCCGGCGGTCAAATCCGTCTTGATAACATCAAGGTTACAGGTGAGAAGACTATTAGTGTTACAAAACCCGGTGACGCAAATGCGGACGGTGAAGTAAATATCAAAGACTATGTGCGGATTAAAAGATATTTGGTTGATAAAACGGTTTATGTAAATCCAATCGGTGATATTAGTGGAAACGGTTATATTTTGCCTAATGATCTCTCTTATTTCCGTGCAATGATTTTGAACCTGCCTTATGAAGTGGAAGAACCTGAAATTGAGTTGTCAAAAGTTATTTCCGATTGCGAAAGTGCGACCGGCTGGGGCTCAGAGTCGGGCGGTGCAGGAGTGGCGCTTGCGGCCGGAAGAGGTAAGGATTCAACCGGAGCTATATATGCTTTCGGGAGCTTTAAGAAAGCTTACCTATACATTACCCTCTGCTATGGATATTTCGGCGTTTACAACGCTTGAGTGGGATATGCAGTCTGTAGTGCAGTCCGGCACAAATCAGGGCAAGGATAATTTTGAAGCAATAGCTGACGCCTACGGCGATTATATGGCAGTTGAGATTTCCGACGGCACAAATAAGGCTGTATTAAAACTCAATAAATGGGAAGTAGGAGAAACCGGCACAGGCAATTATCGCCACTTTAAGGTATCTGTTGCAGGTACTGGCGTTGACCTTTCAAAAATTTCTTCGTTTACTATTTATTCTCTGCCGAACGGCACAGGCGCTGTAGTTGATACTGTTGAAAGCACCGTTTTCAGATTTGATAATGTCATAGCTACCAATAGTACAGTAACGCCGAACTGGAACGAATCAGGCGGCGAGGATGGTCCAAGTCTTGACCCTGTTATGATTTGTGACTGTGAAACAAATACCGGCTGGGCTTATGAACTCGGCGGTAGCGGTCAAACGGGTAGCAATATGGGTATTGCAGGAAACTATGTGGCTTTAAGCGCAAACAAGGGAGCATTAAGAAAGTTTACATATACTGCACCATCTTCTGTAGACATTACCGATTACACAACCTTGCAGTGGGATATGGTTTTGAAATCATCGTCTTCAGGCTCGGATTATTTCTATGCGGTAGCAGAAGCATATGAAGATTATATAGGCGTAACTGTCACAGATAATTCCGGCAAGTCTGTAGATTTCGGAATTGGCGAATGGCAGATAGGAAACATCAGCGGAGATTGGAGAACGATGTCCGTATCACTTGTGGGCAAAGGTCTTAATTTGGGCGCTATAGCCTCAATATCATTCTATACTCTTCCTGCAAATACCGGCAGTATTAATAACAACCTTGATAATATAGTAGTTCGTCTTGATAATATTAAGGCTACTACAAATAAGGTAACTCCTAACTGGGATAATTCAAGCACAACTGATGAACCTGCTGACTTTATGCCGAAGTTGTTTTCTGACGGTATGCTCTTCCAGCAAAACAAACCTATGAATGTTTGGGGTAAAACAGATGCAGGAAAGACTGTAGAGGTTAAACTCTTAAACGGTAATAGTCAGGTTGCCGTGGGCTCAAATACAGCCGATAATAGCGGCAACTGGAGTGTAGCACTTCCTGCTCAAAAGGGCGGTTATACAGCTTACACACTCGAAGTAAGAGAAAACGGAACGCTTAAAAAGACGGTTAAAGATGTTTTGATCGGCGAGCTTTGGGTATCATCCGGTCAGTCAAATATGGAATTTTTCTTAGGAAATACAGTGTCCAAGGATGATCGTGAGACAATTAAGTCAAATAAGTATATCCGCATATTCAAAGAACCTTCCGTTCCTACTGTCGACGGCGCAAACGGCGTTCTTTCATCAACTCCGGTTTATGATATTATTGATGATGTTAATAATACAAATTCAGTGGGACACGGAACATGGATTAACGGTACAGCAAATTATAGCGAGCTTTGCTATGTCTCTGCGATAGCGTATAAGACGGTTGTTAAGCTTCAGGCGGAACTTGATGTTCCGGTAGGCTTTATAAATACTGCAAGAGGTTCATCCGTAATTGAAGCTTGGCTTTCAAGAGATAGCATTGACAGCAATGCAACAATTAAGAGTAAACTTCAGTCGAGGGGCGCTTACTATTCTGAGAAAGCTCTCGGCGTGGCTAAGAACTGGCAATTTATGACCACTCTTTACAACACAAAGTTGGCGCCTATTGCCGGTATGGATTCTGATAACACTAAGCTCTCTGCGCATTCAGGTATGAATATAGCAGGCGTTATGTGGTATCAGGGCGAAAGCAATATTAAGTATGCAGAGAGTAACGGTAAAAACACCTACTACACCGCAGCACTTAATCAGCTTATTGACGATTGGTCCGTAATCTTTGGATTTGAAAAGGGTAAAATGCCGTTTATCTTTGCGCATATTGCTCCTTGCGATTATTCAAGCGTAAGAACAAATGATTATGATTCCGCAGTAGCCCAGCTTTCCGCTGCTATGAATGAATCCTGGGCGGCGCACAAAGATACTGCTATCCAGATACCAATCTACGATTTGCCGCTTGATTATACACTTCCTGCGGGATATGCCAACCAAGCGATTCACCCGTGGCAGAAGCAACCGGTAGCAGACCGTTTTGCAGCTACTATACTCGGCAAGTTCTACGGTGGTAATACTTCTTATGATGCGCCTGTTTACAAGTCCAGCACAATTTCCGGCAATACCGTGAGAATTACAATGGATAATATCGGTTCAGGTCTTAAGTCCGGAAGCGGAAACACAAAACTTTTCGGCTTTACTATATGCGGTGCAGACCATAAATTTGTAAATGCTGATGCTCGGCTTGAAGGAAATACAATCATTGTTTCAAGTCCGTTCGTAACAACGCCTGTTGCGGCAGCTTACGGATTTAACACATTTAATACAAATGCAAATCTTTACAATTCGTATAATTTGCCGGCTGTTCCGTTCTACACTGCAGAGTTCACCAATGCTATTTACCTTGGTGACCACGATGATTGGATGTCGTGCGATTATAATCAGGTATGGCGTGATAACGGCATTGTTACAGGTAACTATGTTGATACATGGAAAGCAAGTAACACAACCGGGTCTACCATAACATTTGACCGCTCTGTTAAATATTCCGGTAATTCAGCAGTTAAAGTTGTTACCACATCAGGTAACAGAGGAGCCAGCCCGGTTCTAAAGCCGTCAGCTGTTACCGCATACCGCCAGCACTTTACCGATTACAAGTATATTTCGGTAATGATTAAGAACGGCGGCACAAGTGCCATTAATGTTCGCTTACAGATAGGTTCCGGTAATTACGCTACGGTTAGCGGAAGCACAGCCTCCACAATTACTGTGGCTCCCGGCGGATTTATAAAGTGTGTCTTCGATATTTCAAATTTGGTTAACGGAAGCGGTAATCCCGTAACCGGCTCACAAGCGGCAACTGCATTCTCGCAAAACAACATTTCTATTATAGCCGTTGAGAGTGGAAGCACATTCTATATAGACGATATACATATCGGCGCATAATAAAGCATAATGCTGCAAAAGAGCCATTTGTACTATCTTATGCAAATGGCTCTTCATCGTCATCTTATTAAAAAACAACACCCAAACCAAACCTAACGGTCTGATTTGGGTGTTTTTGGTGGAGCAAGATGTCTTAAAGACTAACACCCGGTCGGGATAAAAAACCTTTGTTTTGATTAGATTTTATTCCCCAATTGGGTGCGGCACCTTGCCACCTAATTTATAAGCAAAAGATAACAACGCGAGGCACAAAGCATAAAAAAAGAAGAGCCTCAACTACGCGTTTGCGCATCGAGGCTCTCGACTGGTGGAGACGAAGAGGATCGAACTCTCGACCTTACGGATGCGAACCGTACGCTCTCCCAGCTGAGCTACGCCCCCAAACACAATATGTATTTTAACCTTAAAATCACGATTTGTCAAGTGTCGGCTTAAAACACATTAAATTTGATTTGTCTTGACCTAATATGGTGTTTTGTATATAATAAGACCATATTACGGAGATGATTTAATGTTTGATGTGAAGAAAGTAAAATGCGCCCTTATACAGTGGATAAGGGATTTTTTTGAGGAAAACGGCAAGGGATGCAACGCCGTAGTAGGCATTTCGGGCGGTAAGGACAGCTCTGTTGTAGCCGCACTTTGTGTGGAGGCGCTGGGCAAAGACAGGGTTATAGGTGTGTTAATGCCAAACGGCGAACAGGCTGATATAGATATGGCAAGGCTTCTGGTATCCCATCTCGGCATACGCAGCTTTACGGTTAATATTAAAGAAACTGTTGACTCGTTAATAAAAAGCATCCCTGTAGATTTAAGCGAGCAGAGCAGAGTTAATCTTCCGCCGAGAATTCGTATGTCAACGCTTTACGCCATATCTCAAAGCAATAACGGCAGAGTGGCAAACACCTGTAATTTGTCGGAGGATTATGTGGGCTATTCAACGAGATACGGCGATGCTGCAGGGGATTTCAGCCCTTGCGCTAATCTTACCGTGCAAGAGGTAAAAGCGATTGGCAGAGAATTGGGTCTTCCTGATGTCTTAGTTGACAAAGTTCCGATTGACGGTCTTTGCGGTAAAACCGATGAGGAAAACTTGGGTTTTACCTATGCTGAGCTTGACCGGTATATCAGAGAAGGTATTATAGAAGATAAAGAAAAGAAGGCAAGAATAGATCATCTTCATAAGATAAATCTTTTTAAGCTAAAGCTTATGCCGTCTTTTGACCCGAAAATCAAGTAGAGTAAAATAATATACATAAAACGCCTGTTTTTTACTTGACAAATGGGATAAATAAGTGTAATATGTTTTTATCAAATTAGGGAGGTTGCGGTAATGTTCGTAAATAGTAGTTATTTTTACTTTTATTACTTTAGTACGGACTGCCTGCCTTCTTTTAAGATCGTAGCAGATTAATCTGCTGTGTTTTTAATAAGTCAGTCAGTCCGCATTTGGCATTCTCAGCCGATAGCGGACTTTTTGTTTTGAGGAGGAAATTATGAACGGAAAAATGGCGGCTCTCGGGAAGAGCCCTTCTAAAATCAGAGAGATATTTGAATATTCAAGAGGCAGGAAAGCTCTGCTTGGCGAGGAAAATGTTTTTGATTTCAGCCTTGGTAATCCGAGTATACCTGCACCCGACAGCGTAAATAAAAGTATTAAAATGCTAATAGAGGAACGCGACAGCGTGGCTTTACACGGATACACTTCGGCGCAGGGCGATTTAGGCGTGAGGAAAGCGATAGCCGAGTCTATAGAAAAGAGGTTTGGCACTGCCGCGGCGGCGGACGATATCTATATGACCTGCGGCGCGGCGGCTTCTCTTACAATCACCTTAAAAGCGCTGTGCGAGCCGGGGGACGAGGTGGTTGTATTGGCGCCGTTTTTCCCTGAGTACAGCGTGTTTATCGAAAATGCAGGCGCGGTGAAAAGGGTAGTAAATACTGTCGCACCCGATTTTAATATTGATTTTGATGCTCTTGAAAGCGCAATAAACGAAAAAACCGTTGCGGTTCTGATTAATTTTCCTAACAACCCTACCGGCGCTATTTTGTCGGCAGATGAGGCAAAGAAAATCGGTGATATTTTAACGAGCAAATCAGAGGAGTTTTCGCATACTGTATATCTTATTTCGGATGAACCGTACAGGGAACTTACTTATGAAGCGGCGTCCCCGTTTATGCCGTGCTTTTATAGCAACACAATAGTTGATTATTCTTTCAGTAAATCACTTTCATTGCCGGGCGAGAGAATAGGATATATTTTTGTGCCTTCAAGCTGTGAAAACAGCAGGGATATTTATGCCGCTATATGTGGTGCAGGCAGAAGTATGGGTTATGTTTGCGCGCCGAGTCTTATGCAGTATGCGATAACTAATTGCGTTTATGACACCTCGGATATATCAGCATACAACAAAAACAGAGTTTTGTTTTATAACGCTCTTACCAAAATGGGTTACACCGTAACAAAACCGGGCGGAGCATTTTATCTGTTTGTAAAGTCACCGTCTGGCGATGCCGGGGAGTTTTGCGAGCGCGCAAAAAAGCACGAAATACTTATGGTTCCAAGCGACAGCTTCGGTATAAAGGGTTACGCAAGAATAGCATATTGCGTAAAGTATGAAATGATAGAAAAATCTATTCCGGCATTCAAAGCACTTATGGAGGAATATAAAAAATAGTATGTCACAACTTGAAAAGATAAGAGAAACAATAAATAGAGTTGATAGCGAAATTGCTGAGCTTTTTGAACAGCGTTTGGATGCTGTGAGAGCCGTGGCTGACTATAAGCGTGAGCATGGACTGAGAGTTGAAGATGTTTCGCGCGAAAAAGAACTTATAAAAAGAAATTGCGGTCACATCAAAAATAAGGAATATGAGCCTTACTACATAGGCTTTCAAAAGTCGGTTATCGATATATCAAAGTCATATCAGCACCGCCTGCTTGACGGTATGCGTGTTTCCTTCAGCGGTACACGCGGTGCATTTGCGGATATAACGGCAAGAGGCATATTCCCCGATGCTCAGCTTATCGGATATAAGGATTTTAAGGCGGCATACGATTCTGTTGTAAACGGCGAGTGCGATACAGTTGTTTTACCGCTTGAAAACAGCGTCGGCGGAGATGTAGGCACGGTTATGGACCTTTGCTTTTTCGGTCCGCTTTTTGTAAATGGTATATATGAAACAGAAATAATACAAAACTTATTGGCGGTAAAAGGCGCTAAGATAAGTGATATAAAAACAGTAATAAGTCATCCTCAAGCGCTTAGCCAGTGCGCTGAATATATAAGAGAACGCGGATTTGAAACCATTGAAGCCGTAAACACTGCGGTTGCGGCAAAGCACATAAGCGAAGAAAACAGAAATGATTTAGCGGCGATAGGCAGTGCTTCCGCCGCCGAAGAATTCGGACTCCAGATACTCGAAAAACACATAAACCAAAGCTCTTCAAATACTACTCGGTTTGCGGTGTTTTCCCGCGCTCCAAAGGCGCCTTCTGAAAAAGATGACCGTTTTATTATGATGTTTACTGTTAAAAACGCGGCAGGCGCGCTCGGTAAAGCGATTTCGCTCATAGGTGAATACGGTTTCAATTTAAGAGCACTTAAAAGCAGACCTACAAAAGAGCTTATTTGGAACTATTACTTCTATGCTGAGGGAGAGGGCAATATTAGCAGTAAAAACGGGAAGGCGATGCTTTTGTCGCTTGAAAGTTGTTGCTCAGATGTTAAGGTGCTCGGCAGCTTTGAAAAAGAAATACGCATATAAAGGGGATATACTATGATAATACCCGTGAAAACCGCACTTGGCGGATATGATATCGTAATCAGGCGCGGCATACTTAAAAGAGCAGAAGAATTCTTGAATCTCAAAAGAAAAGTCCTCGTTGTAACCGATAGCGGTGTGCCGAAAGAGTATTCGCAAACCATTGCCGATAAAGCCGTGGAAGCGCTCACTATTGTAATACCAAAGGGTGAAAGCTCAAAAAATTTTGATAACTATAAGATGATACTTGAAACTCTTCTCGGTGCTGACTTTACAAGGAGTGACTGTATTGTCGCCGTGGGCGGCGGAGTAGTCGGCGATATGGCAGGGTTTGCCGCGGCGACTTATATGCGTGGTATTGATTTTTATAATATTCCTACAACGGTACTTTCGCAGGTTGATTCATCCGTTGGCGGAAAAACCGCAATAGATTTCGGGGGATATAAGAATACGGTTGGCGCTTTTTATCCGCCTAAGTGTGTTCTTATTGATGCAAACACGCTTGGCACATTAGATGAAAGGCAGATTTCAAACGGCCTTGTAGAGGCGCTTAAAATGGCTGTGACATTTGACGGTGAATTGTTCTCGATTTTTGAAGAAGGCGCGGCGCTTAGCCGGATTGAAGAGGTCATAAGCCGTGCTGTAAACATTAAAAAAACCGTGGTAGAGGCTGACGAGCGTGAGGCTGGTATGCGCCGTGTACTTAATTTCGGGCATACATTGGGTCACGCAATAGAGAGCAGCAGCGGTAATCTTTTGCACGGCGAATGTGTAGGTATAGGTATGCTTTATATGTGTTCGCAAGCTGTCAGAGAACGCATAAAATCAGCGCTTGAAAAATTGAATTTGCCAACGCTTGCGGATGTGGACTTCCTAAAAATGCGTGAAGCGGTAATTCACGATAAAAAAGCTGCAGGAGATACAATTACTACTGTGTTTGTAAATAAGATAGGCAGTTATGAATTCAGAAAAGAAAAAACCGAGGAATTTCTTTTTAGGGCGGAAAGGATGTGGAAGGCATGAAAAACACCTTTGGCGACAGTCTCAGTATTACGCTTTTCGGCGAGAGCCACGGCGAGGCAATAGGCGCAGTGCTTGACGGTGTGGCGCCCGGCATCCAAGTCGACGAAGAGTTTATCGATAAACAACTTTCCCTTCGCCGTCCTCAGGGGAGAATATCCACTCAGCGTAAAGAAGCGGATAAATTTCGGATAGTAAGCGGCGTGAAAAACGGTCGCGCCTGTGGCACACCGATTTGCATTCTTATTGAAAACAGTGATACTAAATCTGAGGATTATTCGTTGTTTTCGGCATTGCCCCGTCCGTCGCACGCTGATTTTACCGGCAGAGAGAAATATCACGGCTTTGAGGATAACGCCGGCGGCGGACATTTTAGCGGCAGAATAACCGCACCGATAGTCGCCGCGGCAGCAATTATAATTCCTGCGCTTAATAAAAAAGGCATTTATATCGGCACACATATTAAGAAGGTAAGTGAAATTGAGGATAGGGAATTTTCAGATTATATGTCTGATATAGAATATCTTTCAAACACTTATTTTGCTTTGCTTGATAACGCCGTCGCGGAAAAAATGAAAGAAAAAATAATATCTGCGGCAAGTGAGGGCGATAGTATAGGCGGCATACTTGAGACGGCGGTTATAGGTGTACCTTCAGGTGTGGGTGAGCCTTGGTTTGATACAGTTGAGAGTAAACTCTCTCATGCACTTTTTTCTGTTCCGGCAGTAAAGGGCGTAGAGTTTGGAGCCGGTTTTTCGTTTGGATGTATGAAAGGTAGCCAGGCGAATGATGTCTTTACTGTAAATAACGGGAAAATCGTAACTGAAACAAATAATAACGGCGGAGTTGTAGGCGGTATTACAAGCGGTATGCCTATTATAATAAGGTGTGCAATAAAGCCGACTCCTACAATTTCAAAACCACAGAAAACTGTTGATTTGAAAACGCTCAAAGAGGAAGAGCTGATAGCGCCCGGAAGGCACGACCCGTTTATAGCGCACAGGGCACGAGTGGTTGTAGACTCAGTGGTAGCTCTGACCCTCGCTGATATGCTGGCATTGCGTTTTGGAACTGACTGGTTGGCGAAACTATGAAATACGGACTGATAGGCGAAAAGCTCATACATAGCTTTTCAAAGGAATTGCATTCGTATTTTGGTGATTACGAGTATGAGCTTGAAGAGATTGCACCCGACGATATAAAAGAGTTTTTTGCTTCAAAAAATTTCTGCGGTATAAATGTGACGATACCCTATAAAAGCGAGGTTATAAAGTATCTCGATTTTATTGATGATGTAGCTATGGCAATAGGCGCGGTAAATACCGTCGTAAATCGGGGCGGAAAGCTATACGGTTACAATACCGACGCTTACGGTCTTACAGCGCTGATTAACAGCGGCGGTATTAGTCTTAAAGATAAAAAGGTTTTAATACTCGGCAGTGGCGGCACATCGAAAACGGCACTTTTTGTAGCTAAAAGCCTTGGCGCTAAAAGTGTTTTCAGGGTTTCGCGCACCGAAAAGTGCGGCGTTATTACATATAATGAAGCAGTAAAAACACAGGGTGACGCCGACATTATAATCAACACAACACCCTGCGGTATGTTTCCTAACATTCAAAATACTCCGATAGATATTAATGAATTCAGCAAACTTTCGGCAGTAATAGATGTAATATATAATCCGCTCAAATCACGGCTTTGTCTGAAAGCTATTAGAAAAGGAATAAAGGCTGTCGGCGGACTTTATATGCTTGTAGCACAAGGATATAAATCGGCAGAGCTTTTCTTTGATACCGAACCGAAAAACAGTATATCGGCGGTATATGAAAAGATACTAAGCGCAAAACGAAACATAGTGCTTATAGGTATGCCGTCAAGCGGAAAAACAACTATAGGGGAAATGCTATCCGAAAAACTCGGTATGCCGTTTTTCGATAGTGACGAGCAGATAACGCTTAATACGGGAAGAACTCCTGCCGATATAATAAAAAACGACGGCGAACCTGAATTTCGCCGTATAGAAAGCGAAGTATTAGCCGAGCTATCTGCAAAAAATCACTGCGTTATTGCTACGGGCGGCGGAGCCGTGACTGTTGAGGATAATATATTTTCACTGCAATCAAACGGAAAAATATACTTTATTGACCGACCGTGTGAGCTTCTTATTTCCACGCCGGACCGACCGCTTTCTTCGTCAAAAGAAGCGATTTGCGAGCTTTACAGCAGGCGCAAAAATCTTTATGAAAATGCGGCGGATGTAATAATCAAAAACGATTGCGATATACAGTCTGCGGTGCAAAGAACAGAAAAGGATTTTTATAATGAAAATTTTAGTTATTAACGGACCTAATCTTAATATGCTCGGTATACGCGAGCCTGAAATTTACGGCAAAGAAACATACCAAAATCTTGTGGACTTAATAAATGGTTACGCAATTAAATGCGGCATTGAGGTGGAAGTATTCCAGTCAAATCACGAGGGCGATATTGTAGATAAAATTCAAAAGGCATATAAGGTTTTTGACGGTATAGTTATCAACCCTGCCGCATATACGCACACAAGTGTTGCGATACTTGACGCACTCAAAGCAGTAGGAATACAGGCGGTTGAAGTGCACATTTCGGATGTTGATAGTAGGGAAGAGTTCAGAAAAATCAGTTATGTTCGTTCTGTATGCGCAAAATGCATATCCGGCAAGGGCTTTGACGGATATATAGAGGCATTGGATTATCTTACAAATAATTTCGGTGAATAATATGACAGTTTACATAAAACCGTCGAAAGCGTGCGGTAAAATTTCCGCACCGCCTTCAAAATCAATGGCGCATAGGGCACTTATTTGTGCGGCGCTGTCAAATGGCTCTGAGGTCAGTAATATAGCGCTTAGCGATGATATAACCGCTACTGTTAATGCACTTAAAGTGTTGGGCGCTTCTGTTTCTTTGAACGGTGATAAAGTCACTATCGGAGGAATTTCGCCTCAGAGTATTAAAAAAGTGATTATAAATGCAGGCGAAAGCGGTAGCACGCTCAGGTTTTTAATACCGCTTTGTATGCTTTCCGGGGCTGATATTACATTTATTGGTGCAAGCAGGCTTTTTCGGCGCGATTTATCAGTTTATGAAAAAATAGCAAAAGAGCAGGGAATAGTTTTTAATTTGTCGGATAGCTCTTTGCATATAAAAGGTGTACTTCGCGCAGGAGAATACAGTGTGCGCGGCGACATTTCCAGCCAGTTTGTATCAGGGCTTATGTTTGCCCTGCCTTTGCTTGAGGGCGACAGCTTTATTAAATTCGATACACCGGTTGAAAGTAAGCCTTATATTGAAATGACAGTAGATATGCTGAAACACTTCGGAATACACATCGAGTGTAAAAATGACGGGTATTATATCGAAGGCGGTCAGCGTTATAAAAACTTTGATTATACCGTTGAGGGCGATTACTCGAATGCTGCATTTTTAGATGCCTTTAATCTTTTAGACGGCAGTGTTGAGGTTGGCGGCTTAAACCCCGATAGCACACAAGGCGACCGTATTTATAAAGAATATTTCAAAACACTCACTTCGGGTGGTAGCTATGATTTGAGCGATTGCCCGGATTTAGCACCGTTGCTATTTGCGCTTTCGGCGGAACTTGTGGGCGCGAAATTTACCGGCACCGCGCGACTTAAAATTAAAGAGAGCGACCGCGCATCCTCAATGAGCGAAGAACTTTCAAAATTCGGCGCAAAGGTTTTGGTTTCAGAAAACGAGTTAGAAATCAAAGAAACAAAGCTTCATTCGCCAAGCGTTCCTCTTTCCTCGCATAACGACCATAGAGTGGTTATGGCGCTGAGCTTGCTTTTGTCAGTTTACGGAGGAGAAATAGAGGGCGCCGAGGCGGTCAATAAGAGTTATCCCGGTTTTTTCAAAGATATAAAGAGTCTTGGTATAGAGGTTCAAATCAAATGATAATAGATAAAAAAAGTAAAATACTTATAGTTGGCTTAGGGCTTATCGGTGGCAGTTATGCTATGGCACTGTCAAAAAAAGGATATAGCATTACCGCCATAAGTAAAGAGCAACCCGATATTGATTACGCAATAGAAAAAGGTATAATATCTTGCGGCTTTGCCGAAGTAAACGCTAATGCTGTATCAAGTGCCGATATTATAATATTTGCTCTTTATCCTAATGTGTTTGTCGAGTGGATGAAAGAGTACGGCAAGTACATCAAAGCCGGTACGCTTATTACCGATGTTACCGGCATAAAGGGCGCGATAATTGAAAAGATAAACAATTTAGTGCCGCAAGGCGCCGAGTTTATAGCCTCGCACCCTATGGCAGGCAAGGAAGTTTACGGCGTTAAAAATGCGGACGACGGTATATTTCGCGATGCAAACTTTATAATAGTACCTACGCGCGATAATACCCCCAACGCAATAGAAAAGTGCAAATCGCTCGGCGAGCTTTTGGGATTTAGGCGAATATCATATCTTAATCCTAAACAACACGATGAAATGATAGCGTTTTTATCCCAGCTTACTCACTGTATCGCAGTGTCATTGATGTGCGCTAACGGTGACCCTAATCTTGTGAGCTACACAGGTGACTCGTTCAGGGATTTGACGAGAATTGCAAATATTAACGAGAATATGTGGAGTGAGCTTTTTTTGCTCAATAAAGACGCTCTTTTGTATGAAATGGATTGTTACAGAAATTGTTTCGATAAACTGTACAACGCTATAAGAGACGGCGATGAGCGTGTGATTAAAGATATGATGCGTTTGTCCACTGCAAGAAGAAAAATGTTCAATAAGGACGGCGATAATATATGAATATGGATTTTTTGCGTAAGCTGCCGGTGCCAAGGGATGTAAAAGCGGAGTATCCTATAACCGATGAACTGGCGGCGGTAAAAGAAAAAAGGGATAAGGAAATTTCCGATGTCTTTTTGGGAGAAAGCGATAAGTTTATACTTATAATAGGACCTTGCTCGGCGGATAACAGCGAGGCTGTGCTTGATTATATAGGCAGACTTAAAACAGTTGCAGACGAAGTAAAGGATAAAATAATCGTAATACCCCGTATTTATACTAATAAACCGCGCACCACCGGCGAAGGCTATAAAGGTATGCTTCATCAGCCGGACCCAACACAAAATCCCGATATGTTAAAGGGAATAGTTGCTATCAGACAACTTCATATGGACGCTCTTAAAAACTATGGTTTTACCTGCGCTGACGAAATGCTGTATCCCGAAAACCACCGTTATTTGTCCGATTTACTTGCTTATGTTGCAGTCGGCGCGCGTTCGGTTGAAAATCAGCAACACAGGCTTACTGCCAGTGGGCTTAATGTGCCGGTCGGTATGAAAAACCCTACCGGCGGCGATTTGCATATTATGATGAATTCAATTGTGGCGGCACGCTCGGCACATACATTTATATATAGAGGATGGGAAGTAAAAAGTCACGGTAATAGGATGGCACACGCTATACTTCGCGGTTATGTGGATTTTAGCGGCAAATGCGTTTCAAATTATCATTATGAAGATTTGCAGTCTCTAAATGAATTATATATGCAAAACGGTATTGAACATCCGGCGACGATAGTTGATGTAAACCACGCTAATTCCGGAAAACGGTATCTTGAGCAAATCAGAATTGCAGAAGATGTAGTCCACAGCCGAAACAGTAATTCCGATATAAAAAATCTTGTAAAAGGTATTATGGTTGAGAGCTATATAGAGGACGGTAATCAGCCGGTAGGCGGAGATGTTTACGGAAAATCAATTACCGACCCTTGCCTCGGCTGGGGGAAAACGCAAAAATTGATATACGAAATTGCTGATAAATTATAAGGCAAATAAAAAACTTAAAAAAACTTAGAAAAAAGTGTTGACAAGCGAGGATGGATGTGGTAATATAATCGGGCGCCCTGAGAAGAGGGATGCGAGAAATGCACCG
>CADCLS010000006.1:0-400 GCA_902802375.1 Oscillospiraceae bacterium | reverse complement strand
AAAAACTTAAAAAAACTTAGAAAAAAGTGTTGACAAGCGAGGATGGATGTGGTAATATAATCGGGCGCCCTGAGAAGAGGGATGCGAGAAATGCACCGAGCTGGCGGGGATATGAGAGAACGAATTATGAGATTAAGGTTATCCTGCTCGTGATGAGAACTCCCGTATGAACCGAGAAAGACCGGGCATAAAAATGTGAAAAGGTTAAGAGAAGAGACAAATGTCTCGAGGCAGGGACTTCCCACATAAGCCAAGCTTAACGCGGACACAAAAATGAACCTTGAAAATTAAACAACGACTAAAGAAATAAGGACCCTAAGGATTCTTTGAGAAATCTGGAATTAGAAAATAAAATGCGTCAGCATTAAGTAAGAATGAGCTAAAGAGCTTATCTAAGAGA
>CADCLS010000005.1 GCA_902802375.1 Oscillospiraceae bacterium | reverse complement strand
TTCTCGGTATATTACCTGTCTACGATACTTGGGAGCGAACACAATATGGTATTGACATCTCCAGCTTGTATGGTCTAAACTATTTATGTCTTTTTCTTTCACGATTAAGACCTCCTTGATATTTTAGTTGTGTGGTCGGCAAACCACTTCTACTATACCAAGGAGCTTTTTTCTTGTCTACTCCACTCCTCGCTAAAAGCTATTTTTTTACCCCCTGTAGAACAGGGGGTTCTCTTTGTCACAGACAACGTAAAGAAAGACAGTCCGTTTTGGCGGGCTGTCTTTCTTTTGCTGTGCATTTATCAGGCACTTAAATTAAATGTGGTTTCAGCGTTAATACCTATAAAGAATTGCCGAATATCAAAGTTAAACTCAATTTCCAATTTATAATCCCGAAAAACCTTGATTTGCCTGATCATACTGTTTACGATCATCTTTTTGGCTTCTATGGTAGCGCCGCCATAGAGTTCCGACCATGAGATGATCTCGTCGTACCTGTTGCATAGTTCCGTCTGCAAATTTTCTGATTGTTTAAGTTCCGCTTTTATGCTTTCGCATAGGTTTTCAAGATTATGGCATTTATTTTCAGCATCGGATATAAGACCTGCCAAAGTGTCCTTTGAAAAACTGCTTTCGCCACTAAGGCATTTTACAATTTCCTCTTTGAGCAAATTGAGATTCTTGACGGCAGTGGCATATTCCTTTTCGGCGGCTTCAAGTCGAGTCTTCTTGGCGGCAACTTCTTTTTCATACCTACTTGAAATAATTTGCGATTTCGGGATTCCCCTCATAGTATGAAAAATCCTTTTTATTACCTTTTCTACCAGTTCATCTAACTTGTGCATAGTATAACCGGTCTGCCCATCGCATTCAGTTTGCTTTCTGGTTTTCCCGTAGCATACATATCGGATACGGGGCGTTTTATCCACGCTACCGTCTTTGAGTTTTCTGTATCTGCCGTTAGTCGTAAGCGTAAGTCTTGCACCGCAGTGCCCGCAAAATACATTCCCGGCAAGAAGAGATTTACCTCTCGTGTTTATCGGCACTTTGGGATTGCCTTTATTTCTTTTCGCCCTGCTTTCAAAGATTTTATTTGCAACTTCAAACTGTTCGGGTTTTATTATTTGCAGTTCCTGTAAAAGAGGCGAACGGACTTCTCCGCACCGCAAAACGCCGGTATAAGTCAGGTTGCCTAATATCCCCCGTATACTTGCCTGATGCCAATTTTTGCCTTTTCTTGTTTTATAACCTTTGCTGTTTAAAAAATTTGCAATACGCCAGGTGCCGAAACCTTCGTTTGTATACTTATTAAATATAAGTCTGACAACCTCGGCTTCTGTTTCGTCGACTTTCAAATCGTATAACTCGTGCTTGCGTTTATTGAACCGTCCGCTTTTTACAAGATCGTATCCGTACGGTGCGGTTCCACCTTTGAAATGCCCTTCTTCTACCATCTGTCCGAGACTCGTTTTAGTTCTAATAGAAGTTTTCTCGCTCTCGCCGTCTGCCTGCCAGAAACGGATATAGTTTAAGAGTTTGTCAATGTGATTATCAAACCGCTGCTCACCCTCTTGGGTGCTCCAAACCTGTATTCCATTTTTTACAAACCATTCCACAACAAACGGCGTTTCATCCGCAATACGCCCGATACGGTCGAACATAAACACAAGCAGGATATCGAACCTGCCCTTTCGGGCAAGTTCTTTTATTGTCTGGATTTTATCACGGTTTTCTGCTCGGACTTTATGACCGGACACGCCGTCTTCCTGCTCTTCGTGCACGATATTCCAACCCATTTTCTCGGCAAATTTATGGCACGCCTTTCTTTGCATGGGAATATCTGCTTCGTGATTATCGCCGTAATCTACCTGCTTATCGGTCGAAACTCGGTACAAGCAGCAAACCCTGTTTTGTTCCATATTTACGCCTCCCTTTGTTTCCGCATTTTACCATTAAATATCGGGTTTAGACGATTCTGCGGAATAGAACCGGAAGACAATAAAATATCTTTAATTCGACCAAACAAGTCATAGTTAGGTTCTTTTGAAAATGAAAGTGTGATGATATGACCGTCAATGACCATATATTTTTTGTTATGATCCATAGGCACCATCAAAATCATCACCTCGCATCCATTTGCCGTTGTAAATAGTGATGATAATACTCAACCGCTTTTACAATAAAATCTTCGGTCTGCTTGGCGTTGTAGCCGTTTGGTATTTTGCCGGATAATCGTTCTTGCGGAATCTTTACCGTGATACGCTGATTGGCTTTTTCTCTGGACATAATTTCATAAACATAGTCGCAATCAAGTTCATTTGTTTTATAGAGTTTCCGCATTTCAACCGCTTGCGCATACGACGGTGTGTTATCGTTTTCTTCGCAGGCATTTAAAACATCATATTGCAACTTGTCGTCAAGAAAAGACAGTTCTACTCCGACTGAAAAAGCGATTTTGCCCTCGTCCATCATATCGAGCAGTTTGGGAATGAGGTTTGTAAGCCGAATATAGCGATAAACTGTATCCCGGCTTGTGCCTGAGTCTTTGCCCAATTCGTTTGCGCTATCTATCTTTGTCGCAACTTGCGACGAAGTTAAATCGGTTCGCTTGCCTTGCGATTTCAACGCCTCCATTTTGAGTTTGTAAGCAAACGCCCGTTCAGACGGTAAGACGCGTTCCCTTTGACAGTTTGAATCAACCATTAAAACGGTTGCCTCGTCACGGTCGATGAAATAAACAACCGCCGGGACTTCTTTGATTCCAAGAAGCTCGGCGGCGTGCACTCTCCTGTGACCGGAGATTATTTCGTATTCGTCTGTGCTTTCAATCGGTCGGACGATGATTCGGTTTAATAATCCTTTTTCTTTTATACTCGCTGTTAGTTCGTCCATTGATTCATCATCAACTATCTTGTAGGGGTGCCCTTCAAACGGATGAAGTATCTCAATCTTGATATTTGCCAGTTTTGGCTTTTGTTTCTTTTCAGCCGGTTCCTTTGTTAGTAAGGTGTCTACAAAACTCTCTATATCCTTTTTGCTTGATTTTTTGTTTACTGCCTTTACAGCAGTTTCTTTAGTTTTTTCTTTCATAAATTATCTTTCTCCTCTTTCATAATTTTTGAATTTTTGACTCGCCTGCATCTCAAGCGAGCGTTCCTGCTTAACGAGTTCTAACAAGTGCGGCGATTTGTCCCAAATCTTTTGCGCTTGTTTTAATCGTTTGCGCAGGGGTGTTATTTGTTTTGTCAGTTCCTTGCGTTTTTTCTTATAAATGTTAATGTCGCCGGGTGTCTTCGCCCGACGACGCTTGTTGTCTGAGTCTATACGCTGGTGTTCTAATTCGGATATTTCTGTTTTTGTTTTTTGGATATCGTTATATAGGTCTTCAAGAGTTTCAATGTCGTTGTTACGCATAAAATGATAGTCGCTGATATACTGCTTTAAGTCCCGCTCCTCGTGTCGCAGTTGTACGGATAATAGCATTTCCTCTTTAATTTCGTGCAGCAATTCAAAAGTGCGTATAATAACGAGAAATAATAACGCAACATAAATCTTTCCGATATCGTGGCTGTGCTCGATTGTAAACTCCAGTTCTTCAATTTCGTATAAAAGCGGAAACGCTTTCGGCTTATAGGGCGGATACCTTCGTTTGAAATACGAAAAGTCGGGATCATAATAGTTTTCGTTAAGCCGTTTATTAAGGTATTCTCTTGTTAACCCGAGAGTATCCATACGAACAGGTCTTTGCCAACCGATTGCCATAATTGTAAGATGCTTTCTATCATCATTGATTGTGTAACCGATAGATTTAAGATACTTGTATACATCATCGGCACAGTCACAAAATTGAAGAGCATATTCTATATCGCCTTTAATCATATCTCTGTGAGTGTATTGCCCGCTTTTGCGAACCCAGTATTCTTTCTTTTTGCCTTTGCTGTAAAAGTTGCTATCCTTTAATACGGACTTGCCGTATTCCAGACATACTTGATCCGACACCTTGCGAAGTTCAATGTGATCGCCGATTTTATTCTTGAACTTTTGCCCGTCCATAAAGGAACAGGGATTCACGACATAGTGGCAATGCGTTGACTGTGTGTTCAGATGAACGGTGACTAATATCTGATACTTATCTCCCCACATTCTTCGCGCGGTTTCTTTACCGATTTCAAACGCTTCCTCGGGTGTAACTTCGCCGGACTTAAAACTCTGTATGCCGTGATAGGCGACTACTTTACCTTTCATACCGAATCGCTTTTGAACCGACACCATTTCTGCATAGGCGTTTTGTTTTGAACAGTTGATACCCGCAACAAACATCTGCTTATCTGTTTTGTCATCATTCTGCGCATACCGAACAGCTGAATATAAATCATCGTCAAGATATTCTTTCGGTATGGTCTTGTCAGGGTTGTCAGCGTATTCGAGTGTGGCTTTCAGGTTTCCGTAAACGGGCCAGAATCCTGTAACTGCGATAAAGCACCACCGTCCTTTCCGGGTAAAAGCAAAGCGTTAGAAATCTCTTTAAGCAACGCCTCAATCTTTGAATCGAGTTCGGGTGAACTGCTTTTGTCCTCTAAGCTGCCTATCTTTTCGAGCAACTTAAAAAGAGCATCAGGCGGAACCGATTTCGGCTCATATCCTAATGCTCTTTGCTTTACATACTCGGTGGTTGACAGACCGCATTTCTTTGCTTTTGCCCTAATGATTTGCTTTTCCTTTTGGTTCAAGCGAAAAGCGATTCTTGTTTCTTTCCCCATATAACTTCACATCCTTCCAATGGGGGTTTGGGGGCGTTAGCCCTCAAAGATTCAGCCGGATATACGGCTGTGACGGGACTTGCGCGGCACACAAAGTCCCTGCTTGCTAAACTATAGGACAGACTATTTCTTTAAGTCTCCCGGTTAGCCGTTTGATACCCACATAGGCATCAGCTCCTTTCATGCTTTTTATATACAAAAAAGACCTACATTTCTGTAAGTCCTTCTCGTATCTTGGTAGCAGTAGTAGCAGTACTTTTATAGTTTATTCTTGCGTCGCCCATTTTCGGAAGCGGTTTCCAAAAATACTACACATCCCAACTTTTTGCTTTTCTTACACGCCGTAAATATGCCGCAATTTCTTTTACGGTATTACCGTTGTGATAAAACCTCGCCGCAAGTGTTGCGGCGTAAATTATAGTATCTTCGTCGTAACCGTCTTGTACATGCATACGACCGAGTTGTTCAATGATTTCACCTTTTTGAATGCAAGCGTTTCCGTCAATTCGAAAAATTTCTTCAAGGTATGGTATATCATTGTGATCCTCTAATATGCCGAATACTGAGGCACGGTAGTATTCTGCAACATGAGTCCGGTGTGTCATGTAGTCATTCGCCGCACACAAGCTTTCCATGCACTCCATACGGTCGCGCTGAAATACTGTTGGTCTGCCGCGCCTTCTTTTATTTTCGGAAGCGGATTCCGAAATTAAAGCATCTTGGTTTTTATTGTTCAAAATTTTTCCTCCTTTACATAATTTTTGATTTGGTTTTTTCAAAATATTTTTAGATACAATTTGCCCCTTCATATACAGTACAAGGTTAAAAAGCAAAAATGTTCCAACGAATTTAAAAAAATTTTTTTTCTCAAAAATATTTTCAAGGCACAAAAAATGCCGACATAAAGCCGGCGAAAGATTGGTAGCAGTATTCAAATTTTATTTTGGGCAAAAGAATAACGCCCACATTATTGTGAGCGTTAAATTATATTTATTCGAACCCCAAAAACTGCTGAAAATCTTTATTTATCTTTTTCATCCGCTTTGAAACGGCAGAGTGATTTTTATATCCGAGTTTTTCGGCAATTTCTTTTTGTTTATATCCCTGCTCAGATAAGTAATATATTTCTCTGTCTATCCCGTCCAATGTCTTTGCATATTCATCACGTAAAAAATTATACTTAATTTCCATACCGGGATTACTTCCAAAGAAATTTCTTGCTCCTTCAATGTCGGTTGCCTCGTCTTCGGATAACTCGCTGAAAAAGAGCGGCGCACCAAGTTTAGTATCAGAATGAGTCCATTTTTTATGAAAGTTTATTTTATCGGTTGATAGTTTGGCCGAAAAGTCTTCGTGCTGCGGAATCTTTGTTGAAGCGCCGAAAAGTTCCGGCACTTGCTGACCTTGCATAATAACATTTGTGCCGACCTCACTTGCAATTTCAGCAACTTTCTCCACAACATAACATATTTCGTTATCGGTCAAATCATCAACACTTTTACGGAGTTGAGTGGCATACCCGACAAGACCTTTTTCGATTGGTTCTTTATACATTACGAACATAGCGTCAATCGCATCGCTGAGTTTCTCGGGGTCGGAATAAATTTCTGCAACACTTTGAGCAATATAATCGGCATCCGCATTTTCGAGGAAATTGACAGGATAATCTTTTGAAAAGTTTTTCATAGTCCGCTTTATGCCGAGCGGCCTTAAATTGCCAAGCCAATACTTACCGAAAAACTCCTTTGCCTTTATAAAAATCTTTGATGTTTCAGAGATCAAATTATACTTCCGGTTAAGCATCATATTTTTAGTGAAATCGTTTTGCTTGAAATACTCTGTCAATTCGGTCAATTGTTCTTTTGTCAGTTCAACTTTTTCTGCCATAAAACTATCCTCCCTGTGTTTTATGGCTTTATTTTAACATAATCAGTGTCCCGATAAAATCCCTTTGCATTATAAAAATTGCACATTCGTAATGGCCTTGCTTTTGTATTAGAATCAGCAAGGCAATTTCTTATTTTCATGCTTTTCGGGTAAAATAATCTTAAAATTACTCGGGGGTAAATTTTATGGAAGAAAGGATTTTAACGGCAGATATAATCTGTCAATTCAAAGAGCATTTAATTTTAGAGGAAAGGAGTGAAAATACCATAGAAAAATATATAAGGGATATAAAGGCGTTTATGCTGTTTCTAAGGGGCTGTCCAGATGTGCAAACAATGAGGCGCTTTATCTTCGCCTTGTAAAAATGTGTGCCGAAGAATTGATGTCGGACGCACTCGGTCAGGCACTGAAGGCACAGGATCTTGACCGTGCTTTTGATGCGGCACATAAGCTGAAGGGCGGAGTAAACAACCTGGCTCTTGAGCCGATATCTGCTTACATATGTGAGCTTACGGAGCTTCTCCGTAATAAAACGCCGGGGGATTATGATAAGCTTTACGGCGAACTTATGAAAGAAGCGAAAGCCTTGTTTGCACTTACAGATGAACAGGGGTAATGCTTCGGATGGTTGACAAAAGACTTGTAAGTTTTTATGACTTGTGATACTATTTAGATAGTTTGCTGTCCTTATTGGTAACAAGCCGCGCGTGATGTCAGGTTTGAGAGCACAAAAAACGGCGGCGACAGGAGAATAAATTATGAACAAACAAATGGATCGTGATATACGCTATAAGAAACTGCTGATAATCTGGGCAATTCTTGCGATAATTATGGCAGCCGCCATAACCGTGACCAGCGTGAGTATTGTAACATCCCAGGTGAAAAGCGACCGTGAAAAGGCGGCTACCGGCGCCGCAATGCTTGCCACAAAGCGGATCAACGCCGATAAGATAAACGATTGGCTGCAAAACGGCAGGGATGAAGAATACTCGCAAACATTTAATATGCTTACAGATGTGCTTTCGAGCACATCTGAACTTGATTACCTTTATGTTTATCAGATAAGGGAAGACGGTTGCCATGTTGTCTTCGATACCGACCCTAACCCGGACGAGCGGGGGCAACTCGGCGATTTCCAGGCGTTTGACGGCTCGTTTACCGATGAACAGATGGATAAACTCTTAAAAGGTGAAAAAATTGACAGTATTGAGGGCAACGGTGAATTTGGCTGGCTTTTAACCCATTACGAGCCGATTTACGATTCAAACGGAAAATGTGTGGCTTACGCCGGCGCCGATGTTTCAATGGCAGAGGTTTACAAAAGTATAATGACTTATGTATGGATAATTGTTGTTATAGCCGTTGTATTCCTTGCCGCATGTATCTTTATAGGTCTTAAAATGACTATAAGCAACCACAAGGCGAACGAACTTGAAATATTAAAAGAACAGCAACTTCGTGATAAGCAACTTATCCGTGAGATAATTGAGTCATTCGCAACGGTTATCGATATGAAAGACTCCTACACACAGGGCCACTCTTCCCGTGTTGCAAAATACACTGCAATGCTCGCAAAAGAACTCGGATATGACGAGGATACGATTGAACAGTACTATAATATCGCACTTATGCACGATATCGGCAAGATAGGTATTCCCGACCAAGTGCTCAATAAACCCGGCAAACTTACTGATGAAGAATACGGCATTATTAAATCACACACTAAGCGCGGATACGAAGTTTTAAAGAGCATCAGTCTTATGCCGGAAATCGTTGTGGGTGCCGAAGCACACCACGAAAGACCGGATGGCAAGGGTTATCCTAACGGGCTTAAAGCCGATGAAATTCCCCGCGTGGCGCAGATTATTGCCGTTGCCGATACTTTTGACGCAATGTATTCCGACCGACCTTACAGAAAACGAATGAATTTTGATAAAGCGGTCAGCATTATTAAAGACGTGTCCGGCACACAACTTACAAGCGATGTAGTTGACGCATTTTTGCGCCTCGCCGAAAAGGGTGAATTGCGTGCCCCTGATGATACGGGCGGTGGCTCCCTTGAAGATATTTCAAATATTCACGATAATCAGGAATAGTTATTCCTGCACTTTAATATAATAAATGTAAGCACCAAAATGCCGAACCCTGTTATGGGGTTCGGCATTTTAGATACATAATATGCGAATTGTTTTAATTGATTTTATCTGATGCACTGTGTATAAGACTTCTGATTTGATAAATGCTGTCTTCCGTTGAGTTGCTGAAGGCAACAGAATACTTCACCTCAACCTCAACCTGTCTTCTATTATAGTCATTCACGCTTTTTTCAAACATTTCCAAAAACAGATTTGCTTTTGAAACCGTGCAGTTCTCGTAAAGACCTATGAAATAACCCGGTCTGTTACAACCGATAAATCCGTAATTGCGGGAAAGCACTTTAATTATTCCGCCGAATTCGCCGAGCATCATATCGCCCGCAGAACGCCCAAGTGAATCATTGATCTTAGACAAATTATCAATTTGAATAATCATACAGGTAAACTGCTCGCCGAGTTGTTTCTCGCTTAATGAGTTTATCTGGATGTCGCACATTTGACGGTTAGGAAGTTTTGTAACTTTGTCGGTATAAAGGATATATTCCAAAAAGTCCTTGAATCTTCCGATAACAACCGCACCCGCGCAACCGAAGAAGAGGAAGAAAACAACTGCCAGTGCGAGATAGAGTTTGATATTCACCTTTTGCGAAGTTACCACGGAATTGAGAATATTAAGATAACTTGCACCGAGGTATTCGTTAAGCTCCTGTGCGGTTGCCTGAACGATTTTATATTCATCATTAAGCAGTGTTACAAGGTCTTCGATATCTTTTTCGATATCCTCGCTTAAAACCTGATTCTGAGTATTGTTAATAAATATTGATTTAATATACTCTGCATGCTCTTTATCGATTTTATCGCTTTCAATCGACTGGTTAATACCAACATATTCCTCTACAAGGTCATCATAGGTTGTGGTAACATCCAACTCCCTGTCGCGCCCGTCAACATCCATTATTATAGATGTATCGCCGTTTGTGGCGCCGGCAATTCCGCCCTTTTTGTTGTTTGTTTCCTTCTGGCTGTAATTATCAATAAGATATTTGAGCTTTGCGGATTTTTCGGTGTTGTTTTCTATATTTATCTGCAAAGCGTCTATAATATTTTGCTGTTTTTTGAGAAGCAGGTCGTTATCCTTGGTATATTTCTGCTGCAGAATTCTTGCGTATATATAAGGAATCTTATTATTTATTATGTAATTATAAATATTCTCAAGGTCGGCAAAGCTGTAACCCGTGGCGGAAGCCCTGAAATCCGGATAACTTTGCCGCTTCTGGATAAGATAGTTATCAATATCCTTAACCGACTGCTGAATTATCTCGGCGCTTTCGATATAGTCATAATCATTTGAACTGATATTCGAAGCGTTGTTTGGTAAAATCAACTGGTCAACATACTTTTCGCTGTAAAACGAATAATAGTTTTTGATAATGGCGTCCAGCATATTGCTGGCGTAACGGGCGGATTTTTCCGAATCCGCCTCATAGGTTATAATATAATCGGTGGGAAAGTAGGAGTATTCCTCGCCTTTTTTAAGCAGGGCTTCTTTCTTCTGGTCCTCCTCCTCGGGGATAACCGCCCGCACCTTAACCTTTGAGCGAACACCGTCTATAGAAGTGTTAAGCCCTAAATCCTCAATGGCACCCTTAATAACGGTAGATGAGTATATCTCCGAAACATCAAGCTTTGAACCGTTAGGGGTAAGCCCGTCACCTATTGCGTTGTTTGAATACTGAATTGCCGTTGTTGCAGTATAAACCTGCTTTGAGTCGGCATAAAAATAAACCGAAATAGCGCCTATCAGCGCAACAATAAGGATTATGAATTTCCCTTTAGAGAGGTATCTGAATAACTGAAATTCTTTCATTCCTTGTCACCTCCTCTAATGTAACGGAATCTTAACCATATAAACACATAAATAAGTAATAAAATCCCGGCAATCAATTCAAGAATAACATCAAGGGAAATCCTTTGAATAAACGATTGTTTAACCGTTTTAAATGTTAAATAATCCTTTGTTTTATATTTTACATAGGCCTTATCAACCGATTCAATCTGCCGGGAAAGCTCTGTAAACTTGCTTCTTATATCGTCAATCATCTGATTTGCTTTTGTCAGACTGCCAGCGGAATTTGTTCCCGCCTGCATTTTTGCTATGATTTCTTCGTTTACTGTAATCTCCTTGGCGGTTTCCTGCGCCGTTGCAAGGTAATTATCCGCCCGGCTTGCTATATAGTCCATACCCGTCTTGGTTTTGGACATATAATAAGTTCTTTTAGATTCATCGATAGAGGGTATCATAACAACGCTTATCATATCATCATCATACATCGCAATGCCGTCGTTATGAACATTGTAAGCCGCCATATCCTTATCGTAATCAATGCTTTTTAACTGATTTATATAAGACAGCGAATTTATGTAACGCGCCTTATCATCCGAACAACCCGCCTCTATAACAAATGTGCGGTATTTGTTTATATCGTAGTTCCTGATATCCTGAACCTTTTGAACAAGGGATTTAAAGGTTTCGTTTGATTCGCTTTCAACAAAAGATTTGCTCTGCTTTGCCCTTGTGTTTAGGTATTTTTCTATTTGCTGTGCCTTTAAGACGAGCAAATCCGCAATTTCAAGATACTCTTTATCGTTGAAAACATCTATATCAAAATTGAGGATGGAGCGGTTTTCAGTGTAGTTTAAATAAAGATTATCCTTGTATGCTTTGCAAAGAAAATTTAAAAGGTCTTCGGTTGATATCCCTTTTATCGAAACCGGCTTTTTAAGGGTTATCTTAAATGTGGTGGAAATAAAGTATTCGCCCTCTGAAAATGCTTTGTTATTTGTGGATTTAATTGTAATGGCGTCACAAATGGCGTTTACATCCACGGTTGCGGGGTCTATGCCGCAGTAGTTAAGCATATCCTCCACAACTTCTTTACTTGCAATATTGTAAGCATTGAATCTCGTGGCGTTAGGGTTTAAGCCGTTTGCCGCCTCTTCGTAGTTAAGACTCATTTCAGCGGTTGCAGTATTACTGCTTTTGTAAAGAAAACAGCAAGCGGAAGCGCAAACAACTATTGCAAGAAAAACGCATATTACCGCGCGCAATTTAAACATCGCAATAAGCGTTTTTTTCATATTTGAACTGTTCTCGAAATCCGATTCAATTTCATCAAGCAGGTCAGTTACAGGCGTAAAAAGTTTTTTTGCCGTCCGTTTTATACTGAACTTTGCCGAACCGGATTTGGAATTCTTATTTTGTTCGGTTATTTCCTTTCCCATTCTATTTGTCCCTCCTTTGCGGTTTTAATACCAGCATATATCAACGACAACAAGTTCGGGTTGATTATTTATTCGGGGTATTATGCGTGAGTCTCCGAGTCCCCGGCTGATAACTACCTGCGTGCCGTCATTTGCCTTTACAACACCTTCGGTTAAATCGGGCAAGAAACCTTCTCCGGTACTGTATAGCCCCCCGATAAAAGGAATTCTTATCAGTCCACCGTGGGCATGACCCGTGAAAGCAATGTCGATACCTTTATTGAGGAGTTTTTCTTTGAACAGTTCGGGATAATGCGTAAGACATATACGGCAGTTGCCCGTAGGCTCAAGCGACTCGACAAATTTTTTAGAATTGTTTGTTTTTATATCATACTGTTTTAAATCGTCGGACACAGCAATTAACTGAATAACCGAATTCTTAACCTTTATATCAACCGCTTCATTGCTTAAAAGGTTGACGCCGTGCTTTTCAAGCTTTTCGGTAAACTGCTTATCTTCAAATAAATACTGGTCAATTTCGTTATTGCCGTAGCAGGCGTAAATAGGCGCTATTTCACTCAATTTGTCAGAAAGATTAAACAAAACGGAATAATCGTCGTTTTTGTAGTTCATCATATCCCCGGCGTAAACAATCAAATCGGGATTAAGGTCTTTGATTTTTTCAACAAGTTTACAGTTGCCCTTGCCGTATTCCTTGTTATGCAGGTCGGAAAGTTCAACAACCCTTATATTATCTGAAACCTTATCGGACCGGATTTGATAGAAAGAAACCGTAAAATTTCGGTTTATTACAACATTTATCCCGATTGTTAAAACCAAAACAATAACTAACACCAACGCCGTAATCAAAACCGTTTTCAGCGCTTTTTTCTTGCGTTTGCCGGTTTTTTTGCTATACTGTTCGTTATTTCCACTCATAATGTTTTCATTCCTTTCAATCAAGATTAAGTGCTTTCGCCAGATTGGAATGCGAGTTGTTATCGCTTATTTTTTTAGCGGGAGTGCCGGCGATTGTAATTCCGTCATCCTCAAAACTTTTTGTTACAACACTGTTTGCACCTATCGCTATGTCATTGCCAATCTTAATTTTGCCGATTATTGATGAACAAGGGCCTATAAAGCAGTTATCTCCTATGTGCGCCGCTTCGTTCTGACCGTTAGTAGCGCCTATGGTAACGCATTGATGTATCCGGCAGTTTTTACCTATTCTGGCGGTCGGGTGCACAACAATAGGTCCCCAGTGTGCAATTGAAAGACCTTCCTCAAATGCATTAGGCGGTATATGAAAACCGCAAAGTTTGCGACCTTTCTTTCGCAGTCTGAAATGCAGCCATACTGCGACTAATTTGCCCAAAGGGCTTTTTTTGCAGTTCATATAATACTCGGTTTTTCTGAGTAAAATCTCATATTGCCATATCTCGTCCCCGGCAATACGGGGCTTTTTGCGGGTTTTGTAAAGGGCTATTCTGTCCTGCTCTAAATAGCGTTTCAAATCGGCCTTGCTTTCAATCATATACTATCCGCCGTCCTTTCCTCTTTGCCGCTCACGGCGCTCGCTAAAAACTCACTGCTGCTTTGTCTGAGTTCGTCAATATACTTATAAACCTTATCATAATCGATTGTATCGGTCTCGCAAAAATCAGAGTCGGCGGTAAGGCTTCGGTTTTCAATGCCAAACTGTGCGAGTAGGGCATCAATCTTTTTAATACGGCTTTCAATAGAAGCAAAAACACGGAAGTTTTTTCTGTTCAGAATTGAAAATACAACACCGTGGAAAGTTCCTGTATAAACATACTCTGCTCTTCTGAATAATTCAGCCCATTCAAAGGGATTGAGTTTTACCGACATCTGCGAATACATTCTATCGTATTCTCCGGCTCCGAGAATTTCATAACCTCTTGCCCGGGCACTGTCTATTATTCTCTTTTTTAAATCGTGGGGAATACCGTTGCAATAATAAAAGAGAATATAAGGCTTTTCGGTTAGCTTATTTATCTTTTCATTATCTATATCAGGCGTGGGAAAAAGAAAAGTAGGGTCACAAACGAGTTCGGGCGTTTTGCCGAGCACCTTCTCACAAAGGGTCTGCGCACCCTTGTCCCTTGCCGATAAAGCGGTAAATCCGTGCATTGCGTTTCTGACCTGTTCGGGGATGTTTTCTCCGGTTGTTTTGCCCGTACTCGGAGCATAAGCGACAATTCGTTTTGCGGTTAAGCCGCCGCTGAATTTAATAAGAGAAAATCCCTTACTGTCAAGATAATTCCAAACCTCATCACTTCCGATTACCACCACGTCAAGGCCCAGAGAATTGATTTGGTCAGCGTTATAAACCTTTTTTGTTAAACTCAGATACTCTTTACGGGTTTTAGCAAAAATGCGGGGTTGAGAAATCTTGTGAAACCACGATTTCAAGGTTTCGCTTTTCGGATAAAACCTGAAAAAACCGCCAATGTTTATGATGTTTTGTTTCGGGATAATATAGTTGATAACATAAACCTCATCGTTCGGGAAAAGTGATTTGAGTTTTTCCTGCAAAGCAAAGCATTGGAGAAACGCCCCGAAATTATTTATGCTGTGGTGTGTCAGTATTCCTATTTTCATACCTGTTTTTCTTTCCAATCGTTATATAAGTCTAAATAGAGATTTTGCATTCTTTGGGCTTCCGCCTTTATGTCATAACCTGCCTTTTGCAGTTCGTCTGCACGGCTTACCCTCGCTTCAGGCTTGAAATCAAGGATGATTTTTGCCCAATGTTCGGGACTGTCGTTAAGACCGGCAAATTTAACATTATCAGTTATTTTAACTTCGGGAGTTATTGTGTTACAAAGAATACACGGAAGGTCGGAAGCCTGAGCCTCAATTGCTACAACCGGCAACCCCTCATAAAGCGAGGTCATTGCGAATACATCAAAGGCACTGTACCATTCGTTCACATTTGATAAAACACCCGTAAATGTTACCGAATTATCTATGCCGAGTTCTTTTGAATACTCTTTTAGTTTGCTTTCAAGCTCGCCTGTTCCGATAATAACAAGATGGGTATTCGGGTTTCTGCGGTGAACTTCAAGAAAAACTTCCAAAAGTTTTTTTTGATTCTTTTGCGGTGCGAGTCTTCCGACATGACCTATAACAAATTTATCGCCAAAACCGTATTCTTTTCGGATTTCATTACGCTTTTTTTCGCTGAAAACAAAATCGCTGACATTTATAGCATTATGAATAAGTTGATGATTTTCGTTCCAACGCTTTTCGGAAAAGTAAAACTTTCCTGCCGCTTCAGAACAACCCCAATAATCAGTTGCTACATATTTTATCATAGGGCGAATGAGTTTTTTTACCTCGTTTTTAAGCCCTACAGGCACGGATGTTGCGTGTGCATGGGCAATTCTTATCGGTATATCATTCTTTTTAGCCGATTTAAGAGCATATAGCATAAGTGAGCCGTTATGCGTATGTATGATTTTGTATTCCGGATTTTGTTTAAATAAATCGGTCATATATTCGACATACTTTTTATAACTCATAAATCCCGGAGAAATAAACACTCTTCCGCCGAGTTCACGAATTTCCTCATCGTAGTCGCCGGGCTGAGGTTTATTTGCCAAAAAATCAAACTGAACCTCATTACGGTCTATATTCCTGTAAAAATTCATAAGCATTGTTTCTATTCCGCCACGGTCCATATTGCTGACCGAATGTAGTATTCTAATCATAATTACCTCTTAAATTATTATTCTAAAATCATTTTAGGTTTCTTTTGCTGTTTTGCGTCACGCTTGCGCTTGTTATATCGCCAGCGGTCAAAATTATTCAAATAAAGCGGGTTATCACTTTTAAGCGGCGGGTCTTTTACCGGGGCAAAAAAGAATGACATAGGTATCATTCGTATCACCATGCTCGACCAGTAATAAAACATCGTATTATCGGTAAGGTAGGTTATAAGCATATATATGTTTATCGACATAAAGCAAACCGCAACCTTCTCGCCGCAACGGCTTATAAACCAGTGGGTTTGAAAAACATAATACCCTGTTATCCAGAACAAAAATCCCCAGAAGCCCATTTCAACATACATCTTTAATATGTCGTTATGCACTGCCGTTATATCTACAACCTGGTCTTTTGTTCCGTGCATACTTTTGAGCAGTTGAACGCAGAACTCGTAACCCTTTCCGCCGTATGACGGGGAAACCTCGTAGAAGTTCGAAATATAATCGTATATTTTTTCTCTTCCGTTTAACTCTATTTCGTGCTCTATACAGAACCGCGAAAAACTGCCGTTTTGGATAATCACAATATAAAAGTAGCAGAACGCAACAATAGAAAAGGCGGTGAAAAACAGTATTCTTACCTTTCCTTTAGGACCTAACACCAAACAGAACACAGCGAAAGCAACGCCTAAAAGCATACTTAAAAAGGCGATACGCTTAAGTCCCGCGAAAAAGAGGAACAAGGAGAGTGCCGCGTATAGATAGCGGTATTTTTCGTGGGGAGCAAAGAACAGAAAATAGATAAAATACACGCCCATAACGAATGTTATATCGTGGATTTCTATTGCACGGATAAAGGGTGAGTTCAGTATAACATCGCTTGCACCGAACGAAGTTATGTTGGCAATCATATCCGAAACGGCACCGCCGATACCGGTAGTTGCGGCACCTATAAGGATTATAACAATATTTGCACCGGTAATACCGAAAAAGGTATATGTCGCCGCCTTTTCCTCAAACATATAAACTGCACATAAGACGATAGCGATATTAAGCAGTTGGTAGGATATTTTCGATGTGCCTTTCATAATATATCCGAAAGACTGCAGGTCAATAATCCATATAAGAATTGAACAGATAATAATACCTATAATTATTGAGGAAAACAACAGACCAAAACGGTAAAAAACCTTGAAGTTCTTAAAATTACCCGACCAAAGAATATACAAAAGTGCAAGGCCTATGGCGCCTGCCGATACTATTTTAGGCAATGCGCCGAGAGCGACATTAAGCACCTTGTAATCACCCATGGCGGCACAGAAGATGAAAAATATGTAAAATCCGATATAGAACTTTGATGTTTTTGTGTATAGATTTTGCATATTCTCACCTCCCGGCTTTATATCTTAATTCAGACTCTTTTTTTAATCTGTTTGTATGCACCGCTTAAAAGACTGAACGCCCTGTCTTTGCCGACAAACATATCAAGTGTCTTAAATCTTTTCTTTTTTATAAGCGAAATCACTAAAAGCCATTCCCACCTGTCGCTTTCTTTCGGGTCAAAGCCTGCTATTGCACTCTTATACGGTTCGCTTTCAATAAAGTTTAAGAAATCTTCTTTTCGTTGTGCTTTGGACTTCGGGTTGTCCTTATGAAAAATATTAAGCCGCATATAATCCATTACTATCGACATAATACGCTGGTTGTTAAATCTTTTTCTTACATCGGTATCGCTCCCGTAAAACTCTTCAATGCAGTTTTCAAAATGACCGATAAGCATTGCGAATATCTCCTGCAGGTTTGCACTGTACCGTCTTGTTATACCGCCGGGGTTATTGCGGTAGTAATACATTACATACGGCAGGTATGCGATTTTTTTAGCGCAGTAATACGCTTTAGTGTTGAAAACAGAGTCCTGCGCCTTTTTCTGCCCTACGGGGAACAAAAGGTTGTTGTTTATTAAGAACTCTTTTCTGTAAAGCGCTCCCCACGCCGCGTGATAAAACGCGCGGGAAGGTAGCCCGATTTCTTCCGTTATGGTCTGGTCAAGGCAAAGGCAGGATATGCTGAGTTGTCTTCCCGCTTCCGCCGGCAAACAGTTAAGTTCGGTTACCCTACAGGATTGTTCCTCCGGTTTTTTTATAGCAAATTTAAGCCGCTCGATAATTATAACATCTTGCGGTGCATCGCTGAATTTAAGCGCTGTTTCAATAAAGTGCTCCGAAAGCAGGTCGTCACCGTCGGCAAAGAATATCCACTCGCCCGCCGCCTCTGTTATTGTGCGGTTTCGAACGGCACTGAGCCCGCCGTTTTTGCCCATATTTATATATCTTACATTATCGTATTTTTCAGCATATTCTCTGCAGACTGCGCCCGAATTATCGGTTGAGCAATCATCTATAAGAAGCAGTTCCGCCCTGTCGTTCAGCTGCTTTAATATTCCTTCAATATGTTCACGCAAAAAGCGTTCATCCAAATTATAAACCGCTGTGCCGATAGTCAGTTTAATTGCCATAACACACAGTCCTTTCCGCAGAAGGTTGGTCTGCTTTTTTAAAGGTAACGCCGATTTGGGCTTACCTTGACAATATTTTTCTTAAAGCGTATAATATCAAGTGATCTCGTTAAGGTGGGGAAAATTATGTATAAAATCAAAAGATTGTTTATCTACATAAAGGTTTTTTTAGTTATGATAGCCGCTGAAACAGTAAGTGTTTTTTTGCGGCACAGCGAAGAATACAAGGACCTTTGGATTGTTTCCGAAAGGGGTATTGACGCACGCGATAACGGCTATCATTTCTTTAAGTATTTAAGAAATGCTCACCCTGAAATCAATTCGGTTTATATTATTTCAAAAGATTCTCCCGATCGCAAAAAGGTTGCGCCGCTGGGCAATCTTATTCCATACGGAAGTTTTAAGCATTACCTTGCGTTTATCCTCGCCAAAGTCAAGGTCAGCACTCATATTGACGGATATTCCCCCGATATACTCTTTTTCCACAAGTTCGGAAAGCTGTTCCCCGATAAATCGAAAAAGATTTTTCTCCAGCACGGAATTATTAAAGACGATTTGGGATTTTGCCATGCCGACCAGACAAATATCGATATGTTTGTTTGCTCGGCCGTCCCGGAATATGAATATATCGATAAGGTTTTCGGATACAAGCCAGGCGTTCTCAAACTCACGGGGCTTTGCAGATATGATAATTTAAGGAAAAATGAACAACCCACCCGCAAAATTCTGTTTATGCCTACCTGGCGTTCGGCACTTCGCACCTGTAACAGAAATACATTTGCGCAAAGTGAATATTTTAAGAAATACAATTCGTTTTTAAACAGTAAAAAACTTTCGGAATTGCTCGAAGAGTATGACTATGAACTGATTTTCTACCCTCATTTTGAGGTTCACCGTTTTCTTGACTGCTTTAATACAAACGCCCAAAGGGTTCACATCGCAGATTTTAGGAATAACGATGTTCAGGACCTGCTGATAAACAGCGATATTCTTGTAACCGACTATTCAAGCGTTTTCTTTGATTATGCCTATATGAGAAAACCGGTTGTTTTCTTTCAGTATGATGAATCGGAATTCAGGAACGGACATTATAAACAGGGTTATTTTGAATACAAGCGGGACGGCTTTGGAAATATTGCCGAAACGGAGGACGAGGTTATTGACAGTTTGAGGCATATCATAAATAACGGTCTTAACCCCGATAAAATCTACCTTGACAGAATGAACTCGTTTTTTAAATTTGACGATTCCGATAACTGTAAGCGAAATTTTGAAGAAATTTGTAAATTGTTAGATAAACAATCTGTTTAATTTCCGCCTTTTTTTATTCCAACGAGCTTGAGCGCAAATTTAACCGTAGATTTAAATTCGGGAAGAATGCTGTTGCCGACCGCGTAAACTGCGTTGGCTATTATGGTTGCAATAATTCCGTAAACAATAAAGGCGGGAATACCGGTAAGCTTTATGGCCTTGCAAATTAAATAGCAGGCCGCCCCCGCGGCAGCGGTTATAATCCAGGTCCAAAGAAGCTTCAGCATATATACCGATTGTTTTTCCTCAGTAAAATAATGCTTGAAGAGTATTCTTGTTCCCCAGGTTCCTTCAATGAAAACAATGCAGAAAATTGTTGAAAGCATAACGCCGCTCACACCTATAAAACGGACAAGCAGTATGTTAAGCGATAAATTTACAACCGTTTCTACAATGGGACGGTATCTGTCCTGCCACCAAAGTCCGGCGGCGTCACGGTAAATATGACAGACACGGCTGAAATGAGTTGAAAAGAAATAAATGCAGAATATAACCATTATACCGTCGCCGAACATCATATTCTTGCCGAGCCAGAGCTTTATAAACGGCTGCAGACAACCGGCGAATCCGACCGTAAGCCACGATGTGAGCCACATATAAAGCAGTTGCAGTTTATTAAAATCTGCATAATTCTTCTTTTTGTCTTCTACAACAATCGAATTTCCGACCGACGCCGTTACGCTGTTTGAAACCAAAATCATAATGCCGGATATTGCATTTATGATAAAATAATAACTGTTATACTGGCCGAGTATTTCAAGACCTAAAAACGCCGAAATAACAATACTGTCAAGCGAGTTTCTGAAAACAAAGCTGACCTTATGCAAAAACATTCCGGCAACGCGCTTTTTGATATTGTCGATCTCAGATTTCGGAACAGAACCTTCGCAGCGATACTGCGGATACATTTTGTTTGAAAGTATATAAAGTGCAAGATTTTTAAGTATTGTTGTAAGCGGCAGCGCCAGTGAGTAGAAGTAGTATGCCACATAACTGTGATTTCGCAAAAGAATAATTGCAATAATCTGAATTACCGTAGTGCCTACTTTTGAAATTGAATATATATTGTTGTTTACGGAATACTTCTGGTCCGCCGTAAAAAGCGATGAGCGGTATGAAAACAGGAGATAGGATAAAACCGTATTTCCGAGATTTATGAGAAAAAGGAAATAAAGATTAAGTCCGTCAGGCAAATCTTTTTTTACTATAATGTGCAGAAACGGCATTATCGCAAGGCCCATAACGGTCATAGCAACCGCTATCCAGCGGTAAACCGTGCGGTAAAGCTTAAGCAGTGCGCAAACCGTAGCCGTATCGTTTTCGGCAAGCGGTTTATACATACTGTAAACCATTGCAGAGCTTATTCCGAGTTCAGAGAGTGAAAGTATCTGCAAAATAGAGGTAAACAAACTATCAAGCCCCAAATAGACCTTGCCGAGATAGTAAATGAGAACGGTTCTCATAACAAAATTAGTCAGCATAATAACCAGTTTGTTGATTACCGAAGTAACTATATTCCTTTTTGCGTGTTGTGTTCTTGTAGCCATAATATCACTTTGTTTTTGATGATTTTTTTCTTTGCACCGATTCATAAACGCCAAGCGTTAAATCGGTAATGTTGTTCCAGTCGTATTTCGCCATAAGTTCCTCACGCTTTTCTTGAACTTCAAGCGGAGAAACGCCGGGTTTAAAATCGCTGTTTTTAAGTTCGCTGTTTTTAAGGCAAAAGCTCAATATATTTTCAAGGGACTTCGTGTCACCCTTTGAAAACGAGTTTCCGTAACCGTCAAGGCAATCGGTGTTTTCGGCAATATCGCTTACTATCACCCTTGCGTCATACCCAACCGCTTCAAGCAAGCTCATCGGCATACCTTCAATATCACTCGGGAGGACATATACATAGCAGTTTGAAAACAATTCCGCCAGAGTTTTTCCGCTTACAAAATCAGTAAAGATTATATTTTTGTTTCCTTTTGCCTTTCTGAGGATCGAAGATATATATTCCGTTTCGGGATGTATGCTTCCGGCAATTACAAGTTTCTTATCGGTATTTATTGACTTATATGCGTCAATCAGATAATCAAGTCCCTTTTCGGGGGTTATGCGCGCCAAAAACAAAATATACCCGTCTTTTTCAATGCCGAACTTTTCGGTTATAATATTTGCCTCTTCACGAACAACGGGATTTATACCGTTAGGAATTAAAACCGCATCGCATCCGTAGGTTTCCTTGAAGTAGTTTTTAACATTTTCAGATAAAACGATAACCTTATCGGCGTGCTTTGCCGCCATCTTTTCGCCGAACATTATGTATTTTGAAGCAAAACCGCCCCACTTACTTCTCTGCCAGTCAAGCCCGTGTATTGTAGCGACAACTTTTTTGCCGAAAAGTTTTGCAAGGGGGATCATAGCACACGGTCCCTCGGCGTGAAAATGGATAACATCATATTTGTTGAAAATGCATTTTAATGTTGCAAAAAACGAATAAACAAGAGCGTTAAGCGACGACCTCTCAAAAGTCTTTACCTCGATAATTTTAACTTTACGGTAATTACTGATTTTTTCCTCACTGCACCGGCGGTTGTAAACTACGACATCGTTGCCTTTTTCAGCCATTCTTGTTGACAACTCTTCAACAACAACTTCTACACCGCCGCTTCTGGTTGGTATTCGTTTGTGCCCTATCATTGCAATCTTCACGATGTAACACCCGATTTGATTATTGATTTTTTCGACATTAAAACTTATTATAACACAATTGCTTATAATATTCAACTTTTATGCCTGTAAAATATTAAATAAATATTAAAATTATCGGAGAATTATTATGAAAAACTGTATCGACATTAAAAATCCAAATGAGTGTTGCGGTTGTGCCGCATGTCTTAATATTTGCCCTAAAGATGCAATCGTAATGATTGAGAATGAGGTGGGTTTTATTTATCCTAAAGTGCAAGAAGAACTTTGTGTTAATTGCGGAATGTGCAAAAGCGTATGCGTATTTAATAAAAAAGGCATTGGCGAAAATAAAGAGCCAAAGGTATTCGCCGGCGTTATCAATGACAGGGAAACACTGAAAAAATCCTCTTCGGGCGGTGCTTTTTCAGCGATTGCAAATGTCATTCTCCAAGAGGGGGGAGTTGTTTTCGGCGCGGCGTGGGAAAAAGATTTTTCCCTTTCTCATATTGCCGCTCATAGCGGTGAAGAACTTGAAAAACTCAGAGGTTCCAAGTATGTCCAAAGTGCGATAGGAACATCTTTCAGAGAGGCAAAAACTCTTTTAGACGCCGGAAAACTTGTTTGCTATTCGGGAACGCCCTGCCAGATTTCCGGACTTAAATCGTATCTCGGCAAAGATTACGAAAATCTTTTAACAGTTGATATTATCTGCCACGGTGTGCCGAGCCTTAAAATGTTGAAGGACGATCTCACATTCGTTTCCGGCAAAGAAATCGATGAACTGACAGATGTAAAGTTCCGTGATAAATGCTACGGCTGGGGGACAAAGGGTTCCATCACCACGAAAAATAAAAGAATAAAATATAATGCCGGTACATCTCCGTATTATTTTTATTTTTTGAAAGGAGAAGTGTATAGGGAAAGCTGTTATAACTGTCGTTTTCCGTCAGAAAAGCGACAGGGCGACATAACCCTCGGCGATTATTGGGGAATAAAAACCGAACTTTTGAAAAAGCTCGGCGATATTGACCCGGACCTCGGCGTTTCATGCGTTCTTGTTAATACCGAAAAGGGCGAAAAATGGCTGGATACGGCGAAAGAGGTTTTGTCTTTAACTGTTTCCAATCGTAAAAGCGTTGAGAAAAGAAACGGACAACTTATTAAGCACAGCACACCTTTACCCGAACATCAAAGCTTGCTTGAAGGCTATAAAACAAACGGCTTTTCTTCGTTCAAAGCCGGATACAAAAAACATACGAAAGATCACATAATAAGGGGTATAAAAAATTTAATTCCATCAAAAATCAAGAGAAAAATCAATGATTTTTTGTCAAGGTCTTGAAAAATTCAGAAATATGTATTATAATTTTCAGAGATGAGCAAATATCCTGGAGGTCTAAAAATGCCTTATCTTGAATTCGGAAAAGTTGATAAAGCAACTGAAGAAAGATTGGCGAGAATTGTCAATAACAAGTCGTTTCGCTCGTATTGGCGAAAAAAGCGGACTTTTGACATTATTGTTTCCCTGGTCATTTTGATTTTTGCAACGATTCCCATAGTTTTGGTCGCCATAGCCATATTTTTGGATGACCCGCACGGCAGTCCTTTTTATAAACAGATTCGTATTGGCCGTCATGGCAAAGAGTTTTATATGTATAAATTTCGTACGATGTATGTTGACGCGGATAAACGCAAAGCAGAGCTAATGGAACAAAACGAAATGGACGGGCCCGTTTTTAAGATGAAGGACGACCCTCGCATTACAAGGCTCGGCAAAATTTTTCGTAAGTTATCCGTAGACGAATTGCCACAGCTTTTTAATGTTCTTCACGGAAATATGAGTTTAGTAGGTCCTCGTCCTCCGCTTCCCGATGAGGTTTCGGAATACACCGATTACGAAAAATTGCGTCTTATCGTAACTCCGGGTATTACATGCGACTGGCAGATTGCAGATAACAGGAATGATATTCCGTTTGACCGTTGGGTTGAAATGGATTTGAATTACATAGAAAACCGTACGACTATCGGGGATTTAAAAATCATTTTCAGAACGCCTTTTGCTATGCTCTCGGCTACCGGCAGATAGAGTTTGCGGATTATAAGCTTTCTTTAGTGTATTTGTGCTCTAAAGGAAGCTTTTTTATAATCCTTAAATTTAGCGTATTGACATACCGTGTTGTTTGTGGTATCATAAAATCAAACATTTTACATATAAGCGTCAACTGTTGTTGTGAATATCAACAAAGGAGATAGAAACGATGAAAAGATTTTCTATAAAAAAATTAGGGGAAATTATGGTTGACTGCCGTAAGGCGACCGGCATAACGCAGGTTCAACTTGCTAAAATGACGGGTATCAACCGCTCGGTTTTAAGCAACATAGAAAACGGAACTCATATACCGTCAATAGAGCAAATCGAAAAACTTGCCGATGCTCTTGGTTTTGAACTTGCTGATTTATTCACAGAACAAAGGGCAGAAGAGACTAAGACGGGAGAATATAATATTACAGTTGCCGGAACCGGATATGTGGGGCTTTCGCTTGCCGTACTGCTTTCACAACATAATTCCGTTACCGCAGTTGACATCTTAGAGGATAAGGTTAACAAGATAAACAATTTTGTTTCACCTATACAGGACGATTATATAGAAAAGTTTTTGGATGAGGCAAAATCGGGGAAAAGAAAACTCCACCTTAATGCTACAACTGACGGTGTAAGCGCATATAAAAACGCTGATTTTATAATAATAGCCGCGCCAACCAATTATGATTCAAAAAAGAACTTTTTTGATTGCTCGGCGGTTGAATCTATCATCGCAACTGTTAAAGAGATAACTTCTGATAAGGAAAAGAAACCGACAATCATTATCAAATCTACCATTCCGGTTGGGTATACAAGACAAATCAGAGAAAAATTCGGAATGGATAATATCATTTTCAGCCCTGAGTTTTTGCGTGAGTCAAAAGCGCTTTACGATAACCTTTATCCAAGCAGAATCATTGTCGGGACTGATGATAAAAACAGAAAATCCGCCGAGATTTTTGCAGCCCTTTTAAGAAAAGGTGCTATCAAGAACCCTGTTGAAACACTATTTATGGGCTTTACCGAAGCGGAGGCAACAAAACTCTTTGTAAACACATATTTGGCTCTTCGCGTTTCTTATTTTAACGAGCTTGATACCTATGCGGAGATGAAAGGGCTAAATACTTCGCAGATTATAAAGGGCGTTTGCTTAGACCCGAGAGTCGGCGATTACTACAACAATCCGTCCTTCGGTTACGGAGGATATTGCCTGCCTAAGGATACCAAGCAGCTGCTGGCAAATTATGATGATGTGCCGCAAAATCTGATACATGCTATAGTAGAATCCAATAAGACGCGAAAAGACTTTATTGCCGAGCGTGTTTTGGAAATTGCGGGGGCATATCAGAATAATGATATTTACTCTGTAGATAAGGAAAGCACGAATAATAATATTATAGTGGGTGTTTTCAGGCTGACTATGAAATCAAATTCTGATAATTTCCGTCAGTCGTCAATTCAGGGCGTTATGAAACGGATAAAGGCAAAAGGCGCAACGCTTGTGATCTATGAACCTACGCTTGAAAACGGCTCGACATTTTTTGGCAGCAAAGTAGTTAACAATCTTAAAAAGTTCAAAGAAATGTGCGGCTGTATTATCGCCAACAGATACGACAGTGTCCTTGACGATGTGGCTCATAAAGTTTACACAAGGGATTTGTTCAGGAGGGATTGATTTTTATGAAAACACCTGTAAGTATTTCCGGAAAAACGGTTTTGGTAACCGGCTCGCCCGGTTTTATAGGTTCTAATCTGGTTATCCGCCTTTTGGGTGAAATGGATAGCGGAACGGTTATAAGCCTTGATAATATGAACGGTTATTATGATGTTCGTCTTAAAGAATACCGTCTTAAAAAAATAGAAGAGGCAGCGGATAATTCTGCCGTAAAGCATATATTTATTAAAGGCGATATATCGGATAAGGAAACTGTAAATCGGGTTTTTAATGAATACAAACCAAGCGTTGTGGTAAATCTTGCGGCACAGGCGGGCGTGCGTTACAGTATTGACCATCCCGATACATATATCCGGTCGAATATCGTAGGGTTTTACAATATTCTTGAAGCGTGCAGGCAATTTGAAGTTGAACACCTTGTGTATGCAAGCTCGAGCAGTGTTTACGGCGGCAATAAAAAGGTCCCGTTTTCCACCGACGATAAGGTGGATCATCCGGTTTCACTTTATGCCGCAACCAAGAAAAGCAACGAATTATTAGCGCATTCTTATTCAAAACTTTATAATATACCTACAACAGGATTGAGATTTTTTACCGTCTACGGTCCTGCCGGAAGACCGGATATGTTCTATTTTTCCGCAACCGAGAAACTGAAAGACGGTAAGGATATATCAGTATTCAATTTCGGCAACTGCAAACGGGATTTTACATATATTGACGATATAGTTGAGGGTATTTTCAGAGTTATTAAAGGTGCTCCGCAAAAGAAGACGGGGGAGGACGGTCTGCCCGAACCGCCTTATGCGCTGTATAACATAGGCGGAGGGAACCCCGAAAACCTGCTTGAGTTTATAGATACCCTGCAAAATTCACTTGTAAGTGCAGGCGTTTTGCCAAAGGACTATGACTTCGAGTCCCATAAAAAACTGGTACCTATGCAACCGGGGGATGTGCCGGTAACATACGCCGACAGCAGTGCCCTTGAACAAGATTACGGATTTACTCCCGCAATTGGGATAAAAGAAGGGCTTTTGCAGTTTGCAAAATGGTATAAAGAATATTATAAATAAAACAAATCGAAATCGGCAACATATAAGTTGCCGATTTCGTTTTTTTTATTGCGTTATTCCGAATAAAATGTAACGGTACATTTTCCTTTTTGCTTGGATTCATACATTGTACGGTCTGTCTTTTTGAATAAATCTTCGGGGTCGGAAGAATGTGAACCGTGAACAACGCCGACGCTTATGGTAACAGACGGCAGTTCTTCCGATTCGGTAAGTTCCTTATTTATTGAGTCTATTTTATTGCTGATCATATTGCGGTTTATCTTTGGAGAATCACCCATAAATATAACAAACTCATCTCCGCCGATACGGCAGATATAATCGTCGTTACGAAAATATTTTTTAATAATACCAACCAGTTTTATCAAAACCTTATCGCCGGTTTCGTGACCGTAATTATCATTTATGTCCTTGAAGTTATCCACATCGAAAAGTATCATACAGGTTTGATTCAAATTCAGCCCGGAAATAAGCGACTGATACCCCGCACGGTTGTATGCACCGGTAAGTTCATCGTGTAGAGCTTTGAAATTGAGCTTTTCAAGGCTTTTTTTATAATGAGCGTACATTCTGTTATATGCTTTTACAAGGTAACGGAATTCTCTGGCACCGCTTTCTTTTATAAAGTGATTGGATTTGATTTGGTCTACGGCCTTGAGAATAGGGTGTATACTAATCCTTGCGGTCAGCCATACAAGGAAAATCATTCCGGCAGTCTGAACTAATATTATCAGGCGAACAACCGTTAACTCATTACTCAAAGATTTAAGTGCAGATTCATCGGTGGCAATAGCTGCTTTTTCAAGTTCGTCAAGACATTCCTGCATATTTAATCTGATTTGTTCTTTCTGCTCGTAATATTCGTCATCAAGAACCATTTTTGTGGCGAGATACATTTTTTCATCGGAAGAAAGCAGTTTATCTTTACTTGTTATCTCAATATCCCGCAGCAATTCGGGATAATCTTCATAACCCTTGGCTTCAATAACAAGTTTCATGGCATAATATTCACGGTTCATAAGTTCGATCGAGTTTGCAAGCGCCATCTCAAGTTTCTTAACTGCAACTTTATTATTCGTTCTTTCAGAGAGTTTTGATATTGCTTTTTCCCGGTGATGTTCGCTGAATGCTTCGGAAAAATACTCGTTAAGGTACTGAGTATTTCCCTCAACCGTAAACCGCTGAACTCTCTCGGTAAGATAATCGGACGCATCCATAAGTTCACGGGCGTCTTTTCTGAGTTTTATATGCTCGGTTGACGCTTCGGATAAACTACGGTAACTTGAGAACAAATCGAATGTAGAGTAAAGCATCGTTATCGAGATGAGTACAGCGCCTGTTACCATCCAAATATGTATTGTTTTTAGTGAAATACCTGTACCTTTCTTTTTTTCTTTCGTTGACATTTTTTAGGGCCTCTTTTTTAAATTCTTAAAATATTTTTGTATTATAGCACTTTTTTTCCCGTTTTTCAAACAGTTTGTCAAAATAATAAAAATTTAGTGGATATTTTACAAGTTATGTGCTATAATCAGGGTAATATATTAGCTTTTTGCATCTTTACGGTTTTATTGGTTTAAGGAGGAAAAGATTTGTTTTATTCACTTATAGGCACGCTTGCTTTATTGATTTTGATCATAGAGAATAAAGAAACCCTTTTTAACCGCAACAATTCTGATGTACTGCCTTCTTTTCTTATTTACAGAAGATTTTTGATTACCGTTGCACTTTTCTACATATCGGATATTCTATGGGGCTTATTTGAATCATTAAGATTCAAGAGACTCTTATTTATTGATACCTCGCTCTATTTTGTTTTTATGGCAATCGGTGTAATGTTTTGGACATGTTATACAGTTACATATCTTGATAATAAAAATGCTTTTGCGAAGTTCCTTATCTACTCCGGGCGGGTTTTTGCAGCAACCGTTACAACTCTTGTGGTTATAAACTTCTTTTATCCGGTGGTTTTCAAGATTGACGCTGACTGCTTTTATCATGCACTTGCCGTAAGATATATTGCCCTCCTTTTACAAATCATACTGCTTTTGTTGGTACTATTAAACTCTTTACCTTATGCCTTTTCAAAAAAACCGGAAGGGTATAAATACCGTGCTTTAGCGACGTTTGGGTTTATAATGATTATTTTCGTCTTAGCCCAGGTTTTTTCTCCGTATCTTCCGCTTTATTCTATGGCGTATATGCTCGGAATTTCGATATTGCACACTTTTGTTATGGGCGATGAGAAAAACAGAATTAAAAAAATTGTTACTAAAGACGCTCTTACGGGCGTCGGCAATAAATACGCTTTTGTTGAAGCGGAAAAATCTATCAATAAAAGCATTGAAAACGATGAAGTGCAGCCGTTTTTAATTGTTGTATGCGACATAAATGACCTTAAACTTATAAATGATATAAAAGGCCATGGGATAGGCGATAAATACATAAAAAAAGCAAGTGCGTCAATATGCACTATATTCAAGCATAGCCGGGTATTCAGAATCGGAGACGATGAATTTGTAATAATCTGCCATGGACACGACTATGAGCATATCAATGAACTGCTCAGAGAAATGAATTTAATAAATTTAAGAAACCGCCAAATCGGAGATGTTCAGATTGCATACGGTATTGCTTATTATGAGAATGACAGCAATGTACAGAATGTATTCGACAGAGCCGATAAAAAGATGTATGAGCATAAAATGTGGCTTAAAGCAAAGTCTGACTATGCTGAAACGGCAAAGGATGACAGTATTGGCGAAGCTGATGCTTATAAGTTTCCGGAAGATCTTAAAAAAGCATATGAGAGCAGTTCCGCTTCCTTTGTTTATTATCAGAATATAGGCGGAAATCCTGTTCCGGTTCTTGTTTCCGACGGCTTTTGTAAGAATATCGGAATTTCCCGTGAAATTGCAATAGAATGGTTAAAAGACGGTTTATTCAAACGCATTCATCCTGATGACGCGGATCTTGTTTCTCAAATAAGTGATGACTTTATAAATCACAAAAGTGTTTACGATATAGTTTTCCGTAGTCAAATGCGAGTTTCGGATTATGACCCCAAAATTGAACACGATGATGAAAAATATGTGCAAATCCACGGAATCGGAAGATGGCAGACAATGCCGGACGGTACGGAACTTGCTATTGTTTCTTATGCTAATCTTACAGAAACTCAAAAAGCAATCAGTGAGACTATGGAGATTTACTCACTGGTCAAAGGCGACCGTTTCTATACCGACCCTCTTACGGCTCTGCCTAACTTAAACTATGTGCACGAACACGGTAATGAAACGGTTTCGGCTATGCGTGAAGCAGGGAAAACGCCGTCTGTTATCTATACGGATGTTTATTCTGTACAGTCTTACAACAACCGTTACGGAGTTAAAGAGGGCGACAATCTTATCTGCCTTACCGCAAAAACTCTTAAAGACAGTTTCCCGGAATCTTTAGTATCAAGAGGCTCAGACGATCATTTTATAACGATTACAGGTATAGACGATATGTTTGAAATAGAAAATCGTCTGCTTGAAGCCAATAAAACGATTATAAATTCTGCCGGCGGAATAACTTCAGGCATCCGTTCGGGTGTTTGCCCGTTAGGTAAAACGAGCACCCTTATGAGCGCTATTGACCGTGCAAAGCATACGATGAAACTCATTGCTAATGATTTGAATCGTGATGTTGCTTTCTTCTCTGAATCGGCAAATAATAATTATTTAAAAGAACGCTACATTGTAGAAAATCTAAACTATGCAATAAATAACGGCTGGATAAAGGTTTATTATCACGCACTTATGCGTATCGAAAGTCTTAAAGTTGCGGCTTTTGAAGGCTTGGCACATTGGATTGACCCGGACCGCGGTATGATAACGCCCAATGATTTTATACCCGTACTTCAAAAATATCACCAACTTCATAGACTTGATTTATTTATATTTGAGCAGGTTTGCCGTGAAGTGAAAGTGCGCTATGATAACGGTCTTCCGCTTGTGCCTGTTTCGGTAAACTTTTCTATGCAGGACTTTGATTATGCAGATATCATCGGTGAAATTAACCGTCTTTATGAAAAATATCATTTAGATGATTTAGTTGATAAGAGCTTTTTTATAATTGAAATTACCGAACAGGATTTAGCAATTGGAACCGAAAAGCTCAAAGAACAACTCACTCAAATCCGAAATAACGGATATAGGCTTTGGCTTGACGACTTCGGCAGCGGATATTCCGCCCTTAATGTGTTCAGTCAGTTTGACTTTGACCTTATCAAGTTCGATATGGATTTTCTTAAAAATCTTGACAGCAACAACGGAATTAATCGTATTATTTTGGAAGAACTTGTATATTTATCGCATAAATTCGGCATACATACCCTCATAGAAGGCGTTGAAACGGAAGACCAGCTTTCATTTATTAAAGAAATAGGTTGCGAACTTGCGCAAGGCTTGTATTTTCATAAGCCGGAATCTCTTGATGAAGTCCTGATGAGAATCAGAAACGGCGATACAGTAAGAAGTTGCGAAACTCCCAAAGAACGTGCGAACTACGACCTTAAATGGAAAGAGTAATTTCAATTTGTGCAGTATATCTTATAGTAATGTTTCAGAGAAATAACCTCTGGCAGACTAATTCCAGCAAGAATTTTTCGATGGAAAAACAGAAAAGGTGTGTTTATGGCGATACTGCTTTTGGGGCTTGTAACCTTGCCTTTTGGGAGAGCGCTTGAATGGCATTCAAGAGGTCAGCGGTTCGATCCCGCTTATCTCCACCAGTCAAGAGCCTTGATGCGCAAACGCGTAGTTGAGGCTCTTCTTTTTATGCTTTGTGCCGCACCCAATCCGAGAATAAAATCTTATCAAAACAAAGTTTTTTTATCCCGACCGGGTGTTCGTCTTTAAGACATCTTGCTCCACCAAAAAAGCACTTGCAGTTTTGCAAGTGCTTTTTTCATTTTCTCAAAAAAAGTTAAAAATGCTTTTGTGATAGTCCGGCAGATGTGTTTTGTATGGAATCTTTCGGATTAAAGCTCTTTTTTTAGTGTGAGGATATTTTTACCTTCCTTATATTCGTAAGTAACATCGTCCATAATCTTCTTTGTCATAAAAATGCCCAGTCCGCCTATACCGCGGTCCGCTGCGGAAAGTGTTACATCCGGGTCTTCTTTTTTAAGCGGATCGTAAGGTACGCCGTGATCAATAAATGTAATTGAAACCGAAACCGGCTCTCCTGAAACCTCTACACGCAATGTAGCATTCCCTTTTTCAGGCGCATATGCGTAACTTGCGATGTTAATGAATATTTCTTCTACCGCCAAGCCGATTTGCATAACCGTTTTCGGTGGACAATTCACCTTTTCAAGATGCTCTTCAACGAATTGTTGCACCTCGCCAAGGTTTTCTTTCACTGCTTCAATATCAAGCTCTTGCGTGCTGAATGTGAGTGTATCTGTATTCTCAAGAAGTTTAAGAAGCTCGTCTTTCCAGAGATTTATTTCGGCTCTTCCCTTTTCTGTATCAAGACCGTTCCTTCTTATAGAACGCCTTATCATTCTGGTATAGCCGATAATTCTTGCTTTTCTCTCTACTTCTTTGATTTTTGTCTCACAGTTAGTACCGAGGTATGCCGAGAGTGACTTTTTCCAGAAAGAAACGCCGGTATCAAAATCAAACCCTTGAAATTTTTTTATAATCTCGTGGTCATATTCGGAGTAACCGACAAACGAGTTATACATACTTGCAAGCTCAAAAATCGGATGTCCTACCGCCAAAGTATCCATATCTATTATTAGAACTTCATCGCCCGTAAGCTCTAAGTTTTTTGTATGATAATCGCCGTGCAGCATATGATTATCCTTTGGAACATCATTTACTAAGGCAAGAAGTTTTTCGCCTGCCTCTTTAGGCAAATAATCTTGCATAAACTCAGCCCAGGAAACTACAGTTTCCTTCATATCGGGAAGCTTTCCTTCCGGCACTTCGGTGCTGTGAATTTTCTTTAACATCTTTACATATTCTTCTACACACCAGTCGATTTTCTCAGGCTCGGTGGAAAGAATTTTAGAGAAAGAGCTGGCGTTGAGAAGCTCAAAAACCGAGCCATAGCTCTCACCAACCTTGACAACATCGTATGAAATGGCAGTAGGAATGCCTAAAATAAGCGCCAGCTTTGCCACCTCACGCTCGTGCTGAATATCCGAGAGCGCATCAGCGTTATTGTATACTTTAACTACATTATCCTGGTCGATACGGTAAATTGTACCGTTAGCGCCTCTGCCTATTTCCTCGCAACCTTCCACCGATACTACGCGGTAAGCCTTTTCAACCGTCATCATCTCGGTAAATCCGGTCATATCAAGTATCTCGTAAACCTCCGAATTGACACCGGTGATTTTCAAATCGGGATATGTCTTTTTTATCCTCAAAATCACCCTCAGGCCTGCGCTCGAAATGTATTCAAGATTTTCCATATCGAGAACAATCGGAATGTTTTCACCCTCCGGTAATTGTTCATATATTTCCTTTCCAATTTGCGCCGCGTTATTAGAATCAATGCGTCCTGTAAGTTTAATGTTCATCGCCGTTATCCTTTCCCGTATATTCCATACAAAGCATTGTCAAATCGTCAAACTGCTCAGCGGAGCCGACAAAACCGTCTACCGATTTGCGTATGTTTTTAAGTATTTCCTGAGGTGAAGCCTGCGGATTTTCGTTTAATGCTTCTACCATTCTGTCAGTACCGAAAAGCTGGTTTTCGGCGTTTGTCGCTTCCGGTACACCGTCAGTGTAAAGAAAGATTTTTGAGCCGGGGCTCAGCGTTAATTCATATTCCTTATACTTTACCCCCGACATTCCGCCTATGACAAATCCGTGTTTATCCTTAAGAAGCTCAAATTCACCGCCGGAATGCATTATTACCGGATACTCGTGCCCGGCATTTGCAGCCGTGAGCTTGCCGGTAGATATTTCCAATATTCCGAGCCATACCGTTACAAACATCTCTTCACGATTGTTAGAACAAATTGCCGCGTTGGTATCGGTGAGTATTTGCGCCGGGGTTTTACCTATCATTGCATTATTTGCCAAAATTATTTTAGATGCCATCATAAACAGTGCCGCCGGAACACCCTTGCCCGATACATCCGCCATAACCATACAAAGATGATCTTCGTCTACAAGGAAAAAATCATAAAAATCTCCGCCCACTTCTTTTGCAGGGTCCATAGTAGCATAAATATCAAATTCAGGGCGTTCGGGGAATGCCGGGTAAATGCTGGGAAGCATATCAGCCTGAATAGCAGACGCCATAGTAAGCTCGGCATCAATTCTCGAGCTTTCAATTTTCTGCTTCTCATACTGCGCGTTCTGATTTTGAACGATTACCGAGAACATATAAACCGAAGCGCCTACTGTTACAAAAATAATGTACTGGATTTTCGGCGAAAAGCTTTGGAGCACAATTGCAATAGCCGGTGCAATCATATAGTTCCAAAAAGCAATTCTAACCTTCTTTTCAATTCTTTTGCGACTGCGGATGAGTAAAATAATATCGAATCCAAGCATAAGTGCCGGACAAACATTTGAAAGCAAATAGCCTGTTGCGCGGTGGTAAACATTTGCGGAATCAAAGTAATAAATTAAATCGAAAGGTAACCCTACCGCAATTATTGCTATATGTACTGCGAGAAGCGCATATAGCAGCACGGCAAGCTTGGCTGTCAACTTCTTCTCAGGCTTTGAAACGGCTAACACCAAAAGCGACATCATATGCGTCATAAACCCGGCAAAAACCAATTCGGCAAAGGTTATGATATACAGGGCTGTTCTGATAGTCGTGCCCGGCATACCTTCCATAATCTGCCTTATAAGATGAGAAGAAATATACAAAAATATCAGCAGGAAAAACACCTGAAAATAGCCTCTTACTTCTCGCCGCAAATGAACAGATGCGGTTATTTGCAAAAAGCAAAGACCGCAAACGCCAATGCCCCCGGCTATAAAGAGAGCGTTGATTAAATTGGGTACCGTAAAACTAAATAACATAATTCACTACTCCATAATTATTTTCAAAAGCCATACTTTGTAAGAATAATAGCCGTACCGGCCGGAACTTTTAATTCAAATTTGCTTATGCTGGAAATGTCTGTTTTTCTCTCTTCATCAGACCACCCACTATCAGATGTAATAAATGATTGAATGAATTTATCGCCCGGCAAAGCGTTTGCTTTACGAAGGTCGATAGCTATAGACACATCTTCAACATTATCATTACATATTACTATTACGCAGTCCTCTTTATCAAATCTTGCGTATGCAATCCAGCCGTAACCGAAGCCAAGCGGCACAACCGAACCGCAACGCAAAGAGGAATGATTTTTATGCAAAGAAATCAGCGCCTTATGCATATCTACAAGCGAGTTATCCTCATTACCCCAAGGATATGTGCGGCGGTTATCGGGGTCGGTCCAACCGACCTGCCCTGCCTCGTCAGCGTAATAAACAGTAGGCGCTCCCGGCCATGTCATTTGTATAACAACAGCTTCTCTGAAAACCGCTTTATTTATTCCCGTTGATGCGGCTTTAGCGCCGAGCGTCTGTAGTCTGCCGGCAGTACGGTTTGTGCGCGTGAGAAATCTTGAATGGTCGTGATTTGACAGCTCGTTCATAGCACAGTATAGAGAATCAGACTGAAAACGAGCCATTGCTTTATACATACTGCTAAAGAACACATCGCCTCTGTGATATAAATCGTCTCTTTTCCTGTCGCTGTGCTTTTCCATACCTGTAAGGAAATATGTGACAGGCTCCATAAAGGCGTCATAGTTCATTACCGTATCCCACTCGTCACCGTGAAGCCATTTTTCGGGGTCTCCATAGTGCTCGGCAATAATAACAGCATTGGGATTTACCGATTTAACCCTCTTTCTGAACTCCTTCCAAAAAGCGTGATTAAACTCCGGACTATGCCCTAAGTCAGCCGCAACATCGAGGCGCCAGCCGTCGATACTATATGGCGGCTTCAGCCATTTTTGAGCTATTGAGAATATCTTTTCGCAAAGCTCTTGAGACTGTTCATAACAAAGCTTAGGAAGCGACTCAACGCCCCACCAAGCTTCAAATCCCGGCTTTTGGTCAATAAAATGGAAATAATCTCTGTACGGACTTTTTTCATCCTGATAAGCGCCGGGTAAAAATCCCGGCTTTTCGCGGTATATGCCCTCTTTATCCATCCAATGGTGAAACGAACCGCAATGGTTAAAAACCCCATCAAGAATGATTTTCATTCCTCTTTTATGAAGCTCGGTACATAAAAGCTCAAACAGCTTATCCGATTTTTCCAAATTCTTTTGTGATAATGTTCTCTTTATATAGCTTCTCGCATATCCGTTGTGATGCTCCCAGTCCATCAAAGGCAGGTCCACATCATCCCCAATAACACCGAAGTGGGGGTCAATATGTTCATAATCCTGCGTATCGTATTTATGACTTGAAGGCGACAGAAATATGGGATTCAAATATAAAACTTCTATTCCCAGATACTGCAAATAGTCAAGCTTTTTGATTATTCCGGATATATCTCCGCCGTAAAAACAACGGTAATCGTCAATTTCAGGCGGACTATTCCAGTCTTTCATAAACTTAACATGCTTATGATTGTACGAATACTCGCTATCCTTTACATCGTTTGAGATATCTCCGTTGCAAAATCTATCAGGAAAGATTTGATATTGAACCGCTCCCTTTGCCCAGGACGGTACAGAAAATCCGGGAGTAAATCTGAAATCAAAGATTTTATCAATATCTTCGCGGTTATGCCTTTCCTTTATACCGTCTTTTTGATACAAATAAACATTTGAACCAATTTCAATTTCGAAGTGATAAGCGGTTATGTTATCTGTGCAGACAAAGCCTGCTTCATAAATATCGTAACACTCTGTTGATTGGTTAACTTCCATTTGTATTTTCAAATTATCATCAACACATAAAGCGATGTTATATTGTTCGCAAGATTTAGGCCCTCGAATTCTTACGGTAATAAAGTCGCCGGCTTCCGGTTGGACCGGGCTTCTGAACAACTCGGTTTCATCGCTGAAAAATAAAGATAAGCGTTCGTTTTCGTCGTTTATATTTATATTATTCAAAGGAAATTTATCCCCCTAAAAAGCAATAGTATCCCACAAGAATTATTATTTTATGGTAATATTATATTGGTTTATCTATTGTTTGTCAAGGAAGGCATACACCCATAAAAAAGGCAGACCGTTAAAGGACTGCCTTTTTAACTTTCCTATGCATTTGTTTCGGGATAATAGATTTTCTTTACCTTAAAATTGTTCGTGGCACTTGTATACTCTTTGAAATCAAATGTCTTTTGGTATTCCTCTAAAAGCTTATCAAAATCCTCATCCGCTACGGCGTGGCGAAGCACAGAATCGTAGGTTGTGAGATAATAGGGGTCTTCGATTACATCCTTTTTAACAACCAGGATTTTCCCTGCATTATCCTTTTTATCAATTATTTTAACCTCACCGGTCTTCATAGCGTATATCTCATCAAAATAATCATTACTGTAATCTGTTTCGGAATTGCCGATAAATGTTGCATGGGAATCAAGCGGCTTTTCTTGCTCTTCCTCTTCGGCACTGTCCTCGTGCTCATCACCGTTATACTCGTGATAGATTTCTTCAAATGTGCGCTTACCTTTGGTTAAATCCTCTAAATAACCATTCAACTGCTCGGTTTTTGCATTCTTTTCTTCATCGGATAAATCTGTGAAATCCACATCTAACATATCTGCGATTGCATAATTCTTTGAAAGCTCTTCTTTTAGCTGCTCTTCGGTTATTGCCTTCTCTCCGTCAGCGCCGAAAACATTCTTAAAATAAAGCTCTTCATAAGATAAATCGGTCATATACTTAACATAAGTCTCTTTTGAAACGCCGTTTTCGGTTAAAACTGCCGAATAGCCTTGGTCCCAATAATATTCCGCATAAGACTTCATCTGAGTCTCAGTATCACCGAGGTCCAGCTTCTTTTCTTCGCAATAAAGCTTGCAAGCGGCTATTTTCTTGATAGTGTTAATAGTTTCATCCTTAACCCACTTTTCGTAAGACTTGCCGTCTATCTTCTGCTTATAGTAATCTATATTCTCTGTGCTCTCACCTTTATCTGAAAGCTCGGTCTGCACCTTTGTGCGCGCCTGACTGTCAGTAAAGAAAAGCACGCAGGCATAGTACCCGGAAGTGAATTTAAGCGAGCCTGCCTTTACGGCTGTCTCGTTTTTCTTGTGGCACGCGGTAAATCCGAGGCATATACAAAGCGCCATAGCTATACAAATAATTTTTTTAATGCTTTTCATTTGTTATTCCTCCGAAAAACTTGTTGGCTTAATTATATAACATAATAATCTAAAAGTCCACTACAAATTTCAAAGTGCCGCCGCGAGTTGTTTGACCAAATCGTCAAGCGGTATATCCTTTCCGTGCTTTATTACATAGCAAGGCTTACCCTTGAAGGAAACCGCAAAGTTTTCCCCGAATGCACGAGAAAGTTTATCCACAGTATCACCTTTAACTTCATCGGTTAAAAGAATTATGCCGGAATTTCCGTCTCTTACCTCGGTAATCATATTTTTAGCGGCGCCGGCTCGCAATAAGGATATATTTATAAGCCCCATAACCGCCTTTGGCGGCTCTCCGAAGCGGTCGCAAAGCTCGTCTGTCACATCCGACGCGTCATCAAGCGAAGTAATATCCGCAATTCGCTTATATATACCTATTCTTGAAGAAAGTGAGTCGATATACCTTTCAGGTATATGCGCCGATACGGGAAGGTCAACCGTGCATTCAATTTCCGCCTTTTGAGTCTCACTACCGTTTTCGCGGTTTACCGCCTCATCTAAAAGCTTTAAGTACATATTGTACCCTACCGCTTCCATATTCCCGTGCTGTTCGCCGCCTAAAATACTGCCGGCACCTCTTATTTGCAAATCGCGGAGAGCTATTTTGAAGCCTGAACCGAACTCAGTAAACTGCTTTATAGCTTCAAGCCGTTTTGCGGCAACTTCGGAAATTTCGCGGCCTCGCCTGAAACAAAAATAAGCATATGCGCGTCGAGGGGAGCGGCCCACTCTGCCGCGAAGCTGATGAAGCGAGGATAGTCCCATTCTGTCAGCATTCTCGATTATGAGTGTATTAACATTCGGCACATCCACGCCGGTTTCAATTATGGTGGTGCAAACAAGAATATCTATCTCATGGTCTAAAAGCCTTTGCCACACATCGGACAGCTCATCCTCACTCATCTGACCGTGCGCAATACCTATTTGTGCATCGGGAAAAAGATTTCGGATTTTAAGCGCACAGTTTTCAATGCTCTCAACTCTGTTGTGAAGATAATAAACTTGACCGCCGCGGCGAAGCTCACGCTCAATCGCCGAAGCGATTACGCCGTTGTTATATTCGGTCACATATGTCTGAACGGGATACCGGTCGGCAGGGGCTTCATCTATGGTAGACATATCACGAAGTCCACTCATCGCCATATTCAGCGTTCTCGGTATAGGGGTTGCAGAAAGGGTTAGGATATCTACAAAAGGATATTTTTCTTTCAGTTTTTCTTTCTGCGCTACGCCAAATCTCTGTTCCTCGTCTATTATTACAAGGCCTATATTCTTAAAGTCTATATCCTTTGAAATAAGGCGGTGTGTACCCACAACCAAATCCACTCTGCCGGATTTAATGCCGGAAATTATCTTTTTTTGCTTGGCAGGGCTTACAAATCTGTTAAGAAGCTCCACACTTACCGGCATATCCCCAAAACGGCGTAGAATTGTATTATAATGTTGTGTGGAGAGTATTGTAGTAGGAACGAGTATGGCGCACTGCTTGCCCTCGCTCACGCACTTGAACGCCGCCCTGAGAGCAACCTCGGTTTTTCCAAAGCCGACATCACCGCAAAGAAGCCTATCCATAGGGACAGCACGCTCCATATCCCTTTTAATCTCCTCACTGCACCTTAACTGGTCGTCGGTTTCCTCATATTCAAACCGTCTTTCAAAATCATTCTGCAAATCTGTATCGGGCGAAAATGCATAACCTTTGGCAGACTGCCGTTTAGCATAAAGAGCCAAAAGCTCTTTTGCCATATCCTTTACTGCGGCGCGAACTCTGGCGCGGGTTTTCTGCCAGCTCTCAGAGCCTAACTTATTGAGCTTTACGCCTGACTCATCGGCGGTGCCTATATATTTAGAGACTAAATCAAGCTGAGTGACGGGCACATAAAGCACATCACTTCCGTAATATTTGATTTTAATATAATCCTTGGTAATACCCGACTGAGTTATGCGGTTTATTCCGTCAAAAATGCCAATGCCGTGCATAGCGTGAACTACCAAATCACCTTTACTTATTTCCTCAATAGAGCCGATTTCCTTGCCGGCCTTAAAATTTCGTCGGTGCTTTTTACTGCCCGAAATATGCCTTGCGGTTATAACGAGAAGTCTCTTATCCGTTATACCGAAGCTTGACGAAAAACCACCGGCAAGCGTAAATACTCCACCCTCGCGCACTTCGCCTTCATCACTTAAAAACTGTGCCGGTATGCCGTTTTCAGAAAGCGACTGTGAGAGTATTTTCGCCGCTTTCTCACCACCGGCAAATATTACGACAGTGCCGGCAACGGCGCGGATAGAGTTTATATCGTCTATAAGCGTATCGAGATTTCCGCCCCAAGGAGCAAAACGCTTGAAATCAAAATTCAAAAAGGCCTTAATATCAGCGTCATATTTGTTTTTTTCAAAGCTGTCAAAGAAAAGAGCCTTTTGAAAAACAGATGAAAGTTCACTATCCGAAAGCCTTATTTTTGCGGTCTTTTGCGATAATATACCAGATTCCAAAAGCTCGGCTATTTCGCCTGCCTCTGAAAGATTTACATTTTTAAGCTTTGATTTTACATTGGAATAATCAAGAATTATAGGAATGAAATCCTTTGTAAAATCAAAAAGCGTTGCAGGTCTTTCGTATAAAAACGGCAAATATAAATCTGTATTTATACCTGTTTTGTTTTCGAGACTCTCAATGTCACGCGAAAGATTTAACCTTTGCGGTTCGGTCAATTTCTTTTCGCTTTTCAGGTACTCTTTTAACCTTATTATCAGTTCGTCCGAATTATATACAAGCTCTCTTGCAGGGGTAATTCTGATTTTCTCTATTCTGTCTGTTCTGCGCTGAGTCACGGTATCAAAAAAAGAAATTGTATCTATCTCATCGCCGAAAAGCTCTATTCGTACCGGCGCGTCAAGTCCGGCGGAAAAAATATCTATTATTCCGCCGCGCACTGAAAACTGCCCTGCGCCCTCGCAAATATCCGCCCGATTATACCCGAAATTAACAAGCTTGCTTATAATCTCATCAACATTTACAGTATCTGCTTCGGCAAGCGTGAATGTACCCGACCTTAAAACCTCCGGCGAAACGGTATACTGTGTGGCGCTCTCTATAGACGCGCAAACAACGCCAAAACCCCCGTCAAGAATTCTTGACAGGGTATCTATTCTCATTATTTCATACTCTTTTGAGTATCCGGTAATTTGAGTAAGATTATAATCCCTTACAGGCATTTGTCCGGCTTTAATGCCGAGAGCGAGCAAATCGTCTTTAAGGCTCGCTGCCGCCGACTCGGTATCGGTTATCATAAGAAACCTTTTCGCTGTGCTCTCATTCAGAGCCGAGGCAATCACCGCGCGGTGAATACCGACAAGTCCCGATACTGCCGCAGGCAATTCGCCGGAGCTTAAAACGCTTTTAAGCCGTTTATAATCCTTCTCTTCCTCCAAAAAATTATTTATAAATTTCATATTTTACTTACTGTATTTATTCATCGCACTGTCAATACCCGAACAAATAATCTCTTTTACTGCTTTTGCGGCGTTTTTGCAGGCGATTTTCATATTTTCCGCATCAGTCTCAGAGGGTTTACCGAGCACCCAGTCTTTAAGGTCATATTCAGGGTTTGGTTTTGAGCCTACGCCGACCTTTATTCTCATAATATTCTCGGTGCCCATAAGCTCGATTATATCCTTAATACCGTTGTGACCCCCGGCACTGCCTTTACGGCGAATACGAATATTCCCTACCGCCAAAGATATATCGTCAAAAATAACTATTATTCTGTCTGCCGGGATTTTATAAAATGAAGAAATTGCCGACACCGCTTTACCCGAATTGTTCATAAAAGTCTGCGGTTTTGCTATAATAACGCGTTTCCCCGATATTACGGTGTCCGAGTAAAGCGACTCAAATTTATGCTTATTAAGCGTTAAATTCAAATCATCAAGCAACTCGTCAATCACCATAAAGCCGGCATTATGACGGGTATTTTCATAAGTAATACCCGGATTACCGAGCCCTACTATTAAATACTCAAAGCCTGACGGCTTAAGTTTCAAAAACATTCTTTTACCTCAAATTATTTCGTTTTAGTATCCTCGATGAGTACGCCGACTACAAGATACCTTTCATCATCAATATTAGTGCAGGTGGAAAGAACCGCCAGCTTACTGTCATTCTTTATTTCTACACTCTCCCTTACATTCTTTACAAGCGACTGTGGATTTGAAGCCTCTTCTGCGAAAGCTGAAAAATCGTGCTCGGTTGTAAAATCAAATGAATAAAGAATATGGCGGTCATCATAAACAAATGCCGATTTTATGGCATACTTGAGAATATGCCCGGGCGTGTAGATATAAAAGAACTGATTTCTGTCAAACACTTCCTTTTCCCTTAAGTATTTAAGGGTACCGAACATACTGAGATTTCTCATATTATGACCGTATATGAGTGTACACGGGTCGGAAAAATCAGTTTTGTTAAGCCTTTGAATATAAACTGTACCCCCGGTACTGTACTTACCGTCAAGGTCGCGGCGCAAATAATAATCTTCCTTTTTATCCTCACTCGCGCAGACTATCGGATAGTCAATATCTATATCGTCGCCCTCAAACTTAACCCAACCGCAAACATCGGGATGAAGCTCTTTCAGTTCAGGGAAATTTATAGGATTATCCGCAAGCGCCTTTTCAGCCGTTGACGCCGTATTATTCTTAAACTCGCCGTAATCGTCTTTTTTATGCCAGAAATGCTTAACTCCGATAAATACTGCCGCGGCTACAAAAATAAACGCAATAATACTCAGTATTACAGAGACGGTTTTATTCGAGCCTCGCTCGTGCCTTGCCATAATCTCACCTTTTTGTGTATTTATTTATAGCTTTAATTTTACTTTGCCCGCCCATATATGGTCTTAGCGCCTCAGGTATTTTAACGCTATAATACTCGCCGTCAAACTCGAGGTTGTTTTCGAGTAACGCTATAAGCATACGAGGCGGTGCGACAACGGTATTATTAAGGGTGTGAGCCAAATACTTTTTCCCGTCAGCCCCCTTAACTCTGATACCGAGTCTTCTTGCCTGCGCGTCACCGAGGTTAGAGCAGGAGCACACCTCAAAATACTTTTTCTGCTTAGGGCTCCACGCCTCTACATCATAGGACTTAACCTTCAAATCGGCAAGGTCTCCTGTGCAGCATTCAAGCGTGCGCACGGGGATATCAAGATTTCTGAAAAGCTCAACCGAATAACTCCACATCTTGTCAAACCACGCCATACTGTCCTCAGGCTTGCAGATTACTATCATTTCCTGCTTTTCGAACTGATGTATGCGGTAAATGCCTCTTTCTTCAATGCCGTGTGCGCCCTTCTCTTTTCTGAAGCAGGGCGAATAGCTTGTAAGGGTAAGCGGTAATTTTTCTTCGTCTGTTATAGTATCTATAAACTTGCCTATCATTGAATGCTCGGATGTGCCGATAAGATATAGGTCCTCACCTTCGATTTTATACATCATCGCATCCATTTCTTCAAAGCTCATAACGCCTGTTACAACGCTTGACCTAATCATAAACGGAGGAATATGATAAATAAAGCCTTTATCTATCATAAAATCTCTGGCATACGCCGTCACTGCCGAGTGCATGCGGGCAATATCGCCCATAAGATAATAAAAGCCCTCGCCTGCAACGCGGCCTGCCGCTTCCTTGTCTATACCGTTAAAAAGCGCCATAATATCGGTGTGATACGGTATCTCGAAATCGGGATTGGTCTGCTCGCCGTACTGCTTTACCTCGACATTCTCGCTGTCGTCTTTACCAACAGGCACGCTCTTGTCCACAATATTCGGTATTTTCATCTGAATACTACGAACCTTGACTTCAAGCTCGGCTTCTTTTTCTTCGAGCGCTTTTAATTCCTCAGCCTGCTCAGTAACAAGCTTTTTAGCAGCCTCTGCCTCTTCACGCTTGCCCTGAGCCATTAAGGCGCCTATCTGCTTACTTATCTTATTTCTGTTCGCGCGAAGGTCATTCGCACGGTTATTTATTGCCTTTTTCTCGTTATAAAGTGAAATAACCTCATCCACAAGCGGAAGCTTATCATCCTTAAACTTTTTTCTGATGTTTTCTTTAACGATTTCAGGGTTTTCACAAATAAATTTAATATCTAACATTTCAATCTTCCTCTTTGAAAATTATTCCTTGCTATTATACCATATATACAAAGCTATGTCAAAGGTATAAAATCTTTCTTTTCCGGCAAAATAACTCAGGGTGATTAAAATGGAAGAGAATAAAAAAGTTAAGAAAATTTCTTCTGCTGAAGCACCACTCGGCGATGTTTATGACGCAGAAGATACTGTAAATAAATTCGGCACATATAACATTCAACCTACCGCCGATACCAAAAATCTTTTTCCGCAGATTTCACAGGGACTGCCAAGACAAGAAGCGATTAAAGAAAAAAAGCATAACGAGCAAAACACCTGACGGGGAAATTCCGTCAGGTGCTGTTTTTATAAGCCTATTATTAAATTGCCGTTTCGTGTGCGACATCTATCATACCGGGGTCAAAAGTTTTGGTCATATTAAGCGCTTCAAAAATATCGAAATCAACGATTTCTCCGCGCTTATAGGCAACAACTCTGTTTCCTATTCCCTTATAAAGAAGGTGAACCGCCGCATTGCCCATTTGTGTGGCGCGAACCCTATCGCGAACTGTAGGACTGCCGCCGCGCTGAACATGACCGAGTACGGTGGCTCTCGAATCTATTCCGGTTTTCTCCTGAATATATTCGGCGATTTTATCAACACCGCCGACACCCTCGGCAACAACGATAATAAAATGCTTTTTCCCGGTTTTTTCAACATCATTTATTTTCTGAATAAGTTTATCAAGGTCAACTGGAATTTCCGGCACAAGTATACCTGTAGCGCCGGTAGCTATACCCACTTGAAGCGCGATATATCCTGCATGCCTGCCCATAACCTCAATTACAGAGCAACGGTGGTGCGACTGCGCCGTATCACGGATTTTATCTATCATTTCAACGGCGGTATTCATAGCAGTATCGAAGCCTATTGTATATTCGGTTGAGGTTATATCGTTATCAATGGTACCCGGCACGCCTACGCAGGGAATACCGTGATTTGATAAATCGCGGGCGCCTCTGAACGAACCGTCACCACCGATTACAACAACACCTTCAATTCCGTGTTTTTTGCAGGTCTCTACGGCCTCCATTACGCCTTCCTCTGTCATAAAACGCTTGCTTCTTGCTGTGTATAGCATAGTGCCGCCGCGGCTTATAATATCGGATACGCTTCTTGCGTCAAGGTCGATCACTTCATCGTGTATAAGACCGCTGTAACCGCTTTTTATTCCTTTAACATTCATTCCGAGCGATATCGCCGTTCTGACTACCGCGCGAATTGCAGCGTTCATACCCGGTGCGTCGCCGCCCGAAGTAAGCACACCTATTGTTTTCATAACATCATCTCCAAATCCCAACTCGGTAATTATACAACATTACCCTCAAATTTTCAAGAACAATCACTGAATTTTAACATTTTTGTCGCCTAACAGCTTTTTAAGCTCGGTTATCATTTTTTCATCGTGTCTTACAAATAACCTCTCAGGCGCCAAAAGTCGCTTGCCTGTATCGTCGCAAAAAACTATAACCTTCATATCTCCGCTATAACGCCCAAGTATTCTCTGCGCCGACAAAAAATCCGGGCCTTTTATACTGCTTACCCTGATTTTCAGGCTCCTCTCCTCGCCGGTTTGCAGCAAGGTTTCGTCAATGGGTCTTATATTTTCTAAAATAATCTCAGTATTTCTGTCCTCGCGTTCGCTGACCTTTCCGCATATTTCTACTATTGCGCCCTCGGTAAGGTACTGCTTATATGCCTCATAAGCGGCGGAAAACACGGTTATATCAACTGTAGCAGTAGTATCCTCCACCAAAGCGCCGGCAAGTATTGAGCCGTTTTTAAGTGTTTTAACGCTCACATCGTCTATTACCGCCATAACGCGTACACGAGCACCGTCCGACACCTTGCCTGCGGTGATGTTTATTATCGGCGTACAACCGCTTCTTTTAGCGGCAAGAGTATATGCGGACATGGGATGACTTGACAGATACATCCCCGTCGCCTGTTTTTCAAGTGACAAAAGCTCGCGTTCCGGCATTTCGGGCACCTGAGGCAATTCGATTTTTGTTTTTCCCTCTCCGCTGTCAAAAAATCCGATTTGTCCCCTTAGAGTAAACTTATTTTCTTCACCGACTATCGCCAGCACTTTATCAAGCGAAAACATCATACTTCGGCGATTTGGTCCCAAGCCGTCCATAGCTCCGCTTTTAATAAGGCCTTCCAATGCCCTACGGTTTAACTGACTGCCGAAATTCCGGATGCAAAAATCATAAAGGTCTTTATAGCTGCCGCCCGAATTTCTCTCGGAAATAAGCTTTTCGATAAGTGTTCTGCCGAGGTTTTTTACCGCCAGAAGACCAAAACGGATACCGTCTTTGGTAGGCGTGAAGCCCTCTTCGCTTTCGTTTACCGACGGCGGAAGTATCTTTATGCCGTGAGCTTTACACTCGGCGGTATAAAGAGCTATTTTATCGGATGAATCCAGCACACTCGTGAGAAGAGCCGCAAAATACTCCTTTTTATAGTGGCACTTAAGGTATGCCGTGATGTAGGCAAGTACGCCGTACGCCGCCGCATGAGATTTATTAAAAGCGTAAGAGCTGAAAGCGGACATTTCGTCAAATATTTTTTGCGCCGTCTTTTCAGGTACTCCGCGGTTTACGGCGCCCTCGCAAATCACATTTCCGTTTTTGTCCTTTTCACCGTAAACAAACGCCTCTCGCTCGCGCGCCATAACATCGTGCTTTTTCTTAGCCATGGCGCGTCTTACTATGTCGGCACGCCCGAGCGAATAGCCTGCAAGACTTCTGAACACCTGCATAACCTGCTCTTGGTATACAATACATCCGTAGGTAACGGAAAGTATCGGCTCTAAAAGCGGCGTATCGTATTTTACATCCTCGGGGTGGTGGCGGTTATGAATATAGGTTGGAATTGCATCCATGGGTCCCGGGCGGTAAAGCGAAATTATCGCTATCAAATCTTCTATGTTCTGAGGGCCAAAACGAATAAGCACATTTTTCATACCGTCCGATTCAAACTGAAACACGCCGTCAGTCTCGCCGCGGCTCATCATTTTAAGGGTTTCTGGGTCATCCATAGGTATGCTCGAGACGGAAAAATCGGGATTGTATTTTTGCACGGATTTTTCCGTTTCGTCAATTACGGTCAGGTTGCGAAGTCCTAAAAAGTCCATTTTAAGAAGTCCCAACTCGTCAAGCGCCGTCATAGTATACTGCGTTACCACCGCGTTATCGTTAACAGACAGCGGAACATAATCGCTTACCGGTCTATCGGATATAACAACGCCTGCGGCATGAGTTGAGGCGTGGCGAGGCATTCCCTCAACCTTAATCGCCATATCAAGCACCTGCTTTGCACGCTCGTCCGCTTCGTAAAGGGATTTAAGCTCTGGTGAAGCATTTATCGCGTCGCGAAGAGATATGCCCAACCTATGCGGCACAAGCTTCGCAAGCCTGTCGCAAAACGCATACGGCACATCCATGGCACGCCCCACATCGCGCACCGCCGCGCGCGCCGCAAGAGTACCGAATGTGACTATCTGCGCCACACGGTCCTCACCGTATTTTTCTATAACATAATCTATTACCTTTTGTCGCTTTACATAGCAAAAATCTATATCAAAATCGGGCATAGATACCCTTTCGGGGTTAAGAAAGCGCTCAAAAATAAGGTTATATCTTATCGGGTCAATACCTGTAATGCCTATGCAGTACGCCGCGAGGCTTCCGGCGCCGGAGCCTCTTCCGGGGCCTACTGAAATATCGTGGGTTTTTGCATAATTTACAAAATCAGCTACTATCAAATAATAATCTACATAGCCCATTTTGTTTATTACCGATAGCTCGTATTTAAGGCGGTCTATAACCTGTTTTTCGGGTGTTTTCCCGTAACGCTCATAAAGACCTTTTATGCAAAGCTTCTTAAAATACTCAAAATGGTCCACGCCGCCGGTATCAAAAAACGGAAGCTTTATTTTGCCAAACTCAAACGATACATTACATCTTTCGGCAATTTTCGCAGTATTCTCTACTGCTTCTGTAGAGTCGGTGAATGCCGATTTCATCTCTTCTTCGCTTTTCAGATAAAATTCATCTGTCTTGAATTCGAGAGCGTTTTTCTCGTTTATTTTAGTGCCAGTCTGTACGCATAAAAGCACCTTGTGCATAAAGGCGTCGTCTTTAGAAATATAATGCACATCGTTGGTTGCAACCGTTTTTATGCCGATTTCCTTTGATAGCTTTATTATATACGGATTTATTCTTGCCTGCTCGGGCAGATTATGATTTTGAAGCTCTAAAAAGTAATTATTCTCTCCGAAAACCGACTTATACCACCTTGCCGTTTCCTTTGCGCGCTCATAGTCGCCCGATAAGAGCGCTTTAGGTATTTCACCTGCAAGGCAAGCAGAAAGAGCGATTATTCCCTTATGGTGTTTTTCTAACAGCTCTTTATCCACGCGCGGTTTCGAATAAAAGCCCTCGGTGAATGAGAGCGATACCATTTTTATAAGATTTTCATAACCCTCATTATTTTCACATAGTAAAACTAAATGACTGTACTCACTATCCGGTCCCTTTTGCTTATCGGTGCGGCTTCTCGGCGCAACATAGACCTCACAACCGATAATAGGGTTAATTCCACGCTTCTTTGCCGCCTTATAAAACTCTATTGCGCCGTACATAACGCCGTGGTCGGTAATAGCAACCGATGTTTGCCCAAGCTCACTTACTCTGTCAAGGAGATTATCTATGCGGCAGCAGCCGTCAAGCAAGCTATACTGTGTATGAAGATGAAGATGACAAAAAGCCACGCCGTATCACTCCTTAATTTTTTCTCAATTCGTATATCTGCACTAATTTTTTAAGCCTGTGATTCAGTCCCGAAGGACTGATTTTATCCTCGCTTATCTCGCACAATTCTTTTATCGACATATCGGGATTTTCACGCCGGAGATTTGCGGTTTTAACAAGGGCTTCATCAAGTGTGTCTAAAATCCCGTTTTTTTCGAGAAAATCTATCGCCGCACGCTGTCTTACAGAAGCCTCTACCATACGGTCGAGATTTGCATTATCACAATTTGCCGCCCTGTTCATATTATTCTTTACACTGCTTATTATACTCATTTCCATAAGCTCAAGGCTTCTTAGTGACGCACCCATTAGAGTGAGTAAATCGGTTATCATATCGTTGCGCTTTATGTAAACCACGCAACCGTTTGACCGATTGGCTATATTGGTTTTAATGTTGTAATTACTCAAAAGCTCTCTGAACTCTTGGGCGCGTGCCATATCGCGTATAAGAAAATCTACCCGGCTTGATTTTTGGGGGTCACTTATCTGACCGCAAGCAAGAAAAGCTCCCCTTATAAAGCTTGACACTTCCATATCGTTTTCCATTGTTTCAGTATTTATTTTACCCTCATAAATACCGAAGTCCACCGAGGCTAAAAGCTTTAGCCTGTCCGCCTCATTCGGTATTTCAAGGCGGTATACTTTCCTTTTTCCCCCGCCCGTCTTTACCTCGCATGCAGCAGAATAAACCTCGCTTATAAGCCTTGAGAAAAGCGAGGCTACCGCCTCAGTTTCGGTCTGCATTTTAATGCCCTTAGCCGAAAAAGACCGGCTAAAAAGCAAAAAGCCGTAAAGAAGCGGCATTTTGCAATATTCAGGCGGTCTCAACTCACATAATTCTGTTTTTATATCAGATGAAAAAGACATTTTATCACCTAATTTTTATTTATATCTCTATGTATTGCACTCGCGTTATACCCTTTTTCTTTAAGGTGACTGCACAGCATCTCTGCAAAGGTCACAGATCTGTGCCTGCCGCCGGTACATCCAAAGGCTAACACCAGCTGGCTTTTACCCTCTTTTATATAAAGCGGTATAGTAAAATCCGCAAAATCAAATACGGCTTTTTTGAAATTTTCACTGTCAACGCTATTCATAACATATTCTTGTACTTGGGCTTCAAGTCCTGTTTTTTGCTTTAACTGCTCAACATAAAACGGATTTGGCAGACAGCGAACATCAAAGACATTATCCGCGTCAACATCAATACCGTACTTAAAACCAAAGGATTTACAAAGTATTCTGAGTCCGCCCTCAGCGCTTTTTAAGAAGGTTTCTGTGAGTATCGTTTTAAGTTGTGTACTTGAAATAAGGCTTGTATCAATATAGAAATCAGCTTTTGCACGAATGCCCGAAAGCTTTTGCCGTTCAAGCCTTACAGCGTCGGACAAAGATAAATCCTCCATATCGCAAAGTGGATGCTTACGGCGGTTTTCTTTATATCGGCGGATTAGCACCGCGTCAGAAGCATCAAGAAATAATATCTTATATTCTACGCCCTTAGTCTTTAAGTCGCTCAACACGGCCTCTATATCCGAAAACATACTGCCGCCGCGCATATCGGTGACAACAGCAAGCTTTGAAAGTCCTTCGCTTTCTCGCTTTGAAAGGTCTACAAATGCGGATATTATGGCAGGAGGTATGTTATCAACGCAATAGTATCCCATATCCTCAAGCGCGTTTGCCGCCTGCGATTTGCCCGCGCCTGAAAGACCGGTAACTATAACTAAATTCATCTACCTCACCTGCCGATAAATATAACTTCCGTTTTAAGCTCTACTCCGCTATCGAGAAGAACCTTCTCTTGTATTTTTTTAATAAGTTCTTTTACATCACTGCCGGTAGCACCGCCGGTATTTACTATAAAGCCTGCGTGCTTTTCACTTACCTTAGCACCGCCTATTTTTGCGCCTTTTAGTCCGCTTTTTTCAATAAGCGTTCCGGCAAAATTTCCCTCAGGACGCTTAAACACACTTCCGGCGCTCGGAAATTCAAGCGGTTGCTTTTCCTTGCGGCGCGAAAGATAGTCATTCATTTTTTCCTGAATTCTGTCTTTATCGTCTTTTTCAAACTCGAACACGGCAGACAGAATAATTCCGCCGTTTTCCTGGAAAATGCTTTTCCTGTAACTAAGGCACATATCTTGCGCAGTGATTTCTTTGATTTCACCCGATTTATCGAGATAACGGGCGGAAATTATGCAGTCCTTAATCTCTCCCCCGTATGCGCCGGCGTTCATATATACCGCGCCGCCGACAGTGCCGGGTATCCCGTAAGCAAATTCAAAACCCGAAAGACCTTTCTTTTGAATTTCAATACACATTGACTGCAAACTTTGCCCGGCAGATACTGTAACAGTGTTTCCGTTAATATCTATACCGCGCATTTTTTCAAGGCAAATCACCGCGCCTTCAACGCCTTCGTCGGACACAAGCAAATCCGAGCCTTTGCCTATTACATAAAAAGGCACTGCTTGGCATTTTGCCGCTTCTATCGAAAAAATCAGTTCATCCTCATTTTTGACGCTCACAAACACATCGGCTTTTCCGCCTATTTTGAAGGTGGTATGCTTTTTCATCGGTTCAAGCTCTAAAATAGCTATACCGCGGTCTTTAATATTCCTTATAAATTCCGCTTTACCCATAAATACTCCCGAAAAGTTTATTTTTGTGTGCCGATATACGCTGCACCGATTACGCCGGCGTCGTTACCAAGCGTTGCTGCCTTGATTTGAGTTTTCTTATCAATGAAACGGGTATAGTTATCTCTTGTTACGAAATCCGTCAGGGGTTTAATTATGGTATCGCCCTCTTTTGAAATACCGCCGCCGATACAGAAAATCTCAGGTTGAAAAATGTTTATAAGATTTGTAACCCCCACAGCCAGGTAGCCGATATAATTATTTACTACTATTTTGCCGGCGGTATCACCCTTACGCATAGCGTCAAACGCAGTAATACCGTTCACTTTATTTATATCATTTCCGCAAAGCTCCCACATAACACTGTCAGAATACCTTGACATTGCCTGCTTGGTCTGACGGATTAGCGCGGTAGCTGAAGCGTATGCTTCGAAGCAACCGTCTCTGCCGCAGGTGCAGGCTTCGCCGTTCATAGCGATTACGGTGTGCCCCAACTCACCGCCGGCTCCGTTAAATCCCGAACGAATTTTACCGTCTAAAATAACGCCGCCTCCAACACCTGTTCCGAGCGTTATCATAACAAAATCATTCGCGCCCTTTCCGGCACCGGCTATGTACTCACCGTAAGCCGCGCTGTCAGCATCATTCGCGACAAAAAACTTTTTGCCGATACGCTCAAACATAAGGTCCGCCAGCGGAACATTATAAAACTCTAAATTGTTGGCGTATATAACCGTTCCGCTTGACGCTTCTACCGAACCCGGCGTTCCTATGCCGAAGCCGGATATATCGTCGAGAGTCAACCCCGCTTTCTTTATAGCCTCAAGGGTGACCTTTGCCATATCGTCTGCTATCGCATCCGAAGACCTCGGCGCTAAGGTTTTGCAAGACGCTTTTGCAAGAATTTTATAGTCCTCGTCTACCACGCCTGCTACTATGTTTGTTCCACCTAAATCTATTCCAAGTCTGTACATACTTCTTATCTCCTTACACCTTTTTACTTGATATATCATCCACCATACCAAGGCGATTAAGTAAATCCTCCGCGGCGTTATAACCAAGCTTTTTCTGACGGCTATTCATAGCGGCAACCTCGATTATTACGGCAAGATTTCGACCGGGCTTTACAGGTATCGTCATAGACGGTATACTAAGCCCCAATATCTCGGTGTTCTGATTTTCAAGCCCCATTCTGTCATAGACCTTATTTACATCCCAAAGCTCAAGATTTATTATAAGGTCTACCTTTTCAGTAGGCTTTACGGCGCCTACACCGAATATACGGCTGGCATTTATTATTCCTATGCCGCGAAGCTCAATAAAATGCTTTATATTATCGGGCGCCGAGCCTACAAGCGATTTGCTCGATACACGCTTTATTTCAACCGCGTCATCCGCAATAAGACGGTGACCGCGCTTTACCAGCTCTATCGCCGTTTCGCTCTTGCCTATTCCACTCTCGCCGAGTATTAGAATTCCTTCGCCGTAAACCTCCACAAAAACTCCGTGACGGGTGATACGCGGCGCTAAATGCAGATTAAGAAAAGCTATAAGCGCCGAGGTAAGCTGTGAAGTGGTCTCATTAGTCCTCATAAGCGGAACGGAATACTTTTCAGCAATTTCGATATAATAATCTTCAACATGAAGTCCCCTTGCAATTATCACCGCCGCAGGAGAGCGTGAAAAAAACTTTTCTATTCGCTCACGCGCTTTTTCCTCGGGAAAACCTCTTAAAAACTCTATCTCACTGATACCGAGTATCTGTATTCGCTCGGGTGCAAAATACTCAAAATAACCTGAGAACTGAAGCCCCGGACGATTGATTTCAGGGCTTGAAATAAGTATTTCCTCGCTTTTCTTCGGCATGCAAAGCTCTTCAAGCGAAAATTCCTTTATAATTTTATCAAGAGAAATTTTATAACCGGTTTTCAAATACACTCCCCCAAGATAACTTTATAAATTCATTATACTATAAATATTTGAAAATAAAAGTATTTTTTCAAAAAATTTGCAATTTTTATTATAATATAATATAATCAAAGTGTATCTTTATAATATTGGAGGCAACCGTTTAATGAAACTCGGAATTGTGGGGTTACCGAATGTCGGCAAATCAACCCTTTTTAACGCGATAACAAACGCAGGAGCGCAATCGGCAAATTATCCGTTTTGCACAATCGAACCGAATGTAGGTATGGTGAGCGTACCGGACGAGAGGCTTGAAAAGCTCGCAGAAATATATAATCCCGATAAATTCACCCCGGCGGTAATCGAATTTGTCGATATAGCCGGTCTTGTAAAAGGTGCGGCAAAAGGCGAAGGACTTGGAAACAAATTTTTGTCAAACATTCGCGAGGTAGACGCGATAGTTCATGTTGTCCGTTGCTTCGAAAGCACAGATATAATTCATGTTGAGGGCTCGGTAGACCCGGTCAGAGACATCGAAACCATAAATATTGAGCTTATTCTTTCCGACCTTGAGATTGTAGGCAGGCGGCTTGATAAAGCCCAAAAAGCGCTTAAAGGCGATAAGAGTATGGCGGCAGAGGTTGAGTTCCTTAAAAGGCTGACTCAACACCTCGAAAGCGGAAAAAGCGCCAGAAGCATAGAGGCTACGGAGGATTACGAAAAAGAAATACTCGCAACAACAAGTCTTTTATCCTTTAAGCCGGTGATATACGCCTGCAATATGAGCGAGGATGACTTCAAAGGCGGAATTGATAACAACGAAAACTATAAAAAGGTCAAAGAAATAGCCGATAGCGAGAACGCTGAAATCCTCCCGATTTGTGCCGCAATCGAAGCCGAAATTTCCACACTTGACGACGATGAAAAAATGCTGTTTTTAGAGGAGCTCGGTCTCGACCGTTCGGGGCTTGACCGTATGATACAAAAGTGTTATTCGCTTTTAGGTCTTATATCATATCTTACAGCCGGCAAGCCGGAAGTAAGAGCCTGGACTATAACAAAGGGCACCAAAGCACCCCAGGCGGCAGGTAAGATACACAGTGATTTTGAACGCGGATTTATCCGTGCGGAGGTTGTATCCTTCGATGATTTTATGAGTTGCGGCGGAAGTATGACCGCAGCTAAGGAAAAAGGTCTCGTCAGAAGCGAAGGCAAAGAGTATGTTATGAAAGACGGAGATATAGTCCTTTTCAGATTTAATGTTTAATTGAAGGTGTTCGATTTGGAATTTTTACATAGAACCTGGGCGGAAATAAGCAAAAGTGCTATTATTCACAATTTCAAAGAAATAAAGTCCCGCGCCGGCAAGGCTCAAATAATCGCTGTTGTAAAGGCTGACGCATACGGTCACAGCGACAAAATCGTGGCGCCGATACTGGAAAACTCCGGGGCGGACGGGTTTGCAGTATCAAACATTGAAGAGGCTCTGTCGTTACGGACACAAGGCATTAAAAAGCCGATTTTAATACTCGGCTACACACCTGTAAACTGTGTTAAAACTCTCGCAGAGAATAACATTTCACAATGCGTTTACTCGCTTGAATACGCCAAGCTTTTATCGGAATATGCCAGTGCCGCACAGGTTAATCTGAATATCCATTTGAAGCTTGATACCGGTATGTCGCGCATAGGCTTTGATTTGAGAAAGGATACCGAAGGCATAAAAGAAGCAATTAAAGCGGCAAAGCTTCCCTGTTTTAATGTAGAAGGCGTTTTCACCCACTTTGCCGCGGCGGACTCGGACAATAATAAAAACATATCCTTCACCGAAGGTCAGTATAACCGTTTTTCGGCAGGTGTCGAGGCACTAAGACGGGAAGGCGTTAATCCTAAAATAGTTCATTGTGATAATTCTGCGGCGCTCTGCCGCGGAAAATACACGCTTGATGCAGTAAGACCCGGCATAATTCTTTACGGTCTTACACCTGACAGGGCGTTTGATACAAATCTAAACCTGAAGCCGGTAATGTCGGTAAAATCAGTAGTATCGCTTGTTAAAACAATTAAGAAAGGCGATACGGTAAGCTACGGTATGACCTACAAGGCGGAAAAAGATATGAAAATCGCAACCGTTGCGGCAGGCTATGCGGACGGTTACCCGAGAAAGTTATCAAACAAAGGCGAGGTTTTAATCCACGGCAAACGGGCAAAAATAATCGGTCGCATTTGTATGGACCAGTTTATGGCAGATGTAAGCAATATAGACAAAGTCGCTATTGGCGACGAAGTAACGCTTTTCGGTGCCGGACTTTCGGTAGACGAAATCGCCGAAAAATGCGATACAATAAACTACGAAATAGTGTGCGGTATAGCGCCTCGTGTGCCGAGGGTACCTGTGGACTGAAAAGAGGTATTATATGAAAAAGTATATTTTGACCCTTGATGAAGGTACGACGAGTGCGAGAGCGATACTTTTTGACAAAAACTGCCGAGCAGTATCTGTAGCTCAGCACGAGTTTACTCAGATTTATCCTAATCCCTCATTTGTTGAGCATAACCCGATAGAGATATTTACAGCACAGTATTCTTCTATTATTGAGGCTATTGCCGCCGCTCACACAACTGCTGAAGAAATTGCCGCAATAGGCATTACAAACCAGAGAGAAACTACCGTTGTTTGGGACAAAATGACAGGCGAGCCTGTTTATAACGCGATAGTATGGCAGTGCCGCAGGACCGCGGATATGTGCGAAAAGCTTAAGGCTCAAGGTGTAGAAGAATATATCAAAGATACTACAGGGCTTAAAATTGACGCATATTTCAGCGCTACAAAAATTAAATGGATACTTGATAATGTTGACGGTGCGCGCGAGAAAGCCGAGCGAGGCGAGCTTCTCTTCGGCACTATTGATACCTATTTACTCTATAAGCTTTCGGGCGGCAAGATATTTGCAACCGATACCACAAACGCCTCCAGGACTTTGCTCTTTAATATAAATACGCTTTCTTGGGATGATAAACTCCTGAAAATTTTTGATATTCCGCGCAGTATGCTGCCCGAAGTGAGCCCCAGTGGCAGTAATTTCGGCGAAGTTGATATTATGGGCGTAAAGGTTCCGGTTTACGGGATTGCCGGCGACCAACAAGCGGCACTGTTCGGTCAGCACTGCTTTAATAAAGGTGACATTAAAAACACCTACGGCACCGGTTGCTTTTTGCTTATGAACACGGGTGACACGGCAGTGAAAAGCCGGCACGGTCTTGTCACCACCGTTGCCGCTACACTCGAAAACGAAAATCCGCAATACGCCTTAGAGGGTAGTGTATTTATAGGTGGTGCGGTTATACAGTGGATAAGAGATGAATTAAGGCTTATTACCAAAGCTTCAGACAGTGAAAGAATGGCAAAGCGCGTTTCTGACAGCGGCGGCGTTTATATAGTGCCGGCATTTTCAGGCCTTGGCACACCGTACTGGGATATGTATGCCAGAGGCACCATTTGCGGAATAACACGCGGCACTAACAGAAATCATATTGTGCGCGCATGCCTTGAATCTATCGCTTACCAGACGAACGATTTACTCACCGCCATGGCGGAGGATTCCGGCAACACCGTTAAAAAGTTAAAGGTAGACGGCGGCGCTTCAAGAAATAATTTCCTTATGCAGTTTCAGTCCGATGTTTCTGATATTACAGTATCAAGGCCTCAAAATGCGGAGGCTACGGCACTTGGCGCGGCGCTTCTTGCCGGTCTTACCTGCGGATTTTACGAAAGCCGAGAAGCACTTATAAATCTCGATGGCGAAACAAAAGATTTCAAACCTCAAATAAGTGCTAAAGAGAGAGAAACGCTCACGCACGGTTGGAAGCAGGCAATTAAGAGCACTATTGCTTTTCACGAGGAGTGATAATATGAGCGCACAGATTGTAGAAAAAAATGTTTTATCGAGCGACGGAGTTCATACCCTTAAAGGCTTAATATATCTGCCGCCGGCAAAGCCTTTAGGTATTTTCCATTTGGTTCACGGAATGACCGAATATATCGGCAGATACGATTCTCTTCTGTCACTTATAGCCTCCGCCGGATATATAGCTTGTGGCTTTGATAATTTGGGTCACGGCAAAACCGCCGAACGCGAGGAGCTTGGATTTATTGCCGAAAAAGACGGCTACAAATATTTAGTAGACGATGTAATGATATTCGGAAATTCCGTAAAAAAAGATTATCCCGATATTCCATATTATCTTTTCGGGCACAGTATGGGCTCGTTTATAGTACGCCTGACTGCCGAAAAATATAAAGACGATATTGACAAGCTTATAATCTGCGGCACGGGAGGTCCTAATCCTGCGGCAGGAATAGGCATATTGCTTATCGACCTTATTTCGGTTTCTAAGGGAAAACGCGGATATTCTGTTTTTATAGAAAATATGGCTTTCGGCAGTTACAATAAGCGATTTAAGGGCGGCGGCAAATACGAATGGCTTACAAAAGACGAAAAGATTAAAGAAGCCTATAAAAACGACCCTCTTTGCACTTTCCGTTTTACGCTCAGCGCTCTTAAAGACCTTGTAACGCTAAATCGGCTTTGCAACAGGCGAGCGTGGTTTAAGAATATGCGAAAAGATATGCCGATACTTCTGATTTCCGGTGCGGAAGACCCGGTAGGCGATTACGGAAAAGGCGTTACAGCGGTTTATAAAGCACTTAAGAAAAACGGATGTGATGTGTGCTTGCACCTTTACGAAAACTGCCGCCACGAAATACACAACGATACCTGCAAAGAAAAAAGCGCAGAGGATATTTTGAAATTTATAATGATGTGAAACAAAAAGACTGTCTTTCAAAACGAAAGGCAGTCTTTTTTAACTCAGTTATTTTGCATAATCTGAAGCGCGGTTTTCTCTTATAACATTTACCTTGATTTGACCCGGATATTCAAGTTCGCCCTCTATCTTACGGGCAATATCGTGCGCCATAATCACCATTTTATCATCACTTATCACTTCAGGCTTAACGATAATTCTTATCTCTCTGCCCGCCTGAATAGCGTAAGAGCCTTCAACGCCTTTAAAGGAATTTGCGATTTCTTCAAGCTTTTCAAGACGCTTGATATAGTTTTCGATATTCTCGCGCCGAGCACCCGGTCTTGCCGCCGAAATAGCATCCGCCGCCTGAATAATGCAGGCAATTACCGTCTTGGCCTCAACATCGCCGTGGTGAGCATGGATTGCGTGAATAACTGCTTCGCTCTCCTTATACTTCTTAGCCGCTTCAACACCAAGCTGGATGTGAGAACCTTCCTGCTCGTGGTCGATAGCCTTGCCGATATCGTGAAGTAAACCGGCTCTTTTTGCAAGGCTTACATCAGCTCCAAGCTCGGCTGCGATTAGTCCTGCAATGTGGCAAACCTCCAAAGAATGGTTAAGTACATTCTGACCGTAACTTGTGCGATAATGAAGCCTGCCAAGGAGCTTCACAAGCTCCGGATGAAGATTGTGAACGCCTGATTCTATCATAGCGCGCTCGCCCTCTTGCTTGATTACAGCCTCAACCTCAGATGTTGCCTTTGCGACGGACTCCTCAATTCTCGCCGGATGAATTCTGCCGTCGGTAATAAGTCTCTCAAGTGTGCGGCGTGCAATCTCACGGCGGATTGGCTCAAAGCTCGATACGGTAATAGCTTCGGGTGTATCGTCTATTATAAGGTCAACGCCGGTTGCATTCTCAATCGCTCTGATGTTTCTACCCTCACGGCCGATAATTCTGCCCTTCATTTCATCATTCGGAAGCGGTACTACCGAAACGGTGATTTCAGACGAATGGTCCGCAGCACAACGCTGAATTGCTCTGCTTAAAACCTCGCGCGCAAGCTTATCGGAATCATCTTTAACCTGGCGTTCAAATTCCATAATTCGAACAGCTTTTTCGTGGGTTAAATCGCCCTCAAGCATACTTAAAAGCTCTGCTTTTGCCTGTTCCTTTGAAAGACCGGAGATTTTTTCGAGCATTTCAAGCTGACCGCGCTTTAACTGCTCGCATTCTTCGAGTTTTACATCAATTTCTTTTGCCCTTTGAGCTAACTTTTCTTCCTTTGCCTCGATGTTATCGGTTTTCCTGTCAAGGCTTTCTTCTTTTTGCTGGATACGGTGTTCCTGGCGCTGAACTTCGGCTCTGCGCTCTCTTAAATCCCTCTCTGTATCCTGCCTTAATTGATGAATTTCTTCCTTTGCTTCAAGCAAGGTTTCTTTTTTCCTTGTTTCGGCAGTTTTCATTGCTTCACTTAAAATGCGCTTTGCTTCTTCCTCAGCCGAGCCAATCGTCTTTTCCGCAGAACGGCGACGAAAATCCGAGCCTAAAAAGAAGCCGATTATAGCAAGCACCAGACAAACAGCGCCGAAAATCAATAATTCCATTGTTTTAGGTGGCATTATTACCCCTCCTTATATAATAAAGCGGTTTTACGAATATGTTGTTATGTATGAATATCCGCCGGGGACCGCTGTTTTCGCCCCGTGACAGAAGTGATTTCTTAAATGCTGAAAGGTACCGCCTCTCAGCAGAAAGACAAGACTAACTCATCTTAATGATTTTACCACTATATAAGCAAGCTGTCAAGAATTAATATACTATATAAAGAAGTAATTGATATCCCAAGCCGGGAGGCAGGGATTATGTCTAAGATAAATTTTATAGTCGTCTCTGATTTGAAAAACCGCTTTGGGAATATCGATCAAATCACCGCTTCGGTGGTATGCGGCTATCTGCATTTTAGGCCTTTTTGCCCTTATTGTATTGTAAGCGCCGTTTATTGCGTTTATTTCCTCGCCCTCAATGTCCATTTTAATAAATGTAGGTGAAATATCGAGAAAATCCACCGTAACGGTATCTATTTCTCGTGTCTTACCGAAAACGCCTATACCGCGTGAGCCGTTAACATAAAAATCTGTTTTTCCGCAACTGCCTGTAACAAAGGCGTTTATATTTTGTATGTTTTCTATATCCTCCGTAGCCAAAACAAGATTCTTATATGTTTTTATATCAGGCTCTACGGCAACTATTCTTTTCCACTTCTTTGCCCTTTCGCAAAATTCTAAAACAGTATCTCCTCTGTATGCGCCAAGGTCTAAATATATTTCATTTTCTGTAAGCTTCAAAAAGCTTTCGTATGCCTCGTCCGTTTGAGTTTCACAGTCAAACAGATAGTTGATATTCCCCGAAAGCTTATAATTTACGGTGTTTTCAAACACTCGCTTTGAAATATCATCGGCAAGCATATCATAAACCCGGTTGAACTCTTTTTGCCTTTCATTATAGTAATCACAACAAAAAAGCGTGTCGCCGTATACCGGCACATCAGGCGCTAAAAGCTCACACTCGCGGCTTATCCTTTTTATGTTTTCAATTACATCAGGCAGTTGCGTGCCAAAGCATAAAAGCACCGTCATATCACCGAATTTGCTCTTTGCGGTACTGTAATTTGTAACCGGCATACCGTGGAAGAGTTTTTCGCGCACGAAACCATCGGACGAGAACACGCCCGACACCTTAATCCCGTACTTCTCACATACTGATATTATTTTGTCGGCACCGTTGCCCATACCGTACAGTACTATGGGTTTTTTTGTTTCTTTAAGATAATTCCAAATGTCTTTCATACCGCTATTATACTATAACTTACATATTTTAACAAGGTCGGGAATTATTAACAAATTGTAATGGTTTACGGCGGATAAGAAAAACCAAGGTCAGGGAAAGTCAAAAAATTTTTCAAAATTTGCTTGACATTTTGAAAATTGTGGATATAATGATATTTGTCAGGGAAAGTCAAACACCAAAAGTACGGAGTGAGAGAAATGGACGAAGAGAAAGATTTGAAGCCTGAAGAGGCAGAGACGGCGCCCGAAAAGGCAGAAGCCAAAAAGCCGAAAAAATCCAAAAAGGATACAGTTACGGAAAAGCTTAAAGAAGAGCTTGAAAAATCGAAAGAACAGTTGCTTCGCACCGCGGCAGAGTTTGATAACTATAAAAAGCGCACAGACCGCGAGCGTGCAGGTATTGCAGAGTACGCAAAATGCGAAGTGATAAAAAAGCTTTTGCCTATACTCGATAATATAGACCGTGCCGCCGCGGCGGACAGCAGCAGTGATGATTACATTAAAGGTATCGAAATGATAATAAAGCAGTTTTCATCCCTTTCCGAAGCGCTTGGCATTGAAGAGATAGGAAAAGCCGGCGAAGCGTTTGACCCGAATTTTCACGAAGCGGTTATGCATATCGAGGATGAGGCGTTTGGCGAAAACGAAATTGCCGAGGTTTTACAAAAGGGCTATAAGCTCGGCGGCACGGTAATCCGTGCGGCAATGGTTAAAGTTGCAAATTAAGACGAAAATTTGTAAAAACAAATCGTCTGCAAATAATAATTAGTAAAGTTATCTTTTAAGGAGGATATTATTATGGGAAAAATCATAGGTATTGACTTAGGTACTACAAACTCTTGTGTTGCCGTTATGGAAGGCGGCGAGGCGGTAGTTATAGCAAACGCTGAGGGCGCGAGAACCACACCGAGCGTTGTAGCGTTTTCGAAGACCGGTGAGAGAATGGTAGGTCAGGTTGCAAAGCGCCAGGCTATCACTAATCCGGACAGAACTATCAGCTCAATCAAGCGTGAAATGGGCAGTAACTACACTGTGGAAATCGACTCTAAGAAGTACACACCTCAAGAGGTTTCGGCAATTATTCTTCAAAAGCTTAAGGCAGACGCTGAAAGCTATTTAGGTCAGTCCGTATCTGAGGCGGTTATAACTGTCCCTGCTTACTTTACCGACGCTCAGCGCCAGGCAACTAAAGACGCAGGCAAAATCGCCGGTCTTGATGTAAAGAGAATTATAAACGAGCCTACTGCGGCGGCGCTCGCTTACAGTATTGATAAAGAGGAAGACCAGAAGGTTATGGTTTACGACCTCGGCGGCGGTACATTCGATGTATCGATAATCGAAATGGGTGACGGTGTTCAAGAGGTACTCGCTACAGCCGGTAATAACAGACTCGGCGGCGATGACTTCGACAAGCGTATTATGGACTATATTGTATCGACATTCAAAGCAGAACAGGGCATTGACCTTTCGGGCGATAAAATGGCTATGCAGAGAGTAAAAGAGGCGGCTGAGAAAGCAAAAATCGACCTTTCAGGTATGACTACTGCCAGCATCAACCTCCCGTTTATCACTGCTGATTCAACCGGTCCTAAACACTTTGACGGCACACTGACAAGAGCTAAATTCAACGAGCTTACCGCGGATTTGGTTGAGGCTACTATGGGACCTGTCCGTCAGGCACTTAGTGACTCAGGTCTTCAAAAGAGCGAAATCAACAAGGTTCTTATGGTCGGCGGTTCTTCCCGTATACCGGCGGTTCAAGAGGCGGTTAAAAACTTTATGGGTTCTGAGCCGTTTAAGGGCATTAACCCCGATGAGTGTGTAGCCCTCGGCGCAGCACTCCAGGCAGGTGTTCTCGGCGGAGATGTTAAAGGCCTCTTACTCCTTGATGTTACACCTCTTTCCCTCGGTATCGAGACTATGGGCGGAGTATCAACTAAGGTTATCGAGCGCAACACCACTATACCTACAAAGAAGAGCCAGATATTCTCAACCGCCGCCGACGGGCAGACTTCGGTTGAAGTTCATGTTCTTCAGGGCGAAAGAGAGTTTGCCAAGGATAATAAAACGCTTGGCGTATTCCACCTCGACGGTATCGCTCCGGCTCCGCGCGGTATACCCCAGATAGAAGTTACTTTTGATATTGATGCAAACGGTATCGTTCATGTATCGGCAAAAGACCTCGGCACAGGAAAAGAAAACAATATCACAATTACCTCTAACACCAATATGTCCAAAGATGACATTGATAAGGCGGTAAAAGAGGCTGAGGCTTATGCGGCAGAGGATAAAAAGCGCCGTGAGGCAGTTGATATCAGAAACGGCGCCGACCAGATGATTTACCAGACCGAAAAGACAATAAGCGATTTAGGCGATAAACTATCTGACGATGAAAAGGCTAAGATAAACACCGCTAAGGACGCTCTCAAGGAAGCCCTTAAGGGTGAGGATATTGAGGCTATTAAGGCTAAGCAGGAAGAGCTTCAAAAAGAGCTTTATGCCGTAAGCGAAAAGGTGTATAAGGCGGCTCAGGAGGCTCAAGCACAGGCTGGCGGCGCACCGCAGGGCGACGGAAACACTGCCGGCGGCGATAATGTTTATGAAGCCGACTACACCGATGTTGACGAAAACAATAAATAATAGCATTTAAGGCAAAACGGGTACAACACCCGTTTTGCCATACATAAATTTTTAGGAGCAGTAGTTGTGGCTGACGAAAAGAGAGATTATTATAGCGTATTAGGCGTTGACAGAGATGTAAACGACGACGACCTGAAAAAAGCCTACAGAAAAGCGGCGAAAAAATACCACCCGGACCTGCACCCCGGAGATAAAGAGGCTGAAAAAAACTTCAAAGAAGTAAATGAGGCTTATGAGGTGCTATCAAACAAAGAGAAGCGCGCACGCTATGACCAGTTCGGTCACGCCGGCGTAGACCCGAACTTTAATCCCGGCGGCGCCGGAGGTTTCGGCGGTGGTTTTGGCGATTTTGGCGACCTCGGAGATATATTCAGCTCGTTTTTCGGCGGTGGTTTTGGCGGAGGGAGGTCTAACCCCAACGCACCGCGTCGCGGCGGAGATGTAAGCGCAAATGTAAACATTTCATTTGAAGAGGCGGCAAAGGGTTGTAAAAAGGCCGTAAAGGTCCATAAGGTGGATACCTGCGATGTCTGCCATGGCTCAGGTTGTGAAACAGGCACATCTGCGAAGACCTGTCCTGTATGCCACGGTTCGGGTCAGGTAACGAGCGTTCAGCGCACTCCGTTTGGACAAATGCAAACGCAGACCGTTTGCCAGAACTGTCACGGAAGCGGTAAAATCATAGATAAACCCTGCAAAAAGTGCGCCGGTAAAGGCAGAATTCGCCATACGGTTGAGCGTGAGGTAAACATCCCTGCCGGTATTGACGACGGTCAGGTTTTGAATGTTCGTTCAGGCGGCGACGCAGGTGTAAACGGCGGTCCGTCAGGCGACCTGAGAGTCAATGTGAATGTACGCCCTCATCCTATTTTTGAGCGCCAGGGTTATGATGTATACTGTGATATACCTATAACATTCGCCCAGGCGGCATTAGGCGACGAAATAACCGTTCCCACACTCGACGGAAAGGTTAAATTCCAAATCCACGAGGGCACTCAGCCCGGCGACGAGTTCAAGCTCAGAGGCAAGGGCATACAGCGCCTTAATTACCCCGGCCGCGGAGACCAGTATGTAAAGATTACGGTTGAAGTTCCGCGCGAACTTACAAAAGCGCAAAAAGAAAAAATCAAGGAATTTGATTCTTCAACCAATGATAAAAACTACAAAAAACAAAAAAGCTTCCTTGATAAGGTAAAGGACTTTTTGAATGACTAAAAAAATGGCTTGCAGTGAAATTTACTGCAAGCCGTTTTTTAATATTTAAGCGTTTTAAGATATTCTTTTTGTTCTTCGGGCACACGAAAGCTCTCGCGTGCTTTTTGTATTGCCTTATTGTGCACCCAGGCACTTAACTTTCGCTCTGTGAAAAACGGAATAATACTTTCATACTGCTTTGTGAGCGCGGTTGCAAAGAACCAGGCGCACATCATATTTATATAGTAATCGTCTGTATTTATCGCAGCCACCTTTTGAGGGTATGAAATATCAAATTCGTCGTCGGTAAAATAACGCATAAGCGCCCCTACACCAAAACGCACCGTATATGTGTGTTCGCTTACTAACCACTTATCTATATACGATAAAAGCTTTTCTTTATTATTACTGAACACTTTAGGTATCAGCTGGTCGCAGGTTGCCCAGTTATCGACAAACGGCAGAAAACGGCACACTTCATTTATACAAATGTCAAAATCTTTTATACCCGATACTATAAACGCGTGAAGCTGATTTTCTTCGAAATACTTATGAGGTACGCAATCTAAAAATCCTTGATAATCGCCTTTAAGCATTTCTTTTGCCATACTTTTAAGCTCAGGCGTTCTAACACCGATTATTGTATCCTTTGCAACTGTGGGAATAAGCCGCGCCTGAAATTCTCTGTATTTTCCGTCTTGCGTAGAAAAAAGATTTACTACAATCTCGGCGTTTGTCATAAAATATACTCCAGAATTACACAATCAATATTGCGTGATAATTATGCTCTAATCAACAAATGGCATTCCTAACATCACAACAAGTATGACAACTGCGGTATAAATAATCGTAGGTATAATATTTATGCGTATGATCTTGCCCTCTTTTCCAATTGCCCCAACGGTAGCACACGCAGCAACGGTATTATTTACACAAATAATATTGCCAATAGCACCGCCTATCACTTGAAGAGCCACAATTATTACCGGATTCAAATCAAGGTTTACGGCAGACTGGTATTGAAGATTTGTAAATAGCGTATTTGAAACCGTATTTGAGCCGGAAACAAATGCTCCAAGTATTCCGATCAGCGGCGAAAAGATAACATAAAGTTTTTGTCCTACTTTTGAGAGCGCCTCAGCCAAATAAAAAATCATACTCTTTATCGAAGTATCATTTACATCATTACTTCCTGAATACCTCATTATTTGTACAAGTGCAAGTCCAAAAGCAATGGCAATTGCGGCGCTGCTTATTTGCTTTAGTGAGTCAAGCCAGGCTCCTTTTACATCGCTTTTACTCATTCTGTGAAGACCAATCGTAATGAGTGCTACAATAATGAAGAAAGTTCCGGGCAGATAGGCCCACTTTAATGTATACGCTGTATTTGCAACACCGAACAATTCAGGGAACCTAATGGCAAACAAGCCACCTTGTAATACCCGCTTTAAACCAAGAGCAGGTATTCTTGTAATAACTAACAAAACAGCTATAAATACATATGGAAGCCACGCTTTAACAAGTGACATATTCGATTCTTTTGATGGCGGTAACTTCTTTGTTGCCTTCCAAGAATCATCCCAATCCTCTTCTTTTCCGAAATTCCATGTTGTTTTTGGGACTAAAAATCCTTTTTTTGCAGCAATTACAGTTATCGGCAGACCGAATAATGCACCTAAAATTGATGGGAATTCATAGCCAAAAACAGCCGCTACAAAAACATATGGTACTGTAAAACAAAGCCCCGAAAATAATGCAAATGGTAAAACAGAAAGTGCCGGCTTGAAGGAACGGTCTTTCCCGAAAAATTTACACATAAAAGCCACTGCCAAAAACGGAACAAAAATTCCCATGATTCCGTGTGGTATTGCAGTCCAAATCGAAAGCGCTTTTGTAAACCCTTCATTGGCAATCTCTTCGCCTAAACAGGCTATAGACTGTGCAACAGGAGTGCCAATTGCACCGAACGAAACAGCCGTACTATCACAAATAAGAGCTGCAACAACAGCCGCAACAGGAGGAAATCCGAGGCTGACAAGAAGTGGTGCTGCAAGAGCTGCGGGAGTACCAAAACCTGCAGCTCCCTCAATGAATGAAGCAAATGTAAAACCAATAATGATGGCTTGGATTCTTGAATCTTTACTCACACTCATAAAACCATTGTTTATTGTTGACATAGCACCCGATCTCTTTAGCGTGTTCATAACAAGAACCGCACCGAATATAATAATTAAAACATCAAGTGAATTCAATAATCCGGCCAAAGAATAAGCAACTATTGAAATTAACTCCATTTTCCAAAAAACATAGCCAAGTATACAAGCAATTCCCCAAGATATCGGTAAAGCTAATTTTGCTGATATATTAAAAGCGGCCATCGCCACAACACAAAATAATATTGGAATAAAAGCCATTAATGCAAGCACTGAATTAATCCCCCTATGCAATAAATAAAACAAACGGTCTGATAAAACTGATATTAACTTTTAACCGCATAAATAAGACTCGCCTGAAAAACTCTGTATTCTTCGTCTTGTATACAAAACTAGACACCATTTACCCGTTTGCCATAACAAGCCTCAATCAGCTTTACTCTACAACTGCCTGTTCGGTTTCGGAAATTGCGAAAATGGTAAGGAAAAGGGAGTCAAAATCGCTGGATGCAGTCCAGAAACGGTAATACATACTGCCGGTAGGTACATTGAGCTTGTGCTGTGCCTCATCGTCCTCGTGAACATACATACCCGTACTCTCAACACGAGCAAGCGGTTGACCGTTTAGCGCTATATCGTAAATAAAATAAGGGAATTTACTGTGAAGATTTGTAGAAATCCTGATACCGCGGTCATGGATTTCATCCCAAACGTTTTTTCCGTCAAACTTAAACCAGGACTTTGCGGAGAACATCTCATCATTATAAGTCTGGGTAATAATATGCCCGACCTCGTGATTTTTAACAGTACCGGTAAAGTGGTTATTAAACTCATAAGGTCTCGCACCGACAAGCGCCTGCTTTAACATCTTGCCTTCGTAGAGTACCTTTCTGTTCGCGTCCTCAACAATATATCCGGGTTTTAAGCCATTGCCGTCAAAGCGGAAATAATACTCTGTAACACCCTGTGTTTCCTTGAAGCCTTCAAACTTCTCGCTTGGGAATTTGCCGCCAACCGCATTATCAAGCGCCTTGCTTTTTTTGAAAGCGTCAATCGTTTTATATACACCGAAAACGACTGCAACGGCGCCTAAGGCTATCATAACAGGCGGCAAAAAGTTCATTTTTGAGTTGGTTGTTTTTTCGGGGTCTTGAGGGTCATAATAAACCTTAATATCCTCGCCTTTTTTATAATCGCCGGTAAGATTTGAAAAAGTAGTGGTGTATTCCTTACCGTCTACCGTATAAATAACCTCAACATCATATTCCTGCTGATTATCTTCTTCCTCTGTATCGAGCATTTCCGCTTCGGTCACATTTGTAATTTTCCCGGTAGCTTCAAGATATGTATCGGTCTTAAAACCAAGCAGTATAATTCCGAATACTATCAAAACAATACCTACCGGAACGAAAAAGCGCGCAGGTCCCGTGTTCCTCATAATTCGTGCAAATTTGTTTTCGAACGACATAAATATACCTTCTTTTTATTTATTAAAGCTCTAATGTTAAGTTGTTTAGTCCCAAGGAATTAACATAATTGGCTTTTGTTACCATTTTCATTACCAGTCTCATACCTATATGCGAAGCAGGGTCATTATCCTTATGCAGCTCAATATAGTTTATCGGGTCGAAATTAACGCAGTTATCCCTGATTCGTATCATCTTCTTTTCATCCTTGAAAAGCAATCGGACATCTATACTGTGTTCTTTTTTATCTTTGGTAAAGCCGTGATCCACTATATTATTTGTCATCTCTTCAATACAAAGTGAAATCAAACCGCAGTTCCTCTCGTTTTCGCCGTGCTGGCGGCAAAAATCGCCCGCTTTGACAGACGCGTCAATAACACCGGCTTTGGAGTTGATACTCATCTCAATATAGTCGTCATCCTTAGCGCCGAAGTCTTTGGGGAGAAGAGAATATGCGTCTGCCGAGAACGAAACTTTTTTGTACTTTATCCACACCACGGCGCTTATTACTAAAAAAGTGAGCGTTTCACCGCAAAGGTATGAAAGCCATACACCGGTTGTTCCCATAAAACGGCTGAGCACAAAGGCAAAAATCGCGGTAAATGCAAAATTTTGCATAGCTGATATTGCCTCGGTAAATCGGGTTTTGTTTACGCCCTGATAGTAGTTTTTGAAGGTTGTATTGAGCGCACAAGGCAAAAGGGATAATGAAAAAAGCCGCAATCCCAGTATCGCCATACCCTCAGCGGCAGGGTTGTCGAGAAACAGGCCTACCAAAAACGGTGCTGCCAGTAAAACCGCAACAATTACCGCAGCATCGAGAACGACTGCGTAAAATGTCATAGTCTTAACCAGCTGACGAAGCTCACTTTTTTCCTGGTCGCTATAAAACATTGATGATAAAAGCAGAGCCACCGCGCCGATACCTGAGCCAAAGCAATAGCAGATATTGCCGATGGTCGATATAACCGAATAAGACGCTACAGCAACATTCTGCCCTACTTCAATTAGTATTTTATTAAGAACAAACACCAACAGAACGAGGCTTATCTGATTGATTACAGTAGGTATTCCGTATTTTATTATTTCGACACAGGTTTTAAGCTTTATAAGTGAGGCGCGGAATTTGAAAAAGCAATCTTTTTTGAAGAAATAGCCTATACCTATAAAAAGCGCAATATAATAGCTGAGACTTGAAGCAAGTCCCATACCGAGGGTGCCGCCCTTTACGACAAAGACATTGAGTATGTCAAAAGTGACATCACCTACCGTCATAGCAATTACTGCCGCGACAAGTCTTGAACGGCTGCCTGATATCTGCATATAAGGCACCATTATCTGCGCAAAAATAAACGCAGGAGCGCCAACAATAAAGCCTCTTATATAATCGCGCGTCAAAAAGAACACAGCATTATCCGGCGTGGGATTCCCGGCGCCTAATAAAACGCATATAGGATTGGTGAACAGCAATACCGCTATAAGCCCTATAACCGATACTGCCGCCGCCAAGAACATAGAAACCGAAAAGCAGGCGTTTGTAGCTTTCATATCGCCACTGCCCATTGTCTTACCGCACATCACCTGAATGCCTGCCGAAAGCATACTTCCGAAAGCGGCAAAAACAAGCAGTATCGGTGTTGCAAGCCCATAAGCGGTCATAGAATCAACGCCTAAGAATTTGCCTATCATTATACTGTCAATAAGCATACAAATCATTACGGTCATAGCCGAAACAATCTGAGTGACCAGCATTTGTCTGAAAACTTTTCTAATCATTTTCCCTTAGCCCTATTTTTATTATTCAATCGTCAAAACATCACAAAAACCGGTTACTTCAAATATTTCCATAATAGTATCGTTTACATTACAAACCTTCATTTCCCCCTGAGCATTCATAGCCTTTTGGGCAGAAAGCAAAACTCGAAGACCGGCTGAAGATATATATTCAAGATTTTTAAGGTCAAGCGTAAGATATGTGGTTCCGGGAAGTGTCTCCTTAATCGCCGCCTCCAATTCCGGCGCCGTTATGGTATCAAGCCTGCCTTCAGGCGCGATTACCGCATTACCGTCTTTTACGGTTTTTTTAATGTTAAGCATAAATATTCCTCCACACAAAAGTTTTTATAAGACCTCAAATTGGATTATACATTAACACAGCGTTTTTTTCAAGAAGTATTTATAATATACTAACCGTTTTTGGAAAAAATAAAGTCGGTGATAATATGAACATAAGAACCGATCTTGTAAGTGAAGAAAATCTTTCAGAGGACGACGGCATAACAACTAACCAAAGAATACTGGACGGCATAAAAACAGAAATCGCCGAGATTAAAACCGATACGGCGGCAAAAAGGCTTAATAAGCCTATCGGAAAATACTGCACCATACGATTTGACCGTCTTGAAAACATTCTCGATACTGCGCCGCTTAAAGCCTCTATTGTTGAGGCGCTGAGGGAGCTCACAAACGGCATTAACGATAATGCGCTTATAGTAGGTCTCGGAAATGCCGATATTACACCTGATGCGTTGGGGCCTCTCTGTGCTGATTCTATTATAGCTACAAGGCACATAACAGAAGAACTAAAAAAGAACTTAGAGCTTGAAAACCTGCACTGTGTTTCCTGCATTGTCCCCGGAGTTCTTGGAAAAACCGGCATTGAAGCGGTGGACATTATAAAAGCGGCAGTAAACGAAATAAAGCCGGATATTGTAATAGCGGTAGACGCCCTCGCCGCCAGAACCCCCGAAAACCTTTGCCGCACAGTACAAATGACCGATAGCGGAATAGCGCCGGGCTCAGGTGTTAAAAACGAGCGAAAAGCAATAAACCGGGATAACTTAGGCGTGCCTACCGTAGCACTCGGCATCCCTACGGTAATAGATGCAAGTTGGCTTCCGGGAGATGAAAATATGATGGTAACACCGAAAGAAATTGACCTGCTTATTTCACGCGCGGCGGCGGTAATAGCAAGAAGCGTTAATATGTTTTTTCAGCCCTCTCTTGACGAAGAAACAATAGAAAGCCTCACATAAAATGTAACCAAAACTCATATAATACTTTAGTTATATGGAGGCTTCGGTATGAAAAATACTTCTTCAATATTAAGAATTGCAACCGTATTTTTTTGCGTGATATTTTTGTTTTCATACGGTGTATATTCCCTGCTTTTTAAGGCAAATGAGAAAGCAATTAATATTGATTATTCCAACACATTTTCACCCTTTTCTTTTGAAAAAAACAGCAGTACTGAAACGGCGAGCCAACAGACCGCGAGTACTCAGACCGAAACGAAAACAGTAAATACCGCAACCGCAGGTTCAGCTCTCGGCAAAGTGGTTAATAAAAGCATACCAAGCGGCTCGGATACCGCAGCCGGCGGCGTACATCTTAAAAACAGTACAGGTGTGAGCTTAGATATAAAAAAGCTTTTATCTGATAGACTTACATTTACAATAAGCAAAAACGATAAACCTCAGGTGCTGATAATCCATACCCACGCAACCGAATGCTTTTTAAGTGAAGACCGTGATTATTACACTTCGGCAGACCTCAGCCGTACTACAGATAATTCAAAAAATGTCACCGAGCTCGGCTCAATTATTGCAAACAAACTGAACGCCGCTTCAATTAAAACAATTCACGACAGAACACAGCACGATTACCCCTCATATAACAGCAGTTATTCCCGTGCCGCATCAACAATTAAGGGTTATCTCAAAAAATACCCGAGTATCAGGGTGGTAATAGATGTTCACAGAGACGCGATACAGTCAGGAACGACTAAAACAAAGCTCACCGCAGATATTAAGGGAAAGCGCGCAGCACAGATAATGCTTGTTATGGGGAGTGAGACCGGAAACATTAAAAATTTCCCGAATTGGAAAGAAAATCTGAAGTTAGCTCTACGGCTTCAAAAAAATACCGAAAGTATGTATCCAACACTTGCACGACCTTTAAGCCTTATGTCAAGAAGCTATAACGAACGCCTGACTACCGGCTCTATGCTTATTGAAATCGGCACGGACGCTAACAGCTTCGACGAAGCAAAATACTCTGCCGAGCTTTTGAGCGAGGCACTAATAAAAACACTTGGAGAAAAATAATGAAAAGGAAATTTAACCGCGCATATTATTTTACAATATCATTTATAATATCATCCTGCCTGATGTTTGGATTTTTAGGCGTTTGCGCGGCGTATCAAAACATAGTAAAGACCGCCTACGGAGAATATAAAAAAGCCGTTGACATCAACGAAAACGGCTTTAGAATCTTAGATTTCAAATATAACTTTGATAAAAAAAGCACAGACGGCTGAAAACTCGTCTGTGCTTAAATTTTATTCGCTTTTAACCTTTTCTATAACCTTTTGCATTATCGCGGCAGGCACTTCCTCATAACGGGCAAACTCTGTAGTGAATGTTGCGGTTCCCTGAGAGATTGCACGCATAGCGGTTGAAAAATCACTCATTTCGGCTATCGGCACTTCTGCGGTTACTTTCTGCAGTTTGTTCTCACCCGGCTCCATACCGATAATTCTGCCACGGCGCTTATTTATATCGCCTATAACATCACCGAGCATTTCATCAGGAACTGATACATTAAGGGTATAAATTGGTTCGAGAAGCACCGGATTTGCATTTGAAACGCCCTCCTTGAAAGCAAGCGACGCGGCGGTTTTGAACGCCATTTCGGATGAATCTACCGGGTGATATGAGCCGTCATATAAAGTAGCCTTAATGCCGACCATCTTAAAGCCTGCGAGTACGCCGGACTGCGCACTGTCGCGAAGTCCCTTTTCGACTGCCGGGAAGAAATTCTTAGGTACGGCGCCGCCGAATACCTTTTCTTCAAACACAAGGTCATCGCTCTCGCACGGCTCAAACTCTATCCAAACATCACCGAACTGACCGTGACCGCCCGACTGCTTTTTGTGGCGCCCCTGCGCTTTAACAGATTTCTTTATAGTTTCTCTGTAAGCTATCTTCGGCTCTTGCAGCCTCGCTTCACACCCGAATTTTGATTTGAGCTTTGACAATACAACATCGGTATGCTGTTCGCCGAGAGTTACTATTATCTGCTCGTGGGTTTCCTTATCGGTATAAACCTCAAACGACGGGTCCTCTTCACATATACGCATAAGACCTGCGCTGATTTTTTCTTCGTCACCCTTCTTTATCGGATAAATTGCGGCTTTAAGCGTAGGCTTCGGGAAATCTACCGCTTTAACCTCAACCTTGCCGGAGACGGAAAGCGTATCGCCTGTAACTGTGGCAGACAGCTTTGAAACACAGCCTATATCGCCAAACGGTATCTTTTCTGCATCCTCTTGCTTGCCGGCTTTAAGAATCATAACCTTGGCTATTCGCTCTTCCTCGCCGGTACGGTTATTTTTAAGCCGCATATCGCCCTTTATCTCGCCGCCTAAAACCTTAAAATAGGAAAGCTTGCCTACAAACGGGTCGGCAATAGTTTTGAATACTATCGCACTGCTTTCGCTTTCTGCGGTATTGACCGCCGCAGACGGCATAATGTTAAGAATACCGTCGATAAGGAAAGAAACGCCCTCTCCGGTCTGCTGAACACCGCAGTAAACCGGGCAGATGTCGCCGGAAGCTACACCCTCGCGCAGTCCCTTTATCATTTCCTCACGGGTGAACTCCTGACCGTCAAAATACTTTTCCATAAGAGCCTCATCGGCAGAAGCTATTGCCTCAAGAAGCATATCACGCATACTGTCAACATCCTTGCTTACAGGCATTCTATGCTTTATCGGCTTCACGCCGTCAAATGTATAAGCCTCATTTTCAACAAGATTTACATAGCACTTAACAGCGTCATCTTCTATGTAGGGAACTACCACGGGGCAAATAACCGCACCGTAAAGACCTACAAGAGAGGAAATTACACGGTAAAAATGCGCGTGTGAAGAATCAAGCTTGCCTATAAAGAACGCAGCCGCGCGCCCTGCCGCGCGTGCTTTCTCAAAACACTGCTTAGCGCCAACGGTAATACCCGATTTGCCCGAAACGGTTATAACAGCGCAGTCTGCGGCGGTGAGCGCTTCGCTGATACAGCCGGCAAAATCGAAAAGTCCCGGTGCGTCAATAAGATTTATTTTCTGCCCCTCGGTTTCGAGCGCATAAACGGAAGTTGATACTGAACATCCGCGCTTTTTCTCCTCGGCATCAAAATCAAGGATAGCGGTACCTTCCGCCGTTTTACCTATTCTATCAGTCTCGCCGGAGGCGTAAATAATCGCGTCCGCCAGTGTGGTTTTACCTGAATTTGAATGACCTAAAAAGGCTACATTTTTAATTTTTTCGGATTCATAAACTTTCAACGGTAGCACTCCTTGTTAAAAAACTTTTACTTGGTTATGAGTATAGCACAAATTTTATGCAATTACAACTGATATTTTTAATTTTCTTAATAAAATTTGTGAATTTATGACAATGGCTTACACTCGATAAGGACAAAACGCCTGATAATCGGCTGTTTTTATTTTTGTTCCGGCGAAGCCGAGAAACGCCGACATACCGGCGTATTTCAAGTTTTGAGGCAAAGCCCGACGGAAATTTTGCCCTTCAAAACCATTTTGTCCTTGTCGAGTGTAAGCCTAGTAGAATTTTTTCGTCTTTTTGCCGTAATAGTAACAAATTTGAAAACTTTTGTAACTGAATTGTTCCTTTCTTTAATGCTTTTTGCAAGTATAATAAAGTATATCAAGTTTGGGAGGTGCCGGTATGAAAAAGAAATTGTTTTTATTGGTACTCTCTCTTTGTGTTATCGTAGGTTCCGCCTGCGCTTTAATGCCTGCGGCAGCCGAAGTGGAAACGACGAAGGAGCCGACGAAAACCTTTAATATAGCTCTTGAATCACGGTTTACAAATATGCTCAACCGCAACTATTCGTATAACTCGGATTTTGAAAGCGCCGATATAATCACGGATAATTCGATAATTGCTTTGCTTGATAAACGCGAGGAGGGCTCTGATTACATTTCAGACGAGATAGTTAAAGGCTTTGTACAAGATATGTACGGAATTGAAATAATAGACATACACGATGAAGCCAATATGCACAAAGACGGTTTTGTTTATATCACTCCGAGAGGTTTTACGACATATAAGCACACAGTTACCGATATTAAGGAAAATGAAGACGGAAGCTTTACGGTTTTTTCCGAGGTGATTATTAATCCACACGATGATGATGAAATCTTAACAACAGCCGAAACGCTTTTTGTGGTAAACGAAGATTCTGCTTTCGGATACAACATTATTTATTCTGATTTAGAGTGTGCGGCAAGCGGTATATAAGAATTTTTTTAACCGACGGACTTATACCGTCGGTTTTTTGTATTTTTTTCTTGACAAACAGAATAATAACTTATATAATATGTAGGTCGCTCAAAATAACGGCTGTATAGCTCAGTTGGCTAGAGCATTCGGTTCATACCCGAAGTGTCACTGGTTCAAGTCCAGTTACAGCCACCACCGGCCCGGTGGTCAAGAGGCCTAAGACACCGCCCTTTCACGGCGGTAACACGAGTTCGAATCTCGTCCGGGTCACCAAAAGAAGAGTTATACCGTAGGTATAGCTCTTCTTTTTAGTTTCGCAGAAACGACGAGATTCGAAAAGCGCGGTTTGCGAAGCAAATTGCAACCTTTCAGCGAACGGTTGCAAAGCGCGGGTGCGTGCCGGTGCAACAGTTGCGCCGGGCGAATCTCGTCCGTTATTTTCTTTATCAGGCAGAGATTCGAAAAGCGCGGTTTTGCCGTCAGGCAAAATGCCGGAAAAATGTAATAATTATATGAGTTTCGGACTTTTAAGGTATTAACCTTAAAAGTCCGAAATATTATCATTATAATTCGCAAATCGTTTTTCTCGTTTGAAGTATTGCCGAGGGGGTTACAGAAAACTCGTCAAGTCCCCATTCGACAAGCATTGGTATAAGCCTTGGATTTGCCGCCGCCTCGCCGCACATACCTACAGGTATCCCGGCAGCCTTTGCATTCCTTATAGTCATTTCAATCGCTCTGAGCACGCTTGGCTTAAACGCATCATACAGATGAGCTACTTTGGCATTACCGCGGTCAACTGCCATTGTATATCCGGTAAGGTCGTTTGTACCTATTGAAAAGAATGCCGCTTCTTTCGCTAAAATATCGGAAATTATTGCAGCAGACGGCGTTTCTACCATAATTCCCACAGGCACGCTTTTATACTGCAAACCCTCAGCCTTAAGCTCGGCTTCACATTCCGCAATAATTTCTTTAGCGGCACGAATTTCTTCTACCTCGGTAACGAGAGGCAGCATAATTTTTATGTTGCCGAAAGCCGCGGCACGCAAAAGCGCTCTAAGCTGGGTTTTGAATAACGGCTTGTTATCAAGGCAGTATCTTATTGCTCTATGTCCTAAAAACGGATTTTCTTCCTTTTCAATTGAAAGATAGTCAATCGCCTTATCACCGCCTATATCAAGGGTACGGATAATAACTTCCTTCTCACCCATTATTTTAGCTACGGTTGAATAGGCTTCAAACTGCTCCTGCTCTGTAGGAGCAGTTGTTCTGTCCATAAACAGAAACTCCGTTCTGAAAAGACCTATGCCCTCGCCGCCGTTTTGAAGCACTGACTCAGCGTCTGACGCCTTACCAATATTTCCGTAAACATACTTTTTTTCGCCTGACTTTGTTACTGTCGGTTTATTAAAGTATACATTAAGACTTTCTTTTTCCTTTATATACGCCTCTTGTTTCTTTTCGTATTCGCTTATTGCCTCTCGTTCGGGATTGACGATAACCTCACCTCTGAAACCGTCAACAATAAGCTTATCTCCATTCTTAATACTTTCGGTTGCGCCCTTAACAGAAAGAGCCGCGGGCAGTCCCATAGCGCGCGCGAGAATGGCACTATGGCTTGTAACTCCGCCGACCTCTGTGATTATGGCAGAAACATTTTCTTTATTTATCTGGCTTGTCATAGAGGGCGTAAAGTCTTTTGCTATTAAAATCGAGCCTTTTTTCACGGCTGAAATATCGGTTTTTTTAACGCCCAGCAGTAATTCCAAAAGACTGTCTTTAATATCCTTTACATCTGAGGCACGCTGACGCATCATTTCGTCATCAACGCCTGAAAACATATCAATAAACATACGGCAAACCGTGTCCGCCGCCGCCTCAGCAACAGAACCCGTATCAATAAGGTCATTCATCTGAGAAAGCATAAACGGGTCGTTTAGCATAGTAAGATGACCTTCGAGTATCTCAGACTCCTTTTCTCCGGTGCCAACCTTCAGTGACTCAATCATTTTTTCAGTTTCTTTTATAAACTCGTCAACCGCATTCTGAAGACGAGCTTTTTCGCTCTCGGCGCCTAAGTATCTTACTCCTGAATAATCGAGATTTGCATCTTCTATTATTACGGCGTCACCGATGCCGTAACCGCCCGACGCACCTATTCCTTTAAGCATATTTTCCTCCTCAACTTACACAGGCGGATAATTTCCTAAATTATCCGCCTGCAAATACCATTATTCTTCTCCGAAGCCGGACTCTATCATTTCTGCCGCTTCACTTAATGCCTCAGTCTCTTTTTCACCTGATGCGATTACGGTGATTTCACTGCCGCACTTAATGCAAGCCGCCATAATCATCATAATACTTTTGGCGTTTATATCCTTATCGCCGAATTTAATGGTAATATCACAAGGGTATTTTGCCATAGCGTTCACAAATACCTGTGCCGGGCGCATATGAAAGCCCATTTTATTTTTAACTATAAAATCTTTTGATACCATATTTCCCTCCAATTATGCCTTTTTCTTTTTAAGGAATGTGAGCACAAGCGCACCTACAACCGAGCCTGCAACCAAAGCTCCGATGTATCCGAGCGGATTGGTAACTACGGCAAAAGTAAATATGCCGCCGTGAGGAGCAGGACAAGCGCATCCAAGCAGTGAGCTTACAGCGCCGGCCACTGCCGCACCCACCATACAGGATGGTATAACTCTTATCGGATCAGAAGCCGCATAAGGGATAGCGCCTTCTGTTATAAAGCAAAGACCCATAAGATAGTTTACAGGGCCGTTTTTGCGCTCCTCGGCAGTCCATCTGCTTTTTGCAAATGTGGTTGAAATAGCAATAGCTATCGGAGGTACCATACCGCCTATCATAACAGCCGCCATTATCCAGGTATTGCCGTCTGCTATTGCCGCGGTGCCGAATACATATGCCGCCTTATTGAACGGTCCTCCCATATCAGTTGCCATCATTGCCGCAAGAACGATACTCAAAAGCAGTTTGCTTGTGTTGCCTAAGCTTGAAAGCAAATTTGAAAGGCCGGTATTTAAGTATCCTACCACCGGGTTTATCCAAATCATAAGAAGCCCTATAAGAACGGTACCTAAAAGCGGATAAATGAATACAGGTTTTATACCGTCCATAGCCTTTGGCATCCATTTGAACGCCCATTTAATGCCGAGCATTATAAGTCCTGCCGCAAAGCCGGCAAAAAGAGCTCCTAAGAAACCGGAAACAGCGTTGCCGTCGCCCACGAGATTCTTATTCTCAATCAGTGACTTAAATGTAAATCCGTTTGCCGCAATAAAGCCGCCTACTATACCGGGGAGAAGTCCGGGTCTGTCGGCTATTGACATTGCTATATAACCTGAAAGAATAGGAAGCATAAAGGAAAATGCCGCTTTACCTATCCAGAAAACTATTGCCGCCACCGAATTTGTGAAACCGAATGTTCCGCCCACATTGGCGTTTCCTGCAATAGTATCAATAAGGAAGCCAAGAGCAATAAGAACACCGCCGCCTACAACGAACGGAAGCATATGCGACACACCGTTCATAAGATGCTTATAAACTCTTCTTCCAAAGCTCTCTTCACCTTCATCATCAGACGCATCGGATCCGCCTTCCGACTTGAAAATTGCAACATTTCCGGAAAGCGCCTTTTCAATAAGCTCCTTTGGCTTACTGATACCGCTTGAAACCGATGTTTTGAGTACCGGTTTGCCGTCAAAACGAGCCATTTCTATATTTCTGTCCACAGCACAGATTATAGCGTCGCACTCAGCAATTTCTTTTTTTGTAAGAACATTTTTAGAACCGCCAGAGCCTGCTGTTTCAACCTTAATGGTAACGCCCATTTCTTTTGCCGCCTTTTCGAGTGCCTCGGCAGCCATAAATGTGTGAGCAATACCTGTAGGACAAGCTGTTACAGCAAGCAAACGGTATGTTCCTTCTTTTTTCTCCTCTGTCTTTTCTTCAGGATATTTTTCTTTTTCTGCATTATCAATTATCCTGAGAAATTCGTCAACACTCTTTGCGCCGCGGAGATTTGCACAAAACTCTGTATCCATAAGCATTACCATAAGACGGGAGAGTATCTCTAAATGCTTGTCGCCGTCAGTACCGGCGGCTATCATAAAGATGATATCCGAAGCCTTGCCGTCAGGAGCGTTATAGTCTACACCTCCCGGCACGGTTATTGCCGAAAGCCCCGGAGTCTTTACGCTTTCGGATTTTGCATGGGGGACCGCTATGCCCTCGCCGATAGCGGTAGAGCCTTGTCTTTCTCTTGCAAGAATGGCTTCCTTGTAGGCCGATACATCGCTTAAATTACCGGCGGTTTTATGAAGCTCAACCAAAAGGTCTATTGCTTCATCCTTTGAGTGAGGCTCGGCATTAAGCTTTATAGCGTCCTGCTTCAACAAATCTACAATTCTCATTTTCTTCCTCCTGTTAATTTATTTTTAGCTTTTCAAATGCGCTTTTTATATTGACGGCTTCGGCTAAGGCTTCGCAGAATGCTGTGGCGTTTCCGGCAGCCGCACCGAGCCGTAATGCGTATTTATAATCACCTGTTTCTATAAACCCTGCAAGGAAGCCTGCAACCATACTGTCACCGCTTCCTACGGTGTTAACTATCTTCCCTTCAACAATTCCGATGCTTGTAACCTCTCCGTTTTCGTCAACAAGCGTCGCGCCCTTTGCTCCTCGCGATACCAAAACATTCCCGGCACCCATTTCTCGCAGTTTGTTGGCGTATTTTACTATGTCCTCATCATTTTGAACTTTTACACCGAACAGGTCGCCAAGCTCATGATGATTTGGTTTTATTAAAAACGGTTTGTATTTGAGCACATTTTTAAGCAAGTCCCCGGTTGCATCCACAATAACCTTTATGCCTTTTCCGTCAAGACTGCAAAGTATCCTTTCATATATATCAGACGGCAAATTTTCGGGTATTGAACCTGCCAACACCAGATAATCGCCCTCCTTTATATTTCTCATACTGTCAATAAGTCTTTCAACATCAGATTCGTGTATTTCCGGACCTCTTGCATTTATATCAAGTTCGGTGTCTGATTTTATTTTTACATTTATTCTGGTGGCACCGTTTTCAAGCCGTAAAAAAGAACAGTTTATACCCTCTGATATAAGAAGCTCATTTAGCCTTTCACCTGTAAAGCCTGCAATAAATCCAAGCGCCTTATTAGGTATGCCCAGACGGGTTAGAATCACCGATACATTTATGCCTTTCCCCCCGTAATGCAAATCCTCAAAATGTGAACGGTTAATATCATCAAATTGCAAATTCTTAACCTGCATTACATAATCAAGCGCAGGGTTTAAGGTTACGGTGTAAATCATTTTCCTACCTCCCTAACAACAGTCTTATTCTTTATATCCGCATCATCACATTTATCACATATAATACATACCGAATCGAGCGAAGTCGCTTTTACTGCCGACACTTTACCGAATTTAGACGCATCCGCAAGGACGAACGAAGAAAAGCTTCTTTCCACAGCTACCGCTTTTATCACAGCCTCGCTGGTATCTGTTGTTGTTATCCCCTGTTTTAATGATATGCCGTTTGCCCCGATAAAAGCCTTGGAAAAATTGTATTTCTGCAAATTTTGTGCCGCCACGGCTCCCACTATTGCTTCTGTTGTGTCTTTAAGTTCGCCACCTAACACCATAACCTTGCAGCCGTTTTTCACAAGCTCGTGAGCCTGTGCAATCCCATTTGTTATAAATGTTGCCTTGCTGGAAGTTATGAAGCGCGTCATCAAAAATGTTGTTGACCCCGCATCTATAAACACATAATCCTGATCGTTTATCAGCGACGCTGCATACTCCGCAATAAGCATTTTTTCTTCAAAGTTCTTTTGCACTTTTATATTTATTGAGTCTTCACGGTTTATAAATTCAAGACTCGGAAGCATAGCGCCGCCGTGCACTTTATCGATTTTACCGGCACTCGCCAAATCTGCAAGGTCGCGGCGAATTGTTGATTCACTCGTACCAAGCCGGATTGACAGCTCATGAACTCCCGCCGATCCGTTTTCGGATATATATTCAAGTATTTTATTACGCCTATCAAATGTTAACACTTTGCTCATCTCTGCTTAAAATTTTGTTTGGTCTTCCCTTAAATCACGCATAAATTATATAAAAATAATCAAAAACAGTCAATACCGTTGTGATATTTTCTCTGTTTTCAATGTTGAAAACCCACTTTCTATTGGGAGTTTTACACAAAAATATATGTTAATTTGCTCGGTTTTGAAATTTTTTCAACAAATACTCGCAAAATCGCGCAGTGTTGAATTGTAATTGCTAACATTTCTCACTTAATAAACACAATTTCAAAATTTTACAAAAATTTCCTTGACAAAGATGCAGTCATACTTTATAATAAATCATTACCACTGATGATGGGGGAATGTGCGCCTTTTTTACATTCTGAGTTGTCAGAAATGTAGAAATTTGCGGTGCTTTTTCTCCAAACTTTATAAGATTTGTAATTTATTTTTAGGAGTGATTCTGAACCTATGGAGAAATCAGCAATGGTTAAACCTGTAAAGCTCGGTAACAACACTCGTATGACCTTCTCAAAAATCAATGAGGTTATTGATATGCCTAACCTTATTGAAATTCAGAAGGATTCGTACAACTGGTTTGTTAAGGACGGCCTCAAAGAGGTATTTGAGGATATGTCTGCCATTACCGATTACAGCGGAAACCTCGTTTTAAGTTTTGTTGATTACAGGCTTGATGAGGAACCGAAGTACGATGTGGCGGAATGCAAAGCTCGCGATACGACATATGCCGCCCCCCTTCGCGTTACAGCTCGCCTTCTCAATAATGAGACCGGCGAAATAAAGGAAAGCGAAGTATTTATGGGCGATTTCCCGCTTATGACCGAATCGGGAACCTTCGTAATAAACGGTGCTGAGCGTGCTATTGTATCTCAGCTTGTCCGTTCCCCCGGCATATATTTTGCGGAGAAAGCAGATGAAAAAACCGGCAAGCGCCTCTTTTCTTCAACTATCATTCCTAACCGCGGTGCATGGCTTGAGTATGAAACAAGTCCTAATGATGTACTGTATGTTCGTATAGATAAAAACAGGAAGCTCCCGATAACCGCGTTTATTCGTGCGTTAGGTGTAAGCTCTAACCAGCAGATACGCGAGCTTTTGGGTGAGGACGAGCGTCTTGCCGCCACCCTTGAAGCGGACGAGACCAAGAATACCGATGACGGTCTTGTCGAGGTTTATAAAAAGCTTCGTCCGAGTGAGCCTGTAACGCTTGACGGTGCAAAAGCATATCTTGAGCAGATGTTTTTCGATGTTCACAGATATGACCTCTCGCGCGTAGGCAGATATAAATATAATAAGAAGCTCGCTCTTGGCTCCCGTATCAAGGGCAAGGTTCTTTCGCGCCCGGTTGCCGACCCGATAACCGGCGAAATACTCTGTGAGAGCGATGTTACGGTTACAAAAGAGATAGCAAGTATGCTTGAGAGTCACGGCGTTTATGAGGCATATGTAAACGCATTTGATTCTGAGGGAAAAATAACCGAAGTAAAGGTTATCACCAACAGAATGGTTGACCTTAAAGACTTTGTTGATTTGACCGAAGAAGAGCTTTTGGAGCTCGATAAAAAGGGCGTTAACGAGAAAGTAAGCCTTGATGTGCTTAAAGCTATTCTTGACGAAAACCTTGATAAGGAAGCACTTAAAAACGCTCTTGCCGAGAGCGCATCGGCTCTCATTCCTAATCATATTACTCTTGACGATATTTTTGCGAGCGTCAACTATTTCCTCGGTCTTCCCTACGATGTGGGCACGACAGACGATATAGACCACCTCGGCAACCGCCGTATCCGTTCCGTAGGCGAGCTTTTACAAAATCAGTTCCGTATCGGCTTCTCCCGTATGGAACGCGTTGTAAGAGAAAAAATGACCTTACAGTCCCAGGATACTGAGAATATCACTCCTCAGTCACTCATAAATATCCGTCCTGTTGTGGCGGCGATAAGAGAGTTTTTCGGTTCTTCTCCGCTTTCGCAGTTTATGGACCAGACAAACCCGCTTTCCGAGCTTACACACAAGCGTAGGCTTTCGGCTCTCGGCCCCGGCGGTCTCTCCCGTGACCGTGCTTCGTTTGAGGTGCGCGATGTTCACTACACGCATTATGGCCGTATGTGCCCGATTGAGACACCGGAAGGTCCGAACATCGGTCTTATTTCCTATCTTGCAACATACGCAAAAATAAATAAGTACGGCTTTATCGAAGCTCCCTTCCGCCGCGTTGATAAGAATACCGGCAGAGTGCTTGACGAAGTTGTTTATATGTCGGCTGATGAAGAGGACGAGTATGTCGTAGCTCAGGCTAACGAACCGCTTGATGAAAACGGCTACTTTGTGAACAAAAAGGTAAATGCCCGTTACAGAGACGGTTTCCACGAAATGGAGGCCGCGCGAGCTGACTTTATGGATGTATCGCCTAAAATGGTAGTATCGGTTGCAACCGCTATGATACCTTTCCTTGAAAACGACGATACCAACCGTGCGCTCATGGGCTCTAACATGCAGAAGCAGGCAGTGCCGCTGCTGAAGCCCGAAAACCCGATAGTTGCCACCGGTATGGAGTATAAGGCGGCTATTGACTCAGGCGTTGTAGTGCTTTCAAAGCGCGCCGGTACGGTTTCATATGTCAGCGCGGATGTAATCAAAATTCGTGCTAAAAACGGAGAGATTGATGAGTATAATCTTATCAAATTCCTGCGTTCAAACCACGCAACCTGTATCAATCAGAAGCCTATAGTGTCTGTCGGTCAGAAGGTTTCGGCAAACGAAGTTATTGCTGACGGTCCGGCTACGAGCAACGGCGAAATTTCCCTCGGCAGAAACGCCCTTATCGGCTTTATGACCTGGGAGGGTTATAACTACGAGGACGCGGTACTTCTTAACGAGCGTCTTGTACGCGACGATGTTTACACCTCTATTCATATAGAAGAATATGAAATAGAGTCAAGAGATACCAAGCTCGGCAAAGAGGAAATCACGCGCGATATACCGAATGTAGGTGAGGACGCGCTTAAAGACCTCGACGAGAGAGGAATTATCCGAATAGGTGCCGAAGTTAAATCGGGCGATATTCTTGTAGGTAAGGTAACACCTAAGGGCGAGACCGAGCTTACCGCGGAAGAAAGACTTTTACGCGCAATATTCGGCGAGAAAGCAAGAGAGGTTAGAGATACTTCCCTGCGCGTTCCGCACGGCGAATACGGCGTAATAGTGGATGTTAAGGTGTTTAACCGCGAAAATTCCTCAGAGCTCAGCCCCGGTGTTAATGATGTGGTACGCTGTTATATAGCGCAGAAGCGTAAAATCTCCGTGGGAGATAAAATGGCGGGTCGCCACGGTAACAAGGGCGTAGTCTCCCGTATTCTTCCGAGTGAGGATATGCCATTCCTGCCTGACGGCACACCGCTTGATATAGTACTCAACCCATTGGGCGTACCATCCCGTATGAACATCGGTCAGGTGCTTGAAGTTCACTTAGGTTATGCGGCGAAAGCTCTCGGCTGGAACATTTGCACGCCGGTATTTGACGGTGCGCACGAGTCCGACATTCGCGAGTGCTTCAAGCTCGCAGGAATGCCTGAAGACGGTAAGGTTCAGCTTTATGACGGCAGAACCGGCGAGCCTTTTGATAACAGGGTTACAGTCGGTTATATGTATTATCTTAAGCTTCACCACTTGGTTGACGATAAAATTCACGCCCGTTCAACCGGTCCGTATTCACTCGTAACCCAGCAGCCACTCGGAGGTAAAGCTCAGTTCGGCGGTCAGCGTTTCGGTGAAATGGAAGTTTGGGCGCTTGAAGCTTACGGTGCAGCTTACACGCTTCAGGAAATACTCACTGTTAAATCCGATGATGTTGTCGGCAGAGTTAAGACCTACGAAGCGATTGTTAAGGGTCAGAATGTTCCGAAAGCCGGTACACCTGAGTCCTTCAAGGTTCTTATTAAAGAGCTTCAGTCCTTGGGTCTTGATATTCGTGTTCTCGACCGTGACGGCGAAGAAGTTGACTTAAAGCAGAAATTCGATGATGACGAAACGGGTCTTTCACAGCCTGCGCCTGACTTTTTCGAGAATGAAGGCGTTATGGTAGAAGACGAGCTTGAGGGCTTCGGTCTTCAGGATGAAAACGGCGAGGATATTGTAGATACGCCTGCCGCTGAAGAAGAAATATAAGGAGGTAAAGATTAGTTATGGAAAATCAAAACGATATAAAATTTGAATCTATAAGAATAGGTCTTGCCTCTCCCGAACAGATAAGAAGCTGGTCATACGGCGAAGTAACAAAGCCGGAGACTATAAACTACCGTTCCTTAAAGCCTGAAGTAGGCGGTCTTTTCTGCGAAAAGATTTTCGGGCCTACTAAGGACTGGGAGTGCCACTGCGGAAAGTATAAGCGAATCCGCTACAAAGGCAAGGTTTGCGAACGCTGCGGCGTTGAGATAACAAGTGCCAAGGTGCGCCGCGAGCGTATGGGCTCTATTGAGCTTGCGGCTCCCGTTTCACACATTTGGTATTTTAAGACTATCCCGTCCCGTATGGGCTTAGTGCTTGATATTTCACCGAAAGCGCTCGAACATGTGCTTTATTTCTCACAGTATATAGTTACCGACCCGGGTACTACACCTCTTGAAAAAAAGCAACTGCTTACCGAAAAACAGTATAATGATATGCGCGAGAAGTACGAGGATGACTTCAAGGCCGGTATGGGCGCTGAAGCAATAAAAGAGCTTCTCTGCGAGATAGACCTTGAAAAGTCCTGCGAGGAACTCAAAGCCGAGCTTGACGAGGCAACAGGTCAAAAGAGGATAAGACTGCTTAAGAGATTAGAGGTTTTAGAGTCATTCCGTCTTTCAGGCAACAGACCTGAATGGATGATACTCGATGTACTGCCGGTTATTCCGCCCGACCTTCGTCCTATGGTACAGCTCGACGGCGGCAGATTTGCAACAAGTGACCTTAACGACCTTTACCGCAGAGTTATAAACAGAAATAACCGTCTTAAAAGGCTTCTTGACCTCGGTGCGCCTGACATTATAGTACGCAACGAAAAGAGAATGCTTCAAGAAGCGGTTGACGCCCTTATAGATAACGGCCGTCGCGGCAAGCCGGTTACTGGACCTAACAACCGCGCGCTTAAGTCTCTTTCCGATATGCTAAAAGGTAAGCAAGGCCGCTTCCGTCAGAACCTGCTCGGTAAGCGTGTTGACTATTCCGGCCGTTCGGTTATAGTTGTAGGCCCTGAGCTTAAGATGTATCAATGCGGTGTTCCGAAAGAAATGGCGCTTGAGCTATTTAAGCCGTTTGTTATGAAGCGTTTGGTTGAAACCAAATCGGTTACAAATATTAAAACCGCAAGAAAAATGGTTGACCGTGCCTCTACCGAGGTTTGGGACGCGCTCGAAATGGTTATAAAAGAGCATCCTGTTCTTTTGAACCGCGCGCCGACACTTCACAGACTTGGTATCCAGGCATTTGAGCCGGTACTCGTTGAGGGTAAAGCGCTTAAGCTTCATCCGCTTGTATGTACCGCTTATAATGCTGACTTTGACGGCGACCAGATGGCTATTCACATTCCGCTTTCCGCTGAGGCTCAGGCTGAAGCCCGTTTCCTTATGCTTGCGGCAAATAACCTCCTTAAACCGTCTGACGGTAAGCCTGTAAGCGTGCCGACTCAGGATATGGTGCTTGGTTCTTACTACCTGACACTTGTAAAGGCTGACGAAATCGGCGCAAACAAGGTTTTCCGCGATAAAGACGAAGCGGTTATGGCGTATAACGACGGCATTATCGGTCTTCACGCGCCGATAAGAGTGCGTATGACTGACGAAAACGGCAATCACGCTCTTATTTGGTGCACGGTAGGCTTCATAATCTTTAATGAGTCAATTCCGCAGGACCTCGGATTTGTTGACAGAACAAAACCCGGTCACGAATTTGACCTTGAATGGTCGTTCTCGCTTAAAGACCCGGATAAACACATCATTGAGAGTAATGACGATATAATTCAGAACAAGGTAGGCAAAAAACAACTCGGTAAAATTATTGAGCGTTGCATAGATATGCACGGAACAAGCCTTTCCTCTATTGTTCTCGATAAAATCAAGGCTACCGGTTTTAAGTATTCTACAAAGGGTGCGGTTACCGTTGCGGTTACAGACGCGGTAATTCCGCCTGCTAAAGCAGAGATACTTGCCGAAGCCGAGAAAAGAATTGACGGTATTTCAGCGCAGTTCAACCGAGGTCTTTTAAGTAATGATGAGCGCAGCCGTCTTGTAATAGAAATTTGGAACAAGGCGACAGAGGATGTTGCCGAAGCGCTAAAGGGCAACCTCGATGAATTTAACCCCATATTTATGATGGCGGATTCGGGTGCGCGTGGTTCTATGAGCCAGATAAGACAGCTTGCAGGTATGCGCGGACTTATAGCTAACACCGCAGGTAAGGTTATTGAAGTACCTATTCGTGCTAACTACCGCGAAGGACTTAATGTTCTTGAATACTTCATTTCCTCCCGTGGTGCGCGTAAAGGTCTTGCCGATACGGCTCTTCGTACGGCGGACTCGGGTTATCTTACCCGTCGTCTTGTTGATGTATCTCAGGATGTAATCGTCCGCGAGGATGACTGCGGCACAGAAGAGGGTCTGACCGTATTTGATATTAAAGACGGTAACCATATACTCGAAACGCTCGAAGAAAGACTTGTCGGAAGATTCCTTTTACATCCGGCAGTTCATCCTGAAACCGGCGAAGTTATATGCGATACAGACCATATGATGACTAAAGCAGACGCCAAGCGCATTGTTGACGCCGGTATCCAGCGTATTGAAATTCGTTCGATACTCACCTGCCATTCACACCACGGTGTATGCCAGAAGTGCTACGGCGCAAACCTTGCAACAAACAAGCCGGTAACGGTAGGCGAGGCGGTAGGTATAGTTGCCGCGCAGTCTATCGGTGAACCGGGTACTCAGCTTACGATGCGTACATTCCACACCGGCGGTATAGCATCTACCGAGGATATTACACAGGGTCTTCCCCGTGTTGAAGAGTTGTTTGAAGCGAGAAGGCCTAAGCGCTGCGGTCTTATTGCTAAGATTTCCGGCCGCGTACGCATTGTTGCCGAGAAGAAGAGTAATGTTCTGTTTATTAACAATGAAGAGACTTTGGAAGAGGAAAAGATTACCATTCCTTACGGCTCAAGAATTCTTGTTAATGACGGCGATTATGTAACTGCCGGCGACCTGCTGATACCGGGTGCTAAATATCCGCAGGATATTCTTGAAGCACAGGGTCCTGAGGCTGTTGAAGAATATATCATAGCCGAAATTCAAAACGCTTACCGTACACAGGGTGTTGATATCAACGATAAACACATTGAGGTAATCGTTCGCCAGATGATGAGAAAACTCAAAGTTCTTGACCCGGGCGACACAGAGCTGCTTCGCGACCTCACCTATGAGTACAAGGATATTTCCGATGAGAATGCCAAGATAGACGCGCGTATTGCCGCCGGCGAAGAAGGGCTCCGTAAAGCAGTTTACAAGCCGACACTTCTCGGTATTACAAAGGCTTCTTTGGCCACAGAGTCGTTTATGTCCGCGGCTTCGTTCCAGGAGACTACAAGGGTTCTCACAGAGGCTGCCATTAAGGGCAAAGTCGACCCACTCTTCGGTCTTAAAGAAAATGTTATCATCGGTCAGCTTATTCCTGCCGGTACGGGTATGAAATCGGCTGATATAAACCCCGATTACGGCGAATGATAACAAAATTCTTGCAATTATAATGAAGATATGATATTATACTATCGTTCTACACGAGAAATGGGAGGTGTATACCATGCCGAATATTAAATCTGCTAAAAAGAGAGTTGCAGTCAGTCTTGCTAATAATGAGCGCAACAAGGCTGAGCGTTCAGCGCTCAGAACCGCTATTAAGAAGGCTGACGCCGCAATAGAGGCTAAAGCTGAGGACGCTCAAACCGCAGTTAAAGAAGCGGTTGTCAAGATTGACAAAGCGGCCGGAAAGGGTCTTCTTCACAAGAACAACGCCGCAAGAAAGAAAAGCGCGCTTGTGAAAAAGCTTAACAAAGCGTAAGGCAAAAAATATAAGCCGTAAGGAAAATTCCTTACGGCTTAATTTTTTTATGTGTTTATTCTTCTTCGCCCTTCTCAGCGTCAGCAAAATGAATGTCAGCAATACTTACATTAACTCTTGTTACAGCAGTGCCGGTCATAGTCTGTATCTTATCTTTTACATTTGCCTGAACCGCTTCAGCCACTTCGCGAACCTTGGCGTTTTTATCAACACAGATATAAACGGTTATCTCAATAGCGCCGTTTTTACTTTCTACCTTTACGCCCTTAAATACGCTTTTTTGTTTGAAAGTGCCTTTAATATCAATCGCCCTTTTAGAAAGACCGGTAACGCCTTCAATTTCACAAGCGGCGATTTGCGCCATTTTTTCAAGAACGGCTGTTGAAACATTAAGCTCTGTTTTATTATCCTGCATATTTACTCCTCCATATTATAGAGTTTTTACTTCCTTTGTAAGTATACCACAATTTTTTCAAAAGCACAACTATTTTACCGTAACAATTTTAATATTGCTGAGAGGAATATTGGTTTGTGTAGTTATTATGTCCTGAATTTGAAGGGTTTGAGTAGTAGTCAGCCCCTCAGATTTTACAATTACATTAATATCCTTTTCGCCGATTACTACAAGTGCGTCGGCAAAATCTTTAGCTTTAAGCAGAGTTTCGATGTTATTTTCCTGCTCGAGCCTTGTGACAAGCGCCTTGACTGCGTCTACCGCTGCCGCCTTTTCTTCGTCGGTGAGAGATGACGAGCGAAGAGTTTCTTCAACGAGCTCCTGCTGGCGTTTTAGGTTGGCGTTTCTCTCTTTTTTCGCGGTATCAAAATAGTTTTTGTCTACGGTATCCGCTTTAGCGGAGGTCTCAATTGCCTCTTTTGAGGAAGTGTTTTTGTTAACATACGCCGCATCGCCTAAATATTTCTCATTTGAAGAAAACTTCATATTAAGCCACACCGCGGCGCCGAGGCACAAGACCATTATTACAAGTATTGCCTGACCTTTTGTAAAAACTTTACCCTTTTTCATTAGAAATTCCTCCTGATACATATACTCTTTGTGATGTAATATTAAGCGCCGCAGTCACGGCGTTTTGTATTTTTTCAGCGACTGTGGGACTGTCGCCAAGTGCGCACACGATAGCTACTCCCCGTATTTCCGGCATTATCTCGGTGACCACCAGAGGCTTTTCGCCGCCGTCGGAAGTGCGCACAGTTATGTAGGACTGCTTTGTGGCCTTACGGTTTTCTTCGGACTCTTTATTGGTTGAAGCGGAAGTATCGCTCTCTTTCAAATCGGCATAACTGTACCTTACCCCGCTTTCAAGCGTTATTACCACAGTTGGCTTTTTATCCCCTGTAATACCGGTAACTATATCTGTCACATTTTCCTCAACCGCCTGCCTGTATTCCTCGGCGCTCATAGCCTCCTGTGTACGCTCGGCTTTTTTTCCTGAAGGTATGAAGCTTGATAAGAAAATCAGGAGAATTCCCGAAAGACCGATTATCAAAAGCAGTTTAGGTCGGTTTATTACAGCCGGTATTTTACTTAAAAGCTTATTCATTTATTACCACCACCTCATAATTTTCGGAGCCTATGACGGAGTGGACCTTCTCATAGTCGGCGGAGGTAAAAACCAAAACTTTAGTAATACTTATGCCGGCGGACTCCGTTTTATCCGTAAAAACTGTTATTTTGGAAAAATTTATTTCAGCGCGTGACAGTGCCTCGGCAAAAACCGCTTGCGCCGCGGCGGCGGAAAGCCGTTCGTTATTATAATTCACACTGTCATTTTTTATTTTCGGCAACTGTATATTTCCGAGTTTTACCGCCGCTGATAACACAAGGCACAAAAAAGATATGCTAAACGCATATGTAACCGCCTTTGACATTTTGCCTTCGGGCACTAAAATATACAGCGCGCCCATTATAACGCATCCGAGGCAAAATGAGGTTATAAAAGCACTAAGCATTTCTAAATCCCCTTCCCGGCACTTATTACCACCGAAAGCGAGATAATAAATGTAGCGCCTACCGTCAGCACTGCGCCTATCAGTAGTGACAAGACGCCGTCTAAAGCCTTTAAGAGCTTTGAAGCCTCGTCTACTGAAAAAAGCGAGCATATACCGCCGGTGATTAACAGTACCAATCGCCAGACAAGAAGCTCTATTAGTATCGGAAGAAGCATTACTGCAAGCGCCGTAATCCCGTAAATTCCTACCGAGGCTTTTATAACGGAAAACGAAGCCGACACGGTGTTTACTGCGCCTGATAGCGCCTGTCCGGCAACGGGAACGCAGGTGCCGAGTATGTATTTTGCGGTTTTAAGCCCTATGCCGTCAGCCGCCGAGCTTACTGCGCTTTTTGCGCCTAAAAGTCCTAAAAATACGGTTGAACAAAGCGACATTACCCAAATGCCGGTTTTCTTGAATGCTTCGGCAAGCCCTGATTTATTCATAAGAGGCGATACCGCACTGCTTACACAAAGCGCCAAATACGCACCGAGTACAGAAGACTGAAAGAACGCCACCGCACCGGAAATAAACTCCGCTGAAAACAGAAGCATAGCGGAATTCGCCGCGGCGCTCGCAGGCGCACCCGAAACGCTTACTATCCCCATATATATCGGAATAAATGAAAGCATAAATGTGCTGCTTCCTTTTATAAAATCAACAGCAGAACCGATACTTGATGCAATACTTGCCGCCAACACCCCGAACACCGATAGTGTTATGGCAAATTTTAAGGCAATATCGGCAGCGTTATTCTTTTGATAAATCTTAAATGCCGCCGCAATAAGGATAATTGCGATTACAAACGCGCCGGATTTTATAGGTGCTTTGGCGCCGCTTTTTATCACTTTCCATATATGCGAGAACACACCTTCGGTACTAAGGTTGTCTATCCAATCCGGGTCGTCGATACTAATGCCCTCTTCTTCGAAAAAAGACTTTGCGTTTTCTTCGAGCGAGTTTTCAATTTTTTTGGCGCCGCTGTATTCATATATATTTTCATATTCCTGTGCTTTTACAGAAAAGGAAAACAAAAACAATAGGCAAAATAATAAAAATATCTTTCTCATAATCCTGCAAACTTAAGTGCCGCTTCAAGCACATTCACTCCTGACGGCACACAAAGAATAAATATAGCGCATTTCCCGGCAAGCTCGGCTTTTGCCGCAAGCGAGCTTTGTCCGAAATCGCGACAGGTATCGGCGGCAAAATCAGTAATATAGGATATGGCGAGCGCTTTAAGCGGCAGACTTAAAAACGATACCGCACCGCCGGCTTTCGAGAAGACCGCTTTAAGCTGTGAGAATGCCGGCAGAACCGCGTCGAGCACCGAAAGCAAAACCACAATACCACCTGCGAGACTCAGCACAAACGCGTATTCCGGTTTTTGAGCGCCTACGGTGAGGCTTAGTCCTGCAGTTATAACAAGCACTATAAGTGCTTTTATAAGTACCGCCGTCATAGTCCGAAAAGTCCTTTTATGGTGGAGAAAAGGTCGGCTATCGCCGTTACCACCATTAAAAGTACCACTACAAGACCGGCAAGGGAGGTTAGCATCGCCTGGTCCTCACGCCCCGAACGGATTAAAAGCTGATTAAGCACCGTAACTATTATGCCTATTGCGGCTATCTTAAAAATAAAGTTTACATCCACTTATCTTCACCCTGATTATATAAGCATTATGCAAATGGCAAGTCCTGTGCAAACGCCTGCTGTACGCCAAAGTCTGCCCGAGCTCTTATATTCCGCTTCCTGCCGGTCTATCTCCGATAAAAGCTCTTTTTTTAGGCTTCTTATTCTCCCGCGCTCGGTTTGGGTATCGCCGCTTCCGAAGTCAGAAAAAAAGGCGTTAAGACACCGGTTTATTTTCGGCGGCATAGGTTTATCGATTTCAGAAAAGGATGTCTTTAATATTTTTTCACGACTTAAAGCTCCGAGCCTCAGCATATTATCAGCCATATCGAGCGATGAAATAATTTCTTTAAGCCTTCTTATGTACTCGCGTTTTGAAAAAGATTTGAAAAACCCGAAAAAAGCAAATCCACAAAAAACCAAAACGATACCGGTAAATTTAATAACAGCCCTCATTTTATATCTCCTCAACACTGTAAATCTTTGGGCGTTCGCCTATGTTTTTTGAAAGCAGTACTATGGTCTTTACTGCGCCGCTTTCTATTAGTTTTCCCGTAACCGAACGCGTTTTTATTTCCGATAAGCTTCCGGCATGGGCGGTAGCGATTATATCAACACCTGCATTAAATGCCTCAAAAATACTATCAAGTTCGTTTGAAGTTCCTATCTCGTCAAATGCGATTACCTGCGGATACATGGTTTTAAGTGCACAAATTGCACCAAAGGCTTTATCCTCCAAAAATAATACATCGGTGTTAAAACCCAAATCAAAAATATTATTTCCTCCTGAAATTTCCCGGCGTGAATCTACAACGCTTACCCTCGTACCGTTTTTTGAAAGCTGTCTTATAAGGTCTCTTAACATTGTAGTCTTGCCGCTGCCCGGAGGACCGGCTAAAAGCATTCCGCCCGAAAAGCGCGAAAAAATAAAATCTGCACACCCGATTATTTGCCTCGGTATGCGGATATTTGCAGAATTAATACCTGCAAGTGTAGGTGAAAAATCACCGCTGACGCCCACACGGATACCGCCCGGTGCCGCAATATATCCGTTTTCAATTTCCTTTGTGTGAGCGAAAACCGAGTTGTCTGAGATTTTAAGAAGTGTATCCTCAAGCTCTTCTGCGGATATTATAAGAGATGCGTCCGGCTCAGGTGAAAGGCTGCCGTCGCGATACAAAAAAAGCGATTTGCCCTTTTTTGTAAACGAAACAGGCATTCCTGTTCTAAGTCTTATTTCCTCAAAAATCTCGCCCGAAAGCACACACTTTTCCATAGCGGATTTTATCCTTTCGGGCAGTGCCGATAATATAAAATTTATCTGTTCTTGTGTTTGCATATTCTCCTCCGCCGTTTACACTTAAATTGTATGTAAGGCAAGTCCTTTTTTAGAACGGAAAATTGTTCAATTCCCCTGATTTTATTTACATAATTATTTATTCATTTTATTTATGCATATAAAGGTATTACACTTTTTAACCGAGTTATCCACCGAAAAAGTGTCGAAAAACGGTGAAAAGTGTGCATTTGCAGGCATAAACAGTTAATTGCGCGGTGGATAAAGTGGATAACTTTTAAGGTTGTTTTAGTTTACATAATGCAAAAAAATGCATTTTTTGGGGGCTACATAAGTATATAAAGCAGCGCCAAAAGCAGCAGCTTATCCGATTTTTCGGCGGATAGTATAAGCACTAAACCGAGAATCAGCGCCATATCGCTATCCGCCCCTATATCCCCCAAAAACGGTATGTTGAGATTTGAAAAAAATGACTTGGCAGGCTCCGGTTTATAAGGCAAATTTTTTTCGTTTTTTTCTGCCGTCTGACCGGGTGAGTACTGCTGTTTGAATTTCGAGCGCGCACTCATCTCGCGCATACGGTCCGCCGCACGCTGTTTTTCTTCGTTTAATGCTCTATCACTCATAGCTAATCACCCGAAATCGAGTATCCCTGCCTGCTTTAGAAGCGGCAGCGCTTCTATCAGTTTTAACAGCTTAACCGCCGAATCAACCTTTGCGCGCCTTCTTTCGCTCAAATTGGGCTTTAGCGCCAAAAGCAGACGAGTGCGGTTATCGTTTTCGCGGTTCCCTATTTTTTCGAGAATACTCATCATCTTTCCTATATCAAAGCCGTCAAGAAAAGATGCGCCTGTATCCTCGGATTTACTTTCCTCGCTTTCCTCTCCCAAAAGATTTTCCGCCATAAGCCTGACTTTATTCATACTCTCAGGGTCATTTAGTATCTCTTCAAGCTTGCGGTTTAAGTCATCCATTCTTTTTACCGCCTAAAAAGCTTTTAAGAATTTCTCGTCCCTCTTTGGAGTTCAGTATCTTTTTTGCCGCGTCCTTATCACTCAGCGCCCGTTTTACTTTTTCTCTGTCTTCAGAGCCGAGCGCACCGAACAGACCTGACATATCGCCGTTTCCTGCACGCTCAAGGTCTTTTCGGTTGATTTTTTGGTTACCCGAGTTTATAATGGCATTTATAAGCTTTTGTTTATCTATATTCATATTATCCATTCGTCATTCACCCCATATTATTATATGTATGAGGCTTCGGAGGTGTTTATGAGGTTAGTTGTGATTTCGGATACTCACGGTCGTCCCTCGCTTATTGATAGGGTTTTAAGGCGTGAAAGCGAGGCGCGTGAGGTTTTCTTTTTAGGGGATGTGGTAGGCGATATAAAAGAGGTTATGCCGTTCTTCCCTGACAGGAATTTCCGTATTGTACGCGGAAACTGCGATTTTTTGTGCGATTATCCGCTTTTTGATATAATAAAGTATCAAAATTGCTCGGTTTACTTTACACACGGGCATACACACTCGGTAAAATCAGGTTTGGATATACTAAGTAACGCCGCAAAGAACGCCGGCGCCGATATTGCACTTTACGGACACACGCATATATCCTCCATAGAATACAAAGATGGCGTTTATCTTATTAACTGCGGCTCGCTTGCAAGTCCACGGGACGGCAAAAACAGTTATGCCGTTATAGACATAACCGAAAGGGGTATTTTACCGGCGATAAAGTACCTGTAAACTTATTGACTTTTCAGTTTGCGGTGATATAATTTATTAGATAAAACCCATAAAAGGCGGTGAGGAAAAATGAGCAAAAAAAGACGGCTGATATTTATTGCCGTATGGGTGTTATGCGCGGCGGCATTTTTGGTTTCGTCTCTTTTAATCGGCTCCGCACAAAAAAGTGAAACAATAAAAGAAGCTATGCGTGACGCCGTTCTTCATGAGACAAACAAGATAAGCTTTTTCGGTATACTTGATGTAAACCCGGCGGTTGTATCGGCATATACCGTCACTTTTTTAATACTTATATTTGCGGCGGCAGTGAGGATTTTCTTTGTGCCAAAATTCAAAGAAATACCAGGAAAATTTCAGTTACTTATTGAAGAAGCGGTAGGTTTTTTTGATAGTCTTGCAAAATCCAACAGTCCGCATAAAAACTATTTTTTAGGGTCTTATGTGTTCACGGCAGGCACATATATCTGCCTCGGTACGCTCTTTGAGCTTTTAGGTCTTCAGGCGATAACTACCGAGGGGCACAGCATTTCACTTCCTGCTCCACTTGCAGATATAAACGGGGCTATCGCTTTAGGCGTTACATCTTACCTCATAATTCTATCGGGCGGTATACTCGGTAACGGATTTAAGGGAATGCTTAGCACGCTTAAAGAGTTTTCACTGCCTATTTCCATGAGCTTCCGTCTGTTCGGAGCTTTGCTCAGCGGCCTTTTAGTGACCGAGCTTGTATACTATTATGTGGGGCTTTCGTTTGCCCTGCCGGTTATAGTCGGTGTTATGTTTACGGCGCTGCACGCGCTTATTCAAACCTATGTTCTCACGATGTTGACGGCGGTTTTCTACGGCGAGGTTTCCGAGAAAACGCCTAAAAAAGATAAAAAAACCAGGAGGAAAAAGATATGATGAAGAAAGTTTTGGCAATAGCGGCGGTAATGCTTTTGATGTTTGCGTTTTTCGCATGCACTGTATGCTTTGCCGAGGGAGAAGATACTCAAGCGGCAGTTACACAAACCGAAGAGGCTGCCGATAGTAACACCACATCAACCAAGGCTATAGCGGCGGCGGCGTGCGTGGCGATAGTTGCGGCAGTGGGCGCTCTTAGTATGGGTATCGCAATATCAAAATCCGTTGACGGTATTTCTCGCCAGCCGGAAGCCGAGAGCAAAATCAGAACTGCACTTATGCTCGGTCTTGTGTTTATAGAGACAGCCGTTATTTATTCGCTGATTATAGCAATTCTTATTATATTTGTACTGTAAGGCGGTGTATATATGTCGCTACCTTTGAATATTGACTGGCAACAGATATTACTTCACGCCTTTAATATTGTTCTGCTTTTCGGCGGTCTTTATCTGCTTTTGTATAAGCCGGTTAAAAAGTTTATGGACGAACGCACTGAAAAATACACAAAAATTCACGATGAGGCAAACGAAAAGCTTGAAAATGCAAAAAAAGCAGAAGCCCAGATGGAAGAAAAGCTTAAAAGCACTCAATCACAAATAGAAAGCGACCTTATAAAAGCCCGCGCAGACGCGGAAAACGAGGCGGAAAATATAATCAAAGAGGCAAAAGAAGCCAAGAAAAAGATAATAAATGACGCCGAAGAAGCGGCCACGCGCGAAAAAAACCGTATGATAAACGAGGCGCGCGAGGAAATTGCCGAGCTTGCCGTTAAGGCGGCGGAAAAAGTGCTTAACGAAAAGACCGCAAAAAAGGAGAACTCAAATGCTTGATTCACGCGCACAAGAGCGCTTAAACGAGCTTAGAGGCCTGCTCATAGGTCTGGCGGCGGCAGAGGGTGATATGGTATCGCTGATGCGTGAGGCGGTAGATAACTGGCAACCCTCAGACGAGCTTTCCGCAAGAGGCACAGTGCTTACTGTGGGCGACGGTATAGCAACTGTTGCAGGCCTCGATAATATCCGATACGGTGAGATACTCATTTTTGCCGGCGGAGTGCGTGGTATGGCGGAGGAGCTTAAACGCGATTATGTGAGTTGTATCCTCTTCGGCGACGATGAACCTATAACTGAGGGAAGCCTTGTAAAACGAACAGGCCGCACCGCCGGTATACCGGTAGGCGACGGCTTTATAGGCCGTGTTGTAAACGCGCTCGGTATGCCGATTGACGGCAAGGGTAAAATAGAGTCTCACGGATATATGCCGATAGAAGCAGCGGCGCCTGCGATAATTGAAAGACAACCCGTAAGCGTACCGCTTGAAACGGGGCTTTTATGTATAGACTCTATGTTCCCCATAGGAAGAGGTCAGCGCGAGCTTATAATAGGCGACCGTCAGACAGGAAAAACGACAATAGCGGTTGATACAATTCTTAATCAAAAAGGGAAAGATGTCACCTGCATTTATGTGGCTATCGGGCAGAAAGCTTCAAGCGTTGCCCAAATTTGCGCTACTCTTAAAGAGCACGGTGCCGATAAATATACTGTTGTTGTAAATGCTTCGGCGAGCGAGCCGGCATCCCTTCAATATATAGCGCCTTACGCCGGATGTGCTATTGCAGAGTATTTTATGTATCAGGGCAAGGATGTTCTGATAGTATATGACGACCTCTCAAAGCACGCGATAGCCTATAGGACATTAAGCCTGCTGCTTGAACGCTCGCCAGGCAGAGAAGCTTATCCGGGTGATGTGTTTTATCTTCATTCAAGGCTTTTAGAGCGCTCGGCAAGGCTTTCTGATAAACTCGGCGGCGGCAGTATGACCGCACTTCCCATTGTAGAAACCCAAGCCGGTGATGTTTCGGCATATATACCTACAAATATAATATCTATTACCGACGGTCAGATTTTCCTTGAAAGCGAGCTGTTTTTTGAGGGGCAGAGACCGGCGGTGAACATAGGTCTTTCGGTCTCGCGAGTAGGCTCCGCGGCACAGACTCAAGCGCTTAAAAAAGCAAGCGCCGGACTGCGGCTGACGCTTGCTCAATACAAGGAAATAGAGGTATTTAACCAGTTTTCAAGCGAGCTTGATGAAGCGACTGCAAGAAGGCTTCGCCACGGCAAAAATCTGCTCACACTTTTAAGACAGGAGCAGTCCGAGCCGTTAGCGCAGTATGAGCAGATAATTCTTTTAATTGCGGGTATGTCGAATGTCTTTGACCGTGTGGAGACCGACAAAATCAGTAAGCTTAAAAGCGGAATAATAGGTTATGTAAAAGAGACGCTTCCCGAAATATGTGAGGCAATAGAAAAAAGCGGAAAAATAAGCGAATCAGACTCTAAGGCCATTAGCTTTGCCGCACACGAATATATTGAAAAGAGTGCTTCAAATGGCTAATACCAAAGAGATTAAAAGCCGTATTAAGAGCGTAAGGGACACTCAAAAAATAGCCTCGGCTATGTACCTTATATCGTCAACAAAAATGCAAAAAGCGAAAGCCGCACTTGACGGCACAAGACCGTATTTCACTGCGCTAAAGCGCGAAATCGGCAGAATTTTCAACTTCTTCGGCGATATTGAAAGCAAATATTTTTATGCTGAAAACTATAACGGTCCTACCGATAAACCGGACGCCTGCCTGGTTATTACGGCGGATAAGGGGCTCGCCGGCGCGTATAATCAAAACGCCATAAAAGAGGCGGAAAAACTGCTTAAAATAAACGCCGATACAAAGCTGTTTGTTGTAGGTGAATACGGCAGGCAGTATTTTATGCGGCATAATGTGCCGATAGAGCAGGCTTTTCTCTATACGGCGCAAAACCCTACTATGCAAAGAGCGAGGGAGATTTGCCGGACGCTTCTTGATTTGTATGAAAGCGGCGGCGCGGATGAAATATATATCATATACACAGATTTAAGCCGCGATATAGATAAGTCTGTTCAGTCAGTAAGGCTTTTGCCGCTTGAAAGAAAAGACTTTACAGTCAGCGGTGTATCCGTAAAAGATAAATACGAATTCTGGCCGGATGCAAACAAAATTCTCGAAACCATAGTTCCTGCATTTCTGACCGGATTTATTTACAGTGCGCTTGTGGCAAGCTTTTGCAGTGAGCAAAACGCGCGGATGACCGCAATGCGCGCGGCAAACGATAACGCCGAGGATATAGTATCAAAGCTTTCGGTGCAATATAACCGTTTAAGACAGGCGGATATAACAAAGGAAATAACCGAAGTAAGCGCAGGAGCTAAAGCGCAGAAAATAAAAAGACAAGCGAGGGAAAAGCAGTATGAATACAGGAAAAATAATTGAAATATCAGGCCCTGTGGTAGACTGTCAATTCCCCGAAGGCTCGATTCCCAAAATCAAAACTGCACTAAAAGTTACAGTAGACGGTAAGTGTAAGGTTTTAGAGGTCGCAGAGCATATCGGCGGCGGCATTGTACGATGCCTTATGCTTTCAGATTCGTTCGGTCTTTCACGCGGTATCGAGGTTATAAACACCGGAAAGAGCATTACGGTGCCTGTAGGCGAGAATACACTCGGGCGTATGTTCAATGTGTTGGGCGATACCATTGACGGCGGTAATATGTTGCCTGAAAATACGCCTACGCTTCCCATTCATAGAAAGCCGCCACAGTTTAATGACCAACAACCGTCCGCTGAAATGCTGGAGACCGGCATTAAGGTAATAGACCTTTTAGAGCCGTACGCAAAGGGCGGTAAAATCGGTCTTTTCGGTGGTGCAGGCGTAGGTAAAACGGTGCTGATACAGGAGCTTATACACAATGTTGCTATGGAGCACGGCGGATACTCGGTATTTGCAGGCGTGGGCGAACGCAACCGCGAAGGCAACGACCTTTGGACTGAAATGAACCAAAGCGGTGTAGCCTCAAAAACCGCGCTCGTTTTCGGGCAGATGAATGAATCGCCCGGAGTGCGTATGCGCGTAGCTCTTACAGGTCTTACTATGGCGGAATACTTCCGCGACTTCAAAAGAAAAGATGTGCTTTTATTCATAGATAATATTTTCCGATTTGTTCAGGCAGGAAGCGAGGTTTCAACACTTCTCGGCCGTATGCCTTCGGCGGTAGGCTATCAGCCTACTCTTGCCTCGGAAATGGGCGAGCTTCAAGAGCGCATAACTTCTACAAAACGCGGGTCTGTAACCTCTGTTCAGGCGGTTTATGTCCCGGCGGACGACCTTACCGACCCGGCACCGGCTACCACCTTTACTCATCTTGATGCTACAACTGTACTTTCCCGTAAAATAGCAGAGCAGGGCATTTATCCGGCGGTGGACCCGTTGCAGTCCACCTCAAGAATACTTTCGGCGAAAACGCTAGGGTATGAGCATTACAACACCGCGCGAGGTGTTCAGGAAATACTTCAAAAATATAACGAGCTTCAGGATATAATCGCTATTCTCGGTATGGAAGAATTGAGTGACAACGATAAGAAAACCGTAAACCGTGCGCGAAAAATACAGAGGTTCTTATCTCAGCCGATGTTCGTTGCGGAAAAGTTTTCGGGAAAATCCGGCGTTTATGTGCCGGTTAAAGAAACTGTGCGAGGTTTTGGCAAAATCCTAAACGGCGAAATGGACGATTACCCTGAAGACGCATTCTTTAATGTTGGCACCATTGATGATGTAATCAAAAAGGCGGAGGGTATGATATGAGCACATTCACCGTTCATATTTTAGCTGCCGACAAGGCGCTTTATGAGGGAGAATGCGAGTCGCTCATAATTCCTACACCGTGGGGGCAGTACGGCATTTTAGCACACCACTGCAAGGCAATATGCGCTATCGTTTCAGGTCGGCTTACCTATAAGCTGCCCGGCGGTGAGGTGAAATACGCGGCAGTATCGGACGGTCTTGTTAAAATTGAAAATAATGATGTTTTGGTTTTGGTTGACACGGCAGAGCGCCCCGAAGAAATAGATGTAAAAAGAGCGCGCCTTATCGCAGATGAGGCAAAAGAGGCTATGCTTCAAAAGCGAAGTATCCGAGAGTATAAAGAAGCCGAGGCGGCGTTTGCCAGAGCAGTATCACGAATGGATGTAGGCTTACGCTCGACAAGGGCAAAATGGTCTTGAAGGGCAAAATTTCCGTCGGGCTTTGCCTCAAAACTTGAAATACGCCGTATTTCAATGAGTGAAAGCGTGAAAGAGCGGCAAAACAGCCGATTATCAGGCGTTTTGTCCTTATCGAGTGTAAGCCCACACAAAAAACATATAATTAAAACCTTTTTCCGCGGAAAAAGGTTTTTTGTTGCTTTTATACGGTATTTAGGCTAAAATAATAAAGGGCGGTGAGAAAATGAGCGAGGATACATCGGCGCGGCTTAGAAGACTTAAAAACAAAGCTAACCGGCTTCCCAAAACGCCGGGCGTATATATAATGCGCAATAAATCGGGCGAAATAATATATGTTGGCAAAGCAAAAGCACTTAAAAACAGAGTTACGCAGTATTTCGGAAGCGGTAATCATCACCCCGAGAAAGTGCGCAGAATGGTTGATAATGTTGAGGATTTTGATTTTGTTTTGTGTGACAGTGAGTTTGAAGCGTTAATTCTTGAAAACTCGCTTATTAAACAAAACCAGCCTAAGTATAATATTCTGCTTAAAGACGATAAAGGCTATCACTATATAAAAATAACTGATGAAAAGTGGCAGAAAATTACCACAAGCAAGGATACTGCCGACAAAAAAGCAAAATATATAGGTCCGTATTACTCCTCACTTGTAGTAAAAGATACCGTTGATGAGGCGCTGAAAATATTTCGTCTGCCGGACTGTAACCGTTCCTTTGATAAGCCCTCAAAGCCATGTCTTAATTACCATATAGGCAGATGTGACGCACCCTGCAAGGGTAAAATCAAAATCGAAGACTATCGCGAGGCGGTAAACAGCGCCATATCATTTATTAAAAACGGCACCGACGGCGACACCGTAAAGCAATTAACCGAACGGATGAACGCGGCGGCAGAAAATCTTAATTTTGAGTATGCCGCAAAGCTCAGAGACAGAATAAACGCCATAAAAAAATTATCCGACAAACAAAAAGTTGTATCCTGCACATATAAATCTCAGGATGTTTTTTCGAGCGTTTCAAGCGGAGATATATGCTGTGTGGCAGTGCTTGTATTCAGAGGTTACCGACTTACCGACAAGCGCGTGTTTTATATTGACGGCAGTTATACTAAGGACGAGCTTTACAGTGAGTTTTTAAGCCGTTATTATGACTCAGACGGCGATTTTCCGAGCCGTATTTTACTTGACAGCAATATTGCAGATAAAGAACTGATTTCCAGGTTTTTAACCGAAATATCGGGCAGGAATATACAAATACTCTGTCCCGAACGGGGCGAGCAAAAGAGCCTTGTTTCAATGTGCTCACAGAATGCGGCGGAAAACTTAGCGTTAAAGCTAAACCGCACCGCGCGTGAAACCGCAGTTCTTAGCTCACTTAAAGAAGTTTTAGGGCTTAAAAAAACGCCCGAAATAATAGAAGCGTATGATATTTCAAATACCGGCGGCGAGGAAAATGTTGCAGGTATGGTGGTATTCAAAGGCGGAAAGCCCGATAGAAAGCATTATAAGCATTTTAAGATAAAAGGCTTTTCCGGTCAGGACGATTACAGGTCTATGGCGGAAGTCTTAGACCGGCGCTTTAACGAGTATGAAAAAGGTTTTGATGAGGGCTTCTCCCGACTTCCCGACCTTATTTTACTCGACGGCGCGTCAGGTCAGATTTCGGCGGTGTTACCGGTTTTGGAAAAGCATAATATAAAAGTGCCGCTTTTCGGTATGGTTAAAGACGGCAAACACAGAACGCGCGCTATTGCTACGGGCGGCGACGATATTGAAATAAAGAGCAACCGCGCAGTATTTTCGTTTATAACCGCCGTGCAAGATGAAGTTCACCGCTTTGCTATAAGCTTCCACCGAAAGAGGCGGAGCAAAAAAATGCTCGGCTCGTCGCTGACGGAAATTGAGGGCGTAGGCGAAAAGACCGCCGCGGCGCTAATTAAACACTTTAAGACCGTTACAGCTATAAAGTCGGCAAGTATAGACGAACTATCAAAGGTAACCGGAGTCACCAAAACGGCGGCTTTGAAAATATATAATTATTTTAACAACTGAAAGGAAGTATTATTGTGTCAGCTTATCAGCTCGAAAATGTAAAAAAAGGTGATACCGTGGCGCTTATACACACAAATATGGGAGATATTGAGATTAAACTTTTCCCTGAAAAAGCGCCCAAAACCTGCCAAAACTTTATAACTCACTCGAAAAACGGTTACTATAACGGTATAGTTTTCCACAGAGTAATAAAAGATTTTATGATACAAGGCGGCGACCCGACGGCAACCGGTATGGGCGGTGAGTCTATATGGGGAGGCAGCTTTGAGGATGAATTTGACCCCGACCTCCATAATCTCCGCGGTGCGCTATCTATGGCAAACGCGGGACCCGGCACAAACGGTAGTCAGTTCTTTATAGTGCAGGCTAAAAGTGTACCCGGCAATATGCTCTCTCAAATGGAGGGTATGGCGGACAGAGGCTTCCCTGAAAATATCGTTGAGGCTTACCGCACACTCGGCGGCACACCGTGGCTTGATTTCCGTCATACCGTTTTCGGTCAGGTCATAAACGGTATGGATGCGGTAGATAAAATCGCCGAAACCCCGGTAGGCGCCGCCGATAAACCGGTTGACGATGTTGTTATAAATTCTATTGAAATAAAAGAGGTATAAAAAGCGCGGCGGTAAAAGAATTACCGCCGCACTTTATTACTTTTATTTATTAATCATCTGCCAGGTTATGCCAAACATTTTGTACATCATCATTTTCATCAAGCATATCGAGCAGCTTTTCCATTTTCTGTTCCGCTTCGCCCTCTACGCTTGTGGTAGTTTGAGGTATATACTGCACCTCTGCTGTTAAGAATTCATAGCCTTTGGCTTCAAGTGCATCACGCACAGCACCGAGACTGTTAGGCTCGGTGGTTATCTCAAAAACATCACCATCGAAATTAAAATCGTCCGCACCGGCTTCGAGAGCATCCTCCATAACCGTATCCTCATCCTTGCCCTCGGCTTCGATTTCTATAATACCTTTGCGGTCAAACATAAACATTACAGAACCTGACTGACCGAGATTTCCGCCGCACTTATCAAAATAGTGGCGAATATCGCCGGCAGTGCGGTTGCGGTTATCTGTGAGCGTTTCGACAATTATCGCAACACCACTCGGACCGTAGCCCTCGTAGATTAACTCTTCGTAATTGCTGCCGTCCGCCTCGCCTGCGGCTTTGCTTATAATGCGCTCAATATTATCGTTAGGTACATTTGCGGCTTTTGCCTTTGCTATTGCGTCTTTTAGCTTACTGTTTTCAGCCGGGTTCGGTCCTCCCTGCTTTACTATTACAGATATTTCTCTGCCGATTTTGGTGAAAATCTTTGCTTTCGCCGCATCGGTTTTTTCTTTTTTTCTTTTGATGTTGTTCCACTTTGAATGTCCTGACATAAATACTCTTCTTTCATTCTTTACTATCCCGTATTTTATCACATATCGGGGTTTAGTTCAAGGGCTTTTTGGATAATTGCGTCAATATCGGCGTTGGTTTTTACACTGCACGCCTGCCGCCTTAATTCCGCCGCTCCTGAAAGACCGGTGATATACCAAGAAAGATGCTTTCTCGCTTCAAGAACCGCGATATACGGGTCCTTATACTCACACATCTTTTCTATCTGTTCTTTGCAAACATTAAGGCGCTCTTTGAGTGTGGGCGCAGTATAAGCTTTGCCCGACAGATAAGCGTTTATTTCGCCGAAAATAAAAGGGTTGCCGCGTGCCGCCCTGCCAACCGACACAAAATCGCAACCGGTATTTTCGTACATTTCCTTTGCCGCGGCACCTGAGATTATATCACCGTTTGCAATAACCGGAATTTTTACTGCTTTCTTTACCGCGGCTATTGTTTTAATATCCACCGGCGGCGCATACATCTGCTCACGCGTTCTGCCGTGAACGGTGACGGCGGCGGCGCCTGAGGCTTCCGCGGCGACTGCAAGCTCTACGGCGGTTATATGGTCTTTATCCCAACCCGTTCTGAATTTTACGGTCACCGGCACATCAACCGCATTTGAAACCGCACGGATAATCTTGCACGCCCTTGGAATATCGCGCATTAGCGCACTGCCTGCTCCGTTTCCTGCAACCTTCGGCGCCGGGCAACCCATATTTATATCTATAAAAGAGGGTCCGTATTCAAGCGCCTTTTGTGCGGCGGCGGCAATAATATCGGGGTCGGAACCGAAAAGCTGCGGCGCCCAGATTTTTCCTCCAACACTTTTCAGAAGCGCTTTTGATTTATCGTCGCCAAGCACTACGGCTTTAGCGCTTGTAAGCTCGCCTACGCAAAAAGCCGCGCCGTATCTTACACATATTTCCCGCATGGCCCTATCGGTGACTCCTGCCATAGGAGCCAGTGCGGCATAACCTTTAATTTCTACATTTCCTATTTTCATAACAAGTGAATTATACTTTATAAATTTTTGTATGTCAAACCGAAAAATAATAGTGACAAATGGGTGAAATAATGCTATTATATATATAACTATATTCTATAGGGTGAAAAAGATGAAATTATTGGCTATCGACGGCAACAGTATAATAAACCGTGCTTTTTACGGAATAAAGCTTTTATCAAATAAAGACGGTCAGTATACCAATGCCGTTTACGGCTTTATAAACATACTGCTTAAACTGATTTCCGAGCAAAATCCTGACGGTGTGGCTGTAGCTTTCGACCTGAAAGCTCCTACATTCAGGCATAAAAAGTACGCCGAGTATAAAGCAGGCAGGAAGCCTATGCCTGAAGAGCTTAAAAGCCAGTTCCCGATTATAAAAGAGTGGCTTACCCTTGCAGGATACAGCGTAATCGAGTGCGAGGGCTTTGAGGCAGACGATATTTTAGGCACCCTTGCCGCAACGGCGGAAAAGGGCGAAAACATCTGTGTAATTGCAACCGGTGACCGCGATTCTTTACAGCTCGTAAGCGATAACACACATGTGCTTCTCACCGTAACCCGAATGGGTCAAAATGAAATAACCGATTACACTCCCGAAAAGCTTTTTGAGAAGTATGGTCTTACACCCGGCGGGATGATAGAGCTGAAAGCTCTTATGGGCGATAATTCCGATAATATCCCCGGCGTGGCAGGTATCGGCGAAAAGACGGCGACCGACCTCATAAGCAGGTTTTCAAGTATTGATAACATTTACGATAACATTGATACGCTTGACATTAAAGAAAGCGTAAAAAAGAAGCTTATCGAGGGGAAAGACAGCGCGTATTTAAGTCGTGAGCTCGGAACAATTTGCAAAACCGCGCCGATAGATACTGATTTTGAGCATTATCGCGTTCGCAACAAGCAAAGCTCTGAGCTTTCGAGCTTAATGGCAAAACTTGAGCTTTTTAAGCTTATGGAACGAATGAATATAGAATCGGCGCCGAGTGCCGAGTCCGCAAAGAAGGGAAAGAAGTTTTCTGAAGGTGAGTTTTCCGATATAAAAGACCTTGCTGATATTTATATTGACGGCACTGTAGCAGTATCGGGTGATAAAACCGTACTTCTCACGCGTGAACAGCTTGTTTACGTTTTGGAAAATGAAAACATAAAAAAGCGTGTTTTTGACAGTAAAAGTATTTATAAAAGTTTAAGCGCCAATTCGATAATATTTGACGCAACGCTTGCGGCATATCTTATAAACCCTGCTTCAAACGACTATTCTTTTGACCGACTGTTAGCAGAATACGGCATAGATAAATCGGACGACGATGCCGTATCTTGTGCGGTTGCGTTCTCGTTATTGTGCGATGAGCTCTCAGAGCAGCTCAAAGAAAGCGGAGAGGCTGCGCTTTTGGGCGATATAGAATTACCGCTGGCAAAAGTGCTCGCGGATATGGAAAAGGAAGGCTTTTTGGTTGACGGCGAGGGCATAAAGAGCTATTCCGGCGAGCTTGACGAAAGAATAAAGGAACTCACACACGATATATATGCTCTTGCGCGCACCGAATTTAATATCAACTCACCCAAGCAGCTCGGAGAAGTGCTTTTTGTGAAGATGGGTATACCGTCAAAAAAGAAAACCAAAAGCGGATACAGTACAAACGCTGAGGTTCTCGAAGCGCTCAGATACGATTACCCGATAGTTGATTTAATACTCAAATACCGCCGTCTTTCAAAGCTCAAATCCACCTATTGTGAGGGACTTCTCAGCGCCATCGGTAATGACGGCAGAATTCACTCAACATTTAATCAAACCGAGGCAAGGACGGGGAGAATCAGCTCGCTTGAGCCAAATCTTCAGAACATCCCCGTTCGCACCGAGGAGGGCAAGCGCTTCCGCGAGTTTTTCGTGGCGAAAGAGGGCTTTGTTCTTTGCGACGCGGACTATTCGCAAATCGAGCTTCGAGTGCTCGCGTCGCTCGCGAATGACGAGGTTATGATAGACGCATTCCGCCGGGGTGTGGATATTCATACACTCACAGCCTCCGAGGTGTTCGGCCTTCCTATTGATATGGTATTACCCGTTATGAGAAGCCGTGCAAAGGCTGTAAACTTCGGTATAGTTTACGGTATAGGCGCCTTTTCGCTGGCAAAGGATATAGGCGTGAGCCGAGCTGAAGCTCAAAGATATATAAACGGATATCTTTCCACCTACAAGGGTGTTTCGGATTATATGGACAGAGTGATTAAAGACGCCAAGCGTGACGGCTTTGTAACCACCCTTTTCGGGCGGCGCAGATACCTGCCGGAGCTTTCCTCTTCAAACGGTATGCTTCGTGCTTTCGGCGAGAGAGTGGCGCGTAACGCGCCTATTCAGGGTACTGCGGCTGATATTATTAAAATTGCCATGATAAGGGTGCACGACCGTTTAGAGCGTGAGGTAAAAAGCGCAAAGCTTATTCTTCAGGTGCACGATGAGTTGATAGTAGAATGTGAAGAAAAGCATGCAGAAACTGTATGCAGAATACTCGAAGAAGAGATGGAAAACGCCGCGCGGCTTGAGGTTAAGCTCTCGGTTGAAGCTCACTCGGGGCGCACCTGGCTTGAGGCAAAGGAATAATGAAGGTTTTATTTGTTTGTTCGGGCAACACCTGCCGTTCGCCTATGGCAGAGGGTTATTTAAGCTCAAAAAACTCAGAAAATTTAACCGTTTCAAGCGCAGGCTTTATAAGCGAGGGCGAAAAGGTTTCAAAAAATGCAGTCGCGGTAATGAAGGAAATCGGCATTGATATATCGGCACACCGTTCAAGGCTTATAAATGCGGATATGCTTTCGGCTGACAGAATATTCTGTATGAGCGAAAGCCATAAGCAGGCGCTGCTTTCTTTCGGTGTGAGTGAAAATAAAATATCTGTCTTATCAGGCGGAATACCCGACCCGTTCGGGCAGGATATAAACGCATACAGAGTATGCCGTGACCGAATTGTTGCCGCAATAGACAAAGAGTTTTTTCCGTTTGAAGTTTTACGCGCGGAAAAAGAGGATATAAAGGATATTGCCCGTCTTGAAAAAGAATGCTTTTCCTGCCCTTGGAGTGAGAACGCAGTTCTTGAAGCTATGAACCATAAGACGGTGTTTTTTAAGGCGGTAAAGGATAAAAAAACCATAGGCTATATAAGCGTTACCGCCGTAGCAGGAGAAGGATATATAAATAATATCGCGGTTTCGAAGGCTTGCCGCGGGCAAGGGGTAGGCACTTATCTTTTAGACCGTGCCATACGCTTCGGGAAAGAAGAAAAGCTTGAGTTTTTATCCCTTGAAGTGAGAGCTTCAAACAAAAACGCCATATCACTTTACGAAAAATCAGGTTTCTTAAACGAAGGAATAAGAAAGAATTTTTATGAAAATCCGAAAGAGGACGGTATTATTATGACAAGAAGGTTCGACAAATGAAAATATTAGCTATTGAGTCCTCTTGCGACGAAACAAGCGTTGCCATTACAGAAAAGCGCCGCGTTTTATCGAATGTTGTGGCAACGCAGATAGCAGAGCACAAGCTTTACGGTGGTGTAGTACCCGAAATTGCGTCAAGAAGGCACACCGAGGCAATAACGGGGGTTTGCCGCGAAGCTATAAGACAAGCTAATATCTCTTACGATGATATTGACGCGGTAGCGGTCACCTTTGCGCCCGGTCTTATAGGTGCGCTTCTTGTGGGCGTAAATTTTGCAAAGGGACTTGCCGCATCGCTTTCGGTGCCTCTTATACCTGTTCATCATCTGCGCTCGCATATCGCCGCAAATTATATTGGAAGCGACTTAAAACCGCCATTTTTATGCCTTACGGTATCGGGCGGCAACACGATAATAACAGAGGTGAAAGATTATACTTCTTTTAATCCCATAGGCGGCACTAAAGATGACGCCGCAGGCGAATGCTTTGATAAGGTGGCGCGCACGCTCGGTCTTTCATACCCCGGTGGAGTCACGCTCGATAAAATAGCGACTGCGCCTGACGAAAAGCGTTATCCACTCCCCATTCCCCACACCGAAGGCAAATATGATTTCAGCTTTTCAGGACTTAAAACCGCGGCTATAAACCTAATACACAACTGTTCTCAGAAAAACGAAGAAATTGATGTGCCGGTACTTTGTGCAACACTCCGTCACCGCGTAGCGGAAATACTTACCGATAAAACAATTACGGCGGCAAAGGATTTAGGATATAGTACTATAGCTCTTGCCGGCGGCGTATCGGCAAACAGCGAGTTAAGAAAGCTGTTGTCGGCGGCGTGTGAAGAAAACGGAATAACCCTTTATAAACCCGAGCTTAAATACTGCGGCGACAATGCCGCAATGGTAGGCGTAGGGGGGTATTACGAATACCTTTCAGGTAACATAGGCACACTTGATTTGAATGCGGCGGCGACTATGCCGATAAATTACAGATAATTTTCAAGGTGATAAAATGGATACAAAACGGCTTCTTTTGATAGTAAATCCCTTTTCAGGGAAGGCAAAAATGGCTTCAGACCTTTTGGCGGTAACTCAGATTTTATCCGACAAAAGCTTTGAAGTTACGGTTTATCCCACAAAGAAAAGCGGTGACGCCACGCTCAGAACAGAAAAAATAACCGAAGGCGAGTATGAACGCATAGTAGTATGCGGCGGCGACGGCACATTAAATGAAGTAATAACGGGACTTATGCGGTCGGGCGTTAAATGCAAGGTTGGCTATATACCGGCCGGAACGCTTAACGAGTGGTCGCAGGGTCTTCACATACCGCGCTCAATACGAGAGGCGGCAAATGTGGCGGCAGGAGATGACGAAATATTTCTTGACATCGGAAAATTTGCCGACAGATACTTTTCCTATACCGCTTCATTCGGCGCTTTCACCGAAGCCTCTTATTCAACGCCTCAGGAAGTAAAGAATGTTTTAGGCCAGGCGGCTTATTTCTTTGAAGGCATAAAGAGTCTCGGCAACATTAAGCCTGTACACCTTAAATTTGAAACAGCGGAGAAAACCCTTGAGGACGATTATATTTTCGGCGCAATTTCAAACTCTATGTCGGTTGGCGGAATAGTGAAATTCAAAGAAAGCGTTGTAAAGCTTAACGACGGTCTTTTTGAGGTAATGCTAATCAAAAATCCGAAAAATCTGTTACAACTTCAAAATGTTTTGGACGGTATACTAAGAGGCGACTTAAACCGCGAAAACATCGAGTTTTTTCATACCGATAAAATCACCGTACAGGGCGGCAGAGCCGTTTCGTGGACGCTTGACGGCGAGTTTGCCCCCGGCAAAGAAGAGCTTACTATTGAGAATATCAAGTCAGCCTTATGGCTTGTTTCTCCCTATAATAAAGAAAGTGAGAAATAATCTATGTTTACAAGAGATATAGGCGTTGACCTCGGAACGGCGAACACTTTGGTTTGCGTTAAGGGTAAAGGCATTATTATGAGAGAACCGTCGGTAGTGGCGTATGACATTAGAAATGACGCAGTGCGTGCCGTAGGCAGAGAGGCTAAGGATATGATAGGAAGAACGCCGGGGTCTATCGTGGCGGTGCGTCCTCTTAAAGACGGCGTTATTGCTGATTTTGATGTTACCGCGGCTATGCTTAAAAGATTTGTAAGAGAGGCGCTCAAAGGCTCGCTTTTCTCAAGAGTCAGAATGGTGCTTTGCATACCGGCAGGCGTCACAGAGGTTGAAAGCCGTGCGGTATATGACGCGGCAAAGCAGGCAGGCGCTACCGATATTGACCTTATTGAAGAGCCTATGGCGGCGGCAGTAGGCGCCGGACTTCCGGTATGGGACGCTTCGGGAAATATGGTAGTAGATATAGGCGGCGGCACAAGTGAGGTTGCTATAATATCGCTCGGAGATATAGTTACGGCACAGTCTATAAGAATAGGCGGCGACAACCTTGACGAAGCGATTGTAAACTACATAAGAAAGAAGCACAGTCTGCTCATAGGCGAACGAACCGCAGAGCAGATTAAAATAGAAATAGGCTCCGCAAAGGAATATGAGGGAGAGACAAGCATTGAAATAAAGGGCAGAAACCTGCTTGACGGTCTGCCGAAAAACATCACCGTATCTTCGGCGGAGGTGCGCTCTGCTATGGCGGATACGGTAGCACAGATAATTGATACCATTCGCTCTACGCTTGAAAAAACTCCTCCTGAGCTTGCGGCGGATATTATCGACCGCGGTATGACCCTTACGGGTGGAAGTTCGCTTCTTCGCGGTCTTGCCGAGCTTATAGCAGAGGAAACCGGTATGCCCGTAACCGTTGCGGCAAATCCTATTGACTGTGTGGTTCTCGGCACCGCAAAAAGGCTTGAAGCCAACAGCGGATTTGAAAACTATGTATTCAGAAGAGGAAAGCGTTTCAGATAATCGGAGGTAATTATGAGATTTTTCTTTAAGAGCCGACAGTTTAAGATAATCGCCGCAATCGTTGGTGCGGTTATGCTTCTTACGCTGATTTTCATACTCACCGGCACGAGAATGGCACCTCATACCGATATTTTAGGCACACTTTCAGCGCCCTTCCGTTCGGCGGCGGCAAAGGTGCAGGAAGTGGCTGCAGATATTGCCGCAACCTATAACGAAGGTAATACTCTTATGCTCGAAAACGCCGAGCTCAGCGCTAAGATAGACGAACTCAACGGCAAGCTTGCCGATTACGAAAAAATGGCGGCGGAGAATGAGACCTATAAAAAGTTTTTAGGGATAAAAGAGGAACACAAGGATTTTCAGTTTGTATCCGCAAGCCTTATCGCGCGTGACAGTGACGACCCGTACTCAGGGTTTACAATAAACAAAGGCTCTATGTCCGATATAAAAAAGCACGACCCGGTTATTACCGACAGTGGCATTGTAGGTTACATAACCGAGGTTGGTCTTACTTCCTCTAAGGTGACTACCGTACTGAGTCCGAAAATAACTTTAGGTGCTATTGACAACCGTTCAAGCGACTCCGGCATAGTTAACGGCGGGCTGGAGTTTTCCAAAAAGGGCGTTTGTGTTTTCAAAAACTTGGCGAGGTCGAGCGCCGTTGCAATAGGCGATTATGTCTCCACTTCGGGCGAGGGCATTTTCCCTGCCGGTCTGCCTATAGGCTCTATCGAATTTATAGGAACAGACAATGTAAATTCTTCAATTTACGCCGAGATAAAACCTTTTACCGATATGAAAGAAATTCGGGATGTTATGATAATAACCTCATTTGACGGACAAATCACCGGAAAGGACGAATGACGGTATGACCGACCGCAAAAAAACAGTTTTGACGGCAATTATAAACACCGTCCTGTTCGCCTTTTTGATACTATTTCATTATAGTGGCGCCGATATAAAGATTTTTGACGCAAATCCTATGGGTGCGCTGGCGCTTCTTGTCGCCTTTGTTATGTTTTCAAGTGAGAGTGCCGGTGTTATTACGGGTATGATTATCGGAGTAATAATTGACAGCGTTTCTTCAACTCCTATCGGCTTTAACACAATAACTTTAACCTTGATTTCCTTTGGCGCAACATTGATTTCGCACTACTTATTCAACCGTAATCTTAAATCCGCTTTAGTGCTGTGTTTACTCTGCTCGGCGGCATATTTTACCGCGCGTTGGCTTATATGCTTCGCCTTTGCAGGTGATGTTGTCGGAAGCTTTACCTATCTGCTTCGTTACGGTGCAGGCAGTGCGATTTATACAACTGTATTCGTAATCCCGTTTTTCTATTTAGAAAAGAAATTGCTTTTTAAGGCGAGGTGAGTATATGCCCTTTACAAAAAAACACCAGACGGCGCTTAATGTTTTATCTGCGCTCTTAAGCGTTGTACTGCTTCTTTATATCGCGCGTATTTACTCACTTCAAGTAATAAACGCCGATAAGTATTCTTCTGAGGCAAAGGGCAGTGCTACGGTGAGGACTTCAGTTCTTAAAGCCTCAAGAGGCGAAATTCTTGACTGTTTCGGCAGACAGATAGCCGTAAACCGCGACGGATATAATGTAGTTTTTAACAAAGCTTATGTAAAGAATAATCTCAATGATGTGATACTGTCTCTCACAAAGCTTATGGACGAAAACGGCTTCGAGTATATAGACAAGCTCCCACTTAAAAAGTCGGCGCCTTACGCCTTTAACGGAGAGAGTACCGATAAGCTTATAAAAACGCTCGGTCTTGCGCACTTTGCCACAAGTGAGGACTGCTTTAAGCGTTTAGTGGAAAAATATGGGCTCGAAAAGTATTCGTCTGACGAGCAACGCGCCATAATGGCGGCAAGATACGGTATGGATATTTCCGATTTTTCAATTGCATATCCTTACACTTTCGCAGAGGACATACCCACAGAGCTTATGCGTAAAATATCCGAGCTGGGTCTGTTTTTGGACGGTGTTTCGGTTGATATTGTGCCTTTCAGGCAGTATACAGACACCTCACTTGCGGTAAACCTTATAGGCACGGTAGGTCCGATTTACGAGGAGGACTGGAAAACCTACAAAGAAAAGGGTTATTCGTTCAGCGATAAGGTGGGCAAAAGCGGAATTGAGCTTTGGGCTGAGGATGAGCTTCACGGAGAAGACGGTGAAGTCTCCTATTACATAGACGCAAAAGGCAATATAATAGACAGCCGTGTTACCAAAAAGCCGGTATCGGGAAAAACGGTAGTTCTCACTCTTGATAGTAAAATACAGAGAAAAACGCAAGATATGCTCGAAAACACCGTTAAAACACTCCGTGCCACGGGCGGCACGGCAACTGCCGGCAGCGCGGTTGTTATTGATATAAATTCGGGCGGTGTTATCTGCTCGGCGAATTACCCGACATACGATTCATCTTCACTTTCAAAAAAATACAACGAGCTGCTGAATGACCCTCGAAAGCCTCTTACAGACCGTGCTTTTCAGGGTGTTTATCCGATAGGCTCTACTATAAAGCCGGCGGTAGCGGCAGCGGCTCTTGAAACAGGCAAATATAATTTAGGCGACAGTGTGTACTGCTCTCAGGTATATAATTACTTTGATGATTACAAGCCAAAATGTATGCACTATCACGGAACTGTAAACTTAAAAACCGCGCTATCCAAAAGCTGCAACTATTTCTTTTTTGAACTGGGGCGGAGAGTAGGTGCCACAACGCTTACCGATTATTTCAAGCAGTTCGGACTGGGCGTTAAAACCGGCGTTGAGGTTGACGATAGCGCAGGAATACTTGTAAACCCGGCAACAGACGGCTTCGGCGGAGATACACTTCAGATTTCCATAGGTCAGCTAAACGCATTTACGCCGCTTCAAATGGCAAACTATGTTGCCACATTTGCAAACGGCGGCACTCATTATCGTGCAACCATAATCAAAAAAATTATGTCTTATGACCTGAAAACAACTTATAACGAGTGCAAGCCGGAAGTGGTAAATAAGGTTTCTATAAATCAGAAAAATATTAACGCAATTAAGGAAGGTATGCTTTCTGTTACGGTTGACGGTACCGGCCGCGCCGCGCTGGGCGATTATCCGATAAAAATCGGCGGCAAAACCGGAACCTCGCAGACTAACAGCGGCGCCGACCATAGTACATATATAATTTTTGCGCCATACGATAATCCGCAAATTGCAATTTCTGTGGTACTTGAGCACGGTCATTCCGGCTTTGCATCGGGTACTATTGTGAGAAACATTCTGGATTATTACTTCTTTTCGGATGACAACTCCTCAAAAGAAGCAGTCCCGGGCACCGTTCTTAATTGACAGAAGGTGGGTTTTATGATAAAATCAAACGAGGTGAAAATATGAGCATTACCGTTTGTACGGTTTCAGGCAAAGGCGGTACGGGCAAATCGACCGTGTCGTCCGGTATTGCGATAGCGGCGGCAAGTAAGAATCAGCGCGTTTTACTTATTGACCTCGACGCGGGGCTTGGTTGCCTTGATATTATCTTCGGCATTGACGACGAGGTGGTTTTTCGCCTTGATGATGCTATTTGCGCCGAGGATATAAGCAAGGCCTTATATAATGCAAAATACTATGAAAACATATCTGTTATTCCGGCGCCTGGCAAGGCTGATGCGATTGATTTTCAAAAGTTATCTGCACTCGTAGAAAGAATAAAAAATCTCTATGATTTAATTATATTAGACTTCCCTGCCGGTACGGATTTTGAAGCGTACAACCGTTTTGATAACGCTGTCTTTTTGATAGTGACGGGCGCCGATGATGTATCGGTAAAGGCTGCGGCGGCAATTTCATCAGGCCTTAAAGCGGATATTAAGGCGCGTCTTATTATAAACCGGTTTGATATGGATATGATGACCGCAGGATTTTATAATAATATTGACGGTGTTATAGACGCATCAAACACAAGACTTATCGGAATTGTTCCGGCAGACGGAGAGCTTTTGCTTCTTTCCCGTAACCATAAAATAAAACAAAAGGGTAGGCCTTTTAGGGCATTTGACCGAATTATAAGAAGAATTTCGGGCGAAGATGTGAGCCTGCCTGTATTTAAGAAAATATAACGAACGAAAGGATAATAATATATGACTATTGCGCTTATAGCACATGATGCAAAAAAGGAGCTTATGGTACAGTTTTGTATCGCATACTGCGGTATTTTAAGCCACCACACGCTGGTTGCAACAGGCACCACCGGCAGAATGGTAGCCGAAGCCACAGGGCTTAATATAAACACTTTTTTACCCGGTTCTCAAGGCGGTTCACAACAGATAGCCTCCCGAATAGGTTGTGATGAAATAGACCTTCTTCTTATCTTCCGTAACCCTCTTAATCCGAAGCCTAACGAGCCGGATGATGTGTCACTTTTAAGACTTTGCGATGTTCATAGTATACCTGTTGCCACAAATATAGCCACCGCCGAGGTGCTCATTCACGGCCTTGAGCGCGGTGACCTTGACTGGCGAGAGATAGTCAAAAAATCATAATTTCGGAGAATTGAAAATGGCAGAAATAAACCGTGCCGTAAAAGGCACGAACGATATATTACCGGAAAACTCCTATAAGTACAGATATGTAGAAGAAAAAATGCTGGAGATAGCCGGTCTTTACGGCTTTAGGGAAATAAGAGTTCCGGTCTTTGAGCATACTGAGGTATTCTCGCGTAATGTCGGCGAAGATACCGATGTTGTGCAAAAAGAAATGTATACCTTTGATGATAAGGGCGGCAGGTCAATAACACTTCGTCCTGAGCTTACCGCCGGTGTGGTCAGAAGCGTAATAGAACGCGGTGTTCTTGCCGGCGCGTTGCCTCAAAAAGTTTGCTATATAGGCGGTTGCTACCGTTACGAAAAACCGCAGGCAGGCAGACTTCGCGAGTTCCACCAGTTCGGTGTTGAATGCTTTGGGGCGGATAGTCCTGCGGCGGATGCCGAGATTATTTCTCTTGCGCGGCAAATACTCATAACGCTCGGCGTTACGGGAGTACAACTTAAAATAAACTCTATCGGCTGCAGTGAATGCCGTAAAAAATATGTTGCCGCACTTAAAAGTTATTTTGAAGCTCACAAGGATGTGCTTTGTGACACCTGCAAGGGAAGACTTGACCGAAATCCACTCAGAATTCTTGACTGTAAATCTCCGATATGCTCAAAAGTAGCAGAAGAAGCACCGATTATAACCGATTATCTTTGCGACGACTGCAAATCTCACTTTAATCTCGTTAAACAAAACCTCACCGCTATCGGTATTCCTTATGAGGTTGACCCGCACATAGTAAGAGGTCTTGATTACTACAACAAAACCGTTTTCGAGTTTGTGTCGGGCGATATAGGCGCGCAGTCAACCGTTTGCGGCGGAGGCAGGTATGACGGGCTCGTTGCAAAAATGGGCGGCAAGGATACCCCGGCTCTCGGCTTCGGACTTGGTATTGAAAGGCTTATGCTTTTGCTTGAAAACTTGAACGCTCAAATGCCTGAGGATAAAAAATGCACTCTGTTCGTTGCCTCAATGGGAGAGCGAGCGCAGATAGAAGCAGTAAAAATCTGTGCCGCACTCAGAAAAGACGGCACCGAGGCGCTTTGCGACCTTTGCGGCAGAGGACTTAAAGCACAGCTTAAGTATGCAGATAAGATAGGCGCAAAATACTGCGTTGTTTTAGGTGAGGATGAGCTGAATTCCGGCAAAGTATCAATTAAAGATATGAAGACCGGCGAAACTCACGAGTGCAGCATAGCCGACATTTCGGATAAAATTACCGATTTAGGTATAAAAGCGGCTCTCGGCTCGCTTGAGGACTCAATTTTAGAGGTGGATAAGATTTGAAACTTGACAGAATGGACGGTATGAAGCGCACGCATTATTGCGGTACGCTAAGTAAGGCTAATATAGGCGAAAGCGTTGTAGTATGCGGTTGGGCAAGCAAGCAAAGAGATTTAGGCTCGCTTATATTTATTGATTTAAGGGACAGAAGCGGCATAATCCAGCTCGCTTTTGATGACAGTACAGACAGAGAAGTTTTCAGTAGAGCTTTTACCGTGAGAAGCGAGTTTGTGCTTATGGCTTTAGGACTCGTGCGTATGCGTTCTTCCGTAAACCCCGATTTGCCTACCGGTGACATTGAAATTGAAGTAAAAGAGCTTAAAATACTCGGTGCCTCGCTCACGCCGCCGTTTGATATTTTGCCCGATACCAAAGCAGGTGAGGAATTACGGCTTAAATACCGTTATCTTGACCTCAGGCGCAGTAATCTTCAAAGCAATATAATGATGAGGCACAAAATCGTAAAGGTAACGCGTGATTACTTTGACGAAAACGGCTTTTTAGAGATAGAAACACCTACTCTTATTAAGTCTACCCCCGAAGGCGCGCGCGATTATCTTGTGCCTTCAAGGGTACATAAGGGCAGCTTCTTTGCGCTTCCGCAGTCGCCACAGATGTATAAGCAGCTTCTTATGCTTTCGGGATTTGACAGATATATGCAAATTGCCCGTTGTTACAGAGATGAGGACCTGCGTGCCGACCGTCAGCCTGAATTTACGCAGATAGACCTCGAAATGTCGTTTGTAGACCGTGAGGATATTTTCGGCATAGCAGAAGGATATATTAAGCGATTATTCAAAGAAGTTTTGGATGTAGATATTAAAACACCGCTTCCACGGATGACCTATACTTTTGCTATGGATAACTACGGCTCTGATAAGCCCGATACCCGTTTTGATATGAAAATAAAGGATATTTCTGATATTGTAGAAAACTGCGGCTTCGGCGTATTCTCGAGCGCGGTGAAATCAGGCGGAACTGTAAGAGCTATAAACGCCAAAGGTGCCGCAAGCGTCTACACGAGAAAAGAAATTGACAAGCTCACCGAGGAAGCTAAGGGTATAGGCGCTAAGGGCCTTGCGTTTATCCGCTGGGTAGACGATGAGCCTTCCTGCTCGTTCTCGAAATTTATGACGGCTGAAGAGATGTCGGCAATTTACAAAAGAGTTGAAGCCGAAAAGGGCGATGTAGTTTTAATAGTTGCTGACAGAAAGCCTCTTACCCTCTCGGTACTCGGCGCTTTGAGGCTTACTGTTGCAAAAAGGCTCGGCATAATACCTCAAAATCAATTTAATTTCCTGTGGATAACCGAGTTCCCGTTCTTTGAGTATAACGAGGAGACCGGCTCTTATGACGCCATGCACCACCCCTTTACCGCTCCTCTTGACGAGTGCATAAAATATCTTGATACGGCACCCGAAAAGGTGTTTGCAAACGCTTACGATTTAGTGCTTAACGGCGTAGAGCTTTCAAGCGGTTCGCTTCGTATCACCGACCCCGAGCTTCAAGCGCATATGTTCTCGGCTTTAGGTCTTTCAGAAACGGAAGCCGAGGAAAAATTCGGTTTCCTTACGGGCGCATTCAAGTACGGCGCTCCTCCCCACGGCGGTATGGGTATAGGACTTGACAGAATTTGTATGATTATGACAAACTCTGAAAGTTTGCGTGATGTTATCGCTTTTCCGAAGGTGGCGAATTCATCAGAGCTTATGTCCGGTGCCCCGGCGGAGGTTGATAAGCTGCAGCTTGATGACCTTGCAATTAAAGTAAATATACCTAATCAGGATGATAAATGACATAAAAAGCGGTCGGGATTTCCCGACCGCTTGATTTATGCTATATTAGTCTATTTTAGGAAGCTTTGCTCTGGCTGCCGCGAGTTCTTCATCCGTGGGAATGGTATCACTCATCTCGCCGTCGTGGAATTTTTCATAAGCTACCATATCAAAGTAACCGGTGCCGGTGAGACCGAACACAATGGTCTTTTCTTCGCCGGTTTCTTTACATTTAAGCGCCTCGTCTATCGCTACGCGGATAGCGTGTGAGCTTTCGGGTGCCGGAAGTATGCCTTCAACCCTTGCAAAATATTCTGCCGCCTCGAAAACATCGGTCTGCTTAACGCTTGTCGCCTCCATAAGACCCTGGTCATAAAGCTCAGAAAGCGTACTGCTCATACCATGATAGCGAAGTCCTCCGGCGTGGTTTGCGGAGGGGATGAAATCAGAGCCTAAGGTATACATTTTTGCAAGCGGACATACCATACCGGTATCGCAGAAGTCATACGCGTAAACTCCGCGCGTAAGGCTCGGGCAGGACGCCGGCTCTACGGCAATTATTCGATAATCCGCCTCGCCTCTGAGCTTTTCGCCCATAAACGGCGAAATAAGACCGCCGAGATTTGAGCCGCCGCCGGCACATCCGATGATAATATCGGGTTTTATACTGTATTTATCAAGCGCCGCCTTGGTTTCAAGACCTATTACAGACTGATGCAAAAGCACCTGATTAAGCACACTGCCGAGCACATAACGGTAACCGTCGCTGCCGACTGCCACCTCTACCGCCTCGCTTATAGCACAACCGAGGCTGCCTGTAGTACCCGGATGTTCGGCTAAAATCTTTCTGCCGACATTTGTGGTCTCGCTCGGCGACGGTGTGACCGACGCGCCGTATGTTCTCATAACCTCGCGGCGGAACGGCTTTTGCTCATAAGAGCACTTTACCATAAACACTTTACAGTCAAGCCCGAAATACGAACACGCCATAGAAAGCGCCGTTCCCCACTGACCGGCTCCGGTCTCGGTGGTAACGCCTTTAAGCCCTTGCTTCTTTGCATAATAAGCCTGAGCTATCGCGGAATTGAGCTTATGACTGCCCGAGGTGTTGTTGCCCTCGAATTTATAGTAGATTTTCGCCGGTGTGCCGAGCTTTTCTTCAAGGCAATATGCACGAACAAGCGGTGAGGGACGATACATTTTATAGAAATTTCTTATTTCTTCGGGGATTTCGATATACGGTGTCTTATCATCAAGCTCTTGAGCGACAAGCTCATCACAGAAAACAGCGCCAAGCTCCTCTGCCTTCATAGGCTCTTTTGTGGCAGGGTTCAAAAGCGGTGCAGGTTTCTTCTTCATATCGGCACGCATATTATACCAGCTCTTTGGCATTTCGCTTTCTTCAAGGTATATTTTATAAGGTATTTTTTCGGTTTTCATAATTTATTCTCCAATCTTTAATATGTTTTCGGTGCAAAGTTTACATACTCGGCTTTCGCCATCGTCTTTTCATAATAAACATATTTTTATACCTCCCGAAATAAAACAAAAAAACAGTCCTATCCCCTTGATAGGGACAAGACTGTGAATACACATCCTGCGGTGCCACCCTTATTGATGAAAAATCATCCGCTTTGCCGCATACGAAAATATGCGCTGTACTTTAACGGATACAAGCCGTCAACTACTACTAGGCTGATGCCTTTCGGTTGCCCTCATAAGTCCATTCGCCTGAAATATCGCTATGGCCTTTTCACCGCCGACCACTCTCTTTAAGCCTTAAATTCAGGTTACTACTCTCAATCACAGGTTTATTTTATATCGGAATAATACACCTGCAAGCTCAATTTGTCAAGCGAAAAATTAAAACTTTTACAAAAAAGTGTCCGCGAGGCGCACATAACCCTTGAAAATTTTGCGTAAATATATTATATTAGGCTTACACTCGACAAGTACAAAATGGTTTTGAAGGGCAAAATTTCCGTCGCTGCTTCGCACCTGAAATCGAGCTGTTTTTCGTAAATTTTGCGCTTGAGCGAAGCAGGAATACTGTCGTATTTCAATGAGTGAAAGCGTGAAAGAGCGGCAAAACAGCCGATTATCAGGCGTTTTGTCCTTATCGAGTGTAAGCCTATATGAGTTATACATTGTAAAAGGGAGAAGTCTTTGACGATGAAAGATTATACAAAAATGACCGCTGATAAATTACAAGCGGAATTCAATGCCGTAAAGGCTGAATATGAAACTATAAAGAGCGAAAATTTATCGCTCGATATGTCGCGCGGGAAGCCCGGCAAGGACAATATGGATTTAAGCGAAAAGATGTTTGACCTTGTTGGAAACGACTCCGGCTTTAAGAATGTTGACGGGATAGACTGCCGCAATTACGGCGGACTTGACGGCCTTACCGAGCTTAAAAATCTTTTTGCCGCAATTCTCGATATGCCGCCCGAGCAGATGATAGTCGGAGGAAATTCCTCACTCAATATGATGTTCGATACCATTTCACAGGGTATGACTCACGGGCTCGGCTCAACGCCGTGGGCGCGTGAAACGGGACTTAAATTTTTATGTCCCTGCCCCGGATATGACCGCCACTTTGCCATAACCGAATATTTCGGATTTGAGCTTATAAGCGTACCTCTGAGTGAAAACGGTCCCGATATGGATATGGTGGAAGAGCTTGTAAAGGACGAAAAGGTAAAAGGTATCTGGTGCGTACCTAAGTATTCAAATCCTGAGGGTATCACATATTCAGACGATACCGTTCGTCGCTTTGCGCGGCTGAAGCCTGCCGCAAAGGATTTTCACATCTTTTGGGATAACGCCTATGCCGTTCACGATTTAGTGGACGAGGGTGACAGTCTGTTAAACATTTACGACGAATGCGTGAAGTCGGGAAATCCCGATTTGCCGATAATATTTGCCTCGACCTCGAAAATCACCTTTCCGGGTGCAGGTGTTGCGGTAGAAGCAGGAAGCCCCGCGGTGGTGGAAATGCTCAAATCGCGTATGAAATTTCAAACTATCGGACCTGATAAGCTTAACCAGCTTCGTCACGCAAGGCTTTTACATTCTCTTGACGACCTTAAAGCGCATATGCGCCGCCACGCCGAGATTTTAAGACCTAAATTCCAAAGCGTGCTTGACGCGTTTGACAATAATCTTGCCGGTACAGGGATTGCCCGTTGGAACAGACCAAAGGGCGGTTACTTCATAAGTCTTTATGTGCTTCCCGGGTGTGCTAAGCGCGTAGACGCTCTTTGTGCTGCGGCAGGGCTTACACTCACCCCTGCCGGTGCGGCTTTTCCGTACGGTATAGACCCGGAGGACTCAAATCTCCGTATAGCTCCTACATATCCGAGTGCGGACGAGGTAAAAAAAGCGGCTGAGCTTTTGACTGTGGCGGTCAGATACGCCGCCCTCGAAAAACTTATTAAAGATTGACTTTACTGTTAAAGTTTAGTATAATTATAAATAACTTCAGACTTGAAAATCGGAGGAATTTTAATGAAAACCAAGAGAACAGGGAGAGTCGCGTTTTTCGTGATATTCATTCTGATTCTGGCGCTTACTTATACCGCTTTTTTCGGAATTGAAGATTACTACGGCGATACCCGAAAAGTTTATGTTAAAGGAGCGAGCGATATACGCTGGGGAATTGATATTTCCGGCGGTGTTGAGGCTGTATTTTCTCCCGATAAAGAGGGCGTAGATATAAGTGAAGACGATATGGCGTCCGCTAAAACCATAATTGAGACAAGGCTTGTTGATAAGAATATAACCGACTATGAGGTTTATGCGGATAATGTAAATCATCAGGTTATAGTGCGTTTTCCTTGGGCGGCTGACGAAAGCGATTTCAACGCTCAGGAAGCAGTGCAGGAGCTTGGTGAAACCGCACTGCTCACCTTCTGCAAAAACGAAGATAAAAGCGATGTTATTCTCAGCGGTTCCACCGATGTTAAAAAGGCAACTGCCGGTTTTGATGAAAACGGCGCGCATGTCGTTTATCTCGACCTTACAAGCGCCGGCAGTTCGAAGTTTGCGACAGCCACGGCACAGCTTGTAGGTCAAAAAATCTCCATTTGGATGGACGAAACCGAGATTTCGGCGCCTACCGTAAACCAGGCGATTACAAACGGCACCGCGGTTATTACGGGTATGGGCTCGGCAGACGCGGCTATGGACCTTGCAAACAAAATTAACGCAGGTTCGCTTCCCTTTGCTCTGACCGTTGACGAAAGCAAATTGCAGATAATCTCTCCGTCACTCGGCTCGGACGCACTTGATGTTATGCTTATCGCAGGCTCTGTAGCGTTTGGTCTTGTATGCCTGCTTATGATAATCCGTTACAGGCTTCACGGCTTTATCGCCTCTATTTCGCTACTCGGTCAGCTTGCCGGCACTATCGCCTGCATTTCGGGCTTCTTCCCAAATACCGAGAGCTTCACCCTTACCGTTCCGGGTATTGCAGGTATTATTCTTTCTATCGGCGTGGGTGTTGACTGTAATGTTATCGCGGCGGAACGCATAAGAGATGAGTTCAAAAAGGGCAAGACCATTGACGGCGCTATTGATTCCGGCTTTAAGAACAGTCTTTCCGCGATTATTGACGGTAATGTCACCATAGTTATCGTATCTCTCGTGCTTATGGGGGCGTTCGGAACAAGCGAAAACTTCCTTGCAAAGATACTCTCTCCCATTATGTCTCTGTTCGGCACATCGATTACCGGCTCAATTTATTCGTTCGGATATACTCTCCTTATAGGCGTTATATTCAACCTACTGATGGGCGTTCTTGCTTCAAAGGGTATGCTAAAGAGCATTTCAAAGCTCAAAGTATTCCGGCACCCCGCCCTTTACGGAGGTAAGAAAAATGGCTAAAATAAAAGATATTAAAATAAACTCCAAAAAGATTTTCAAAATTTCACTTATAGTTTATGCGGCAATTCTTATAGCCGGTATTGTTTTCGGGCTTATATTCGGCGTGTCTTTGGATATAAACTTTAAGGGCGGTACCCGTATTACCTACGCTTTTGAGGGCGATATAAAGGATGAAGACTTCAACGCCGCAGTAGGCGAGGTAATAAAAAGCAAATATACCGTATCAAGGAACACCTCGATTGCAGGCGATACTGATACATTTACCATATCTCTCGTAGGCAAGAAGTCGCTTTCCGCTAAAAATCAGGAAGAGCTTACCGAAAAGCTTAACGAAAAGTTTAAGGATAACAAAATCGAGCTTTACGATTCCAACTCGGTTAGTCCTACCGTTGCGGGTACATTCTTCCTTAAGAGCCTGGTGGCAGTCCTTATCGCCGCCGCGCTTGTGGTCTTATATGTCGGTATTCGCTTTAAGAAGATAGGCGGTATTACCGCGGCGCTCACCGCACTTTGCGCGTTGGTGCTCGACCTTATGGTAACATTCGTAGTATGTATCATCTTCAAACTTCAGATTGATTCAAACTATATCGCGGTAGTGCTCACAATTCTCGGTTATTCGCTTAACGATACGATAGTTTGCTATGACCGCGTAAGAGAAAATAAAAAGCTCTATCCCGACCTTAGCATTGAGCAGAATATGAATTTAAGCATTCAGGGTATTCTCACAAGAAATATTGTAACATCGGTTACAACCTCTCTTGCAGTGCTTACAATCGTTGTGGTATCCGAGCTTTATGGTCTTTCATCTCTTCGTACCTTTGCGATACCGATGACATTCGGTCTCCTTTCAGGTTGCGTGTCCTCGCTCTTTATAGCAGGTCCGCTGTGGGTAGTATGGCGTGAGAACCGCGAGAAAAAGAAAGCTAAAGTATAGTAGATAAACAGTAAAACATCCGTCCTGTGCAGGACGGATGTTTTTTATATTTTGTTATTAAGTCTACAGTTCTCCGAGCTTTATCATTATTTTTCCCTTTTTCTCGGCTTCTGAAGCAAACCTTGCGGCGCCTGTACCGTATGGATTATCAATATAAGTAATAACATAATCCGCTTTACTTATCATCCATTGGTTCGCATATATTATCCTGAAGCGCGGCATTTTCTTGCCTAAGTCATCGGGGATTACCGTATGCCCCGTAAACTTAAGCACAAACGGGTCATCCTGATACGGAAGACGCGACAGCACAACGGCATAATCAATATCATATATTTCGGAAAGCTCTCTCACCACCTCACGAGCTTCACCGTCAAAATAACCGTGATGACCCATATAAAACATATTAACGCCGTGATTTTCAATAAGGTCAATTACCGCTTCTCTTATTTTTTCTTTCATGCCTGCAGGTGTATATCTATGACCGATAAATGCACAAACCATATAAACCTCCGAGACTATATTTAGACTTCTGAATGAAGTCATATTCACATTATAACACATAATAACCATAAAATAAAGTCATATTATATTTGAAACGAGGTTATAATATGGCTATTAAACATTTAACAATACGAATTGATGAAAAAATGTTAAATAAAATTCATATTGTCGCGGATTATGAGGGACGCTCGGCGAACAGTCAGATACTTATTCTCATCCGTGACAGTATAGAAAAATTCGAAAAAGAGCACGGGGAAATTAAAATATAATTTCCGTGTCGGAAAATCAAACGACCTCGCCGAAAAGCGAGGCCGCCTGATTATGGGGATGAATATGGTAGGCTTTCAGTGGGCAGTGCAGAGCCGCACTGAAAGCTTTTATAAAACCGCGTCTGCCCAAGGGGAGAGGCAGACGGCAGATTTTAACAAGGTTGCTAAATTCCTGAGAATGCAAGCTGTCTGTCAGGGTTTTTATCTATTTTTATTTTGTATTCAACGGAGCTTTCGGTCTCGTGGCGGTCAAGACTTGTCCGCACGCCCGAATTTTGCATAGTAATAAGCAGCTTTGTGAGACTGTTAGTAAAAAACTTCACATCACCTATCGCCGTTTTTCTTATGGGTTGTTCTTCCTTTATCTCAATTTCAGGCACAGGTGAATTTACCGAAATCACAAGCTCCTTCGTCTGCCTCGCGTTAAGTCGCTCACTTATCACGGCATCAAGTACCAACGACATATCTTTTTTCTCAAGCTCAAGAAGCGCCAGCGCGTGTTCCTCTGTAAGTCCGCCCGATAATATCCGTTCTCTTTTATCTTCGGGAATTTTCAGAAGTTTCAGCTTCATTGTAAGCGCGGACTGCGATGTGCCGAGCCTTTGAGCTATATCGGATAAGCTCATAGAGTACATACCCATTAGTTTTTCTATTGCTTTTGCCTGCTCGAAAAAATCTATGTTCTCCCGACCTAAGTTATCGGCAAGTGCAAATACAGCGGCAGTTTTTTCGTCTATGCTGTGTACCGCGCAGGGTACTCGCCTGAGACCTGCAAGCTTTGCCGCTTTAAGCCTTCGCTCACCCGAAATCAGTATGTATTTATCCTTGCCGTCACGCATTACACACAAAGGGGTTATTATTCCGTTTGCAAGAATGCTTGACGCCAATGAAAAAAGTGAATATTCGTCCATATCGTTTCTTGCCCTGAAAGGCGAAATTCTTATATCAGCAGGTCTTAGAAGCAACAGCTTTTTTTCGCTTATCGTGTGCATATTTTGCCTCCCGAAATATCCTGAATAAATTATGCTTGAAAACAGAGCGTTTGTAAAGCTTTTTCGGTCGCAAAATCCGACATTAAAAAACACAAGCCGTGCTTTCAAAGCACGGCTTTTTTGATTTTGGCACTGTTCCTCGGATATTTTGGCGGAGTTTGCGAAATCTTTTTAGCTACCACAAAGCTTCTCTTCTCATTTTCACGCAAATCTCTGCATATAATTTTCGGCGTATCCATTCCAAGTATACTGAATGCATTTATGGCGGCGTCAACCTCTTCTGCTGCCGCAGAGCCTTTCATTGCCACGAAAAGACCTCCGACCTTTACAAACGGTGCGCAATATTCGGACAAAACACTCAGGTTTGCCACGGCTCTCGCACAGGCAATATCAAACTTTTCGCGAAGCTTTATATCCCTGCCTCCGTCCTCTGCGCGAAGGTGCAAAGCATCGCCCTCAAGACCTAATTCTTTTAATACCTCGCTCAGAAATGTTATGCGCTTAGAAAGACTGTCAAGCATAGTTATATTTATATCGGGTCTTGCAATTTTCAGCACAAGTGACGGAAACCCTGCCCCTGCCCCCACATCGATTATCTTAGCGCCGTTCGGCACTTGAATCGCCGAAAAAAACAAAAGGCAATCGTAAAAATGCTTATAAAGCACTTCACACGGCTCGGTTATCGCTGTAAGATTAAACTTTTCGTTCCACTCAACGAGCATATTTCCGTATTTTTCGAGCCTTTTTACCGCCATATCATCGAGGTCTAAACCAAACTCGGCACACCTCGGCACCAACGAGCGAACACTGAAATCTATCATATATTACACCTTTATTTGTGATACTTTTTACCTGAAATTATAGTAAACGCGCGGTAAATCTGCTCTAAAAGCATTACCCTGAAAAGCCTGTGAGGAAAGGTCATTTTTGAAAACGACAACCCCATACCGAGGCGCTTTATATCCTCGCTCAGCCCATAAGAGCCGCCTATTATAAAGCAGATGTTCTGCCCGTTATCCGTTAAATCTTCTATCGTTTCTGCAAGCTCTTCACTTGAAATGCTTTTACCCTCAATGCAAAGCGGATACACCGCGGCGCCTTTTGGTATCTTTTCGGCGATTTTTTGAGCCTCAGCGCCTAACGCCGAAGAAATTTGCGCGCTCGACGGATTATCGGGCAAAACTGAAGGCTTTATCTCTGTGATACCAAGCTCGCAAAATGCGCCGAGCCGTTTCTCATATTCTTGTGCCGCCTCGGCAAAGGCTTTTTCCTTGATTTTCCCCACGGCGATAATGCTCACCTTAATCAAAACACGCTCACCTCGCTCATTCCCACACGCGCGGCTGAAAGCAAAAAATCCATATTTGCCTTTGCTCCTACCGCCTCGGCGGCTATGCGCGCGGCGGCAACCGCTAAATCGGGCGTATTGTTTTGGCGGCTTATATGACCGCAGATAATCTGCTTTACGCCACTGTTAAGTAATCCTGCCACCTCTGCCGCGGCAAGGGAATTTGAAAGATGACCGAGGTCGGATAAAATTCTTATTTTAAGATGCGGAGGATAGGGACCGCGCCTGAGCATATCTATATCGTGGTTAAATTCAAGAAGAACGGTATTTATGCCCGAAATCGCATTCCTCACCTCATCCGTAACTATCCCTAAATCAGTGCAAACGGCACAACTGCCGCTTTTAGTATTTACCCTATAACCGCACGAGCCTGCGGCATCGTGACTTGTATTGAACCTGACAAGCTCAATATCGCCGAAGGTCGCCGTATCGCTATCGGTAATAATACAATCCGTAACGGACGGAATAAGATTTTTAGCTATCAGGTACTCTGCCGTTTGTCGGCTCGCAAAAAGCGGAGCGTGAGTCTTTTGAAGCAGTGCTTTAATGCTCGATATATGGTCGCTATGCGTATGGGTGACTGCAACGCCGGAAATTTTATTTATATCTCCGCCTGCCGCCGCCACGCGCTCGGCTATCGCTTTATATGATATGCCGGCGTCTATTATAACCGCACTCGCGCCGCTTGATATATATGTACTGTTTCCGCTTGAGCCACTCGCCAGCGGACAAAACCGCGCCATAACCTTTCCTCTTTTCTAAAATATGGGCTGTCGATAACAGACAGCCCATAATAATCTTTATGGATTTCCGAGTATTTTAACGAAGTCATAGCGCAAAATCCGACCGCTAAAATCGGGTTCGAATACGCACGCTATGCTTAAGCCAATTTCGCGGCTAAATTGCCGTAATCGTCTATCCTCTTTATATCTGCGCCAAGAGATGAAAACTTTTCAGTTATCAGCTCATAACCGCGGTCGATATGAGAAATCTCCTCAACCTCGGTTATACCCTCAGCCATAAGACCGGCTATAATCATAGCGGCGCCTGCCCTCAGGTCCACCGCGCGAACGGGTGCAGGCTTAAGCTTATCAACGCCCGTTATAACCGCGGATTTACCGTCAACCTGAATATCCGCGCCCATAAGCGTTAACTGCTCTACATAACGGAACCGTCCATCCCACACGCCTTCGGTTACAATGCTTGTGCCCTCGGCAATCGCGAGAAGCGTTGCGATTTGAGGCTGCATATCGGTAGGAAAGCCGGGGTGCGGCATTGTTTTTATATTGCAACGCCTGGGTCTGCCGTTCATCTTAACCCTTACCGCTTCGTCATATTCCTCTATTTCGGCGCCCGTTTCAATAAGCTTTGCGATTATTGACTCTAAATGCTTCGGCGTTACATTCTCAACCGTGACATCTCCGCCTGTAGCCGCCGCGGCAACCATATATGTGCCGGCTTCTATCTGGTCGGGTATAATACTGTACTGCGTACCGTGAAGGTGCTCAACACCGCGTATTTTAATAACTCCGGTACCGGCTCCCATAATATCCGCGCCCATAGAATTAAGGAAATTTGCAAGGTCAACTATATGCGGCTCTCTCGCCGCGTTTTCTATAACCGTAAGACCGCTTGCCTTTACTGCGGCAAGCATAATATTCATTGTGGCACCCACAGATACCACATCCAGATAAACGCTCGCTCCCTGTAAAGATGATGCCCGTGCATCAACCATTCCGTTTTCTATCGCAACATATGCGCCAAGCGCCTCGAAGCCTTTAATGTGCTGGTCAATAGGCCTTACGCCGAAATCGCAACCGCCCGGAGGCGCTACACGCGCCCTTTTATGCCTGCCGAGCAGCGCGCCTAAAAAATAGCTCGAAGCACGCATACCCTGCGCCATTTCTTTAGTTACAACGAAATATGAGGCGTGGCGCGGGTCTATTTCCACGGTTGATTTGTTAATCATCTTAACATCAGCGCCGAGACTGCTTAATGCTTTAAGCAGGGTCGCAACATCAGATATCTGAGGTAAATTTTCAATTATACACGGTTCATCCGACAAAAGAACTGCCGGCAATATGGCAACGGCGGCATTTTTTGCGCCGCTTATATGAACGCGCCCTTTTAAGGGCTTGCCTCCGCTTATAACAAACTTCTCCAAAAATCCGGACACTCCCGTCTTTTTTTACTTCCGATATTAAAAATTATTATACCTTATTTTTACCTTTTTGTCAATTAATGCTTACCCGAATAATAAAGAGACAATTTTTCGCTTGTCTCCTGCTTAAAACAAAGGCGAGAGAAAACCTCACAAGCTATATATATACCCACAAAGAAAAGGAGGTATTCGCTTTTTGAGCCGTCGTGAAGCGCTTCGGGAGAAAGGACCGAAATAATTATTTTGGGTGTTGAGGCGGTGAGCGAAAGAAGTGACGCCGAAGTACCCATTGCGGCAAATTTCACTGCTCCGCCCGACTGCGCCGAGCCGTTTGCCGCGCGAACAAATTCCAAAAAGAAAAGCATAATAAAGCAGTACGCCGCAACATCAAAAACCGTATCACTGATTACGGTATGATAAGCACCCTTTATTGCCACAGACGCCGCACGCGCTACAAAAAACAGTGCAGGCACCGCCGAAAAGTAAGCGGAAAACGGAAAATGCACCCACGAGCGCAGAGCAAAAGCTATAAAATAAACCGCGGACAGCACCGCCAGCGCAGTGCATAAAATTCTTAAAACCGACGGAACGCCGACATAGTTATCCGCTATGGCGCTTACCGCCAATGCCGCGCCTAACATAAAAGCCGAAAGACTTGTGAGCGCATTAAAGCCTTTACGGCATGCGTTTGTTCTCGTGCTTTTTGATATAAAAAGAGCCGAAAACGCAATGAATAAAAAAATCACCGCAGAAAAGACCGTCGTCAAAGTTTTATAAGACGGTATGATAAATCCGGTATCATATTCCGTGAATTTTAACATCTCTGCCGTTCGGAACAAAACCGACAAGAGAAATGCGCCGGTCCATACCAACAAGCAAGTGTTTCTCTTCAATATTTTCACCTTCTATTATGAAGACTTTCTCCATATACATATAGTGTATTATAATTTTTTATGTGTGAAAAGTCAATAGGAGGTTAAATGTGAAAAAGGTTTTGATAACAGGTTTTATTGTTGCCATCAGTTTGCTGATTATTCCTTTAGGCAGTTTAAGCGTTGAGGAAAAAACGGTACAGACGCTTGCAAAAAATGCAGTCGCTCAAAAAACCGTAAGCAAAGACACAAAAGAAAAAAGTGATATAACCTTCAGAATAAAGACGGAAAACGGAATAAAAGAGCTTTCTGCACGAGAATATATCTGCGGCGTTTTAGCCGCGGAAATGCCTGCAAGCTTTAATATAGAAGCACTTAAGGCACAAAGCGTTGCGGCTTTTACATTTGCACTCTATAAAAAAGAAGAAAAGCGCTATGACGAATATGACCTCACGGACAACTTCAAAACTGACCAAAGCTATATAAGCGAGGAGAAGCAAAAAGAAAAATGGGGAGACGGTTTTGAAGAAAAATCAAAGAAAATAAGCGAGGCGGTAGAAAGCACTCTCGGCACTTATTTATCCTATAACGGAAAGCCGGCACTGGCTTTATACTGTTCTTTATCAAGCGGAAAAACGAACTCCTGCGCCGATGTGTTCGGCGGCGAAATTCCGTATCTTGTATCGGTGGACAGCGAAGGCGATAAGCTATGCCCCGATTACAAATCGGTTTTTTCATTTAGTATTGACGAGCTTAAAGCCAAGCTCTCTTCTATAAACGCCGGTCCTGAAGGCGATAATTTTTTCAAGAATATAAAAACCGCAAACAGCGGTCTTGTAAAAGCTCTCGATTACGGCGGAAAAAGCACAACGGGCGGCAAAATCTCAAATCTTTTAGGACTTCCAAGCTCGGCTTTCACGGTAGAACTCAGCGACGGGGCATACACCTTCACCTGCTTCGGTCGAGGTCACGGCGTGGGTATGAGCCAGTACGGCGCCGAGTTTTTGGCAAAAAGCGGCGCCGACTACAAAGAAATACTCTTGCACTACTATCCCGGCACCGAGATTAAAAAATTATAAAAATTTACTTGACAAACACACTCGCTTCATATATAATAGCTCTTGCAATCCAAAGACAGCAGGTGACGAAAGTCGTAAGTATAACGCCTGCCGAGGTGAGCGTGAAAGGTTTGTATTTTCATGTCCATCCTGTTTTTGGGTGGACATTTTTTGTTTGAGTTGAGGTGAAAAAATTGCCAAACGCAAAAGTTTTAGAACAAAAACAAAAAGTTGTTGCGGATCTTAAAAGTAAAATCGACGCCTCTATCGTCGGCGTTGTAGTCGACTACAAGGGTATTACGGTGGCGGACGATACGGCTCTCCGTAAAGAGCTTCGTGAAAATAACGTTGATTATTTCGTTGTTAAAAACACCCTTTTATCCCGTGCGGTTGAAGGTACTGAGCTTGAAGGTATGAAGTCCGTTTTAGAGGGTTCAACTGCAATCGCCCTTTCAAGCGAAGATTATGCCGCAGGCGCTCGTATACTTTCAAAGTATGCGGATAAGAGCGAGACTTTTAAGATTAAAGCCGGTTTCTTAGACGGCGCTCTCGTAGACCTCGATACAATTAACGCTATCGCTAAATTGCCGAGCAGAGAGGTTCTTCTCGCAACAGTTGTCGGTGCATTCCAGGCACCAATCGCGGCTTTCGCCCGTGCTGTTCAAGCAATCGTAGATAAAAACGGCGAAGCAGCAGAATAATTCTTATTAAAAAACTAATTGGAGGAAAAGAAAATGGCATCAGAAAAAGTTACAGCAATTGTCGAAGAGTTAAAAGCTCTTTCAGTTCTTGAGCTTTCAGAGCTCGTTAAAGCAGTAGAAGAGGAGTTCGGCGTATCAGCAGCGGCAGCAGTAGCAGTTGCAGCTCCTGCAGGCGGCGAAGCAGCAGCGGCTGAAGAAAAGAGCGAATTTGATGTAATTCTCGCAGAGGCAGGCGCTGAGAAGATTAAGGTTATCAAAGCAGTAAGAGAAGTTACCGGTCTCGGTCTTGCTGACGCTAAGGCTCTCGTTGACGGCGCTCCCAAAACTCTTAAAGAGGCAGCTTCCAAAGAGGACGCTGAGGCTATCAAAGCTAAACTCGAAGAGGTTGGCGCTAAGGTTGAGCTTAAGTAATTTAAGTTGCAAGTATGAGAAAACGCACCCGATACGGGTGCGTTTTTTTGCGTCAAGTCAGCTTTTTATATCCTTTTTAGGGTGTATTTTATGCTTGTATCCGTCCGGCTCGACGATATACATATTATCAAGCTGTGAAATAAGGCTCTTTTTATAAGCCTCAATGTATTCGCGGCGAAGAACAAACTGCTCCCTCGTTTCCTCTTCGGTCAGTCCCTCGCTTTTTTGCTTACGGGCGAGTTCGTTTATACGGTCTATCTTTTTCTGTTCCATATCAAATCTCGTTTCTGCCCTCAAGCGCTCGGGCAAGCGTATATTCATCGGCATACTCAAGGTCTGCTCCCACCGGCACACCGTAGGCCAAACGCGTCACCTTTATTCCCATAGGCTTTATAAGGCGTGAGAGGTAACTTGCCGTAGCCTCGCCTTCAACCGTAGGATTAGTAGCCATAATTATTTCTTTTACTTCACCTGTGCCAAGGCGCGCCATTAGCTCTTTGATTTTAAGGTCCTCCGGCGTGATATTATCAAGCGGTGAAATAACGCCGTGAAGCACATGGTAAACCCCTGAAAACTCGCGCGTGCGCTCAAACGCCATTACATCTTTCGGGTCCTCTACCACGCAAATAACGCTTTTATCCCTATGCTCGTTTGAGCATATCGGGCAAATCTCTAAATCTGTAAGACTTTGACAAACCTTGCAAAAATGTATCTTTTCTCTTGCGTTCACAAGCGCCTCGGCAAAAGCCTTTGCGCGCTCAGGCGGTTGCTCAAGTATACTGAAAGCAAGCCTCTGCGCCGTCTTTTTACCGATACCGGGAAGCCGGGAAAATTGGTTTATCAGCTCGTTTAAGGATACTATGTTGTTAGTCATAATTACATCCCGGGGATATTAAGGCCGCCGGTTATGGCGCCCATTTCTTCTTCCGCCGTCTTTATAGCGTTATTGACCGCCTCGTTTACGGCAATAGTAATAAAATCTTCAAGCATTTCTATATCTTCGGTATCAACCGCTTCAGGGTTAATCTTTATTGATTTAATAAGGTGCTTACCGTCAACGGTAACGCTCACCATACCGCCGCCCGATGTGGCTGTATACTCGCGGTTTTCAAGGTTCTCCTGCAAAACCGCCATATCCTCCTGCATTTTCTGCGCTTGTTTTAGCATCTGGTTCATATTTCCGCCGCCGGAATTTGGAATTCTTACCTTCATATCTGTTCTCCTACTCAAAAGCTTTAAGTTTATTTGCAAACTCGGCAAGTGGGTCGTTAAATTCGCTTGCCGGTTTTTTGTTGTACGGTCCTAAGTTATACCTATGCCCGAGCACTTCCTCAGCCGCTTTTTTAATCGCCTCGCGATATGACGGATTTGAGCCGTTTACAAGGGTCTTAAACTGAGTGCTCTTACTGTCTATAAGAAGTCTGCCGCCGCCGATATACGCCTTAGAGCCTTCAAGCACGCCTGCCATAAGCGGATTTTTGTTTCTAAGTACCTCTAAAACATCCTGCCAGTTTTCAACTTCTTTTTCATCGCCGTTTTCCTGAGCCTCAGGCACCTTTGGTTCTATCACACTTTTAGGTTCACTTATCACTTTAGAGTCGGCGTCCTCCGTCTCCTCAATTATCGGTGCCGGTGCTTTATTGCCCTCGCTTTTTGCTTCAAGCGCCGCTATTCGAAGCTCAAGGCTTTCTATATCGTTACGAAGCTTTGGCGTGCAAAGCCTGATAACCGTCATTTCCATAACGCTTCTGTGGTTTCCCTCAGACATCAGCGGCACGCTGTTTTGTAAAATATTAAGTATACAGAGCACTTGTGAAAGACTGAATTTTTCCGCCTGCTTTTCAAGCGCCGCCATATGTGCCTTAGAGCATACTATCGGGCGCGCGCCGGTGCGCACGGTCTTAATAATCATAAGGTCGCGAAAATGCGAAGTAATCTCGCCTAAAAATCTACTCATATCAACCGAGGAATTGTGAAGCTTATCAAGAAGTGTAAGCGCACCCTCAAGGTCCCCGGCGTTAATGTAATCCGCCATATTAAGAAGATACTCATCGCCCGCCATTGAGCAGGCAGAAGCGACGGTCGCCTCGGTTATTTCACCCTCGGTACTTGCGCACAAATCAAGTATTGAAAGCGCGTCACGCATACCGCCGTCCGCCACGGCGGCAATCAGTGTTGCCGCATCGTCAGTAAGATTGAGATTCTCTTTTTCGGCAACATATTTCAGCCTTGCGGCTATTATTCCACTGTCAATCCTCTTAAAATCAAAACGTTGGCACCGCGAAAGAATAGTTGCCGGCAGTTTATGCACCTCGGTCGTTGCGAGAATAAACACAACATGCTCGGGCGGCTCTTCCAATGTTTTAAGAAGCGCATTGAATGCGCCGGACGAGAGCATATGCACCTCGTCTATTATATAAACGCGATATTTTGCCGCCGCAGGAGAAAATACCACCTGGTCTCGAAGCTCTCTGATATTATCAACACCGTTATTTGATGCAGCGTCTATTTCAGCAATATCTGTCGCCTCACCCGATAAAATCATACGGCACATATCGCACTCGCCGCAAGGATTTCCGTGAGCAGTATTTTCACAGTTTACTGCCCGTGCAAGAATTTTAGCGCAAGTAGTCTTACCCGTGCCTCGCGTTCCCGTAAAAAGATAGGCGTGCCCTATCTTTCCACTTTCTACTTCTTTTTGAAGAATACTTGTTATATGCTCTTGACCGCAAACATCAGAAAATGTTTTCGGGCGGTACTTTCTGTATAACGCCTGATAAGCCACTGCCTTTCCCCCTTGCTGAGTTTAGTAAACAAATTTATGTACGCACCGGCGCACGAATGAGCCGATTTGCTGCGCGCACGGCTCGATATGCTTAATGCTGCTCGGTTCCCCGCCTGACATGGTTCACAATCTGCCGCCGCACAGGACCCGCCCATTCGCACGCCGGTGCGTACACTTTATTGTTTATTATAATATATTCTTTTAACTTTTACAATACCGAAATTATTATTATTGAAAAAATTATATATAGGTGATATAATGATATGCGGATTATGGTATACTCAAAGGAAAGATGAAATGCAAATCGAAAAATGGGACATACTTAATGGGGACGGTTTGCCTACCGGTCGTACTACCGCGAGAGGCAACTATATCTTCAAAAAAGGCGAATACCACTTAGTTGTTCATATATGGATAGTCTCTCCGGATGGCAGAGTTCTGATTCAGCGCCGGGCGGATACCAAAAAGCTGATGCCGGGCGAATGGGCGGCAACCGGCGGTGCGGCGCAATCGGGCGAAGATTCCTTCACCGCCGCTTCAAGAGAGCTTTTTGAGGAACTCGGCATTAAGTCAAATAGGGAAAGTCTTAAATTTGTAACGCGCATAAGGCGCAAAAATTCATTTTTAGACATTTGGAAGATAATAACCGATATTCCCGCCGATAAATTAAAGCTTCAATTAAGTGAAGTATCCGAAGCAAAGTGGATAAGCGCTGAAGCGCTTAAAAATATGATAGAACAAAACAAATACCACAATTACGGAAGCGAATATTTTAATATAGTTTTCAATGAAATCAATAAACAAGAGGGTTAACAGATGAGTAACGAAAACGAGCGCCTGTCCTGCAGTGTATGCCACGCTTATCTTTTTGATGATGACGATGTAGTATACTGCCCGGTTTGCGGAGCGCCCCACCATAGAGATTGTTATAACAGTATCGGTCACTGCGCCTTTGAAGCCGCACACGGCACCGAAAACGAATATAAAAAGCCTGAGGCGGCACGAGAGCCTGAAAAAAGTAATACTACAGGCTTCACCGGCACTGTCACCTGCGAGATTTGCGGCGCGGTGTACCCGGAGAACGAATCAAAATGTCCGGAGTGCTCGGCACCGAATTTCAAGGCAGTAGGCGGCCCGTTTGCCGGCCTCGATTTTTTGGGCGGAATACCCGAGGAAACAGATTTGGGCGGCGGCGTAAAAGCAAGCGAGGCTCGCAGATTTGTATTTGCGAATACAAGGCGGTATATCCCACTTTTCGCGCAAATCAATTTGGGTAAAAAAGCAGGTTGGAACTGGTTTTCTTTTCTTTTTCCCTGCGGTTGGTTTTTATCTCGCAAAATGTATAAAGCAGGTATAATTACCGGCGTTCTCTCAATCTGCTTTTCGATGTTTACAATACCCTTTCAGTCAGCTTTTTCTCACTACGATGTTTCTTCCTTCAAAAGCTACGCCGATGTGTTTTCCGCGGTGGCTTCAAACGCTTCGGAAACAGGATATTGGGCGCTTGCACTGTTCGCCGCAGGAATTCTCCTTCAGCTTGTACTGAGAATTGTATGTGCGATTTTCGGGGATAAGATTTACCGCGACTATGCTATTGAAACAATAACCGATATAAAGCAAAACAGCGACGATATAGATTATGACTACCGCAAAAAGGGCGGAACTAACTTCATTCTTTTAATGGTAGGTTTTTTTGCAGTTCAATATATACCCTCGATTATAGCGACACTTTTAATATGAAAGGAGTTCACTTTATGGAAAACAAAATTTGTCCTTCCTGTAAAACCGAAAATGAACCGGAGTACAGCTACTGTAAAAACTGCGGAAACCCGTTATCTTCTCCTGAGTCTCATAAGCCTACAGCTTATGAGCAACAAAACGAAAATAACGGCGGAGCGTTTATCGACGGCAACCCCATTGATAAGGTAGCGACTTTTGTGGGCAAAAACGCAGACAAAATATTGCCTAAGTTTATAAAAATCAACCAAGGCGGTTCTAAGGTGCAGTGGTGCTGGCCACCCTTTTTATGGGGATTTTTCTTAGGTCCTATCGGTGTAGCGATTTGGTTTTTATACCGTAAAATGTATAAGCCTGCCTGCATTTTCGGTGCAATTTCAGTGGTGAGCAGTTATATAGTCGCATTTGCCAATCACTTCTTTGGAATAACCGGAAATGCCGACGATATTCTCGACGGATATTTGAACTCTTTTATGTACGGCAGACAGTTTAATTTGGAAGAGTTTTTACAGATGTTCACAAGCAGAGAAATGATTATAACAAACATAATGAACACATATGAAAACCTCATAAATCTTGCCTGTGCGCTTATTGCCGGTCTTTTTGCAATTTATATCTATAAAAAACACACAGCAAAAAAGATTTCCCTCTTCCGCCCCATTTCCGGCGACCCGAATTATATCAAAATCGGTCTAGCGGCAAACGGCGGCACATCTGTAGGCGCGGCAATACTCGGCTTTATAATCATTTCGGTTATAGCGAGTATACCGTCAATTATTTTCAGTACAATAAAACTTGCGGAGGTTATGTATAGATTATGAAGATTAAGAAGGCTATAATTCCGGCAGCAGGACTTGGCACCCGTGTGCTTCCTGCCTCAAAAGCAATACCGAAAGAAATGCTCCCGATAGTTGACAAACCGGCAATACAGTATATAGTTGAAGAAGCGGTAGCCTCGGGCATTACCGATATACTTATAATCACCAATCGCGGAAAAGGCGTTATTGAAGACCATTTTGACCACTCGCTTGAGCTTGAAAATATGATGAAAGCAAGAAACAACTTCGAAATGCTCAGCGAGCTTGAGTCGGTAGCAAATCTTGCTAACATTTACTTTTTAAGGCAAAAAGAGACAAAAGGTCTTGGCGACGCGGTACTTAAAACCGAAAGCTTTGTCGGAAACGAGCCGTTTGCAGTGCTCTACGGTGACGATGTAATAATAGGCGAACCGCCTGCAACAAAAGAGCTTGCTGATGCATATGAGAAGTACGGAAAAGGCGTTGTCGGCATAAAGGAAGTGCCGGACGAATTAATCGTAAAATACAGTTCCCTTAAAGTAGAAAAGAAGGAAGACTTCATTTACGATGTCACCGATATGATAGAGAAGCCTGCAGTGGCAAACAAATTTTCTAACTTCTCGGTTCTCGGTCGTTGCATACTTACGCCCGATATATTCGATATTCTAAGAAACACCCCTCTTGGCGTAGGCAACGAATTACAGCTTACCGATGCTATGAAGACTCTTGCTCGCCGTGACGGTATGATTGGAGTCGACTTTAAGGCTACCCGTTACGATATGGGAAACAAATTCGGTATAATAAAGGCAAATGTGGAAACTGCTCTTGCGCACAAGGAAATCGGTGAGGAAACACGCAAATATATTAAGGAGCTGGCAAAAACGCTTTGATGTATACCACCGTTTATTTTGACCTTGATAATACACTTTTGGATTTTTCCGCCGCAGAAGACAAGGCTATAACCGAGCTTCTGCGGCTTTACGGCATTACGCCAAATCACGAATATGTTAAACTGTATTCAGGAATAAACCTTAAATTTTGGGAACGCTTTGAGCGTGGAGAAATAAAGCGCGAAGATATTTTTGAAGGCAGGTTTATCGAGTTCACAAAACAAATAGGCGCAAAGGTAAACACAAAAGAGATGTCTGCTGATTATTTTTCTCTGCTCGCACAAGGACACGACACGGTAAACGGTGCCGAAGAAGTATTAAGATATGTTAAGTGTAAAGGCTATACCGTGTGTGTTGTCACAAACGGAGTAGCAATCACACAACACAAAAGAATACGCGAATCAGGACTCGCAGGTTATTTCGACTTCGTGTTTATTTCCGAAGAGACCGGCCACCAAAAACCTGAAAAAGAGTATTTTGACTATGTGCTCGCACATACGCCCGAAAAGGACAAATCAAAAATTCTTATTGTCGGAGACAGTGTTTCTTCGGATATTTTAGGCGGAATAAACTCCGGAATTGATACCTGCTGGCTCAACGCAAAAGGCAAAAAAGCAGAAATCAAGCCAACATACGAAATAGCGAATATTCGTGAGCTTAAAGGCATATTATAAAAATATGAAAAAACCTCTTGCAATAAGAGAACAAGTGTGTTATAATACACAAGCGCCGTAAAAATAAGCATAATATCGCGGGGTGGAGCAGCTGGTAGCTCGTCGGGCTCATAACCCGAAGGTCGTTGGTTCAAGTCCAGCCCCCGCAACCAAAAATCCGTCTTTTCAAAGACGGATTTTCTTTGTCTCAAAATGCCCTAAAGCCCTTTATTTATGCGGGTTTCGGGGCTTTTTGTTTCCAAAATGAAAAAATTTAAAATTCACTTAAATTCGTTTCCGTTGCACGCGCGTTGCACACACTTAAGCCATTATTTACGGCATATTTTAGCACTTGCTATTTACCTGTTGCACATATTTTCACGAAAATCGCACATTTTACGAAAAATCTCCCCTGTGGTAGTATGATACCGCAAGGGAGGTTTTGCATCATGAAAGACAACTTAAAAGACATTGGAGTTTTCGGCCGCATGCATTATGATTATCTGAGAAAAAACAAACCAACCGTCATAAATGTTATGCGGATGAACGGCACATTGAACGATTACCTTAAAAGCGTAAATGAACAGGCGGAAGAAATGCTTTTTCAACTGGTAAAACAAATGGCAAAAGCCGAGGGTGTAACTGAAAAGCTCAAATCCGCCGACCAGATGAAATGGGTTGGGATGATGAACAACATCCGCGACCGGGCAAACGAAATCGTCCTCAACGAGGTGATTTTTATATGACGGTGCTTGAAGATCTGTGGTATGGCAATATACGACCGGTTGAAACTTACATTGAGGGTAATATGGAATATAAGCGTTTACTTCGGCTGGCATCGAAAAACAGAGAGAGACTTGAAAATGAACTATCCCAAAATCAACTCGATCTTTTTGAAAAGTACAATACTTCTGCAAACGAAATGAACTCCGTATCCGAAACCGCTGCCTTTAGATGCGGATTCACTCTCGCTGTGGCATTATTAACCGAATAGGCACAAAAGCGAAGTCTGAAATATGGCTTCGCTTTTGTATTGCTTGTTTTTGAATTTGTATGACAAATGTGTTGACTTTGCCGCAATTTTCGGTTATACTATATTCGCATTACTTTATTGAAAAAATGTATGACGAAAGTTGAATTTATATGACAAAGTTTGAAACAGCTAAAAAGGTTCTGCAAAAACACAATGGCATAGCAAAAACGAGCGATTTTATCGCCGCCGGTCTTGATAGGTCGATTTTGTCAAAGTTGTGTAAAGAGGATAAGCTGACCCGTATCAGATACGGGCTTTATCAGCTTGCAGATAATTATGATATTTCTGAACCTCAGTATATTTCAGCGATTTTCCCCGAAGGCATTGTATGCCTTTATTCGGCACTGTTTTATTACGGGTATTCTGATTTTACTCCGCGTGAGTGGAGCATTGCTTTTCCCCGCACGGTTTCGCAGAAAAAAATGAAAACAGATGTTATTCCGTTTAAGGCGTATTATTATAAAAACGCTGATTTTGATATTGGCAAAACGGTAGGCATATTTGACGGCGTTTCACTTCCGATTTACGATAGAGAAAGAACCATATGCGATTGCTTTAAGTATAGAACCAAAATGGATAACGAAGTCTTTGCAAAAGCAATCAATGCCTACGCTTCGGATAAAAATAAGAATTTGAACAATCTCAGCAAATATGCCCAAAGACTAAAGATTCATAAAAAGGTTACGGAAACAATGGAGGTACTGCTCAATGGCTGATATAGGAGCTTCTGTTCTCGCCCGACTGCGGAACAAAGCAAAAGAAACAGGCAGAAGCAATCAACTCTGTATGCAGCTTTTCTGCCAGGAGGAGTTTCTGCGGAGGCTCGAGAAATCAAAATATGCCGATAACTTTGTGCTTAAAGGCGGGCTATTTCTCTATACTCTCACCGAATTTGACAGCCGTGTGACGGTTGATGTGGACTTTATGCTCCGCAAAATGCCGAACACGCCGGAAAAACTGCGTGAGGTAATCGATGAAATCATAAAAGCTGACACGACGAACGATTTTATTACATTTGAGATAAACGGTGTTTCGCCGATTTCGGTCAACAAACAGTATCCCGGTATCCACGCTGACATCGTTGCGCGGATCAAGAATACACGCACCCCGTTCGGAATTGACTTCGGCATCGGCGACGTTATCGTACCGGGTACGAAAAAGCGAAAACTTCCGACGCAACTTGACGATTTCCCGGCGCCTATCGTAAATACCTATTCCATTGAAACGACAGTTGCCGAAAAGCTTGACGCCATACTCGGTCTTATGGAGTTTTCCAGCCGGATGAAGGACTATTACGACATTTACTACCTTGCGGGCAGATTTGATTTTGACGGCAAAACTCTGACCGAAGCTCTGAAAAAGACATTTGCAAACCGTGATCGCACATTTACCATCGAGCAGTTTGATCAAATGCTCTCTTTTGCAAATGATGACGCCATGCAGAAGAAATGGACAGCGTTCTGTAAAAAGGTCAATACAGAAAACAACTTTGACACTGTTCTTGAAGCGTTATATATGTTTCTCTTGCCGCCCTATCAGGCGACAGTAAAAAATACTGAATTCTCAGAAACATGGTCATCCCGCGAGCAAATGTGGAAATAGTCCGTTAAATGGTACACAACGCTAAATATAATGTAGAAAAATGGGAGTTTTGATATGTCAAAAGCAAAGTTGATATTTCTTGTTTTAGCACTCGGATACATATTCATAGGATTTTTAAACTTGGTCGGTGTTGTTAATGTCAGCAACATTGTTTTGTTAGGGCTATCTCTTTCCGCCCTTTTTACTTCGTTAAGCGATAGTTCTAATCAGTTGGTATTGTGTAGTTGTCAAAAGAATCATATGTCATTTATAGCCAAGAGCTCCGTGGAATTCATTAATGATAAACTGAAAGCAAATGCTCCGCAGTATTCAAATTCTATTAGCATCCGAAATGTAAAAAAGGATATCGAAAACAAGAATCCTCGCTTAAAAAAGTCAGTCCATCCAAGTGCTTTTGAAGAAAAAGCATACATTAAGTTTCTTAAAGTCCTTACATATGTTTTTTATATTCTATCGGTTGTCTCGTTTATTATAGCTCCTTTTGTAAAAGTCGATTTTGCTATTCTCGACAAGGTTTCCATTTTGGTAGCACTATGTGCGTTTGGTATGATGTGCTTAAATATGTTTTTGTCTGAATTAAATTCGGATCTATCAAAGAAAATAGTCGATTATTTTAATTATACACAGTCAATTGTTAATTCTGTGTATCCGGATTTTATGGGAATGCTTAATACACAATTAAATTATCAAGAAGATTTGAAGGCAAACAAAGAAAGATCCGGTAAGGAAGCGGCTATTTTACAGGCCAAAAACAGACACATCTACTGATAACTGTTTAGATTCTATTAAGAATAAAATATAATCATCTGGAGATAGATATGGGAAAACAAACAAATAAAAGTGGAAGCCATTTTGGTGGAGAATGGACTATACAAAAGTTACATATAATTGAAGAATATTTGAAAGCATATGCTACTGTGTTAAAAAACCAAAAAATTAAGAAGATTTATGTTGATGGATTTGCTGGAAGCGGCACAACAGAATTAAAGCATGATAATAGAAAGAATCGCGATAATAACACGTATATTCAACAAAGCATGTTAGACGAATCAAATAATTCAACATCATCAAAAACTGTTCAAGGATCAGCATTGCTATCTTTAAAATATGATTTTGATGAATATTATTTTGTGGAACTTGATCAAAACCGTATTTCTGATTTAAAAAATGCCATTAAACTTCAGTTTCCGCAAAAGTATTCTAAAGTTCATTTTATAGCAGGTGATAGTAATGTTAAAATATTGGAAATAGTATCAAAAATCACAGTATATGATAGATGTTTAATGTTTTTAGATCCATATGCGTTAGAATTGAATTGGAAAACTCTTGAAGCAATATCAAAATGCTGTGTTGTGGATCTATGGTATTTGTTTCCTCTGTCATTAATACGCCTGATCGAAAAGCAACGTAAAATTAGTGAGTCAAACAAACATATAGTTTCTTCTATTTTAGGAACTGAAGAATGGTTAGATGAATTATTTGTAAAATCAGAACAAATCAATATTTTTGATGAGGATAATGATGATATTTACGGCAGGATTGATTATGAAAGTATTCTTGATTATATAAAATCTCGATTTGCCACAATTTTTCCATATGTTTCTCCGGAAACAAAAATATTAAGAAACGAAGAAAAGAATTCGCCTATGTTTATGCTGTGTTTCATGATGACAAACACAAGCCAAAGGGCACAACAGCTTGCCTCTACACTTGTTAAATCAATAATTAAAAGCACGGAGAAGGTATAATGAATACTATCAAAAGACAATCACTCCTATATAAAACCGATGTTGAGTATGGCGACTATACAATAAATCATGTCCTTGGTTGTTCTCACGGCTGCAAATATCCCTGCTATGCTATGCAAATGGCAAAGCGATTTGGGAAAGTGAAAACATACGAAGAATGGTGCGAGCCTAAACTTGCTGAGAATTCCCTTGAAATTCTTGATAATGAAATCCCCAAATTAAAAGGAAAAATAAAATCTGTTCAACTTTGTTTCACTACTGACCCGTTTATGTATGGGTATGACGAAGTTTCGGATATGAGCATAAAAATCATCAAGAAACTAAACGATAACGGGATTAAGTGTTCTGTTCTTACCAAAGGCATCCTTCCGGCATCTCTTGCCAACTTTTCAAAAGAGAACGAATATGGTATTACACTTGTTTCGTTAAGTGAAGATTTCCGAGCCATAATGGAACCACACACCGCTCCATTTCAAGAACGCATTGCGGCTTTAAGGGCAATTCACAATCTCGGTTGCAAAACATGGGTGAGCATTGAACCATATCCAACTCCCAATATAATAGAACAGGACTTTGATGACATTCTTAATGCTATCGGTTTTGTGGATAAAATCATTTTTGGTAGGATGCATTACAATAAAAAAGTGACGGAATATGGAGATCATAAGCAATTCTTCAACGATCTTGCTAACCATGTTGTCGAGTATTGTAAAAAACACAACAAAGAATATCATATTAAGAGTAAAACTGTAACGAATCAAGGAGCAAAAAATGATTGAAAGCGAAATAAAAAAAAGAAACACAACAAAATATGAAGATCGAATTGTAGCTTTTGTGGATATTATGGGTTTCAAAAACATGGTAGATGAGAGCGTTAATGACCCATATCAATATGCTAAAATCAAGGACGCTCTCAGAATTTTTAGAGGCTTAAAAAAAGAAAAAGAAGACCCTTTGTATGACAAAGATATTAAAGTCACAACATTTTCTGACAGTTTAATAATATCTTATCCTGCAGATTATAAAGGTGGATTATTCTATATTATTCTCGACTTGATCTATCTTCAGTTTAATTTTTCACGGTTGGGTTTAATTATCCGTGGTGGAATTGCAATGGGTAAGCTTCGTCATATACGGGAAGAAATATTTGGTCCGGCTTTGAACAAAGCATATTCTCTTGAATCTCAAAAAGCAGTTTATCCGCGAATTATCATTGAAAAAGAAACTATTAAAATTGCGTTGGATCGTACATATGATAGGGATTTTCCTAAAGAGTATTCTCTTAAAAGTGAAAAAGACGATGTATTATCTTTACTAAAGCAAGATGTTGATGGCTTCTTTTACCTTGATTTCCTTCGTCAATACGATGAGTTCGAGTATGCAGATGAATACTATAATATGTTAGCGACAATTGGTAACATTATACAACAGGGAAAAACGCTTGCAAATGGTGATTCTAAACTATCCCCAAAATATGATTGGCTAGAAAACTACTATAACTCTGTAGTAAAAGAGATTAAACCAGAAGCAGCACTTGTCTCCTGAAATGAAGTAGCACATAGAAAATAATATTAATCCGCAGAATCGCGAGCAAAAGGAAACCAAAATAATTACACTTCGTCAATCGCTATCAAATAGATGTATTTTTAGGGCCCCTGACTATTAGAGAGGTTATTCATAGAATAATGATTTCCTTGTGATGTATAATATCATTTTGCGCTTGCAGCGAACTGTAAATAGAAAGCATTATACTGTTATGCTTGCACTTAATGAATTTATAATAAGTCCATAAAAAACAACGAACTAATGATAAGAACAGTTCATTATTGTTTTTTAACCGTTTAAGCGTTTCTTCCTATTTGGTTGAACTCGCTATAAGAAATATTGAAGGTGAAATTACAACAAAAGGATCAAAAGCACTGATATACGAATACTATAAGAATCAAAAAAGCAAAGTTAATCTTCACCGATTCCCAGCGCTCGATAATCCGATTCATAACAAAACACAAGAATTATTATTTTCATAAACAAAAACCTCCGTAAAGCTTTGGCAATACGGAGGTTATGTTTTTATTATTCAACTCCAAGGGCTTTGAAGACTGCGTCTTCGGGGGACTGATAGAATATAATATTGAACTTACCCATCAGCTCTGCAGGGACGCCTGCCATATCTGTTGCAGATGCTATTGGTATCAGTATTTTTTTTGCACCGCTGTCAAGGCAGACCTGCATTGTGTTATCCTATTGGTAGGAAATCTCTTCAAACTGGCGAAAAATTTTGTCCTCCACTATACTTACTCGTACAGAAAAAACATTTTGGTCTATTATTTTGAAACCCCTTCGCGTATCAAGTAGTAACGGATTTGTGTTTTTGTATGAAGTTTTTGTGGAAAAAGAAAAGTCCTCTCCATGCAAAAGCCGGAAAGGACTCTTAGTTATCGTTTATTTGTTTTTCTCTCCATTTTCTCCTTATTCTGCAAAAATCTCTGCCAAATCAAAAAACGCCAAAAACCCTTGTAAACAGTACATTTTCGGGTTCTCGGCGCTTTCAACGGACGAATTTGCACAAACGAAAAAGTTCCACCAGGTTCCGTAGAAAGTATACCAACTTCCACTATATTCCAAATTGAGCACCGGGCTCGAAATCCATGAGTTTTTGACACTCTGTAGGTTCGAATAGAAGGAAAAAACTTCGGCAGATTATAGAGATTTACAAAAATCTGCCGAAAAATATCGCCGCCATATCAAAGCTACACACTTCAATACAGCGGCGGTTTTGTTAATTTTACTATTTGAGGTAACCTTTTTACCTGTAGGCAGCAGGACTCAAACCAACTACTTTATCTCCTGCTCCAATTCGTCGAATAACGGAGAATTGAAAAACTCACGAAGGCTGATATCCCAGCCATCGCACAGTTTCTTGATCAAAGCCATGCCACATCTGGCTCTACTCAGTCAAAATTACGAGATATGTATAAACGGAGAATAAAAATCATTTCTGCAATAGTATAAAAAGAGTAAGCGTAAGAGTAACCTTAGACTATATGACTTCTAAACTTTTAAAATGGCGTTAATTTCATTATTTAATTTTTTTAATGACATGTACTGCCACACCCTGTATTTCAACTTCATCCAATACTAAATCTTGATGTTTTTTGTTTTCTGGATGCAGTATTATTTTATGCAATTTATCATCTCTAAAAAGTCTTTTAATAGTATTCTCTCCATTTACTAAAGCTATTACGATATCTCCGTCATTTGCAACACATTGAGCTTTTGCAATGATAATATCGCCTTTATTTATGCCCGCGTCAATCATCGAATCACCCATAGCAGTTAATGCAAAGAACTCTCCAGAGCCTAAAAACGAGTTTAGCATGGGAAAATAGCTATCGTTTTCAACTTCTTCGGATTCCGGTGTACCACAGGGTACATTACCTAAAATTTTAACATTACGAGTGTTTTTTATGGTTAACCAATCTATGAAAACTGCATTAGGATCATTGTTTTTTTCAGAGCTAATAACAGGCACCGGATTTAAAACCATTTTTTCTTCGTATTCGCCACTACTTAGCTGATATAGATGTATGTTTTTAAATACCGTCTTAAGCATATTTCTCCCAAGTTCTACGGCCATTCCTGCCGGTATGGCAGCAAAAATATGAATATCAGAATATGTGCTTGCTTTTTTGTTCAGCAAAATCATTATTTGATTGACTGCATTCGCAACATCTTTATTGTATAAAGGAGAACCAGGTGATACTTCAGTCGCTTCAAATACAACCAGATCAAACGGCTCATTTCGCATGGCCCGCTTTATCTGATCTAAATTCACTCTAAAAGATGTGGATATGGAAACAACTAACACTTTGCTTTGATTGTGCTCGCATTTGGGCGATAGCAAACTGTATTCTGAATCCTCCCCATCAAACACCCACGATTCAGATTGACGATCGTATTGATGGACAATAATATAAGAGTTTTTTTGTAATTCAAAGCCCAAATTGATCAACATAGGAATTGGCGCCAGAGGGAACAAATGAACTGTTTTGTTGTTCTCAATCAGTTTTGTGATACACTTGCTGAAATCGCATATTGTTTCCGATGAATAGCCATTAATATTATTAATTGGACCGTTATAAACCAAAAGATCATAGTTGTTGCAACCAACCGAACTTTCAATTATTCTGCCCGGAATATGGCCTCCAATTGTTTTACAATCAATTACCGCAACATCTGAATTGTGGTCGTATTTTATTGAATGAAAATAGTAAACACCATAATCATTAGTACCTTTCAACTTGCTTTCTATACACCATTTATTATCATACCATCCGTAAACTTCAGCTTTATAAAAACTTGCATCGGTATCGATGATACCATATATGTACCCACCGTTTGAATATCCGTCATTGAATCCGCCCGGAGCGACAAATTCAATCACATCGTATTCAGCGTGGAAAATAATATTTGGCTTATGACGATGACCACAAAAATAGAGACCGATATTGTTCCTCTTAAACTGTTCAAGCACCCGGATACGTTCTTCTGGAATCATATCTTCAAGAGAATGATGACCAATAGCGATATTAATATCACTGCCAGATAATTCTTTACAATCTGATAATGTGATCTGTAGTTGCCTTGATCCAATTCTTAAGTAATCTTTCTTTTTTGACGAATCAACATCTAACCAACTGGTGTTAAGTTTGATTATCGTCAATCCATTGAAAGATTGAACAATGTGCGGACTGTCGAAATCATTGTAATACTTATCGCCGATCACCCTTTGATATGCATCATAGTAATTTGCAAAACATCCTAACAATTCAGTGATATTGTCAGAGTCCAGACTGTCGATAATAGACGTATGATCTTTTTTCTTTTTTTTTGATAAAAATCCGTCCACAACAGAACGTGTTGTGTTTCTATTGTGATCATGATTACCAGGAACAATAATCACGTTTTTGACCGATATACCCATGCTGTTGATTATTTTTTTAAGAAATTCGATGGTATCCAAGTCTGCAATTTGGTTTTGATATAGAATATCACCTGAGAGAAAGAGATGCGTAAATGGTTCCGATTGGCTGAGCGACTGAATCCTTTTTATAAAACCTTCGCGTAAAGAGTGAGACTCATAGTTCTTGAAATTGAAGTGAATATCTGAAAGATGCAACCATTTAATACGCATAATATTACCTCTCAATATAGAGATCTTCGTGTATCTCCGATTCAAAGATCTCAACTATCTTTTTACTTATTGGGTCACCGCACCAAATGCGGAATTCTTTCGTACCAAGAATGATAAAAACAAAGAAGTCAGCACCGCTCTTATCTTTGGATAGTGTGTCATTCCAATCACGCCAATCCACCGAAGACGGTTCAGGAATTGTTTGAGGATGTGTATGCCATGATCCAATGTAGAAGTTTTGTATCATAGCTTTTGTACGCAAAGACATAAAATGAAATGCATCTTTGATTCTACAAAAAAAGCGCGTCCTAATGTCATTCGATTGTGGAACAGTACAATCTGAAATTGTTATATTTTTAGTGACACTGTTTTGGTATCCCAACAACAGTCCTGCAGATTCAGGTGCAGATTGATGAGATTGAATATAGTCCTTAATCGCAGTTAAGACATCATTCAAAACATCTATGCTTTTTCCGTTTGGAAGATCGAATTTTATACATCTATTCTTGTACTCCACAGCACTTGCACCTCATGTTCTGGGGGAAATCATTTTTCAGAATTCTATTATCACAAAAGGAATAAACGAAGTTTTTATCATCCGAATCCTTCAGTGCTGTTATTAGTGTTGCTGTTGCGGTTAATAGAGTCATGTTTCCATATGGTACACGCGTTCCCCCGCAGCCATTCCTAATAATGATCTTAGATTGTCCGTTCGTAACGTTGAGAGTATTATTAACGTAATTACCGTCATTATCAGTAAATAAGCACTCAAAACACCCTTGATGGTAGTTCCTGATTGCAACAACATGGCTTGTTTGTCCGTCTGATTCCAACCAAGCGTGATAAATAGGAATCTTAATATCTTTATTGTATAATACTCTGTTTAGTTTCAATTGCAGATCGCTGCTTCCAACGGTGAAAACTATAATATCAGATGATAATACCCGAAGACGATCCACATTATCTGCTGATAAAGCTTCTTTTATTGCTATTATTTCTATTTCAGGGTGAATATGCTGAAGCTCAATTTTTAATAAATCAACTTTTGGTAGTCCATTTGAAAAGTAACGATTTTTATGCCTAAACGTGTTTTCGTATTGAAAACTATCATCGTCAATAATTGTGATTTTTCGAAAGCCGGCATAAATCAGTTCGGAAATAATATAACTGCCTAATGAACCTGCTCCCACTACGGTAATTTGCTTATCTGAGACAGTATTCCCAATTTGTTCATTTAAATACAAATAATCACATCTGTTTGATATTACTGGTATAACATCTTGTATTTGTGATTCGAATTTTATGCTCAATTTTGCGGTTCCAGCATTTCGGAAAACAATAATACAAGAAAAAACAATATCGTTTAACCTAAAAACAAGCATTATCTCTTTTTTAGAATAACTAATATTAGAAATTTCACGATAAGCTTCCGCGCTGATATACTGATGTTCCAAACCGTTCACCAAGCGATTGATCTGCTTGCTGTCCCACGGTTCACCTGGTAGGGGTGGAATAATGTCTTTACTTGAAATGAGCGGCAAAAACAAAACTGGGATTTCGCTTACTCTGGAACAGTCTTTGGAATCGTTAAAAAACTTGCCCGGTTTTGCAATTCTAATTACATCACGAGGATAATGCTGCTGTTCCAACCAACCAAATCGATTAACATCATCCAAATAGATTTGATATCTTTTTTTTGCAAACTTTGAATTAGGCGTACATGCATTTGCCCAATAAAACAAAAACTCTTTTTGATATTCTAAAACAACTTCTTTGTTTGAAAGAGAAGTGAGCTCGATCAATCGATCGACGCATATACGTATCCTTTCTTCATCGGTATGAATGTATTCGATCAAAGTTCCTTCTTCGAATAAGCAAAGTATTTGATATTCTTTTCCGTCTATTGTTGCTCTTTTAGGAGAAAAATGAGGATAATTCTTGTGATTATCTATAATACAGACAGTTGGAAAAGAATTCTTCTCAAAAAAATATAATGCATATTCAGATCCGTTCAACCGAAAAAGCACACTATCCTTTTCATTTGTTAAAATGTTTGAAATCTCAGTGTGTTCAGCCAATATCGACTTTGCGAGTTCGGTTATATTAGCCAAAGCTGTATTCTCCCTTGTTTCGAGTGAATTGATTTTGAGTTTCTTTAGCAGGGACAGTAAAATCGTCGCCTAAAACTTTCCGAATGTACTTGGCGGCTTCATGGGCTTCCGAAAGATTTTTTGCCTCTTTGGGATTATTAACCGCTTCATTAATCCGTTTATAAAATGTCAGCATATAATTTGCAGTCATTTTGTAATACACGTTTGAATAAGGAACAACCGGCAGCTGACACTTTATGGAAGCACCGATCAGACAACCATAAATATCTTTACTCACAGAGAATTGATCACGAATCCATTTCATAGTGTTATAAAAGGATGAAAGATCATCGTCCTCGTCGCATTTATATAGGCTGAAGTACTGGCAAGCCATAATTGTAAGTCCGACGCTTGGAGGAGTTTCATGTGTACTTGATGCATTGCTATATTTTAACTGTTTCCATTTTTTTATGTATCGCACAATTCTTCTGAGCTGCGGATTGTTCTTAAAAGCATTTAAAAAATAATCATTCAATCCTTCAGGATCTGCAAGTTCCCATTTGTAATCATCGGAGTTTTCTTTACCTCGCGCTAAATACAAGGAAGAGTTGTATTTTGCGTATAAAGGAAAGTCGATATGCATGGTTTCGTTTCCATTTGCATGATAGGCAACAGTAACACACGGTTCCTTAATTGTAGGAATTCTCACATTTTTTATTTCGAGAGCTTTTTTAGCTGCCTTTTTTAATTTACGGGGATCAGTGTGATCATAAATGTTTAAAGGAAAAATCACAGCATAGTCCAAATCAACCGGGGATCCACTAATTGTGGTTCCGATTTTATAGCTTCCCTGATTTATAAATTGTAAATCACTTTTGTTAATATCGATACCATATTCGGCACACTCGTCTGGAAAATACTCCTCTATATCACTTTTTAGCTTATCGCGCTTATGGCGTAACGCTTCAGCCTCTTCATCTATTTTTATATCATCATTAAACTTTTCAAATTCTTTCTGAAGCTTTTTCATTTGTTAATACCTCCAGTATTGTAGTTTTTTGTTTAAATCTCTCTAATACCGATATTTCTTAGGTATTGAAAAATCCCATTGTAGTATTCCGGCAGGCGAGTGCTGTCTTCCCAAAAACCATCCGGTGTTCTATTGGGATTGCCTTCGGGCACACAGATTACCATTCCTGAGCGGGCTCGGGTAAGTAAAACGCGGTAGGCATTAAGCATATATTTCATCTGCTCCTGCTGGCTTTCGGTTTTACCGGTCAGCTCGTTCCATTTTGTATTGCCGTTGAATCGATAATAATGCCATTCGCCGTTTTCATATCTCATATCGGCATCCCATAGCACGCAGGTGTAATCAAGCTCAAGCCCTTGTACTTGGATCTCAGTTGCGGCGTCTTCGAGATAATTCGAAGAACGCGTATCAATTTTATCCTCAAGGAACCAATGTACTGCATTTTCGTCGCCTGACGGCAAAATATGTACCGCCAAAGGTTTATACCGCGCTGATTCTTTCGTAACCAAGACGCCGGTGCGCTCGGTGCCTCTTACCTTGCTGTGAAGCCACTTTCGCGCGGTTGCCATATCTCGCGTCAGAACAATCGGATACTTGTCCTTAATCTCTTCATATATGGTCTTCGCGCTTTCATCAAAGGATAGCAAGGCATGCACAAAAGCAGATAGTTTTTCCGCGCGGTAGGAGCGCAGCGAAACTCCCAAATGTAGATCTTCAGAATATGTAACGTTTTGGTTGTCTGCCAGCAGTTCGTTTACCCTGCCTTCAGCATATTCTGCCTCAGTCAATTTCGGAGATATGTAGACTTTCCAATGTGGGAACTTTTCATTGATCGCCTGAATCCACTCGTAGATACCTGCTTCGCCGGTGTTGATCTCTTGACCGCCACCAACAAGACAGATGATCGTCGCCCAGTCTTCACGCTGATCAAGCGACCAGATTAGGAACGCCGCTTCGGAAACTGGGAAGTTCGGTACCTTCAGTTTATTGCCGTAAGTTCCGCCACGCTTGAGATAGTCAGCAAGGCGTTTGTGCGTCCATGAACGCTGCGCCTCGTCAAAGATTGCCACGTGCTCGACCTCGCCGAAGCCAGCCGCTTCCATTTTTACAGCTTTTGCCGGATCAATCTCAAGTGTCTCGTTTTCAACGGGATTCTTGATCTTTGCCAGCATGTTGTCACGATACCGATGGATCATTTGGATCGACTTGCTCACCTCACGACGAGAGTCGGTCATTTTCTTTTTCTCGCCTTCTTCGCGGCATCGTTTATAGTTGTCCTGTGCCAGTGCCTCTGTGAGTACAGCCACAAGCGGACCGTTGCCGGAAAGATAAACGGCACCTTCGTCCTTCACCGGTTCGTTTTGACCTTGATACGTCTGTCTTATAGCAACGTCAAGTCCGACAAGCGTTTTCCCGGCACCAGGGACGCCTGTCACAAAGCAAATGCTCTTTTGCTGTTTTTCCTTGCTTTCCTTGATAACGTCTAATATGTAGGCAATGGTCCTATCGGTAGAAACCTTGTCCGCCTCGTGCCTCGTGATATTCTCAACGGAATGATTCTCATATAAAGATTTAGCCGCCTCGATGATCGTCGGGGTAGGTGTGTACGGACTGATGATCCAGTTTGGATCAATCGTTTCTTCATTTGGAAATCTGTCCAAAACAGCATGAATCAAACCAAGAATACTGGATTCTCCTGTTACCAACGGATTGACGACATGATCGTCATAGACGGACATTCCGACCTCAGTAGATGAATCCTTGTAATTCGTAGCTATAAGAAGCGGAACAATTACCTTATCCCGGCTGAATCTGTGAAAGTTTTTCAAATCGAGCGCATAGTCAAGGACCTGGTCCACGTCGGCTTCCAGTATGTGGCTTTCACCGACTTTGAATTCCAAGCAAAAAACAATGCCTTTATAGAGCAATACTACGTCGATCCGCTTGCCGAGACGGGGAATATCGTATTCGAAAACAATCCGCCCGTCTTTATCACTAAGCTGAGATAAAACGCTTTGCATGATGGCGATTTCGCCTTTCCATGCATCTCTTGTTGTGGTTTTTGCATCGCCGTGATACCGATCACATAGTTTCCCGAGGATTGACGTTTCATTCTCTCGGATAAAATCTATGAAATTATTATCATATAAGCAGCGAGGATTACTGTTAGCCATTGTCGGTATCCCCACTTTTCTTGGCTTCGCCCGACCGCATCCATTCGTCAATCTCGCTGATCTTAAACTTCCACGTACGACCAATTTTAACAGCGGGCATGCCGCGTTTTTCTATCCAGGTCAGGCAGGTATCGCGAGTGATACCGAGGTATTCGCATACCTCATTCATTGAGTACCAGCGTTCTAATTTTTCGTTCAGAATATGCATATTGAACCTCACTTATCAGCCGAGTATAACAATTTAACTTATGATACCATAAAATGGCGCGAAAAACAAGATATTTATGCCGAAATTTGAGGAATTACATCGTAATATGTGTTTTTAAAACGAAAAAGCGGAGCCAATTCGACTCCGCTTATTTATACATTGCTTAATAAAACAATTTTATTGGTTTTGATATCTCGGGCAATTCTCACACAAGATTTCGCAGTCCTGCATTTCAAATTTAGTCGGATTTCTTGTGACGCCGGCATACGGAATACCCTTATCTTTGCAGATTGAAATGATCTCTTTTCGGCTTTCTGCGGACATTTTATTACCCAAATACACCTTTGTTATCGGAAAGAATTCAACGTTATAGTCTTTATCTTTGATTCCATAGGGAAGCAATAGTCTCCACTCGTTTTGGTACGCCCAGTCGATACTCTTTCGCAAAGCTCCGTGAAAGTACAAATTCCATAAGTACTCTTCATCAGGCATCTGATCTCGATTTTCTGCTATGTACTGCGTTATATCAGAACGCATTTTGCAATAAATTACCGGGAATAAATTATAGTATATTTTTTCGTATTCTTTTGTGTTTGGCTGAACCGTATACTCAACACAAAAGCCTTTATGAGAATCGGCATAAGACGCCCACATAAGTTGCGAATAAGGTGTTGTTGCAAAGCACGCAATTCTGAAAGTGTTTTTCAATTTGTCACATTGTTCGCCGTATTCTTTTTGAATCACATTTGAAACTGCTTTGCCAAAATCTTTGTTCTTGCAATATTCGACAATAGTTCTTAAACAAAACTCTTCGTTTGACAAACGCTCAATTTCCGACTTCGGTGGCTCTGCGAAAACGCCATCAAGTTTCTTATGCTCACAGTAGTATTTCCATAGGAATTGAACAAATGCGTTACCAATTTCCTGATTTGATGAGTTGCTGTTTGCCTTAATGTGGCACCGTCTGCAATATTCAATGAGCCTAAATCTCTCAAATTCAGAATATTCAAGCGAAATTTCTGAATCGTACGCATCGTCAAATTCAACAGGTGAATTCATAAAAACGGTATTGGTTTTCAGTGCATCTTGAGAATGGTTGACCGCTTGCCCGTTATTATCTTTCTCTATGTTGGAATAATAGCGGTAGAGTTTCAGCGGCATATGAAGTTCAGATTGCAACCCGAATTCCGAGCATCCCATTTTCTCAACCTTGCCGAGTTCAATTAAAGTACCATTGATTACGCAATAATTTGATGAAAGTTCTGGAGATAATTTCATAATCTCAGATAGTAAATCTTCTGTTTTCATTTATTCTCCTTTTAATGTTACTGTGCGGCGTCTCTTTTCACTGTAACAATTCTTCTATCGTGCAATCAAGAGCGTGAGCGAGTAATTGCAGGGTTTCGCCCTGAGCTTTGGCGAGATCGTTATCGCCTTGCTCGTAAGCACGGATCGAGCGAACGTTTACACCGCTGAGAAGCGCCAATTGTTCTTGCGTAAGCTTTCTTGACTTTCGGATTTGTTTCAGTGCCGACTCCTTGGGAGGAAATTTGCCGCAGATAAGGTCGATAGTTTTGCTATCATCCGCCTCATGATAAGGATGGTATAGCGCGACCAAAGAGGAAAGCGGCATAACAGACAAAATTTCCGAAAACGTTTTCCCGAGTTCCCATTGCGCTTTTGCCAGGATCCAACCCGCCCAGTATTCAGGGGTACGGTCCATGGGGACTGCCATATAGTTCACCCGTTTATCTAAAACGAGCGACAGCATCTCCGCCGCCGATTTACCGGCAAGCATATCGGGAATAGCGTGTTCGATCTTTTTGGCAACATCGGATGAAGCAAACAGTTTTCCGAATTCGTCCGCGTCAAGCCCTTCCGCGTTGATGGCGATATCCGTCATGGCGGCAAGATTTTTCATAACCCCGGAAAGGTACATTTCACTGTAAGCGTGGATCATCGGCTTTCATCTCATTTCTGATAATATCGATCATATAAACGTCGTTTGCAGAAAACACGTTTCCTTGTCTGTTGGTCAAATAAGCGGCGCGAGCCCGCTCATCTCGTTTTTTACGATCCGGCAGGTAGACTTCTTGCGGAGCTTCTTCATATCCGAGAAAACGGATGGCCTTAAAAGCTTTCGGTGAGATCAAAACGATCTGGTTGCCGAGATTTCCGAGTTTCATAACCTGCGAAAGTCTTTTTACGGAAATCGTGTTCTGCAGAAAATCCCGGGCATAGGAGAAGTAAGAATCGTCCGCACGATACCCTTTGATAATATCAAAGCCCTTAGTGTTGACCGGGAAGTTCTTCAGAATATAGTCCTTTGCCTGCACCGCAAGATCGCTATCCAATGTAAAGGTGCGATTGCTCAGCAAGATTGAGATCCAATGAAGAATGCAGAAATTGTCGCCATTCAAATCAAGTGTCTTCAAATCGGCGGTGTCGAGTTCATATTTGTTGGCGTATCCGCCGCCCTCGTCGTCGCAAGCCCACTCTTTGGCAAGATCGAGATATTCCGTGCAATAAAAGCCAAGACCGTAATCGTTATACGGTTTGCCTTTGCCGTATTTCGGTGTTTTGACGATGTTTTTAGAACCGTGATAGATAATCATAGTATTACTCCTTTTCACGCTTATTATACCATTGTGATGTGAGTTTGTCAAGATAGTATATATCATTGTGATGTGATTTTTATATTTCGAAAAGCAAAAGCATGCGGGGCCTGAAATGGCTCCGCATTAGATTATTTTTCAATACTATTCGAACCTTTGATGATAGACTCGCACATCAACTGAACACCCAGGGAGAAGCCGCATTGAAATGCGGCAACTTCAGAAGTGGCGTTCATTTCGTTTGCCGAAGTATTATACTTTTCCAACAGCTCAAGTTGTTTAGGAGAGAGCTCGTTTTCAAGAGCCTCTCTGTTCTTGGATACCAGGCGTAGTAAGCCCTTATATTCCGTATTTCCCTCAACAAAGTTCTCAACCGGGCGAATGTTGCCATACCATAGGTCTTCCAGTACCGTCATACGAAAATCACCTCGTTTAGGACGATTTCGTTGACGCGGTCGCAGATGTTGTTCATGGCACCGACCCATGCCATTTGGTCGCGACGTTTCAATTCTTCGGTGACACCTTCCTGCTTGGCGAGTTGTTTTACCATCTGAAAACACATCTCGTCCGCCTGTTCATTGACTTGTTGTAGATAAGAGTTCAGCGTACCTTTCATTCGCATCACGCCGATCACGCTCGGTTTGTTTTCTTTCAGGTATTGGTAGTGTCTTTGTCCCCAGATGCCTATGTTTTTTAAGTTATCTTTCATAGCAAACTCCTCCTTTGCGATATCATTGTACCGCGAAGGAGGAGTTGTGTAAAATATGCGATTTTAATTTATCAGCATAGTAAAAACGCGTACTGGCAAAAATGACAGTAAACCTAACTTTGATTATGTCAATCTCTATTAGACTAATCTCGAAAACGTGCAAATCTGAACTATTCGATATAAAAATCAGTGAAGATGTCATTGAAATTCGCATATTTTTGTACTACATTACAAACAATTAGTCTTGATTACTTACGAAAGGTTTGATATAATGAAGAAAAGAAGTGTTAGTTTATTGGAGGCAAAAAGCATGTGTGATAAGAATTATGAGTTCTTTGTTTCACATTTTGATGAACTGTATTCTAAGTATCCAGAAAAGTTTATAGTTATTAAAAATCAAACGGTTCTTAACGCCTATGATTCTTTTGATGATGCCTATACTGCTACTATTATCACTGAGGAATTAGGAACCTTTTTAATTCAAGAATGCACCAAAAACACTGAAAAATCTGTCAACCATTTCTTCTCAAACAATGTGGTGTTTGCATGAGTAGTTCAGTAGGTAATTCTTTTATAACGGTCTACAATAATGGTTATTCAAATGTTTTGAAAAATGAGGTCGGGATTTTGCCCCACCCATCAAATGGTAATCCAGGTGAAAAAAAGTGGATCTCTATTTGGGATACTGGTGCAACATCTACAGTAATAACTAAAAAAGTTGTCGACGAATTAGGCTTAAAACCAGTATCAATAGGTCGCGCAACAACACCACAGGGTGAATATGAGGCGTATATTTATTATATAGACTTGTTTTTACCTAACCATGTTGCTTTTCCTAAATTACGCGTAATGGAAGGTCAACCTGCGGGTTGCGACATTTTGATTGGTATGGATGTAATTGGTAAAGGCGATTTTGCCGTATCAAATTACAATGGAAGAACTTCGTTTACATATAGATATCCATCTTGTTGTCGAATAGACTTCGTTAATAATTCATATTTGTTACCTAAAACGATTCGCGCAACTCCTGACGGTCCAGCCAAAAACTCGCCATGCCCATGTGGAAGTGGAAAAAAGTATAAACAATGTTGTGGTAAAGGTCTATTTAAGTAATAGAAAAAAAGCACAACGATTTGGTTTGCAATTTGAATGTTAAAGTAAACTCCTCCTTCGCGGTACAATGATATCGCAAAGGAGGAGTTCTTATAATTATGCATTTTTAGGGTTATCGGTCAGTAAACAAGTGGATGAAAATGCGCGCAGGGTGCCTTAAATACTTGATTTTCTTGTGATAAGTTATGAAGAACCTGCATCTTCGCGCTCGGCTATGAAGCCGGCGAGCGTAGTCCGTTGGGCAACGTCCCCGAGCGCCGCGGTTGCAGCGAAGGTAGGTTGGCGCAACGGTCGACAAGCGCGAGGATCAGTGTAAGTCCGAAGCGATTGTCGGACACCAAAAGCGGCGCGTAGACGATAACCCGGATTTTAATGTGGTACTGTTTGATCAGCTCGGCAAACAGATTCCATGGACTGCAAAACTCTGAGAAGATCCGCCGCACTGTCTTCAATTGTATCAACTTTGCCTGATTTGTTGCCAAACACAACGTCTTCAAACAATGGGCTATCTGATATTCTCTTTCCATTTACGTCGCTAAGCATTAACTCCTCAATTTGCTCAAGATATTTAGAAGTGTCGGAATCTACAGCAGCGGCTGAAATACGGCTCATATAATCAAAGCCGTCCCAAAGATCGAAAAGTTTTCGGAATTGAGCCGTGCAGTCATCTGCATACTCGCTTGGTTCTTTTTCCCCGTTAAGCCGGAACGCATCTCGTAAAACATCAAGTTCTTTAGCGAGCATTATGACTCTTCGGAGTATGCATTCTTTAAATTCGGTTATACCCTCTTTGTAATGCTTCAAATTATATAGCATTTCCTTATAAACTGTTTTGTGCTGATTATTCAATATACTATTTCTACATTGCTAAGTTTATATTCAATTTGAGATACGCGCATTTTGTCAACTTTGTTATCGCTGTATTAAGTGATTTATCGAGAAATTTGCATGTTTCTTTTAATTGCTTCGCAGCGTCATCTTCACCCCCTGCGTAATTCTTTGCTTCGACAATATACGCAAAGCCAGTTTCTAACGACTTGTTTGGCAAATATATGAATCCATCCAACTCATCAATCTTATCAGTATTTTTATATTTGCTCGCCTTAATGCTTCCAACAAAGCAAACTATTGAACCGGAATAATTTAAAGATTCTAATACTAAAGCACAAGATAGTATTTCATGGAGCTGATCTGGGTCAGGTACAATATCTTTAGTAAATTTCCTTCTTATTTCTTCAGCTATTTTTTTGCATCCATTACCAATAAATACACAGTCGTTGAGAGAAATCTCTTTGGGTGCAGCCATATTAAAGAAATACTCTCCGTATGTGTATATCGACTTGATTGCATATTTAACCAGCTCAATTTTACTTGATTCATCAAAAAGCTGTAATCCTATTGCGTTAGAAATGACGGTTTGGACATCCTTGTGGATGTATTCCTTTGACAACAACCCATACGCAGAATAGACTTTTTGCTGATTTTGTGCGAGTTGCGTACCATAAGCAACACGAGTTAAGGGAAACTTCGACACAACATGAGCTTCATAGCTTAAGTCATAACAACAACTAACGTTCCATTTTTTAGAAAGCAGCAATGTAGTTGCAGTATCCATGCCACGGATAGACTTTGGCTGTGTCTTACTATGAAGTAGCTCACAATCTCCTTTTTCCAAAAGGACATTTCGTAATTCAAAAATATTGCTAACGGTGTCTGTCTTCTCCTTATACTTGCTGTAAGAATCTTGCTCAATCCGAGTGGTATTCAAAATGCACATTGGCGAATCATAAATTTGCTGATGAATTATATCTTCCAGTTGTTGTATAGAGTTGTTCATCGCAGAGTTTTCATCAAACAGGTCATCAACATAAGATGAAATAGAATATACCATTCGACTAAGGTTAGCTCCGAATGAAGCAGGCGTGTATACCATATCTACTGAAAGATACGCTATTTTTCTTATCTTCTTATACAGGAAAAACATTCGTTGCGTTGCTTCATTTTCTATGTGACTTGGATCGATTAGCTGCGTAACAATATGTACACATAGTTCACATATTAACTTGCTTTTTTCAGACCGGCTCATCCCTTGGATTATCTGAATGATATGGAATAGGTGTAGTTTATAGTAATTGCCCTCTATTAAGTACTCGTCGAATTTCTTTCTAATGGAAACTGGTAGATTGCGTTTATATATTGTATAAAAAGCTGTTTTTTCTTTCTTGGACTCACAAAGTAATCGCAGCAGAATTCTTGAAGAAGTAAATGTATCATACATATGACCAGCATTTGATAATATTGCCAAACACTGCATCAAGGCACTCCCACTTACTTTAAAACCTAAATTCTCATATTCTGCCAGATTAGACGACAGTGACAGTTCAATACTGCGTCGAGTATCAGAAGTTGCTATGTTGCTTATCAACATTAGTTGTGTAAATACATATTCGTACCTGGTGTGATGTGCTCCCGGATAAATGTACTTCATTGTGCCCAATTGACAGGTGTTTTGCATTTTTTCAACTATGCCATTCGACTCAAGCATATCAAGCACATCAATTGCCTGACCAATAAGGTAACAATTTGCGAAGCCATATCCTGGAAGATTATACGATAGATCTCGAACCACTTTTTTCCCCCCGTAAACGTAAATCGTTTTATTCTTGGTTATGGGTATCAGAATTTAATATTGTTATACCATAGTTCGACCAAAAAATCAAAAGTATGACAAGAATTTTAATCTTTCGATAAGAAAAATACTGCTCTGTTTGAAATAAGCATACGAAAGATTTGCCTCGAATGGCATAACTTATGATGGTTTTACTACCTTTTTCTGAATTTTGCCGATAGAACAGAAACATCCGACCCCGCCGTATGGCATAGCCGGATTGTGGTTTATATCTCGTCTTTCAGGTAGTCCGCGTAGGGTGCTTTCGATGTGATGAAGGTATCGAATGCAAACTGTTCGCCGAGGCGGAAGCCGGTGATGAAACTATCGAGGCAATTGGCGTCGAGAAGGTCGGCGGAGATTGAGAGGTACTGTTTGAAGTTCGCTCGTTGTTCTTCGATAAGTGATTCGGTCAGCTTGGTTTCGAGGTCACTTTGTTTCTGCATAAGCGTCTGGACTTTGCTGTCCGGACGGACGGTACGCTGGCTGGGTGAGAGATTTCCGTAGAATAGGTCTTCCAAAATGTTCGGCGTAAGGTTTCCCATGTTTATTTCTTATGGTCTTTGGAGGAAAAATGCGCGCAGGGTGCCGATAACACATAGGTTTATTTGCGGTTTAGTCAAATCCGTTATCTCCACTCGCACCACAGGCAGGGCCTGACCCAATCCGGGTTCAGACTCTGCTTTTTTTTATCCCTACCACGACCAAAAGTTCGTGAATACAAGATCTTAAAATACTTTTAATTTTCAATAGTTTATGCTATAATTTTATTGTATTTTAAGGACATATAAACTCATAAGGAGAAAACTAATGCGCCGGAACATAATAAAGCCCAAAAAGAAATATTTAATTGCGCTTGAGGAAACACGAAGTATTGTTGCTCTGGTTGCGGGAATATTGATATTTGTCTGTGCACTAATGTCAATATTTTATATGGCGGAAAACTATAAGGGCAATTATGAATATCCCTTAAAATATTTCACGGTATTGTCGAATATTTTGTCCGCTGTGGCGGCGGCTTTTATGATACCATACGCTGTTGAAGGAATCAGAAAAAAGAGATTTGTTTTACCTCGCTGGATCGTATTGTTTCAGTATACCGCCGCGAATTGTCTTGCTATTACACTGGTTTCGGCATTAACACTTATACTTCCCGCACACGGGGCAATGGCGGTATCGGGCATTAATTTCTTGCTTCATATAATTACTCCCGCACTCACAATAGCCCTATTTCAGTGTGTTGAAACAGGGGTTGAATTTAAGTGCTCGGAATCACTGCTCACATTGATCCCTTATTGGGTTTACATGGCAGTCTACTTTTTCATGGTTATAATCATAGGAGAAAAAAACGGTGGATGGTCTGATTTTTATATGGCGCAAGCATTTTTACCTATTTGGATAACCGTGCTTCTAATGATAGTCATAGGTTTTGTTATTTCAACGATATTGTTCATTATACATAACAAACTGGCAAAGCGATTTTGGAAATATATTGAGAAAATGTGGAGTGATAGCATCGAGCCTACGCAGTTGCTTATTGAATCTTTTGGACTTGGCAGATACATAGGCGCAAAATATACGGATGGTGATTTAAGTTTACCGCTCGATATTTTTAAAGTTATCTCTAAACAGTATGGCATACCGCTTGATAACCTGACAAAAGCTTACATAAAAGGCGCCTTAGATGCCATTGAGGAAAGAGACTCACAGTGATGAAAAGTGTTTTTTGATGCACAAAGATAAATAGTCAGTATGCGAGTTTAACAACAAAGTAATAAGAAAATACCAAAACACACCTCTTGAACCTGCGCTCAAGAGGTGTGTTTTTTAACGCGCATTTACGCCGACAGTTTATTCTTATGTATCTTCTTTAATATAAACTCCCAAACGATGCGGTAGGCAACGATTACGGCAAGGGTAAGCGCGAAGTTGAGTGCGCTTTCTCCCATTTTAGCTCCATACTGTCCGATAACTCTCGGCTCAATGCCCGTTAGTCTTCCTATGAAGGTAGATATCGCCATATGGACAAGCAAGATCGGAAGTGTGCGGAATCCAATCCAGATAAGCGCTTTATTAAGCAGTGGGACTTTTTCAAGAAGACGGCTTAGACAGATTACCATAAACGGTGCCATTATGCCGTACAGTACGCAAGGGAAAACGTCCAATGCTCCGTAGTACATAAAGATACCTGCGGCAAACGCGCCCGCACCGCCGAACCGCAGCTGGATTAACATAATCAATGCGAGCGTTACAAGTGAATTTATGACCATCCATTTTTTTGCTGTAAAGTCTTTTGAAAGCACTTTATGTTTGCCGAGCATTGCGCCTATAAGTATAAGCGCCGTTGCCATCGGCACATTCTGGATATTAAGGGGAAGTCCTTTTCCCATACTGTCAACAAGTAGGTTGAGGAAGAAAGAGATGAAAACAAGGCCTGTTGTTACGGAGAAGAAGCGTTTCATTGAAGCAAGAGCCCAGTCTGCGATAAGGAAGAAAATGATGTCCGCAAAAAACATAATAACAATAAACCAAAATGTTCCCACAACGCTTGTAAACGGAATTCCTTTTGTAACCACACCCATAGTTTGAACATCTTCAGTTGAATGACGGCTCAACAGAAAAGCAAAATACTGTTGCGCACAATCTTTGAGGGTCATAGACGAGGTGATCAGATTATACGCCGTTGTCATAATCCATATCCCGATAGAATAAATAAAATAGGGCTTTACGAGTTGCAAAGTGCGGCGTTTTATCGATTGCCAGGGTGTTCGCGCACCCGGACGGTAATAATAGCCCGAAAGGGTGAAATAAAACGGCATAAGCCAAACTTCTGTTATCGCTATAACGATAAGATACCACTTCGGGTAGTCAAATATATGTACCTGCATAACAAGCAGGATTCCTATTCCTTTTGCAATATCATGCGCATAATCGCGGTCTTTTTTCATAAGCGGATTTTTGATATTCTCCGTCATACCTATCACCTCAAATTCAGTTTTGCAATAACATCTTTTTTGAGCGTTATAGCATCTATCTTTCCGCTTCCGAGCATCGGGAACTTATCTACAACAACAAAATAGGCCGGAACCTTATATTTTGCGAGTTTATCCGATAAGGTTTTTCTTGCAAAGTCTTCGTCAAAGGTTGCTTTGTCTTTCATCATAATAACGGCGGCAACCTCCTCACCGAGCATTTCGTGCGGAACGCCGATAACTTTAACATCGGCAACATCGGGGAGTTTTGCGATTTCATCGGCTATCTCACCCGGAGAAATATTCTCACCGCCACGGATAATCAAATCTTTTGCACGACCGACGAGTTTCAAATAGCCGTCCGGCAAAATGATACCGAGGTCTCCCGTAGCGAGCCAACCTTCGTCATCCAGCGGCTGTTTTTCTATGGGAAGTTGATAATAGCATACAATCATTTCCCTTGAACGTATATATATTTCGCCCGGTTGTCCGTCAGGAACTTTTTCACCGTTTGCGGGGTTGCGTATCTCAATTTCGATACCGTTTGCATTTGTGCCGACCGTTTGCGTGATATGTTCAAAGGTGTCTTCATAATGGGTTATAGTGATTACGGCGTTTTCAGACATACCGTATATATTACAAAAATGGTTATTCGGCAGTAAAGAGTGAAGCATGGTCATTTGTGATTCACTTGTTGCGGAGCCGCCAAGAGCCGACACACGCAAGGAAGACAGGGCTTCGGGAGTAAAAGTTGGCTGCTGGATCATAGCAAGTAACATAGTAGGAACGGTGTTGAAAATAGTGCAGCGCTCTTTTTCTATTATATCAATCATAGTTGCAGGCTTGTTGTCTACAGGTATATAAGAAACGCAACCGTACAAAAGTCCTATTCCGATGCAGGAAGCAAAGCCAAACACATGGAAAAAGGGCAAAAACGCACAAGATTTATCTGCACTTGTAAAATCACACTCTGCGCTGATTGCTTTAACGGAATTAAGAAGATTGAAAGAAGAGGAAAGAACTGCTTTCGGTTTTCCCGTTGAGCCGGAGGTGAAGATAACAACGCTCGGGTCGTCAAAATGAAATGTTTCTCCGTATTTTTCCGAAATAGCGTCATATTCCGAGAGTCGTTCGGTAAAATCCACACTTATTCCGATATCATACATATATGTTATAGGGGATCTGCCGCCAAGTAACGCGGCGGAAAAAACATTGAAATCGGTAATCCCGGGTATGGCTCCGTAGCATAGATGTGTGATGTCGCCGATTTGCGCGAGGGAGGCAATTTCATCGGGTTTCAGTCCGTAGTTCACAAGAAGCGCGATCGCGCCGAGTTTTTGCACCGCAAAAAATGAGATGATCCAGTTAACGGAATTTGGAGAGCAGATTCCGACATGAGACCCTTTTTTAACACCGGCTTTAGCCAAATCGTCTGCAACTATCTGTGATAGGCGGTCAATATCCTTCCATGTGTAACTGCGCCCTGCAAAGACAAAAGCAAGAGTGTCGTTTGCACGTTTTTTCAAAAGTTCTTTGAAACTTAGATGACAGTCAACCTCGCTTGTTTCTTTTAGGGTATAGGTTAAAATGTTAGAAAATCCGGTAATTCTAAACACTTCATCAATCATCTCATTGACGTTTATTATGTGCATAGTGGCTTCCGAAAGTTTCTTTCTGGCAACAAGTAAGACTCGAAGTCCGGCGGATGTTATATAATCCGTTTTGTTAAAGTCAATCGTGAGATCCAGATTATTATAATCCAGATCCAATAGAGCCTCGCTGAGCTTTGGCGCTGTTTCCGTATCAACGGTTCCCTCGGTAGTGACGACCACCTTGTTGTCGTTTTTATTAACATTGATGAGTAGCATTTATACATCCCCTTGTTTATTATAAAATACATTTTATTATGTTATCAAAACACATTTTTTCAATGGTTTTTGTAACTTTAAACATTTATGTTTTTTCTTGAAAAATTTATTGAATATCCGTTAGTTTCAAAGTTTTTGTTTTTCGCAGGGCAATCGCATTTACAATTACCGTAAATACCACAGTGAGCGCTGCGGCAACAATCCAGGAAATAAAATTGACCCTTCTATCGAACTGGAAGAAAGCCTGTTCGAGTATTCTGATTATTCTATATGCTATTGCAGAGCCCACTACAAAACCGAGCAATATGCCGAGAATAGTTGTAAATACGGTTTCTCTGATAACGTATTGTTTAACCTCTCTTACGGTAAAGCCGTTTATTCGCATAATGATAAGTTCACGCTTTTTGCCGTTTATATACATATTAGTAAGGTTTAGTTGAACAACAAGCGCCATAATCGCCGCTATTGCAATAAAGAGAACAACTACCGAATCTACCGTTGAGTTTGAAGCTTCGACTGTCGATCTGTCGTCATCATATGGTGCGATGCCTTCAAAACCGTCAACCTTTTTCAACTGCTTTTCAAGATCGGTTGCATTTGCCCTGTTAAGACGGACAAAATAATTGTTGTATGTAACATCATCACCGAAAACCTGTTTATAATAATCGGGCGATATAACGATACTTCTACCTATATAGTTTTCAAACACGCCGGCAATACGCAATGTGGCGGTTTTTGTGCCGTTTAAGGTTATCTCAAACTTGCTGCCTTTATCTAAGTTGTACAGTTCTGCAAACCGTCTTTGAATTAAAGCGCCGTCGGGTTTATTGCCGAAGGTTTTTCCGGTTTTCCAATCTCTTATACGACGGAAATTGTCAATAGACTTTATATCTCCGCAGTAAAGTTCGGCAACCTGCATACCGCCTGTTTTGTAGGTAACGGTTGTTCTTAAAAGTTTTGTGTATTCGGTCTTTTCGGCATCGAGTATTTTTTCTATTTGGTTTTCAGCGTTTGAAGCGGCACCGTCATAAGAAACGCTTATATCATACTGCAACATTTTATTATAATGTATTTTTTCGGAATTGCTGAGTGAGAACTTAAGCGTAATACCGATTATTATAAGAGCACAGCATCCTGCCACGCTGACAACGGTTACAATAACACGTTTAAGGTCGGTTTTCATATTAAGTAAAATCAAACGGGAGTAGAGCGATAGCCGTCCTTTTCCGCCGGTCTTTTTGTTTGCGCCCGGCATTTTAGGTTGCATAAGGCGAACAGCCGGTTCTTTTAAAAGTTTAACACTTGCAAACCAAACCGAAATAAACGACAAAATAACACTTGAAATAAAAGCAACTATCGCAGGAATGATGTCAACCGTCGGCTTTGAAATATCAAACCAATAATACTTTGCAAAACCGTTTAACATCATAGGTTCTATAATGTAATATGCCGCCGCAACACTTAAAAACGCACCTATTATCGTGGCAGAAACGCCGAAAACAATATATTTTGCAAATATCTCACGGTTGAAAAATCCGAGTGCCTTGGTTGTTCCGATCTCGGAACGTTGCTCGTCAACGATTTTCCCTACCGTAGCAACAATAACAAGAGCGCCTACTGCGACAAACAACAGGGAAAAGGTCATTTTGATATTTGAAAAGTTTTCACTGCCTATAATCATTTGAACAAAACTTGCGTTTCCCCTGCTGTCAAACAATAACCATTTGCACTGTTCTATTTCATCAAACTGTTTTTTTGCGTCCTCTAATTTTAGTTTTCCCTCATCATATTCGGCCAGACTGTTTTTGTACTCGGCTTCGCCTTCGGCAATTTTAACCTTTCCGTCTTCAAGAAGTTTTCTGCTTGAAATCAGTTCCCTGACGCCTTGTTCATACTTATTTTTTTGCTCATTGTAAAGGGATACGCCCGAAATATATTCGCTATGTCCATTATCCCACTCGATACAAGCGTTTGAAAGTTTTGTATAACCGTCAATAGCGGTTGCCGCCGTTTGCAAAAGTGTTTCTTTTATGGCGTCTATATCATAAACACCGCCGCTTTTCGGTGCGTCCGCTTTTTGAGTGAATTCATAAATTGCCACAAGCAATTCTTCGGGAATGTCAGCGGTATCGATAACCGGCGCCTGAACATCCTCGATTTTTTCACTCAAATCTAAACGGACGGTATCGGTTATATCAAAGTATTTTGCCGTTTCTGATGGGTTGTCAATATCGGCGGTTTTAACACCGGCCCAATTTATGAGTTTTCTGTCTTCTTCACTTGTAAATATCCGTTCATATGTTTCTTTTACGGCGTTGCGTATTTGAGATTTTGCATCCTCGATTTCGGCAAAACCGTTTATAAGTTCCTGCTTTCCGCTGTCAAGTTTGGCTTTTGCTTTGTCGAGTTCCGCCTTTGCGGCGAGAAGTTGTCTTTCGCCGTAAATTGCTTTTTCTTCGCCAACCTTTAGTTCTTTTGCCTTATCATCAAGCAGACGTCTTGCTTCTTCAAGTTGTTTCAAAGCTTCGTCAAGCGTTTTTTCTCCATTGGTTATCTCTTCACCGGCCGTACTTTTAACCTCGTTCAAACGGCGTTCGGTATTTATTACCGATAATTTTTCTATCCGTTTCATAACTTTATCGACGAGATTATCATATTCTTTTGAAAAGCGGTTTATTTTATCGGGCTTGTCAATAACAACTTCCGCTTTCATATAGGCACCGTCAAGAGCCTCGCTGTCAAAAGCGTCCATATTGACAAAAACATACGCCAACCCCGGAACAAGTATATTTGTATGGTCGGCGTGTTTTGCAATTCCGGTGATAACATATTCACTGTTTTTAAGGTACTCAGCGGTATTGCCTTTAACATCAAGCAGAGAAATATTGTCGCCGACTTTAAGTCCTAATTCGTCGGCAGTTTTTTGCTCAATAGCACACTCATTATTTCCTTTTGGCAACCTGCCTTTTACGGATACGGAGAGATTTATACGTTTTGAAACCGAAATAACGTTAACGCTCTCAAGTTTGTCGGCAAAGCGGAGTTTTGCGCCGGTGTATCTTATGGGCTCAACATCTTTAACACCTTTAACCTTGCTGATATCTTGTATGTCCTTTTCGGTAAAAAGAAGTGTGGAAACCATTTCGATATCACGGAAATTAAGGCTGTCATAAATATCGGAACCGTTTTTGCGAAGCGCAGTTGCGGTATAGCCGATACCCAAATATGCAGTAACACCCATTACGGCGATAAGAATTATTGAAAGGAAAGAAACCTTCTGCTTTGCAATATTCCTGATACAATCAATGAACTGTGTCTTTTTCATATCGAATCACCACACAAGTTCTTTCGCATGCAGAGGATGCATATTCTTTTTGATACTTGCTATTTTTCCTCCGCGCACCTTTATTACACGGTCTGCCATTTTTGCAATTTCCGGGTTGTGCGTAACCATCATAACGGTTGCCCCGTCGTTTCTGACGATGTCTTCAACGACACCGAGCACCTCTATACTTGTTGTGTAATCAAGCGCCGCCGTGGGCTCATCGGCAAGTATGAGTTTCGGCCTTTTGACTATAGCACGGGCTATCGAAACACGCTGTTGTTGACCGCCCGATAATTGAGCGGGATAATTATCCGCCTTGTCTTTAAGCCCGACTTTATCAAGCGCCTCCATAGGAGACATAGGATTATCAACAAGTTCGGCGATAAACTGCACGTTTTCAAGCGCAGTAAGGTTAGGCATAAGGTTATACGCCTGAAATATAAACCCTACATAGTTTCTGCGAAACGCCGTAAGGTCCTTATCAGACGGATGAGAGAAATCTTTATCCTCAACTAAAAGAGAACCTTCAGTCAAAAAATCCATTCCGCCCACAATATTCATCATTGTAGACTTGCCGCAACCCGACTCGCCTAATACCACAACAAATTCATTTTTGTAGATTTCAAGGTTTATGCCTTTAAGCACCCTTGAAACGCCGCCGCCAGAGGGAAATTCTTTTATAACGTCTTTCAGCACGGCAAGTATCTCTTTTTTTTCGCCGAAATCAACCAAAAGCCCTTTTTCTTCTATTGTTATCGCGGCGAGAGACGCCATACGCTCGCAAAGCTGTAACTCATCTTTATCATAAAGACTGCCGTCTTTTTTATTGACTATCTGAATGCAACCGATTATTTCGTGAAGGTTATTAAGCGGAACGCATATCATAGTCTTTGCAGCAAGACCGTTATCGTCAAATACGGTGCTTTCAAAACGGGAATCGTTTGCCGCATCCTCTACTATAATAGACTTACCGGTTTTTGTAACAACACCCTCAATGCCGAGACCGTTTTCAACGGTTATATTTGAAATATCTGCCGGACCAATATGAAAAAGCGGAGAGAGTCGGTCGGTTTTTGTGTCTAAAAACCAAATCGCACCCGCTTCGCTATTAAGAGTTTTTACAATTATTTCAAGACTTCCCGACAATGCATCTTCAAGGTTGTCAACCTCAAGAAGTTGTTCCATAATCTGCCACGTTGCCCTTGTAAATCTTTTCTCTTCTACCATAGATACTCTCCTCATAAAATAACAGACTATCCCAATATATCTGTCGTTTATTATATAACAAAACAAATACATTATCAACAAAAAATACAATTCGGCACTGTTTTTGATTCTTTGGCTTTTAGGTTATTTAGTTTTGTTTATTGCAAGAAAAATGCGCGCAGGTGCCGCAGCGGAACAGTTTCGGTCTCTTTTTGACAAGGCAGATCCCGTAGCCTATCGCTACGGTACAGATCGCGTGCATCAAAGCAGTCGAAAAACCCCTGATGATCGCCCAGCCAAGGGTGACGTTTTCTACGTTATGAGCAAGGATGACCATGTTTTCAAACATGGCAAATCCGACGCCCGTTGCAAATGCGATCGGCATGACGCGGTCGCGGTTGTCGGAAAAAATGACGGCATAAAACAGTATTGGGATCGCTTTTACGATCTCTTCTGTTACGGGAGTGACCGTAGTTGAAACATAAAGCATATCGCCGCCGCATTGGCTCAGCAGGATCGTATTCAGTTCCGATACGAAAAGCGATACAAAAACGCCAAGGAGCATATACCCCACAAGCAATCGGGAACGGCCGCGGAAGCATCAGCACCATGAAGAGCATCGGCGCCACAAGGCAGATAAAGAGAATATAGGCTATATTTTCCATTTCTTTATCCCCCTCTCCGCCAAAACAATAATATCAATGAGTATGATACCCATCAAAACATCAATGATCAGAATACTGATTTCATTTCCCGTACCGATGACGATCATTTCCGCGAGGCAAAGAAATGTATAAATGAGCGCTGAAAGATTATACGGTCGCAGGCACTTGATCACCACGTAATCTACGTCGGGGAATATTAGATGTTTCAAATGGTAATAACTCGCGCGCATGGCAAGCAGGGTAGTTACAGCAGAAACGACTTGCGCCATGATCGGTAACTCTGTGCTGAAAATGAACAAAGCATACAAAACCGCAACGGCACAAGGCGCGGCAAACGCCATGATCCTGTATCTTCGAAAAGTATTTGATTTGTCGTCCGCAAGCCGATCCATCGCACCGAAGTTTGCAGAAAACAGAAACATCAGGCTTCCGATATAACCAAAACCCCCAGCTGAAACTGCCCGAAGATCTCGCCGCCGGTCAAAACTCTGACCACCTGATATAATTTACCGAACGCCATACATCCCACAGCCAGCGTGATCATCTGCGCATAAACGGCTTTCTTCGGTTTAAAGAATTTGATCATCCCGTAAACAAACCCGATAAAAGCGCAAATGCAGACGATTATGTTGGCAATCAATATGAGTGTCAATGGTATACCTCCGTTACAGTTTTATTGGCGATGATTTACTGTTTGTTCCGACGGCTTTCCCTTATACTCCAAACAGAGCATGGTCAGATCGTCAAACTTTTCCGCATCCTTCACAAAACCATCAACTGCTCGGCGGACATTTTGAAGCACACGGACCGGCGCGGCGTCGGGTTCTTCGTTCAGAGCCGCAAGCATCCGCTCGGTGCCGAACATATTTCCGTCGTCATCTGTCGCCTCCGGCACGCCGTCCGTGTAAAGGAACAGTTTGGTGCCGGGCGTCATCTGCAGCTCGTATTCTTTGTATTTCATTCCAGGCATTCCGCCGATCACAAAACCGTGCTTGTCTTTCACAAGTTCAAGTAGACCGCCGGGCGTTTTTTGAAGCGCCGGGAACTCGTGTCCGGCGTTCGCCGCCGTGAGTTTCCCGGAAGAGATCTCCAGTATGCCCATCCAAACCGTGACGAACATCTCCTCCTGGTTGTTGGAACAGATCGCCTCGTTGGTTTTGGTCAGTATTTCAGCCGGTGAACCTCCCAGCATGGCGCAGCTTTGCAGGATGATCTTAGACGCCATCATAAACAGCGCCGCCGGTACACCCTTGCCGGAAACGTCCGCTATCACGATCCCCAGCCGGTCTTCGTCTATCAGGAAAAAGTCATAGAAGTCGCCGCCCACCTCTTTGGCGGGATCCATATTTGCAAAAATATCGAACTCTACGCGCTCCGGGAATGGCGGGAAAACATGCGGCAGCATCGCCGCCTGAATCCTTGTCGCCATAGAAAGCTCCGTGCTGACGCGTTCCTTTTCGGCTGTGATCGTTTCGATCCTGCCGATAAAGTCGTCCATTTCCGAGGCAAGCTCCGACACATCTTTCGACAGATCGCCGATCTCATTGTGCGCCTTGACTTCTTTCAGACTTTCCGTTATCGCGAGGCCGTCCTTGGTTTCCTTATACAGACGGATATTTTTCTGCACCTTCTTGAGGGGCTGCAATACGAAACGGTAAATAAGTATCAGGCATATCAAAGACAGGAAAATCTGAAAAAGCATCGCATAGAGCGTTTCTCTGTGCGCCTGCGAGGCGGAAGACGACCGGAGCTCGGACAGATTATAGGTCATTCCGATAAAAACCGGGTGTCCTTCCGTTTCGCAGAGCCATGTATAATAATCAACATAGTCGCCGGCGTTCGCCAGATACGAGGCGTTTGCTTCCGCGCTGCGCATCGCCTTTTGCTGATCCGCTCCCACCGTTACCGTGTGCCCAAGCGGATAGATCTCCTCATAACTCGTTCCGCGTGTTGCGCCCGGATCTGCGGCGCTGAGTAGGAAGAACTGCGTACCGTATGTTTCATCCGTCGCTACACAAAACAGGAAGTCGATATGATAAGTTCTTTTGATCTGGTTCAGTCTTGTTATCAGCCACGAGTAAGCGACCTCGGCATAAAGTTTCTGATCCTCAAGTTCCATAGCGTCAAGCTGCTGCTTTGTCACATATTTGAGCTGAACACTGGGATAGCGTTCCGTTAACGTCCGACATTTCGCTTCCGTTTCGGTTCCGGTTTTGTATTCCGCATCGTATTCGATCTCCATTTCGTCTGCATGGGCATACCAGTATGAAAGGAGCCGATCATACGCTGGGTACTCCCGGATCGCCGTCGCCGTTTCTTGGGCAATTTCAGAGGCACGCGATTCCGTCTGCCGTCTGATAGCTGAATTTGAGATAGAGCTTTGCACAAAAAATGTAATGGCGCCCGTCACAAGGACGGCGGCGGCAAACAGGATTATGACCTGCGGTATTAGTCGAAATTTCTTTTTTTCGATCTCATTATACATATCTTTATTCTCGATTCTCTATTGTTAATATATCCGTAAAACCGGTGATGTCGAATATGTCTATGATATTGTTGCTCGCACCGGTAATCTTCATCGATCCCTGGGAATTCATTCTTTTCTGAGTTGTCAGCAAGACTCGCATACCGGCGGAAGATATGTATTTGAGTTTGGAAAAATCGAACACAAGATCGGTAACTCCGTTAAGAGATTCGCTCAGAAATGTACCAAGTTCGAGCGCCGTGGCGGTATTCAGATACCCGTCAAGCGCAAGCGTGAGTCTATTTCCATCGCTTACTCTATTGATAGTCAATTTGTTTGCTTCTTTCATAACAGCCATAACCTCCGTTTGGTAAGCTTGCTTTTCAGTCCTCCGCCTGGGAAAAATCGGAGTCGGGACGGGCTATATTTAAAGCCGGATCCGCGCCGGGTTTGCCTTCGCTGTTCCAGGCGTTGCAGGATCGCATCCATTCATCGATTTCGCCGATCTTGAATCGCCAGGTTCGCCCGACTTTGACGGCCGGCATCCCGCGCTTTTCGATCCAGGTCAAGCAAGTATCACGGGTAATCGCGAGGTATTCACACACTTCGTTCATCGAGTACCAACGCTCAACGTTTCCCTTAGTCATATTCATAAAAAGTCTCCCTTTACAGCGATGTATAACTACTCAATATAAATAATATCGTAAGAAAGTGGAAAAGTCAAGCGATTCGATACCGAAATTTGAATAATTTCATAAAATATCATAAGTTTTTGTGGGCAAATACGAAAAAAGCGGAGCTTGCGCGGTAGGAGTTCCACCGCCCGCCACCATACCTCTTTATAGCTTTAAAGTGATAAGTTTTAAGTTAGGGTTGTAGATAATATAACCTTGAATCTTTACTTTTTTGTGAAACAGAACAAGGCAGCTTAACTTTTTCGTTTTTTGTGCTATAGTAAGTAAAGATTAAAGAGAGGCCATACTATGTTTTCGTATAAAGGTTTGGAGCAAAAACTGAACGAACTGAATATCGGAGAAATTATTATATAAATATGAATATGTTCATAAAATGTTTACGAAAGAATTAGCACTCTCCTCTTGACAGTGCTAAAAAACGGTGCTATAATCATAATCGAACAGAGGAATGAAGATTGAATAGATGACCTCCATCCCCCCTTGCTCAGGTAACAAACAAAATAATTGCAGTATCGAAGGAGGCATGACTTATGTTACCGAGTATTTTTGGAGAGAGTTTGTTTGATGACTGGATGGGCTTCCCGTTCAGAGGCTTTGAATCC
>CADCLS010000004.1 GCA_902802375.1 Oscillospiraceae bacterium | reverse complement strand
TTCCTGTCGGTGTTCAAGATACACTTCATAACCGGTAGTTGCTTTATAACGCGTGACATTGCCTCGATAAAGCACAACTGTGCCGCGTGCAACTTCATTTTACAATCTGCGATTATAATATTTTTGAATCTGAAGAAAAACTGAAAGCAGTCGAAAATCTGGTAAAATTAATTCGTGAGAATAATGGATTTATGAAGGTAGGAGTTCTCGGTGGTAAAATAATCTTTAGAGTTCTTGCCGATTATGGTTATGCTGATTTGGCATATAATATGATATCCAGGTTTGAAGAAGTTCACTTTTTCCAGAACCAGTCGTTCCGGCAACTAAACCATGAGGACCATGCGCTTTTTCGTGTATATCTAAGCTAAAAGGTTTTCCGCAGGACATAACGCCGATTGGTGCAGCCAAACTTTTATATGGCTCTGCTTTCTGCCAGCGTTCAAATATGTTTAATTCTTCAACACTTTTAACACCATATCCTTGCAAAAATGTTACCGAATTAGGTATGCCGATTTCTTTTGCAAAGCCATTCAATTTAATTGCAGACATTCGTCTTGCAAATAAATCCATATTTTCTGTTGTTGTATCCCATTATTTGTGATACACTATATTTTGGCGGTATGCTTACCAACATATGCACATGGTCTGGGCATAATTCCGCCTCTATGATTTTTCTCGGTATATTACCTGTCTACGATACTTGGGAGCGAACACAATATGGTATTGACATCTCCAGCTTGTATGGTCTAAACTATTTATGTCTTTTTCTTTTACGATTAAGACCTCCTTGATATTTTAGTTGTGTGGTCGGCAAACCACTTCTACTATACCAAGTAGCTTTTTTTCTTGTCTACTCCACTCGCCGCTAAAAGCTATTTTTTTACCCCCTGTAGAACAGGGGGTTCTCTTTGTCACAGACAAGACGAGCGCCCGGACAGCCTTATATGCTGCCCCGGGCGCTCTATCGAGGTGGAAAATGAAAACTGCCGATTCAGTTCAGAAAATCCTTTTTGTAATTTACACCGAAGCCTTCGGCAATTTCACGAAGCTGGTCATCGGTTATAGTGTTAATTCTCGGCAAGTGGGCTGAAATCATATAAAGTTGTGCCGCTTTTTCTACCGTTTCAACAAGCCCGAACGCTTCGTCTATATCCTTACCGGCACCGTATAAGCCGTGAAGTCCCCAAACAACAAGTCTGAATTCTTCCATCTTTTTAGCGGTTGCTTCGCCTATCTCATTTGTTCCGCAAAGCATCCAAGGAAGAACTCCGACACCGTCGGGGAATACTACCATACACTCTGTGCAGGTTTCCCAAAGAGTATGGGTAAATTTCTTCTCGTCAAGTTCGTGAACATAGTTCATAGCAAGCGTATATGTAGGATGGCAGTGAAGTATAACTCTGTTTTCAGGGTTTACTTTAAGCCTTGCCATATGGCTCATAAGATGAGCCGGAAGTTCGCTTGTAAACTTGCCGCCGTCTGAGTATCCCCACAAAAGCTCTGCGGTTGTACCGTCCTTTGCTATTTTTATGATACCGAGATTATTTTCAGGGTCAAATTCTACATTTTTAAAATATTTGCCCGTACCTGTTACTATAAATATTTTACCGATAAGCATATCTGCTTTAAAGCCTGTCGGTATTGTTCTTATTACCTTGCTAACAGCAGATAATTATATCGATAATCAAGAACTGATTGCTGATGGTGTCAAAGAACTGCAAGAATATATCCAAGAAGTATTACCACACAAACCTCAAAATTATTCCGAAAAAGAAAAGTTATTTGATTGCTCGGATTTTAATATTCCGGAAGCGTTTGAAGGTTTAATAGCATGAGGCTTACAAAGGAACAGAAAAATAATCTGTTCCTTTGTTTACTTATTGAATGATTTGTTGTATAATAACCTTATCTAAGTTTATTTTGTGTTATTCTATTTTACATAAGTTTATATAGGTATGCGGTGCCCAAAAAACAAAAATTTGTGACCAAAATTCGTGTAATGGCATTTTACACGAATCACTTGGCGAAAATCAAGCATAGTGAGAAAGAGAGTATTTTGTGGACAAGTTTGTTTTACACTCAAATTATAAGCCGACGGGCGACCAGCCGGAGGCTATTGATAAATTAGTAAAAGGTCTCGAAAACGGCGACAGGGAGCAAGTTCTATTGGGCGTTACCGGTTCGGGTAAGACCTTTACAATGGCGAACATCATCGAGCGTGTCAACCGCCCGACATTGGTGCTTGCGCACAATAAAACACTTGCCGCGCAACTTTGCACTGAGTTCAGAAAATTCTTCCCTGAGAATGCGGTTGAATACTTTGTTTCCTACCACATCTTATGTCTTAAAAATGCCCATTTTATGCGGTTTTAGGGAACTTAATAACACTAAATAACATATCATAACACTAGAAAAGCCAAAAAATAATGTGACCTGAATTCGTGTAACACGAGTTCAGGTCGTTTTTATATTGAATATTGCCGATAGTATTTGATGAAAAAATGTGCGGAACCGATTTTGGTTCCACACACTTTTATACTTATGTATGTAAATATCACTTATCAGATATTTCGTCTGTACGGTAGATAAACTTTACCTGACCGTCTGTGTTATCGCTGATTCCTGAGAAATTGCGGTATTTTTTTGAAACATCTGCGGAAGCTTTAATTCTTGTAACGAGTTTTTTCGCGTCGCCGTTTATAAGGTTTGCTATTTTGCTTATTCCTTCGTTGTTGAATTTTTTAAGACCGTCTGACAGCTGCATTGCGCCGTCTTTCAGCTTTCCTACACCATCTGTTAAAGCAGGCGCTCCGTTTTTCATTTGCAGTATGCCGGCATAGAGTTCTGCCATGCCGTCTTTCAGCTGTGATGTGCCGCCTTTAAGCGTAGCCATACCCTCCGAAATACTGTTTGCACCGTCTGCCGCAGATGCGACGCCGTTTGTGTATGTCAGCAGTCCGAGATAGAAAGTGTTGTAACTGTCGAGCGATGCTTTAAGCGAGATAACCGATTTAGCGCCCTCCGCAGCGGCGGTTAATTGTGCTTGCACTTCGTCTGAAGCCATTTTTTCCGAGATTATTTTATTTATCTGAAGTTCAAGCTGATTAGAAATAATTGATTTTACGGAATCGGTCTGCATTTGTGCATCAATTGCGCCCTCAATTTGTGCTTTCTGTTCTTTGGGTATCATATTTGCCGCAACTGCCGCGTCATAAGTTTCTTTCGTCATTTGACCGTTTGTTGCAATAGGAATTAACTCTGCGGCAACCTGTTCACGAACTGCCGCCTTCACCTGATTTTCAATAATGCCGCGGTTGGCGTTAACAGCTGCGGTAACCTGTGCAAGCGCCTTGTTGTAAACTTCGGTTTTGTCAAGTGAAGATATAACTCCATTCAGCGTTTCGGCATAGTTATCAATCGTTAATGCCGGAACAGCTATACCTGCGGCGTTAAGCTGCGCGGATGCGGTGGCAAGTAAGGTGTCAAAAACCTGTTCAGCACCGCCGTTCAGTTCTGTGTTATGTTTTTTAAGTTCATTGAGTCCGTCCGATAAATCCGAAATGTAGCCGTCAAGTTCACCTACACCTTCGTCGATTTTAGCAGTTGCGCCATTTAACTCCTTGGCACCTGAGGCTATTTTCTCAATGCCGGTAACAAGTTCTTTGGATTTAGTGAGCAGTGTTGTAAGTCCGCCGTAAAGTTCGGAAGAACCGTTTATAAGCTTCTGCATACCGGCGGTCAATTCGTTTACAGAACCGGCAAGGCTTTCTACACTGTTTAGCTTTGAAGAATCGATTTGGTTAAACAGCTCGTTTGTAGCAACTGTAACTGTCATACCTAATTTGAAATTTTTAACATCTGCCGTTATTTCAACATAGTCGGGTATGTTAATTATATCTTTTGTTATATCAAGATTACTTTGAAGACCCGGCAGAGCAATGCCTATTACGGCGGTGCGGTTGCCGTCGTTTATCAATTTGCCGTTGGAAACCTCTACATTGCTGAAAATATCATTGTTAAGAAGCATGCCCGTGAGCATTGCAAAAGGAACATATATTTTTTCTGCTTTCCCGTCAATTGTTACGGTTTCATATTGGCGGTTATCGTAATCGAATCTGATGGTGACTTTTCCGCTTTTACCTGCGATATCTTTTGGGGAAACAGGTTTTCCGTCAAGTTTATAGGATACCGTAAGTCCTACCGGCAGTTCTTTTTCAATATTACCCTGATAATAAATGTCATTTCCCTGTGTGTCCCAAACAGTATTGTTTTCGCTGTTAAGGGTGTATTTTTCGTCGCCTTTAACATTCTTGATATTGGTAAGCTCGCTCTTGTCAGAAAGCTTGCTGTTTGCAGTAGTGTTTTTTATCCAATCGCTTACAATGATTTTTTTAACCGAACCGTCCGCCCCTGCGAGAACATATACGGTTTCATCCTTGCTGATATTTTCGGATACTGTCTGATTGGATTTTTCGGATACGGTTTGTATTGGCGTTTCATCTTTATCCGAGTCCAATGCAAGTGTGATTCCTGCTGTGCCTATCAGTAATATAACGCTTAATATAATGCTTGTGATCCTAATTGATGTATTCTTCATATTATTTAACCTCAATTCTGCTATTAGTGTTTATTCTTGTCATACCAAGTGTTGTTTTGCAAATGATTTTATCAAAAAGCATAAACATAGCCGGCAGTATCAATATAACAAGCAACATACTTATTAGAGCGCCTCTTGCCATTAACATACACATTGAGCTTATAATTTCAATATCCGAATAAAGCGCAACACCGAATGTGGAGGCAAAAAGTCCCATTCCGGAAACAATTATGGACGGAATCGATGTGTAAAGCGCTGTCCAAACAGCAGTATTTTTATCATTTCCGGCAATCCGCTCGGACTTGTATCTGGTGGTCATTAAAATGGCATAGTCAACGGTTGCGCCGAGTTGTATGGTACTTATACAAATCGGAGTAATAAAAGCCATACTCTGACCTGTATAATGAGGAATACCTAAATTTATAAAAATACCGAATTCAATTACGGCAATTAAGATAAACGGCAGTGAAATCGATTTTTCAACAAGCAGAATAATCACAAAGATTGCAATTATCGAAACTACGGTAACTACTCTAAAATCGCGGTCTGTTGTTTCAATCATATCTTTCATACAAGGAGCTTCACCTATTACCATTCCACCCTTGTCATAGCTCTTTACAATAGAGTTCAGCTTTGTTATTTGTTCATTTGCTTCGTCGCTTGCCGGTTTGTATTCGGAGTTTATAAGCAGCAGTTCATAGCGGTCGCTTTTAAGTATGGATTTAATTCTTTCCGGCAATATTTCTTCTGGTACGCGAGAACCTATAACCGATTCAAGCCCGAGCACATATTTTACGCCGTCTACATTTTCCATTTCCGCCATCATATCTCTGACGGATTTTGAAGAAAGCTTAGAATTCGTTAAAATCATATGGGTTGAGGCAATTCCGAAATCCTCACTAAGCTTTGAATTTGAAATAACATAATTCATCTCGTCCGGTAGACATTCGCCCAGATCATAGTAAACTTCGTTGTTCGCCTTGTTATAACCGTAATATGCCGGGAAAATCATTATGGCGAAGATAATAAGAAAAACAGGAAACACAGTTACAATTTTCTTTGCAAATTTGCTCATATTAGGGATAATTGAACGGTGCTTTGTTTTTTGAAGCGGTTTGTCGAGTACAAGGATTAAAGAGGGCAGAACGGTAACGCAACCGATAACCCCAAAAATTACTCCCTTTGCCATAACAATTCCCAAATCTTTACCGAGCGTAAAACTCATAAAGCAAAGGGCAATAAATCCGGCAATGGTGGTTATCGAACTGCCGACAACGCTTGTGAGAGTTTTTTTAATTGCGACTGACATAGCTTCTTTATTGTCCGAAAAAATTTCCCGTTGTTCATTGTAACTGTGCCATAAGAAAATAGAATAGTCCATTGTAACGGCAAGTTGCAAAACGGCGGAAAGAGCTTTAGTTATGTAGGATATTTCGCCTAAAAAATAGTTCGTGCCGAGATTCAGAAGAATCATAGCGCCGATAGAGGTAAGAAAGACAATCGGAACAAGCCATCCGTCAAGCAATGCAAACATAGCAATACAAGCAAGTATAACCGCAAGAGCCACATAAATCGGCTCTTCTTTTTCGCAAAGGTCTTTTAGATCGACTACAAGCGCAGTCATACCCGAAACATAGCACTGTCTTCCACAGATAGACCTGATTTGCTGTACAGCTTTCATAGTTAAATCGTCAGATGTTCCCGTATCGAAAAACACCGCCATCATAGTGGAGTTTTCCGTATTGAATGCCGAATAAAATTCGTCAGGAAGAATTTCCATAGGAACCGATAAATCTGCGAAAGAATTATACCAAAGCACTGTATCTACATGCTCAACTTCGGCAATCTTCTCTTTTAGCTTCGCAACATCCTTTTCAGGCATCTCTTCAAGAATAATAAACGAAAATGCACCCTTGTTAAAATCTTTTAACAACTCTTTTTGCCCTACTACCGTTTCCATATCGCCCGGAAGGTAGTTCAGCATATCATAATTGACGCGTGTGGCAACCATACCGATAACAGAGGGTATCATTAAAATAACTGTTAATATCAGTATGGGAATGCGGAATTTTACTACCGTCTTTGAAAACTGCATTACATATCCTCCTAATTTAGTTTATATATGATATTATATAGCAGTACTCGAAAATAAATATAGATAAAATTATGCTCGCGTCTGCTTTTTAGACACGAGCATAAAAATGACTGATATTCTATAATTAAACTTGTCCCTGCAAAAGAGCCGCAATCTCCTCGGCAAAGTCTTTTTTAAGAAGAAAAATCCGGCGTATTTCATTTGCAAAATCCGCGCTCATTTCACAGTTAAGCCACTCCATCACAAGACCGAAACAAACACTTTTATAATAGGTTATAATCGTCCTTTTATCTGATTCACTAATCGGAATATCGTTAAGCGCCGTATTTACATAGTTGCAAACAAAATAATCGCTTACGGCCATTAGGTTTTTCTCAAAGACCTCTCTGTTTACCGAACGAAAGATATGCATAATCGGGCGTTTTTTGTGAGTGGTAAATTCAACCATTGCATCGAAACATTCAACAATAGAGGAAACGGAGGGGTATTTATCTATAATGGATTTTGATTCTTCTTCGATGATTTCCGCTATTAGGGCAGGCATACCGTCATAGTGATAATAAAAAGTGTTGCGATTTATGCCACACTTTTTAACAATATCTTTTATTGTTATCTGTGAAAGCGGATGCTCCTCCAACAACTCAATAAAAGTTTCTTTTATCGCTTTTTCCGTAAAATTTGCCATAATTATTAACTCCGATTGTGGTTTGTGTAAATTTCAGATTTTTCAAAATGCCAAGGCATTGAGCCGATACTTTTATCGGCTGTCTGTGAATATTATACCATAAAACCAAATAAAAAGAAATAATTGTTTAAAAAATCAAAAGCATATTTTACAGGCTTATAACAGTTATAAATTTATCTGTTACTGTTTACTTACTGAATGATTTGTTGTATAATAACCTTATCTAAGTTTATTTTGTGTTATTCTATTTTACCTAAGTTTATATAGGTATGCGGTGCCCAAAAACAAAAATTTGTGACCTAAATTCGTGTAATGGCATTTTGGGCAGGTTTTTGGCATGATTTTAGCATAAAAAATTACACGACACGAATCACTTGGCGAAAATCAAGCATAGTGAGAAAGAGAGTATTTTGTGGACAAGTTTGTTTTACACTCAAATTATAAGCCGACGGGCGACCAGCCCGAGGCGATTGACAAATTGGTAAAAGGCATCGAAAACGGCGATAAAGAGCAGGTTCTCTTAGGTGTTACGGGTTCGGGAAAGACCTTTACAATGGCAAATATTATCGAGCGGGTAAACCGCCCGACGCTGGTTCTTGCTCACAACAAAACACTCGCCGCGCAACTTTGCACTGAGTTCCGTGAATTCTTCCCCGAAAACGCAGTTGAATACTTTGTTTCCTACTACGACTACTATCAGCCGGAAGCGTATATTCCGGGGACTGATACCTATATTGAAAAGGATTCCGCCATAAACGATGAAATAGATAAGCTTAGACACAGTGCCACCTGTGCTTTATCCGAACGGCGTGATGTTATAATCGTGGCCTCGGTTTCCTGCATATATTCTCTCGGCAACCCTATTGATTACAGAAGTATGGTAATATCCCTGCGAACAGGAAGCAACAAAAGCCGGGATGAGCTTATAAGAAAGCTTGTTGATTTGCAGTATGAGAGAAACGATATAAATTTCGTTCGCAACAAATTCCGTGTGAGGGGAGATACAGTAGAAGTATACCCGGCATACTCTTATGAAAACGCCGTACGCATAGAGTTTTTCGGTGATGAAATTGAAAGAATAAGCGAAATAAATGTAGTGACGGGTGAAGTAAAGCAGTTTTTAATTCATACCGCAATTTACCCGGCTTCCCACTATATAGTGCCGCGCGATAAGCTTGAAGATGCGCTCAGTGAAATCAAACAGGAAATGGAAGAGCGTGTTGAGTTTTTTACAAACTGCGGCAAGCTTATCGAAGCTCAGCGTATTCGTCAGCGCACGGAATATGATATTGAAATGCTGAGAGAAATAGGCGTTTGCAAGGGAGTAGAAAACTATTCCCGCGTGCTTTCACGCCGAGCACCCGGCTCTACGCCGTTTACGCTTCTTGACTATTTCCCGGATGATTTTTTGCTTTTTGTGGATGAATCCCATGTAACGCTGCCGCAGGTGCGCGGTATGTACGGCGGCGACAAGGGCAGGAAGGATAACCTTATTGAATACGGTTTTCGTCTCCCGTCGGCATACGATAACAGACCTCTTAATTTTAACGAGTTTTACAGTCACATAAATCAGGCTGTGTTCGTATCGGCAACACCCGGCGATTTTGAGCGCGAGCACGCGGCGCAGATTGTAGAGCAGGTAATTCGTCCTACCGGTCTTTTAGACCCACTTATAACAGTAAAACCGAGTGACGGGCAGATAGACGATTTGGTTTCCGAAATAAATATCCGTTCGGCGAGAAAAGAGAGAGTACTGGTAACTACACTCACCAAAAAAATGGCGGAGGACCTAACGGAATATCTCGATAATCTTGATATTAAGGTGCGATATATGCACTATGATATTGATACAATAGAGCGTATGGAAATAATCCGCGATTTAAGACTTGGCAAGTTTGATGTGCTTGTAGGTATTAACCTGCTAAGGGAAGGGCTCGATATACCGGAAGTGTCACTTGTCGCAATTCTTGACGCCGATAAAGAGGGCTTTTTACGCAGTGCCACCTCGCTTATTCAAACTGTAGGCAGGGCGGCAAGAAATGCCGAAGGCAGTGTCATTATGTACGCGGACAGCGTAACACCCTCAATGGAATATGCCATTACCGAGACTAACCGCCGCAGAGAAATTCAGCAGAGGTATAATGAAGCTCACGGCATAACGCCTAAGACGATTATTAAAGATGTAAGAGATATAATTGAAATAGGTCAAAAGGCTGACGCGGAAAAGCCGGATAATAAGCTTTCGCGTGCAGAAAAGCAGGCGCTTATTAAACGGCTAACAAGTGAAATGCAGCAGGCGGCAAAAATTCTCGAATTTGAGCACGCGGCGTATCTCAGAGATAGGATAAATAAACTAAGGGGAAGTAAATAAAACATCGGGCTGAGCAATTTAGCTCAGCCCGTTTACTATATCGTTTTAAGATATTCAATTAATTCGTTGAAATTGCCATGTTTGTATACACTTATGTCCTTGTTCGACTTATTTATCATACAGTCCGTAAGCAGAAAAACATTAATGCCCAAATTTTTCGCTATCATATCTTCATCTACATCGTTGCCTACCATTAAGCATTCTTGCGGTTTGAGATTTGCCCGTCTGAGGATTTCCCGGTAATAATCCGGGTTCGGCTTGCAAAAGCTCATATTTTCGTATGTAGTATAAAGTTCGAAATCACGAAGCGACAGTCCTGCCCATTCGGTGCGCGTTTTAGTAGCCGTCTTCGGGAAAATCGGATTTGTTGCGAGTATTACTCGCTTATTTTTCTCTTTAAGCAGGTTTACGGCTGCCTTTGCAAGAGGTGTGTAACCGCAGGTATCTTTTGCAGACTTAAAGTCTATATCATAAAACTCCTCGAAAAGTGTCTTGTCACGCTCAGCCTTTTCTTTGCCGTAAATACTTGAGAAATCTTCCCAAAAGGCTTCCTCGTTAGTTTTTGAGCCGTCATTTTTAACCATAGCTTTCGTGCCGTGCCATATAGAGTTTATAAGGCTTTCAGGTTCGTAGCCGTAGGGGACAAGCTTTCTTATAAGAAGCTTAAAATATCCGTTTGTAAATTTATCTTGGTCCATTGGAAGCAGTGTTCCGTCAAGGTCAAACAGCACCGCTTTAATATTTTCGCTCATAAATTACCTCAATGTTTTCCTTTGCTGCTTTTTTCATACGGTATATATTTTATTTTTCTGCCGCTTTTTGTTTTACGCCCACGGTTTAATTTCCAAACACGCCAAATAAAAAGAATAATCAGCAAAGCTATTACTATATATACAACCTTCATATATTTTGAAGTTAAAAAGTTTTTAAGCCCGTCAAATACCATAAGAAAAAAGTTGCGTTCTATGTCTTCGTGTGATACAAGGTTTACTGTGCCGATAACATTGTTCGCATATATTATATCGGCTGTGCCGAGCACCTGACCGCGTTTTATTGGTGCTTTAACGCTTTTATTCTCATAGTTCGGCTTAATTGTAATTGTGGAATCGTCCGCGTCAGTAGGTAATACCGATATAAAGCTCTTCTCCACAAAAAGCGATACGAAATCGGTTTTAAGCGAAAGCTTTACGGGTATTTCGCAAACAGGATTATCTGTATTTGCTATATGCTTGAACGAAAAATTGTTGAAAGCCCATCGGTAAAGCTCTTTGCTTTCTATAAATTCGTGCCGTTTTGCCTTGTCATCAAGACAGCCGAATAAAATGCACATATAGTTGTATCCGTTATACGAAGCGGTGCTTACAAGACATCTTCCGGCTTCGGTGGTAAAGCCTGTCTTAACGCCCTTTGCATACATATAGTAGTAGTTAGTAGAGCTATCCTGCAAAAAGTTTGTGGTCGAAAGCTTGCGCGCCGCATGCATATTTGTAGCCGGCACAGTGTATCTTGTGGATTCGCAGGCGGTCTTGAATATTTCGTTTTTAAGAGCGTAGCTTGCAAGTATATAAGTGTCCTTGGCGGTGGTATAATTTTCACTGTCGTGAAGACCTACCGGGTTTTGGTAATGCGTACCGGTAAGACCTAATTCGCGCGCTTTCTCGTTCATCATATTTACGAAATTCTCAACCGTATCACCGTAGGTGAGGGCCGCGAGATATGCGCAGTCACCGCAAGAGGACATAATAACATAATAAAGCAAATCAAGCTGGCTTATCTCTTCGCCGACTTTCAGATTTGAACAAACACTACCTGTGCCGAGTATGAGCTTTTGCGCCTCATCGGTCATAGCAATTTTGGCGTTTTGGTCAAACTTCGGACTTTCGAGCATTAGAGTTACTACCATTATTTTAGTGATAGAAGCAGGGTATACTCTCTCTTCCGGTGCCTTCTCATAAAGCACTTCGCCCGTGTCGAGGGATACAAGCATAGCGCTTTTAGCTGTTAGCTCTACGCCGGTAGGCTCGTAAGCTGACACACCCAAAATCGGCATAATAATTAAACAAATTGTTAAAAATATTGAAAAAATCTTTTTAGGCATAGAAATTTACCTCAATGTGTGTTAAAATATAACTGAAATTATTATACAACATATTTTCTGAAAAATAAAGAGGAAAAAAGGCGGTGATACGGGTGGTATATATTACCGGAGATATGCACGGCGATTTAAGTCGGCTTTACGATAAAGAGTTTAGAAAACTAAAGGCCGGCGATGTGCTTATAGTTTGCGGAGATTTCGGCTATATATTTTCCGGCGATAAGCAGGAGAAGCAAGTAATAAATTATCTTGCAAATCGTAAATTCGTAACCGCTTTTATTGATGGCACTCACGATAATCTTGACCGCATTTACCGTGCGAGGTCTACTGTGTGGCATGGTGGCACGGTTCACCGCATTAAGGGTAATTTATTGCATCTTTGCCGCGGTCAGATATTCAAAATCGAAGGTAATACCTTTTTCACATTCGGCGGCGGAGAAAGCACGGATAAGGATATGCGAGTATCGGCAGGCAATTGGTGGCGCTCAGAGGAGCCTACTCCTCTTGAAATGGCGGACGGCGCGCGAGTGCTTGATGAAGCCGGTCTTAAGGTTGATTATTTTATAACTCATGAACCGCCCTCACTTGTTAAAAGCTCAATTCTTTTGCGCCGCGGCGAAAATGATAACACTAACAAAATAAACGGATATTTTGAGGAAATAGGACGCTCGTGCGAGTTTAAGCACTGGTATTTCGGCTCGCTTCATGAAGATAGGGTTATTACAGAAAGATATACATGCGTTTTCAAAAAGCTCTTGGCAGTGCCGAGAAAAGAGGAAATACTTGACACCGGTAGTATAATGATTACATAAAGCTTTGGAGGTATTTTATGCCAAATACAGATAGACTTTGTCCGGGATGTATGAAAGATAACGGGGGTCAGCGCGTTTGCAGCGTGTGCGGATATGACGCGGATAAAAACAACGCACCCGATAAGCTCCCGGTGAAATTTATGATTAGGGATAGATATTTTGTCGGCAGAACGCTATATTCCGATTCTTTCAGCACTATTTATTTAGGTTATGATACCGTTGAGAATAAAACTGTAAGCATAAAGGAATATTTTCCGTCAGGCATAGCGGTGAGAAATCCCGATAAGACCGTATATGTGTCTCGCGAGGCTCAGTTTGCCTATAATGAGGGACTTATGGAGTTTATTGAGGTGAGCAGGAAGTTTGTGGGCTTTCCGCTTTTGAGTCTGCCGTCTGTGTACTCGGTATTTGAGGAAAACGCCACTGCCTATGCGATAGGCGAGACAGTATCGGGAATAACACTTAAAAAGTTTTTGACCCGAAACGGCGGTCATCTTCGCTGGGAGCAGGTGCGCCCGCTGTTTTTACCGCTTATAGATACAATTAAGGCCCTGCACGATATGGGAATAATCCACGGCGGAATATCTCCGGAAACGATAATGGTTTGCAGAGACGGAAAGCTTCGTCTCATTTCCGTTCCGATAAACAGCGTGAAAAGTGTAAAGTGTCAGGACGGGGTTTTGTTATCTCCCATGCTTTTTGACGGCTATTCGGCGTATGAGCAGTATACAGCTGAAAGTATCGGAGAATATACCGATGTTTACAGTTTATGCGCAACACTTTTTACAGTGCTTATAGGTACTGTTCCGCCGTCCGCAAAGGATAGAACTGAGAAAGACTCTCTTACAATACCCTCCCATTTTGCCGATGAGCTTCCGAGGCAGGTGTTAGTATCTCTCGCTAACGGTTTGCAGATTGAACCGTCGGGTAGAACTCCTGATATTGAAACTCTTAAAAACGAGCTTATTTACGGTGAAACAAAAGAAAATGTCCGCAAAGCGCAGAAAAATACAAATGCTTCTGTAAGCTCAAAAAGCAAGGATGTTTCCTCTGTTTCAGAAAAGCCTGAGGATAAAAAAAGTTCGTCAGTTAAGTATGCCGCGATAGCTGCAGGCATTACGGCGGCGTTGTTTTTGGTGGCGGCGCTTGTGCTGGCACTTACGGTATTTAGGGACCAAATATTTAAGAAAAACGAAGAATTAAACAATAATTCTATGCCGTCGATACCGAGTACGGCTTCTATCGGCGATGTTGATTCCGCTGCGCTTGAATCTAAAAAGCTATATAATGTTCCTGACCTAAGAGGCAAGTATTATTCCGAAATCATCGATTCTGATGAGTGCAGGCATGTAAAAATCGTACTCAAAGGTAAAGAATACTCCGAGAGTTTTTTAAGAGGTCAGATATGCGCGCAGTCTATTACGCCGGGAGAAGGCGCGGAACATGACAGCGTGCTTGAAATTACCATCAGCTTAGGACCGAAAGAGATTAAAATGCCTGATGTTTCAGGGCTTACCGCTAATGAAGCTAAAATCGAGCTTCTTAAAATCGGTCTGCTTTATAACAATATTGAGATTATTGATGAGTACGATTCTGACTCGAAGCCGGGTATAGTGCTAAGGCAGGATCCTGCGCGAGGAGAGCTTATAAACTCCGAGGTTCATGTGCGAGTTTTCGTAAACTCTTATAAGGGCGAAGATTCTTCGGATGAGGATAATTAAAAAAATACTTGATTTTATTATAATGTGTGTTATAATACTATAGTAGTTTGAAAGAAAGGTGAGTGGGTTTTCCCACTCACTTTTGTTAATGTGGTGATAAATAATGGCTAAAATAGCAGATGTGGTTTATAATCTCATAGAGCCTACCGTTCTTTCTCTCGGTATAACTCTTTGGGATGTCCGATTCGTAAAAGAAGGCGCGTCGTATTATCTTAGGGTATATATTGATAAGCCCGGCGGCGTTTCCATTGACGATTGCGTTGATGTATCCCACGCGATAGACCCTGTAATTGACGAGGCGGACCCGATAGATAAGCAGTACTATTTAGAGGTTTGCTCGCCGGGTATAGAGCGCGAGCTTACGAGAGATTGGCATTTCGGGTATGCAAAAGGACAGGAAGTAACAGTAAAGCTTTACAGCGCCATATCAGGTAAAAAAGAGTTTGTAGGAACGCTTAAAGCGGACGGCAAAAATATGTCACTGCTGACCGACGAGGGAGAAATCTCATTTAATCGGTCAGATATAGCAAAAGCATATATTAACTATCAGGAATGATATTTCGGAGGTATTAAGAAAAATGGCTAAATCAAAAATCACAGCAAAAGAAAAGAAGGATATGAAGGAGTTTTTTGAGGCGCTTCGCGTTATGGAACAGGAGCGCGGAATACCGCGTGAGTATATAGCGGAAAAAATTGCCGAGGCAATAACCGTCGCCTGCCGTAAGGATTATGGCGGCAACGATATTGTTTTTTGCGATATTGACACCGAAAACGAGACCTTTGAGGTTTTTGCCAAAAAGGAAATTGTAGCAGAGGTTGAAAATGCATATACTCAGATTTCTGAGGAGGAAGCGAAGAAAATAGATCCGAAGTCTCTTAAAGAAGGGTTTATAAAAATAAAAATAGACCCAAAGAAATTCGGCAGAATAGTAGCGCAGAATTCAAAGAACAACTTCCGTCAGGGCGTTCGTGCGGCAGAAAAGGATCAGCTTCTTGCGGATTTCCAGAGCAAGAACCGCGAGCTTGTAACTGCTCTTATTGAGCGCATAGATCCAAAGACCGGTAACGCAATACTCACTATCGGTCATAACGAAGCGACTTTGCCAAAAATTGAGCAGGTGCCCGATGAGCAGCTTCACGAGGGCGACCACATTAAGGTGTATGTAGTAAATGTCAAAGAGACCGAGCGCGGTCCGCGCGTTATGCTTTCCCGTACACATCCCGGTCTTGTTAAGAGACTTTTTGAAACAGAAGTTCCCGAAATTTTCGACGGAACAATTGAAATTAAGGGTATAGCCCGTCAGGCAGGCTCGAGAACAAAGATAGCAGTCTATTCCGAAAATCCGGAGATAGACCCTATCGGTGCTTGTATCGGTCCTAAAGGCGCCAGAGTAAATAACATAGTTGAAGAGCTTGCCGGTGAGAAAATCGATATTATCAAATACAGTGACGATCCGGTTGAGTTTGTAGGCGGTGCGTTGTCGCCGGCAAAGGTTGTGTCGGTTGAGATACTTGACGCGGATGAGAAGCGCTGCAAGGTAAGCGTTCCCGAAGCACAGCTTTCGCTTGCTATCGGCAATAAGGGACAAAATGTTCGTCTTGCCGCTAATCTGACCGGTTGGAAAATAGATATTCATCCCGAAAGCGGATTTTTCGGCGAATAAAGTATTTCCGAGAATTAAAGTCTAAGGAGAGATTTTGTTGGCAAAAAAAATACCTATGAGAATGTGCGTTGCCTGCAGGCAGATGAAACCTAAAATCGAGCTTATAAGGGTTGTAAAAACCCCTGAGGGCGAGATAGTGGCTTCTGCCGGGGGTAAACTTAACGGCAGAGGCGCATACATTTGCAAAGATAAAGCCTGTATTGAAAAAGCAGAAAAAATAGGTGCGCTCAGCCGTGCGCTCGAAGCCCCGGTAGAAAAAGCAGTGTACGAGAGCCTTAAAAAAGGGTGTGAAGACCTTGACTGATAAGGTTATCGCTCTTTTAGGGTTTGCGGCAAAGTCCGGTGCGCTGGCGTTTGGCGTTAAAGAGTGCGTATCGGCAATTAAAAAATCGCAGGCAAAGGGCGTCTTTTTTGCCACAGACATTTCGGCAAAAAGCCGTAAGGAAATTTTATTTCATTGTGATAAATTCGGTGTCAGAGCTTTTGAACTTAAATTTATGAGCAGTGAAAAGCTGACTAAGAGTGTTGGCAGAAAATGCTCGGCAGTAGTGGTAACAAACAATTCTTTTAACGAACCGATTGTTTCATATCTGACATCTGGTAGGGAGGAAATTTGATGACGAATAAATATAAAGTAAGTGAATTTGCAAAAGACTTCGGTATGGCTTCAAAGGAAGTTATCTCTTTAGTAAAGGATTTGACGGGCGAAGAAAAAAAGTCAGGTGCGGTGCTCATTGAAGCCGAAATTGCGCTTTTGTTTGATGTAATAACCAAGAATAACTCGGTTAAGGATTTTAAGGAGTATTTTGCTACGGGTGAAGCAAGCCGCGAGGCGGCAAAAAAGCTTCGCGCCGAGGCGAGAGATAAAAAGCTTGCCGAACAAATGGCAATTCTTGAACAGTTGAAGGCGGCTGCCGAGGCTGAAAAGAAGGCACAGCAGCCGGCAGAAAAAGAGGAGAAGACTGAAAAGAAAGCCGAGACGCCTAAGAAGAAAAAAGAGGAAAATGAGCAAAAGGCGGCTAAGAAAACCACGGATAATAAGAATGATAATAAAACGGAAAAACCCAAGCCGGAAGAAAAGCCTTATGACGGTCCTCTTGTGGCACCTCCTAAAAAAGAGAAGAAGCCGGGCGTAGCACCGAACCGCGGTCCCGCACAGCTAAGGCATGTTGATACCCGTGTTTCAAATGTAAACATAGATAAATATAATGAGAAATATGAAACTATCGCGCCGGCAAATACAATGCGTGATAATTTCACGAGAAAGCAGAAAATCAAGCAGAAATCACAGGATTACCGCCGTCCGCAGGGCGCAAAGCGCGAGACTGAGGCGGATAAACTCAGGCGTATGCAGCTTGAAAGAATTAAGAAAACCCCGATAACCGTTACCGTAGGCGATGAGATAACTGTCGGTGAGCTTGCCGCGGCGCTTAAGAAAACCGCCGCTGAAGTTATTAAAGAACTTATGAAGCTCGGTATGATGGCGAGTGTTAATCAGGTTATAGATTATGACACCGCAGAGATAGTAGTAACCGAAATGGGCGCTAAAATCCAAAAAGCGGTATTTGTGACCATAGAAGAACAGATTATGGATATTACCGAGGACAAAGCGGAAGACCTTAAACCCAGAAGTCCGGTTGTAGTAGTTATGGGGCATGTTGACCACGGTAAAACATCTCTTCTTGACGCTATTCGTAACACTGCCGTTACCGATACGGAGGCAGGCGGTATTACTCAGCATATCGGCGCATACCGCGTTAAATGTAACGGTGAGGATATAACATTCCTTGATACTCCCGGTCATGCGGCGTTCACCGCTATGCGCCAGCGCGGTGCTATGGCTACCGATATTGCAATTCTCGTAGTTGCGGCGGACGACGGCATAATGCCACAGACCATAGAGGCGATAAACCACGCAAAAGCCGCAAATGTTCAGATAATAGTCGCAATAAACAAAATGGATAAGCCGGATGCTAACCCTGACCGTATTTTACAGCAGCTCACCGAGCATTCATTAGTGCCGGAAGAGTGGGGCGGCGATGTGATTTGCGTTCCTGTTTCGGCTAAGACCCACGAGGGTATTGATAAGCTTCTCGAAAATGTACTGCTTGTCTCCGAAATGCTCGAGCTTAAAGCTAATCCTGACCGTAAGGCAAAGGGCGTTGTTATTGAAGCGCGTCTTGATAAGGGCAGAGGTCCGGTTGCTACTTTGCTTGTTCAAAACGGTACCCTTAACTCAGGTGATATTATAGTCGCCGGTACATCTGTTGGAAGAGTAAGAATGATGACCGATGAAAACGGCAAACCTGTAAAAACCGCCGGTCCTTCCGTACCGGTAGAGATAACCGGTCTTGCGGAAACGCCTGCCGCGGGTGACAGCTTTGACGCCGTATCGGATGAGCGCCTTGCCCGTGAGCTTGTCGAACAGCGCAAGGATAAGGCAAAGAAGGAACTGTTTGACTCAAAAGAAAAGGTTACTCTTGATAATCTGTTCAGCCATATCGGCGAGGGCGACTTAAAGCAGCTTAATGTTATAATTAAAGCCGATGTTCAAGGCAGCGTTGAGGCGGTAAAGAGCAGTCTCGAAAAGCTTTCGAACGAGGAAGTCAAGGTTACTGCAATTCACGGCGGTGTGGGCGCTATTAATGAATCCGATGTAATGCTCGCGCAAACCTCAGGTGCAATTATAGTAGGCTTTAATGTACGACCGGACGCAGTTGCTAAAGCGGCGGCTGAGCGTGACGGTGTAGACATTCGCACATACCGCGTGATTTATGACTGCATAGAGGAAATTGAAGCGGCAATGAAGGGTATGCTTGCACCTAAATTCCGCGAGAGCATTCTCGGCACAGTCGAAGTTAGAGATACCTATAAGATTTCAAATGTCGGCACTATTGCAGGTTGTTATGTAACAAACGGAAAGGTTACCCGCGCCTGCCAGATAAGAGTTATTCGTGACGGTATAGTTATCGCCGAGGATTCAATCGCTTCACTCCGCAGGTTTAAGGATGATGTAAAGGAAGTCGCTCAAGGTTACGAATGTGGTATAGGACTCGAGAAATTTGCCGATATTAAGCTTGGAGACCAGTTTGAAGCGTTCATTATGGAGGAATACAAAGACTGATGGCAGGATATAAAATAAACCGTATCACCTCGGATATAAAAATTACTTTAAGCGAACTATTACGCGAGGTTAAAGACCCGAGGGTGAGTAAACTCATAAGCATTGTAAAACTCGATGTTTCGGGTGATATGTCTTATGCTACGGTGTATGTAAGCGCTATTGAGGGTGAAGAGGCAACTAAAGAATCGGTAAAAGTGCTCAATAAGAGTGCCGCCGGCTTTATAAGGCGGGAGCTGGGTGCGCGTATGAAGCTTCGCAAGGTACCTGAGCTCAGATTTGTAGCCGATAATTCCATAATCAAAAGCAGTGAAATTATTTCGATAATCAAATCTTTTGATGAAAAAGAAAATGCCGGCGACGAGGTGTAAAAATGAGTGAAAAAACTTGTAAAGATATAACGCTCGGCGCGGCGGCGAGATTTCTCAAAAGGAATGACGATTATATAATACTTACCCACGCGTCGCCCGACGGGGACACTTTAGGTTCGGCTTATGCGCTTTATTACGGTCTTAAAGAAATCGGGAAGTCTGCCGAGATTTTATGTCCTGATTTAATACCGGCAAAGTATTCATATTTTGCGGTAAAGACTGACCATATAAAGAGTGAAAAAGCAACCGTTATTGCGGTGGATGTGGCGGATGAAAAACTGCTCGGCGCTCTTAAAGACAGCTTTGCGGGAAAGGTTAAGCTTTGTATTGACCATCATATTTCTAATACGCGTTATGCCGAAAAATTACTGCTTGACAGTAAAGCTTCCGCGGCGTGCGAAATAATGTATGAGCTTTTAGTCAAGCTTAAAGTAAATATAAACGATGTTACAGCTAAGGCGCTTTACACCGGCATTGCTACCGATACAGGTTGCTTCAAATTTTCGAATGTAACCGCGAAAACTCATTTGATTACGGCTGAGCTTTTTGATTATAATATCGACGCTGCGGATATTAACCGCCTTATGTTTGATACCAAATCAAAGAAGCTTTTACAGCTTGAAAGAATGGTGCTTGATACCGCGGAATATCATTTTGACGATAAATGTATACTTCTTACCGTAACGGAAGAAATGCAGGAAAAAACAGGCTGTTCAGGGCCGGACCTTGAAGGTATAGCCATTATTTCAAGAAGTGTTGAAGGCGTGCTGGCAGGCGTCACAATTAAGCAAACAGGGAAAGAAGAATTCAAGATTTCCCTTCGTACTTTTGAGCCGCTTGACGCGTCGGAAATTTGCAGAAGTCTTGGAGGCGGCGGCCATAAGGGCGCGGCTGGCGTTACGATTTCCGGAACGCTCGATATGGTTAAGGAAAAAATCCTTTCAGCCGTAAAGACCAATATGGAGAAAACAAATGTGTGGGCTTCTGCTGATAAATAAGCCGTCGGGGATTACATCATTCGGCGTGGTAAGCAGGATAAAAAGGCTTACCGGCGAGCGCCATATAGGGCATACAGGCACGCTTGACCCTATGGCTACCGGCGTTTTACCGGTGCTTATAGGCAGAGCCGCTAAGCTCAGCGATTATCTTATTTGTGCCGATAAAAGCTATACCGCAAAAATACGGCTCGGAATCACCACAGATACCCTCGATATAACGGGGAAAGTTTTAAGCGAGAAAAAGGTCTTGGTAACAGAGTGCGAAGTTGATAGTGTGCTCAAATCTTTCTTAGGCGAGAGTATGCAGATACCGCCGATGTTCAGCGCTGTAAAAAAAGACGGAGTGCGACTTTATAGCCTTGCAAGGCAGGGGAAAGAAATAGATGTTCCACCGAGACGAATTACCGTATTCAGCGCCGCAAGGCAAAGCGGAATTAACAAGAGCGCCGAATTTACGGCAGATTTTAATGTGTCAAAAGGCACATACATCCGTTCGCTTGTGCGTGATATAGGTGAAAAGCTCGGCACGGGAGCTGTGCTTACTTCACTTGTGCGCACAAAAACCGCCGGTTTTTGTATCGACGAATGTGCGGAGCTTGAAAATCTTACAGAAGAGAATATATCGGAGTATATTTTACCTGCGGAAAATGCTGTTGCTTATTTTAATAAGGCGACCGTGACGCGCGCTCAGGCATTTCGTTTTTCAAACGGTGGCAGTCTCTCATTTGAACGGCTTAAAAATTCAAAATTCTCTGAAGGTGAGATTGTGAGAGTGTATCTTGAAGATGAGTTTTTAGGTCTTGCCGAAGCGGTTAGCGATAAAAAAGAGCTGAAATTCAAATGCCTTATAAATGATTTGAAAGGGGAATAATCATGAAAACCGCAATTGCCTTAGGCACATTTGACGGATTACATAAGGGTCATCGCGCAGTGCTTGGTAAAACACAAGGCTTTTATACGGTTGCGGTCACCTTCGATATACCCCCGAAAGCCTTTTTCGGCGGAAGTCGAGAGCTTTTAATGACACCACGCGATAAAGAGACCGGCCTTAAAGCGCTTGGCGTCAGCGAAATATTCACTCTTGATTTTAACAGAATATTTGATATGCCGGCAGAAAGCTTTTTTGAAATGCTTAAAGAAAAGTATAACCCTGCACTATTCGCCTGCGGATTTAATTACAGATTTGGCGCGGGAGCCAAAGGTGATACAAAGCTTTTAAGCGAGTTGTGCGAAAAAAACGGTATAGACTTCAGGTGTGCTGATAGAGTGGGAGAATGTGAGCCTATATCGTCAAGCTCGCTTCGCGGTATGGTAGCAAGCGGAGATGTTAAGGGCGCAAATGAGCAGATATTCGGCGGATTTGGGTTTTCGTCTGAGGTGCTTCATGGAGACGCGCGAGGTAAAACGCTCGGTTTTCCAACAATAAACCAACAATTCCCGGATGTACTTGTAAAACCTAAATTCGGTGTTTATAAAAGCAGAGTAATAATAGACGGTAAAGAGTATGACAGTATAACTAACATAGGCGTAAGACCTACTTATAAAACCGATTTTGTCGGTTGCGAAACATATATAAAGAATTTCAGTGCAGATATTTACGGTAAAATTGTTACGCTTAAATTTATGGAATTTATAAGAGAAGAAGAGAAGTTTTCCACAGCTGAGTCTCTTATAAATGCGGTTAAATCGGATATTAAATCGGTACTCGGTGTAGAGATATAAGGAGAGAGAAATGAAAAAACGAAGCATAGCTTTAATTTTAACACTTGCTATTATTTTCAGTCTTTCAGGGTGCTCTATATTTGATAAGGATTACGGCACTTCCGTGTCCGGCGGCCCTGTCAGCACGAAAAAGGCAAATGTAAAGATACCTGAAATCAAATCTGATGACGAGATTATGCCGACTTATTTCGACATAAGCCTTTACGATGAGGAAAATTATTCCGGTGTTTATCTCGGTAAGGATTTTCAGTATAAAATCGCATATTCGGGAAGCGCGATAGAAATGCCGTCAAGCTATAAGGATATGGTAAAGGCCGGCTTTAAGTTTATGGAGAACGATAAAATAAAGCTCGATTCCAAAATTATGGCAGGCAAGTCCGCAAAGGTAAGCTTTGTAGATTCTTACGGAAAGCAGATTGTTGCGGTATTCTATAACAAAGCAAGCTCAATAAAAACGCTTATTTCCTGCCCGATAGTTAAGTTTTCGATACCTGAAAACTTTCTTTATAATTCCGAGTCTGTTTACGGTCAGTTTTGGGTGAACGGTGTAAGTAATGAATCGGCAATTACCGATGTTGTAGAATGCTTAGGCGAGCCTTCACATTTTTATGCCGTTGATGATAATAACTATTATCTTGATTATTTCCTTACCGCTAAGGATAAACGCAGTAAGATAAGAGTTTATATAAATGTTGAGAACGACTGTGTTACGGGAGTTGAATTTTCGCTTTACTGATATGAAAAAGGAATTATGCTTTACTACGGCGGATATACTTTTGCCTAAAGAAAATGAAGATAGATTTGCGGTTATCGCTTGCGACCAGTTCACAAGCGAGCCTGAATACTGGGAGTCGGCAAAAGAATATACCAACGGATACCCTTCGGCTCTTGACCTTATTTTGCCCGAAATATACCTTAAAGATGATAATACCGAATATATAAACCGCATTAACGCTAATATGCGTAAATATCTTAATGACGGCGTCTTTCGTGAGGTTAAGGATAGCTTTATATATACTCGGCGCGTGCAGTCTGACGGTATTGTCCGCACGGGAATTATAGGGAAAATAGACCTTAAAGAGTATACATATACTGTGGGCGGTGTCGGTAAAATCCGTTCAACCGAAAAGACTGTTCTTGAAAGAATACCTCCGCGCGCCCAAATAAGACGCGGTGCGGCGCTTGAGTTGCCGCATATAATGCTACTATTTGACGATAAAGAAAACAGCGTTATGAATTTTCTTGAAGAAAAAACACTTGAAAAGCTTTATGATTTTAATCTTTTCGGTAATGCCGGAAGTGTGTCAGGCTACAAGGTTCAAGGGGAAACCGCCGATACGGTATCAAAGCTTCTTTTTGATATAGAAAAAAAGAATGGGAATCTTCTTTTCTGTGTTGGCGACGGCAACCATTCTCTTGCCGCGGCCAAAAGTATTTATGAGAAAAGCGGAAGAGAGCAGGATAGATATGCCCTTGTGGAAATCGTTAATATCCACTCACCTGCTATAAATTTTGAGCCGATTTACAGGGTGCTTTTCGGGGTAAACGCCGATAGTGTTATAAATGAATTTCTAAGTTACAGTGCCGAAAAAGGCGGAAAATATACGCACAAGTTCAAGTGCATATTTTCGGGTGGAGAAAGAGAGATTAAAATCAATTCCGATTATACTTTGCCGGTAGCCGCTTTGCAGGATTTCCTTGATACAAAAAAATCAGGCATTAAAATCGACTATATTCACGGCATAGAGTCTACCGAAAGAATTGCCCGAAGTGCCGACAGTACGCTCGGATTTATATTTGACGGAATGAAAAAGGAAGAGCTTTTCCGCGCTGTTATAAAAGACGGTTGCCTGCCGAGAAAGACTTTTTCTATGGGACACGCCCTTGACAAGCGTTTTTACCTTGAGGCAAGAAGACTGTAACAATTTTTGGCGGTTGACATAATACCTGTGAAAATATATAATAATTGTATATTTATCAAAAAGAGGTGGAGATTGATGCAGAAAAAGAAACTTTTAAGTATCATTTTGTGCATAACTCTTCTTTTTTTGTCGGTTTTTGTGCCTAAAACATTTGCGGAAACCAAACAAGGCAGAATAACGGCAGACAGTGTTAAAATGCGAAACAAGCCCACAACAGTTGATTCTGAAACAATTAATATTTTCAATGCCGGTGCTATTGTAACAATAATCGGCAAAGTAATAGGAAACGAAGCGGTCAAGGGTAGCGGCACTACTTGGTATAATGTGACCTACGGTAGCCAAACCGGATATGTTTACGGTAAATATGTTGAGGAAACAACACCTGCACCGTATGATGCAGATTTTGAAAAAAACCTTTTGAATTTTCCTGAAAGCTACCGTCAAGCACTTAAAACCATACATAACGCATATCCTAATTGGGTGTTTAAGGCAGACCCCGTAAATATGAGCCTTGATAATGCAATAAACCTTGAATATAACGCTAAGGATATGACGAAAACTAAAAAATGGGTTGAGCTTACCTACGGTCTTGAGTGGCGTGACCCAAGGTCAAAAGCCGTCAAGGCTGGCGATGTTGACACAAGAGAGACAAGGTGGACCTTCGCCTCTCGTAAAGCCATAGCTTTCTTTATGGACCCGAGAAACGGACTGACGGTGACTGCGGCAAAAGCATCATATCCTAATATTTTTACTTTTATGGAACAGTCGTACGATGCTGCCACTCAAAACGAAGCAGGTGTCAGAACTATTGTAAAAGGTACTTTCCTTGATACTGATGATTATGTAAATATAATTATGAAAGCGGCAAAACAGTCGAAGGTAAGCCCGTATATTATTGCGACTACTATCATCACTGAGCAGGGTGTTAATGGAAAAAGCGATATTATAAGCGGCAAATATGAAGGCTATGAAGAATATTATAATTATTTTAACTACGGTGCATACGGTGATAATATTATAAAGAACGGTCTTCAATACGCAAAAGAAAACGGCTGGAATTCACCTGAGAAGGCTATTGTAGGCGGCGCCGTAAAGTACGGTTCAGGATATGTCGGAACGGGTCAGGATACATATTACTATATGGATTTTAATGTGTTCGGAAGCGGCAATCATCAATATGCTTCAGCTCTTTATGACCAGTGCACAAAAGCATATTTTGCAAGACCTGCTTATATTGAAAAAAAAGACGGCGCGCTCACTTTCAAAATACCGGTATACAGCAGTATGCCTGCAAGCGTTTGCGCCGCACCTACTATGGCGGACTATACCGCCTCTCAGGTTACACCTGAGCCACCAGCGGTTACAACGGGTAAAAGGAAAGGCGATATCAGTGGGGACAGCGAGGTAAATGGTAGGGACTTGGCAATACTAAAAGCTTATCTCCTGGGATTAAGAAAATTAGACAGTGAAAAACTGGAAGCGGCGGATGTAAGTGGAGATAACACAGTTAACGGAAAAGATTTGGCAATTATGACTGCCTTTTTGTTAGGGTTAAGAACGCTATAAGTATATGGGGGTATTTTATGAAAAGAACAATTTGTGTTATTATTTCAGTGATTATACTGTGCGGTGCCTTGAGCTTTTCTGCTTTTGCAGATAGCGCCACAATATCATTTAATAAGAAAAGTGTTAATGTTGGCGAACAAGTCAAGGTTACAATTGTGTATTCTGCTGGGTATGATACTATGATGAGTATAACAGGAAGTATAAAGTATAATACTTCTGTTTTGCAATATATATCAAGTAGCGGCGATACGGCAGCCAGTGGAGAAAATGTTAATGTCTCGCGGAGTTTTAATGCTAAAAAGGCAGATACAATAACAATAACATTTAAAGCTATAGCGGCGGGTTCAGGCTCTATTTCTTGTAAGTTGTCATCCTTTTCAGGATTGAACGAAGATAAAGGTACAGCCTCTGCCGGCGCTTCGGTTACAGTTACCACACCTCAGCCTTCATCGAACGCAAATCTAGGGTCTATAAATCTAAGCGAGGGTAAGCTTAGTCCGGCGTTTAAGCAGGGAACTACAAGCTATACCGCATCGGTTAAAAATCAGACCGAGAAAATCACAATTAAGGCAAATGCCGCCGCAGGGGATTCTAATGTTACGGGTGCCGGCACATTTAATCTTAAAGAGGGCGAGAATAAGTTTGCTTTAACTGTTACCGCCGCTTCGGGCGCTAAGAAAGTGTATACCGTTACAGTAAAACGGATGACAGTTGAAGAAACCGCCGCCGCAGAAAAAGAGGAGCGAGAAAACAACCCGACTCTCATAGTTGTAGACGGTGCAGATTACTTTCTTAAAACTGAGCTTCAAGATATTGGTGAGATAGAGGGATTTGAGAGGTCATCTGTTGAGCGTAAAGGCTCAAAAATAGAAATATTAAATGATAAGTCGGGGAAATATCAGCTTTACTTTGCCGTTGATGCCGAAGGAAAAAACGGAGGGTTTTTCACCTCTGACGAAAACGGCGAATTCAAGCGGCTTGACTGCTTAAAATCCGGCAACAGACTTTATATAATCGAGCCTTTTGAACAAAATATAAATGTAGATACGCATTTTGTTCCGGGCGAATATGAGCTTGGCGGTAAGAGTGTTAAGTGCTATAAATATGCCGATGAGGAAGTAACGGATTTTTATGTATTCAACTGTTATTTCGGCGGAAAAAATGATTATTACAGACTTGACGCCGCTGATAACACCATTCAGCGTGAGCCTATGTTTATTGCAAAGCAGGCAGAGCAGGCTGATGTGTCCGAGGAGCAGTCCCAAAACCTTATTGGCAGGTTTAATGCTTTAAGTCTTCAGGCAAAAACCGTACTTCTGCTTTTGTTTGTCGCTGTAATCCTTGTGGTTATACTTTTGGTTTTGCTGATTATTAGGGCAACAAAAAAGACTAATAATGCTCAGGATGAAGATTATCTTGAGATTGACGAGCTTTTAGGAACTGAAACCGGCAGTTTTGATGAAATAGATGTTTCCGATATATCCGAGCCGGAAACGGACCAAATCACAACTGAAGAAAATACGGGAGAAGAAATCACCGCAGACGAAAGCGAATTTATTGATGCGGATGGCGACAATTTCTAAAAAAACTGTATAAATAATGTGTTAATGTCAATACTATCCACGAGGTGATAAAAATGACATTAACACAAAAAGAACAAACACTCCTTAAAGATATGAAGGATGCGGAAAAGCTTTGCATAAAGAAGTACAAAAATGCTTCCGATTCAGCACGCGACCCACAGCTTAAAAATCTTTTCAGCAATCTATCACAGGCAGAGCAGCAGCATTTGCAGATTTTTGAGAAAATGGAGCAGGGAACAGTAGAGCAACCGCAAAGCTCAGGTAGTCAGCCGACATTTACTGCCACCTACGGAAATGAGAACACTGACGACAAGCAGAATGACAGCTTCTTGTGTTCAGATTTGCTTACTGCCGAAAAGCACGCTTCGCACCTTTACGATACTTGTGTGTTTGAGTTTTCCGATGAAAACGCAAGAAAAGCTATAAACGCAATTCAGGCACAGGAACAAAATCACGGCAAAAGCATATATGATTATATGAAAGTTAACAATATGTATAGCTAATTAAAAAGACGAGGGCAACCTCGTCTTTAATCTATATATTCATCTTTGCCTTCAACCCACTTTTGCGGGTTTTCGTCTATATACTCTAAATGTGCGATGTAGTCCTGCTCATTTCTTATGATGTGGTCAAAAAAACGAGGCTGAAAAACAGAAACACCGACGTTCTTCGTTATAACTGTCTTAAAACTCCTGATATCACACGAAATACTTGTAGGGCAAGATGCCCACATCTTGCCGTCCTTGGATTTTGATTTTATTATAATTAAATGGATATGATTTGGCATAATCACATAGCTATCAATACCGGGTATTAGTTTTATGTGTTTCTCAACGGTTTTTCCAATATCCGTAAGTTCTACTTTAGGCAAGATGTAGGCATCTTGCCCTACTATTCTTGATAATATACATTTTCTATCTTTGGTGCAAATCGTTATAAAATATAAACCACAGCTCGAATAGTCATAATTTGCAAGGCGTATGCGTTTTCTTTTGCTATCCATTATGCGCCTGCTTTTCTTTGTATGCAAGCTTAAGAAGTATAGGTGTTATAAGCGCGGCAAGTATTATGCAAAGAACTATTGCCGGCAGTATTTCCGCCTTTATATATCCAGCGTTTATGCCTTTTTGCGCTACCATAAGCGCAACCTCTCCACGCGCCACCATACCGATGCCTACCCTGATAGAGTCTTTATTCGACATTTTGAATAGTCTTGCGGCGGCGCCGCAACCGATAATTTTGGTTATCACCGCCATAATAAGAAGTACTGCCGCAAAAAGCATAATTTTAGGTGTAATACCTGATAGGTCGGTTCTAAGCCCTATGCCGGCAAAGAAAATCGGGGAGAAGAAGAGATAAGAGGCGACCGTTATTTTTTTTGCAACATACTGCCGCATATTTGTAAGGTTGCAAAGGATTACGCCGGCAAAATAAGCGCCGGTTATATCCGCAACTCCGAAAAATCTTTCGGCGCAGTAGGACATTATAAGGCAAAATGCCAACGCCCAAACGGCAATTCTTCTGTTATGCGCGTGATGAATGGCAATTCTCTTGAAAATATGATAAACAATAAAGCCTACAACGGCGGTAAACACGAAAAACAGCAGGATTTTGAGCGTTACAAAAAGCGGATTTACGCTTTTATCACTGATACCGGTAAGCACGCTTAATACAACAATACCGATTATATCGTCAATAATTGCGGCGGCAAGCAGTGTGGCGCCTACATTGGACTTGATTTTTCCCATTTCGGTTAGCGTTTCAACCGTAATACTAACGCTGGTTGCGGCAAACACAACGCCTACAAAAGCTGAACACAAAAAATTATGAAAATCAAAACCGTTTCCGAAAAAAAGGAAGTAAGTGCCGCCGCAGCCGAGAATAGGAACAAAAACACCTGAAATTGCAATAACAAGCGCCGCGCCGCCGGTTTTTTTAAGCTCGGATATATCGGTATCTATACCTGCGGTGAACATAAGCATAATAACGCCGATTTCGGAGGTTTTAAGCAAAAAATCCGACTCGGTCAAAAGCCTTAATCCACTCGGTCCTAAAAGCACGCCGGCAATCAGCGCGCCTACAACCTGTGGCATATGCACCTTTTTGGAGACAATTCCGAATAGTTTTGTAAAAATAAGTATTAATGCAATAGCAAGTAAATAGCCGTATGCACCCAATTAAAATGACCTCTTTCCGTAAAAAGCGGGCGAACACCGTCGCCCACAATATAAAATTATGCGTGATATAGTTTTTTAGTTTGATATTTAGGTTCACAGGTGAGATTCACACCGAGCTTTTTGAAGGTCTGCTCGTCAACACGTGAAAGTATAACCGTTGAGTGCGCCTCTGTGCCGTTTAACATCTGGAGCCCGTCAAGAGCTTTTTTTGCCGTGCCGTTAGTTGCGGCGCAGATAGAAAGGGCAATAAGCACTTCGTCAATGTGCAGTCTCGGATTGTGATTTCCAAGCACCCCGGTTTTCATCTTCTGTATCGGCTCAATTATAGTAGGCGAAAGAAGCTCTATATCATCGGGAATGCCTACAAGCTCTTTTAGTGCGTTCAGCAGCATAGACGATGAAGCACCGAGAAGCGAAGAGGTTTTGCCGGTGATAATTCTGCCGTCAGGCAGTTCTATCGCGGTAGCAGGTGCACCTGTCTGTTCCGACTTTTCAAGCGCCGCCGCCACTACCGGTCTGTCATCAACGGTCAAATGAAGCTGATTCATAAGAAGCTCGATTTTGGTGACCTCTGCCTGGTCGCTCAGCCCCTGCCTTACATTACACATAGCGGTATAGTATCTGCGGATGATTTCGCCGTTTGCCGCGGCTTTTACCGCCTCATCGTCACAAATGGCAAAGCCTGCCATATTAACGCCCATATCGGTAGGACTCTTATAAGGAGAAGTACCCATAATTTTTTCCATAATTGAGTTGAGCACAGGGAAAATCTCAATGTCACGGTTATAATTGACTGTGGTTTTACCGTACGCTTCAAGGTGGAACGGGTCTATCATATTTACATCGTTAAGATCTGCGGTTGCCGCTTCATAAGCCACATTTACCGGGTGTTTAAGCGGTATGTTCCAAATCGGGAAGGTCTCAAACTTGGCATAACCTGCTTTAATTCCGCGCTTGTATTCGTGGTAAAGCTGCGAAAGACAGGTCGCCATTTTTCCGCTTCCGGGACCCGGGGCGGTTACTACTATAAGCTTGCGCTCAGTCTCGACATAATCGTTCTTTCCGAAGCCTTCTTCACTGGTTATAAAGGGGATGTTTGAGGGGTAATCTGCTATCGGGTAATGACGGTATGATTTAATGCCTAAGTTTTTAAGTCTGTTTTCAAAGGCAATGGCAAGCGGTTGACCGGTAAAGCGAGTTATCACCACACTGCCGACATATAGCCCTATACCGCGAAAAGCGTCAATAAGCCTAAGAGTTTCAAGGTCATATGTAATGCCGAGGTCGCCGCGGCGTTTGTTTTTCTCAATCGCATCAGCATTTATGACAATTACGATTTCAGCCTCATCCTTAAGCTCTAAAAGCATTCGCACCTTTGAATCGGGCGCAAAGCCTGGAAGCACTCTCGAAGCGTGATAATCGTCAAACAACTTTCCGCCAAACTCCATATAAAGCTTGTCCCCGAACATAGCAATTCTATCTCTTATATTCTGAGATTGAAGCTGTATGTATTTCTTGTTATCAAAACCCACCTTTTTCATAAAATCCCCTCCAATAATAAAGTCTATTATAACAAAATACCTGTCGCCTTTCAAGTGGGCAACAGGTATTTTTTTCAATTTTTTATGATTATGGAGAAAAGCTCATTTATGCGTTGTGTCCGGCCTGAAAGGTGTAAAAACCCGAATAAGCATTCGATTCCGGTAGCTATGTGATAATCGTGACCGCTTGAGGATTTAGGTGTGTTTGAAGTGTGAAAGTTTCTGCCTCTGCGGAAAACAGACAATTCCTCTTCGGTTAAATATGACTCTATTTTATTGAATGCCGCCGCTTGTGCCGGTGCTTTTACAAATTCTACCGCCATATTATGAAGCTCGCCTGAAGGTCTGCTTTTATCTGAGAGATAAGTTCTGACAAGAAGCGAATACACAGCGTCACCGACAAAAGAAAGCACTGAGGGGCTTAAAAGTTTTATATTATTCGACATAATTAAACTCCACATCGTAAACACTTACGGTATCGCCTTCGTGTATGCCGCTGTTTTTCAGCGCGTCAATAATACCTGATGAGCGTAGGACTCTCTCAAAATATTGAAGCGATTCATAGTCCTCAGGGTTTATATCGTTCATAATATCTAATAGCCAGGGCGCATTTTCCACAATATAAACGCCATCGCAAATACGAATATTAAATGTGCGTGTTTTAGGTTTGGAATAATCTTTCATAGGCTTAGGCTCAGCTTCAAATCTCTTTACGGGAGGCAGCTTTTGAAGCTCGGAGGCGACAAAGTTTATAAGCGGCGCTGTGCCTTCCCCGATTGCCGCCATAATTGGGAAAAACGGATAGCCTTTATCCTCGAAATATACTCTTATTCTATTTATCTGCTCATCGTCACACAAATCGCACTTATTAGCCGCAATTATTTGCGGACGACCGCTGAGTTCTTCGCTGTAAACCGAAAGCTCGTGATTGATTTTTTCAAAATCCTCTATCGGGTCTCTGCCTTCACTGCCGGATACATCAATCACATGAATTAAAAGCCTGCACCGTTCAACATGACGGAGAAATTCGTGGCCGAGACCTATGCCTTCACTGGCGCCCTCAATAAGACCCGGTATATCCGCCATTACAAAGGATGAGCCTTCGCCCATTCTCACAACGCCTAAAACCGGGGTGAGTGTGGTAAAATGAAAGTTTGCAATTTTAGGCTTAGCCTCACTTACAACCGAAATAAGCGTCGACTTACCGACATTCGGAAAGCCTATCAGACCTACATCGGCAAGAAGCTTTAGCTCAAGTGTCACATCAAGCTCTTCGCCCTCGGCGCCCCTTTTCGCAAAACGCGGTACCTGCCTTGTTGCAGTGGCAAAATGGGTGTTGCCCCAACCGCCGTTTCCGCCTTTTGCTATTACTGTAGGCGTGCTGTCCGAAATATCGGCGATAATTCTTCCCGTTTCGGCATCCTTAATAAGCGTGCCTTCGGGTACGCGAACTATGAGGTCCGGCGCTTTCTTGCCTGAGCCTCTGCCTGCCTTGCCTTTCTCTCCGCTTTCGGCAATGTATTTGCGCTTGTATCTGAAATCAGCGAGAGTCGAAAGGTTTTTATCGGCGACAAATATTATATCGCCGCCTTTTCCGCCGTCGCCGCCGTCAGGTCCGCCTGCGGCAACATATTTTTCACGGTGAAATGATACTGCACCGTCACCGCCGTTTCCTGCTTTAAGATGAATTTTTGCTATATCAACAAACATTATTCTTCTCCGTCAAAATCTTCAAATTGAAGTTGATTCTCCGTAAGATTTTTGTAAAGCTCTTTTGCTATGTCGAGATTTTTCTCGTCCACATAAATATCTACTGCAAAAAAACCGCCGCCAAAACCGGAGTGCAGAAAATCACCCTTTTCGTCTATACTGTATGCGATACCGTTTTCACTTAAAATATCGGTAAAAATTTCTGCGGTAACCGGGCTGTCAGCACTCGCCGCTAAAACAGGATTCGTTATCGGCTCAAGCTCACTGACATCATCTGTTTGCTCGGTTTCTTTTTCTTTAAGCTCTGCTCCACACAAAGGGCAAAGCTCGGCATCATCATCACACATATATAAACAAACATGACATTCTCTCATTTTATCACCTGCAATAAAGCCGGGCGAATTTCGCCCGGCTTTGAATTACTGTTCTACTGCGTAGATACTTACTTGTTTGCGATCCTTGCCTAAACGCTCAAATTTAACCTTACCGTCAATAAGAGCGAACAAAGTATCGTCCGAACCGCGGCCTACATTATTGCCTGCGTGAATATGGGTGCCTCTCTGGCGAACAAGAATGTTGCCTGCCAAAACAAACTGACCGTCTGCTCGCTTAACGCCAAGGCGTTTTGCTTCGCTGTCACGACCGTTCTTAGTCGAACCCATACCTTTTTTATGAGCGAAAAGCCCGATATTGATTTTTAACATTTTCTACACCTCCGAAATTATCTCAAGTCGCTTGCTGTATTGTTTTGAAAGCTCACTCAGATGAAGCTTCAGCCCTTCAAGCACTAACTGAGTGCTTTTTGAGGGGGAAATTACATTTACATACATATCGCCGTCACTCACCTTAGTATCAGCACTGTCGCCAATAACCTCGGTTATAGTGTTTGCCGCCATATATGCGGCGCTCGATACTGCCGCGCAAACGGCTCTGCCTTCATCATCCGCCTCGTCAAAAGTACTGTGGCCTTCAATTCTAAAACCGCAAACGGTGCCGTTTTTACTCCAAAACACTGCTTTGGTCATCAGTCTTAACCGATTTCACCAATCTGTACTTTTGAGTACGGCTGCCTGTGTCCCATTTTGCGTGAGCTGCTCTTCTTCGGCTTATAGGTAAATACTGTTACCTTCTTGCCCTTACCGTTTTTAAGAACTGTGCCTTTTACAAAAGCGTCCTTAACATAAGGCTTGCCGACTTTAAGAGTCCTGTTGCTTACAGCAACGACCTTGTCAAAGGTGACTTCTTCGTCAACCTCGGCGTTAAGCTTCTCAACATATATAATGTCACCACTCTGAACGCGGTACTGCTTTCCGCCGGTCTCGATAATTGCGTACATTTCTTTACACCTACCTGATATTTAACAGTCTCGCTACCTCGGGCGCGCACTTAAATTTTAAGCGCAACTTAAAAGCCCGCAATATGCGGCTTGATTATTCTATCATAGCGTAAAACCGTTGTCAAGCATTTTTTCCTTGACAACGCAAAAATAAGTGCTATAATAAACCGCAAAGGGAGCTGAATGAAACTTCGGCTGAGAGGGCGCCCGCTTAAAGCTATGGTGCTGACCTGTAACCTGATTCGGATAATGCCGACGGAGGGAAATATTTTGTCTCTTTACGCAGTCCGAAACGGATTGCGTCTTTTGCTTTTTATTGGGGGAATTAAAATGAACAAACAATTGAAGAAACTTACAGTTACTGCAATCATGGTGGCTCTTGCAACGGTGCTGAGTATGATAAAAGTAATACAAATGCCTTTGGGTGGTTCGGTTACACTGATTTCAATGCTTCCGATAATCGTTGTTTCTATAATGTTCGGAATCGGTTGGGGCTTTGGCGGAGCTTTTGGTTATTCGCTTATTCAGCTTATTTTTGGAATAGCATCCGATGGACTTTTGGGATGGGGACTTTCCGGAAAGCAACTTGCAGGATGTATAGCACTTGATTATATAGTTGCATATACCGTTCTCGGCATAGCCGGAATATTCGGTTCAAAAAACACCTGGTCACAGGTGTGCGGCGCAGTACTTGCAATGGTATTGAGGTTTTTGAGTCATTTTGCTTCGGGATATATAATTTTTGCTAATTTTGAACAGTTCGACTTTTTCGGGAAAACTTTTGTGGGCAGACCAATACTCTATTCAATCTGCTACAACGGATTTTATATGTTGCCTGAGCTTGTGATAACCTGTGTTGTTATCTTTATTCTGTCAAAAACCGGTGTTTTTGATAGAATTAAATCTTTATGAAAAAATGTTTCATTTTCGGCGCTCTGCCGGTAGATAAACTTATTTTATTTCCGGGGCAGAACGATTTTATAATTGCTGCAGATAAGGGCGTTTTAACACTCGGAAGGTTTAATATTAAACCTGATGTAATTATAGGAGATTTTGACTCGCTCGGCTTTGTGCCTGAAGGCGAGGTAATAAAGCTTCCCGTAAGAAAAGACAAAACTGATGTTGGTTATTCAATAGACTGGGCAGCCAGAAAGGGATTCAGAGAGTTTTTGATTTACGGCGCTTTCGGTGGTAAAATAGACCATACTGTTGCCAATTTGCAGATATGTTATTCCGTCTCCAAAATGGGCGGCAGGGCATATCTTTTCGGTGACTCTCAAGCGGCAGTTTGTATAACAAACGACAGCATTAGGCTGAATGGGAAGGGCAGATGTTCGGTTTTTGCTTTTGGCGGAAGAGCTAAGGGTGTTAGAATAAGAGGATTGTCATATTGCCTTGAAAATGCAGAACTTGATTCCTTTTTCCCTTTAGGTGTCAGCAACTCGTTTATCGGTGAAACGGCTGAAATTTCCGTTGATAACGGCACGCTCTTGATTATTTACGATTTGTGATGTTTTTATCCCCTCACGCATAAGTATTATGCGAGAGGGGAATTTTTATGAGAATTTTTAAGACAACACTTAGTTTAATCCTTTGTATGGCGGTTTTCTTATCTATAAATGTGTTTGTATCGGCAAAAACCGTATCAAGTGAGTGTGATATATCGGATATAGCAGTGCCGATAGCCTCGGACAATGTTGAGGCGCCGGTAGGAACCGTGCTTGATATAAAGGCGCGCTCTGCAATTCTTTTAGAGCCTGATACGCTCACAATACTGTATGATTCTAACTCAGACGAAAAATTGCCGCCGGCATCAATCACAAAAATTATGTCTCTTATCCTTATTATGGAGGCAATAGACCGCGGAGATTTTACCACAGAAGATGTTGTGAGTGCGAGCGACCACGCCGCAAGTATGGGCGGCTCCCAGATATGGCTTAAACCCGGTGAGAGTATGACGGTTGATGACCTGCTTAAAGCTACGGTCATAGCTTCCGCAAACGATGCCACAGTAGCTCTTGCCGAAAAGGTCGCAGGAAGCGAAGAGGGATTTGTGAGTATGATGAACGAGAAAGCAAAGGCTATCGGTATGACAAACACAGTATTCAAAAACGCTACCGGTCTTGACGCCGAGGGACACATAAGCACCGCGCACGATGTGGCGCTTATGTCGGCAGAGCTGCTGCGTCACCCGCTTATAAAGAAATATTCTACTGTTTGGATGGACTCTCTTAGAGACGGCAAAAGCGAACTGGTAAATACCAATAAGCTTGTGCGGTTTTATGAAGGTACAACAGGACTTAAAACAGGAACTACCTCGAACGCCGGATACTGCCTTGCCGCCTCTGCCGCGAGGGACGGTATGGAGCTCGTGGCGGTAATAATGGGGGGAGAGACCTCGCCTGCAAGATTTGAGGGCGCAAAAAAACTGCTCGATTACGGATTTTCCAATTATTCTGTCACCAAAATCGAACCTGACTTCAACGAGGATACTAAAATCAAAGTAAATGGCGGCGTGCAGAACGAACTGCCGCTTTCCGCCGGTGAGGGATTCAGCTTACTGCTTAAAAAAAGCGAGCGTGCAGAGATAAAACAAACGGTAAATTTGCCGAAATCCGTATCCGCACCCGTTGAAAAGGGAGAAACGATAGGCGAGATAGAGGTCTATTCGGGTGACAATCTTATAGGTACAATAGATATTGTGGCTGCTGAAAGTATTAAAAAGATGAATTTCCTTACGGCGTTCAGGTTTATGATAAGCGGTCTTCTCACACCTTGAGACTATTTTTATTAAATATTTATATTTACCCTTGAAAAAGAACGGCAGATAATGTAAAATAAAAGTACAAAGATTTCGGAGGCGCAAAAATTGGGACTTACATTCAGTAGCGATTATGCTAAAAGCTTTTTAAGAGAAAACGATATTTTGGGTCTTAAAGCACAGGTTTCGGCCGCACATAAGGCGGTTGAGGAGAAGTCCGGGCTTGGCAATGACTTTCTCGGTTGGGTAGATTTACCCGAAAACTATGATAAAGAGGAATTTGAACGCATAAAGCTTGCGGCGGAAAAAATAAAAAGCGATACTGATGTTTTGCTTGTTATAGGTATAGGCGGCTCTTATCTGGGCGCCCGTGCCGCAATAGAGTTCTTAAAGGGCCAGAATTATAACAGGCTTCGTGATGGTGTGCCGGAGGTTTATTTCACCGGCAACAGTATAAGCGGCTCAGCACTGAGTGATATTTTGAAGATTTGCGAGAATAAGCGCGTATCTCTTAATATTATTTCAAAGTCCGGCACTACTACGGAGCCGGCAGTAGCATTCAGAGTGCTTAGAAAAATGCTTGAGGAACGCTACGGTGAAGCCGGGGCGGCTCAGCGCATTTACTGCACAACTGATAAAGCAAGAGGCACGCTTAAGGCTCTCGCGGATGAAAAGGGTTATGAGTGCTTTGTAGTTCCCGATGATGTCGGCGGCAGATTTTCAGTTCTCACCGCTGTGGGTCTTCTCCCGATAGCCGCCGCAGGCTGTGATATTGATAAACTGATGCTCGGTGCAAGAAAAGCGCGAGAGGATTATAATATAGACGATATTGAGAAAAATCCGTGCTATAAATATGCGGCGATAAGAAACGCTTTTTACCGCAAGGGCAAGTCGGTTGAATTGCTTGTATCCTATGAGCCGAGATTTACTATGATGTCTGAGTGGTTTAAGCAACTCTTCGGTGAGAGCGAGGGTAAGGATAATAAGGGCCTTTTCCCGGCATCTGTCATTTTTTCAACCGACCTTCACTCAATGGGCCAGTTTGTTCAGGACGGCTCGCGCATTATGTTTGAGACGGTTGTTAATATAACCGACAACGGAAATGATGTTATAATCGAGGAAGAAAAGAATAACGGTGACGGGCTTAATTTCCTTGCCGGAAAACCAATGTCTTATGTAAATACTAAGGCGTTTGAGGGTACAGTGCTCGCGCATACTGACGGTGGCGTTCCCAATCTCGTTATAACGGTCGATAAGGCTGACGAAGAAAACCTCGGCAGACTTATTTATTTCTTCGAAAAAGCTTGCGCAATATCCGGCTATATGTTAGGCGTTAATCCGTTTGACCAACCGGGCGTTGAGAGTTATAAAAAAAATATGTTCGCGCTTCTCGGCAAGCCGGGATATGAGGATATGAAAGCGGAGCTTGAGGCAAGGCTCTCAAAGTAAGCAATAACCGCTTTGCGGTATAATATAAAGGAGTTGTTATAAATGATTAAACTTATAATCGGCAAAAAAGGTTCGGGTAAAACCAAAAAGCTCGTAGACCTCGTAAATGCGGCGGCAAATGAGAGTCTCGGTAATGTTGTTTGCGTTGAAAAAGGCGATACCCTTACATTTTCCGTTACTCATAAGGCGCGTCTTATAGACGCTGACGCTTGCGGGATTTCAGGCTATGGCGAATATTATGGACTGCTTGCCGGCGTTAAAGCTGGCAACCACGATGTAACTCATATTTTCGGTGATGCCACACTTCGTATCGGCTCAAGAAATTATGATGAGTTGGCAGACTTCCTTCATAGACTTAAAAATATTGAAGATGTAGAATTTGTATTCACCGTTTCCTGCGACGAAAGCGAGCTTCCGGCAAAGGTTTTCGAAGCAGCAGAAAAGATATAAATTACATATATTAGAAGCATTTAACCGGTCGGTTTTCCGACCGGTTTTTTATAATCCGGCGAGAGCCGAATTTGCTATGCCTAAACAAAGGACTGTGTAACTAAAAGTCGCACAGTCCTTTTGGGGGTATTAATCCCGAAGACAGAATCGGGTATTAACCTAATTATTGATTAGAATTGTTAAGTTGAGAGCGCATAGCATCTCTATATTTGAAAATCAAAATGCCAAAACATACTGTTGAAGCTGCTGAACACAATGTACTAAGAACACTTAATGCGCCACTTGAAAAGAAAACGGAAAGGAGGGTAAATCCTGATAAAATGAATGTAATGACCGCAACATAACGCGATACCTTATCGTCTGCGTTTCCTGAATTAATTGTTCTTTTTACCGTGTTTATACTGCTAATAATTTTTGCGTAATAAAGTATGGCAATTACAAAACCTGCAATTATTAGAAGGTCCAATAACAACAGAACACCTATTCCCACACTTGCAATACTGCTTGTCGTATCACTTATACCGGCTAATGTTGAATAGCTTTTTGATGATTGTATCATAGCAATTATAAAAATAATTTCAACAACGCCCAACCATACGCATATGTAAACTAACCGGATTATGTTTATAACCTTTATCATCGTAAAACCTGAGGTCTTCATACCGTCAGAATTGCGGTTGATTGCGGTGGAAAAAATCATCCACAATCCTACGGCAATGATAATTGTTGGTATCATCTTGAAAAAGGACATTACCGAAGAAAATCCCCGTACCGTAGACAATAACTCATTTATTTCATAGCCTAAACCAAATTTATCCGCTATAGAGTCTATAAATCCGAAAACCCCATATTTGCCGGCAATTAAGCTTATAAAATCAAAAAACAGGGTGGCGCTGAACAAAATTATTGATGTGATAAACAACGGAGAAGCTACTATTCCCTTAACGGTATTAAGTGCGTGATTAGATGACCTCACAGTTGGTTTTCTAAAAGTTGTGTTAGATGGTTGAAATGAGGACTGTGCGCCCTGAAAGTGTGCTTCTGTGGCACGCAAATCGTTGCCGCACTGTTGGCAAAAAGCCGTTCCCTCTTTGTTTTTGAATCCGCATTTCGAACAAAACATAATAATTCCCCTTTACTTATAAAATGCGAGTTTGCCAATAACAGGCAAATACGAATCGTTGTTCTTACTTACTTTAACAATACCATACACCATATAAAAAACGGTGATGCCAAATACAGCAATCCAAACCAAGGTGTTTAACGCACTGCCTAATGCAGAGGTGGTATAATTGCCGGTCGAATAACCAAAATAAGATATTTCGGTACGAAAAACAGTATTATTAATCGCCGTAAGTATAGCTGCAATAATCGAGCATGCGGCGCTGGTAATAGTTGCCATTATACCTTGCCCCACATTGAATCGTACTCTGCTATCAAACTTTTCCGGTTTTGCAAGCAAACCAAACAACCAAAAGAAGGAAATGTACGCTAAAATGCTATAAATTTTCCTGTTATCGCTTGTGGTAGCAGGTGCGAAGGGTTGAGTCTGGTAGGGTCCGGTCAGGCTTTGTTTCGGCAATACTGAGTTTTGCATTTCGTTGTTTATGCTTTGTTCAGCATTAGTATTAAGATGGTTTCCACATGCTGTACAAAAAACCGCATTATCGGAAAACTGTGCGCCACATTGTGAGCATTTTCTCATATTTTCACCCCCTTTTTTACGCAGATATACCGCAAAAAACATTATAGCCCATTTATGGGCAATAGTCAAGAAAAATATTGCCCTATTATGGGTAATTGTCAGCAATCGGAAAACACTTAAAATATAATAAGAGGGTGAAAGAATGATAGTGTATGATAAATTATGGGATACAATGAAGCAAAAAAACATTTCGCAATACGCGCTTATTAAAAAATACAATATCAGCACGGGTCAGTTAGATAGGCTTCGAAAAAACGGTAATGTCAGCACGCATACGCTTAATATATTATGTGATATTTTAGAATGTGATTTAAGTGATATTGCCGAGTATAAAAAAGACAAATAAAAAACGGTTTCCTATGGTTAAAATATGGGAAACCGTTTTTTTGCAAATTTGAAACGCGAGTAAGAGACTATAAAAAAGCAGAACCCCAACAACGCGTCTGCGTGTCGAGGCTCTCGACTGGAGCGGACAACGGGAGTCGAACCCGCCTTACAAGCTTGGGAAGCTAGTGTTCTACCGATAAACTATGTCCGCATTCAGACGGCGTTATTACGCCGTCAATCTAAGGCTATTACATTATATCATTAAATATATTTATAGTCAAGGGAAGTATCGTTTTCAGTCCTTAAATCTAACTTCACATCCGAGGGCTTTTTGGCATTCGGTAAGCTCGCTTGCAACAATTTGCTTTGAACGCGCATAGGAAGCATTAAGTTGAGCTACAGTCGCGGAAGAAAGGCCGTAACTGTTTATAGTACTCTTGTCGTCAAGCGGATACATGGTATATCTATACTTGCCGTTGACTTTGTATTTATCTAGCCAAGTAGGTACCAAATCTACCGCTGTAAGGGTGGTTACACCGTCAGCAGATTTTGTGAATGTATAGGTGAATAGTGCACCGTCTTCGCTATGTCCTGTAGGACAGAGAGTTTTAAGGAGTTCTCTTCGCTGATTTGAGATAGCGTTGCCAAGCGAATAGGCACAAACTGTGGTTTTGCCGCTACCCTCTGCGTGTAGTAGCGATACCGGCTGTAAAACATGCGGATGACCGCCAACTATTACATCTACGCCCATATTGCAAAGCTTTTGAGCGATACTTTTTTGCCAAGTGTTAGGGCTTCTCTGATATTCTTCGCCCCAGTGCATATAAAATACAACGGCGTCAGCGCCCCCGGCCTTCATATCTTTAACAATTTGTTCGGCAGTAGTGTAAAACTTGTTAATTTCGTCATAATCAAAAGAGTTTATGAGATTTTGTGCTTCGGTTGCAAGCACATTGCCGTTAAGCGTTTTCCTTCCGTCCGCCGCACTTTTTGTTTCATAGGTAAAGCAGGTCATACCTATTTTAATACCGCCTATATCTTTAACGATAAAGGTGTGGTCGCTTTCAGTCTCTTTAGTGCCTATAAAATCAAAACCGTATTCTTTAACCTTTGCCACAGTTCTTGTAAGACCTGCAAGTCTGGTATCATAGCTGTGGTTGTTAGCAGTAAGCAGCATATTTATACCGGCGCTTTTTATGGTATCTAAAAGCGTATCGGGTGAGTTAAAGGCAGGATAGCCTGAATATCCCGAATAAGGTGCGCCGTCGCGCGGGCCGGCGAGGGTGACTTCGAGATTAGCAACAGCATAATCCGCCGCCTTAAAGCGCTTGTCCGCAACCTTGAAAAAATCAGAAAAATCAAACGAGCCGTCGCTAAGTTGTGCGTCTTTGAAAATACGGTCGTGAAGAATAATATCGCCGGTGTTTATTACGGTGACGGTTACCGGCGTGCCGCTTTTTGCAGGCTCGGATACCGTACTGCTAACATCATCCGATATGCTTTCGGTATTTGAGGCATTGTTATTCTTCTGATTGCCCTTAGCACTTACTGATTTAATTATAGCGGAAACGGTCATAACAACGGCTATTACCGCCGCTATTAAAACCACAGATACCACACTCAGGAATATTCTGCGCTTTATTATGGCCGCTTGCCTTTTAGTCCTATTTTTCAAGATTATCCCCCATAACTAATCTATCAGGTTTTTGTTGTTTAGCGTATCTTTATTCTTATAAATTCTGTTAACGATTAAACTTGCGATTATCGCAAATATTATACCCATTACAGTACCTACAAGCACATCGCTCGGGAAGTGAACAAAAAGATAAAGCCTTGAAAAGGCAATAAGTACAGCGAGAGCAAGTGCCGCAACACCCCATTTTTTGTACCGTATGAATATACAGGTTGCCGCCTCAAAGGAAGCGAGCGAATGGCCCGACGGAAATGAAAAATCTTTAAGCTTGCTGACTAAAAGATTGATTTCAGGGCGGTATTCATAAGGCCGTATTCTTGCTACTATGTTCTTGATAACTAAATTTCCGCAGATAAAGCCCATAGCAAGAGCTAAAGCCATAGAAAAGCCGAGTTTACGGGTCTTTTTCGGAATAAGCAGTATTACCGTAAGTGCCATCCAAAAAATGCCGTGATCGCCGAACATTGATATTATGGGCATAGCTTTATCGAAAAACGGGTTGGCGATTTTATCGGCTATAAAGTCAAGTATTCTAAGTTCAAAGTCCGTCATAGCGCATCACTTAAAGAAAAGCGGAAGCTTTTCCAGGAAAATAATATCGTCACGGTCTGCCGCATCGCCTTCGGCTAAGAATGCCGCAGACGCCGCCTCAATGCCGCCTGCCTCATTTACAAGCTTTCTTACCGCTTCGAGCGACTCACCGGTGCTTATAACATCATCTACTATCAAAACACGCTTGCCTTTAATAAGGTTTACTTCGGTTTCTCCGAGATACAAATGCTGCTCGTGCTGAGTTGTGATAGAAGTAACAGACACATCAAGCGGATTGCGCATATAAACCTTAATACCTTTACGAGCCACAATGTACGGCTTGCCTGACTGCCGCGCCGCCTCGTAAGCTATAGGTATGGACTTTGCTTCAGGTGTGAGAATTATATCAAAGTCCGGAACCTTTTTGAGAAGCTCGGCTACACCTGCAACGGTAAGCTCAACATCACCGAATATAATAAATGCGGCAATATCAAGCTTATCGCTTACCGAAAACTTTTCAAGCTTACGCTCAAGACCTGCAATTTTCATTTTGTAAAACTCAGACATAACAAAATCTCCTTAGAATTATTTGTACAATATAATCAGCCCGGAGGCCACTGCAAATATCTGCGTGCAAGCAGGTGAAAATGAAGGTGACCTACGGTCTGACCGCCGTCCTCACCGCAGTTTGTAACTACTCGAAATCCCTTTTCGAGGTTTTCTTTTTTTGCGATTTTTGCAACTGCCTCATATATTTTGGAAACATATACACTGTTGTTTTCGTCAATTTCCGCCGCGGAAGCTATATGCGCTTTAGGTACTATAACCGCGTGAAACGGTGCTTGCGGCGCAATATCGAGGAAGGCGTAAACGAAATCGTCCTCATAGACCTTAGTGCTTGGTATTTCGCCTTTTATTATTTTACAAAACAAACAATCGTCCATATTAACTCTTCCTTATCATAGTTTCAACTGCGCTTGTGACACTTTCGAGCGCTTCGTTAATCTTAGACACATCCTTACCGCCTGCCATAGCCATATCGGGTTTGCCGCCGCCTTTACCCCCGGTAATCTCTGCAACACATCTTACAAGATTTCCGGCGTGCACGCCGCTTTCTACCGCCTTTTTGCCTGCTGACGCGAGGAATGTGATTTTTCCGTCACCTTTGGAGGCAAGAACTAAAACTATATCGTTATTCTTATCCTTAAGACTATCCGCCATTTTACGAAGCTCATCGCCGGTAGCGCCCTCAAACACAGCCGTTGCAACACGGATACCTTCAATATTTGCCGCGTTATCTAAAATTGAGTTTGCTTTTCCGGCGGCAATTTTAGCTGAGAGTGTTTCAATTTGCTTCTGGCTTTCTTTAATAGCCGCCGCCGCTGCTTCTGCCTTTTGAGCAATATCGCCAAACGAGCATTTAAGAGCTTCGGCAGTGGATTTAATCATCTCTTCATAGGTGCCAAAAAGCTTTAGGAATCCGGCGCCGGTAACCGCTGTTATGCGGCGAACGCCTGCCGCAATTCCGCTTTCGCTGCTGATTTTGAAAAGACCGATTTTCGCCGCATTATCAACATGGGTGCCGCCGCAGAACTCAACCGAAAAATCACCTGCCGACACAACGCGAACAACACTGCCGTACTTTTCGCCGAAAAGTGCCATAGCGCCGAGCTTTTTAGCTTCTTCAATGGGCATTTCACGGCTTTTAACCTCAATTCCCGAAAGAATTATTTCATTGACTCTTGCTTCAGTTCTTTCTATCTCTTCGGAGGTTAAAGCAGAAAAATGAGTAAAGTCAAAGCGGAGTTCCTTATCGTTTACAAGCTGACCCGCTTGCTCAACATGATTGCCTAAAACCTCGCGAAGAGCCGCCTGCAAAAGATGTGCGCCTGTGTGATTTGCACGAATTTTATTTCTGCGTGAAACATCAATTTCGGCACAAACCTTATCGCCTACCGAAATTTTGCCGTTTACATTACCTGAGTGCATAAAAATACCGGAAGAATTCTTTTTCACATCCAAAACCGTTAAGACTGCACCGTCGGCTTTTATTTCGCCCGTGTCTGCAACCTGACCGCCGCTTTCGGCGTAAAAAACGGTTGTATCAAGGACTATTATCGCATTTTCATTTTCCGCACTGCCGGTATGTTCACCGTGAACGACAATATCAAGCACGGTTGCTTCGCAGACATCTTTTGTGTAACCTTCAAATACGGTTTTTTCTATGCCCTCAAAACTTAAATCGTTGCTTTTCCAGCTTTCAGAGTCCTCAGACTTACGCGCTGAACGCGCAAGCTCACGCTGGCGAAGCATAAGCTCATTAAAACCGGCTTCATCAACCGTCATACCGCTTTCGGAAAGTATATCTTTTGTAAGGTCGAGAGGGAAACCGTAGGTATCATAAAGCTTAAAGGCGTCTTCCCCCGAAAGCTCGCCGCCGGACTTCATAAGACCGCTAAGTATGCTGAGTCCCTGGTCAATAGTCTTTGAGAAGCTTTCTTCTTCACTCCCTATAACCTTTTTGATTATTTCCTGTTTTTCGAATATTTCGGGATATCCCGCTTTGTTTTCTTTAATTACAGAGTCCGCAAGCTCGCACAGAAAAGGACGGTTTACACCGAGTAGTCTCCCGTGCCTTGCCGCACGCCTTAGAAGTCTTCTAAGCACATATCCGCGCCCCTCGTTTGAAGGGATTATACCGTCGCTTATCATAAATGTGGCGGCTCTTGCGTGGTCGGTTATAGCACGGATAGAAATATCTGTGCTGGCGTCTTTACCGTACTCTTTGCCCGATATACGGCATACCTCGTTTAAGGTGTTTTTAATACTGTCCACCTCAAACATATTGTCTACCCCCTGCATAATGCAGGCAAGGCGCTCAAGACCCATACCGGTATCAATGTTTTTGTGTTCAAGCTCGGTATAAGTGCCGTCACCCATATTGTTAAACTGCGAAAAAACATTGTTCCATATTTCCATATATCTGTCGCAGTCACAACCCGGGCGGCAGGTATCCTTGCCGCAACCGTACTTTTCACCGCGGTCAAAATATATCTCACTGCAAGGACCGCATGGTCCTGTTCCGTGCTCCCAGAAATTATCCTCTTTGCCGAGTCTTACTATATGGTCCTCGCGAACGCCTATTTCGTCGCGCCATATAGCATAAGCCTCGTCATCCTCTTCATAAACTGACGGCCAAAGTAAGTCGCTCGGTATTTCCAGTACTTCGGTTAAGAATTCCCAAGCCCACTTTATTGCCTCGTGCTTAAAATAGTCGCCGAAAGAGAAATTGCCGAGCATTTCAAAATATGTGCCGTGGCGCGCGGTGTGACCTACTCTTTCAAGGTCAGGCGTTCTGATACACTTTTGGCAGGTGGTAACACGGTTACGGGGAGGAGTAACCTCACCTGTAAAATACTTTTTCATCGGCGCCATACCCGAGTTTATAAGTAAAAGCGATTTATCGCCCTTTGGAACCAACGGGAAGCTATCAAGCCTCAAATGCCCCTTAGACTCAAAAAAGCTTAGGTACTTTTCTCTCAAATCGTTAAGTGATGTCCACTGCATAGTTCTACTTCCTTAATATACTATATAATACCAAAATATTATATATCATACACAGATTTTTGTCAATCAAAAGGCATAAAAAAGCCGACTGTATAGTCGGCAGAATAATTTATTTCAGGTTAAGTATTTTCGGGTTTTTAAGCAGTAGATAATAAAGCGCCGTGCCGAGCGTCAGCATAACTGCAAGCTCGCCTAAAGCTACTTCTGCTGCCGCGACCAAAAAACCCGTAAATGAAGCTCCACCCTCAGTAAAGAAAATGGCGATTTCCGCACCAACGATTAGACCGTTCGCAATAACCGGCATAAGCATAGCCAGAAGCGGATATTTGAAGATTTTTATGTTTCTGAAAAGATACATTGTCACTGCCGCTATAAGCGTCGCGGAAGTACCCATAACAAGGTCTATGGGGTTGAATGAAAAAATATTTGCTATAAGACAGCCAACGGTAAGCCCCGGTATTGCTGCAGGTGTAAATAAGCACAATACATTAAGGGCCTCAGAAAAACGGAACTGTATAGGTCCATAAGCCAAATTAAAAAAAGCCGCAGCGTATGTAAACACTGCATAAAGCGCCGCGATAATCGCACTGAAAACTAAAAATCTTGCTTTTTTACTGCTCATCTTTGTTCCCCTTAAGGTTTTTATAATATTCCACGGCAAGCTTATCGCATCGCTCGTTTTCTTTGTGCCCGTTATGTCCCCGCACCCAGACGAATGTTATATCATGCATATCGTCAAGCCTTAAAAGCTCTTCCCAAAGCTCAATATTGAGCGCCGGTTTTTTATCGGATTTTTTCCAACCGTTTTTACGCCACTCGCGCGCCCGGCCTAAGTTCATACCGTCGCACACATACTTTGAGTCGGTAGTCAGCCGTACTTTGCAAGGCTCCTTAAGCGCGGAAAGCGCTTTAATTGCCGCCGTCAGTTCCATTCTGTTATTGGTGGTGTTTTCTTCACCGCCGGATATTTCCTTTTCGTGATTGCCGTACCTGAGTATCGCGCCCCAACCACCCGGACCCGGATTGCCGGAACACGCACCGTCAGTAAAAATCTCTATATATTTCAGCATAATCAGTACTTCCTGAATGAGCCGATAACTCTGCCTAACACCTTGGGCTCTTTCGGATATATTGGCGAAAAATCGGGATTTTCAGGCATAAAAATCACTTTTCCGTCTTTGATTAGAAGTCGTTTTACGGTGGCGCTGTCACCATCCATACCAATTACAATATCTCCGTTTTTGCAGGGTGCATTTTTATCGGCAAAAACAATGTCTCCGTCAAGAATACCGGCGTTTTTCATACTAAGACCTACAACCTTAAGGGCAAAAAGCCCCTCTGCGTCACTCGTAGGATAAGGAATATAATCCTCAATTTGCTCTACCGCTAAAATCGGCTGACCTGCAGTGATTTTGCCTACAAGAGGCACCATAGACGAATCGAAATCATTGTTAAGCCGTATGGCGCGTGAAAACTTAGCATCACGCACAATGTAACCGTTTTCTTCAAGGAAGTTAAGTATTGCGTGGACCGAAGATGTAGAACGAAGCCCCGTTGCTTCGCAAATCTCTCTTACTGTCGGCGGCAAGCCGTTTTGGAGCCTCTTTACAAGGAATTTATAAACTTTTTCCTGATTAACACTTAAAGGTATTCTATCCATAATGTCACCTCTGGCGAATATCTGTTCGATGGTATTATAACACTCATTTAACCGCTTTTCAAGAACTATTTTGAAAAAACACTTCTTTTTTCGCAACTAATCTGTTATAATATAAAATGATATACTGTATTGTAGTGAAAGGGCGGTTTTATGGAAACGCAAATCTGCGGTCTTAAAACTGAATATTTAATCTCGGGCGAGGGTGATATACCGGTAGTGTTGCTACACGGTTGGGGCTCGTCCTTTGATGTTTATAAAGGTATTATCCGCGGTCTTTCGGACCGTTGCAAATTTTACGCTGTAAATTTCCCCGGTTGTGGCGGCAGTGAAACTATGGCTGAAGCGTGGAGTATAGATGACTATTGTGATTTCGTGCTTGAGTTTTTGTCATTTGCCGGTGTTGACGCTGAAAAAGCGGTGTTTATAGGTCATTCACACGGAGGAAGAGTTATACTCTCGCTTTCAGGGAACGGTAGAATTAACCCCTCTAAGATTGTGCTTTTAGACTCTGCCGGCATAGTGGCAGAAAAAACGCCAAAGCAAAAGCGCAGAGCAAAAAACTTTAAGCGTATAAAGAAAATGCTTAGCTTGCCGATTATTAAAAATTTCAGTGGTAGTTTACTTGATAAAGCGCGTAAGCACTATGGTTCGGCGGATTATAATGCCGCGCCGCCGGTGCTAAGGCAGACGCTTGTATCCCTCGTAAATACCGACCTTAGAGATATTTTAGGCAATATAAAATGTCCGACACTGCTTATCTGGGGAGAAAACGATACCGATACGCCGCTTTCAAGTGCAGAGTTAATCAAAGAGAGAATTTCCGATAGCGGTCTTTGTGTAATAAAAGGAACGGGACATTTTTCATTTTGTGAGAAGCCTTATGAGGCGTTGGCAATTCTTCGAGCCTTTATAAAATAGGAGGGTTTTATGGATATTTTTATAAGCCTGAGTTTGGCTTTTTTAAGTATTTCGGCAGTGTTTTCGCTGTATTTACAATACCAGATGTTACAGCAAAACTCTTATTTTATATCGAGGTATTTCGGCTGGGTTAAAAGCTCATTTACAGTAAGTCTTTGTGCCGAAGCGTTTTTATATTGCATACTCTCGGTGTTATACTTAAAAGAACGGTATTTTATTGCCGCAATAGCCGCTTTTTTTGTGCTTGCGTTACGGGTATTTCTTGCCATAAGGCAAAAGACTAAATCGATAAAACCGCTTGTTTTTACAAGCAGAGTGAAAAGGCTTTACTGCACGGCGATAATTATTCTTGTTGTTCTTTTTAGCCTATATGCTATATTCCGGAGAAATAATATAGGCAGGGTGGCAACTCTTCTAAGCTTTATGTTATCTTCACTCACCCCGGTACTTTTGGTACTGACAAAGCTAATAAACTCACCTCTGGAAAACTTAATAGGCAGGCATTATATAAATGACGCCAAGCGCATACTCAAATCATACAATAATTTGAAGATAATAGGCATTACCGGCAGTTACGGTAAGACTACGACTAAGTTTATACTCAACCGTATTTTGAGTGAAAAATTCAATACTGTCTGCACACCGCAGAGCTTTAATACTCCGTTTGGTGTTGTGCGTACCGTCCGCGAACACCTAAAACCGCAAACACAGATATTTATTTGTGAAATGGGCGCTAAGAAAACGGGAGATATAAAAGAAATATGCGATATTGTAAACCCTGATTTCGGAATAATCACCTCTGTCGGTGAACAGCACCTTGATACATTTAAGTCGGTAGATAATGTTTTCGGTACTAAGTTTGAATTATATAACGCCGTAATAAAAAAAGGCGGTATTTGCCTTGCTAATATCGATAGTGAGGGCATATCAGCTCGTAAAGATAAATGTGAAAAAGCAGTGTTTTTCGGTGAGGGAACAGAGTATTTTGCCGATAATATCCGCTATTCGCCTGCCGGCTCAACCTTTGATTTGCACCTCGGCGGTGATACTGTTACGGTCACTACAAAGCTTTTAGGCAAGCATAGCGTATCGGATATTTTGGCGTCGGCAGCGCTCGCACATATCTTAGGCGTTAGTGCTGATGATATAAAATGCGCCGTAGGGAGGCTTGAGGCTACAGAGCATAGACTTGAGCTTAAACCCTTCAAAAACGGCTCGTTGCTCATTGATGACGCGTATAATTCAAACCCCGAAGGCTGTCTTGAAGCAGTACGCGTTCTCGGCTCGTTTGAGGGTATGAAAAAAGTAATAATAACCCCCGGTCTTATTGAGCTTGGCGACCGTGAATATGACTGCAATTATGCTTTAGGTCTTGAAGCGGCAAAATACTGTGATATAATAATACTCGTAGGAAAAAATCGCTCTGTTCCTATGGCTGATGCGATAAGAACTACCGATTTTAATAAGGATAATCTTTATGTCGTTTCAAGTTTCAAAGAGGCTATGGGGGTATATGCGCCGTTGTGCGATAAAAACAGCGTGGTACTTCTCGAAAACGACCTTCCCGATAACTATTTGAATTGAGGTTTTGGTATGAAAATTAATATTGCTGTATTTTTCGGTTGCCGTTCGGTAGAACACGAGGTTTCCATTATTTCGGCGGTGCAGGCAATGCGCGCGATAAACCGTGAAAAGTATGAAGTGACACCCGTTTATGTAACAAAGGGCGGCTCAATGTTCACTTCAAAGGAAATGCTTGATATTGAAAGCTTCAGGGATATTGATAGGCTTATCGCTTCAAGCGAGGAAGTTACATTTGTTAAAGCTAAAGACGGTGTGTTTATGCACCCGATGAATAAAAAAGCGTTCAGGAAGGTTGTTGATACTAAAATCGACCTGGCATTCCCGATAGTGCACGGCACTAATTGTGAGGACGGCACAATGGCAGGCTACCTTGAATTTTTGGGTCTTCCCTATATCGGTTGTGATATTATTTCCGCAGCTGTCGGTATGGATAAAGCGGTGTTTAAGGATGTGCTTAAAAGTGCAGGACTGCCTACTCTTGACTGTGTGCGCTTTACTTCGCGAGAGTATATGACCGACAGCACGGGTATTACTGAAAAAATTAAAGAAAATATAAGCTTTCCTATGATTATCAAGCCTGTAAATTTAGGCTCAAGCGTTGGTATCAGTAAGGTTAAGTCAGACGCTGAGCTTGATGAGGCCATTCGCCTTGCCGCAAGCTTTGCGGATAATATTTTAGCTGAGCGCGCAGTTAATAACCTCAGAGAAATAAACTGCTCGGTTTTAGGTGACCGTGATGAATGCACCGCCTCTGTTTGCGAAGAGCCGATAATGAGTGATGAAATTCTTTCTTACAAGGATAAATACGAGGGTGGCTCTAAGAGCGAGGCAAGTAAAGGTATGGCGTCTCTCGGCAGAAAAATACCGGCGGATATACCCGAAGAGCTGAGCGAAAAAATCCGCGATATATCCTGCAAAATATTCAAGGCTATTGGCGCCTCGGGAGTAGTGCGTATAGACTATCTTTTGGATAACGAAACAAAAGAAGTTTTTGCAAACGAGATAAACACAATTCCCGGTTCACTCGCGTTCTATCTTTGGGAGGCAACGGGTCTTAAATACTCAGATATGATAGATAAGCTGGTAGATACAGCTTTTCGCCGTGAGCGCAAAAGAGAAAACCTTAAATTCACGATAGATACAAATATACTTTCCGGCGTTTCTTTCGGAAGCAAGGGGAGTAAGGGAAGTAAGTTTTGATGACAAATCTGCTTATAAAGCTTTTTGTAAAGGATTATGAGAATACAAAATCTCAAAAGGTGCGTATATCTTACGGTAATCTCGGCAGTATTACAGGTATTGTCTGTAATTTGTTTTTATGCGTCGTAAAAATCACCGCGGGACTGCTTGCCGGCAGTATGTCTATAGTAGCCGACGGGCTTAATAACCTTTCAGATATGGGTTCTTCCTTGATATCCATGATAGGCTTCAGGCTATCGAGTAAACCGGCGGACTCCGACCATCCTTTCGGTCACGGCAGGATGGAATATCTATCTGCCTTCACCGTATCGTTTTTTATACTTATAGTCGGCGCCGAGCTTTTGATAAGCGCTGTAAAAGCGATTATATCGGGGGATACCGCGCCCAGGTTTTCATACCTGTCGCTTGGTATACTTGGCTTTTCAATACTGCTTAAGCTCTGGATGTTTCTGTTTAATGCAAAACTTGCAAAAAAGATAGACTCCTCCGCCTTGGCGGCGACGGCTCAGGACAGTCTTAATGACTGTGTTTCAACCCTTGCAATCCTCATTTGCGCGGTTGTCTCTATGAATATAAAAATGCCGTTTAACCTTGACGCCATAGTTTCAGTCGGCGTTGCGGGCTTTATACTTTGGTCGGGTATTGGCACGATTAAGCAGACGATAGGCGAGCTTTTAGGCAAGCCGCCGGAAATAGAGCTTATAAATGAAATCGAGCGAGGGATAATGTCCTTTGACGGTTTTTTGGGTGTACACGATTTGATAGTGCATAATTACGGTCCCGGCAGACAGTTTGCTTCAGTTCATGTTGAGGTGCCGCAGGATACCGACATAGTAAAATGCCATGAGCAAATTGATATTTGCGAAAAGGTAGTAGGGGAGAAGTGCGGAATAAACCTCGTAATTCATATGGACCCCGTAAATGTAAACGATGAATCGGTTATGACCGCAAAGAGGGAAATGATTGAGATAATAAAATCAATTCACCCTGATTTATCGCTTCACGATTTTCGTATGACGCCGCCGTCTGATGAGCGTACAAACCTTATTTTCGATGTTGTGATACCGAATTCGGTGCCGTTTACCGAAAGAGAGCTTGATGAAAAAATCAAAAAGCTTGCTAAAGAGAAAAATAAAACTTACGAATGCGTAATAACTTATGATATGAGTTATGTATAGATAATAACAAGCGGCAAGGGTTTAACCTTGCCGCTTGCGGTTATTTTTTTCCTAATTCTTTATTTCTTTTATATGACGCTTTGACTGCATCGGCGAATGCCGCGCGTACACTTCGGTTTTCAAGAATGTTTACGCCCTCAATGGTGCTTCCTGCAGGACTGCATACTGCGTCTTTCAGTTTTTCAAGGTGTTCGCCTGATAAAAGTGCCAGCTCAGCGGCTCCGGCGACGGTTTTTTCAGCATAGACCGTTGCTGTTTTTCTATCTATTCCACAGGCTACGGCGCCGTCGGCGAGAGCCTGCATCATTATGTACGCAAAAGCCGGACCGCAACCGGTAAGCGCACCGGCGGCGTCAATTTTATCCTCTGCGATTTCGTCGCATAGCCCTGCCGAAGAAAACATACGGAAAAATTCCTCTTTCTGTTTTTCTTTCACACCGTCAAAGGCGCAAAGGATAACGCCCTTTTCTACCGATACCGGGGTGTTTGGCATAAGGCGTATTACGGGGAAATCAATTCCCACCGCCGATTTAACGGAATTAATCGTTACACCTGCGGCGATACTGATTAAAACAAAATCATCTTTACGGCTTTTAAGCACCGGCGCAATTTCCTCGAGCACGCTGAAAATTACCTGCGGCTTTACGGCAAGTACGATATACTCACAGCTTTCGGCGATTGTTTTATTTTCTGCAGAATGTGCGCCAAGTTCTTCTGCTAATACTTTAGCCGCCGCACTTGGTACATTAGAAAGCATTATATCCTTTTCGTTTTTGCTCACGGCACGGGCGAGCGCACTGCCCATAACGCCGGTCCCTATAAATCCTATCTTACTCATAATCTACCTACCTTATCTGTCCGTCACCGTTTATTATATACTTATAACTTGTAAGCTCTTTAAGTCCCATAGGGCCTCTGGCGTGAAGCTTTTGGGTGGAAATGCCCATTTCGCAGCCGAGCCCGAACTCGCCGCCGTCTGTAAACCGTGTCGAAGCATTTACATATACCGCCGCGCTGTCTACGCTCAGGCAGAATTTATCGGCTATTTCTTTATTGTTTGTTATTATTGCCTCGCTGTGATGTGTTGAATGCTCGGCAATATGAGCTATTGCCTCATCTATGCCGCCTACAATTTTTACCGCCATTATATAATCCAAAAATTCGGTATCAAAATCGCCGTTTTCGGCGGCTTTTCCGTCTATAATTTTTGCGCTTTCACTATCAAGGCGAAGCTCAACTGCTGTTTTGCCTGCGGTTTTTCGGTCATCATAAAGCCGTTTTTTGAGCTTTGGCAAAAAGTCTTTTGCTATTTCTCTGTCAACAATGCAAACCTCCGCGGCGTTACATACAGACGGCCTTGAGGTTTTGGCATTCTCTATAATATTAAGCGCCATATCCGTATCAGCGGTTTTTTCAACATATATGTGGCATATTCCGGTACCGGTTTCTATGCAGGGTACCGTTGAATTTTGCACACACGCGCGTATAAGGCCGGCGCCACCTCGAGGAATAAGAGCGTCAATAAGACCTTTCGCTTTCATAAGCTCTGCCGCCGCTTCTCTTGACGGGTCGGGTACAAGATTTATAAAATTTTCGTCAATTCCGGCAAGCTTTAGCCCTGCGCGCAGGGCGCTGACGATTTCTTTTGCCGTGCGGAAACTATCGCTGCCCGGTTTTAATACGCACACATTAGATGACTTGAAGCAAAGAACTGCCGCGTCGCTCGTTACATTAGGTCTGCTTTCGTAAATTACCGCAAGCACGCCTATCGGACAACATACTTTTTTAATCTCAAGTCCGTTAGGTCTTTTTATCTTGCTTTCCACTTCACCTATCGGGTCGGGAAGCTTCGCCACCTCGCGCATACCGGCGGTCATACCGAAAATGCGTTCCTTGTTTAGCGCTAACCTATCAAGCATCGAAGCCGACAGTTTATCTTTAGCCATATCGAGGTCAATTCTGTTTGCGGCAAGTATTTTTTCTTTTGCCTCCTCGATTTTTTGCGCCATAAGCTCTATTGCTCTGCTCTTTTGCTCATTTGAAAGCATAAGCGCACCGTCGGCGCATTTTTTTGCTGATTTCAGTACATCAAGCGTGGTCATTTTATTTCTTCTTTCCTACAAACTTTGTGCCGACATTTTTTCCTTCGGCTATATCGTAGAGCACTTCGGGTTTTGCTCCGTTTACGATTATCATATCTATTCCTTTTTCGGTAACGAGCTTGGCCGCCTGAAGCTTTGTGGCCATTCCTCCGGTACCCAGTACCGAAACCGTACCCTCACCTAAGCTGAGCACATCATCAACATTATCAACAACCGATATAAGCTCGGCGTTTTTATCCTTGTGAGGGTCCGCGGTATAAAGTCCCCCTATATCTGATACAAGTACAAGAATATCAGCCTTAGCGTCAATCGCAACAAGCGCGGAAAGCGTATCATTATCTCCGATGCTAAGCTCTGCGGTAGATACTGTATCGTTTTCGTTTACAACCGGCAAAGCCCCAAGCTCTAAAAGCCGGGCGAGAGTGTTGGTTAAATTCAAATGCTTTTCACTGTCTTCAAAATCGTTGGCAGTTATAAGCATCTGAGCCGCCGTATGATGATATTCTCCGAAATATTTATCGTACATATACATAAGCTCGCTTTGACCTACTGCCGCCGCCGCCTGCTTCGTGGGTATATCCTCCGGACGGGATAATAAGCCTAACTTTCCTACGCCCATACCTATTGCGCCGGACGATACCAAAATCACCTCCATACCCGAATTTTTAAGCCCTGATATAACGGTTGTGAGCCGTTCGAAAGCTCTGATGTTAAGCTTTCCGGTTTTATAGGTAAGCGTGGATGTTCCCACTTTTATTACCATTCTCATTTGTATTTTCTCCTAAATTTTGTTCTTGTCGAGTGTAAGCCTAATATTCATATCTTAAAAGCAGGGCGGACGCCCTGCTTTTTTCACTGATTAAGAAATCTTGAAAGGAAGCTTTTAGTTTCCTCGCGCTTTGGCGCGCCGAATACATCTTCAGGCGTTCCCTGCTCGCAAATATAACCGTCGTTCATAAAAATCACTCGGTCGCTCACATCACGGGCAAATGCCATTTCGTGGGTTACCACTATCATAGTCATACCAGATTCGGAAAGCCTTTTCATAACCGTCAGCACTTCGCCGACCATTTCCGGGTCAAGCGCGCTTGTAGGCTCATCGAAAAGTATAACCTCCGGGTCCATAGCAAGAGCGCGCGCTATGGCCACTCTCTGCTTTTGTCCGCCGGAGAGCTGACGGGGCTTTGCGTTGATATAAGGTGTCATACCTACCTTGTCAAGGTATTCCATAGCTTTAGCTTCTGCAGTCTTTTTATCTCTGCCGAGAACCGATGTCTGCCCTATCATACAGTTCCCGAGAACATTAAGATTATCAAAAAGATTAAAAGACTGGAAAACCATTCCGACCTTTGCTCTGTATTCGGATATATCAAGCTCGGTTTGAATGTTCTTGCCGTGAAAAAGTATCTCTCCGCCTGTAGGAGTTTCGAGCAGATTTACGCAACGAAGCATTGTGCTCTTTCCCGAACCGGAAGAGCCGATAACACTCACTGTCTCTCCCTTGGATATTGAAAAATCAATATCCTTAAGCACGATATTTTCACCAAAGGTCTTTTTGAGGTGTTTTATTTCTATAACGCTTTCAGACATTCGCGGTCTCCTCCTTGTTCAGATGAATTTCAGCAGTAGAGTCGCTTTGAGAACCGAAAACGGTATAATTTGCCTTGCCCTCTATCTTCTTTTCAATAAAACGCAAAATGCGAGTTACGGTAAATGTGAGGCAGAAATAAATAGCGCACGCGATAAGATAGCTTGCAAAAATCTTATAACTGTTTTTAGCGGCTGACGCGGCATAGAAATAAAGCTCGGTAACACCGATAACATTAAGCACCGAAGTATCTTTTATGTTCACAACAAACTCGTTTGATACACTCGGCAGAATATTGCGCATAACCTGTGGGATTATGATATGTATCATAGTGCTAAAATGCGTCATACCTATGCTCATAGCGCCCTCGAACTGACCGCGGTCAATCGATATTATACCGCCTCTGACAATCTCGGTAATATACGCACCGGTGTTAATTGATACTATTGCTATACCTGCAGGGATAAGCGGCAGTGAATCGCCGCCGTTCATATATGCGTAACCCCAGTAAATAATCATCGCTTGTACCATCATAGGCGTTCCTCTGAACACCTCGACATAGGCATTGATTATCCAGTTTACTATCTTCATAGCACCTCTGGCAAGAGGATTTTTAGCAGTAGGCATTGTACGGATAACGCCGTTAAACAGACCTATTACAAGACCTATAAGCGTACCGATTATCGAAATTAATACTGTGTTGCCGATACCGCTTAGAATTTGCGTGCCGTATTTTGACCATACGACCGCAATATCAGAAAAAAGTGACATTCTATAAAAACCTCAATTATTATTCGGCAGGAGCAATTTCTACCATTTTCTTCATAATTTCAGTGCGTTCTTCAACCGAAATACCGTCTATTGCGGCGGAAACATCCGCATTAAGAGAAGAACCTTTGCGCAAACCTACGGCGATAGCGGTATCGCCCTCGGCACACTTAAAGCCTGTGTCATTATTGACAAGTGCAACATAGGCAAGGTCCGCATTATTTCCGCATACCTGGAAAGCTGTCGGCTCTTCGGCAATATAACCGTCAATAGTACCGGCGGTAACGGCGGTATAAAGCGTTGTAAAGTCTTTCATAGGTGCGGTTACAACATCCTTAATCTGCTTTGCAGCTTCTATGTGGAATGTGCCGTCCTGTGCGTTGATTTTAGCGCCTGTGAAATCTGCAAGAGACTTAGCCGAAGCAAACGGACTGTCTTTCTTAACAATAATTACAAGGTTTGAAATGTAGTAATTTGAAGAGAAATCTATGGTCTGCTTTCTGTCTTCTGTCGGACTCATACCGGCTATGATACAATCAAGCTTACCTGATTCAACTGCAGGAATAAGCGCATCCCATTCGTATGCATAAACTTCAAGCTTTACGCCGATTTTATCAGCAATAGTCTTTGCGACCTGAACATCGTAACCGTTAGCATAGCCTTCGGCATTTGCAATTTTTACGGCGCCGTCTTTATCGTCAGTCTGTGTCCAGTTAAAAGGTGCGTATGCGCATTCCATACCAACCTTAAGCACGCCGGCAGACTTTGCATTTTCAAGGTCCTTTGCAGGGTCAACCTTACTTCCGCACGCCGACAGGCCAAGTACCAGTGCGAGCACTGCAATTACAGTAATAATTCTTTTCATTTCAGTCATTCTCCTTTTTCAAATAAAACGCCTGTGATAGCGAGAGTATCACAGGCGTTAAACACACAAACACACGCGATAGCCCTCCGCGAATGAACGCGACAGTCCGCAGAGTGTTTCCCTTACGGCCCAGAAAAGAGGTTTTAAGGCAAAACCTGACTTTCCTTCGGCGGCGGTTCCTTTCGCATATTGCCGATGCCTTTTAAGCAACATACTACTGATAAACGCCGCACCTCTATCAAAAGCGATTTCAGTTTTCACTATTATTGCACATAAAGTATACTTTGTCAACCGTTTTTTGCGTGAAGACAGACTATTTTTCGGGAACAATGCTTGCCAAGAGGAAAAATATGTTATATAATTAGAATGAAGTGCGGAGGGAGAATATATGGAAATTGGTGTTGGCAATATCGTTAAAATGAAAAAGAAGCACCCTTGCGGAAGCGACACTTTCAGAATATCCCGTATAGGTATGGATTTCAAACTCGTATGCACAGGCTGCGGCAGAGAGGTTATGATACCTCGCAGGTCTGCTGAAAAGGCAATAAAAAAGATACTGGATAACGGAGAAAAATAATGTTTGAACAACTATCAGCGGTAGAAAACCGCTTTGAACAAATATCGGTCGAGCTTACCCGTCCCGAAGTTATATCGGATAACGAACAGTTTACACGCCTTATAAAAGAGCACAGTGAGCTTTCCCCGATTGTAGAAAAATACCGCGAATATACTGCGGCTCAAAACGCCTTAAAGGAGGCGGAAGAAATACTCTCGTCTTCGGGAATTGACAAGGATTTCAGGGAGCTTGCAGAAGAGGAGCTTAAAAAATCAAAGGCAACCGTTGCTTCGTCCTCGGAAGAATTAAAGCTTTTGCTTTTGCCCAAAGACCCAAACGACGATAAAAATGTAATAATAGAAATCCGAGGCGGAGCAGGCGGCGAAGAGGCGGCGCTTTTTGCAGGCAGTCTTTTCAGGATGTATACGATGTATGCGGAAAGTCATCATTTTGCGGTTGAGGTCACAAACGCAAACGAAACCGAGCTTGGCGGATATAAGGAAATAAGCTTTATGATTGAGGGTGCCGGTGCATATTCGCGCTTTAAGTACGAAAGCGGTGTTCACCGCGTTCAGCGCGTGCCTGATACCGAAACGCAGGGCAGAGTTCACACTTCTACCGTTACCGTTGCTGTGCTTCCCGAAGCGGATGAGGTTGAATTTGAGCTTAATCCTGCCGACCTTAAAATAGATACATTTCGCTCGTCGGGTGCCGGCGGTCAGCATATCAATAAAACCTCTTCCGCCATAAGAGTCACACACATTCCTACAGGTACGGTGGTTGAGTGCCAGGATGAGCGCAGTCAGTTCAAAAACAAGGATAAGGCTCTTAAAGTGCTTCGTGCAAGGCTTTTCGACGCCGAAAAAGCAAAGGCTGACGCCGCCGTTGCAAGCGACCGTCGCGCTCAGGTGGGTACGGGCGACAGGAGTGAAAGGATAAGGACATATAATTTCCCTCAGGGGCGCGTTACCGACCACCGCATAGGGCTTACCCTTTATAAGCTTGACAGCATAATGAACGGAAATATTGATGAAATAGTTGATGCTCTTACAACATATTATCGAACAGAAGCCCTCAAATCGCAGGAGAACGCCTTATGAATACCGAAAAAATCGATATAATTTCGGGTGATTGGGCGCAAGGTGTTGCCAGAGCAGGCGAGATATTAAGGCGCGGCGGAATTGTTGCGATACCTACCGAAACGGTTTACGGGCTTGCCGCAAGCGCTCTTGATGACGAGGCTATAAAGAAGGTTTTTGCCGCTAAAGGCAGACCGCAAAATAATCCGTTAATAGTTCATATAAGTGATATTAAAGAGCTTGAAAGCGTTGCGGACGATATTCCGGAAGTGGCAAAAAAGCTTGCCCGAAGATTTTGGCCGGGGCCACTTACTATGGTGCTAAAAAGAAAAGAAACGATAGCGAAAAGCGTATCGGCAGGGCTTGATACAGTAGCGGTTCGTATGCCGTCTTCAAAAGCGGCACGCGATATAATTGCTTCAAGCGGACTTCCTCTTGCGGCACCAAGCGCTAATATTTCAGGCTCACCCAGTCCCACAACCGCCGAACATGTAATTGCCGACCTTGACGGAAGGGTTGACGCGATAGTCTGCGGAGAGGACTGCACGGTAGGCGTTGAGTCTACCGTGGTGGCGCTTTTTTCAAGTCCGCCAAGGCTTTTGCGACCGGGTGCGGTAACGGCTGAGGAGCTTTCAGAGCTTTTGCCGGATTTGGTTATAGACAGTGCGGTTTTACGAGAGCCTCAAAAGGATATGCCGGTGGCTTCGCCGGGTATGCTTTATAAGCATTATGCACCGAAAACAGAGACATTTTTAGTTGAGGGCGAAAGCGATAACTATGTATCTTTTGTAAACTCTAAAGAGAATTGTGCAGCAGTATGCTTTAGCGATGAAGCAAATAAAATAAATGCTACAAAGATAGTATACGGCAAAAAAGATAATCCGTATATTCTTGCTAAAAACTTATTTTCAGCACTAAGGCAGGTTGATACGCTCGGTGTACATTCCGTTTATGTTCACGCTCCTGATAAAAAAGGTATGGGGCTTGCGGTTTACAACCGCCTTATTCGCGCGGCAGGATTTAAGGTGATAAAGCTATGAGCTATGTTTTAGGATTGACCGGACCTACGGGCGCCGGGAAAAGCATTTTTTCGGCGTGTGCCGCAGCTTTTGGCTTTAATGTTATTGATTGTGATATATCAGCTCGCGAAGCGGTTAAAAAGGGCAAACCGGGGTTAGAAGCGTTAACTGCCGTATTCGGAAAAGAGATACTGGCAGGAAACGGTGAGCTTGACCGTAAAAAGCTTGCTTTGCTGGCATTTTCAAGCAAAGAAAAAACAGAACTGCTTAATAAGACTATATTGCCTTATATACGCGAAATAGTTAATGGTAAAATAACCGGCGATTTCGTGCTTTTGGACGCACCCACGCTTTTTGAAAGCGGTATGGATAAAATTTGCAATTCAACCGTCGCGGTATTGTCGCCTACAAAATTGCGAAAGAAAAGAATTATCGAGCGTGACGGTCTTGAAAATACAGCGGCGGATATGCGTATATCAGCCGGGAAGCCGGATAAGTTTTACACAGACAGAGTCAATACGGTATTTGTTAACGACGGTGATATTGACAGTTTTGAAAAAAAGGTTAAAATATACTTAGAAGATATAATCGGAGGAAAGAATTATGAGTGATTACAAAAAAATCAAAGAAGAGCTTTTTTATGAAAATAAAAACGGCTATTTGAGGTCTGATGATGAAACCGTAAAGCAAGCGTATGATTTTTGCGAGGGATACAAAGAGTTTTTGAACCTTGCCAAAACCGAGCGCGAGGCAACTGCGGCAGCAATAGTTCTTGCCGAACGAAAGGGTTTTAAGCCGTTTACGCGCGAAAAAGAGTATAAGCCGGGCGATAAGGTTTACTTCAATAATCGCGGCAAGTCGGTAGCTTTTGTCGTATTCGGCGAAAAGAAGGCTGAGTGCGGCATTAATATAACCGCGGCGCATATTGATTCTCCGCGCCTGGACCTTAAACCTAATCCGCTTTATGAGGATGTTGAGTTTGCGCTTTTCAAAACCCACTATTACGGTGGAATAAGAAAGTATCAGTGGCCTACGGTGCCGCTGGCGCTTCACGGCGTTTTTGCTAAGAAGGACGGCAGTGTTGTCACCGTTTCAATAGGTGAAAATCCCGGCGAGCCGCAGTTTGTGGTAAACGACCTTCTTCCGCATCTTGCATCAGAGCAGAGCAAGCGCACTTTGTCTGACGGAATCCGCGGTGAAGAGCTTAATGTGATGATAGGCAGCCGTCCGTTCAAAGATGACGAGGGCAGTGAACTTGTAAAGCTTAATATTTTGAAGCTGTTAAACGAAAAATACGGCATTACCGAAGAGGATTTCTTATCTGCAGAGCTTGAAATGGTACCGGCAGCGAAAGCTACCGATATAGGATTTGATAGGTCGCTTGTAGGCGCTTACGGTCAGGACGACCGCGTTTGCGCTTACAGTGAGCTTATGGCAGTGCTGGATGTTAAGGCACCCGAAAAGACTGCTGTTGCAATTCTTGCTGACAAAGAAGAGATAGGTTCGGACGGTAATACCGGGCTTAATTCTAAATTCCTTTCATATGTAGTTCACGATATTTGTCTTAATGACGGTTCTGATGAAACGGTAGCACTACGCCATTCGAGCTGTCTTTCGGCAGATGTAAACGCCGGTATGGACCCGACATTTCAAGATGTTATGGAAAAGCGTAATGCAAGCTTCTTAAATCACGGCGTTGTGGTCACAAAGTACACCGGTTCACGCGGTAAGTACGGCACGAGTGACGCGTCGGCAGAGTATGTTGCAAAAATACGCGCTCTGCTTGATAAAGCCGGAATTATCTGGCAAACAGGCGAGCTTGGCAGGGTAGATGTAGGCGGCGGCGGCACAGTTGCTATGTATATAGCAAATCTCGGCGTAGATGTTGTTGATTTAGGCGTTCCGGTGCTTTCTATGCACGCACCTTTTGAGGTCACCGCAAAGCTCGATGTATATATGTGTAACAGAGCTATGTATGAGTTTATGAAATAATCACAGTTGCAATTTTGTAACTATTTATGTGTTGACATTAACTTTTTTTAATATACAATAATAAGTGCGGCATATTGCCGCACTTATTATTGTTTTAAGGGGGTGCGACGGTGGTATTTTCAAGCCTTTTTTTCTTATATTTATTTTTGCCCCTTAATTTAATAGTTTATCGGCTTGTTCCGAACATTAAAGCGAAAAATATAACTATGCTTGTATTTTCGCTGATTTTCTATGCATGGGGTGAGCCGGTTTATGTTTTGTTGCTAATCTTTATGACGGCTGCAGATTATTTTTTGGCGCTGAGAATAGACAAATGCGCTCCTCGCTCAAAAAAAGCAAAGTTTTATTTGTTTTCAGCCTGCGCAGTAAACCTCGGGCTTTTAGGCGTTTTCAAGTACGGAACATTCTTCCTTACAAACCTTAAACTGCTCGTAGGTTTTCCGCAGAGCGTGCCGTCTTTTGTACTGCCTATAGGCATTTCTTTTTATACATTCCAGCTTGTGTCCTATGTTGCGGATGTTTACAGAAAAGATATATCGGCACAAAAAAGCTTTTCTATGCTTCTTTTGTATGTCAGTATGTTTCATCAGTGTATAGCAGGTCCGATAGTCCGTTATAAGGATGTATATCCTGAACTTTTAAGCCGCAGGGCAAGTTATGAAGATGTTTCGGACGGCGTATGGCGTTTCAGCTTTGGCCTTGCTAAAAAGGCTATTTTAGCCAATGCTTGCGGCAGTGTTGCGGATAGTCTGCTTGATACAAAAACTCTAAGCACCGCGCCCGCTTTATCTCTTTGGGTGGGCGTATTGGCATTTTCGCTTCAGATATATCTTGATTTTTCTGCTTATTCCGATATGGCAATAGGGATGGGCAGAATGATAGGCATACACTATCGTGAAAACTTTGATTATCCGTATATTTCCCGTTCGGTATCCGAATTTTGGAGACGCTGGCACATATCGCTCGGCAGTCTTTTCAGAGACTATGTATATATACCTCTCGGCGGAAGCAGAAAAGGAACTATCCGCACAGTACTTAACTTATTTGTAGTCTGGGCGCTTACGGGTCTTTGGCACGGAGCTTCTTGGAATTTTGTGCTTTGGGGACTGTATTTTTTCCTGTTTATTTGTGTTGAAAAGATATTTTTAAGTAAGTTTTGCAAGCAATCAAAAGTGCTTCCTCATATTTACCTTATAATTGTAGTATTTTTCGGTTGGATTTTATTCAAATTCACATCTGTCTCAGATGTACTCTTAACGCTTAAAGGTATGTTCGGACTAAACGGCAATCCGTTTACAAGCTTTGAGGTCGGAGCGATTATAAAATCAAATATATTTATTTTGATTTTCTGCATGGTGGTATCAACACCGATAGTGAAAAGAACAGGCGAGCTCATTAAGTTCTCAATTAAATATAATTGGTGGATAAGGACTGTTTATACCATAGGCAGAATAGCCCTGCCTATTGTTCTTTTTATTCTGTCTACCGCTGCGCTTATTGGTGACAGTTATAATCCGTTTTTATATTTTAAGTTTTAACATTTGACGCTTGGAAAGGCAGGTGAAACGGATGAAGAAAAATAATGAAAAGCAAACGCGCATAGAGGTTCTTAGATTTCAAAGAGTTGTAAATGCTCATATGATAAGGATATTCTTTATCCTTTGGATGTCCGTTTCACTTGTAGCGCTTGTTCCGACACTCAGACCTGCTTTTTCAGTGACAGAAAAAAGAGAACTGCACAAATTCCCGGAATTTTCTTTTTCAGCACTTTTTTCGGGAGATTATTTTGACGATATAGGTCTTTGGTACTCGGACACATTCCCCCTTCGTGACAGATTTGTTGATTTAGGAACGCGAATGCAAAGTGCCTTTGGAATAAAAAGCATTGAGATACACGGGGAAGTTGCCCCGGATAACACGGAAGAGAAAAATATCAGCTCTGAGCAAGTCGGCACCGTTTCCGAGAATACCGAGAGTAATGCTTCAAGTGAAAGCGCTTCGAGTGCCCCCGATGTTGTAATCGAGAAAATAGGCGCTATGGCGATAATCGATAACGCCGGATATGAGTACTATAATTTCGATAAAAAGAATACCGATATTTATGTTTCGGCGGTGAGCCGTGCGGCGGATAAGCTTGCCGGGAAATCGAGGGTATTCAATGCCGTCATCCCTACAAGTATTGCTGTGACGCTTGACGATAGAGTTGCCGCAAGAATGAGCTCATCCAACCAAAAAGCCGCGATAGACTATATTTACGGTAATGTGTCAAAGAATGCCGTGTGTACAGATGTTTATACTACGCTCAGAAACCACAGAAACGAATACATTTATTTCCGTACCGACCACCACTGGACTGCTCACGGCGCTTATTACAGCTATTGTGAACTGATGAAGTCCGCCAGTAAACCGATAACCAATCTGTCATCATTTAAGGAGTTTAAGTTTGAGGGACTTTTAGGTTCGTTTTATTCCACCTCAAAGATGAGCCCGAAGCTTGGCAACACACCCGATACAGTCTATGCTTATGAGCCGCCCGGTCTCCAATATATCCACACATATGAAAAAGGTTTTGAAAAGGATTATCATATTGTATCTAATGCGGATAAACTTCAACCGTCTGAAAAGTATCTGACCTTTATTTGCGGCGATCATCCGTTAGGCGTTGTAACAAACGATAATATAACCGACAATTCCGCCTGCCTTGTAATAAAAGAATCCTTCGGAAACGCTATGATAGCGTACCTTACACAGGATTATCACAAGGTTTATGTGCTTGATTACAGAAAAATTAAATCTGTCTACTCCGGGAAGCTTGAGAGCTTTGTAAGTGAGCACGCCATAAACGATGTTTTCTTCATAAATAATATTTCGGCCACAAGAAATGCTCAGCTTGTAAACTTGATTTCCGATTTTGTGGGATAAAATGCCGCCTGAAATTTTCAGGCGGTTTTACTTGACTTTTTATATAGGTTTTTATATAATACATAGGCACGATATGCTATGCAGAGTTGTCCGAGTGGTCGAAGGTGCAGCACTCGAAATGCTGTGTCGGTGACGAGCCGACCTAGGGTTCGAATCCCTAACTCTGCGCCAAAAGATGAGTCTGTAAGCGGTTTTTCGCCGTTTGCAGGCTCTTTTCTTACTATGTTAAAACGCGAGTCTTTTGATTCTCGCTGTTTTCTTACTTCAACTTCAGCGATTCAATTATTACCTCCAGTTGGCGAAAATGTATTTTCGTCTCTGCTGTTGACCATTGGTATTCTATCACATCAATCTTTACTTGACTAATGTGCAATTCATCGTTTCATTCGTGCCGAAAAAATGTGATAAAAAATTTTTAGAATTTTTTGTTGTAACTATTGACATTACATCAAGGGTGTGCTATAATGATGCCAAGATGAAACCACAACGGTTACATCAAATATTTTTTTGGAGGTATCCTACCATGTCAAACAAAGAAAAAGCATTAGCCCTGATCGGCACGTTCGTATCCGGTGATCTGGAACTTGCAAAGTCTCTGCTCGCCCCCGAGTACAAGCAACACAACCTCGCCTTCGGCACCGGCGCCGACGCTTTTGTGGCGGCAGTCGCCGGACTCCAGCAGGCGCCTGTAAAAACCACCGTAAACAACATCCGCGCTTTCGAGGACGGCGAATGCGTCTTTCTTCAGACCGTCTACAATTTCGCGGGAGCCGGCGAACAGGTAGCGTTCGATGTGTTCCATTTTAACACCGACGGCAAGATCGACGAGCACTGGGACAATCTTCAGAACGTCGCCGAGCCCAATCCTTCCGGTCACACCCAGATCGACGGTACGCTTGAAAAGAAAGACGTCGATCGCGAAGAGACCCGCCGCATTGTCTCAGGATTCGTTGGCGATGTGCTTCGCGGTGAACACCCCGAAAAACTGACATCCTACTACGACGGCGACAAGTACGTCCAGCACAATATCTCCATCGCCGACGGCCTTTCCGGACTCGGCGCGGCGCTTGCGGCTATGGCGGAACAGGGGATCTCGATGGTCTATGACAAAACGCATATGGTCCTTGCCGACGGCGACTACGCTCTCGCCTGCAGTGAAGGCTCTTTCGGCGGCGTGCCCACCACCTATTACGATCTCTTCCGTGTGGAAAACGGCTTTATCGCGGAGCACTGGGACGTGATGGAGACGCTTGCCGACAAAGCTACGTGGCAGAATAATAACGGAAAGTTTTAATGTAACCGTTGAAATTACGACTTCTTTGTGGTATGATAACGGGTAGAGGTGAACAGGATGCAAATATCTTCAAGATTCACGATCGCTCTGCATATCTTCTCCTGCGTTGACGTTTTCGGCAGTGAACGCAAGGTGACGAGCGATTTTCTTGCCGAAAGCATCAATACCAACCCCGTTATCATCCGCAAGATTTTGACGCAGCTCAAAAACGCGGGGCTTATCACCGTGCAGAGAGGCACGGGTGGCATCGAAGTGACGAGGGACTTGCGTGATATCACTTTTTACGACGTGTACGAGGCGATCGATCCGGTAGAGAACGGCGACCTGTTCCATTTTCACGAAAGCCCGAATCCGAAATGCCCGGTGGGGCGGAACATCCACGCGCTGCTGGACGGCAAGCTGAAGGATATACAGAACGCTATGGAAAATGAACTGAAGCGTTATACGCTTCTCGATCTGCAAAGCGGCATGGCGGAGCTTCTGGCAAAGGAAAGCAAATGATAACCCCCCCGGGAACGAAAACGTTTTCCGGGGATTTTTACGGAGGAACTATGAACGCGGAACAATATTTGAAATATCTCGTAGAAGAAATACACACCGCCGTCGTTGCGACCGTGGACGGCGAGGGTCTGCCCGTCACCGTCACCATTGATATGATGGACTTTGACGAAAAAGGACTGTACTTTCTCACCGCGAAGGGCAAGAGCTTTTACGACCGGCTGACTAAGCGGGGATATATGTCGCTGACGGCGGTAAAGGGCGCGGATACGATGACGAGCGTCGCCATTTCAGTGCGCGGCAAGGTGAAGGAGATCGGAGAAAGCAATCTTTGGCGCCTGTTTGAAAAGAATCCGTATATGCGTGACATCTACCCGACCGAAGAATCGCGCCGCGCGCTGACCGTTTTCAAGTTATACGAAGGAAACGGCGAATGGTTCGATTTGTCGAAGAAACCGATCGAACGCGCCTCCTTCACCTTCGGGGGAGCAGAACAGAAACCGGAAGGATACTTCATTACGGACGCCTGTATCGGCTGCGAAAGTTGTGCGGCGGTCTGCCCTCAGAACTGTATCAATGCTGAAAGCATCCCCTATGTGATCGAACAGGAGCATTGCCTGCACTGCGGAAACTGCATGGAGGCTTGTCCCGTAGGCGCGGTGGAAAGAAGGTAATAACATGAATGAGAAATCAACACAAGAGCAGCGGCTTGACACGCTGGTAGAAGCGTTCAAGGCGGATTCCGTTCAATATAAAGATTTACAGATGCCGGAAGATAACGAGGGCAAACGAAGAATCCTGCGTTCCCTGATAAACATTCGTATGCCGAAGAAGTTGGATGATTCGGTACTGGCCGTACAGGATGAATACCTGCGGGAGCGTATTCGCGAAAACGGGATTATCACGCTTTCGGAGATTCCCGTTGTTCGGAATGGCATGTCAATCTGGCAAGGCGACATCACCCGGCTTGCCGTTGACGCCATCGTGAACGCAGCCAACTCGCAGATGCTCGGCTGCTTCTCTCCGTGCCACACCTGCATTGACAACTGCATTCATACCTTTGCCGGCGTTCAGCTTCGTGCGGAATGCGCCCGGCAGATGAAAGAGCTTCGGGACAAATACGGCGCGGACTACGAGCAACCTACCGCTGTGCCTATGCTGACCGACGCCTACAATCTCCCGGCGAAGAAGATCGTTCATATTGTCGGCCCGATTGTTGTGGGGAGGTTGACACCCGCGCTTGAAAAGGATCTTTCGGACTGCTATACAAACACACTTGACTTGTGCGCGGAAAACGACCTGAAAAGCGTCGCGTTCTGCTGCATCTCAACAGGTGTGTTCCGCTTTCCGAATCGGCGGGCAGCGGAAATTGCAGTCGAAACCGTAAGCAAATGGCTGGATGAACACACAGGACAGGTCGACCGGGTGATTTTCAATGTGTTCAAAGACGAGGACAAAGCGTACTATGAAAAATTATTATACTGAGCCGAACGGCTATTTGGAATCTATACAAAAAGGGCTTCTTGCCGTGCGTTCCTACGACCTTCGTGTTTCCCATGGGATCGGAACTCGCAACGAGCAGCTTGCTAAGCTAAAAAAAGAACTCGAAACAGCGGATGCTGTCGTTGTAGGCGCAGGTGCCGGTCTCTCTACCGCAGCAGGTCTGACTTATTCTGGCGAACGCTTTGAACGGTATTTCTTCGACTTTGCCAGGAAGTATCAGATAAAGGACATCTACTCCGGCGGTTTTTATCCCTTCCCCGATGAAGAAACCTTGTGGGCTTGGTGGGCGAGGCACATCTACTATAATCGCTATATCGATGCGCCGAAGCCTGTCTATCCCGAACTGCTGAAGTTGCTGAAAGACAAGGATTATTTCGTCATCACCACCAATGTCGACCATCAGTTTCAGCGCGCCGGTTTTGATAAGAAACGCCTCTTCTACACACAGGGCGATTACGGGCTTTTTCAAATTGCCGACGGCTCCGTCCCCGAGACCTACGACAACGAGGAATGGACGATGAAGGCCATGGAAGCGCAGGGCTTCGTCAAAGACGAAAACGGTATTTTCACCGTGCCTGATGACAAGGCGATCAAAATGCGTATTCCGACGGAACTGATCCCGAGATCGCCTGATGGTAGTGCGGTGACGATGAACCTGCGATCCGACGATACTTTCGTCGAGGACGCGGGCTGGCACAAAGCTGCCGCCGCGTATTCCGATTTCCTTCGCAGGCACGAAAATCTGCATGTTCTGTATCTCGAACTCGGCGTCGGCTCCAACACGCCGGTCATCATCAAATATCCTTTCTGGCAGATGACCGCGAATAATCCGGATGCGACCTACGCTTGCATAAACTACGGCGAAGCGTATTGCCCGAAGCAGATAGAAAAACGTGCGATCTGTATCAATGGCGATATTGGCGAAACTATCAATAGTATTGAAGAACAATCTCATTTTTGAGTAAGAAAAAGCCGCGTTATAGTCAACAACAGAGGTCCGTTTTTCTCTTCAAGCGTCATTTTTCTTCTCATTTTCTCCTCAATTTCGGTTTTTTGCATTAATTCGAGCTGACGGAAATATGGATTTGAAAGCGGGAGGCAAATTTGAAGTTTTTCTTGATTTCATCGGCGTCTTTATGATTCGGACAATTTCAAAAACGATGGCAAAAATCTGTTAATGTCATACGTAATAAAAAACTCGAAATGCTGTGTCGGTGACGAGCCGACATAGGGTTCTAATCCCTAACTCTGCGCCAAATGGCAGGGTCTATACCCGATAAGGGTATAGACCCTGCCGTTTATTAAGAAGCACCTTTATAAATATATTGAAAAATTCGCAAAAAAGTGTTATTATAATATGGTATTTTATTTGTAAAGGGGGAATTCAGATGTCTTTTAAGAAATGGGAAGTAGGGGCCGCTAAAAAGGCGGATGCAAAAATGCTTGCCGAGGAATGTGACGGCGATTCTTTTGCGGCGCTCATAGCGGTAAGCCGCGGGATAAACGACCCGGGCGAATTTGAACTTATGATGTCTGATGAACCTGTTCTTTGCGAGCCGCGTGAGCTTGCGGATATTTCTGTCGCGGCAGAATTTCTAAATACTGCCATATCCGAAAATAAGAAAATTGCCGTTTTCGGTGATTATGACTGTGACGGAGTAACTGCCGCCGCTATAATGCTTGATTACCTGAAAGGCAGAGATGCGAACGCCGTTTGCTATATACCCGACCGTATAGATGAGGGATACGGTATGAGTAAAAACGCAGTATTAAAGCTTAAAAACGAGGGCGTAGAGGTAATTGTCACGGTGGATAACGGCATATCTTGTGCCGCAGAGATAGAGTATGCAAAGTCGCTCGGCATTGATGTTGTTGTGACCGACCACCATTTACCGCCTGAAAAACTGCCCGACGCAGTGGCGGTGGTTGACCCTCACAGAAAGGGCTGTCGGTCTTCCTTCAAAGAGATTTGCGGTGCACAAGTGGCTTTTAAGCTCATCTGTGTTATGGAGGATAAAGAACCTGAGCAAATGCTAAGCCGTTACGGAGATTTATTGGCGGTTGCCACCGTTGGCGATGTTATGCCCCTTATAAACGAGAACCGTTCAATAGTCAAATACGGACTAAGGCTTATTAAGACGCGTCCGAGAATAGGACTTTCCGCCATTATGAACAGCGCCGGGATTGACCGAAACTCTCTTACCGCATCAAAAATAGCCTTTGGTATTGTACCGCGCATAAATACCGCAGGTAGAATGGGTAGTGCCGTAAGGGCGCTTAACTTACTGCTGAGTGACGATATGATGTCAGCGCTCAAAATTGCCGGCGAGCTTGAAGATGATAATGCGTTAAGGCAAAAGACGGAAAAAGAGATTTCGGATGAGGCAATCTCTAAAATAGAAAAGTTCGGTTATGCGCATAACCGCGTTATTGTGGTATCAGGTGACGGCTGGCATATGGGCGTTGTCGGTATAGTTGCTTCAAGAATTTGCGAAAAGTATTCAAAGCCGGCTATTGTTTTATCGTCGGACGGTGAAATGGCACACGGTTCGGGCAGAAGTTATGAGGGCTTTGAACTTTTTGGCGCTATCAATTCCTGCAGAGAAATACTCGAAAAATACGGTGGGCACGCACTTGCGGCAGGAGTAAGCCTTAAGAGTGAGCGAATAGATGAATTCAGAGAAAGAATAAACGAGTATGCGAAAGGAATAGAATTCAAACCGCCGGTGCTTAAAATTGACTTTAAGATAAATCCGGCGCTTATGAGCATTGATATGGCATATTCGGTAAAACAGCTTGAACCGTTCGGATTTGGAAATCCCACGCCCGTTTTCGGACTTTTCGGGGTGACACTCGGCGGTATTACCGAGCTTTCCGGCGGTAAGCATTTGAAACTTATGTTCAAAAGAGATGAAACTGTTTTTCAAGCACTGTTGTTTTCGGTTACTAAAGAACAGTTCTGTTTTGAAGTGGGCGATGTGTGCGATTTGGCGGTTTGCCTTGATGTTAATTTTTATAGGGATAACTGTATGCTTTCGGTGCAGATAAAGGCTATAAGGCTTTCAGGTGAATACGGTAATAAGCTGTTTTCGGAAATTGCAGCGTTTGATGATTTTATTTCGGGTTATGATACTGACAGAAGTGTTTTATGTCCCAATCGCGAGGATATAGCTGTGATTTACAGAAGTATTGCCGCCGGTCCGATTTCTGAAAAAAGACTTGAATATATTTTTATGGATTCGGTAGGTTACGCAAAAACGCGTGTATCTCTTGAAGTATTACGGGAGCTCGGTCTTATTGTTTTGTCTGCAGGCAAATACTCTGCTGCGGTGGGGCATAAGAAAACTGAGCTTTCCAATTCTACGCTTTTCAAGCGGCTGAATGGCGGTGACGGTGTTGACGGATAAATACTTAAACGATTATAACGGCTTGGTTGAGTGCTTAAAAGCACAGGGCGGCAAATATGACGATAAGCTTATAAAACGCGCGTTTGAATACTGCGTTACTATGCACGCCGGTCAAAAGCGGTGGACAAATGAGGAGTATTATATTCATCCGCTGTCCGTCGCAAAAATAATAATTTCAATGGGGCTTGACAGTAAGTCTGTCGCGGCGTGCCTTTTGCACGATGTGGTAGAGGATACTAAAGCGACGGTTGAGGATATAAAAGAGCTTTTCGGGGACGAAGTTGCTTTGCTTGTTGACGGCGTTACAAAAATAGGTAAAATATCCATAAACTCAAAAGAGCAGGAGCAGGCGGAGAGTCTTAGAAAAATGCTTATTGCTATGGGCAAGGATATAAGAGTTATTATAATAAAGCTTGCCGATAGACTTCATAATATGCGTACGCTTGACGCAATACCTGAAACCAAGCAACGGGAAAAATCTCTTGAAACACTTGAAATCTATGCGCCGATAGCGCATAGGCTCGGTATTCGTTCTCTGAAAGAAGAGCTTGAGGATTTAGCCATTAAGCACCTCGACCCGGTGGCGTACGCCGAGATTGAGGAGTCGTTAATCGTCCGAAAGCCTCAAAGGGAAAGTATACTTAACGGTATTAAAAGCCGTATTGAGCAGAGGCTTAAAGAGGAGATGCCGGAAGTTGCTCTGCAGTTTCAGGGCAGGGTAAAATCAATATACGGTATTTATCGCAAAATGTATCTTCAAGGCAGAAGCTTTGATGAAATATACGATATTTATGCAATAAGAATAATAACCGATACAGTGACCGATTGTTATAATATACTCGGCATTATGCACGATATGTTCAGACCGATACCGAATAGGTTTAAGGACTATATTTCCACCCCTAAACCTAATATGTATCAGTCCCTTCATACTACGGTTATAAGCCGTGAGGGAGTGCCTTTCGAAATACAGATAAGGACTGCCGAAATGCATCATACCGCTGAATACGGTATCGCTGCTCACTGGAAATATAAAGAGGGAATAAATGAAAACGACAAATCGCTCGAACAGCGGCTTGCGTGGATACGGCAGGTGCTTGAAGCAGGCGAGGTTTCAGGTGACACCTCCGAGCTTGTGCGCAGTATTAAGGTTGATTTGTCTCAAGAGGATGTTTTCGCGGTAACGCCTAAGGGCGATGTTATAAACCTACCGGTAGGCTCCACTATTGTTGATTTTGCTTTTGCTATACATTCGGCGGTCGGCGTGAAAATGGTTGGCGCTAAGGTTGACGGCAAGATAGTTCCCATAAATCACGAAATTAAGACCGGCGAAGTGATAGAAATACTGACCACAAATCAAGCCGGTCACGGGCCAAGCAGAGACTGGATGAATATTGCAGTCACAAACTCTGCCAAGACAAAAATCCGTTCGTGGTTCAAAAAGGAAAAACGCGAGGAAAACATCGAAACCGGCAGAACGGAGCTTGAAAAAGAGCTTCGCAGAAGCGGCATTGATTTTACCGATAAAGAGTTTGAACAAATGACCGCGGACCTTGCTCGGCGTATGCACTATTCGGAAACCGATGAGTTTTTCTCAGCTATCGGATATGGCGGTATACTCTTATCAAAGATTATACCGAGAATACGGGAGGATTATAACAAAAGGCAAAGTACAGCGTCTCCCACGATACCAGAAACAGTACCGCACACTTCCGCTTCAAGCGAGGGTGTTGTAGTAGACGGTATAGATAACTGCCTTATTCGCCTTTCCCGTTGCTGTTCTCCGCTTCCGGGTGATGAAATAATAGGCTTTATCACTCGCGGTCACGGCGTTTCAATTCATAAAAGGGATTGTAATAATGTTCCGCGTGACATATCTAAAAGCGCTGAGCCTGACCGCTGGATTGCGGCGCATTGGGATAAAGCAAAGAAGGAGCATTTTGTTTCTTCTATCCGTATATACTCGGTAGACCGTGACGGTCTGCTCACCGATATTATGGGGGTCGCTTACAATATGCGTCTTGCCGTTCACGCGATGAACGCTCACAAAACAGGCTCAGGTAACTGCGTAATATCCCTTACGATAAATACCGAAAGCGTTGAACACTTAAACAGTATTATTATGCAGATAGAAAAGGTTAATGGCGTTTACAGTGTGGAAAGAGTGGTTAAATGAAGGCGCTTATACAAAGGGTAAAAAAAGCGAGTGTTAGTGTAGACGGCAAAACCGTCGGCAGCTGCAAAACCGGGTTTATGATACTTTTCTGCGCTGTTGACGGCGACGAATATGAAGATATAGCTTTGCTTGCGAGAAAAACCGTAAATCTCCGTGTATTCAGGGATGAAAATGATAAAATGAATAAATCCGTCCTTGATATTGGCGGAGAGATTTTGTGCGTTTCTCAATTTACTTTAGCGGCTGATACCAAAAAAGGCAACCGACCTTCATTTATAAAGGCTATGGCGCCGGATACCGCAAGCAAATATTATGATGATTACTGTGGGGCGCTTAAAAAGCTCGGCGTAAAAAAAGTTGAAAAGGGAATTTTCGGTGCGGATATGGAAGTAAGTATATTAAACGACGGTCCTGTGACCGTAATGCTCGACACCGATATTTGGAAATAAAATGGAAGTAAAGAGATTACTTAACGGTTCGTATATTGCAAGGTCAAACAGCTACGGCGTGCTGAGCGAGGGCGCGGCAATCGTGGTAGACTGCGGAAAATATGATTTGGCGCTTTCGAATTTTTTAGAAAGTAATTCTAATAAGGCGCGGCTTATACTCCTCACGCACGCGCATTTTGACCATATTATGGGCGCGAGAGAGCTTCGTGAAAAGACCGGCGTGCCGATACTCATAGGAAAAACCGAAGCCGCAAGTATGTGTGACCCGGATTATAATCTTTCGGGCAGGTTGAGAAGAGAAATTGAAAAATTCGAGCCTGATTATACCGTGGAAGATGAGCAGACGATAACCGTCGGCGACCTAAAAATAAAGGCGTACGAAATGCCGGGGCATACAAAGGGAAGTATGGTATATCTTATAGGCGATAATCTGTTTTCCGGAGATGTACTTTTCAGAAACAGTATCGGGCGCACCGACCTTATGAGTGGAAACGATGAAGAAATGCGTGCGTCTCTCGACCGCATTATGTGGATTTTCGGTGATGATATAAAGGTTTTCCCCGGTCACGACGAGGAAACTACTATCGGCGCCGAGCGCAGAAATAACCCTTATTTGAGGTAAAAAATGCAGCTTTGTAATATTGGGCATAATTTTGATTATGAAACAGAAAAGGTAGTAAGAATTTTTCTGCCTGATGAAAAAATAAATATAGTACACGATATGGCAGACGGCGAAAATACGGCAGTTTGCATGCTCTCGGATTCGGCTGCAAGTGCAAAAGCAAAGCTTTACGGCAAAACTGCTCAAAAAACCGAAAAGGTAGACGCTCAAAGCAGTGAAAAGCAAAAAGAGCTTGCCGTAGCGCGGTGCTTATATAACTGTCTTAGTGAGATTACGGGATATAAGAGCCCTTGGGGAATACTAACGGGTATCCGCCCGGCTAAACTGTTTTCCCATATTCCGAATGCAAAAGATGTTTTCATAAACGATTATCTTTGTTTAGCCTCAAAAGCTGACTTATGCGCCGAGTGCTATGAGAGTGAAAGAAAAATAACCGGGCTGAGCACAGAAAAATCTTTCAGCCTTTATGTTTCAGTGCCGTTTTGCCCGTCAAGGTGTTCGTACTGTTCCTTTGTATCGCATTCGGTGGAAAATGCGAAGGCGATAATACCCGATTATCTGAAAAGGTTAAATAAAGAACTTGAAGAAACGGGGAAAATAGCAAAAGATTTGAAGCTAAGGCTCCAAACCGTATATGTCGGCGGAGGTACGCCTACTTCAATCAGTGCAAGCGGGCTTAAAGCTTTGCTTGCTTCAATAAAGGATAACTTTGATTTTTCAACCGTTCGGGAGTTTACCGTCGAAGCAGGCAGACCCGATACCATAGATAGGGAAAAGCTTGAGGTTATAAAACGGGCAGGTGCGACGAGAATTAGCATCAATCCGCAGAGTATGAATGATAGTGTTCTTGAAGCTATCGGCAGAAGGCATACGGCGGAGCAAATGCGAAAAGCCTTCTGTATTGCTAGAGAAGTAGGATTTAACAATATAAACACTGACATTATAGCCGGTCTTTCAGGTGACACGGTAGAGAGCTTTAAGAATACACTTCATGAAATAATAAGGCTAAATCCCGAAAGCGTTACCGTGCACTCTTTATCCGTAAAGCGCGCCGCTGATATCACAAGGCGAGGTGAGCTGCCGGAGTTCAAAACAGGCGCTGACGCGGCATTGATGGTGGATTTTGCGAGAAGTCTGCTTGCAGAAAACGGATTTTTGCCGTATTATATGTATAGGCAGAGTAAAACTGTGGGCAATCTCGAAAATGTGGGATATGCAAAACCCGGTTTTGAGGGGCTTTATAATGTGTATATAATGGATGAAACACACACAATTCTTGCCTGCGGAGCTTCAGCGGTAACTAAGCTGAAAGAGCCCGGCGGCAATAACATCGAAAGAATATTCAACTTCAAATATCCGTATGAATATATAAACAGATTTGATGAAATTCTCTCTCGAAAAGAGGCGATAAAAGAATACTATGATAAATACTCTGAGTGCAATAAATGAACAGATTAGAGAAAATGCCGTTTTGTTTATCAAAGAGTGCGAAGAAGAATATACAGGGCAGATAAGGAACCTGGCTAAAAGAATTGCGGATAATGACGATATAAAAATCGTGTCAATCGCCGGACCTTCCGCGGCAGGCAAGACTACCACTGCGCATATACTTATGAACGAGCTTTCAAAGTTGAATGAAAAAACCGCTGTTGTATCGCTTGACGATTTTTATTTGCCGCTTGAAAAACTTCCCTTGAATTCTGACGGCAGCCGTGATATAGAATCGGTAAACGCTATGGATATAGTCCGTATCAAGCAGGCTTTTCGGGATATTATAGAAAATGGTGCGGCACTTTTGCCGAGGTTCGATTTTCTCACTAAATCGAGAATTGAAAATGCGAAGGAAATAAATATCGGTTCTCGCGGCATTGTTATAGTTGAGGGGCTTCACGCTCTTAATCCGCTTATAACCGGCACGGTGCCTAAAAATAATATTCTTAAAATTTATATCAGCGTTAACAAGGAAATTGTAGATGATGAAGGCCGCCGCATTCTTTCAAGTCGCCGTATAAGGCTTATAAGACGGCTTTTGAGAGATAAAAAATTCAGGGGCGCCGAGGCTGAAGAAACACTTAGTCTTTGGGATAATGTCGTAAAAGGCGAAGAAAAATATTTATACTGTTTTAAGGATACTGCAGATGTGAAGCTTACAACGCTTCATCCTTATGAATTGTGTGTTTATAAGGATGAATTCTGCAATATGAAGAATAATGTAGACGAGAGCACACCGAGTTACGACTATTTTATAAGGGCTGTAAATGCTCTTAGGCATTTTGAAAGCATAAGCTGTGATTTAATTCCCGAAAATTCGCTTATACGCGAGTTTATCGGCAATAAATAAAAATTTGGAGGTTATATTATGGAATTTTTCGATGATGCAGTAAACAAAACTAAAGAGGTTTTTGAAACCGTATCTAAAAAGACAAGCGAGGTAATCACTACCGAAAAGCAAAGATTTGATATGAATTCTCTCAAAAACAAAAGGGAAAAGGACTTCACGGCGCTCGGCAAGATTTACTTTGAGCTTGTAAAGGATGACGATGGTGCAAAAGACGCTGTTAAAGAGCTTGTCGCCGGTATAAAAGAAAAAAGCGAGGAGATAGATAGGCTCGCTTCCTTAATACAAAACGCTAAAAACAGGATTATTTGTCCTAACTGCGGTGCCGCGGTTGATAAAAACTCGGTTTACTGCAATATCTGCGGCGGCAAAATTCACGGTGAGGAATAATTATTTATGGTTTATAAAAAAATCGGTATAGTTATAGCCGATGATGACGAGTTTATCCCCTTTTCCGGTTTGCTCAAAGAAAAGACAGAGTATAATACGCCGTTCAGGCACTCTGTGCTTTTCAGAATAGGAGATGTGCAGTTTTTTGCTGTTTGTTCGGGTATGGGCAAGGTGAACGCCGCCGCTGCTACAATGTTTTTGATAGACAGAGGTTGCGAAGCAATTTTTAATTTCGGTTTATCAGGTGGACTTAAAGGCGTAAAGCGTGGGCAGTTTATCCTGCCCGACAGCTTTATTGAGCATGATTTTGATTTAACGCCTCTTGGGTACAAGCCCTGCGAAAAGCCCTTGCAGGATTATATTTATAAAGCGGACAAGGAGTTGCTTTCTTTGTTTTCCGAAGCGTCAGGTGCGTATGTCGCGTCAACCGCGGTATGCGGCGACCGTTTCATAAGCGACAAAAAAACGGGGGATTTTTTAATTGATACATTTTCCGCTTCAAGCTGTGATATGGAGACTGCCGCTATGGCAAGTGTTTGTCATCTTATGAATGTGCCTTTTGTAAGTATGCGCCGTATATCCGACGACGCCGGCGATAACGCTTCAGACAGTTACTCTGATATGAACCGAAACGATGGCAAAACACTCGGCGCAGTTTTTATAGACAGCCTTCATTTTATTTGCGGTGAGGTATAAGTATGGCGGACGGTAAAACAAAACAGCAAAGCTTTCTGCACGGCTCATTTATACTTATTGCCGCCACATTTGCGGCGAAGATAATAAGCGCTATATACCGTATACCGCTTGCGCACATTTTGGGTCCGCGCGGTATGGGATATTTTTCTACGGCGTATGACCTTTATACGCCTATGTACTCTATTGCCATGGCAGGACTGCCGACTGCCATTTCGAGAATGGTGGCTGAATACTCCGCCCGGGTGAGATATAAAGATGTAAAGCGTACGCTTCATATTGCTCAGGCGGCATTTTTTGTCACCGGCGGCGTAGGATTTTTACTAATGCTCGCGTTAGCTTTTACCCTTACCGGAAACATAAGCTTCTTAAGAGGCTTTAAGGCTTTTAATTCTAATTCGCTTCCCGGTATGATATGCATTGTGCCGTCGTTGCTTTTCTGTTGCATTATGTCGGCATACAGAGGCTATTTTGAGGGGCTCGGCAATATGACGCCTACTGGTGTCAGTGAAGTGTTTGAGGCGGCAGGTAAGCTGATTTTCGGTCTTAGTATAGCCGCAGTAACGCTTTCGACAACAAAGAATACTTCTTATGCCGTTGCCGGAGCGCTTTTGGGTATTACGATAGGAGAGGCTCTATCAACCCTCTATCTTTTTGTGCGTTATAAATTTTTTTCAGAGAAAAATTTACCGCACGAGCTGTATATTGCCTCACCTGAGGCTGACGGAACCAAAAAAATACTTAAAACAATGATAGCTATAGCTATTCCCGTGGTTTTAGGCTCTCTTGTAAATAATATTACAAGCCTTATTGATGTTGCTATGGTACAAAAGCAGTTGGCGGTAGCAATTTCAAGGTCTCCGCAGTATTTTTCTGAGCACTTTAAGGCGTTTATTGCCTCCGAAACGGTGCAAATGGCAAAGGAAGGCAAGCAGTTTAATCTTCTTGCCGATATGCCTAACGCTCTTTACGGATGCCATAGGGGGTATGCGTTTTCGATTTATCATCTCATACCTACCCTTACCACAACACTCGGTATCAGCGCGATACCCGTACTTGCTCGTACTTGGACGAAAAAGGATATGGCGGCAGTAAAATTCAATATACAGACTATTATAAGAACTACTGCGGTTATAGTAATGCCTTGCGGCTTGGGTATGTTCGCAATATCAAAGGGGATACTTTCGCTTCTTTATAATGACCCGAATGCAATAGCTATTGCCGCACCAAATCTCAGAATTTTAGGAGTTTGCGCTATATTTGCCGGTATAAACTCGCCGGTTATAGCGATGCTTCAGGCGGTTGGTAAAGAGGTTGTACCGCTTAAGAATATCGCAGTCGGCGCAATACTTAAAATTGCAACAAATTATATACTTGTAGGCACTCCTCAAATCAACATTTACGGTGTGCCGATTGGAACCACCGTTTGCTATCTTTATATATTCGTTGCAAATCTGTATTGCCTTATAAGGCATACCGGCGTAAAACCGGATTTTTATTCAATACTTATAAAGCCGTTTTTCGCAGGTGTATGCTCAGCAGTTTTTGCTTTTGGCGTATACAGGCTTGTAATGGTGGTTTTGTATTCAAACTTTTTTGCAACGGTGCTGTCGATATTTGCGGCGGCGATTGTATATGTCATAGCGCTCGGTGTCTTCAGAGTTCTTGAAAGCGAGGACATTTTAACCCTGCCTAAAGGTGATAAAATACTCGCGGTTTGCGAAAAAATTAGACTTGTACGGTAAAAATCGTAAAAATAATCCTGTTTTTATGAAAAAATCAATAAAAGATATTGATTTTTTTCTCAAAATATGGTATAAATCCTATAAACCCTTTATTATGTAAAAGTGGTTTTAAGCGATTTAAGAAAATTTAGGAGGTTCTTGTAATGAACAAAACAGAATTAGTTGCAGAAATTGCAGAGAAAGCAGACCTTACAAAAAAAGACGCTGAAAAGGCATTGGCGGCAGTAATCGATGCAGTAACAAAAGCTGTTAAGAAGGGCGAGAAGGTTCAGCTCGTAGGCTTCGGTACATTTGAGGCTCGCGTTCGTGCCGCTCGTGAGGGTGTTAACCCCGCAACAGGCGAAAAAATCAAGATTGCAGCTTCTAAGTCACCGGTATTCAAGGCTGGTAAAGCATTCAAGGATGCAATAAAATAATTTGATTTAGTAAGCCGCCATAAGGCGGCTTATGTTTTTGTGCTATGAGAATAGATAAATATTTGAAGAATTCAAGAATTATAAAACGGCGTACAATAGCTAATGAAGCTTGCGATGCAGGCAGGGTAAAGGTTGGCGGCAAGTCTGTAAAGGCATCCTATGAAGTTAAAATCGGTGATATTATAGAAATTTCTTTCGGTAATAAAACCGTTAAAGCCGAAGTCTTAAATATAAGCGATGTTGTGAAAAAAGAGGATGCGGCAAACCTTTACCGAATAATTGAATAATAAAAGCACCTTCTCAATATAAATTATTGAGAGGTGTTTTATTTTGGAAGAGAATAATCATATTATACAAAATGTTATAATTGAAAACAGGAAGAAGCTCAACATTTCCGGGGTTAAACAGGTGGTGAGCTTTGACGACGAAACCGTACTACTCGAAACCGGACTTGGACGAATGACCGTAAAGGGAGAAAATCTTAAAATAGACAACTTTAACACTTCCACCGGCGACCTTACCGCAATAGGTATGATACACGCGGTAGTGTATATGGCGAGTGAGAATGCAGGCGGCGGTTTTATATCGCGCCTTTTCAGATGATATGTGGGAAATAAGCATTAGCGGACAAATGTCCGCCTGCATATATTCTGCGATATTCGGAGCACTGCTGTGTATTCTATATGATATAATCCGCGCAACCAGAAAGGCTGGAGCCGATTCTTTTTTGGCTGTTTTTATCGGTGATGTTCTTTTTTGGCTCATAAGCGCGGTAGCGGTTTTTATTTTTCTCGTTGCAGTTACAAACGGCGAGCTCAGGGGATATGTGCTCTTTTTTTGTCTGATAGGTTTTGTTATTTACAGATTTACTGTCGGCAGGCTTACTTTCTTTTTTATGTGTAAAATGTTCTCGTTTGTGGCTTTCTGTATTCGGAAATTATCGTATGCGCTTGCAAATTTCGGCCTAGTAATTGACGGGTGGACGCACCGTATGTTCAGTAATACTTTCGGCGTATTATCCCGGTTTTTTTCACGCATAAAAAAACTCTTGAAAAGTATATACAATATGTTGTATACTAAGAGGCATAAAAGCAAAACGGAGTTTGATGTGAATGAGCAAGTCGGCTAAGCGTTCAAAAAGTATTATAGTGCGTCTTATAGTGCTTTTTGTGGCAAGCTATATGGTTGTTACTCTTATAGGTCTTTACCGGGAGTTGACGGATAGTCAAAATAAACTCACGGCGCTTAAAGCAGAGCTTCAAAGCGAACAGATAAAAATAGAAGAGTATAAAGCCTTACTTAGTGACGGAACACACGCAGATATTATTGAAAAGGCGGCGCGTGAGAGGCTCGGTTATGTTTATTCCAATGAAGAAGTATATGTAGATATTTCTGGCAACTAAAAGTCATTTTTGGGGAGGACCACTTAAATTTATGCAGTTCAAAGAAGGCGACATTGTAGAGGGCAAAATAACAGGGATTACTAAATTCGGTGTTTTTGCCGAAATAAGTAAGGGCGTTTCCGGAATGGTTCATATTTCGGAGATTTCGCGTACCTATGTTAATGATATTAACGACTTTTTGAAGGTCGGAGATACTGCAAAGATGAAAATCATTTCTATCGGGGAGGACGGTAAGATAGCCCTTAGTATCCGTAAGGCGCTTCCTGAGGAACCGGCTCAAAAGAGGCCTAAAAAGCCTTATGTGCCGAAAGCTCCCTCAAAACCGGATAGCTCGTTTGTATGGGAAGCTCAGCCTCCGGTTGCATCAAGCTTTGAGGAAATGATGAGCAAATTCAAGCAGAGAAGCGATGAGAAAATATCGGATTTGAAGCGAAAGAACCCTGATTCGGGACGCGGCAGGCGTTCAGGCAGATAATACCACGGCGGTACGCAATCTTTGCGATACTGCCTTTTGTTTTTGGAGTGAAAAATGAGAGATATAGATGTAAAAATCATACGCGATAAAATAGCACAGCTTTGCATTACTGCGAACAAAGCCTTGCCGGAAGATTTAAGTCGGATTATTGTTAACGCTTCAAATAGCGAAGATAATCCTACCGCAAAATCTGTGCTCTGTGATATTTGTGAAAATTTGAGTGTGGCAAATGAGCTGAGTATACCTATTTGCCAGGATACCGGTATGGCGGTTGTGTTTTTAGATGTCGGTCAGGATGTTCATTTTATCGGCGGAGATTTATATAATGCCGTAAACGAGGGCGTGGCACGCGGATATACTGAAGGACTCCTCAGAAAATCGGTTGTATCAGACCCACTAAAGCGCGAAAACACAAATGATAATACTCCGGCGGTCATTCATACAAGAATTGTTCCGGGAGAAAAGGTTAAAATAACCGTTGCTCCTAAAGGCTTTGGCAGTGAAAATATGAGTAAAATTTTTATGCTGACCCCGGCAGACGGTGAAAATGGAGTTATAAACGCAGTGCTTGAAACGGTGAAAAGCGCCGGTTCAAAGCCGTGCCCCCCGATAGTGGTGGGTGTAGGTATTGGCGGTGATTTTGAAAGCTGTGCTTATTTGTCAAAGCGCGCGCTGACAAGAAGCGCTGACAAATCTCACCCGGATAAGTATTATGCCAACCTTGAAAATATGATTCTAAGCAAAATAAATAAACTCGGAATAGGACCCCAGGGCTTTGGAGGTAAGACTACCGCGCTGAGTGTTAATATAGAAACTGCACCTACGCATATAGCAGGTCTTCCTGTTGCAGTAAATATAGGCTGTCATGTAACAAGGCACGCGGAGGTGGAGATTTAATTATGAGTGAAAAGTATAATTTGGTGGCGCCTACGCTTTTCGGTATCGAAAGTGTAGCGGCAGATGAGTTTAGGCATATGGGATTTGAAGAGGTGGAAGCGCAAAACGGAAGAGTATTGCTTTCGGGCGGCAGTGAAATGATAGCTCGCGCTAATATCTGCTCCAGGTTTGCCGAACGCATTTTGATAAATGTGGGTCAATTTCGTGCCGTAACATTTACGGAGCTTTTTGACGGCGTAAAAAAGCTCGAATGGGAAAGATATATAGGCAAGGATAATACCTTTCCTGTTACCGGTTCGAGCATAAATTCAGCTCTTTTCAGTATACCGGACTGTCAGTCAATAATTAAAAAGGCTATTGTGGACAGACTGTCAGGGAAATACGGAGTGAAATGGTTTTCAGAGACAGGCGCGGAATGCAAGGTTAAATTTACAATACTTAAGGATGAAGTAACGCTGATGATAGACACCTCCGGCGAGGGGCTTCATAAGCGCGGCTATAGGAGGAAATCAAACGACGCACCGCTTAAAGAAACGCTCGCGGCGGCAATGTGCGACCTTGCTCGTATTTACCCGGATACGCATATATATGACCCGTTTTGCGGAAGCGGAACTATACTTATTGAAGCGGCGCTTATGGCAACACACCGCGCACCGGGGCTTAACCGATATTTTGCCGCAGAACGGTTTGGTTTTTTAGATAAAACCGTCTGGCGAGAGGAGCGCACACGGGCTCAGGATAATATACTTCACAATATAGATTTCAGAGCTTGCGGCTTCGATATAGACCCGGCTTCGGTAGAGCTAACACTCCAAAATGCAAAAAAAGCCGGGGTCGAAAAGTATGTTAAGGCGAGCATCGGCGATATAAAAGATTTCAAAACTCCTGATGAGCGACTGCTTCTGATTACTAACCCTCCTTACGGCGAACGCCTCCTTGATGTAAAAGCGGCGGAAGAGCTTTATAAGGTTATGGGTGCGCGCTTTGATATGAAGCCCGGGAAAAAATATTTTGTTATAAGTCCCCACGATGAGTTTGAAAAGCTTTTCGGCAAAACTGCGGATAAACGCAGAAAGCTTTATAACGGTATGATAAAATGTCAACTGTTTATGTATTTTAAGAACGGGCAGGTAAAAAAAGATTGAAGTATTTGTTTATAGTAAATCCGGCGGCAGGTAAAGGAAACCGCCAAAAGGATATTATAAGTTCTGTGGAAAAATACTTTTCAAAAACCGAAAAAGAATATGAAATCTACATAACCTCAGCGGCAGGTGACGCAGAGAAAAAGTCAAAATCTGTCGCTCAAACGGGTGAGAAAATTACTGTTTTTGCTTGCGGCGGCGAGGGCACGGTATTTGAAGTGCTTAATGGTATAGTAGGCTTCGATAATGTTAGCCTCGGCGTAATACCCTGCGGCTCAGCAAACGATTTTCTTAAGTTTTTCAAAGACAGTACACCGTTTTCAAGTATCGAAGAGCAGATAGAAGGCAGTGCGGTGCCTACCGATATAATAAAGGCAAACGATTATTATTGCCTTAACGGTTGCTCTGTGGGTATGGATGCGATGGTTGCACGGGATATGAGTATTTTCAAGCGTTGGCACGGTGTTTCAGGCAGTATGGCATATAAGCTGGCTGTGCTAAAAAACTTTTTCGGTAAGATAGGGGTCAGTATCAAGCTTTCGGTGGACGGTGGAGTGCCTCAAAATAAAAATTGCCTTTTTGCGGTTATCGCTAACGGTCCGTATTACGGCGGAGGATATAAAAGCGCGCCTGATGCAAAGCCGTTTGACGGTAAGCTTGATTTTACCGAGGTTGAAACAATTTCAAAACTCAAAGTGCCTAAGTTTTTATCCCTTTACGAAAAAGGACTACACTCTTCGCTTGATTACGCTACACTGTCCCGTTGTCAAAGTATGGAATTCACTGCCGACACACCGGTGCCCGTTAATCTTGACGGCGAGATTATCGAGAGTAAACATATGAAATTCCAAATTGTAAAAGGCGGCGTAAACTTCGTATTGCCACACTCGATTTATGAAAATGTTAAAAAATCATTAAATGTTTTTGACTTTACTTGACTTTTAGCAAAAACTGGATATAATAAGTAATTGTAATAAATATTTTTTGGTGTTTGGAGGAATTTTTTATGACACTGAAACCATTAGCAGACAATGTTATTATCAAATTGGCAGAAGCTGAGCAGACTACCAAAAGCGGTATTGTGCTCACATCCGCCTCGAAAGAAAAGCCGCAGATAGCTGAAGTTATAGCGGTAGGCCCAGGCGGCATTGTTGACGGTAAGGAAGTATCGACAGCAAGTGTTAAGGTAGGTCAGAAGGTTGTTGCCGCAAAGTACGCAGGCACGGATATTAAAATTGACGACGAAGAGTATACAATTCTTCGTGTTTCCGATATTTTAGCCGTTGTAGAATAATTGGAGGTCTTAAATTATGGCAAAGAATATTATTTTCGGTGAGGATGCAAGAAAGGCTTTACAGCAGGGCGTCGATAAATTGGCGGACGCAGTAAAAGTAACACTCGGCCCTAAGGGCAGAAATGTAGTTCTCGATAAAAAGTACGGTTCACCGCTTATTACTAATGACGGTGTGACAATAGCCAAGGAAATCGAGCTTGACGACCCGTTTGAGAATATGGGCGCTCAGCTTGTTAAAGAGGTATCAGTTAAAACTAACGACGCCGCAGGCGACGGTACTACTACCGCAACAGTTCTCGCTCAGGCAATGATAGCAGAGGGTATGAAAAATGTTGCCGCAGGCGCTAACCCGATGGTAGTTAAAAAGGGTATAAAAACAGCAGTTGATACTACTGTTAAAACAATTATTGCAAATTCCAAGAAGGTTTCCGGCAGCGATGATATTGCCCGTGTTGCTACTGTATCCTCAGGCGACGAGGTTATAGGCAAGCTTATTGCCGAGGCAATGGAAAAAGTATCGGCTGACGGTGTAATTACGGTTGAAGAGTCTAAAACCGCTGAGACATACTCAGAGGTTGTTGAGGGTATGCAGTTTGACCGCGGTTATATTACTCCTTATATGGTTACGGATTCCGATAAAATGGAAGCGGTAATCGATGACGCACTCATTCTTATAACCGATAAGAAAATTTCAAATATCCAGGAAATTTTGCCGCTACTTGAACAGATAGTTCAGTCCGGTAAAAAGCTTGTTATTATCGCTGAAGACATCGAGGGTGAGGCTCTTTCCACCCTTATCGTTAATAAGCTTCGCGGCACATTTACCTGCGTTGGCGTTAAGGCTCCAGGCTTTGGTGACAGAAGAAAAGAAATGCTTCGTGATATCGCGGTTCTTACCGGCGGCGAGGTTATCTCTGAGGAATTAGGCCTTGAGCTTAAGGATACTACTATGGAGCAGTTAGGCCGTGCCCGTCAGGTTAAGATTACAAAGGAAAATACTATTATTGTTGACGGCGCAGGCGATAAATCCGCTATTAAAGACCGCGTATCTCAAATCAGAAACCAGCTTACAACTACTACTTCCGAGTTCGATAAAGAGAAACTCCAGGAGCGCCTTGCAAAGCTTGCAGGCGGTGTTGCCGTTATCAAAGTAGGTGCGGCTACCGAAATTGAAATGAAGGAGAAGAAACTCCGCATAGAAGATGCTCTCGCAGCTACTAAAGCGGCAGTCGAAGAGGGTATCGTTGCAGGCGGCGGCGTAGCGCTTCTAAACGCTATACCGGAAGTAAAGAAGCTCTCAGAAAGCACACAGGGTGATGAAAAGACCGGTGTTAATATCGTTCTCAAGTCTCTCGAAGCTCCAATTCGTCAGATAGCTTATAACGCAGGTATTGAAGGCTCGGTTATCGTTGATAAAATTCTTACAAGTAACAAGAATAATTATGGCTTTAACGCATACGACGAGACCTATGGCGATATGATGGATGCAGGTATTGTGGACCCGACTAAGGTTACCCGTTCAGCGCTTGAAAACGCCGCAAGCGTAGCAGCTATGGTGCTCACAACCGAGAGCCTTGTAGCAGATAAAAAAGAGGATGCCGCCGCGGCAAATGCCGCTGCAGCCGCAGCAGCTGCACAGGCAGGCGGAATGTACTAAGCCAGACATCAGATTACAGACATCAGATAACAGACAGCGCGGAGGGAAACCTCCGCGCGGATTTTATTAATTGATGATTCGTAGGGTGTGATGCCCTCATCGCACCGCCAATTTACGCCTTTAATATATAGAAATCTCGTCAACTTATGAGTACTCATAAGTTGACGAGATATGCTTTTGCCTGTTTATTGGGTGTTTGAATTTTTATATTATTTCTTGTTCTAAATTATCAAAAAGTTCCGAATCAAAAAAATCTTTTATGCTCATTTCTAAACCGTCGCAAATTTTCTTTATCGTTGAAACGGTTGCGCTTTTATTTCTGCCGCCGGTAATATTGTTTATAGTTGATTGGGTTATACCTGAAATAGTCGCTAATTTATTAAGGGTTATTTTGCGTTCAACGCATAACTGAACAATTCTTTTCTTTACCGCCTCACCAATACGCATTTTATCACCCCAAAGGTTATTTTTAATTAAATAATAACCATATTGAGTTAAAATTATTACCTCTTTTGAGTTGACACAAGTTTTTGCTTTTGCTATAATTACAAAGCAAACTCAAAAGAGGTAATTTTTGCGTTGAATTATTGAATAAGGGTGATAATAAATGAGTATTGATATAGAAGATATTAAAGAAAAAGTTTTATTGCTAAACATCTCTGATACGCATTATTCAAATCGTGAAGAGCGTGATAAAGCATTAGGTGAATTGTCTTGTGTAAGTAAAAACTTATCGGACGAAAAGAAGATTCAAGGCGCCGCACAATGCTTTTGGCTGTTGAATGAAAAGAAAATAGCAAAATGCAAATATGTTTTTGCGGTTGCTAAAGGAGAAGTTTGTAGTATTTTTAAGCTTGATGAGCAGGAAAAATGTATAGAATCCGAAGGCGTAGTAAATAAAATAGATAAATTAAAACAGAAAGGTCAATATGTAAATTATCCTCCTTACCGGGATATTGAAATTCAGGCGCATATCTATAGAGATCGGAAAGCAATCAAGGCGATTAAAAGTCACCTAAAGATAGAAGACAAATTATTTAAGGAGGCATTGAAACAAATTCCGGCAATAGATGAAAAAGATTTTAGATTTTGGGACAAACGAAAATTCTTGTGCTTGAAGCCCTGTAGCGAAAATGACCCGGTAAAGGCGAAATATGATGGAAAGTACTTATATCGAGGCGGAAAGAAATTTAGATTTTATGGGGCAGTAGAATATTTCCCAAAGGAGAAATGAATATGAAAAAAGTGATTTCTTATATTTTATGTGTATGCTTGATAATTACTTTGTTTTCCGGAGCAGTACTTTTCCCTGTAAGTGCCGTGACATATTCCGGCATTTGCGGAAAAAATTTAACTTGGGAATATAATAGTGTCACCTCAACCCTAACTATATCCGGTACGGGTACGATGTATAATTATTATTCCTCTGAAACACCATGGCAGTCATATTATTCAATAATTCGAACGGTTGTAATAGACTCTGATGTAACATCAATAGGCGATTATGCGTTTTACGGTTTCAAGGGGCTTGAAAGTATTACCATACCTGATAGTATAACATCAATAGGTTATTATTCGTTTGGCAAATGCACCGGGCTTAAAAGTATTACTATACCTGATAGCTTAATATCGGTAGATGCGGCTGCTTTTAGCGGTTGCACCAAGCTTACGAGAGTTAATTATAAAGGAGATATATCTACTTGGTGTAAAATATCATTTTCAATGGGTGATTCCAACCCTTTGTACTATGCACACAATCTTTATATAAATGACGAATTAGTTGTAGATTTGATTATACCAGACAGTATAACTTCGATATGCAATTATGCGTTTTACGGTTTCAAGGGGCTTGAAAGTATTACCATAGGGCTTGAAAGTATTACCATACCTGATAGTATAACATCAATAGGTTATTATTCGTTTGGCAAATGCACCGGGCTTAAAAGTATTACTATACCTGATAGCGTAACATCAATAGGTAAAAGTGCGTTTTATGGTTGCACTGAGCTTACAAGCGTTACTATAGGCAACAGAGTAACATCGATATGCGATTATGCGTTTTGCAATTGCACAAAACTTACAAGTATAATACTACCTGATAGCGTAACATCAATAGGTAAAAGTGCGTTTTATGATTGCAGAGGGCTTACAAGTATTAATATTCCCGACAGTGTAACATCAATCGGCAATAATGCGTTTTATAATTGTATTGAGCTCAAAGACATATACTATGCCGGCACTGAACAGCAAAAAGCAAATATATCAATTGGAAATAGCAACGATCTATTAACTAATGCAGATTGGCATTATCTTACAGTACTTAACGCCAAATCTGCCACTTGCACCGAGGCAGGATACACAGGCGATACTGGTTGGGAGTATAACGGAGAAGTGGTTTTATATGGTGATGGTGAAGCGATAATGCCGCTCGGGCACGATTACAACGCAGTTGTCACTAATCCCACCTGCACGGCACAGGGTTATACAGCGCACACTTGTTCCCGTTGCGGAAATAGTTATAAAGATAATTATACTTATATGCCCTGCGGCGCAGATTGCGGATTTATAATAGAGGGCAATACGCTCGATATTCACGGTAGTGGTGACATAGACAATTATAAAACACAAGGCTCTGTGCCGTGGTATGATTACGCCGACAGTATAACTGAAATCATAATTGACGAGGGTATAACAAAAATCGGCAGTTACGCTTTTTATTGTTTAAGCAATCTTAAAAGAATTAAAACAAAAAACAACAATCTTACTTTCGGCAAGTATGCTATAAATAACACAAATACTGATATTACAGTATTTGCCGAAAACGGTGGAAACATAGAAACCTATTGTGCGGAAAACGGTATAAACTATATTGACCCCACAATAACACCGGAACTTGAAGCCGTAACGGCAAACAGCGTAACCGTAAAAGCTATTGACGGTTATGAATATAGTTTGGACAGTACAAATTGGCAAAGCAGTAATGTTTTTACCGGTCTTTCGCCGGCAAGCGAATATAACATCTACGCCCGATATGCCGAAAGCGCGGATATATTTGATAAGGTAGGCGCACCGCTTAATGTAACAACATTAAAATTAACGGTTTCCGCACCTGCCGCACCTGATTATAAAAACCATACCGACACTTCGGTAACGCTTGTGCCGAATGCTTTATACGAATTCAGCATTGGCGGCGAAAATTGGCAAAAATCAAATGTATTCACCGGACTGTCAAAAAATACCATTTACAGGTTCTATCAGCGCGTAGTGGAAACAGAAACGGAATATGCCTCGCCGACAAGTGCATCGCTTATAATAGCAATGCCCGATAAGCCGGAAATACTTGAAGCGGGATATGAAAATATACTTCTAAAAAAGATAGACGGTTTTGAGTATTGCCTTGATGATTATGTTTGGCAAGACAGCGACTCATTTGATATGCTTATAGATAATACCGAATACTATGTATATCAGAGACTTAAAGCGGTTGAGGGCGAAAAAACATATCAGATAACAAGTGATTACACGGCAGTAATAACCGATAACAGTATAAAACTTATAACTCACACCCCCGGTGACATAAACGGTGACGGGGCGGTTAACAATAAAGATTTAACCCGATTTTTCCAATATCTCTCCGATTGGGATGTGGAAGTAAACGAAGCGGCACTTGATATAAACGGTGACGGTTCGGTTAATAACAAAGACTTGGCGCGGTTATTCCAATACTTAAGTGATTGGGATGTAGAAATACTCTGAAAAATCTCAATATATAATTCAGCGCGGAGATTTCTCCGCGCTGAATTGTTAGCATAAAATATGTAGTTAAATGTCCACAGTAAAATTATAGAAATAAAGTTATCAATTTGACCAAAATCGACAGCACTTTTGCTTAAAAAATTGGATTAAATTTAGAACTTATTAACAAATCGTTGACAAACACATTTAATATAGTATAATGAATTCAAAGATTAAAATATTGAGTTTTTATATGTTTTTTCGCGAAAAAAGGAGAATATGTTATGTGTGTAAAAGATGTCGTTATACATAATCAGGTGGGCCTTCACGCTCGTCCGGCAACTTTCTTCATTCAGAAGGCTAATGAGTATAAATCTTCTATTTGGGTAGAAAAGGATGAGCGCAAGGTAAATGCAAAGAGTCTTTTAGGTGTTCTCTCGCTCGGTATTGTCGGCGGTACAAACATTAAGATTATTGCTGACGGCGTCGATGCTGAGCAGGCGCTGAACGGTCTTGTCGCTCTGGTTGAATCCGGTTTTGAAGAGTAATTTAATAAAAAATGCCGTGTAAAATACGGCGCAAATATCCGGGTGTGGCGCAGCTGGTAGCGCGCTTGACTGGGGGTCAAGAGGCCGCAAGTTCAAGTCTTGTCACTCGGACCAAAAATCCGCCTTTTTTAAGGCGGATTTATTTTTGCCTAAGAAGCCTTAAAACCCTTTATTTATGCGGGTTTCAGGGCTTTTTGTTTGCAAAATAAAAAAATGTAAAACTCACTTAAATTCATTTCCGTTGCACGCCGGTTGCACGCGCGTTGCACACATTTTAGTTAAAATCACATAAAAAAGAGCAGCAGAAAAGGGTGAAAGACTCTTGTATGGCGGTTGGTTTTGTGATATATTATTTATGAGAATTAACACAAATTAGGGGTAATGTTATGGCGTTGAATAAGGAGTTTTTTGGCACAATCAAATCAAAGGGTAAAAAGGGGATAAACTTAATTAAATCTAAAGCCTCAGAAATAGACTTGTCCGAAATAAAAAGGTCAGGTGCTGAAAAAGGCAAAAGACTCAAAGATAAGACCTCTGAAACAACCCGTGCTATAAAAGATAAGATTGATGAGAAAAAAGATGATAGTAAAATACTTAACGCTGATAAATGGCTGAATGAGGCAATAGAGAATTACAATATTGCATATTCTGTCCTCAGCAATTACGGTGTTGAATTATACACCGAAAGAGAAAGAGCGGTGGACTCAATCTCTAATATTGAAAAGCTCATCAATAGTATAGCAAATCATCCCAAATCATTTGATAAGGATTTTAGCGTTATTATTAGTCAAAAAGAGAATTTTGATAATGTTTGCACGATAGCAAAGGAGGAGTTGACCAACGCTAAAAAATCGGCGGTCAGTGCTGGAGGTGGACTTGCCACAGGCGCTGCGGTAGCCAGCCTTGCTCCAAGTGCTGCCTTATGGGTAGCGACTACATTTGGCACGGCTTCAACCGGTACAGCTATCTCTGCTCTTTCGGGCGCTGCCGCTACAAATGCTGCTCTTGCCTGGCTTGGTGGCGGTGCTGTCGCAACTGGAGGCGGTGGTGTTGCAGCTGGGAATGCTCTGTTGGCTTTAGCAGGTCCTATCGGCTGGACAATTGCAGGTGCTTCTATTCTAACCTCTGTGGTTCTGTTTACTAAAAAGAAAATGAAATCAACCAAAGAAAAAATGGAAGAGATAGAAAAAATTAAAGCCAACACAGAAGCACTGAAAGAGAGTAGAACCAGTCTGAAAGACTTGTTAGACAGGACGATTATTTTAAGAGAAAAAATGATGAAACAATACAGCGAATGTATGAGTGCATTTGGAAAGGATTTTGAAAGTATGAGCGAAGCCAATCAGATGCAGTTAATAACGCTTGTTAATAACACAAAGGCAATCGCCTCCACACTTGATAATAATATTTAGCGGAGGCAATGATGAGTACAGAACAAGTAATAAAGTCAACACAAGAACAGGCAGTTGCATCATGGGCAGGATACTTAAATCAAATACGAATTGAGAACCTGTTCGGGTTGCTTGATAAGCAAGACTGTAACATGCAAAAGGCTATGAACGCCATTAAAGATGCTCAAAAAGATATTCGTAAACTTATTCTTACTAATCGTGGCAGTTACAAAGGTGTCCATGGTTTTATTGCAGAAGTTGCCGAAGTAGGCATTGGAAACGCAAAAGAAAATATTCAAGGAAATAAAAATATCTATGAGTGGTTGGATAATAACGGACCGTCAGACTTAGAGCGAGGAACAACTCTTATTCAGCAGAAGTTTGTTAATTCCGGTGGTACGTTCTCACTAGGTGCGGTAGCAAAACATATTAAGAAGTATCCAGACTATTTAAAAAACGGCGAGAAATATCAAATACCGAAAGACCATTATGAGTCAATTAAATACCTACTTTCGCTTTCAAAAGAAGATGCAGGCAAATTGATAAAGAGCGGTGATGGTTACACTTACAGCCAGTGGCAGAGTGTCCACGAGTTCTTTGAGAATAATCCCGATGTTTCAATAAAAGATATTGAACCATCATTGCTTGAATACAAGGATGTTCAGGTTGGGACAATAGACCACACAATCAAAAGAGAAAAAGCATCTATTAGAGAAACTGACCGACAAAGACGAGATGACACCATAAAAAATAGCAAATCCAACCTTAAAGAGGCAGGCAAAGCCACGGCGGTATCTGCCGCTATTGAGGGAGGAACGGCTTTTATTACTGGTGTTGTAAAACGAATTAAAAGCGGTAAATCTCTTAAGGATTTTACGCAGGATGACTGGGAAGAGATTATAAAAGAAACCGGCATAGGAACTGTTAAAGGCGGTATAAGGGGTGCAAGTATTTATGGTGTAACTACCGCCATTGTTTCCAAAGCTCCTGAGTTTTATAACGTGGGGATAAGCAAAGAAGCGGTAGCTACATATAACAAGACGGCTTCTGCAGCCGCCAATGCTATTGTAACGGCATCTTTTGGCTTTGCAGGCTTAATTAACGAGTTCAGGAAAAATGAGATTTCAGAGCAGAAACTATTAGAAGATTCACAGATTGTATGCCTGGATGCATCAATAAGTGCATTGTCCTCGATTATAGGGCAAATGGTTATTCCCGTTCCTGTTCTCGGTGCTATTATCGGCAATGCTGTTGGTACGATGCTGTACGAAACAGCAAAAACCAACTTTAATGCGAAAGAGCAAGCCATAATGAAACAATATTATGATGAAATGATTGCTCTCGATAATAAACTAGATGAACAATATCGTCAGTTTGCTGCAGATATTCAGTCGGCTTTTGAATCTTTCTTGTATATTGTATCAAATGCTTTTTCACCAGATTTGGAAACAGCGTTCGAGGGTTCAGTTGAGTTGGCAAAGCTCTGCGGTGTTGCAGATGAAGAGATACTGGACACAATAGAAAAAGGAAGATCATATTTCCTTAATTAAAAAACTATACAACATTATAAAGCAATCAGTAAATAGGACCCATATTTTTTGCTTGTTTTTACTGTTTCTTCCTTACTCTTGTCACTTTCGGGAAACAGATATAGAATTTTGAGGCTTGCACCTTTGCACGCATTTTACCGAAAAACGCACATTTTATAAAAAATCTCCCTTATGGTAGTATGATACCGCAAGGGAGGTTTTGCATTATGAAAGACAACTTAAAGGACATAGGAATTCTCGGTCGCAGGCATTATGATTACCTGAAAGCAAACGAACCAACCGTCATAAATGTTATGCGAATGAACGGCACTCTGAACTCTTATTTAAAAAGCGTAAATGATCAGGCGGAGGAAATGCTTTTTCAGTTGGTGAAACAAATGGCAAAAGCCGAAGGTGTAACCGAACAGCTCAAAGCCACCGACCAGTTGAAATGGGTAGGGTTAATGAATAACATCCGCAATCGTGCCGAAGAGATTGTGAAAAGCGAGGTGTTGTTTATATGACAACACTCGAAAACCTATGGTATGGCAATATCCGACCTGTCGAACAGTTTGTTGAGGATAATGCTGAATATAGGAACTTGCTTCGCCTCGTGGGGAATAACCGCGAAAAACTCGAAGCAACTCTAACCCCAGAACAAGCCGAACTGTTCGAAAAATACTACACCGCCGCAAACGAAATGAACTCCGTCTCCGAAACCGCCGCATTCCAATACGGCTTCACCCTCGCTGTAGGATTACTAATTGACTTTAAAATGTAATTAAATAGAAATAGATAGTTATTTAAGAAATCGGTAGTGACAAAATCGCTGCCGTTTTCTTTTTGCTGATCGCTTTAAGCGATACTTTGTTTTTTGGTTTTGTGTTGTTTGGAAATTACGGGAACAATAAAAATAAAAAACTTCTTAAATTCGTCTTGATATTATTCCTAAAATGTGGTATCATACAAAAGTGAAAATATATTTATGTTTGGGAGGCAACCAAATGGAATATATAAAACTGGCTAAAGCGGCCGAGAAATGGGGCATTTCCGCACGGCGAGCTCGTGTTCTGTGTGCCGAAGGGAAAATTCCCGGAACAATAAAAAAAGGAAAACTGTATATGGTTCCCGAAAATGCCCAAAAACCGCGTGATGGGAGACTAAAAGCTCCTACTCTGTTTGAAAAGATAGAGCAAAAACGAGAATTGCTTTCTACTCTTCGTCCCCTAACACAAGGCGAGGTCGAGTGTCTGCGTGAAGAATTTATGGTTGAGTTTACCTACAATTCCAACGCTATTGAGGGTAATACGCTAACGCTTAAAGAAACCGCTATGGCTCTTGAAGGTATGACCATTGACCAAAAACCGCTTAAAGACCATATGGAAGCAATCGGTCACCGTGATGCTTTCCTTTTCGTGCAGGATATTGCAACAAAGGAACTTCCGCTAACTGAAAGTATTATAAAACAAATTCATTCGCTAGTCCTCATAGACCGTCCTGATGATAAGGGCGTGTTTCGACGTATTCCTGTGCGAATTATGGGGGCATTTACCGAGCCGGTACAACCATATTTGATTGAGCCAAAGATAACCGAATTATTGCTTGAAAACGAAAAGCGCACACAGACAATGAACCCTATCGAGCGAATCGCCCTTTTCCATTTGGAATTTGAGGGTATCCACCCCTTTATTGACGGCAACGGCAGAACGGGACGGCTGATTCTCAATCTCGATTTAATTCGTAACGGTTATCCGCCTATCAATGTCAAGTTTGCCGACCGTAAAAAGTATTACGATGCTTTCGATGAATATTACAAAAACGGCAAAGCAAACAAAATGACCGAACTCATCGCCGGATATGTAAACGAACGCCTTGGCGATTATTTAAGAGTGTTAGGCGTTGCGGATGAATAAATCAAATTTGCAAGTACTGATTATTGGACACAGATTGCGAGATAATTAAAATATGAGCAACAACACAATTGATATTAAAGAAAATTATATATTCAGGCTTGACAACGAATTACTTGCTATTCTACTGCAAGACCATTCTTCAAAGCAGAATATTATTTGGGCTACGGATAATTATGTTTCTCGTGGCTTTGGTTTTCAGCCGCACGACCAAATAACTATTCAGTCCATTACCGGACATAACGGGAATGTAATCAAGCCGAGAACAGAAAAATCTCAAAGAGAGCAAGTTGAACGCATTCGAAAAAAAGCAGAGGTTTTTACACCCTCATGGGTTTGTAATGCACAAAATAATCTCGTTGATAATGCATGGTTTAAATCAGAAGGCATGTTTAATACAGAACATGAAAAAACTTGGGCCGAAACGAAAGAAAAAGTCCCTTTCCCCACACCATCAGGCAAAACATGGCAAGATTATATCAACGATAACCGCCTTGAGATAACCTGCGGCGAGGCGCCTTATCTTGTCAGTCGGTATGATACCGTTACAGGTGAAGCAATAGAGATTTCAAGAAGAATAGGTATTCTTGATAGAAAACTAAGAGTAGTTTCAGAAAATGTTTATGCAGAGCCCGAATGGTATTCTTGGGCAAAAAAAGCATTTCAAAGCACATACGGATTTGAGTGGCAGGGCGATAATGTTTTACTTGCAAGAGAAAATTTATTGTTTGCTTTTATGGATTATTATGAAAACAAATTTGGCATTTTCCCTATCAAAGAATACTTAAAAGAAATTGCAACCATTATATCGTGGAACATTTGGCAAATGGACGGACTTAAATATGTTATACCGGAAAGTTGCAAAGATGAAGAAGATAGCCAGCTTTCCTTGTTTGAACTTTCTACTGAAAAACAACCTTGTCCTGGATGTGCCAAAAACGATCCATTATCTCATACAGGCATTTATTGCGTTATAAAAGACTGGAAAGAAAATAAAACGCAAGCATTTGTTAAGTTAATAGAGAGGTGACTATATGAGCAATATTAATTTTATTGAAAATTTAATATTAGTTAGAAACGAACCACATATATACGCATTTTCCACTAATACCATCCCTAATTATTTGAAAATTGGCGATACTTTTCGACCGGTCGATGTTCGAATTGAAGAGTGGAACAAAAAGATTAGTGAAGCATTAGGTTCAGATGTAAGCGTTAAACTAACTAAAGAATACACTCAAGCAGCAGTTATTGAGGATGCTTATTTTAGAGATTATGCCGTGCATAAATTTCTCGAAGAAACTCTCAAAAAGAAATCTATTGTAGATACAGAACCTGAACTCGTATCTATGTATTCTCGTGAGTTCTTTGAAAATGTAACTGTTGATGATGTTGAAGCAGCAATTGCAGATATTCGGGATGATTATCAAAATGAGAATCCTGAGAAAAATTATACCTATTACAAATTGGCAGAAAAGAAACCATCAAACTTTCATTGGAATCATGATCAACCTTGGAAGCTGAGACCTAATCAAGAGGCTGTTGTATCAAACTTTTTAAGCAAGCAAGATAAAAAAGAACTTCTAATGTATGCGGTGATGAGATTTGGCAAATCATTTACAGCAATGTATTGTGCATTAGAAAGCCATGCCAAGAAAGTGTTAATTGTTTCTGCAAAAGCAGATGTTGCAACTGAATGGAAAGCAACCGTCGAAAAGCCTATATGCTTTAAAGATTATTGTTTCTTAGTGGACACAGATTTTGTTATGGATAGCTATGAAGCTTTTTATGATAGCTACATTGACTTTATGAAATCATATGATTCAGCTGATTTGACGATGCTTGCAAAATACACCGAATTTCT
>CADCLS010000003.1 GCA_902802375.1 Oscillospiraceae bacterium | reverse complement strand
TGAGGTAATATCGGGACACCGAAGACTACACGCAGCAGTGAAAGCAGGACTGGAGTCAGTACCTGCTTTTATTTTTGCCGTAAACAGAGATGAGGCGGCAATCATGCTTGTGGACAACAATCTTCACCGCGAGCATATTTTACCGTCTGAAAAGGCGTTTGCGTATAAGCTCAAAATGGATGCGCTTAATCATCAGGGAAAAAGAACAGACTTAACTTCATCGCAAGTTGCGACAAAGTTAGATAGCGCAGAAACCATAGGAAAAGATTTCAACGAAAGCCGGGATACGGTTTATCGTTATATCCGCCTTACCAATCTTATCCCCGAACTGCTGGATATGATGGACGAAGGCAAAATTGCGCTTTCGGTAGGTGTGGAACTGTCGTTCCTTGACGATGAGCGTCAATACGATGTCTTAAACGCCTGTGAAGAAAACGAAAACACACCTTCATATGCGCAAGCGGTGGAAATGCGAAAGCTTTACAAAAACGGCGAGCTCGACTGCGATTATGTCTATGAAATTATGGCTCGTGAAAAAGCCAATCAGCGCATTACGGTAAAGATTCCACAAGACCGTTTATCCGGAAAAATACCAAACGGCTATAACGCACAGCAAACCGAAGATTTTATTGTAAAGGCAGTTGAATATTATCACCGCTATTTACAGCGGCAGAGAGAAAACGAAAGGTAAAGGGGGTTAGAATATGAGTGAATTGGCATTAACACCGCAGGACAAGAATCTTATGCAGTTTATAGGCACAAAAGAAATTGCTGCGCTTATGGGTTGCTCTATACCGGTGGCACGACAAATAATGCGGAGAAAAGATTTCCCGCTTGTTAAATGCGGTAAAAATCTTAGGGTAATGAAATCAAAATTTATCGAGTGGGCTTCAGAACGTAGATTATAATCCACACATTTGAGAAGTGCGCAGGCATTATTTATAATACCTGCGCACGAATATTATTAAAATTACAGAAAGGAATCAACAAAAATGTCTAACAAGAAAACAAAACGCTTAAACGGCGACGGTTCGTTTTCCTATGATGAAACGAAAAAAACATGGCGATACCGTTTAACCATACCCGAGCAGTATGATAAAGACGGCAAGCCGATCCGCAAAGCGGTTTACGGCAAAACAAAAGATGAATGCCGTAAAAAGATGAAAGAAATCGTAAATATGTATGAGACCGGGACAATATATTCTGCCGAAGACCTTACTATTTATATTTACGGTAAACAACTAATTGATAAGAAGGTTAAACTGAATAAAATTCAGTCTCAAACCGCACATCGGGAGTTCGGTACTCTTAATATGTTAAGCCCGATTTACGGCACACGCTTACAAGATGCAACGCCGATGCTGATCCAAAATTTCCTTATTGACCATTGTATGGAGTATTCAAACTCGATTATTGACAAAATATATATGCTATTAAACCGGATTTTCAATAATGCGGTTGATGATAAGCTAATACCCGAAACACCAATGAAGCGAGTTGAAAAGCCGAAATCGGTAAAACGAGAAGTAAAAGTTCGGGCGCTCACTCTTGATGAACAAACCGAATTTATCCGACTGCTTCAAACAGAGGATATTCAATTTGCCGAAGAAATGTTATTATCGTTATTCACAGGTATGAGAATGGGCGAAGTGGTTGCCCTTACAATAGATGATATTGATCTCGAAAACGGTTATATAAACATTCATCGTACTATGGCAACCGATAATAACGGTAACCCGTTCATAAACGAACAAACTAAGACCGAGACGGGAATGCGAATAATTAAAGTTACGGACGAGGTAAAGCGTATGCTTAACGAAATATGTGCCGGGCGTGATAAAAATGAGTTTGTATTTACACGCCCTGATGGCAGGTTTATATCAAGACCAATGATATACAGCCAGTTTCGGAGAATGGATGACAAATATCATTTTATCAAACCGCAAGTTAATACAAAAGTAGACCTGCACTCCCTGAGGCACACCTTTGCAACAAGATGTATCGAATCGGGAATGCAGGCGAAAGTCTTACAACACATTTTAGGGCATAAGGATATCACAACAACTTACAACACCTACGGCGATGTATTTGATAAATTTGAATTTGATAATATCACCCACGCAGAGAAATATATGAAGCAAAACGGACTTACACTTTATCCTTCGAGCAGATTTAGAATCATAAAAGGCGCATAAATATTTCCTTTACAAAATTAAATGGCACAAAAAGTCAAGTATGATTTACCTAATCATACTTGACTTTTTTATAAATCTGTGATATACTGCGGTTAATCTGATACGGAGGTTTTGACTATGTTTATTGGCAGAGAAAAAGAACTTACCGCTCTGAACGACTTATATAATTCCGGTAAGTTTGAATTTGTTGTGCTTTACGGTCGCCGTCGCGTGGGTAAAACAGAACTGATAAAGCACTTTATCGATGATAAAAATGCCATATATTTTACCGGTGTGGAAAGTAACGCAAAGCAAAATCTTGAAAATCTCAGCACAAGTATTCTTGAGTATGTTAGCGGAATAGATGACACAGAGACATCCTTTGTATCTTTTCAGGCGGCACTGGATACTGTTTTTAAGCTTTCATTAAATAAAAGAGTTGTTCTCGCTATTGATGAGTATCCATATGTTGCGCGTGTTTCTAAAAGTTTTGCTTCCACAATCCAGATGCTAATCGATAAGTATAAGGATAACTCCAAATTGATGTTGATTCTCTGCGGCTCATCTATGTCGTATATGGAAGATCATGTACTCGCGTATAAAGCACCCCTTTACGGCAGAAAAACGGCTCAAATCAAACTACTCCCTTTCAGCTTTGAAGAGACCTGTCGCTATTTCAAAAACTTTTCCTCCGAGGATAAAGCGCTCGCCTATGGCATTATGGGCGGAACACCGCAGTATCTTTTACAGATGAATGATAAAAAGAGCATTGAAGAGAATATAAAAAATACGTTCTTCAACCCGCTTTCTTCTCTGTATGAGGAACCCACAAATCTTTTGAAGCAGGAAGTCAGAGAACCGGCAATCTATTCAGCCGTTATCACGACTATTGCTACCGGTTCTTCCCGTATGTCGGAAATCTCAAGCAAGATAGGCGAAGATACAAATAAATGCTCAACCTATATAAAGAGTCTTTTAACATTAGGAATTGTTCAAAAGGAAATGCCATACGGCGAGAAAGCATCCAAGAAAACAATCTACTCTATTGATGATAATATGTTTCGTTTTTGGTATCGCTTTGTACCGGATAACGCATCAATGATTGCGCGTGGCGCAGCAAATATTGTTTATAAACGAATTGAACCTTACTTGTCCGATTATATGGGAAAGGTATTTGAAGAAATCTGCAAGCAATATCTTTGGAAACTGTTAATTAGTGGCAAATCTCCAGTGGAGTTTACATCTCTTGGTCGCTGGTGGGGCAATGATCCTGTTCATAAATGTCAAGCGGAGATTGACATTATGGGTGCGCAGGATAAAGGAACTGCTCTCTTTGCGGAGTGCAAATGGACAAACGAAAAGATAGACTTATCCGTTTTAGAAACACTCGTTGAGAGAAGCAATCTGTTCTCATACAAGAAGAAACACTTTTTCCTATTCTCCAAAGCTGGTTTTACAAAGGGTTGTGCCGACAAGGCAAAAGAACTTGGAAATGTGTCACTTGTAACTTATAAGGAAATAATTAATTCTATCAACTGAATCAACTGGAAAATAAAATCGGAGCCTTTGAAAGATATGCACCCCAAAAGTTAGACACTTTTGGGGTGCATATCACTACATCATTATAAAAACTAAAAATAGCAAAAAAATGGGCAAAAAAGTAGCCCAAAAGTAGCCCAATAATAGCCCAAAATGACCCAAAAGTAGCCCAATTTAGACGAACTTAAGATTACTCAAGTCGATTTATGAAAGTCTGGGAACCCGCATAAATAGGGCGTTTTCGGGCATTTTGAGACAAGAAAAGGGCAGGTTAAAAAACCTGCCCGGATGGTGGGAGAGGATGGATTCGAACCATCGAAGTCGAAGACAACAGATTTACAGTCTGCCCCCTTTGGCCACTCGGGAACTCTCCCATATTAAGTTTTGCAAAATGGAGCTGGTGGACGGACTTGAACCCCCGACCTGCTGATTACAAATCAGCTGCTCTACCAACTGAGCTACACCAGCGATTTCGCGCCCAATTAATATATCATATCCATTAAGTAAAGTCAAGCAAAATTTCACATTTTTATACAAAATAATTTTAATAGTATAAATAACCGCTATTCCTTGTATTCTTTTCGCTTGACAATCTATTATCTTAAGGTATAATTATTTATATAATGTTTTTTGGAGGGATAAAATGTCAATACTCGTTACAGGTGGCGCAGGTTATATAGGAAGTCACACATGCATCGAAATGTTAAATAGCGGATTCGATGTGGTTGTCATAGACAATCTTGACAACAGCAATAAAAAATCACTTGAAAGAATTGAGAGCATCACCGGAAAATCACTGAAATTCTATGAGAATGATGTTCGTGATAAGACGGCGCTCAGAAAGATTTTTACAGAGAATAAAATTGATGCTGTAATTCACTTTGCAGGTCTTAAAGCTGTTGGCGAATCGGTTAAGAAGCCTATTATGTACTATGATAATAATCTTGAAAGCACTATATCGTTAGTTGAAGTTATGAACGAATTTGGCGTTAAAAGAATTGTATTTTCCTCATCCGCTACGGTTTACGGAGTTACAAAAGAAATGCCTCTAAAAGAAGGTATGCCTACAGGAGCAATAAATCCGTATGGCAGAACAAAGCTTTTTATTGAGCATATTCTGCGCGATATTTTTGTGTCGGACAACGAATGGTCAATAGCACTGCTTCGCTACTTTAACCCTATCGGTGCACATAAAAGCGGTACAATCGGCGAAGACCCTAAGGGTATACCAAACAATCTTATGCCGTACATATCGCAGGTTGCAGTTGGTAGGCTCGAAAAGCTCCATGTTTTCGGCAATGATTATAATACGCCGGATGGCACAGGTGTTCGTGACTATATTCATGTGGTAGACTTGGCGTTAGGTCATGTAAAGGCGGTTGAATGGGCGCTTAAAAATACCGGGTGCGAGGAAATAAACCTCGGCACAGGAAAAGGTACTACTGTGCTTGAGCTTCGCGCAGCATTTGAAAAAGCTTCAGGCATTGAAATTCCTTATGTTTTCGACCCACGCAGACCGGGAGACCCGGATGAGGTTTATGCCGACGCTTCAAAAGCAAAAGAACTGCTCGGTTGGGAAGCTAAACGCGGTATTGAAGAGATGTGTGAAGATACTTGGCGCTGGCAGAAGAATAACCCGAACGGTTTTGAAAACTAAATTAAGGCTTACACTCGGTAAGAACAAAATGGCTTTGGAGGGCAAAATTTTCAGCCCGTTCTTGCCTCGTCACGCCGAATACGCCAGTATTACAAAACTGCTTCGCACCCGAAATCGAACTGTTTTTCGCAGATTTCGCGTATGAGCGAAGCAGGAATACTGTCGTATTTCAATGAGCGAAGGCGTGAAGGAACGACAAAACAGCCGATTGTCGGGCGTTTTGTCCTTATCGAGTGTAAGCCAAGTATAAGCTCTCATTTTTTTGTGAGAGCAATATCCGCCCGTGGCGCAGCTGGATAACGCAGCAGATTCCGATTCTGAAGACCGGGGGTTCGAATCCCTTCGGGCGGGCCAAAAAGAAAGTGTGACACCGCAGGTGTTGCGCTTTCTTTTTAGTTTTGCAAAAAACGAAGGGATTCGAACAGGGCTGTTTTGCTTGCAAAACGGCAACCTTTCGGTGAACGGTTGCCGAGCCCGTGGGCGTGTAGCCGCAACATTTGCGGCGTGGCGAATCCCTTCGGGCGAACCAGCAGGCAGGGTCTGCACCCAACCCGGATGTAGTCCCTGCTTTTCTTTTTTCAGTGACTCGACCATAAATCTCGTAGAAATATTTGTTTCAACAGGAAAGTGTGACACCGCAGGTGTTGCGCTTTCTTTTTAGTTTTGTGAAAAATGATTCCTTGTCGTTTCATTTTTATAACTAGCTAATAAAAACTATTGACAGGCGTTATACTTCGTGATATGATGTATTATGTTACAGGAGGTATAATATGGATGTTCAGCTAAAACGCGGTTTACTTGACCTTTGTGTTCTTGCTGCTATTAAAAACGAAGATTCATATGGCTATAAGATAATAAAAGACCTGAAGCCGTGCATTGAAATGTCTGAATCGACATTATACACAATACTAAAACGACTTGAAGGCACCGGAATGCTTACGGTACGAAGTGCCGAGCATGACGGCAGGCTTAGAAAGTATTATCATATAACCGAAAGCGGTATAAAGCGTATAGAAGAATTTAAGCGCGAATGGAAAGAAGTTATCACAATTTATAATTTTGTCACTAAGGAGGCATTGTTATGAATAAACAGGAATTCCTTACCCAAATGCAAAAAGCTCTTTCATGGCTTCCGCAAGAAGATATTGAAGAACGGATTGCATTTTATAGTGAAATAATTGATGACCATATAGAAGAAGGTATGAGCGAGGAGCAGGCAATTGCGGAAATTGGTTCGGTACAAGAAGTAACAACACAGATTGTTGCCGAAACACCACTTCCAAGGCTTGTAAAAGAAAAAGTTAAGCCCAAGCGTGCCTTGCGAATATGGGAAATAATTCTGATTGTTTTGGGATTCCCCGTATGGTTCCCTCTTATTATTGCTGCAGGTGCAGTTATTCTCTCATTGTATATTGTTGTCTGGGCGCTAGTAATTTCACTGTGGGCATTTGATATTTCTATTTTAATTTCTGCTCTAGGCGGAATTGCAATATCTGTTGTATATTTCATAAACGCAAATATTACACCCGCTTTTATGACTCTGGCTATTGCTATGTTTATCGGAGGGCTTTCAATCTTTATTCTTTTTGGATGTGTAGCTGTTTCCAAGAGTATAATTAAATTGACTTGGAAAGGCGTCATCGGTATCAAATATATGTTTATAAATAAGGAGACCCGAAAATGAAGAAAGGATTTATTATAGCCGCCGTAATACTTGTTGTAGCTGGCACATTAATTTTCGCAATTGCATTTATTGCATCGGATTTTGATTTTTCCAGATTAGATACAGACGAATATGAGACAAACACATACGCCTTAAATGAAGATTTTGAAACCATAGAAATCATTTCTAAAGAGGCTAATATTATATTAAAGAATTCTGATAACCAAAAACCGAGCGTAGATTGCGTTGAACGGACAAAAGTCAGATACGATGTTTATGTCAAAAACGGCGTTTTGAAAATCATTGTTGTTGACAATCGGTCCTGGTACGATTATTTAACATTGTTTTCTTTCAGACCGCAGTCAATTACGGTATATCTACCGTCTAATTTCTACAAATCTTTGACTGTAAAAACAAGTACAGGTGATATTAACATTGATGATTTCCGTGCGGAAATGATAAATCTTTCAGTGTCAACCGGGAAAATTTGTGGCAGGAATATTGAATGCGCAAAGACTTTTTCCACCGAGGTAAGTACCGGAAAAATCAGTCTTACAGATATTATGTGCAAATCATTTATTTCAGTCGGAAGCACTGGTGACATTACGCTTAAAAACGTGCTCGCGTCTGACGAATGCAATATCAAAAGAAATACAGGTGATGTTATTTTTGACAACTGCGACGCGTTAAAGCTCACCGTAAGAACCTCAACCGGAGACGTTACCGGAACGCTTCGTTCGGAGAAAAATTTTATTGCAAAAACCTCTACCGGAAAAATAAATGTTCCCGATACAAATTCAGGCGGAAAATGTGAAATCACAACTTCTACCGGAAATATATTGATAGAACTGACGAGGTAAATAACATTGAGTAATAAAAAAGAATTTTTCAGAACAATAAAATTCACACTGTTTTCTATTAGCGCAGGTATAATTGAATTAATAAGCTTTTCGCTGTTTAATGAGGTTTTTAATTTTAACTATTGGGTATCATATCTGATTGCTTTGATACTGTCAGTTATTTGGAATTTTACATTAAACCGCAAAATCACATTTTGTTCCGCAAACAATGTACCAATCGCTATGCTAAAGGTTGCAGGATATTATTTAGTCTTCACTCCCCTATCCACTTGGTGGACCGCGTATCTTACATCAGAAAAAGTCGGTATAAACGAATACATTGTATTAGCAGGTACTATGCTGATAAACCTCATAACAGAGTATCTTTTTCAAAAATATGTGGTTTTCAGGGGAAGTATTGACTCAGCCAAAAATGATAACAACACATAAAAACGCCTCATACTCGTTTCCGAGTATGAGGCACTTATTATTTCAAAAAGCCAAGGCTACGGATTATAGCAGGTTCCTTCGCTTTCCCCGAGCAAATCTGGAAGAAACAAATAACCTTAATAACAGTAAGTATGCAGGTTATAACGCCGAAAGCTAAAGGCACAATAACCGTCCAGAATAAAAGCGCTGTGATTAAAATCAAAAGTATGTTTACAACTGTGAACTTTAGCGCCTGACGGACATGGAACATTGTATACGGTGAATCTTTAGATGCTAAAAGCGCTATAATAACACCTATTGTTCCAAGCAAATATCCGAGCATAGCGAAAACCTTGTTATCAGATATGTCTTTGGGGTCATATTCAGAAGTATGGTCATAAGGATCAAAAAACGGCGCATATACCGGCTGAGATTGCGCGTACTGCTGCTGTGGCTGAGGTTGCGATGCTGAAAACTGTGTGCCGCAATTAGTGCAGAAAACTGCAGCGTCATCAAGCTGAGTATTACAATTAGGACAAATTTTCATAAACATTCCCCTTCTCTTTTTAATGAATAATATTATAATTTTATTTTGATAGCTTTTCTATTATACCCGAAAAGATTTCGGACGGATTTTCGAGAAACTTTTCTCGTATATATGTACCGCTTTTTTCATCCGGTATCAGCATTTTTACTTCTATGAGCGTTACTTTACCGTCAACCGCACTGCAGGTTATGTATGAGTGCCCGTTCTCATTTGAAATATGAAAGCGCGTACCCTTTGCATTTTTAATCTTTGCAAGCATTTTCATTGTTGCTATGTACGCTCTCTGCCTTACTGTAAGTGACAGCGAGGAATCAAGCTCATTCGCCACAGATGTGCCTTCGGGCGTTATCTCGTAGTATTTCTTTTCGTCATCCACAGGCACTATCTGACCGTTTGCTTCAAGATGCGCCATAGCATCACTCACCTCAAAGACATTGGCAATACCTTCAAAATGCAAAATGTTTGAAAGCATAGAGGCGGGTACCGGCTCTTTAACGGCGTTTAATATATAACAAATAAGTATTCTGATTTCAGTTGTGCTGAAAAGGCCACCGTTTCTAACGCCTGCGCCTATGGCATCATTTTCCATTATCGGTACCCTCCTTATCGTCAGTAAGTTAACTTTTATTATAATACAAAAGTTTAATTTTGCAAGATAAATTTTTAACCGTCAAAATCCTCAATTATATATTCTGCTTCCTCAGGTGAATTAATCGCTATTCCCTCAGCAAATCTTTGACGGTCCGCACTCGGAAATGCGGATAAAACTATTTCATCGTAAACCGATATAACCTCATCATTCTTAAAAAGAGCGACTGTTCCGTTATACTCTTTAAGAATATATTTGTTCTCCACCTCTCTCGGATTTCGATAATAAATCAAAATGAGAATTATTGTCAATGTTAGTGTAAACGCAATTACAACTGCCGCAGTTTTTTTATATGAAAATATCATTGTATCACCCGTAAGTATTCTTGACACACACAGTCTTTTTATGCAAATAATGGTTAAAAAATTGTAACTACAAATACTTATAAAAGTGTAGTATAATACTTATTCGGTATGAGCGAGGTGTTATAATGTCTAAGAACAATAACGATATTTTCAGTTTTAGCAGTCCTGAAGAATCGCCTCAAAACGATATTCTGGACCTAAACAGTTTTTCAAGCAGTGCTGTTGACAGCGAAATAAAACGGCGCAAGCGCAAAAAAACGGGCAAACGGCGCGTGATTACTGCAATCCTTACGGTTATGCTCGTAGGTATTATTACCGTAAGCATTGTTGCCGCCACATTCTTAGTGTACGCATTCACTATGGTTGACGGCACTATGGAAGAAGACCTTGACGATTTGAAGCTCAATTTCACGACTACTATTTATACCAAGGATAAGGACGGCGAGTGGCAAGAATATCAAAGGCTTCACGGAACATATAACCGCATCTGGGTGCCGTATGACCGTAAATCAGCTCAAGAAAAGGACGAAAGCTATGAGGGAATACCCGAAAATGTTGTAAATGCTTTCGTTGCAATTGAGGATAAGCGTTTCAGAGTTCACGACGGTATAGATTGGAAAAGGACAATGTCCGCTTTTCTCAATCTCCTTAAGGGCTCGAAAAGTTATGGCGGTTCTACAATCACTCAGCAGCTTGTAAAGAACCTTACTAATGATAACAGTAAGCGAGTCAGCCGAAAAGTGCGCGAAATTATGCGCGCCAGGTATCTTGAGGGTCACTATTCAAAAGATACAATAATCGAATGTTACCTTAATACTATCGCTATGGGACACGGCGTTTACGGCGTAGAGGTTGCTTCAAACTACTATTTCGATAAAAGCGTAAAGGATTTAACACTCGCGGAGTGTGCAACACTTGCGGCAATCACGAAAAGCCCGTCATCTTATGCGCCGGATACCCATCCGGATGCGAACAAGAAGCGTCGCATTACAGTGCTGAACGAAATGCTCGAACAAGGATATATAACCGATGAGCAATATGAAGCGGCAAAAGCTGAGGATGTTAAAATAGTTGCATCCCGTGAAGCGTTGAACGAAAACGAAGTAAACAATTATTTTGTTGATGCGCTGATAGTTCAGGTCACAAAAGACTTAGCCAAAAAGTATAACTACGATGAAGCTCACGCCGCAAGCAATTTTTACAGCGGCGGATACAAGATTTATGCGACAATCGACCCCAATGTGCAATCGGCAGTTGACAATGTATTTTCAAACTCAAAAACCTATGGCATTAAGGGTAAAAACGGTGCCACACTCCAGGGTGCCATAACCGTTATGGACTATGAAGGCCATGTAAAAGGTCTTGCCGGCGGAATTGGTGAAAAGAAGGTCAATTTAGGACTTTCTGGTTTCAATAGAGCAACTGACGCTATCCGTCAGCCCGGCTCTACTATGAAGCCGATTTCAGCATATTCCCTCGCAATTGAAAACGGACTCATAAATTATTCGTCTAAGGTCAACGATAAGGCTACAAGCTACCGCGGATGGACTCCTGTAAACTGGTACCGTTCTTATAGAGGAAATGTCACGGTAGAGTATGCATTGGAAGTTTCAATGAACACCATACCCGTTCAACTTGTAAATGAGCTTACTCCTCAGGTTTGTTATGACTTTCTCACAAAAAAGCTTGGCATCAATACGCTCACGAACGAGGATATAAATCTGTCACCGCTTGGAATGGGAGGTACTAACGGAGGCATTACAACGCTGGAATCAGCCGGTGCATTTGCAATATTCGGCAACGGTGGTAAATTCTATAAGCCCATGCTTTATTATTCGGTTTATGACCAACATAACAAAGTGGTTTTGAAGGCGGATGACCAGCCTGAAGTTGTTATAAGCGAAGATACTGCTGAGGTTATGAACCACTTGCTTCAAAATGTCGTTTATGGCGGCAGCGGTACCGGTAAATCAGCGGCAGGATTTATACCGAATATGAAAATCTTTGCAAAGACAGGTACTTCAAATAATGTCAATGACCTTTGGTTTGTAGGCGGTTCCCCCTACTATGTTGCCTCTTGCTGGTGCGGATTTGATGAACAGCAGAAAATCAGCAATTCCTCAATTGCGAGGACTATGTGGGGCGGTGTAATGTCAAAAATTCACTCAAATCTCGCCGTTCGCGAATTTCCGCATACTGATTATACTGTTCGTCGTTATTATTGTTCTGAAACCGGGCTTTTAGCGACCGACGCCTGTAAACACCCGGTTGTAGGATGGTATAAAAGCAATTTTGTACCGGGCGTATGCACTACTCACGGCGGTTCGGTGCTTGATTCGCCTGATGTGGTTGAAAAGCGGGAAGCCGAGGCAAAAGCAAACGCAGAAAATTCACAGACACAAAAAGAAAATACTCAAAACTAATCATATTTAACAAATTTTTCGGTGAACTTCAAAACTTTGAGGTTCACCGAAAAAAACGCTTGACTAAACAGCGACAGTATGATATTATAATATTCGCGCTTGCGGGTGTAGTTCAATGGCTAGAATCCCAGCCTTCCAAGCTGGTCGTGTGGGTTCGATTCCCATCACCCGCTCCAATATGCTGCTATGGCTCAGTAGGCAGAGCACTTCCTTGGTAAGGAAGAGGTCACCAGTTCGAATCTGGTTAGCAGCTCCAAAAATCCGAGTTTTCGAACTCGGATTTTTCTTTGCTCAAAAACACCGATAAAGCCCTTAAATAAAGGATTTTTCGATGTTAATTTCTCTTAGTAAGAATTATCTCAAAATCATAAAAAATCGTTTCCGTTGCACACCGGTTGCACACATTTTACCTAAAAACGCACATTTCAAATTAAAACTCCTTTGTAGTAATATGATACCGCAAGGGAGGTTTTGCATTATGAAAGATAACCTAAACGGCATAGGAATTTTCGGTCGCAGACATTATGATTATTTGAAGAAAAACAAACCAACCGTCATAAATGTTATGCGGATGAACGGCACACTAAATAGCTACCTCAAAAGTGTAGATACCGAAGCCGAAGAAATGCTTTTTCAGCTGGTAAATCAAATGAAACAAGCCGAAGGCATTACCGAACAACTCAAAGCCACCGACCAAATGAAATGGGTGAGGTTAATGAATAACATCCGCAACCGTGCCGAAGAGATTGTAAAAAGCGAGGTGTTGTTTACATGACAACACTTGAAAACCTCTGGTATGGCAATATCCGACCGGTTGAAGAGTTTCTTGCGGATAATAAGGAATATAAAGAATTGCTTCGTATAGTAGCAAAAAACCGCGGAAAACTCGAAGTAACTCTCAGCGCCGAACAAGCCGAATTGTTCGAGAAATACTATACCGCCACAAACGAAATGAACTCCGTCTCCGAAGCAGAAGCGTTTAAATATGGGTTTTATCTTGCAACCAGACTTTCAAAGTGGTAGAATATAGGCGAGGTGAAACTATGCCTGTTTATGATAATTTAAGCCCGGAAATTGCCGAAAAGATTGCTTTTCGGAAAATAAGTCCTTATGCTTTTGCGGATGAGAACGCTGTCCGTCGGGACAATACGCACGATAAACCCGATGCCGTTCGCACGCCGTTTATAAGGGACTCGGATAAGATACTTCACTGTCCTTTTTATAACCGCTACGCTGATAAAACGCAGGTGTTCTCGTTTTATAAAAACGATGATATTTCTCGGCGCGGACTTCACGTTCAGCTCGTTTCCCGAATTGCGCGGACTATCGGCAAGGCGTTAGGGCTTAACCTTGAACTGATAGAGGCGATCGCGCTCGGTCACGATATAGGGCATACTCCGTTTGGTCACGCGGGTGAGAGTTTTCTTGACGAGGTTTACTTCACACATACCGGCAGGCATTTTGCCCATAATATTCATTCGGTCCGGGTGCTCGATAGAATCTTTCCGTATAACATAACGCTGCAAACGCTATCCGGCATTGCGGCGCACGACGGCGAGTTAGAACTCGCCGAATACCGCCCGAAGCAGCTTGACAGTTTTACCGAATTTGACGCGCAAATCGAGAGTTGCTACATAGATAAAAGCAATATCGAAAATCTGGTGCCTTCCACGCTTGAAGGGTGCGTTGTGCGTATTTCGGATATTATCGCTTACCTCGGCAAGGACCGGCAGGATGCCGAGCGCGCCGGGCTTTTGGCGGATACCGATTATGCGGGCGGCGCTATCGGGGTGATAAACGCCGAGATAATAAACAATCTTGTTGTAAACATCATTGAAAACAGTTACGGTAAGCCGTATATCAAAATGGATGCCGAGCATTTCGCCGCGCTAAAAAAGGCAAAAGCGGATAACTACGAACTGATTTATAACAACAAAAAAATTTCCCACACCCTTAATACCACCGTTAAGCCGATGATAAAAGCGGTGTATGAGAAACTCTTAAATGACCTTGAAAGCAAAAACACCGATTCGTTGATTTACAAGCATCATATTGATTATGTTAATAAGTCACATTATAGCCGCGTAAGCCCCTATGAAAGCGAAGAGCCGAATCAAATCGTTGTAGATTATATTGCAAGTATGACCGACGATTATTTTATAGAACTATATAATCACTTGTTCCCAACCAGCGATTTGAAAATTGAATATAAAGGGTATTTTGATTAACTCGCATTGCATAGCAGAGGAGCTTTTTCCTCTGCTATTCTTTTTTTCCTTCTGTCAGTCCTTTGGCGGTTGGTGGCAAAGCGGGTGTAGTTTCATCCGAAATCACAAACTTTGAACGTATCCAGTTCCCGGCTACTTCAATACCAAAATCCGATGCTTCAAATCGGCCTAATACCATTTCACTTGAGTTATAAACAGCATTCCAAGGAAGCTCAAACCAACATTCTACACAAAGAGCGCCGCCCATGACATGAACACGGTAATTAAGAGTTGTCGCGCTTAGGCACCCCCGTGCAGGATCGGTGCCGAGCGAGCCGGTGTAAACATTCCCGAACATAAACCATTTTAATGACGGCAGATTTACTTCATACATGCTATCATCTCCGGCGTGTATTATATAAAACTTAATGCACCGAAAATGTCGCATACCGTGAAAAGTGCCTATTGATTTTATGTACCGAATATAGTACAATAAAAACAATAAAGTTTACGGAGGGCTAATATGGAAGGTTTAGAGCCGAAAAAACTCGCGCTTTTGCGTATATTACAGATATTCGAGAAATACAGTGACTGCGACCATCCCTTAAAGCAGGAGGATATCGCCGATTATCTTTTCGGCGATTACGGCATTGATATCGAGCGCAAAGCGATAAGCCGTAATATATCGCTACTTAAAGAAGCCGGTTTTGAAATTGAGTCAAGCCGCGCCGGCAGTTATCTTGACAGCCGCGATTTTACCGAATCGGAGCTTCGTGTGCTTATAGACGGCGTGCTTTCGAGCAAACATATTGCACCTAAATACTCAAAGGACTTGATAGAAAAACTCTGTTCTCTTTCAAGCCAGTATTTTATGTCCCACGTTAAACACATCCATACCGTAAACGATTGGGACAAAACCGAAAACCAGGCGCTTTTTTATAATATTGAAATCGTTGACGAGGCGATAGAAAACAAAAAACAGATCCGTTTTGAGTATAACAAATTCGGTGCGGATAAAAAACTTCACCGCACACATACGCATAACGTCAGCCCGTATCAGCTTATTCTGCATAATCAGCGGTATTATCTTATGGCGCGGGATGAATACTGGAAAAATATGGTTTATTACCGCCTTGACCGCATTACCGATATGTCGCTTCGTGAAGAAAAGCTTACTCCCATAACCTCAAATCCCGGTTTTGAGCACGGCATAAACTACAAGGAGCTCGCCACCGCTTTTCCGTATATGTATACCGATAAACCCGAAACGGTTGAGTTTTTAGCTGATGCGGACATAATCGACCAGATAATCGACTGGTTCGGAAAAGACATCCGCATTATTAAAGAGGATGAAAAAACTCTTAAGGTTTCCGTAAAAGTAAGCCTGCTTGCCATGGAACACTGGGCGATGCAGTATATAAACTATGTAAAGGTTGTTTTTCCTAAATTATTAGTAGATAAGATAACTGAAAATCTGCAAAACGCTGCCAACAAGTACAACAAATAACTAAAAACAGAATAAAACTGCTAAAGGATCGTGATTTTCACGGTCCTTTTTTCATACCTCCCCTTTTTGGTGCATAAGAAGTGCTATTATTTGCTCGTAGAAAAATCGGGAGGTAAAACTATGTTATTTTATAAAGTTAATGCCATGCTTGAGAACGAAAAATGGGCGGAGGAAAACAACGACAGGCGAATAAAACAAGAACGCGTCCGGCTGTTGGCGGAGAAAGCCGAAGATTATAACAGCCACGATAAGAAAGGAAATTACTGCTTTATTGCTGGGATTGATGACAACATTTTGTGCGGTATTATTTCGTATGAATCAATCGATGCAGTTAAATCATCACAGTCATTTTTTAAATATCTTGGTGTTGCCACCGATACGCCCGTTGTGAGTGAAGTAACCTTTAACACTATACGAAATATGCTTAGTATGGCTGACCACAATAACTTTATTAGTGAGGATGATGATGTCCTTGAGCAGTTCGGGCTTGATAAATTAGGAGACAGAGGATTTCGCGGAATAAATTACGGTGAAAACCTGTTAAGCAATAAGGGAAATAAAACTTTGCTTTATAAAACTTCAAAAGAGCTTCTCGCACGGGAAACATTAGGCCCGGAACTTGACAGAATATATGCGGGAAAACCGAACTGCAAAGCGTTTGGACATCCTGTGCACTATATTATTGAAACCGATGATCGTGACACAAGAAAATCGCTATATCGTACCCTGCTTCAGGCACTCTATGACAATAATCGTATAAAAAGCCGACGGTATTGTTTTCTTGATTTCAAACCCGGACAGAGTTTTGCGAGAATAGTTTATGATGCAATATATAAAAGTTGTACCGAAGGTGCTATCGTGGTGCGCTATATGGCGTGCGACGATTCCGATGAGGATAACAACTATGCAAACAGCGAAATGGAAACTATATCCGCCATCTGCGAAGCGATGATAAAATATCGCAATCAAGTATTAACAGTGTTATGCTTCCCCCGTGCCTGCGAGAAAAAGAAAGCCATGTTTTATGAAAATCTCGGCAGTATGGGAATTGTCGAGATAAAAGAAGACCTTGCCGACATGGAAAACTCTATTGGTTATCTCAAAATGATGTGTAAAGATTGCCATATAAGGCCCGATAAAAAACTTTATAAAGATTTAGAGGAAGACAAGAAGTATTTACCCGAAGAGCTTCGCAATATGTTTGATAACTGGTACAACAGCAAAATGAAAACCTCGGTTTATCCGCAGTATAAGGGTATTTCGGTTTGCAGTAATGAAGCCAAGAAGGAAGTCGCCAGAGGCAACGCCTATGACGAATTAAGCAAAATGATAGGGCTAAGCGAAGCCAAATCGGTTATAGAAAAGGCACTTAATTACTATAAAATACAGCGGATTTATAAGGATAAAGGCATCAAGCAGGACCGCCCGGCTATGCACATGGTGTTTACTGGTAATCCCGGCACGGCTAAAACCACGGTGGCTCGCCTGTTTGCCCGCATTATGAAGGAAAACGGTCTGCTTTCAAAAGGGCATCTTGTAGAGGTAGGCAGAAGCGACCTTGTGGGCAAATACGTCGGCTGGACGGCTTCGATAGTGAAAGATAAATTCAAAACCGCTATGGGCGGCGTGCTTTTTATTGACGAGGCGTATTCGCTTGTAGATGACCGTGGCGGCTCATTTGGCGACGAGGCGATAAATACCATAGTGCAGGAAATGGAAAATCGCCGCGAGGACCTTGTGGTGATATTTGCGGGCTACCCCGAGGAAATGGAGCGGTTTTTGGATAAAAATCCGGGGCTTCGCTCAAGAATAGCTTTTCACGTTCCGTTTGCCGATTATAACGCCGACGAGCTATGCAAAATTGCCGGACTAATAGGCAAAGATAAGGGCGTTATACTCACCGATGAGGCACTCGGGAAACTTAATACCATTTTTGAAGACGCAAGGCAACATACCGGCTTTGGAAACGGCAGATACGTGCGCAATCTTATTGAACTTTCAAAGATGAATCAGGCAAGCCGAATCGCAAAAATGAACGATGCCGATTTAACACTCAAAGAACTGCAAACGCTCGAAATTTCGGATATTGAAGCGCCGCTTATAAAAACCGAACAACCGAAGCCGGCAATCGGTTTCCAGTGTCAGTAGTGGTAAAATGTATATTAAACGACTACTGATTGAAAACTTCGGCGAAATCGAGCGGTTAGATAATACCTTTACGGCGGATATTGGCACAGTAAACACAGATTTTGCAGACGATCTACTATCCGCCGTCCGGCTTCTGTTCGGTTGTCCTACGGATAAAAGCCGGGGCAGACCGCCGAAAAGAAACAAAAGCACAAGGCTTTATGCCGAAGTGGTAACAGAAAACGCACTATATAAAATAGAATCGTGCGGCAGGCGGTATGTGCCGACTGTAAACGCCATACCGCTAAACCGGTTTGAAACCGCTTCACAGTCGGGTTACTTTTCGGCAATCCGGCAATGTGAAGAAGAGATACGGCTGTGCTTCTCCGATTTTCCGGATTATGAAAATGCGCCTTTTGATTTGGAACGGTATCTGTGTGAGGAAAAATACTATGCCCCGGGCGAGCTCTGTAAACTGACCGACGGTATGAGTGTTACCCCAACCTTTCGCCGAGCACTTAAACACTTTCTTACCTACCGCACCCTTTCACCCGATTTAAAAAGCCCTATACTGTCCTTTGTTGATACTGTGCGGTTTTGGGACGAATTTAAAAGCACAGTAAATATTCACCATGAAGGCAAACCACTGTTTATTAAAAATTTAAGTGAGAAAGACAGAAAAATCTTGAAAGAAAACAGAGAACTTATAAATAGACAGATTATATTTATAAAATGAGGAGCGAGCATGAAAACTGAAGAGAAAAACAAACTTATAAACGCCGTAAAAATGTGGTGTCTGTGCCGGGGCTTTGAGGAAGCGGAAAATTCGGACTGCACCGCCGATCTTGTATTTAAGAACGCTGAAAAAACCGTTGGGTTTATTATCTTTGATGAGCAAACCGGCAATTCGTTTCCCCTTGAAACTGGATGTGACCTTACATATGCTGTAATAAGCGATCCGGAAAAGCGCAGCGCCGTGCAGGGGAAAATTCCTGATACATGGGGAATACTTTGTTACGGTAACCCGTACGGACTAGGGTATATGTATCAGGTGTACCGTGAGGCGAAAACATTATGAACTTCTATATTTCTGATTTACATATTGGACACGCAAACATAATTTATCTTGATAAACGCCCATTTAAGGATATAGATGAAATGAACAGGGCTATAATTGAGAACTGGAACAGTCGCGTAAAGCCCGAAGACACCGTTTATATTCTCGGCGATTTTATATGGATTAAAGAGGAAAATTGGGCTTTTTACGTAGAGCAACTTAACGGCAACAAAGTGCTGATAGTAGGCAACCACGATCCTAAACAGTTTAGCCCTGCTACAAAGCGACTGTTTTCGGAAATCACACCTTTTAAAGAGATAAAAGATAGCGGGCATCACCTTACGCTTTGCCATTACCCTATCCCGTTTTTCAGGGCGGGATCAGCCGAAAACTCATATATGCTTTACGGGCACGTTCATCAAAAACAAGACTACGAATACTTAAAAGATATGCGAAAGAGCATACTCGAAAATTACACCGGCTACGGCACACCAAACGGAAACTTTATAAACGTAGGCGCTATGATGCCGTATATGAACTATACACCCCGCACGCTTGAAGAAATTATCTCCGAGGACAAAAAATACCGGCAGACTGTTTAAAGGGCAGTCCGCCGGTATTGATGTGTGGCTATTATTATATTTAGTTAAGTGGTTCTTTAAAATCACTGGTAAGTTCTCCAATATATTCAAGAATCCTTTTGCCAAGGTCTTTTGTAACATTAAAGGTTACGCACCGAGGGCTTCCCGCACAAATAACATATTTCCCGTCTGCAATATCACTGACGGATTTACCGTCCTTTCCCCATAAATTGAAAGATCTTGTAAAACAAATCAGTTTTTTGTCATTTTCTTCATTTTTAATCAATTCATGCACATAATCCCTAATAATTCGTGTGCTTTTACAATTTGTAAGACTCTTTTTAAAGGATTTTGAATGATATGGAAACAACTCGATTGCCGCCATATTTTTAGAAAGCCACTCAAAAACAGCTTCTATTTTTTCATCTGGATTTTCTTTATTGTATTCTTGTGCAATATTATATACAAGCGAAGCTGTTTTATTTTTTTGATTCAGTTTTCCACGCCACCATTTGGCACCGCCTGTATTTTTGATATTTTCATCATTTTCAAGCCAAAACATAGACGGGTGCTCATCTTGACTAAATTGTTCCTTAATGTGTTCTTTTATGTATTCTTCGTCATTATAATTTTCTTTGTCAAATCCCGGATTCAATGAGCAAATAATAATTTTAGCATTTTTAACATCACCAACAAATGGCTGAGGTAACAAATCTAAATGTAAACTTGTATCTTTGGAATTTTCATTATTGAAGATGTCTTCATCAACAAATTCATCGCCTTCAAATTTGTATATCGTTTTGTCGTTCAAAGAGCTTTCTTTAATGCTCTCAAAATGTTTTAAAAAACGGTTTTCTATTTCTTTATTCATTCGTTTTTCCTCTCTTTTTTGGTTTTCTTCAAAATTTTATAATGTTATACCATATTTTACGAAAAAGTGCAACTCTTGTCAGTCGGTGTTAAGTCAATAACGCTCTATTTATTAAACGGCTTTTCTAACTTTTGCCCTAATACATCTTTGTCAAGCATCAGATTACATCTTTCTAAATCTGTTTGTGTCATAGAAATTCGCTTTGCCAAATCTGCGGTGTTAGCAGAAGAAGTCATGCCTTCCAATAATCCGCCTAAAATACAACCGATTATGCCCGAAAACCCGGTTATCACAATAAAACCTCCAATAACGATTGCAAATCCAATCCAAGCATATTCATGGTAATAACTGACTCCTATTGCGTACATAGAAATCAAACCCAGAATTATCATAATCCACCCGATTAAAACTCTTTTCTCAAAAATCTTTTGATCTCTTTCGTTCGTTGCGCGGATCTTATCCTCTGTAATGTTCTTGTTTTGCAGATTCTCTTTATTCAATTAAACACACCTGTCTTTCTTATTTACAACCGCTTTGCATATTTGCAAGACGGTTTTTTCTGCTTTTTTATAATATCAAAAGGTGTGTTCCGTTTTTGGTGCATAGATTATGGTATTCTGCGTTATGGGAGTGAGAAAGATGCAAATATCTTCTTATGCAAAAAAACCGTTTAAAAGTTTAAAACACTGTATTCAGAGAATACGGCGCGGATATTGTGACGCCGATCTGTTGGATATGGGCGGTTGGTTTTTATGGGTAATTGTACCGATGCTGCGAAAATTCAGTGAAACGATACCAAGTCTCCCCATGTGGCTTTATGAGCAATGTATTGCAGAAACAGGATACGAATCGGGTAGCGATGAGCTAAACAAAATCTGCTATCAAAAATGGAAAACAATGCTAAATGAATTGGCGGACAAATTTGAAAAGCTTGAAAGTCTTTACGATGATGATTCTGGAACTTTTCACCAGCAGGAGGCACTTAAAAACGAGTGCTTCAAAACTTTTTCGGAATACTTTTTTGAATTGTATCTTTGACGACAAAAATAAGGTATTACCACTTTATTAAAAGGTGAACTATATTTTTGCCTGATAGTTTTAGGTGTTCTATATACGGGAGGAAGAAATATGCGAAGTGCTTTTCAGTCAAAGAAGTTGCTAAAAAATCTAAAATACTGTATTCAAAGAATAAGGCTTGGATATTGCGATGCGGATCTGTGGGATATTGACGAGTGGTTTTTATCGGTGATCGTGCCGATGTTGCGACAATTCACGAATAGCAGAATGGGCGGTTGCCCTGGTGAACTTATAAAAAATTTTGTTCCCGAAGCAGACGATGAAACTGATAGAGGTAAGTTATACGAAATAGGTGAGCAAAAATGGAACGAAGCATTAAACCGGTTGGCGGACGATTTTGAAACGCTAAAAAGACTTCAAGATGAAATTGGCGATCGGAAGCAACAGGAAGCCATAAAAAATGAGTGCTTCAAAAGATTCTCGGAATACTTTTTCTATTTGTGGGATTGAGAGGAACATAAAATGATTTACGCAATGAGCGACCTTCACGGTTGCCTTGAAAAATACCTTAAAATGCTTGAAAAAATCAACTTCGGTGCGGAAGATACAATGTATGTTTTGGGCGATATTGTTGACCGTGGCAGAAGAGTTTTATGTGGAGGACTAAAATGGATATTGCAAGATTTATTAACTCAAAGGATATAAGAGAACATTTAATAAATATCGGTTATAAGTTTAATTCGTTGGAAGCCGCGTGGCTCATATATCAGTGCAAAGACGCAAAGCTTAAAGAAAAGCACAATGCGTGGAACGAACTTATTAAAACAATGCCGGACTGTTCTATACCGGAGCGGATGAATACTGTTCCGCAGGATAGTCTGCACGCTTTTCTGAAAAAGTACATGGAACTTGAGGATAAACTGGTAAACGAGTTTTTTGACGATAAGCATACTGATACTTATAATGATTACAAGGCATATGTCTATAAGTTCGAATACATTTATAGAGATGCTCCTAAGTATGACTGGGAAACCGTATTTTCGTGCTTTGATGCCTTGTATGAATCAATTATGGAGCCGGATGAGGATGTTGTTTCTATTCGGTGTACCAAGATGCAAGTCGATAGATTAAACAGCTGGCAAGTAGCATATCTTACGCCGTCTTTTGATATTCTGTCCCTTGATCCCGGACGCTTTGAAAACAAAGATGACGAAGATATATACTGGGGCGTTTTTGAAGGTTTGTGGTTCGAGTTTCCGACACCGTTCCACAAGGGCGATATAGTTTGGGATCCTTCTCATCCCGAAGGCTTCTGCAGCGGACCTTTTGTTATGACGGATATTACACCTGAATTTGCAAGAGAAAGCACGAGGAAAGACGGCGATAATACCGATATGAATGCCTGGGGATATTTCTTTGATGACGATGGGCGAGTTTACAATGAAGTTATGTGCAATTATATGGACTTGGAGTTATATCGGGGTGAGCTTTCGGGTTATAGACGGATTCTTACTGCTTTTAGCAATTATGTAAAAGGTGACATTGACGCCGCTTTGCTCTGTGAAGGGTATCATAACATTCTTTCCGAAGAAGATGCAAAGCAAAAGAGGCCAAATATTTACACAGAAAAGGGTCTTTATCTGGCGGGTATAATGGTATGAATACTTTTATCGGCGGTTCCAAGAGTATTGGCACGCTTACCCCAAAAATAAAAAAGATGCTCGCCTGTAAACAAAAAGGTGGTTGTTTTTTATGAAAATATCTGATTTGATAAGAGAATTATTCCCGTCAAAAGAAATGGTGGCGTACCTGACCGAACACGCCGAGCAACTTTACAAACATAACATTCTTAATATGGTCAGTAAAGCACCGATTGACATTCGCCGTAAAGCAGAAATACTATCGGAACTTTCAAAAGATGAAGATATAGAAAAAGAAATTTCGGAAGAATTAATGCGCTTAAAACCTCAAAAATCCGATTATAAGAGTATCAGCAAATATATAGCCGAAAACTCTTTTGCCTTCAACTATGAATATGTAAAGAAAGCCGTATCGCTTTTAGAAAACAATCCCGGTGATGTATTCAGTGTTCAAACGGTATGGTATGATCACGATGATCCAAAAGGTTATACCGAAAGCGATTTTCACATATCTTCTTCCTTTGAAAACGCACTTAAATATATTAAGAAAGAAATGAAGCTTGAAGAGGTTTCGTGGAATGACAAAGAGGTGTTATTCCATTTTGAAATCCGCAAGTGGTCGCTAAATAAAAAAGGCGATTATGAAGAAATTATTTGTTATGAATTTATCGACAATAAGGTGATGTTTTTCTCCTATGCGGATAAAACGGAATACTCCCGAAATCAATTTGAACCCGATTGTGATTTAAACCTTATAACACCTTTTAGGACCGGGGATATCGTAACACTTGATTGCTTGCCCTATCAGCCGGAAAAGACGGTTTTAATATTGGAAAATGTATCGAACGAAGACTGTTGCTCGTTGCAGGGATTATCCTATAATCCGGATGATAATATATTTTTTATCGGTGCAATTAAGCATGGCTCGGTTTTTTGTGATTTTTACCGTCCGGAGATTTCCCCATTGTACCGAATCCAAACAGCAACCGAACCGCCAACCGGGCAAGAACAACTTTTCAATGAAATCAAGGCGTTTTTAAATTGCGATACCAAAAAGGGTCAGGAAATGTGGCTTTGGATCAACAATATGACTGCCGACAAAGAAAAACGAAACCGCAAAAGCAGAAACGGTGTCACGGCAGATGAAATCAGAGAATATATAAAAAATGAAACAAACTAATCCAATGCACATTTTTGCAGTATGTAGTAAATAAAGGAGAGCGTGATTTTATGGTAATTCCAGAAGAAGTTATAAATGAAATTAAATCCGAAATCAGTATTGTAGATATTGTTTCGGAATATGTAAATCTTAAGAAAAGAGGTAACAACTATGTTGGCCTTTGCCCTTTTCATAGTGAGCACACACCGTCTTTTACCGTTTACCCCGATTCGCAGACTTTCTATTGCTTTGGTTGCAGTATTGGCGGAGATGTTATCAAATTTATCAGCCTTATAAAAAGCATTGATTTCATAGATTCTGTAAAATATCTGGCGGAGCTCTTGGGTGTAGAATTGCAAGGAACGCCCGACAGTGTTTCAGAAATGGCGAGAATCGAACTTAACGCCCATAGCGTTTATGACAAAATGGATAGCATAATAAGCATAAAGGAACTTGTGGACTTTGCCAAAGAGAACGGTATGCCGGCGATTGCTTTGACCGACTTAAACTGCGTTCAGGGTTTTCCTGAATTCGAGAGAGTGTGCAAAAAGGCAGGTATCAAGCCGATTTACGGCGCGCAGATCATTCACAGCGACTATAAGGGCGGGTACCCTCTATTTACGACCGTGCTTGTAAAAAGCCAAAAAGGGCTTAAAAATCTGTATCACATTATTTCAGAACTAAAGGATGACGGTGTCTGTAAGAACGTTCCCATTAGTGTAATGGAAAAGTATCGTGAAGGGTTGTTATTCGGTGCACACGATTTTAGTAGTTTTATAAACAATGAAAAAATGCTGAAATTTTATGATTATTTCGAAATCAACCGTACATATTCATCTAATATAAAAAAAGAAGAAAATTTGCGAATTCTTAAATACGCAAAGGAAAAAGGCAAACCGGTTGTAGCTGTAAGTTGCGCAAAGTTTATAGATATGGACGGTAAACTGCCCTGGCGCATTCTTAAAAATGGCAGAGGATTTAAAAATTACGGTAACGAGACGGCGTATTTATTTAATACCGAAGATATGTTAGAGATGTTTTCGTATCTCGGAGAAGACACAACCGACGTTGTGATAAACAACACAAATAAAATTGCCGAGCAAATCGAAGATATTGAAATTATACCCCGTGATTTTCACGACAATTTATTTGAGGACTCATATAAGGCGATAAAAATGTTTGCCGAAAATTTTGCAGCTTCGAAATACAGCGACAAAGAAGGACAACTGCCGGCGGAAATAAAAGAACGGCTTGACGCCGAGCTTAATCTCCCGATTGTCAAATCCTGTGCTGACGAATTGTTGCTGGCAAGAATGATTGTCAGAGATATTTCACTTATAGGAGGATTACATACAACAAGAGGAACTGCCGCTTCGTCTTTTCTCGCGTACTGTTTGGGTATAACCGATATAAATCCTTTGCCACCTCATTATTACTGCCCTAAGTGCCGAAAAACCGAATGGGTAAAAAACGCCTCAAGCGGCGCGGATTTGCCAGATACAGGATGTTCCTGCGGCGAAATAATTCACGGTGACGGTATGAATATTCCTCATGAAACATTTTTCGGATTTAAGGGTGATAAGGTTCCCGATATTGATATAAACTGCAATACAGTAAGTCGTAATATGATTACTAACAAGATTTCAAACGAATACTTTGACGGAAAGAGGGTTGCTGTCTGCGGAACAGTTCGCACCGTAAGCGAAACCTATGCAAAAAAAATGATTGAAGATTATGAATCTAAAACAGGTCGCCTGCTGAATTATCTGGAAAAAGATATAATCATTGATAAACTGACTAAGGTTAAGCAGAGTGACGAAATTCATCCGGCAGGGTTATTTTTAATCCCCCAAAATAAAGAAATCTTAGATTTCACACCGACAAGAGAAGGAAAATATAACGGTTTACCAATATCGCACTTCATCTACCGTGATTTATATGACACTCTTTATCAGTTTGATATTTTACCTGTAAAACACCTTGATTTGCTACATGAACTCGAAGCGGAAACCGGTAAAAAGATAAAAGATATCCCATTAAATTCACAGGAGATCTTTACGCTTATATCTAACAACGAATTGACAGAAATGACGGAATTTAACTCGGGTTTTGTATCTGAAATTCTTTCTCTGACTAAGCCCGAAAAGTTTTCGGACCTTGTAAAAATAATCGGACTTTCTCACGGCACCGGCACGTGGAAAGGAAATGCAAAAGAACTGCTTAAAGGTGGCGTTTGCACTTTAAGCGATATCCCTACCACGAGGGACGATATATATAACGATTTACTTTTTCGCGGACTTGAAAGAGAGAAGGCATTTCGCTATTCAGAAACAATTCGAAAGGGACTGATTGCAAAAGGCAAGCTGTCCGCCGAAAAAATAGGCGAATTTGAAAATGATTTGACCGAAATCGGAATGCCTTGTTGGTATATTGAATACTGCAAAAAGATTTGGTATCTTTTTCCAAAAGCCCACGCTTGCGAATACGCAAGAATTGCCGTCATCCAGGCATGGTATAAAATGTACTAAGGATATTTGTATAGCCGACTATAAGGCAATAACACCATTAATGGTTTAAATGCAAAACAATGGCAGGCCCATATTTATTGAGCCTGCCGAATTAATTATTTAAAGGATTTGTAGCAATACCAAATAATATGATCGAGTTCGGATTTTGTAATCGAATCCTTGTGTTTACTATTTCGCTCTGTATGTAGTTTCGATAGCAACTCGTAATAATCTGAATATTTTAGATTGTCTACGCCATATATGCTTTTTAATTTGGGATGTTTAACACCGTAATAATCTAGATAAAACAGTAGCATGTTTCGTACAACAGAATCATTTATATAAAAATTGTCCTTATTATAGATGTACTCGCATAAATATTTACAAATCTTACTGGATAAGCTCTTTACACCTGTTCCACACTTTTCAACTATATCATCCGGCAAAGTTTGATCCCCAGAATTTAATCTTTCAAAAAATTTGTTGTTTTTATTTGAAATATACTTAATCATATTATTAAAACTGTCATGATTCTTATTATATCTCCAAGCATTAGTGTTGTTGTCACGGTCAATCTCTCGTGCAACAATGAAAAGTGCTTTGTTTTTATTTTCCATTACAGCATTTTTTTCAAAAGAATCAAAAACAATTTTGGCAAAAGGAATATATGTATTATCATCTTTAAGCAACTTTTCGATAACATCGGCATTATTTCTTGTTAATAATACAATTTTGCCATCTATATTAAGATTATGTTTATCGCATAGGTTTGAAAAATCCGATGTAGGTTCAATACAGCAACCTCTAGAACTGTATTTAATGTTTTTTGGCATATTCTATTAACCCCTTATTGTTTAGATACTTCTTTTAGCTTCTCCCATAACTTAACCATTGCAAGTGTATCAAGCTTGCAATATTCAAGCAGGTTGTGGCGTGTGATTTGTTGCTCTTCGGGTGGCATAAACTGCATTTGTGGAAATATTGTCATTGCCTCGGTGCCGTTATGTATGCCCTCGAGCGCGTGATAGTCAAGTTCCGGGTCATTCGGGAAAAGCGCCGGAAGGACGGTTTTAATAGAGAAATTTCCGCCCATTGCCCGATTATAATACCAGCCGGAACGAAACGGAACTATTAAATCGACAATATTATCTTTAATATTCAAAAGATGTTCGGCAAGGTCAGGGAATGTTTCGGCGAGTTCATTTATCCTGCCACATTCAAAGGTTTTGTTATATGCTGTAACGCAAACGTCTTTCGGTATATCCTCACAAAGCCGCTCGGCGATAGCACGGCGCGGGTCTTTGCCCGACTCGGCTAAAAACTCTTTATGTAATAAGGGACCGCCCTCACGCTCTATATAATGCAGCGAATACTGGAAAGGTATCTGCTGATATGGCTTTGTGCCCGGAAACTGGGGAACGGCAAGCTGCATAGTTTCAAAATCAAGGAAGTATAAGGGATAGGTAAGTGTGCTTAAAAAGGACTTAATGTTACCTTTATCAATATCATCCGGTTGATCGGATACCGCATATAGCATCTGGCGAAGATGTTTCGGGTTGGTTATGCTGCCGTCGTGTAGCAATGTTTTAAAATCCGCCTTGCCCTGCCTGTAAAGTTCCAGTGCTTTATCATAATTTATCCGGTATAGGTCAAAAACGTTTGGGTGTGGCAGTTTTTCTTCACAGTGACAGCGAAATGCACACTCGTAAGGTTCAAAACAATGTCCGCCTATATCAATGTCCGGCTCGGTTTTCATAGCATAAACCTGCTCGGCTTTTTTTATGAGCGGCTCAACGTTTTGCATTTCATCTTTTACTTCGTCTGATACGTCTATTATCTGAAAGAGCTTATGTATATCAAGCTCTTCGCCGCGAACATAACTATTGTCGATACACACAAGATACGTGCCGGTAACGTTGATACCGAAATGTTCTAAAACATACTTCTGGTATGCGATATCGGCGCAGTAAACGGGTTTGACATCGGTTGAGCTTTTAACCTCGTAAATAGCATATCCGCCGGAAGTTTTACGCAGAACATCTACCGCGCAGTAAAGGCCTTTATAGCTGAAAGATGCCTCGCAGATATTGTCTACGCCTTTTTCCATATATTCTCCTGTCAGGCGTATCATTTCGCCGTGGTCTTGCGAGCCGTCCGGTTTTAGTGCGGCAACTTCTTTGTAATCGCCGAAAATACCCATGGCAAGATCACCGACGTCGTTACCGGTATCAAATCGCACCTGTAAAGCCTGGTCTTCGGGTTTTAGTTCCGGATGAAATTTACTGAGCCACAAAAGCTTCGGGCATTGCCACATAAGGCAATATTTTGATTTTGAAAAATAAAACATATCATACCCCCGTAAAAGAAATATAGCATAATTCGCCTTTTTAATCAACTATTCATTAATTTATGTGCATTTAAACTCTATCAGTTTTAAAATATGAGAGAATGGCGGGGCGTAATGCCTCGCCAATTAATTTTTAATTATTGCTTATGCCCAACACAATACTGTGACCCCGGTGCTGCTTGCATTTTACAGCCTGACATCGCACATTTATGTGCTGCGCAAAACTGCGAAGTATCAACTGCCATACCCTGGCACATATAAACACTGCAATTGTGTTGTGAGCAATATAGATAGCCACCAAATTTCCTGCCGTTATTACAAACCATACATTTACAATTAATACAGTAATTTGATGTTCCGTATGCGGCTACTTTCTTACATGTCCAACACATTTTTTGTTCCGGAATGTCAGCAGTTGCATCCTGCGTGTACTGAATTTCCTCTTCTTGCTCTTGTGATGTCAAATCTGCGCTTTGTGCAGTTGAAGGAACTTGGGTTGTTTTAGTTTCTTCTTTCTCTCCGCATCCTGCGACCGACATGCACAAAATTACAGCAAGTAAAGTCGCAATCGTACTGTAAAACCATTTTTTTGTTCTCATTTTGAAAACTCCTCTCAATTTTATGTTTGCATTATATCATTACATATGTGACAAAAACGGTGCATAAAAGATTGTATATTATGATTGGAGAAAAAAGCGGAGGTATTATAATGAATACTAAATCTTACGAAGAAGAAAACAAAAGACTGTTTGCCGAATGGAAGTGTATTGCCGTCGATATACCTTTTATAAAAGACGGCGTTATGAACGCGGACGTGTGGTTTAAAAATAAGGTGCGGCCACTGTTTCTGTTCGGCGAATCCTTCGGAACGGATGATAATTTACGCGAAGGAGAAACCAGAAAGCGCGCGTGGCGAAGGATCGCCTTATGGACTAAGGGTATTATGAATACCGGTGCCACCTATATGGAGCCCTTTAAACCGTGTAACAACGATATACTTGACAGCGATAACAAGTATCTCGAAAGGATTGCAGCAGTCAACATAAATAAAGACAGCGGCAATAAGAAAGTGATTTTCGAAGAAATATGCGAATACGCAAAAGCCGGAAAAAAATTACTAAAAAGACAAATAGAACTCTGTGATCCAACTGTAATAATCTGTGGCGGTACAGGGAGAGCACTTGAAATTATTTTAGATAATCAGTTCCGTAAATATTATAACAATAATCTTTTTTATAATGTAAATATTAATGGACATTCTGTGATAGTTATAGACTATTGGAGGCTCTCAAACACCTACCCTGAAGTCATGAACTATTACTGCCTTACAGAAGTTTATCAGAGAGCTTTAAGAAATAATCTTATAAAAAACCATAATGTTCATACTGCCGTAACATAAATTTGGTATATATAATATGGTGATATTATGATTTATGCAATTTCAGATTTACATGGTCTTGAACTTTACAAACTTAAAGCACTTCTTAAAAAGGCAAATTTCAGCGACAACGACTGGCTTTTCGTTTTAGGTGATGTAATTGACCGCCAAAATGACGGTGGCGTTGAGATCTTAAAGTGGCTTTTAGGGCAACCAAATGCCGAGCTGATTCTTGGTAACCACGAAGCGATGCTTCTATCCTGCGGTTTTGTGTTCGAGGAAATAACGGATGAAAGCGTGCAAAAATTTGATAAAGAGAAAATGGGATTGCTTTCAAACTATATGCTAAATGGCGGCGATGTTACGCTACATGCACTTCGCGATTTAAGAAGGAAAGATCCCGAAAAGCTCGAAAGCATACTCGAATACTTAAAGGAAGCGCCGCTTTACGAAACGGTTTCCGCCGGTGGCAAAGATTTTTTGCTCTGCCACTCGGGGCTTGATAACTTTTCTCCCGATAAAAAAATATCCGACTACACCGCAGACGAGTTTATCTGGGCGTGGCCGGAACTGACTGATCGCTATTTTGACGATGTTGTAACCGTCTTCGGGCATACGCCGACAATGAGTTACGGCAGTAAATTCAAAGGTAAAATACTTAAAACCGACACTTGGATAGACATAGATGTCGGCGTGCCCTATGGCAACACCCCGGCACTTTTACGGCTGGATGATTTGAAAGAAATATATTTATAAACGGAAAATTTGCCAAAATATTTATATGATTATATAATGACTACGGCAAAGGAGGATCTAATTATATGAATAACCAAAATGATTTTTTTATTGAAAATAGCATACTGAAAGATTACAAAGGTACCGGTGGGAATATAGTGATTCCCGACCGTGTTTCAACTATCGGCCAATACGCGTTTGAAAAGCTTAATAGTCCGGCATCGATCACATTGTCGAAGGATGTTATTGATATACGTGCGTTATTGTTATGTGACAACGAAAAAATTGTGGAAATCAAAGTTGTAGAAGAAAACCCCGAATATTCGTCACAAGGCGGGGTGCTCTTTAACAAAGACAAAAGAAAGCTTATTCGCTATCCTGTTGGCAAGTCCGACGCCAAATATACTATACCTGACACGGTAACCAAAATTGAAGAAGGGGCATTTTACGGCTGTAAAGGACTTAAATCGATCATAATCCCTGAAGGTGTTACCTGTATTGGAGAGTCGGCGTTTGGAAATTGTGAAAATATTCAGTCAGTTACAATACCCAAAAGTGTGACTAAAATCAACGCCCCTTCGTTTGAGAGTGATTACCGTTTGGAACGGATCGAAGTTGCAGAAGATAACCCAAGCTATTCGTCGCAGGACGGGGTACTCTTTAATAAAGACAAAACAACAATTATTCATTGTCCTGGTGGCAAAACTGCTTCAGAATACATAATACCGGACACAGTAATCAAAATTGGAGAAGCAGCATTTTTCGGTTGCGATAAACTTTCGTCTGTGTTGATTCCTGACGGAGTGACGAATATAAGCGCTTATGCATTCGCGCACTGTTATAGCCTCCGGTCTGTTAAATTGCCAAATCAAATGAAACGTATTGGTAAATGGGCATTTTATTGTTGCAATAAACTTGAATCAATATCGATCCCAGATAGTACGATACGAATCGGCGAATACGCATTTTTCAAGTGCGATAAACTTGCGTCTGTATCGATCCCCGACGGTGTCACAAATATCGATTCTTTTGCGTTCGCCAACTGCCGTAACCTCGAGTATATTAAATTGCCAAATCAAATGAAACGAATCAACGAAAGTACATTTCAAGGTTGCGATAAACTTGCATCTGTATCGTTACCCGACGGTTTAACAAGTATCGATGGTCTTGTGTTTGATTCGTGTACCAGTTTGACATCTGTTACAATACCCAATAGCGTTATTAGCATTAGTTACCTTGCCTTTATCAGAACTAACGAAAAACTCACGATTTATGCGTCTGAAGGAAGTTATGCAGAGCAGTATGCGAAAAAAGCTCGCATTCAATTCGTGAATACAAAGGAGTAAGCACAAATGAAAAAAAGAACATATACTTGCTGAAAAAATGATGAGACAGGATGAGCAAACACACCGCATCGGTGAAACATACAAGCAAGAAACTGAAAAACTTTTTGCAGAATGGAAGAAAAAAGCAAAAGGCGAATCTTTTGTTACAGACGGCGTTATAAATCCGGATATATGGTTTAAACGCGGAGTTGTTGCAGGTAGGACACTCTTTTTACTGAAAGAGGCATACGGCGAAGGTCACGATTGGGACTTAGCAAAAGATCACTTGCTAACAGACAAAAAAGCGAGACCGATTCGGAAAAAGAGTTTCGCTTTGGGCAAAAGGACTTGATAAATCACATGCCAGCCGAATAGAGCCGTTTGATCCGAATGCGCAGGATATACAAAACTTTAATAATCCCTAATTAAACCAAATCGCCGCCGTCAATGTAAAGAAATACAACGGGCAAAAACAATCTGACTATGACGAAATATGTGACTATGCCAAACGGGATAAAGAATTCTTAAAAAAGCAAATTGAACTCTGTGACCCTACCGTTATTGTTTGCGGATATACGGCAAAAGCACTTGAGATAATTCTTGATAATGATTTTCGCAAAGAGAGCAATAACGACTTATTCTATACTGTTCTACTAAACGGTCATCCGGTCACGGTGATCGACTATTGGCACCCGGCAAATCAGTATCCCGAAATCATGAATTACTATTCCCTTATGAGCATTTATCATAGGTCATTGCAGTCAAATCGAGAGGCAGCGTGGCAAACAAAAGACTAATAATTCCAACCGAGCACATAAAAAGCTCTCTGCATTTCCGCAAAGAGCTTTTTCGTTTAGTTTAAGTTTTAGTTAAATAAATCTTCCCACTTTGTAATTGATTTGGGTAAAATAGATTTATAGTCTTCGTAAAATGATAAAAGATCATTTCTTGTTATTTCAATCATATTTTTAAGTGAAGATTTATTTGAAATATATGGCGCATACAAATAAATAGTATATCCCTTTTTGTCAAATTCAGTATATTCACCGGCGTCAACAGTTTTGCTTTTTCCACCTTTTACTTGAACAACCGCTTTCTTAAACAAATTTTTATTTCTCGAAATAAACTCACATTCAATTTTAATTGTAGTGGATTTATTGGCAATTGAATTTGAAACGAGATAATAATTTTCATGCAATTGAATATATGAGATTACAAGTTCTTCAAGGTCGAAATCTGGAAGATTGTCTAATAAACAACCGTCAATCTTTTCAAGTTCATAAAAACATTCACCAGACATGTCATTATAAGCCTTTTTAGAAAACTCTTGTATTATCTTATCTTTTATGTACTCACAAGTTCCGCCTCTTTGACGATTAAAAGATGCTTTTATCTGTCCCGGGACTTCTATGTCATATTTGTACGCCTCAACCGGAATAACAGCACCAACACCAATATCTTCTATATACATTGATTGCGCCAATCCTTTTGCCCTACAAATCCAATACATTCCATCAAGATCCCTTGTCCAAAACAGATCATTGGTTCTTGCGTTTAAAAAAATATTATGCGCAGGATTTCGTCTTTTCCCTTTGTATGCTGTTTTCAAAATTTCATAATATTCTTGATATGTCTTGATTGAAGGATTGATTTCAAACGGTTTAGTCCACCCTATTGCAATGAACTGTTTTTCGCTATTTAAGCAGAAATCAATTAATTGCTTTCTGTCTTTACAATCTACATTTAAATTAATTCGACACACATAATTCATATAAATCACCTCAAACTTCATTTTTCTTACACTTTTTGTTTTTATAACCGTCAAAACAACGAATTCGGGTCTTTTTTATTATATCAAAGCAAATGTTATTTGTATATCAAAAAATTTCTACAAGCTATAATCAACCTAATTCCTTAATAAAAAGTTGCAAGACCTATAACCGTACTTCGGTCTTGCAAAAGGAAGGGGAAAGTTTTTATGATAACATTCAAGAATTGCATTCCTGGACCATAATTCTATAACCCTATACTGTCACATATAAACGCAATAACAAAAAAATAACGCAAAAATCAATAATCATTGAACTGTATTTGGTTAAAACATTTATTTGTATGTTATCAACGGAAAACGATTAAAGGTCTACTTCAAATTTCTCGGTGTGGTTGATTCGGTCGAGTGCAAGTTGTGCTTTTGATAATTCGTCCGTCACTTCGGATAAGTCTTTGTTGACTGTGTCGAGATCATAATTGACATAGCGGTAATCGATGATATTGCTCGGTCTGCCGTAGCCCTGTGGTTCGCGCGCTTTCGGTAACCGAGACGCCATTTCAGCAAGTTTCCCTTTTTCAGCGGAAAGTTGAGGAATGAGGACCAGCATTTCATCAATAGTAATGCCGTATTCGGGTATAACAGTTGTGGTATTGAAAAGGTTAACGGCATGTTTAAGTTTGCGTATTTGTAGCGATAAGGCGTTCAGTTGCATTTTAGTCTCGGTATAGTCGTATTTTGGTCTTACTGATTCGGGGTCTTCACCGACGCTCGCTAAAAATGTGGCGGATGCATTTTCTTTATCACGCAAAGCGTCATACTCGGATTTTAGTTTTTTTAACAGCTTAGAACTTTCAGCAGATGTCAACAACATAATGATTACCTCTTTCTTTGTGTTTCTTTTTCACTTGGAAGAACGGGATAAGGTGCAGTCAGAAAAGCAAAATAATCCGGTCTGATATCCAAATCGGCAAGCTTCTGTGGTTTTGCCTCTTTGCCCAATTCTTTGTAGTATGCGTAGACCTTTTTAAGCTTTTCAAAAAACTTCACTTCAATCGCTCCTCTCATCATTTTTCACATTATACACATTTCTATGTTCCATTTGTGGTGCATAGCAAAAGAAAAACGGCAGCAGTCCTAAAAAAGATTGCTACCGCATTTTGCTTTTATATTTCGTGCTTTTTTATCCAATCAAGTATTCTCTCGTAATTCCATGTTCCATCTGCAACTGAAAGCCCAAGTTGGGTTAGTTCTTTTTGAGAAAACTTTAAGTTAGCACCGTTAAGTTCTAAAGTCATAAGCATTACAAAAACTCCGATTCTTTTATTGCCGTCAACAAATGCATGGTTGCTTGTGAGTGCAAACATAAGTCGTGCCGCTTTTTCCTTTGCACTTGGATACTGCTCAATATCGTCAAAAGATGTTTCGGTGCTGTAAACGGCAGATTCCAAAAGCCCCATATCTCGAATTCCCTGACTGCCGCCGGTTTTATTTATCAGCTTTTCGTGTAAGGACAATATTTCTTCAACAGTCAGTAAAATCATTTCGCAAGTTCCGCCAATGCTTCCATATTTTCGTTCAAGATTTTTTCTGCGGCATTATCAATTTTTGCCTTTCGCATTTGCATAGCGGCGGCAATATTATCATACTCGTCAAAGTCAACAATTACATAGCGCGGTTTGTTGTTTTTCATTATAACCGCCATACCGTTTTCATCTACTGTATGAACTACTTTAGAAAAATTTTGATTTGCATCGGTCATAGGAACAATAGTTTTTGTATTCACCAGCATTAAAATCACCTCTCTTATATTATACACAATTATAGGATAAAATCAACCTATATTTATATAAAAATTACGGCTTGACAAAAATAAATTAAAAACATAAAAAATTAAAATTAATACTTGACAAACGAACATTTGTTTGGTATAATTCATTCACAATAAAATATGAACTCTATTCGAGCAAGCGGAGGGAACCTTAACCGGTTGGACTACAGAGCGCCGTGCGAGTCTGAATGATATAAGAAAACTTATATCATTTTGGATCCACGGTGTTTTTTGTTTGCTCGGATCGCTCGCACGATAAAATATGTCCTTTCCGGCTTTCGCTCGGAGAGGACTTTTTCGCTTTTTGGAAAATTATTTTCAAATTCTACTTATTTTTTTCAAAAAAAGTGTGGAATACAAAAGTGAAGGGGTAAAAATTTTTGCATTTTCAATGAGCATTTTTTGATATTCTCACTTGGCGTTCACAGCAGAAAAAGAATTTTTTAAAAATTCTATGCATTATTTCCGAAAAAAGTGTGGAATACAAAAGTGAGGGGGTAAATTACACATCGTTAACTTTGACGGTTTAATAAGGCAATATTTGGCGAAATTCAAAAAATTTTGATTTGCAACTTAATTTTCGGGCGTTTTCGTTGCCTTATATATGGAGGTTATTAAATTTTTGTAAATATTTTCACAAACATATGCACAAAACGGCCGATTTTTGACGTTAAGTGGAGGAGTATTAAAAAAACAAGTTTAAACAATTTGTAAACATTTTCTGAAAAGCCTTATATTTTGACACTTTTTTGTCGGAATAGTGAGGGGCTAATTTTTTGGCGAGTACATATTAACCCAAAAAAACGAATAAACCGCCCTATGGCGATTTAGATAAATGAACCTTGACAATTTAATGACCGTATGAATGGTGATATGACTGTGCGATGATGTCTGTTGGCGGCAGACGGAGCATGGCGACTCCGGAGAGATCCTCGGGAAGGAACTGCATTCAGGTAAAGCGGCGAAAACAAATTTTTTAGAAAGGAGGCACTATGTTAAACAAAAATTTCAACGAGAGGAGGTGGAAAAAATGGAAGCAACAAAGATAGATAAACTGCCGGATTTTGTTACCTTCGACAAGCGCGGTGAGCCAAAAATCATAGGTTCACTTTTAGCAAAGCATGTAAGAGAAAATCTTTTTTACAAAATTGTCCGTAATAACGGCAGAAGCGACCAGCAGATTTATGTGTACAGTGACGGCGTGTACAAGCCCTGCTCCGCAGAACTTTTTAAAGGGTATATCAAAAAGTTTGTATCAGATATTGATGAGGAATATGTAAAAATGTCCGGCATCAATGAAGCATATAAACAACTTACAACCGACCTTGAATATATCGGTATTGAGGAACTCGACAGCGACGAAAGTATCATAAATTTCCGCAACGGAATTCTAAAAATTTCTGACGGGCAGTTAAAACTTTTACCCCACTCCCCGGAATATCTTTCTACTATTCAGATTCCCTGCGATTGGACTGACAAAAAAGTTTCTACACCCGTGTTCGATAATTATCTCAAAACGCTGACAAATGGAGATAAAGAAGTTGAGAATTTATTGCTCGAATTCATGGGCGCAGTAATATCCAATGTCAAAGGTTACCGTATGAAAAAATCTCTTTTTATGGTTGGACCAGGAGACACGGGGAAGTCGCAACTGAAATCTTTATGTGAAAAACTAATCGGTCCTGATAATTACAGCGGATGTGAATTATCAGATTTAGAAGAACGGTTCGGAACAAGCGACCTATATTGCAAACGGCTTATCGGCAGTGCAGACGCATCGGGTATGAAGGTAAAAGAATTTAAGGCATTTAAAAAACTCACGGGCGGCGACACCATCCGGGCAGAGTTCAAAGGGCTTAAAGCTTTTAACTTCACCTACAACGGACTTATGTGGTTATGCATGAATAATTTACCGAAGTTCGGCGGAGACAACGGACCGTGGGTTTATGAAAGAATTATGGTCGTTTGCTGTAATAATGTTATTCCGAAATCTAAGCAGGACAAAACTTTGCTTGAAAAAATGTTTGCCGAGCGGCAAGGAATCATTCAAAAAGCGGTTAAGGCACTGACAAAAGTTATAGCAAACGGTTACCGGTTTGACGAGCCGAAAAGTGTTAGCGAGATGAGAGAAAAGTATATGAACGATAACAACACTGTCGTAACTTTTTTCAGAGAGTGTATGTGTGAGCGCGGAGAAAAACAGCCGTTTGACGATTGTACTACCGGCAAAATTTTCAGAGCATACAAGGCGTGGTGCCGGAATAATTATCCCGGCTTTTGCGAGACCGAGCGAGATTTCAGAAAAGAAATTTCCAAAATAATCGGTGGCGAATATAAGGAAATTATTACAAGGCGAAACGGCTCTTCCTACTTTAAAAACTTTACCCTGACGCTTGAAACAAAGCAAAATTACTGCATTACAGCAGCATAAACAAACTGGAAAAGTTCTGCTACTACTGCTACTAAACAAAAGAAAGAAGGTGATGCCCTATGAGGGTATAAAACGAGGTGCGGCTATTCGAGGCTATATTATCCGTTAGAATAGCGAGCATAGGTTTTGTATAGCCAAAACCGGAAACGCGCATCAGCGCGAAAGGGGCGAACCCCTTTGACCCCCCAGCCGAGAGGCTCGACGAGTCTTCTTGATACTAAAAAGAAAAGAGGTGATGAAACCTATGAGGGAAAGAAACAAACAGTTCAGTTTCAGGCTTTATCAGTCGGAACTGAATAAGATTAAAGCCAAGGCTAAAAAGTGCGGTCTTGCAGTATCGGAATATATCCGCAACTGTGCCCTTGAACGAAAGATTATGGAAGCACCTACAAAAGAGTTTCAATCAGTATACAAGATTATAGGCGATGTGCGTTTAGAACTTTTGGAATATAACGGTACAAACATGTACACAGACAAACTCAAAACCGCACAGGATCTGCTGCTTGATTTATACCATGGAAAAGGGGGAAAAGATATTGGCAACAACCAAGATATGGCAGATCAAAGGTGGAATGTCGCGAGTCATAGAATACGCAAAAAATCCTGAAAAGACAAGATTCTCGGATTTGGAACAGGTCGTAAAGTACGCTTCTAATACTGCTAAAACTCTTGATAAGGACGAGCAGTTTTATGCCGTAACAGGTATCAACTGCAACGCTGAAACAGCCATACAGGAAATGCAGGAAGTCCAGGAGCGTTTTGGCAAGACCGGCGGCAATGTAGCATATCACGCATACCAGAGTTTTAAGACCGGTGAAGTCACCGCCGAGCAGTGCCACCGCTTAGGTGTTGAACTGGCCCGTAAGATGTGGGGAGATAATTATCAGGTATTAGTTGCCAGCCATTTCAATACTAAAACTCGGCATAATCACTTTATAATTCAGCCGGTGTCTATTTGGGACGGCAGGAAATACGATTGCTCTAAGCGAGAGTATTACCGTATGCGCAGGCTTTCTGACGAGATGTGTGCGCGAGAGGGTTTAACGGTTATCGCAAACCCGAAAAAGCGTGCACCACGACCGATTTATATTGCCGAAAAGAATGGCGAGCCTACAAAGTACAATCTTATGCGTGAGGCAATAGACAGGGCACTTCATGTAAGTATCACCGCCGCCGACTTTGTTTATGCCATGAAAAAGCAGGGTTACTTTGTAAGTCTCAATACCGATTATAAGTATGCCACTATCCGTTCATATAATGCAAAGCGGGGTACTCGGCTTTTCAGACTTGGCGAAAGTTATGACAGAGACGCAATCTTTGACCGCATTGATGAAAATTGTCAATATGACAGGCAAGGTACGATAGACCGCTTTAACGATATGTTTTATCGGTACGATTATGAGTGGGTGCGTGCCAATCCGCCTAAAAAGGAATATACGAAACGCTGTGAGTTTTATGATTGGGATTTAGGGCATGCTTCTGTAATCGAAATATATGCGGTCCTGTTTGTGCTTGTTTTAGATTTAGCGATTGAGCTTATCTCCCTTGCTATTGAACTCTTATTGCCTGAAACGCATATACCCGGGTGTATTATAGCCACAGACATGAAAGCAAAATCGCCTGAAGTTCTTGAAGCGTCTCGGTCGTTTGAAAGGTACAGCAGGCAGGTTATACTCATGTCCGAAGAAAAGTTCAAAACGGTAGGCGAGGTTCGGGAGTATATCGCAAAGAAAGAACTTGACATTGCCGATTTTAAGAAATACCGGGAGCATTTTCGGAACAAACTGCGTAATGAAAAAGACCCTAAAAGAATACAGGAGTACAGCGAAAAGCGAGATAGTTGCACACGGATACTGACACATCTTCGTAAGGACAAGGAGACGGCACAGACGATTCTTAATGACCTGACGAAGGTGAAAGATATGCTTAGAGCCGAGCAGAATGTTCAGCGTGAAAACGACCCGTATGAAGTGGCACGCGGATATAAAATCCGTGACGCTAAAAACCAAAAAGACATTATGTCTAGATAACAAAAACCGTTCAATTGCATTTTTATATTTTATCATCTTTGAAAGAACGGCAGACAAAAACAAAAATAAATTAACGAAAGGAAAAATTTTAATGGAAAAAATAAAAAAGTCTGCCGAAAAGGTAGATATAAAACAAAAACCAAAATTAGCAAATATTAAGCTTGAGAAGTTGTATCCGTTTGAAGGTCATCCCTACAAAGTAGTAGATGACGAATCAATGGAGGAACTGAAAGAAAGCATAAAGGAAAAAGGGATGTTAAATCGAATAATCGTAAGACCACTTGAGAACACGACTGACGAATACGAAATAATATCCGGTCATAGGAGAGTCCACGCCGCCGAACTTCTGGGAATAAAAGAAGTACCGGCGGTTGTTTATTTCATTGACCGAGACGAGGCAACCGTTTTAATGGTTGATTCAAACTGCCAGCGGGACAGCGTATCGCCTGTTGAAAAAGGTAAAGCATATAAGATGAAACTTGATGCTATAAAACATCAAGGCACTTCCCGACAAGTTGTCGGGAAGTTAAAAGAAAGTGCCGAATCAGTTTCAGAAACCGAAAGCGGGCGAACAGTTCAGCGGTTTATTCGCCTAACCTATTTAACACCCGAACTTCAAGAGTATGTTGACACAGGCAAGATGAAAGTATCTCCGGCAGTAGAGATTTCTTTCCTCAATGAAGAGCGACAGAGAGATATCGTTGACTGCATTGAAGAAAACGATATATTCCCCTCGCACGCACAGACAAGGCGTATGAGACAGTTAGACACAGAGGGCAAACTTGACTATGAATCTATAAAGGAAATCATTTCGGAACTAAAACCTAATCAGGTGGAAAAGTTAAAGATTCCTATGGACGATATTCGTCAATATGTGCCGTACGGATATACGCCTCAGCAAATCTCTGAACTTGCGATTCTGTTATTTAAGCAAAACTATGAGCGTCAGTGCCGTATGCGCGATGACGGTGCGAGATAAGGGGGTGGCAGTAATGAGTGAATCAGTATTAACAGCAAAGGAAATAGACCTTATGAAGTTTATAGGCACGAAAGAAGTTGCCGCTCTTATGGGTTGCTCTATTCCGGTAGCAAGGCAGATTATGCGGCGCAAAGATTTTCCGCTTGTAAAGTGCGGTAAAAATCTTAAGGTTATGGCTTCCAAGTTTATGGAATGGGCTTCAACCAGACGAATATAATCGCATAATTGCAAACAGTGGGGGCATTGTTTTACAATGCCCCTGCAAATTGCCGAAATTAAGGAGGTATAGAAAATGGCAAAAAAGAAAAAAGGGAACGGCGAGGGTACGGTTTATAAAACAAAGTCCGGTTACAGAGGACAAATAGTAGTTGGCATTGATGATTATGGCAAACCTATTCGCAGAAGCGTTACCGGAAAAACAGTAAAAGAAGTGAACGAAAAACTTACTGCCGTAAAGAACAGTATTATAACAGGGACTTATATAGCACCAAATCAAATAACACTCTGCGATTTAGCAAAAATAATAATACAGGACGACTATAATTTAAACTATGTAAAAGAATCTACATTTTTCAGAAATAAAGATACTCTTAAAAGAATTGAACGCAATCCTTATCTGAAAAACACCCCTTTGCAAGCGCTGACATGCCAACCGATAAAGGACTTTTTGCTTTCTGAAACAAGTATGTCACAAAGTATAATAGATAAAGTTTTTATGATGATAAAGCGGACACTAAAAGAAGCCGTAAAACGCAAAATAATAAAAGAAAACCCTGTTGCCGATCTGAGAAAGCCGAAATCCTCACAGCGTAGAGAAAAGGTTCGTGCGCTTACGACAGACGAGGAAATGAGGCTTTATAAAGTCCTTACAACGGAGGATGTAAACTATTCACATCAAATGTTACTTTCAATGCTCACAGGTATGCGTATGGGCGAAATCAATGCACTTACACGCAATGATATTGATTTGCGCTTAAATACTATTTCAATTAATAAAACAATGGCAAAAGGTCAAAAAGGCCAAGCTATTATTTCGGACAGTGCAAAGACCGCAAACGGTAACCGCGTAATTCCAATTTCGGAAACGGTTCGTCCTTTAATAGAGGAAATTCTTTTCTGTGGTGATAAGGAATATTTATTTATTAAAAAAAGAAAGCTTATTACAACTTCACAGGTAAATCTTCAATTTCAAAGGACAGTTGAGGAATACGATATTATTGATAAAAAGGTTAAGGGAAAAGTGTCTCTTCACTCTCTGCGTCATACTTTCGCTACAAGATGTATAGAGGCAGGTATGCAACCGAAAGTTTTACAGCATATACTTGGGCATTCAGATATAAGAATTACGCTTAACACCTATTGCGATGCATTTGAAAACTTTCAAAAAGAAAACATTGCTAAAACGGACAAGTATTTTGCTGATATGGGTATTAGTTTCTATAAAAGAAAAAAGGCTCTGACAGCAAGTTAAATTCACTTAGAGCTCTTTGAAAAAGTAACGGTTGCACACCGGTTGCACTCCTGATAGCCGCAAACGCTTTATTTAAAGGGATATTCAGATATTTTTGCACGGATAGCAGCTCCAAAAATCCCTTAAACTTTCGTTTAAGGGATTTTTACTTTTGTTATCAAAAAACACAGTGCCCCACCGTTATGGCAAGGCACTGAATTTTATTTTACAACAATATTTACTATTCTTCCCGGTATATAAAGTTCTTTAATAAGCGTTTTGCCATTTATGGCTTCGGCTACGGCAGGCTGTGCTTTTGCAAGAGCGAGAGCGTCAGCACTACTTATATCGGGTGCAATTTCAATTCTTGCACGAACTTTTCCGTTTATTTGAACCGCAATTTCAATCTTACTATCAACACATTTCGCTTCGTCATACCGAGGCCAGGATGTACCGTTAAGCATACCTTCAAAGCCTACATTTTGCCAAATCTCCTCAGTAATATGAGGCGCAAACGGATTCAAGAGAATTATGAAGTCTTTAAGCTCTTTTTTATTTATCTTACCGGTCGCGGTAATTGAGTTGAGCAGTGACATCAGTGCCGCAATAGCGGTATTCATCTTCAGGTTTTCAATATCCTCTGTAACCTTTTTAATTGTTTTATGGAATTCGGTTTCAATTTTCTCACGGTAACTATCGCCGTCAACAAGTGAATCCTGAAGCGCAAACACCTTATCTAAAAATCGTTTACTGCCCTTAATTGAAGACTGGCTCCAAGGGGCTGCTTTTTCAAAATCACCTATAAACATTTCATAAACGCGCATAGTATCAGCACCGTAATCACGCACTATTTCATCGGGGTTGACGACATTACCGCGTGACTTTGACATTTTTTCCCCGTTCTCGCCCAAAATCATACCGTGACTCGTACGCTTTGAATACGGTTCCGGATTTGGCACTACGCCTATATCATAAAGGAAATGATGCCAAAAACGGCTATAAAGAAGATGCAGCGTAGTATGCTCCATACCGCCGTTGTACCAGTCAACCGGACACCAATATTCGAGTGCTTCTTTCGATGCCAACTCTTTATCATTGTGTGGGTCGCAGTAGCGAAGGAAGTACCAAGAAGAGCCTGCCCACTGAGGCATAGTATCGGTCTCTCTTGTTGCCTTTCCGCCACAGTGCGGACAGGTAGTGTTAACCCAGTCGGTCATTTTAGAAAGTGGGGATTCGCCGGTATCGGTAGGCTCGTATGACTCTACATTCGGTAGCTCAAGCGGCAGTTCGCTTTCGGGTATTGGCACCCAACCGCATTTCTCGCAGTACACCATAGGTATCGGCTCGCCCCAGTATCTCTGGCGTGAAAACACCCAATCACGCAGTTTATAATTAACCTTTTTAGAGCCAATGCCCTTTTCTGTGAGCCACTCTTGCATTTTTAGCTTGGCGTCCTCAACGCTTAACCCGTCAAGGAAGCCGGAATTTACCATAACGCCTGTTTCGCAATCCGTAAACGCTTCTTTGGTTATATCACCGCCGGCAACCACTTCGATTATAGGAATATCAAATTTCTTTGCAAACTCATAGTCACGCGTATCGTGAGCCGGCACTGCCATAATTGCGCCGGTGCCGTATGAAATAAGTACATAATCGGAAATATATATAGGTATTTGCTTTTCGTTTACGGGGTTTATCGCCATAACACCTTCAAGTCTTACACCGGTTTTTTCCTTATTAAGCTCTGTACGCTCAAAGTCGGATTTTTTAGCGGACTCTTCAACATACTTTTTAACTTCATCAAAGTTGGTAATTTTATCTGCCCATTTTGAAACCAATGGATGTTCAGGTGATATTACTGTATAAGTTGCACCGAAAAGCGTATCGGCACGGGTAGTAAACACCTCGAAATTATCACCCAATGTAGTTTTGAATTTAAGCTGTGTGCCGTATGAGCGACCTATCCAGTTTCTTTGCTGAGTTTTTACACGCTCAATATAGTTTACATCATCAAGGCCTTCGAGAAGCTTCTCGGCATAATCTGTGATTTTAAGCATCCATTGGCTTTTTTCACGGTGTACGGTCTCGGTGCCGCAACGCTCGCAGGCACCGTTTACAACCTCTTCGTTAGCAAGCACGCACTTACAGGAGGGACACCAGTTTACCGACATTTTCTTTTTATAAGCAAGACCTTTTTTATAAAGTTGTAAAAATATCCACTGTGTCCATTTATAATAGCTCGGGTCGGTAGTGTTAACTTCTCTATCCCAGTCAAAAGAAAATCCCAATGATTTTAGCTGGCGCTTGAAATTTGCTATGTTATTCTCAGTAACAATCGAAGGGTGAATGTGGTTTTTTATGGCAAAATTCTCAGTAGGCAGACCGAAAGCATCCCACCCCATAGGATAAAGAACATTATAACCCTCAAGTCTTTTCTTGCGAGCCACTATATCTATCGCGGTATATGAACGCGGATGACCTACATGAAGTCCCTGCCCTGACGGATACGGAAATTCAACAAGTCCGTAAAACTTAGGCTTACTATAATCTGTGCCGGCGGCAAAGGTTTTATTATCGTCCCATATCTTTTGCCATTTTTTCTCTATTTCACTAAAATCGTACTTCACAGTGTTAACCCTCACTATCCTCAATAATATCCTTCAAATCTATAATCTCGCCGTCACTCCAAATGCGGTCAAGACCGTAAAACTCACGCATTTCAGGCGTGAAAATATGAACTATAACAGAACGGTAATCAAGCACTATCCAACCCGAAGATTTTCCCTCAATGTGATGAGGTTTTTCGCCGGCCGCCGTCAGCATATCCTCTACCTCGTCAGTAAGCGCACGGACATGGGTGTTAGATGTCGCCGTTGCTATAAGGAAATACTCGGTTAGCGCGGTTAAATCATCAACACGCACTGCGGTTAAATTCTCTGCTTTTTTATCGTCAAGTGCTTTTGCCGCAATTTTCAAAATTTCTTCAGATTTCATTTTCTTTTCCTTTCAAAACAACATAGTTATACGCCGAAACGGTATCCGGGTGTATTGCCGCACCCTTATTGAGCAATTCGTTTATTGTATATTTCAGCGCATATAAAAGCGCTTCATTCTCCGATTTATCTACAAGACTTCTCATAACATCAACATCATCGTAATCACGGTCACGAGAAGTAAAATCAGCAAGATAAAGCACCGTTTCAAGCTTAGTCATATCCGCGCGCGCTGTAGTATGATAACGAATAGCGCTTATTATATCTTCATCTTCAATATTCAGAAAATGCTTAACATAAGCTGAACCCGATATTGCGTGCCATAGCTTTTCACCGTGCTTCTCAACATCGGTTAAAATTATACCAAAAGTGCTAAATATTTGCAAGTGTTCCGCCACAGGAGAGTTTTTTGTGACATCATGAAGAAGTCCTGCAAGATACGCTTTGCTTTCATCGGCGCCATAGGCTTTCGCCAAGCGTTTTGCTTCGTCTGCCACACAAAGAGAATGAAAATATCTTTTTTCATTTAGTCTTATTGATAGCAGTTTCTTATATTCATCAATTATTTTACTGTTTATAAATTCCTCGTTTATTAACATATTCCCATACCTTTTTCGGTAAAAATTTTCTATCAAGGTGCTCGCGCAACTCACTTGAAGATATATCGGTTATTTGATTATCAAGCACGGTAATATCAGCGCCAAGAGTGCCAAGTCGCTCGATTTCTTTATGAAAAGATTTGTCTTTTGCTCTGTTAAAAGCAATAAATGATGAGATATTTTTAAGCTCGTCAAAATTATACCAAGTATCAAGAGTTTTTACCATATCACCACCGCAAGTGACAAAAAACTCAGCGTCAGGATACAGTTTTTTAAGTGCCTTAATTGTATCTACAGTATAGCTTTTCCCCTCACGCTCAAACTCGATAAGAGAAAGCTCCGCTTTTTCAAAGTCTTCACACACGATACGGCACATTTCTATTCTATCACTATCAGGAACATCATAAGAGTAATCTTTATGTGGCGGTATCCTATCGGGTATAACCAAGACCTTATCAAACATATCGTTCCCGTTTAGAGCCTTCAAAATCTCATAATGCCCTATGTGAAAGGGATTGAATGTTCCGCCGAAAACAGCGATTTTTAACATATTATTTCACCAAGAATATCTTTTTGTTTTTCTTGTTCTCACGGTACAAAATAAACTTTGAACCTATGACCTGAACAACATCAGAGTGTGTTTTAGCCGCGAGCATATCTGCTGCCTCGCGCGATGTTAACTCGCAAGCTTCTAAAACGCAGCATTTTATAAGCTCACGCGCCGTGAGTGCATCTTCAGCCTGTTTTACTACCGTATCAATAATACCGCCCTTGCCAATATGCAGAATAGTATCATATCCGTTTGCCATACCGCGAAGTTGAGCGCGTTGTCTTGAATTCAACATAATATCACCGTTATATAAATTCCTTTAATTTCTCTTCAAATCTTTTTATTGCTTTGCCTCTGTGACTGACATTATCTTTTTCCTCGGCTGAAATTTCTGAAAATTTCCCGATAGGACTGATAAACAGTGGGTCATATCCAAATCCGCCGCTTCCCGTCCGGCAAAAATCAATTAAGCCTTCGCACTTGCCGATTACCGTAAACTCTCTGCCGTCCGGAAAAACGCAGGCAATAGCGCACACATAGTGAGCTGTACGCTCATTTGCAGGTACATTCTGAAGTTCACTCAAAAGCTTTTTATTATTAGCCTCATCGTCACCGTGAACACCTGCGTATCTTGCCGATAATACTCCGGGCCTGCCGGAGAGCGCGTCAACACAAAGTCCCGAATCGTCAGCCACCGTAGGAAGTCCCGAAAAAACCACACCGGCTCTCGCTTTAATAAGCGCGTTATCCTCGAATGTCAAACCGCTTTCTTCAGGCTCCGGCATTTCGGCTTGAAAATCCTTTTCCGACAACATCTCAATGCCAAACAAATGAAATATTCGCTCAAACTCTCTGATTTTACCGTTGTTTTTAGAAGATAGAAAGAATTTCATCATTTGTCTCCGCCGTCAAAAATACCGTCTGCAAACTCTTTGGCGTTAAACGGCTGAAGGTCGTCCATTCCCTCGCCTACGCCTACATATTTCACGGGTATAGACAGTTCGTTGTGAATTGCTATCACAATTCCGCCTTTAGCCGTACCGTCAAGCTTAGTCAGCACAATACCTGTAATATTTGTAACATTCTTAAACTCTCTTGCCTGATTTACCGCGTTTTGACCGGTAGCGGCATCAAGCACCAAAAGCGATTCCTTAGAAGCCTCGGGCAGTTCACGCTCGATTACGCGGTTTATTTTGGCAAGCTCTTCCATAAGGTCTTTTTTATTATGAAGTCTTCCTGCAGTATCGCAGATTATAACATCCGCGTGCCGCGCCTTTCCTGCGGCTATCGTATCAAATACCACAGATGCCGGGTCGGCTCCCTGTGTACTTTTAATAACAGATACGCCGGCTCTGTCTCCCCAAACCTGAAGCTGTTCTATCGCCGCGGCTCTGAATGTATCCGCCGCACCCAAAATCACTTTTTTACCTTGGGAAGCAAGTAATGCCGCAAGCTTGCCTATAGAGGTAGTCTTACCTACACCGTTTACACCGATAACAAGTATTATTGACGGTGTAGTGCTAAGATTTAGCCCTTTATCCTCGCCGAGCATATCGGCAATAATATCCCTTAAAAGCAGTTTTATTTCATTAGGCTCTGTAGTGCCGGTTTCTTTTATTTTTGCGCGCAGACGCTCGCAAATATCAGTTGAGGTCTTAACGCCTATATCGGATGACACAAGCAATTCCTCAAGCTCCTCAATAAAATCCTCGTCGATTTTAGTGAAGCTGTTAATAAGAGAAGTAACGCTTGAGGAAATTGAATTTCTCGTTTTGTTAAGACCGTTCTTAATTTTGCTGAAAAAACCCATTTTACGCTCCTTGAGTTTTAAGTAATTTCTTTTCAAGCTCGGCGACATTAAGCTCTAAGAGCTTTGTAACGCCCTTTTCCTGCATTGTAACGCCGTAAAGCATATCCGCCGCTTCCATTGTGCCTCTTCTGTGAGTTACGCATATAAACTGCGTATTAAACTCGCTTTTCTTCATATACTCGGCAAACCTCTCAACATTTATATCGTCAAGCGCGGTATCAACCTCATCAAGGAAACAGAACGGAGGTGAATTCACTTGCATTATTGAGAAGTAAATTGAAAGTGCTACAAGCGCCTTTTCACCGCCTGAAAGACCGTCAAGGCTCGGAACATTCTTACCGGGCAGTCTTGCCTCAATATCTATTCCGCTTTCGAGTATATTTTCGGGGTCTGTAAGGCGTAAATTCGCGTTGCCGCCGCCGAAAAGCTCCGTAAATGTCTTTTTGAAGTTAGCATTGATTTTATCAAAGCCTATCACAAACAACTCCTGCATTTGAGAAGTAAGCTGATTTATAAGCTTGTGAAGGCTCGCTCTTGCAGACTCAACATCATCTATTTGAGCCTTCATAAAGTCATATCTCTCTTTTACTTCCTTGTACTCCTCAACAGCCGAAACATTTACATTACCGAGCGAGCGTATTTTAGATTTAATATCAGAAAGCCGGCGCTTTGCCTCGTTAGGCTTTTCAATATTTATGCCTATCTGCTCAGCTTCGCTGCGCGTTAGCGAATACTCATCATAAAGTCTGCGTATAACATCGTCGTATTCTGAGACCATAACTTCCTTGCGCTCTGTAAGTCTCGCAATTTCGCCAACGATTTTTTCGCGCTCTAAAATGCGTTCTTTCTCGCTTGCCCTAAGCTCTACGCCCGCCTTTTCAATGCTATTGCGTTCGTTAAGCAGCTTATCAATATCGCCGTTTAGTTCTGTAATATCGATTTTTATATTTTCAATATTCTCTTTGTGATTTGATATTTCGCCGGTGAAAACATCGATTTTATAGCTTAAAGCGGATATTTCCTCGTTGATTATTTTTGACCTGTCAGCTCTTCCGGATATTGCATTTTCAAGCACGCTTGCGGAAGAAATCAAAGCCGATATGTCCTTTTCCTTTTCAATTATAAGCAGTTTTGTACCGGTAATGCTCTCAGCTAACGCCTCGCGCTTATTCGACATATCGTCTCTGCCGCCACTCATTTCGGAAATTTCGAGTTCCAGCTTTTTACGGTTTTCTTCAATCAAGGAAATTTCATTTTGAGAAGCGTCACGAACGGCTGTAAGCTCGATTATTTTAGCATTTGCACCGTCACGCTCAGATATAAGGTTATCATAATTTGCTTTACTTTCCCGGCGTAAGTCATCTATTCGTTTAAGCTCCGCAAGCGTTCTGATTTTATCTTCATTTGCGGTTTTAAGGTCGGCATCAAGTGCTACAATATCGGCTTCCACCTGCGAAAGCTCAGATACGGCGGTTTCATACTGCGCCTTAACATTATTCTCTTTTTCGGTAAGGCTTCTTATTTCGCCGTTTAAGCGCTCAATATCCGCGCCGCGGCTGAGTAATCCTGCCTGCTTTACAAGTGAACCGCCGGTAAGCGAGCCGCCGGGATTTACTATCTGCCCGTCGAGCGACACCACTTTAACGCGATGACCGAATTTCTTTGCTATGTTAATAGCGCTGTCAATATCCTCGGACACAAAAGTGCCTGCAAGCAGGTGCTTTATAATTTGCTCGTATTTTTTATCGGTCTTTACAAGGTCACTCGCAATTCCTATAAATCCGAACAAATCGTCAGCTCCGTTTTCACCGAGTTCCCTTGCCCTTACTGTTGACACCGGCAAGAATGTAGCGCGACCTAAATTATTTGATTTAAGATAGTTTATCGCTCGCTTAGCATCCGCTTCACCGTCTACAACTATGTTCTGAATGGCATTACCGAGTGCCGTTTCAATGGCAATACTGTACTTTTTATCAACCGTTATAAGCGACGACACCGTGCCGTGAATTCCGCCGAGTATTCCTTTTTTCGACTCACTTATTACAGATTTTACCGACTTTGAAAAACCCTCCATATTATTTTCAAGCTCGGTGAGTATCAAAGCCCGGCGGCGTTTTGTTTCAATTTCAATTCGGATGTTATCAAGCTCGTCCTTGAACCGCTGCGCACTTTCTTTTCGGCTTTCAAGCCGTAATTTATAGCCTTTAAGTGAATTTTCACAAGACAAAATATCTTCTTCGCATTTATCTAAAAGCTTGTGAGTATCGTCAAACTCGCCGTCAAGCGCCTTACCCTTCTCTTCTGCCGCGGCTATGAGGTTTTTTACTATTCCGCTTCGCGAACGGATTTCCTCTATTGAAGTGCTCGCCGTAGTCAATTTAACACGCTCATCAGCGACTTGTGCTATTAGCCTATTGAGTTTTTGGGCCTGCTCCTCAATTTTCCGTGATATACTTTCGCTACTCAGCAATATTTCCGATAACTCTTTCTCAAAATCAGAAAGCTTTGTTTCTAAGCTTTCTTTTTCTGTTTTAAGCTTATCAGCATTTTCACGCTTAAGATTTATCTGCGCCTGCGCCGAAGAGTCGTCAAGCGTCAACTGCTCACGCTCGGATTTCAGCGCATTTATCTTTTCACCACAATGTTCAATCTCGTTATTTGTTACCGCAATATCGCCCTCAATTTTAACCGCTTCCTCATTCTTGGAAACGATGTTGGCTCTTATTTCTTCAATTTTCGTTGTAATAGCGGCAAATCGGGCTGTATTCTGCTCGTTCTGAGTATCGAAATCGCTGAGCGCATTTTCAATTTCTTTATACTTAAGCTGTGCGGCGGCAATTTTACTTTCCTGTGTTCTTAAAGCGTCCTTTGAATTGTTAAGTGTATAAAGCCAAAGTCCTATTTCGAGCTGTTTTTTCTCTTCTGCAAGCAATAAAAATTCTTCCGCCTTTGCACTTGCCTCTTTAAGCGGACCTACGCGAGACTCCAGCTCCCCCATAATATCTTTAAGCCTTATGAGGTTTTCTTCTGCCGCAGAAAGCTTTCTTTCGGCATCTATCTTGCGGTAGCGGTATTTAGATATACCCGAAGCCTCCTCAAATATATCGCGGCGCTCGTCGGATTTCGTGCTGATTATATTGTCAATTTTACCTTGACCTATCATTGAATATCCGTCACGACCGAGTCCCGTGTCCATAAAAAGCTCATTTATATCCTTAAGCCTGACGCTGACATTATTTATAAGGTACTCGCTCTCGTGCGAACGGTAGTATCTTCTGGTGATTGATATGGTATCATTATCAAAGTTAAGAGAACGGTCGCTGTTATCAATATTAAGCGTTACTTCGCAAAAGCCGTGAGGACGGCGCTCGTCCGTACCGCCGAATATAACATCCTCCATAGATTGACCGCGAAGACTTTTAGTTGACTGTTCACCAAGTACCCAACGAACGGCATCGGAAATATTACTTTTACCGCTTCCATTCGGACCTACAACTGCAGTAATACCCTTACCGAATTTCAGTACGGTTTTATCGGCAAAGGACTTAAAGCCCTGAATTTGAATTGATGTAAGCAGCATTAAATATCTCCCCTTTTAACGCGAATTTCATTGCCTTTTATAGTTTCATCAGGCAAAACCTTGCAATTATAACCCATTGATTTGAGTTTTTCAATATTTGCTCGGCTTTGACCTATCATTTTCGAAAGATTTTCGGGCGCTACGAATAAACAGTAGTCGCCTTTCTCTTTTAAGATTTCAAGAGCTTTTTGCAAAAAAATCTCTGAAAAGCAAAGCTCGCTGAATGCCGGATGCCATGGCCCGGCAACATAGGCTTCATTATCAATGGAATGTAGCCCTAACCTTATAACCTTAATACCTTCCGCAGAAAACATCCTTAACAGTTTTGTGCATAGTTTTACTGCTTCGCCGACGGTTTGAGGTTTATATTTCCCCTCAGTGTAAAGAGTCGCAAGCGTTGTATCTTTAAGCACTATCGTAGGATATATTCTTACAGTTTCGGGATTTAACTTTATAAGCTCTTGTGCTGTCTTTATCGTTTTCTGTTCACTGTCACCGTAAAGACCTGTCATCATTTGAAGTCCCAAAGAAAAGCTGTACTTCTTTATAAGATGTGAGGCGTTTACCACATCGTCCGATAAATGGCCACGGTTATTCATCCTCAAAACTTCATCGTCCATACTCTGAGCGCCAAGCTCGATTGATGTAACGCCGTAAGCCTTTAATAGGCATAAGACTTCGTTGTCAATAGCGTCAGGTCTTGTTGATATCCTGATGCCCTTTACATCCCCCGATTGTATAAAAGAGTATGCAACCGTCAACAACGACATCATATAATCACGGTCAATAGCCGTAAAACTACCGCCGAAAAAAGCAATTTCAGTAGTTTCGGGGTCATAGTTCTTTGACGACCTCGCTATATTTACAGCGCTTACAACATCCTCCCCGGAGGGAACGGTTGTAACCCCCGTAATATGCCGTTGGTCACAAAAGCTACACATATTAGGGCACCCTATATGAGGCACAAAAACCGAAATATTAGAGTGCCTGATACTCATACGGATTCACCCATTAAGCTCAGCGCCTGCTTTGCCGCCATTTCCTCAGCTTCTTTTTTGCTTTTGCCGGTTCCCGCGCCTATCGTATTTGAATTAAGGCGCACTTCAACCGTAAACTGCTTATTATGGTCAGGTCCTGTTTCGTCTGTTAAAATATAGGTAACGCTCTCTTCGGGATTACGCTGTATTATCTCCTGAAGAAGCGTTTTGTAATCCTTAAAATCGGCTTTTATATCATAGCTTTCAAGTTCAGGAAGTACAAAACGCATAACAAGCTTTCTTGCGTTTTCAATTCCTCCGTCAAGAAAAACCGCCGCGAGTATCGCTTCAAAAGCATCAGCCAGAATAGAATCTCTCTCTGCGCCGCCTGTTTTTCGCTCGCCCTTGCCGAGAAGTAAAAAATCTCCTACTGACAGTGCCCTCGAAAACTTGCAAAGGGTCTTTTCACATACAAGAGACGAACGCAGGCGCGTCAGCTCACCTTCTGGCATTTTTTTATAATTTTCATAAATATAACTTGAAACTATTAGCGACAAAACCGAATCACCTAAAAATTCAAGTCGCTCATTCGACGAAATGCCGCCGCGCACTTCATTTGCATAAGATGAGTGCGCAAGGGCGTTTTCAAGCAGTTTTTTATTGTTAAAAGAATAACCTAAATTATCTTCAAGCGTTTTCATAATTACTCCGATTTTAAGCCTTCCGTTATCTTCTCGATAACACTGTTTTCATAAAAATTTTTAGCCTGCCTTATGGCGTTTTTGATGGCTCTCGCATCCGAGCTGCCGTGCGCTTTAATTACGGGCATATTTACACCGAGCAATAATGCGCCGCCCACTTCAGAGCTATCCATCATTCCTTTAAGCGAATACAGGTCGCTTTTAAGAACAAGCGCCGCAAGCTTATTTGGAAGACTTTTATACATAACATTTTTAATCATCTTAAAGAGTGTACTTGCCGTACCCTCGATAAGCTTAAGGGCAATATTGCCGGTAAAACCGTCGGTAATTACCGCATCGCAAATACCCTTTGGCATTTCTCTTGACTCAATATTACCAACAAAATTTATTGGCGCCTCGCTTAAAAGCCTGTAAGCCTCGCGATGCAGCTCATCACCTTTTGTTTCTTCTGTACCGATATTAAGAAGTCCTATTTTAGGGTTGGTTCTCCCCTCAACTGCCGTAAGGTAAGCAGACGCCATAATTCCAAACTGTCTCAACATCTCAGGTCTCGTTTCACTGTTGGCGCCCATATCCATAAGCAAATACGCGCCGTCAGGCGACGGTATCATAGAGCCGAGGGCCGGTCTCTTTACGCCCTTAATCCGCTTTACTATAAGCGTTCCGCCCACAACGACCGCCCCCGTAGAACCGGCGGATACAAACGCATCGGCATTGCCGTCCCTTAGCTCATAAAATGCTTTTGCCATTGAACATTCGCTATGTGCTTTAAGTATTGAGGTGGGGTCATCATGCATACTTATAACATCCGTACAGTCAACAATATTAAGGCTGTCACCTAAGTCAAGCGAGTTTTCCGCTATTATCTTTTCAATTTGTTTCTTTTCGCCGGTAAGCGTAATATCCACGCCGTATTCATTATGAGCAAGGGCCGCGCCCTTTACAATTTCAACCGGCGCATTATCGCCGCCAAATGCATCTACAACTACTCTCATATAATTTCTCCCCTATCGTAAGCTTTGAGTGACCTACGGGCAAATGCCGCATATCGCTCGCGCTTATCCCTTATCTGCTCTTCAAGTGGCGGCAGTACACCGAAATTTGCCCCCATAGGCTGAAAATTATTTACTGTTTCGTCGGTAATAAATCCGAGAAGTGCGCCTATCATGGTATAATCCGGCAAAATTAACGGTTTTTGCTTCAAAACATTTCTTGCCGCGTTTATACCGGCAACAATACCGCTTGCCGCCGATTCCATATACCCCTCAACACCGGAAAGCTGACCTGCAAAAAAGATATTACCGTTTTTCCTTAATGATAAATTGTCACTAAGCAGCCTTGGAGAATTAATAAAAGTATTGCGGTGCATAACCCCGTACCGTACAAACTCGGCATTTTCAAGTCCCGGTATCATACTGAAAACTCTCTTTTGCTCACCGAATTTCAGGTTGGTTTGAAAACCGACAATATTGTATAGTGTTCCGTCTTTATTTTCTTTTCTCAGTTGTACTGCCGCCCAAGGTCTGTGACCCGATCTCGGGTCCCTTAGTCCTACCGGCTTCATAGGGCCAAAACGAATGGCGTCACCCCCGCGCTTTGCAAGCACTTCAATCGGCATACAGCCCTCGTATACCTTAAGACCGCTGTCAACACCGTGAAGTTGTGCCGACTCGGCATTCACAAGAGCATCATAAAATGCCTCATATTGTGCTTTATCCATAGGGCAGTTTATATAATCGCCCTCACCTTCTGAGTACCTTGAAGCCGAAAAAGCTATACTCATATCTACACTTTCTGCCGTCACTATAGGTGCGGCGGCATCAAAGAAGCTTAGATTACTTTGACCGCAGTATTTCTCAATATCGCGTGCTAAATCGTCATCGGTAAGCGGACCTGTAGCGATTACAGTAATGCCGTTTTCAGGTAACTGCGAAACGGTTTTTGTGATTATATTTATATTCGGATGATTTTTAATGCTTTCGGTGACTAAAAAGGAAAACTTATCACGGTCAACTGCCAAAGCACCGCCGGCAGCGACTGTGCATTTATCCGCAGCCTTTAGGCAAACAGAGCCTAAACGGCGCATCTCTTCCTTCAAAAGTCCTGCCGCGGAATCAATACGCGCCGCCTTTAGTGAATTTGAACATACAAGCTCTGAGAACAAATCGCTTTTATGCGCCGGCGAATGCTTTTCCGGCTTCATATCTATAAGGTCAACGCTTACGCCTAAGTTTGCCGCTGCAAACGCCGCTTCACACCCGGCGAGACCGGCACCGATAACGGTGATTTTACTCATTTCCCGTTTTCCTTTTCTTTTTTGGTTTTTCTCGTGGGACAATCCGCATTCATACAGTACTTTCTGCCGCGAAGTCCCTTAATTATATAGCCGCCGCACTCCGGGCATTTATCGCCGGTAGGAATTCCCGGAGCCGCAAAATTGCAGTTAGGATAATTCGAGCAACCATAGAATTTCTTTCCTTTTTTGGAAATTCTCTTAACAAGCTTGCCGCCGCAAACCGGACAGGGTTCTTTGATTTCGTTTTCCGGCATAGGCTTGGTGTTCTTGCACTCAGGGTAACCGGGGCAAGCTAAAAATTTTCCAAACCTGCCTGAGCGTTCAACCATTTTTCTGCCGCATTTTTCGCAGATTACATCGCTTTCAACAACCGGTATCTTAACTCGCTTCCCGTCAAGCGCCTTTTCAGCCTTTTTATAAAGCGCATCGAAATCCTTGTAGAAATCGGATACCGTATTTAACCACTCTTCATCACCTGTGCCTATCTTATCAAGGCTATTTTCGAGATTTGCGGTAAATTTCGTATCAATGATTTTTTTGAAATATTCATTTATAAGGTCACACACAAGAATACCGAGGGTAGTAGGCTTCAATGATTTCTTTTCCCTTTCAATGTATTCCCTTTGCAAAATATTTGAAATTATAGGCGCATAGGTTGACGGTCTGCCAATTCCGTTTTCATCGAGCGTTTTAATAAGCGTAGGCTCGGTATAACGGGCGGGTGGCTGAGTGAAATGCTGATTCGGAAGAAGTGCTTTTAGCTTAAGACTATCTCCCTTGCTCATCTCAGGTAGTGTTACATTATCGTCAGTTTCCTCATCCTTGCCCTCTTCGTAAAGAACGGTGAATCCGTCGAATTTAACCTTATATCCGCTTGCTTTGAAAAGATAATCGCCGGCGAGTATATCAACGCTTACGGTATTTTGAATTGACGCCGCCATTAAAGACGCCAAAAATCTCTCCCAAATAAGCTTATAAAGCTTATACTGTTCTGCTGTAAGAGATGCTTTTGCCTTGTTTGGCGTTATAAAAACATTGGTAGGTCTTATAGCCTCATGAGCATCTTGCGCACCGCTTTTTGTTTTGAAATAGCGAGGTTTTGCCGGTAAATAATTGCCACCGTAAATCTCTGAAATATACTGTTGAGCGGCGGCACGGGCTTCCTCGGATATACGAAGCGAATCCGTACGCATATAGGTGATAAGACCGGTAGTGCCAAAGCCCTCAACATCAACGCCTTCATAAAGCTTTTGAGCCACGCTCATGGTTCGCTGACCTGTAAAATTAAGCTTTCTTGAAGCCTCCTGCTGAAGTGTAGAGGTTGTAAACGGAGGCGCAGGCTGGCGTGTGCGCGTGCCCTTTTTAACATCCGCTACCGTAAACTTTTTATCTTTAAGGCTATCTGCTATGCCGAGTGCAGTTTTTTCATCATGTACGACATCAAGCTTCTTACCGTCTGCCATACCGAAAAGACGCGCGGTAAATGACTTTGTACCGCTTAAAAGCTTGGCATCTATCGTCCAATACTCTTCAGGTACAAACGCCTCAATCTCGCGCTCTCGGTCTACTATGAGCCTTAAAGCTACAGTTTGAACTCTTCCGGCTGAAAGACCGCTTTTGACCTTTTTCCAAAGGAAAGGGCTAAGCTTATAACCAACTATTCTGTCAACCACGCGGCGAGCCTGCTGTGCGTCAACTAAATTAATATCTATTTTATGGGGATTTTTAATTCCTTTTTCAACACCGCTTTTAGTAATTTCATTGAAAGAAATGCGGTTTTCATCATCAAGGCTTAATCCCAGTATATTTGCCAAATGCCATGAAATAGCTTCACCCTCACGGTCAGGGTCGGTTGCAAGATATACAAAATCGCTCTGCGCCGCCGCCGCTTTCAAGGATTTAATAAGCTCTTTTTTCTCCGGCATATTTATATAATCAGGTTTGAAGCCGTTATCGACATCTATTCCGAACTTTGATTTCGGCAAATCTCTGATATGCCCCATTGATGCCATAACGCTATAATCAGAGCCTAAATACTTCTTTATGCTCTTAACCTTAGTAGGTGACTCAACAATAACCAGTTTTGACATTTCAAAACTCCCTTTACTAATCTGAAATTTTATAGGTTCCGCCGGGTACGGATATGATATAGTGCTCAATTTCAAGCTCGGTAAGAGCCGAAATAAGGCTTCCTGCATCCAACTCCGGCACATATAAATCATCTGCCGAAAACTGATGCTCATTCAAATTATTATACACTAACTGCGCCTCTTTTGAAAGAGCAGACAGTAACTTTTTTTGTGAATTTTTCTTTAACTTTTTAGAATCTTCACCGCTGTATGCCTTTTTAATGTCAATTTGTTCGGGGAACTCCTCAGAATACCTTAAAAATATATCCGATGCTTCAAGCAGCGGCATAGCGCCGTCACGAAGAAGTGCATTTGTGCCTTTATACGCATTATCCGTAGGATTACCGGGTATTACAAATACATCTTTACCCTGATCCGCCGCGTGACTTGCGGTTATCAGCGTACCGCTTTTCTCGGGTGCTTCAACTATTGCCACACCGAGGCTCAGACCGGACATTATCCTGTTTCTTATAGGAAAACTATATTTCCGCGCCACTTCGCGAGGAGGACATTCGCTTATAATGCAGCCGTTTTTAAGCAGATTTTTACAGAGCAGATGATTTTTTGAATTGAGCTGAGTTATAATACCGTCAGCCGAAACCATAACCGATTTGCCGGACACGCTCAAAACACCCGAATGCGCAGAAAAGTCGCCGCCTTCTGCCGAACCGCTGACAATAATCATACCGGCTTTAGAAAGTCTTCTCGCAAGCGAATACGCCGCTTTCCTCCCGAAATCGGTGATTTTCCTCGGCCCTACGATGCAGAATACGGGCAAATTATCAAAATCAGGCAGTTCGCCCTTTACAAAAAGAACAATAGGCGGAACGGCTATATTACGAAGACATTCAGGATAACCGGTATCATAAATCGGCAAAATCCTTATATCTGCTCTTTTACAATCGGAAATCACCTTATCTATGCGCTCTTTTTTAACGCCGAGTAAGCGCTCACGAGTTGTATCATCAATTCCGGCTTTAAGAACTGATTTTTCGATAGGCAAATCAAGTAAACGCATTTCATTAAGTTTTGCATAGATTTTAACAGCTCTCTGACTGCCGGCACCAAATACAGAGTTTAACAGCAAAATATTATAAATCCTGTTATCCATAAAAATCCCCTACTTTATCAGCTCCCACATAGCTATAGCCGCGGCGGCGGCAGCATTAAGTGACTCCGCACTTCCGCGCATATTTATCGTGACAGTTTTATAAGCACCGATTTTTGTTGCTTCGGTAAGACCGTTTGCCTCATTTCCTATAATTACCACATCACCGTCAGAAAACTTAAAATCCCCAAAGCTTATATCTGCCGAAGCTACAGGTATACAAGCAAAGCCTCTTAAAGAATTTTTATTAAGGAAAGATATAATATCATCACAAAAATATAACGGCATACGAAGAAGTGTGCCCATAGAGGCTCTGAGTGCTTTCGGCGAATAAATATCGCAGGAATCGCCCGAAATAATTATCCCGTCAATGCCGAGAGCTTCAGCCGTTCGCGCAATAGCTCCGATATTTGCCGGGTCTGCAATGTTTTCAAGCGCCACAAATCTGCCTAAGTTGTCTATACTTTCTTTCTGCGTTGGCATAATGCACAAAGCAATTATACCCTGAGGTGAGGCGGTATCGCTGATTTTTTTGAATAAATCATCGCGTACTACGGCACCGTTATCGGCATTTTTGCATAAAAGTAATACATCGTCAGACATATTTTCATATACGGAATCTGATAAAATAAGCGTATCAAACAATACACCGTTTTCAGCCGCGTCCTTGCAAATACGCGGACCCTCAAGCACAAAAAGAGAGTTCTCTTTTCGCGCTTTTGACGACTTTTGCAAAAGCGCCGTAAGCTTTATAAGACGGTTGTCTTTTGCCGAAATTTGCTTAAAATCAAGCATTTTTATCACCTTATTAAAAGCAAAATGCGCCCGAGATTAAAACTCTCGGGCGAAACAATTATTTTTCGAGCGCCTTTTTTGCGTTCTTAGCAAGGTTTTCAAAACCTGCCGGATCGTTTACCGCAATATCAGCTAACATCTTACGGTTAATCTGAACGCCTGCCTTTTTAAGACCGTTCATAAATGTTGAATAATTCATACCGTTGATTTTTGCTGCAGCAGAAATACGGGTTATCCAAAGGCGACGAAAATCGCGCTTCTTCTGCCTGCGGCCGATATAGGCATAATTGCCTGATTTCATTACCGCTTCTTTAGCGGTCTTAAAAAGTTTTGATTTTGCACCAAAATAACCTTTAGCAAGTTTTAATGTCTTTTTTCTTCTCTTGCGTGTTGCTAACGCACCTTTTACACGAGCCATTTAAGTTACCTCCACTTTCAAGTCCTTAATTACTTATAAGGAATCATTTTCTTAACTGCTGCAACATTCGTTACATCAGCGCATACGACCTTGCGCAGATTTCTTTTACGCTTTGTTGTCTTCTTATTAAGAATATGCGACTTAAAAGCATGTGCGCGTTTTACCTTGCCGTTTTTTGTGAGTTTGAAGCGCTTTTTAGCGCCGCTGTGTGTTTTAATCTTAGGCATTTTTAATCCTCCAATATTCTTATTTAGCCGATTTAGGGGCTAAAAACATTAACATATTCCGCCCTTCCATTTTAGCGGCTTTCTCAACATTTGAAAATTCCTCGCAATAGCTTGCAAAGCGAGCCATAGTATCAAGGCCTATTTCCGGATGGCCAAGCTCTCTGCCGCGAAAACGGATAGATACCTTTACCTTGTTTCCACTTTTAAGAAATTTTATAGCTTGGTTACCTTTGGTTTCAAAGTCGTGAACATCAATACCGAGACCGAGTCTTATTTCCTTAATCTCGATTATCTTTTGATTTTTACGGACTTCTTTTTCCTTTTTGGACTGCTCAAAACGGTACTTACCGTAATTCATAATTTTACAAACCGGCGGCGTAGCATTCGGTGAAATATTTACAAGGTCAAGATCCTTTTCATAAGCCGCCTTAAGCGCCTTATCAACAGGCATAATGCCGAGCTGTGTTCCGTCCTCGCCTATAACGCGTACCTCTTTGAATTTGATTGCCTCATTTATGGCTAATTCCTTACTGCTTATTGCAAAGCACCTCCGAAAAATAAATATGGACACGAGCAGAATATACCCGTGTCCTGAAAAGATACTTCCTATAAACCCTGAAAACAAAATCGCAGGGTGAGAAACACGGCATTTCTACTTCATTGTCAATGAGTATTATAACACTAAATAATAATTTGTCAAGTATGTTTTTAAGAAATTTCAAGCTCTTTGATAGAACGAAGCTGGTAATTTACATTTTTAAGAGAATCACTGTGCCTGAGCGCTGCTGCGGCGCCCTTTACCACGCTGTACTCAGGGTCCTCTAAAGCTATTGCCTTGGTACCAAGGAATTCAGAAAGTAAAACATCCATACCAAATATCTTAGAGCCGCCGCCTGCAAGATAAAACCCGTCATTCTTTATATCGGCTAACAAATCCGGGTCGGTCAAATTCAAAACCTTTCTCACCGCGTCGCAAATATCTGCTGCGGTTTCCTTCAGAGCGTAATAAATCTCTCCGGATGTTATTTCGAAGCTTTCGGGCAGCCCCGTAAATACATTTCTGCCCTTTGCTACCATAGCGATTTCAACCGGTCTTTCAATAACCGTGCCGATTTGTTTTTTTACCGCCTCTGCCGTAAGTGCGCCTATTTCAATGTTATATTCCGACCTTACATACTTTATTATCTGATTGTCAAAATCAAAAGAAGCTACGGGGGCAGACTCGCACACCGCAATCCCTCCCATAGAAATAACGGCGGCGTCGGTAGTGCCGGCACCTATATCAATTATAAGGTTGCCGTGAGGCTTTGAAAAATCAAGCTCAAGTCCGTAAGCTATTGCCAAAGGCGATTCTATTACGAAAATATTTCTTCCGCCGCTTGATTCAATAACATTAGAAAGCGAATGATGCTGAAGCTCTGTAAGCCCGGGAGGCAGTGTTGCCATAATGCGCGGTCGCAAAATTCTGTTACCGAACGCGTCATCCATATACGATTTGAGCATACTCTGAGCTAAATCATAATCCGATATTTTTCCGTGCTCGATGGGATTTACACACAAAAGACTATCCGGGGTTCTGCCAAGCGTCTGACGCGCTTTTTCTCCGTAATACACAGGTTCCCATGTTTCATTATCAACGGTTATAAAGCTCGGTGCCTCAAGCACTATTTTTGAACTCGAAAAAATCACCGTTTTATAAGAGCCTAAATCTATTCCTATATCAGTCGCCATTTTTCGTCACCTCTTTTTTCTTGCGTTTGTCTGTCATAAGCACCGAAACACAATACACTTTACGGACGCCTGCAAACAAAAGCTCCTTAGCGCATTCGTCAAGCGTTGCGCCCGTTGTATAAATGTCGTCAAATAACAATACGCACTTTTTGCTTATCCTACCGACAGTATAATACTTACCTCGTACATTTTCAAGTCTTTCGGCGAATGTGCTTTTATGTTGTAAACGCCGGAAATGCCTGGCTTTAAGCACTGAGTCGATATATTCCGTTTTCATAATTTCAGCAATTTTTAGTGCGATTGTACGGTTATGGTCAAATCCGTGTTTAAGGCGACTTCTAAACGCTGTCGGAACCGCACACACCGCATCGAATGGCACATTCACAAAGGCTGATTTTACGGCTTTAACGGCGTTCTCGGCAAAAAACGAAGCAAGATAATTTCTTTTGCCGAGTTTATAAGAATAGTAAGCCTTTCTGGCAATACCCTCGTTTTTGTAAAGCCCTATATTACCCTCAAAATGAAATTCACGGTATTTACACCGGCAATTTTCTTTTTCCATTCCGCACTTTGTGCAAAAGTTTTTGAAATCTATATTATTTATAAAAGCGCTACAGTAATTGCAAAACATCTTGTCCTCATCTATTATCTCGCCACAACCTGCGCATTTATTTGGATATAGACAACTTATAACCGTATTCTTTCTCATTTATTCGCACAAAAACTCCTTTAACAGAGTATACCTCAGCGTTTTTTTATCATTAGCGCACATTTTAAGAATTGTGCCTCTATCGCCTACTGCAATAAACAGCTTTTTTGCCCTTGTAATGGCGGTATATATTAAATTCCTGTAACACAATGGCGTGGGCACGCCAAACACCGGCATTATTACACAATCAAACTCACTGCCTTGGCTTTTATGTACCGTAACGGCATATGCAAGCTCTATTTCAGATAAATTTTCCGATGTGTAAACAACCGTTTTATCCTCATATAAAACAGAAATACTGCCTGCCGCGGCATTCACGGAAGTAACAAACCCCACATCACCGTTAAACACGCCAAAGCCCGATTCACCGTCAGCCTTTTCCCACTGCAAATCGTAGTTGTTCTTTGTCTGCATTACCTTGTCGCCTTTATAGAAGTGAACGCCTTTATATCTTATACTAGCACCATTTTTCGCATTTGGATTTAATGCATACTGTAAAATACCGTTGCAGTTAAGACTTCCGGTTTCAAATTTTCTTGAGGGGCACAAAACCTCAATATCTTTTACCGAATCAAACCCGTAAGCCTCAGGAAGCCTTGTTAATGCAAGCTCTGAAACAGTATCCAAAACTGCACCTTGCGTAGCTTTTGGAATAAAGAAAAAGTCACCGTCTTTCCTCGTAAGGTCCGGCTCAGCGTTATTTATTATCGCGTGCGCATTACTGATTATCAAGCTCTCGCTTGACTGACGAAAAACCTTTTTAAGTGCGACAAACGGCACAATACCGCTTGCTATCAAATCACCCAACACATTACCGGCGCCAATACTCGGCAACTGGTCCACATCACCCACAAGAATGGTTTTGCAAGAAATCTTTACTGCTCTCATAAGCGATTCAAACAAAAGTGAATCGAGCATTGACGCCTCGTCCACAATCAAAACATCACAACTAAGCGGATTTCGCTCGTTTCGTGCGAAACGGGTTTTTTCACCATCCACCCACTCAGCCTCCAAAAGACGGTGAATAGTTTTAGCCTCCCTGCCGGTAAGCTCGGAAATACGCTTTGCCGCCCTGCCGGTAGGAGCCGCGAGGATAACATCATATTCTCGCCTCTCGCAAAGCTCAATTATACCGTTCAAGGCGGTAGTTTTCCCTGTGCCCGGTCCGCCTGTGAGTATCATCATATTCTCACTAAACGCCATACAAATGGCATCACGCTGTTTTTGTTCAAATTTTATTCCGCGTTTGTTTTGAGCATAGTCAATTTCAAGCTCATCTATAGGCTCAAGAGTGTGCACACTCATACTTGCTTTCACTCGTGCCGCTATATATTCCTCAGCAGAGTAAAACTGGGGTAATGATAAAAATTCATCGTCGCCTAAGGTCTTTAGTGACAAAACAAACCCGGCAACCATTTTGGCACAAATATCATCAAGGCGATAATAATCGCTTTCGAGCAGTCGTGCAGCTACAGCGAGAAGCTTCTTCTTAGGCAAGCAGGTATGACCGTTCAACAAATTAGACCTTAGTATATACTCAATACCTGCGCTGAGCCGTTGCTCATTATCCTGAGGAATACCAAAATCAAACGCCATTCTTTCAACCGTTTCAAACGAAAAATCAAGGTCATATTTACACAGTATATAAGGGTTGTCCTTTACGGCTTTGGCGCACTCACTGCCAAGCGTTTTATAAATCTTAACACACCTATCGGGTGACACACCGTAGGGGGACAGAAGCATAGTAATATCCTTAATGCCAAACTGTTGTTTATACTCATAATTAATCGCCATAGCTTTATTAAGTGATATACCGTTTATTTCCGCCAATTCCTCGGGATGATGTTCTATTATGTTTATCGCATTTGCGCCGAATTTTTCCACTATTTTTATTGCGGTGCTCTGTCCTATACCCTTTATAGCTCCTGATGACAAATACTTTAATATCGCCGCCGAGGTTTGTGGGGTCTTGCGCTCATAGCTTTTTACGGAAAACTGACTGCCGTAGGTTGCGTGAACAATATAATCGCCCTCAAATTCAGCGCTCTCTCCCACCGCCAAAAACGGCATTATACCCACGGCAGTAACATTTTCTCTGCCCGAACGCACTACCGCCACAGTATAGCCGTTTTGGTCGTTGCGATATGTTATTTTGTTCACCGTACCTTTAAGGTGATGTTCGTCTTTATGTATCGTACTGTCCTTCATCAAATTCTCCGGTTTCCAAGAAATTTAACTGCTCGATTATGTTTTCAAACCTGCAAAGGTGAATATTACCGCCGTAGCAAAAGCTCTCTAAAGACGCCGTCTCAACATCGCTTAAATCATCCACCATACCGACAAGCTCGTCGTAGTATTCACTCCCGTACCAGCGGTGCTTATCGGAAATAAACCTGAGTTGTTCTGCGGCACAGCCGGAATTCAGAAAAAACACACAGTATCTTTTCGGCTTAATTTTAGGCAAAGAAAGCGCCGATTTTACCGCATGCACAAAATCACAAATTCCGAGGCACGCAAAAATAACACAAAGGGTTAACAAAACTGCCTTTATCACAAATACCACCTCATCACATACTATGCAAAAAGGCGGTATCTGCTCTTTATAACTATTAAATTACTTTATATTGACCGCAATACTATAACTGCCTACCTGCCATACAGCACCGAATTTATCAGATTTTATAACTACCGGGACCGTATAACTACCAACAGATTTATCGCTTAAATCCGCGGCAGCATATAAATCTGCGGCTTTAATTTCAGATATATCACTCTTAGGTCCGCAAATTTTTACATTTCTAATGACATCGTCGCTCTTTACTGTAAGACCCGATTCAAGGCCAACACATTTAATACTGCTGACCGTTACGGTCTTTTCGGCGAATTTTGAAGTATCTATATTAACCGTAAAAAACTCTATGGAGTCAAAAATACGAACTCCGTCTTTAAGCGCCGCCGTCATCTCAAACTTATTTGAAGAGGTTGAAACCTCGGTAAAATTAATTGGAGATAAGGATATACTGTCAAGCGCCGACACAACATCCGGGGTTCCTATTACCGTAACCGTGCTGTGGTCAACAGTGTAATCAATATCGGAAGCTGACATACCGGACGGTAAATTATTAAACAGAACTTTAACAGGAAGTGTCGCTTTCTTAGAAATAGGCTGAGTAACTTTAACAGAAGTAAAGCTCAGTGACAAATAATTATTCTGTACACCGTTTCCTGAACCGTCAAGAATTGTGCCGTCCTCTGTATAGCGGTATAAAATGTTTCCGCCCTCATCGTAAAGCACAATCTGCGAATCAAATGTCTGCGTAGCGGACAGCGTCTTATTAACCTCATAATATGTGCCTGCCGACGCGATTTTTTCAATAGTCGCACGCGGACCTTTGATTGTAATAACACTCTGCTCGTTATTTGCAACTACCGGTGCTTCTGCAACAAGACCATCTGCAGCACTGACACCTATAAGCTTAGGCGCCAGTTGTAACTCCTTTGAATCAATATAATCAAATTTAACATTTATTGACGAGGGAGAAATTGACCTGAATGTATATCCTGTTTTATTACTGTTGCGGTTACCGAAAACCGTCAATGTATGAGTTCCCGCCGAATTTACGGAGGACACATCCGCCGACAGTACAAAATCATCTGCCGATAGCGAGCTTACAACATAATTGGGTCCACTCACCGTAACCGTGAATTTCTGGGAACCAATATCGGAAACTATACCAAGCCCCATATCATTAGCGACAGTATTATCTATCGATATATTTGCCGAAACATCGTAAAACACTTGATCTCGGATAGGATTTTGATTTATTGTTACCGATAACCAAATCGCAAATGACAAAATAAGCGAAAAGACAACCGCAAACTTATTGTTAAGAAAAATCCTTGTGAACTTTGCTGAAAAGGGTAATTTAATTTTCATCGCCGTTACCCTCCGATTTATTCTTATTCTGCGTAGCAAACCATGGGAAAACCTTATGGAGAACAGCAACAATACGGCTTTCCTTTTCTTTCTCATCCGTAATTATCAATTTATCAATCAGCTCTGAGTAAGCCGTTGCCACAGTATAATTGCGAGTAATTTTACCGTCGTATGCAATTGATATATTGCCGGTTTCCTCCGATACCACAAGCACTACCGCATCGGAATTTTCGGTCATACCTATTGCGGCGCGGTGGCGCGTGCCGAGATGGTGAGATAGGTTGTTATTCTGCGTGAGTGGCAAAATACAACCTGCGGCGTAGAGCCTGCCGTCACGCACGATGACGGCGCCGTCATGAAGGGGGGATTTTGGATAAAAAACATTACATACCATTGACATTGAAGGTTTGGCGTCAATTACAGTACCCGTATTTATTATTTCACCGAGCTGAGTTTTGCGCTCAAAAACTATAAGAGCGCCGGTTTTGCTTTCTTTCATATTTCCGGCAGCCTTACAGATACTGTCAACAGCGGTTTTTGTTCGTTCCTCTTCACTGTCAAGCACCTGACCTGAGCCTACATTTATCTGACCTATCCGTTCAAGCATTCTGCGAAGCTCAGGCTGGAAAATAACGGCAGCAACAACTATGGCAGAGTTGAAAACCACTGCTAAAACCCAACGCAAAACCGCAAGCTCAAACCATTTAGCAACAAGATATAATGCAACTAAAACGATTATTCCCTTTGCAAGCTGACCTGCCCTGGTTTCACGCAAAAACTGAATTGCCTTATAAATCAGATACGCTATTACAAGAATATCAATAACATCAAATACTCTTATGTTAGACAGCGCATAAACAATTTGATTCCAAACTGTAGAAAGAAAACTGATAATGGCGCCCAATTTTTCGTCCCTCACTTCCGACTTTTATACAGGTTTATTTTATCATAACGCTCTTCTTTATTCAACTGATTTTTTAATTATTTATAATCTTTTAATATTTTTATCAGATAGTCTGCGTCTGAAGCCGTGTTAAAATATGACGGTGCAATTCTCACAGTACCTATATTGACTGTCCCCAGCCGCTTGTGTGCAGAAGGCGCACAGTGCAGTCCTGCTCTTACCGCAACGCCCTTACGGTTAAGATATGCCGCCGTTTCCTCAGAGGTTTTATTCTTCACATTAAAGGATAAAACTGGCATATAAAATCCCTCTTTAATATCAGGCGTATAAAGTATTATTTGCGGCATTTTATCAAATGCGTGATAAAGCCTTTTCACAAGCCTTATTTCCGATAAATAGGCGTTTTTTCCATGTGCTTTTACAAAATCTATACCTGCAGAAGTACCCATAATTGCAGGCACATTAATCGTGCCGCTTTCGTATCTTTCTGGCAATTCATCAGGTTGATAGAGACTCAAAGAGTTTGTACCCGTTCCTCCTTCAATAAGCGTATCGCCAATGTCTTTTTCAGCGATAAGAACACCTATTCCCATAGGCGCGTAAAGGCCCTTGTGCGGTGCAACACATAAAAAATCTATACCCATTTTTTTCATATCGATAGGCACAACCCCTGCCATTTGCGCCGCGTCTACTCCAAAAACGATACCTCTTTTTTTGCATAAATCCCCTATTTTTTGCAGTGGCAAAGCCTTGCCGCAAACATTTGAAGCGGCAGTGCAAAAAATCATTTTAGTATCGTCTGTTATAAGTCTTTCGAAGTTCTTAACGGTATTATCATCATTAAAAAAATCAACCTTTGCCGCACTGCGGTTTACCCCTATTTTTTCAAGCGGACGCATAACTGCATTATGCTCTAAATCTGAGGTAATAACATAATCACCCCTACGCAAAAAGCCTTTTAACACATAGTTTATCGAGGCAGTACAATTAGCCGTAAACACTACCCTATCAGCGCCCGACGCGCCGAAGAATTCGGCAATTTTCTCTCGTGCGGAATATACTGCTTCTGCCGTTTTAACGGATAAATTATGTCCGCCTCTGCCGGGATTTGCCGAAAACCTATAAAGCGCGTTATTAACCGCTTTTATCACCATTTGCGGCTTTCGACCCGTTGTTGCGGCGTTATCGAAATTAATCATAATTCCACCTCTTTTCTAGTTAGAGTCAGATGTAAAACAAAACGGCTCTGAGTATGCGCCGCAAATCAAAACGAAACGCATACCCAGCGCCTAAAAACTAATAATCTATTACTTCATTTATCTTAACAGAGGCGCTTTTAAGCGCTCGTTCAATTTTAGAAATGTCACCGCTTGTTATTATCCCGTAACCGCAACTGCCACCGTTTTGGCGATTTCTGCGTTCAACACTCGCCTTAAAGCCTTGACGCCTTAATGCGTCACGGCCTTTGAGAGCATAAGTCACGGAGGGAGTAACAATCATATATCTGTTCATCGTTTCCTCCATTCAGGGTATATCCTCCCCAATTCATCCTATGCAATATGGAGGGTTTTAGATAATAATATTGCCTCGCTCAAGCATAAAAATATCCACCCTTTTCGGGTGGATATCCTTAGCATTTTTTCGCTTAATTACTTAAGCGCTTCTTCAACCGCAACCGCGCAAGCAACAGTCATACCAACCATCGGGTTGTTGCCCGCACCTATGAGCCCCATCATCTCAACATGAGCAGGAACAGATGAAGAACCTGCAAACTGAGCGTCAGAGTGCATACGACCCATAGTATCAGTCATACCGTAAGAAGACGGACCTGCCGCCATATTATCCGGGTGAAGCGTTCTGCCTGTGCCGCCGCCGGAAGCAACAGAGAAATAATTTACGCCATTTTCAACGCACCATTTCTTGTATGTGCCGGCAACAGGGTGCTGGAAGCGAGTCGGATTAGTGGAGTTACCGGTAATTGAAACGCCAACCTTTTCAAGCTTCATAATAGCAACGCCCTCAGGAACATTATCAGCGCCATAGCATTTAACATTTGCACGGGCGCCATTAGAGAACGGCTTTTCATATACAACTTTTACTTCTTCACTGTACGGGTCGAACTCGGTTTCAACATAGGTAAAGCCGTTTATTCTTGAAATGATATAAGCGGCGTCCTTGCCAAGACCGTTAAGGATTACGCGAAGCGGTTGTTTACGAACCTTGTTAGCGTTAAGAGCGATTTTTATAGCGCCCTCAGCCGCCGCAAATGACTCGTGACCTGCAAGGAAGCAGAAGCACTCAGTCTCCTCTGACAAAAGCATCTTGCCGAGGTTTCCGTGGCCGAGACCTACCTTGCGGTTTTCAGCAACAGAGCCGGGAATACAGAAAGCCTGCAGGCCGATACCGATATTAGCCGCCGCTGCCGCCGCAGACTTATCACCAGTACGCTCAGCCTCCTTAATAGCAATAGCAGAGCCTACAGTATATGCCCATTTTGCATTTTCAAAACAAATCGGCTGTGTTTCACCAACTATTGTATAAGGGTCAATACCCTTGCTGTCGCAGATATCCTTGCACTCATCAATAGACGAAATGCCGTAATTTTTCAAAGCGGCGAGAATCTTGGCCTCGCGTCTCTCATAACCTTCAAACTGTGCCATAACTTCTCTCCTCCTTATTCTTTGCGCGGGTCAATATACTTAACCGCGCCGTCTTCTTCACTAAATCTGCCGTAATGACCGATAGACTTCTCATAAGCCTCATTTGGCTCCATACCTTTTTTGATGAAATCGGTCATTTTACCGAGAGAAACAAACTCATAACCGATAACTTCGTTATTCTCGTCAAGAGCCATTTTTGTGCAATAGCCCTCGGTCATTTCAAGGTATCTTACGCCCTTAACCTTTGTGCCGTACATAGTACCTACCATTGAGCGTGCGCCCTTTCCGAGGTCCTCCATACCGGCACCGATAGAAAGACCGTCCTCAGAGAAAGCGGACTGTGAACGACCGTAAACTATCTGTAAAAATAACTCGCGCATAGCGGTATTGATAGCATCGCAAACAAGGTCGGTATTAAGAGCCTCTAAAATGGTTTTACCCGGGAGTATTTCCGCCGCCATAGCTGCCGAATGAGTCATACCCGAGCAACCGATAGTCTCAACAAGAGCCTCCTCGATTATACCGTCTTTAACATTAAGAGAGAGCTTGCAAGCACCCTGCTGAGGTGCACACCAGCCGACACCGTGTGTGTACGCTGAAATGTCTTTAATCTCTTTAGCCTGTACCCACTTTGCCTCTTCCGGAATAGGCGCAGGACCGTGATGCGGACCCTTAGTAACCGGGCACATATTTTCTACTTCTTTAGAAATTATCATATTTTTACTCCTTTTCAAAATTCAGTCTCGTGACCGTACTTTATGATTATATCATTTGCAACTTAAAAAAACAATAGTAAATTAGCAAAATAGACACAAAAAGATGAGCAACCGCCGATAGGCGGTTGCTCAAGCATAAATTGATTATGTATTATGACTAAGATATCAGTATTTAATTGCGGGAGCAGTTACTGAATTATTAAAGGCTTCATTAATATCACAGAAGCTGTTTTCTCCAATGATGACACTAAATGATGAATCGCCTTTTGTAAGTGTTACACCGTCTTTCTTTGCAAACTTAAGGTTTACAAATACATCGTTAGGATTAGGTGAGTTAGCGCTTGCGTCGCCAACAACACCTACACATTTAACAGAACTGCCTGTATTTAAAAAACTCATCTCGGAAAATACGCGTCCGTAATCTGCACCTAAATAACTAAATTTACTGTTATCATAATTAACGGTCAACATACCTGCGGCAATCCGGGCAGCCTGTTTCGTGTTGATTGATATGTTAACAGTACGATTCAAATAAGAATCCACACTGTTGAATTCACCAAGGCCATCAACTTCGGTACCGTCCACTGTTTTCCAAAATGGTCTTGCAATAATTGAGGAATCAAAATGTGCTTCCGTAATATTCTTTACCTTCACGGTGGTAAACTTAAATCCTGTAGCATCGCTACCAAACACACTAACAGGCCCTACATCCACATGATTCGTTTCGTTTGTGTATTTCCTCAGGCTTGAATATATTTTGGTGCCTTTGCTTAATATTTGTGATGATTCCACTCCTGCTGCGGTACGACGATAAAGCTTAAAACCTATTGTGTCATAATGGGTTGAATCGACTATTGATACCAAGCGCATTGTTCTTAACTGAATAGCTTTAACATTATCGAAGCGACAAACAATGTCAGGCAGCGATGTTGCAAGTAAATCATTGCTCTCCGTTGATGCCAGAGTTGACCACTGGAAGGATACAATATTAGAGAGATTAATCTCCCTGTTTTCAAGAGATACACGGATTGTACGCCAACGGCTATTGTTACCGGTGGCATTTCCTACACTCCACTCGGAAACCGGAATAACCGCCGTATTTGTGCCGTCGCTTACGGTTAGTTTCATGGTGTTTGTATAAGCCGCCTTAACATCATTAAAACATTCAACCGCACCCTCGGCCTTATAAACCGACATATCCCACTGGATAGTAGATTTTGCGACCATATTAACAGGTGATTCCGGCGTAAATGTTAACTCACGCAACGCGCCGTGTCCTGTGGCTACATGTATGCAATTGCCAGGGTTACCGTTCGCTTCATTTTGTCCGAAGCTGCTGGAATTTCCTGAATAGACCCAATGAGTTACTTTGTCACTACCGTCAGATAATTCTGATATTTCGCTCTTTGTGATAGCTTTAACATTATCAAAGCGAACAAACACTTTCTCGGGCAAAGAATTATTAACTCCGGTTCCTGTAGGTACAAAGCACCACTGGAAAGATGTAATATGAGAAAGATTAAGACCACTATTTTTAAGAGATGCGCTTACTTCACGCCAACGGTAATCGGTACTGCCTACATTCCACTGGGAAATCGGGATAACCGCTGTATTTTCTCCGTCACTCACGGTCAACTTCATAGTGCTTTCATAAGCCGCCTTAACAGCTTCAAAATTCTCAACACCGGTACTTTCAATAACACATATATCCCACTGAATTGTGGTACGGCTTGACATATCAACTGCTGATGACGGCGTGAATGTCAACTCACGCAGTGCGCCGCGACCACATTCTACGTGAACATGCGAGTCCGGATTGCCATTTGTATCATTTTGTCTCATATTACTAGATATAGCATAAGACCAGTGAGAAGCCGTATTGCTGCCGTCAGACAAAATAATTGGATCACTTGATGAATAGTCAAGTTGTACAGCAATCCTTGACATATCCGCACGAATAAACTTTGCATAAACACTCGTGCCACTTTTCACATCACCAGAGTCAGCTATAGCAGAGTCACCCTGATCATCGTTAAACCAGCCCGCAAAAAGATAGCCATTTTTAACAGGTGCAGTGTGACTATTAATTAAAGGTTTGAAGTCGTTGTAAGTATAAGATTCATATACTATAATTTCGCCTTCAGTCGATTCCGCGACAACTGATAACATTGTGAAGGCGCCGACAGTTAACGCAAGCACCAACACCAAAGCAAAAACTTTTTGAAACTTTCTTTTCATAGTCACTATCTCCCTAGTAATATCAAATAAATTTATAACACAAAATAAGATAAATTAAAGTGTTATTTTTTTCGCAATTTAATAATATCACAATTTTTTTCCACAATCAATACTTTTTTTATAATTTTTTAACATTTTTAGCAAAAATTAAAAAAATATATATAGTATCATATAATACAAATCGACATGATACATAATACAAGACAAAAATCAAGCAATCACCTATTGGTGATTGCTTGATTACAAACAAACTGATATGATTATTAAATTTATCGCTTAAAAATTACCAAAAGTCACCAAATTTATCAGGTTCTTGTTCAGAACTACTGCCCTCGCTCGTTTGTTTATCTGAGCTTTGACTATCTTGACTTTTATCATCCGTACTGCTTGCACCCGACTGCTGAGATTCTGACGCTTTGCTGCCATTCGATTTTTTATCTTCATTTTCAGATTGATTTGATGAAGTATTTGTTTTCGATTGGTTATCGTCAAAATCATCAATCGAAATCGTCGGCTCGCTTTCAGGCTTGCCGCCATCTTCAACAGTAATCGTCTGAGGATCGTCAGGATTTTCGATAACTATAAGGCCTGTGCCCGATTCGTTACCCGTGTTATTGGTCTTGCCCTCTCCACTACTCTTCTTTGAGTTGACAGCAACGCAGATGCATGCTATCAGTAACGCGACGGCAAGAATTATAGCACAAATAATCAAAATATTCTTTCGATTTTTCATAGTCCTCACTAAAATATCAGAATTTTATAGTTGGAACCGATATTGAACTGCTATCTTTGAAAACCTCGTTAATATCGCAGAAATCATTCGGGGCTATTGTCGATGTAAATGCTGAATCTCCTTGAGTGAGAGTGACACCATCCTTTATTCTGAACTTGAGGTTTACAAAAACATCATTCGGATTAGCGGAATTAGTACTTGTATCAGAAACAACGCCAACACACTTAAATGTGCCGTTACCGTCATCAGAAAAACTCATATCACCAAATACACGACCGTAATCAGCACCTACATATTCAAACTTAGTTGAATCGTAATTGACAGTCAACATACCTGCAGCAATATCGGCCGCCTGTTTGGTATTAATTGAGATGTTAACTATCTCATTTATATAAGAATAAACACTGTTAAACTCACCAAGGCCGTCTACCTCGGTACCGTCTATGGTTACCCAATACGGTCTTGCAATCATCGAAGACTGATAATGTGCCTCTTTGATATTTGTTATTTTAACGGTAGTAAACATATAGCCACTCGCATCGGAACCAAACACTTCATAAGGTTGTACATCATTACTAGTCGTTTCGTTTGTGTATTTTCTTAGGGTTGAATATATTTTAGTGCCATTGCTTATTTTTTGTGATGATTCCACTCCTGATGTGTTGCGGCGATAAAGCTTAAAACCTACGGCGGCATAATGTGTTGAATCAACTATTGATACCAAACGCATTGTTCTATCAGGATTGCTTTCAGGATTACTTACATAATTAAGCTGAACGGCAATTCGTGACATATCAGCGCGAATAAACTTTGCATAAACGCTCGTGCGATTTTCAACATCACCAAAGTCGGCTATAGCAGACTCGCCCTGATCATCATTAAACCAACCGGCAAAAAGATAGCCCGTTTTTACAGGAGCAGTATGCCCACTAATCAAAGACGCGAAATCATTATAACTATAAGAGTCATAAACTTTAACATCACCCTCAGTTGCATCAACAGTAAGAGGAGATATCGCGAAAGCACTAAAAGCCAACGCAAGCGCCAACATCAAAGTAAATATTTTTGTAAGATTTTTTTTCATTTCTGCCTTCTCCTTAATCTCCGAAATCAATTTCATCACCAGTGCCGTCTTCAATAGTACCATCATCTGTAAGAGATGTGGCGATAACATCGGACGCTTTAAGTTTGTAAATTTCTATATATGCCTCTTCAAATATATCCTTAGGCATATAATCCACCTCCGTATTTAATATTCGAAACAGAAAACCAAATCTAAGCTGCGGAAGGCAACTGCGATTTACCAAACGCAACTATTACTACAGGTCGAATGAGTTGTCACCAAAAATCTCCGTAATGACCCGAATCGTCATCATTGCCGCCTTCATCAAGATGCTGGCCACCATCAGGCGGTGATGCCGCAACGACATCGGCATCATAGAGCAATTCATATATCTCAAAAAGCGGTTCTTCATAGGGTGATTCAAGCATACTCTTATGTACAACTCCATCTAACCTGTAATATCATTTGTATGATATCACAAAGAAAAAGAATTGTCAATATAATTTCCTACAAAATCATTTGTGAATTTTTCATAAAACGAATTCCAATAATCTACCGGACAAGGTTTTTAATCCACGAGCCTTTCTTTACATAGAAATAACCGAGGAGGCATTTCAAGATATTCAGCGCCTGAGAAAGAGCAAAGAACGGTATAATCGGCAGGCTTGTATATCTGCTTATAACAAATGCAAACGGCACCGATACTAGCCACACAAAAAACGAATCGAATATAAGCGTTATCATGACCTTGCCGCCTGAGCGCAAGGTAAAATATGATGCGTGTGCAAAAGCGTCAATAGGCATTCCGGCGGCACAAAGAATCATAAGCCAACGCGCGAGCCGCCGCACTTCATCTGTAGTGTTATACATATTCGGTATAAGCCCTGAAAATGCCGCAAATAATAATCCGACAATTACAGCCGTAAACACTGAAAAGGCACGCAGTTTAACGGCAGTATCCATTACCTTTTCGAGTTCACCCGAACCGAGCATCTGACCTACAATAATACCGATTGCCACGCCCACAGACATAAACACTACCGAAAAAACATTGAAAAATGTCATCGCAATATTGTCAGCAGCAACAACGGCAAGACCTCTTACACTGTAGCACTGATTTATAAAAACTATACCCATACTCCAAAGAAGCTCGTTAACAAGCAGCGGCATACCTTTAATAAACATACTTCTAACAAGGACTATCGGCACTTTAAGCGAACGAAACGCACCTATAATAAATGTGCTTTTTTTGCCGATATGCGTTCTCAGCACAACATAAATAAGCTCGACAAATCTCGATATTACCGTAGCAATCGCGGCACCCTCAGCGCCCAGGCACGGAAATCCGAAATGCCCGAAGATAAGCAAATAATTGAGTATAAGATTAACTGTTACCGCCGCTATACCGGCGTACATAGGAACTTTCGGTCTGTCGGTTTCCCTTAGCGTTCCGCCGTAGCTTTGAGCTATTGCATAAGGAAAAATACCAATCAAAATTATACTTATATAATTATGTGCTATATCAAGGCTCTCTTTCGCCAGTTCCGCACTTCCCTCGCCTCTAAGGTATAGTCCTAACAAGAAATCGCCCTTAAAAAGCACTATTATTCCGAAAACAACCGTTATAACGGCACAAATCATCAGCTTAAAGCGAAAGGTATACCTGACGCCCTCATTATCGCCCTTACCGTAAAACTGCGCCGCGAATATTCCGGCGCCCGAAATCGCGCCGTAAATACAAAGATTAAAAATAAAAACAAGCTGATTTGCCACGGCAACGCCGGTCATGGCAGCTGTGCCTACTGCGCCCACCATAAGATTATCCAGCATATTCACGAAATTTGTTATTCCGTTTTGAATCATAATGGGCACTGCCAGCCTTAATGCTCTGCTGTAAAACGCCCTATCACCTATAAGTCTGCTTTTCATAAAAAACCTCATTTTATTATACAATGAGATTTTAACACGCCTCACAGCATTTTTCAACCAAAAATACCTCGCAGTTGAAAAAATATGGTTTTTGTGGTAAAATATTATATATTGATTTTCGGAGGTATGTTATGGACGAAAAAATTGATATGCAAAACCCAACTGCAAGTGTAGGATTAAAAAACTACACCGTTAAGCCGTTGTTCTCGAGAAAACCGTCGGATATTATCGTTGCGGCGCTTTTATGCATCATTTCTATTTTCGGAGTATCCGCAATTTTTTGGGACGCCCTATCGGTTGGATATACAGTAGTATTTTGTACCGCTTTTATCCTTATTTCGGTTTTTCTGCTTAAAGGCGGAAAGAAGCCAAGCCCCACCTTTTCGGCGTGCGGTATACTTTCGCTCATCTGCTCGTTTTCCTTTTCTGTGACATCAAATATGGGCATAAAGTTCTTAGCTTTTGTTATCACAGCCGTTTCTTCTATCATATGGTTCTCCTGTATTTCGGGAAAAGAGTATATAAAAAGCGATTACAGCCTTATTGTATATGTAGCATCATCCGTAATAAACGCCTTTTCAGATTTGCCGGCAATAATCAAGAGCTTCTTTTCAAGAGGAGAAAAGAAATCAAAAAACACCATAGCAGTTTTAGTCGGTATAGCCTGTGCTTTGCCGGCGCTGGCAATAATAGTGCCTTTGCTTGCTCGCTCTGACGACGCCTTTGCCGCACTTCTTAATAAGTTAGTCTCAAATTTTGCCGAAGAAATCACCAAAATTATTTTTGGTCTCGCAGTTTCGATTTTCATAATCGGCGGTGTGTTCTCACTGAAGTACAACAAAAAAGAGAGTAACTTCAAATCAATCAATTTCTCTATTAGTAAAGTAACTTTCGCAACATTTTTATCAATTCTATCATTTGTTTATGTTGTATATCTCATAACTCAGCTTGCATATTTCTTCTCCGCTTTTTCGAGCATATTGCCTGCGGGCTATAAATTCACTTACGCTCAGTACGCTCGCCGTGGTTTCTTTGAGCTTTGCGCTATCGCTGCAATAAACTTCGCAATAATCTTTGCTACGGTTGCCCTGACCGAAAAAAGTGAAGAAAAGATACCCTTAGCCGTTAAAATCCCCGGTGCGCTGACGGTGATATTCACCTTAATAATTATATTTACGGCGCTTTCCAAAATGGTTATGTATATGGGCGCTTATGCGCTTACAGTATCGAGAGTTTGCGCTTGTGCTTTTATAATATGGCTTTTAGTTTTATTTATAGGCGTTTTTATCCGTCTGTTCGTAAAGAAGCTAGATATACTCAAAACCGCGCTTACCCTCGCTCTTGTGATTATTTCTGTGCTCGGTATTTCAAATATCAATCTTCAGATTGCAAAGTACAACTATAATTCTTATGTTGACAGCGGCAAGGAAATAGATGTCGAATACATTTCCAATCTTGAAGATGAAGGCATTCCGTATCTTTACCTGCTCACGAAGGATAAAAACAGTGAAATTGCAAACAAAGCAAAAGAAGAGCTTTCGTATAAGTACATTTGGTATTATGATTTCGGTGATAAAGAAATAACTGATTTAAGCAGCTATAATGATTTCAGCAAGCTTGAGAAATCAAAAGGCAAAACAGGAGAATTTACCTTTGCTCTTTCAAAAGCATATGATACTCTTGATAAGTATGCAAAAGAGAAAGACGGAAAAGTTTATTATTATATTGAAAACAAAGAATAAACTCTACAAAAAAATCAAGGCGCCATCCGTTTGGATGGCGCCTTTTTGCGCTGATATTACTTGCCGTAAAGTTCAACAAGTTTTTCAAGATGTGCTCTGCGAGCTTTTGCGGTTTCAGCCGCTTTATCGAAGAGTACCTCAGCGCGCTCAGGGAATGAGCGTGTGAGCGACGAATAACGCGCCTCACCGAGAATGAACTCTTTGTAATCAGCAGTTGCCGGCTTGCTATCGAGCGAGAACGGATTCTTACCTTCTGCTTTAAGAGCCGGGTTGTAACGGAAGAGATCCCAATAACCGCAATCAACCGCACGCTTCATTTCTTTCTGGCAGTTAACCATACCGCCCTTGATAGAATGCATCTCGCAAGGAGCGTAACCGATTATGAGGGACGGACCGTCATATGCCTCAGCCTCTTTAATAGCCTTGAGCGTCTGATTCTGGTCAGCACCCATAGCTATCTGTGCGACATAGATATAGCCGTAAGACATAGCGATTTCAGCAAGGCTCTTCTTTGCTATTGCTTTACCGGCAGCTGCAAACTGAGCAACCTGACCGATATTAGAAGCCTTTGAAGCCTGACCGCCTGTATTTGAGTAAACCTCGGTATCAAATACCATAATGTTTACATTGTTACCTGCTGCCAAAACATGGTCAACACCGCCGAAACCTATATCGTAAGCCCAACCGTCACCACCGAATATCCAAACAGACTTCTTAGAAAGGTATTCGCTGTTGTTTACAACATCGCGGCAAAGGTCGCAATCTGCATTAGCCTTTTTAATAGCTTCAACGAGCGCCTTAGATGCGGCACCGTTCTTTGCACCGTCGTTTACAGTATTAAGATAAGCTTCTGCCGCAGCCTTAACATCACTTGAAGCATTATCACTCGCGGCAATAGCCTTAACATCATCAATAAGGCGGTTCCTTATAGCCTGCTGACCGAGGAACATACCGTAACCGTGCTCAGCATTATCTTCAAAGAGTGAGTTAGCCCAAGCAGGACCGTGACCTTCAGCATTGGTGGTATACGGACTTGTAGCCGCAGGACCGCCCCAAATTGAAGAACAACCGGTAGCGTTAGAAATATACATTCTGTCGCCGAACAACTGGGTGATAAGGCGTGCGTAAGAGGTCTCAGCACAGCCGGCACATGAACCTGAGAATTCAAGAAGCGGTTTCTTGAACTGTGAGGTGATGAGGTTAGCGTCAGACGCAACATCGGCCTTCTCAGATACATTTGCAACACAGTAATCAAATACTTTCTGCTGCTCAAGCTGTGATTCCTGAGGAACCATTTTGATAGATGCAGTCGGGCAAACGCCTACGCAAACGCCGCAACCCATACAGTCAAGCGGAGAAATCGACATTGTATAAGCATATCCCTTATTGGTAACGAGCTTTTCTTTCTCAGCAACCTTTAAGCATTCAGGTGCATTTGCCTTTTCATCTGCGGACAAAGCAAACGGACGAATGGTCGCGTGAGGACATACAAATGCACACTTGTTACAACCGATACAAGTAGTGTTATTCCACTCAGGTACCATAACGGCAACGCCGCGCTTTTCAAATGCGGAAGCGCCCTGCTCAAATGTACCGTCAGCGTGGTCACTGAAAGCAGAAACAGGAAGCTCGTAGCCGTTCATAAGGCCAACCGGCTTCATAATGGTATCAACCATTTTTTCAAGCTTGGAATTATCCTCGCGGGCTGATGCTTTATCAGCATCCTTAGCATCTGCCCAGGAAGCAGGAACATCTATCTTAACATACGCGGTAGCGCCTGCGTCGATAGCCTTCCAGTTCATATCAACAATATCGCGGCCCTTCTTAAGGAAGGAAGCCTCAGCCTTTTCTTTCATATACTTAATAGCATCCTCTGGCGGAAGAACTGCCGCAAGGGAGAAGAAAGCAGACTGCAAAATTGTATTTGTACGCTTGCCGAGACCTATCTCTGCGGCAAGGTCAATAGCGTTAACTGTGTAAAGGTTAATGTTATTCTTAGCAATATAACGCTTAGCTTCAGCCGGCATATGGTTTTCGAGCTCTTCCGGAGTCCACTGGCAGTTAATAAGGAACACGCCGCCCGGCTTTACATCGTTAACCATCTTATAACCCTTAATTACATAAGATGGGTTATGGCAAGCAACAAAGTCAGCCTTATTTATATAGTAAGGACTCTTAATCGGCTTATCGCCAAAACGAAGGTGTGATACTGTAATACCACCAGTCTTCTTAGAGTCATACTGGAAATATGCCTGAACATATTTATCGGTATGGTCGCCGATAATCTTAATTGAGTTCTTGTTAGCGCCAACGGTACCGTCACCGCCAAGACCCCAGAATTTGCACTCGATTGTGCCTTCAGCCGCGGTATTCGGTGCCTCTTCTTCAGGCAGAGACAAACCGGTAACATCATCCACAATACCGATTGTGAACTGAGCTTTAGGCTCGTCCTTAGCAAGCTCTTTGTATACTGCAAATATACTTGAAGGCGGTGTATCCTTAGAGCCGAGACCGTAACGGCCGCCGATAACGGTGTCAATCTTTCTGCCGGTGGCAGCAAGAGCACCTACAACATCCATATAAAGCGGCTCGCCGAGTGAACCGGGTTCCTTAGTTCTATCAAGAACAGCTATTTTCTTGACTGTTTCAGGAATAGCTGCAACCAACTTCTGCGCTGAGAACGGACGGTAAAGGCGAACCTTTACAAGACCTACCTTCTCGCCTGCGGCGGTTAAATAATCGATAACCTCTTCAGCAACATCGCAAACTGAACCCATAGCAATAATTACGCGCTCAGCATCGGGTGCGCCGTAGTAGTTAAATAGCTTATAGTCAGTACCAAGTTTGGCATTTACCTTATCCATATACTCTTCAACAATAGCAGGAAGTGCAGTATAATACTTGTTGCAAGCCTCCCTGTTCTGGAAGAATATATCGTCGTTCTCATGAGAACCGCGCATTGTAGGATGCTCAGGATTAAGCGCACGCTTACGGAAAGCGGCAACGGCATCCATATCGCACATCTCTTTAAGGTCGTTATAATCCCAAACCTGGATTTTCTGAATTTCGTGAGAAGTACGGAAACCGTCAAAGAAGTTAATGAAAGGTACTCGACCCTTGATAGATGCAAGGTGTGCTACCGCACCTAAATCCATAACCTCCTGAGGATTTGTTTCAGCAAGCATTGCAAAGCCTGTCTGACGGCAAGCATACACATCGGAATGGTCGCCGAAAATGTTAAGCGCATGGCTTGCTACGCAACGAGCAGATACATGGAATACGCAAGGAAGCAGTTCTCCTGCTATCTTATACATATTCGGTATCATAAGTAAAAGGCCCTGAGAAGCTGTGAAGGTAGTGGTTAGAGCACCGGCGGCAAGTGAGCCGTGAACGGTACCTGCGGCACCTGCCTCAGACTGCATCTCAACAACATTAACTTTTGTGCCGAAGATGTTTTTAAGCCCCTGAGCTGACCATTGATCAACATAGTCTGCCATAGGGCTGGACGGTGTAATAGGATAAATACCCGCAACTTCAGTAAAAGCATAAGCTACATGAGCCGCAGCGTTGTTACCGTCCATAGTTTTGAATTTTCTGGACACTTCAAATTCCTCCTAATAAATTATGTTAGAATTGTTCATACAACCCCATACATTGTGTATTATAGCACCCCGGCGCACAATTGTAAATAGCAATTTTTTATAAAATAGAATAAATTTACACTATTGATATTTATTTAGTGTTATTGACTTTTAAGGGCGTTTATTATATAATTTCCTAAACAAATTTCGGAGGTTTTGTTATGCAAACAAAGGTTGTTAAAAAATTAGTTATAGCTGCGGCAATAGTAATTGCCGGCGCAATTTTGGTGTTTGGTTCTATGGCGATAGTGTCACCCGGTCACACAGGTGTCGTGGTAACGCTCGGAAAAGTAAGCCCGAATGTGTTACAAGAAGGCATACATTTTAAGGTGCCATTTGTACAGCAGGTCGTAAAAATCGACAACCGTATAAGGAAACTTGATGTTGAAACTGAGGCGTTTTCTAAAGACTTGCAGACCGTCAGCACTCGTCTTGCGGTGAATTACAGAGTAGATACCGCAAAGTCTTACAGTATATATAAAAACATCGGTGCCGATTATGAAAATGTGCTTGTAACCCCGGCAGTAAACGAGGTACTTAAAGCAATAACCGCAAAGTATACCGCGGAGGAAAGCGTTACAAACCGTGCCCTGATTTCCGACGGTCTCGTAACAGGACTTAATGAGAAGCTTAACGAAATAGGTCTCTATGTCACCGATGTAAACATAATCGACTTTGATTTTACCGAAGCATTTATAACCGCAATTGAAGAAAAACAGGTAGCACAACAGCAGTTGCTTAAAGCCGAAACCGAAAAGCAAACCAAGATAACCAACGCTCAGGCGGCGGCTCAGGTTAAAATAACCGAAGCTGAAGCAGAGGCTAAAGCAAACCAGCTTCTTAACCAGGAGCTTACTGATAAAATCATTAAAAAACAGTTTATTGAAAAGTGGGATGGCAAACTCCCGGTTGTTGACTCAGGAAACGGCTCTATAATTAACATACCCGAAGAAATACTTAAAGACAAATAAAAAAATCGGCGAGGGATTCCTCGCCGATTTTTTTATTCTCTGCCTATAAGGTCGTTCATATCATAAAGTCCTGCTTCGGTGTTTGTAAGAAATCTCGCCGCCGCAACTGCGCCTGCCGCAAACACACCCTTCGACTGTGCGCTGTGAGAAAGCGTTATAACCTCCTCGTGCCCTGCGAAAATCACCTCGTGGTCGCCTACAATTGTTCCGCCCCTTACAGAATGTATACCAATCTCATTTTTGGGCCTCTGCCGGCGCTTCGAGTGGCGGTCGTATTCATAGCTTAATGTGTCTTCAAAAACCGAATTGACCGCATTCGCGAGCATAATTGCGGTACCTGAGGGCGCGTCAAGCTTTCTCCTGTGGTGGCGCTCTACAATTTCAATATCAAAATCACTGCCCAAAATACTTGCGGCTCGCCGTGCGAGACCGCATAAAACATTTATGCCCAGCGACATATTCGCCGTGAAGAAAACCGGTATGCTTTTTGCGGCAGTTTTAATTCTTTCTATCTGCCTTTCGTTAAAACCGGTAGTCGCTATAAGTGTCGGTATTTTCTTAACAAGAGCAAAATCAAGCAAACCTGATAGAGCTTCAACATTCGAAAAATCGATTATAACATCAGGTGTAACGCTTACATCTGAAAAAGATTTGAAAACCGGAAAACCGCAGTCCTTATTGACAGTATCAACACCTGCGATAATTTCAATATCATCACTTGCGGAAATATAATCCGCAACTGCTTTGCCCATTTTACCGGAGCATCCCGAAAGCAATACTTTAATCAATTTTTTCACATCCAAAAATTATTTTAATGTAAAACCACACTCAATAAGTTTGTTCTTAAGATTATCACGGGCAGTATCACTCATTTTATAAAGAGGCAGTCTGCAAGGACCAACATCCATTCCCAAAGCATTCATAGCTTCCTTTATCGGTATCGGGTTTACATCGCTGAAAAGCGCATTCATAAGACCTGTATACTTAAGCTGTAACCGGGCGGCCTCATTGGTATCTCCGTTTAAGAACTTATCACAAATATCGTGCATTATTTTAGGCGAAATATTTGATAAAACCGAGATAACGCCTATGCCGCCGAGCGACATAATAGGCACGGTCTGGTCGTCATTTCCCGAATAAATATCAAGCTCATCGCCGCAAAGATAACGCGTTTGTGCCACCGAAGACAAATCACCGTTCGCCTCTTTTACTGCAACTATATTCTCGTACTTTGAAAGCTCTTTGTATGTTTCAGGCTTTATTGTAACGCCTGTGCGAGACGGAACATTGTAAAGAATTATGGGTTTATTCACACGCTGTGCTATGTAGTCATAATGAGCTATAAGACCGGCTTGGGAAGTCTTATTGTAATAAGGCGTTACCATTAAAAATGCATCTGCACCTACGCTTTCAGCATCGCGGCAAAGCTCTACTGAATAAACAGTATCATTACTGCCGGTACCTGCAATAATAGGTACTCTGCCGCAAGCAGTATTCGCCGCAACCTCTATAACACGCAAATGCTCATCATAACGAAGCGTTGACTTTTCGCCGGTAGTGCCACAGATGATGAGCGCATCAACCGAATTGGCAATCTGTTCTTCAACTAAAGTTTTAAGTCTGTTAAAATTTATACTGCCGTCATCATTCATTGGGGTAATAAGTGCCGTACCCACACCGGTAAAAATGCGCTTTTTCATAAAAAACACCTCTAAAATATTATTAAAGCTTAATCCATATAACCCTTGGCGCAAAGGAGCTCTGCGAGCAAAACACCGCCGCCTGCCGCGCCGCGAAGAGTATTATGCGAAAGACAAACAAATTTATAGTCGTACTGAGTATCTTCTCTAAGCCTTCCGATACTGACTGCCATACCGCCCTCAAGGTTACGGTTGAGTTTGGTTTGAGGCATATCATCCTCAACAAAATAATTAAGGAATTGTTTTGGTGCATGCGGAAGTTTAAGCTCTTGAGGCACACCCGAAAAGTTTTTCCAGACCTCCAGTATTTCTTCCTTTGTAGGTTTCTTCTTAAAGCTTACGAATACCGCCGCCATATGACCGTCAGATACAGGCACTCTAAGGCATTGCGCCGTAAATTTAGGCTCGTTAGCGAGTGCAATATGGTCGCCCTCGATTTTACCCCAAATTTTAAGCGGTTCGCGTTCGCTTTTTTCCTCTTCCCCACCTATATAGGGAATTACATTGTCAAGTATTTCCGGCCAGCGCTCAAATGTCTTACCGGCGCCGGAAATTGCCTGATATGTGCAAACCAAGCATTTATCCACACCAAATTTTTCATCAAGCGGAAACAGTGCCGGAACATAGCTTTGCAGCGAACAGTTTGATTTTACCGCAATAAAACCACGCTTTGTTCCAAGCCGCTTTCTCTGCTCGGGTATAATATCAATATGTTCGGGATTAAGCTCGGGTATTACCATAGGAACATCCGGTGTAAAACGATTAGCACTGTTGTTTGATACAACCGGACATTCGTGCTTCGCATATGCCTCTTCAAGGGCTAAAATATCAGGCTTTTTCATATCAACGGCGCAAAATACAAAATCCACCAACGAACAAATCTTATCAATATCCGCAGTAGCGTCCATAACGGTAATGCCTTTGAGACTTTCCGGTATAGGCTCGCTCATCGCCCAACGGGGTGTGACAGCCTCTTCATAAGTTTTACCGGCGCTTCTACTACTCGCGGCAAGAACTGTAACCTTAAACCAAGGGTGGTCGGATAGCAAAAGAGCAAACCGTTGACCTACCATTCCGGTGGCCCCGATTATTCCGACATTGTAAGTTTTCATAAAAATGCCTCCAAGTGAAAACAAAAAATAGTTGATATAGATTGTGTTATGCAATATAATATCATTATAAATAATAGCATTACCGTCATATTTTGTCAAACTATTTTATGCGGATGAATGCACAAATATAACCTACATAAAGGGAATGCAAAACAGCAATATGAAAAAAAGTGATTTTTATTATGACCTGCCGGAAGAGCTTATAGCGCAAACCCCCGTTTATCCAAGGAACAGTTCAAGGCTTATGGTTCTATCAAAAGCAACGGGAGAAATCAAGCACAAGCACTTCTATGACCTTACAGATTATTTGCGTCCGGGTGACTGTTTGGTGCTAAACGATACCCGGGTTTTGCCGGCAAGGATTTACGGCACCGCAAGTGACACAGGCGCTGTTGTTGAGTTTGTACTATTAAAACAAAAAAGTATGCTTACCTGGGAAACACTTGCAGGTCCGGGCAAAAAAGCGAAAATCGGGCGCGAGTTTAAGTTCTCAGATAAGCTTTCCGCTGTTGTAGACGATGTCTTGCCGGACGGCAACCGAATAATTACATTTACTTGCGACGGTGAATTCTTTTCTGTGCTTGATGAAGTAGGTCAAATGCCACTGCCTCCTTATATAAAAGAAAAGCTTGAGGATAAGGAACGGTACCAAACGGTATACTCGCGTGAATTAGGCTCTGCCGCGGCGCCTACCGCAGGGCTTCACTTCACTTCCGAAATGCTTGAAAAAATCAAAAATATGGATGTTAAAATCGCCTATGTTACGCTTCATGTCGGACTAGGCACTTTCAGACCGGTTAAGGTTGATGAAATTACCGAACACAAAATGCATACAGAGCATTATACGGTATCTGAGGAAGCCGCAAATATTATAAACGAAACCAAAAAAACCGGCGGTAGAGTTATTTGTGTGGGTACAACAAGTTGCCGCACCATCGAGAGCGTGATGCAAAAATTCGGCGAAATGAAAGCCTGCACCGATGATACGAGCATTTTTATTTATCCCGGTTATACTTTTAAGTGTATGGACGCGCTCATAACCAATTTTCATCTTCCCGAAAGCACGCTGATTATGCTTGTTTCGGCTTTCGCGGGATATGAAAATACAATGAACGCATACAAAACAGCCGTAAAACAGAAATATAGGTTTTTCAGTTTTGGCGATTGTATGTTTATACATGGAGATTAGATATGTTCAAATTGATTAAAACAGAAATGAATGCGCGCAGGGGTGAGTTGCATACAAACCGCGGTGTAATCAGTACGCCGGCTTTTATGAATGTTGCAACCGCGGGCGCGATTAAAGGCGGTGTTTCGGCGGCTGATTTGAAAAATGTCGGCTGTCAGGTAATGCTTTCAAATACATACCACCTACATATCCGTCCGGGCGACGAGACGGTAAAAAAATGCGGGGGACTTCACAAATTCACCACTTGGGAAGGACCGATACTTACAGATAGCGGCGGTTTTCAGGTGTTTTCACTTGCGAGCCTTAGAAACATTACCGAAGAGGGCGTTACATTCCATAGCCATATTGACGGCAGGCGGATTTTTATGGGACCGGAGGAAAGTATGACAATACAATCCAATTTAGGGTCTACAATCGCTATGGCATTTGACGAATGCGTTGAAAATCCGGCAGAGTATTCATATGCAAAAGAGTCTTGCCGTCGGACCACACGGTGGCTTGAACGGTGTAAAGCAAAAATGAGTGAGCTTAATTCACTTGAAACCACGGTTAACCCTGAGCAACTACTTTTCGGTATTAATCAGGGTTGTACTTATCGGGACCTCAGAACCGAGCATATGAAAGAAATTGCCGACTTAAACCTTGACGGATACGCCATAGGCGGTCTTGCAGTAGGTGAACCTACTGAGGTTATGTATGATATTATTGAAAATGTTGAGCCCTATATGCCGAAAGACAAGATAAGGTATCTAATGGGAGTTGGCACACCGCTTAATATACTGAACTCTGTTGAGCGCGGCGTTGATTTATTTGACTGTGTAATGCCCAGCCGTAACGCGCGCCACGGTCACTTATTCACTTCTAAAGGTATAATAAACATAAATAACAACAAGTACGATACCGATATGTCCCCTATCGACGATGAATGCGGTTGTCCTGTATGTAAAAGGTACAGCAGAGCATATATCAGGCACTTGCTTAAAGCCGGAGAAATGTTATCCTCAAGGCTTTTAGTGCTTCACAATCTTTGGTTTTACAATAATCTTATGGCAGAAATACGGAATGCACTCGATGAAAACCGTTTTTCCGAGTTCAAAAAAGAAAAAGAACAGATACTCGGAAAAAGAATATAATCTTTTTCTTGCAATTAAATACTTAATATTGTATAATTGCCCTATAGCATTTTGGAGGTAAAAAAATGAACATCAGTTTTTTAACACTTGCGGCTACAACTAACGGCGGCGCCGCTACCGGAAGTTCTATTTTAGTTATGGTCGGTTGGATAGCAATAATGCTCGTTGCTATGTATTTTCTTATGATTCGTCCTCAGCGCAAAAAGCAAAAAGAAGAAAAGCAAATGCGCGAGAATCTGCAGGTAGGTGATGAGGTTGTAACCATCGGAGGTATCTACGGCAGAGTTATCTCTCTAAAAGAAGAAAGTATGGTTATTGAGTCCAAAAGCGACCACTCAAAGCTGACAATCGCCCGTTGGGCACTTCAGCAAAATCTTACTGTTCACGACGATACGCCTAAAAAATAAGTAATATTTTTCCCTCCGGTAGCGTAAAGTCTATCGGAGGGATTTTTATGTCAAATTTATCATCTAAATCGAGTGGCAGTGCCACCACATATATAAAAGGCGCGCTTATTGGTGTCTCAGTCACACTTATCTTTATGTGTCTGTTTGCCGCAATTATACTTTTTTGCAATATTGACAGAGGCTACAGTGTTCCGTTTGCCACTGTGAGTCTTGCGCTCGGCAGTTTTACCGCAGCATATATTGTATCAAAAGAAAGTGAGCGCAAAGGTTATCTTATCGGTACACTTGTAGGTCTCGTCTCTTTTGCCGTTGTAACAATTATATCGCTCATAATAAACAGAAACGGGCTAACTATGAACACTCTGTTTCATTTTATAATTATAGTTCTTGCCTCTGCCATAGGCGGAATACTCGGAGTAAATAAAGGAAAAAGTAAAAAATATATATAAGCGGTTCCGTTATAAAAAAGCGGCGAGGTCACCCTCGCCGCTTTTATAATCTTCTATAAACCAATTAGATTTCAGCAAAATACTTGATTGTGCGAACCATCTGGCTTGTATAGCTGTTCTCGTTGTCATACCAAGAAACAACCTGTACCTGATAGGTATCATCATCAATCTTAGTAACCATTGTCTGAGTAGCATCAAAGAGTGAGCCGTATGTGATGCCGATAATATCGGAAGATACGAGTGGCTCCTCAGTGTAGCCGAAGGAAGCGCTTGAAGCAGCCTTCATAGCGGCGTTGATACCATCGGCAGTGATATCCTTGCCCTTAACAACTGCAACAAGGATAGTTGTAGAACCGGTCGGAACCGGAACACGCTGAGCAGAACCGATAAGCTTACCGTTAAGCTCAGGAATTACAAGACCGATAGCTTTAGCAGCGCCGGTTGAATTAGGAACGATATTAACGGCAGCGGCACGAGCGCGGCGAAGATCGCCTTTTCTGTGCGGACCGTCAAGAACCATCTGGTCGCCTGTGAAAGCGTGAACGGTGGTCATAATACCGCTTTGAATCGGTGCATACTTATTAAGAGCATTAGCCATAGGAGCTAAGCAGTTAGTTGTGCAGGAAGCGGCAGAAATGATTTTGTCCTCTTTAGTAAGAGTATTCTCGTTAACACTGTAAACGATTGTCGGAAGGTCCTTACCTGCAGGAGCAGAAATAACTACCTTCTTAGCGCCGGCATCAATGTGAGCCTGGCTCTTTTCTTTTGAGCAGTAGAAACCTGTGCACTCAAGAACAACATCTACGCCAATCTCGCCCCAAGGAAGATCAGCAGCATTCTTCTCAGCATAGATTTTGATGGTTTTACCGTCAACAGTGATGCTGTCCTCACCGGCCTCAACCTTATCAGCAAGAGCATATCTGCCCTGAGCTGAATCGTACTTAAGAAGATGAGCAAGCATCGCCGGGCTTGTAAGATCGTTGATAGCAACAACCTCATAGCCCTCTGCGCCGAACATCTGGCGGAATGCCAAACGACCGATACGGCCAAAACCGTTAATTGCAACTTTTACCATAATTAGAAAACCTCCTAAAAATTTTACTTTTCCTATTTTAACCTATTTGTGTTGATTTTTCAAGTTATTTTGATAAATTTTTAACTTTTTATTATTCTTTCAGCGGCTTTTATACCGTCAACCGCGGCGGAGACTATGCCTCCGGCATATCCTGCGCCTTCACCGCAAGGATAAACACCTTCTACCGACACGCTCTGCATATCCTCTCGTCTTAAAATTCTGACCGGTGAGGACGAGCGTGTTTCAGGAGCTGAGATAATGGCGTCATGATGTGCAAAGCCCCTTATTTTTCTATCCATTAAGGTTATACCGCTTTTAAGCGAGTTAGATATAAAATCGGGGAAAAGCTTTTCTATATCATATAACTCGAAATCCGGCTTCACGGTAGGCTTTACGCCTCCTATTTCGTTTGGCGTCTTTTTAAGAAAATATCCCACACTGCATACCGGCACCTTACCACCGCAAGCGTTATAAGCCGTTTGTTCAATGGTTCTTTGGAAGTTTATGCCGCCCAGCACATCCGTACCGCTAATATCCTCAGGTGTTACACCTACAAGCACTGCACTGTTGGCATTGATACCGTCTCTTGCCTTGTAACTCATTCCGTTCGTAACTATGCCGCCAATTTCACTTGAAGCATTTACCACTTCACCTCCAGGGCACATACAGAATGTATAAACTCCGCGTCCTGACGGTAAATGCACGGCAAGCTTGTAATCTGCGGTGCCTAAGTTTTTATGTCCTGCATACTTACCGTAAAGCGACCGGTTAATATCCCTTTGCAAATGCTCTATTCTGACACCCACGGCAAAAGGCTTACGGCACATCTCAAAGCCGGTGTTTTTTAACGATAAGAATGTATCTCTCGCCGAATGACCTATACACAAGAAAAGATTATCCGTCCTTATTTCCTCACCGGAGGCTATAATACTTACAAGTCGCCCGCCTAAAATATTTATATTTTCAAGGCAGGTATTAAACCGTACTTCTCCGCCTAGGCGTATTATTTCTTTGCGGATATTCTTAACCACTTTGCGTAAAACATCTGTACCTATATGCGGTTTTGCTTCATACAGTATATCGCTGTCAGCACCGAACTGAACAAAGGCTTCAAGCACAGCTCTGATTCGGAAATCTTTTATGCCGGTATTAAGCTTGCCGTCAGAAAATGTGCCGGCTCCACCCTCACCGAACTGAATATTTGAGTTGCATTTAAGCGCACCGCCAGAAAAAAATTCTTTTACATCTTTCGTTCTTGTATCTACATCACTGCCGCGTTCCAAAACCAACGGACTAAGCCCTGCTCGTGCAAGAGTAAGTGAGGCGAACATACCTGCAGGACCGAAGCCTACAACTATCGGACGATACTTCGGTATGCATTCAGCTCTCTTGAAGATATACGGCGAAGCCTCGTAAACTTTTGCGTTTTTATTAGCCTTTATAAACTCTTTTTCATCCTTTACTTCAAGCAAAAACGAACAACAAAAACGCGGTGCCGCACCGCGTGCGTCTACTGATTTTTTATGTAAACGCACTGAAACGATAGAGTCCTTAGGCTCTACCGTTTTCGAAAGTTCGGTTTTTAAGTTGTTAAAATCAGTGTCAAGTGGCAAAATAACGCCGTCAAGCTTAATCATTTATATATTCCTTAATAATACTATCCGCGGCGCAAAAGGCGCTCGAGAATGCAAAATGCAAATTATAACCTCCGCAATCTCCGTCAACATCAAGTATTTCGCCTATTGCGTAAATGTTTTTATGGTTTTCGGACATCATAGTATACCTGTCAAATCCATTTGTATCAAGACCCCCGGCAGTCACCTGAGAATTGTCAAATCCGGTGGTGGAAAATGCCTTGAAGCTGAAATTTTTAATAATACCGGCTATTCGTTTAATGTCCGAATCAGTCAAATCCGCGACTTTTTCGGTCAGTTTACGCCCCGTAGACTTTATAACCGCCTGACCTACCCTTTTATTAAGTATACCGCTTAAGAATTCATCGAGGTTACGGTAAGACAGGTTGCTTTTGAATGAAGATAACAAAGATACTATTTCTTCAACACTACTGTGCGGCATAAGGTCAAGTGAGATTATCTTTTCACCATTTTGCCGTTCAATTTCCCTTGCAATTTGTAAAATCGCAGGTCCTGAAAGACCGTAATCGCAAAAAAGCACCTCACCGGTTTCCTGCCGTACAAGCTTACCGTTTATTTTAAGGACGGCTACAGCGTTTACTTTTATTCCCTTAAGGGAACGCACAATATCGGTATCGGTTTTAATCTGAACTATTGCCGGCGTTACGCTTACGCACTTTTCGCCTTTACTCTTTAACAGCTTCAAAACAAACCCGTCACAGCCAAGCTTTGCTCCACCCGAATAAAGACCTGCGGCAAAAACTATATTTTTCGCCCTGAATTCGCCTTTTTCAGTTTTGAGTGTGTGTAAATCTTTACCGAATAAAACATCAGTTACTTTACATTCCGTAAATGTGTCCACACCGAGTGAATCACAAGAAAATCGAAGAGCGTCAACTACAGACGAAGCCTGAAGCGACGCCGGATAATACCGCCCAGTTTCGTCGCAAAAAAGTGCAACGCCTAAAGACTTAAAAAACTGCTCGATTTCTATATTACTGTATTTTTTAATCGCATATTCCGGAAAGAATGCGTTTTGACCGTGATAATGTCTGAGTGCTTCATCCGCGTTTGTTATATTACATCTGCCGTTGCCGGTGGTAATAAGCTTCTTACCAACACGAGACAGCCTTTCTAAAACAGCAACGGATATATTTCTGTTTTTTTGCTTTATGTAAACCGCCGCTGACAGCCCCGAAGCGCCGCCGCCGACTATACAAACATCATACACCTTACTCATAATCAAAATCTGTCATCGTCATCACGGGTCTCTCTGAATCTTGCCGCAAAGGAAGGCTCCTGACCGTCAATATAAAGATGCGCAAGCTCTCCGAAGCGATTACACCTGAAATATGCCGTTCCCTCTTCTCGCTCTTCAGTGGCAAGTACTGTAATACCGGTGGGCGAACATACTGTTCCCTGCCATAAAACAACCGGGGATATACCTAAAAGGTGCGAAAGTAAAACGCACTGAATGCCGAAATGACAAAAGAAAACTACCGTATCGTGATTTGGTCTTATAACCTTGTAGCAAGCTCCGTCGCGTACATATCCGTAATCCTCTAAAAAACCGTCAAGCTCACGGCACACATAATCGTAAACCTCGCGAACATCGCCCGTCTTCATAATATCTGCTTGAAGCCAATTATCTTTATCGTAAAGTTTAGGCTCCATAGTCCATTCGGATGGTATTAAATCCCACGGAATTCTCTTTTTCCCCGTCTCTTCATCTATTATATAACCGGGAAATTCCATTAGCCAGTCAAGTACCTGAGCTTTTCTACCTGTCGCACTAAGGGTCGGTGCGGCGGTATCTTTTGCACGGCCAAGCGGCGAACAGTAAAACTTTGTCACCTGTTTATTCTTCAGGTAATTTGCAAGTGCCAGCGCCTCACGCCTGCCCTTTGGAGTCAGACTATCATTAACATAATCCGGGTCTCCGTGCCTAATCATTACAATTTTCATAAAATCGCCACCTTAATACTATCATATTGCCACTTAAAATCAACAACTATTGACATCTCCGGCTTGCTATTTGTGCTTCCGATTGTACGCCTAAGACCTCATTGATGTTTTGCCCCAGCGGTCAACTAACCATTTTTCGCTGAAAACTGTTTTTTATCCACTACATAACGGGGGGGACCTTTGTCACAGACAATCAGAGTGCCCATACAGTCTTATACACTGCTCCGGGGCTTTATTTATGCGAAAAAATGAAAACTGCTATTTTAATTCAGAAAATCTTTTCTGTAATCGACACCAAAGCCTTCGGCTATTTCGCGAAGTTGGTCATCAGTTATTGTGTTAATTCTCGGCAGGTGTGCTGAAATCATATAAAGCTGTGCCGCCTTTTCTACCGTTTCAACAAGTCCGAACGCTTCATCTATATCCTTACCGGCACCATATAAACCGTGAAGTCCCCAGACCACCAGCCTGAACTCCTCCATTTTTTTTGCGGTCGCCTCCCCTATCTCATTTGTGCCGCAAAGCATCCAGGGAAGAACTCCTACACCATCGGGGAATACTACCATACACTCAGTGCAGGTCTGCCAAAGCGTATGTGTAAATTTCTTTTCATCAAGCTCGTGCACATAGTTCATAGCAAGCGTATATGTTGGGTGACAGTGGAGTACAACTCTGTTTTCGGGGTTTACTTTAAGGCGCGCCATATGGCTCATAAGGTGAGCCGGCAGTTCGCTTGTAAACTTGCCGCCGTCTGAGTATCCCCACAAAAGCTCTGCGGTTGTACCGTCCTTTGCTATTTTTATGATACCGAGATTATTTTCAGGATCAAATTCTACATTCTTAAAGTATTTACCCGTACCGGTTACTATAAATATCTTACCTATAAGCATATCTGCCTTAAAGCCTGTGGGTATTGTCCTTATTACTTTATTAAGGTCAAGGTATTCTGACACTTGCGCTTCGTCAAGCAACATACTTATGTTACCGCCGTTACGCTCATCCCAACCGAGCCTATACATATTAGCGGTTGTTCTTTTCATTTCCTCTACAAAAGGTGCTGTAAGTATATCTTTCATTATCTCTTCACCAAAATTTCCTTTTCATATTTTTCAACTTCACTGAACCATTCGCCGTCTGCCGGAGCATTGGAGCGTTTGCAGTATTCATTCCAAATATCGCCGAACGGGAGAGTTTTAAGTTCTTCCTGAGCCACCATCAGCTTAGAAAAATTGTAGCTATCCTGCATCTCTTTTAAGTCCTTGCGCTCAAGCAAAGCAAAAAGCAACGCCTTTTCAATATTACGGAAACCGACAGTCCAAGCAGAAATTCTGTTAATGCTTGCATCAAAATAGTCGAGCGCTATTTTAACTCTACCGTCAAGCCCTCCGCAACGGACAATTTCTTTTGCAATTTCTCTGGTTTCATCATCAAAGAGAACAACATGGTCACTATCCCAACGGATAGGTCTTGTAACATGCAGAGCTATCTCCGGGAAGAATGTAAGCAGTGCAGGTATTTTATCACTCACAACCTCTGTAGGGTGGTAGTGACCGTTATCCATAAGCGGAATACACTTACTCTTATTCATAGCCGCATAAGAAAGAGCAAATTCAGCCGAGCCTACTGTATAAGCCTCGACACCAATTCCGAAAACCTTACTTTCAACGCAGGGCTTAACCTTATTAAAATCAAAAGGCTCGGAAAGAATTTGGTCAATACTATCGCGGTATCTCTCGCGTGGACCCTGTCTGTCAGCCGGGATATCCTTAAAGCCGTCACCCGTCCAGATATTCATAATGCAGGGCTCACCGAGTTCTTCTGCAAAATACTCGGAAATACGAATACACGCCTTACCATGATCAATCCAGAACTTTCTGGTTTCTTCATTAGGTGATGAAAGCGTAAGTGGGTCACATTTGGGGTGTGAGAAGAATGTAGGATTAAAATCGCAACCGATACCCCTCTTCTTGCAGAAATCTACCCATTTTTTGAAATGCTTGGGTTCTAACTTATCCCTGTCAACCCATGGGTTTTCGTCATCAAATATCGCATAGCAAGCGTGAATGTTAAGTTTAACCTTACCGGGAACAAGCTTTAAGACCTCGTCGATATCCGCCATTAGCTCTTCGGGGGTCCTTGCTCTGCCCGGATAGTTACCGGTTGTTTGAATACCCCCGGTAAGCGGCTTGTTTGGGTCAGTATCAAAACCTCTTACATCGTCACCCTGCCAGCAATGCAATGAAATCGGAACATTTTTAAGCGTTTCCATAGCCTTATCGGTATCGATGCCGTACCTTGCATAAATTTCTTTTGCACTTTCATACCTGCTCATACTTTTATCTCCTTTATATCAAAAGAATTTTTTACAATCTCTCTTGCCTTTTTAAGGTCAATGTTTTCACTATACATAATTTGCGATAGTATATTACCGGTAGCCGTGGCTTCGCTAAGCCCTATTGTGACCTTTTTACCCGTGATTTTTGAGGTAAGCTCATTCAGGTACTTATCCTTGCTTCCGCCGCCTACAATAAAGATGTTCTCTACCCTTTTATTCGAGAATTTTTCTATTGTTTTTACTGCGGTGTTATATGAGTTTGCAAGGGATAGGTAAACGCTTTTTAAGATGTCGCCTATCGGCAGGTCTTTATCACCTAAATAATCTCTTATAGCTTCAACCATACTTTCCGGCGCCGTAAATGACGAATTGTTTGGGTCGATAAGTTTATCGCATTCGCTCTCGCGCGCCATATTCATCATTTCATCATATGTATATTTTTTGTTTAAGTTTTTGCGAATGTTCTGGAAAAGCCACATCCCCATTATGTTTTCAAGAAATCTATACCTATACTCTACTCCGCCCTCGTTTGTAAATCCGGCTTCGCTCGCCTCAAATCCGAGTGTTGGGGTTTTATTTTCCGCGCCTATAAGGCTCCATGTGCCTGACGATATATACACGCTTTTATCATCTATAGGGCAGGCGGCAACCGCGGAGGCGGTATCGTGGCTCGGTGCGTGGATAACCTGAGCTGAAAATCCTACTTGTGTTTCTATTTCAGGTGAGAAGCTACCAAGCAGTGTTGCAGGCTTTGAGAGTGGTAAAAATAAATTCCTATCAAACCCCAACATATCTATAAGCTCATAGTCCCAATCATTTGTTTTGGCATTTACAAGTGAGCCGGTTGTGGCGTTTGTATATTCATTAGCCATAACACCTGTAAGACAATAGGACAGATAATCTGGTATCATCATAAAGTGTTTTGCGTTTTGGAGTTTACCTGATAACTTATCTGCGTAAAGCTGATAAATTGTATTGAAGTTAATTGACTGAATACCCGTGCGAGCAAATAAATCTTTTCTTGATATTATACTATCAACTTTTTCGGGTATGCCGTCAGTGCGCGAATCACGGTAAGCAAAAGTGGGCTCTATTACCTTTTTATCCTTATCCAAAAGCACATAGTCAACACCCCAGGTATCTATGGCTACAAAATCAGGCTTTTTTCCGAGCTTGCTGCATTCTTTAATACCTGCGATTACATTTTGTTTAAGGGCTTCTATGTTCCAAGTAAGGCTGCCGTCTTTATTTTCTATTCCGTTTTCAAAGCGGTAAATCTCTTTGAGTTCTAGTTTACCGTTCTCCACATATCCTAATATGTGCCGTCCGCTTGAAGCGCCGATATCTATGGCTAAATAATATTTCATAACATCACCTAAAATTATTATAGATTGTTATGGCAATTTATGATATAATACAGTTGCTATAAAATATTAAATTCTTGCGGTGTTTGAGGTGCGCTATGTCAAAAATGAAATATAAACTTGATATGTTCAAAAAGCCAATCTGGAAATTTGTAAATCCAAGCGATTTTGCCAAAAACAATCTTTTATATATACAGGAATCAGGAAAGTTTTGTTCCGCAAAAAACTACTTCACTAAAAGAGTGGGGCTTGATTCTTATCTTATAAATGCAACTATTTCAGGCAAAGGCATATTGGAATATTGCGGAGAAAAGTACATAATAATGCCTAAAACTGTTATGTTTATTGACTGCAAAGAACATCAGAATTATTATACCGATGCAAAAACAGGAAAATGGGAAATGCTTTGGGTTCATCTCTGTGGCAATAATATCAAACCATATTATGAGAGGTTTTTAGAAAAAAACAACGGTTCAAATGTTGCGGTATTATCGGACAATAACAATGTATGTGAAATAATCGATAACATAATAGCAGTATCAGCAAATTATACTAAAGACCATGACAGTGAGATTATTGCAGACCAGCTTCTTCATTCACTTATCAGCGAATGCATAATAAAATCAGGCAGCGACATATCGTCCGCCCCTGATTTTATAAAACAGTCCGCCTATTATTTGCGCCACCATTATAGTGAAGAAATTGACTTGGATTTTCTTGCAAGAGAATTCAATATTTCAAAATTTCATCTCCAAAGAACTTTTAAGCAGGCGTTCGGAGTATCCCCTGCCAAATACCTTATCAATATAAGAATTAACCACGCAAAGCGGCTGCTCAGAGGAACTACTCTATCGGTAAACGAAATTTCCGAACAAATAGGTATGGAACCAAATTACTTTATTCAACTATTCAAATCTCTTGAAAATGAAACTCCGGGACACTACCGCAATAAATGGTCTGGAAATCCGAAATAATAGTTAGCTATTGGAATCAACTATTAAAATAATGGCTTTATCACGGCTTGCCTAAACCACTTCACAGCGAATTGTTTCAAACCCAAGATGTTCGCAGGCATGCGCTTCTCTCAAAGTTGCTTCGGTAGTTTTGGCGAGATTGGTGTTTTCAGCAACAAGGGTCAAGACAACGCCAAGATTAAAGGTAGTGATCAAAAACACAGGGGACGGTTCTGTGTGTTGGGCGTCGCTTTCTCCCATAGAAGTATTATTATCATTGTATAATTCTTCAGGACAGAGAACCGTCCCCTGTGTTCCTCAAAACTGCTTCGCACCTGAAAAAGAGAAAAATACGAGAAATTTTCGGTGCGAAGGACGAAGCAAGGCTGACGCCTTGCGAGGACGACAAGCCTAAAAGAGCCGGGTTTTTCCTTTTCTCAGGCGTTTTGTCCTTATCAACAGTAAGTCAAATATGACAATTAAACAATATTTGATGTTTTTATGTTGAAAATATTAAAACATAATAATCCGCAAAAGAAAATTCTTGAAAAATGGACTTATAATGCTTCCCCGCCAAGTAATAACAAAGCAAATCTTGACTGTTTACAAAATAAAAGCGGACATTCTTGATATCTCAAAAATGTCGGCTTTTATGCTTTGATTAACTTACTGATTAGCACAATATAGCACCATATTTAATTACTTATCCCCCACAAACCGAAATTTGATAAACTGTTTCCGCAGGT
>CADCLS010000002.1 GCA_902802375.1 Oscillospiraceae bacterium | reverse complement strand
GAAAAAGGATTATTGTTTTCGTCTTTATCAAACTGCATTAGTATCGGTGTGTCTTCCGTAAGAGTATACTCTAATATTTTACGGTAATTGTCTTGTTTCGACGCAACCGCTTCGGCTACCGCTACACCGCTTTGAGCCTTTGTTGAATTAGGATTATAAGCTTGATCTACAGTGTCATTGACTTGCGCGCCGGCTTCTATGCCGCTTAACTTTGTTTTTTCGGCGGTGGTAAAGTTTTTAGTGTAGTCATATATATCCTGTTTTACAGCTGGGGATTGGTTAAAATGGATAGCGGCACTTACCAACCACTCATTATCCAGTCCGATATCAATTTCATTCCATTGTGCTTCAGTCCCATCATAAAATACATCAAGAAGGTTTGAACAACCATCAAACGCGTAAGCACCGATAGAGGTTACGGAAGTTGGGATAGTAACGGATGTAAGCCCTGTGCAAAGACTAAACACACCTCTTCCTATGGTTATCACTGAATCAGGTATAATTATTGATGTTAAATTTTCACAAGATGCAAATGCTTCCATCCAAATCTCTTTTATTGGCTGATTTCCAATTTGTTTTGGTATTTCACAATCACCCTCTATATCCACCCTACAGCTACGGATAGCAACATAAAAGCCTAACGACTGTGAATAGGTCAGCACATAATCTAAGTAAATCATTATCGGGTTCACAGCTTCCGCTACCGCTTTACCACTTTGTGCATTGGCACTTTGAGGACTATAGTGTTCGTCGGTCACGGCATCCGCGCCCGGGTCGCCTTTGTCACCCTTCGGTCCTGTTGCTCCCGTATCGCCCTTATCTCCCTTTTCACCCTGAACGCCCTGTGGGCCTTGGATGCCTTGTGGTCCGGTAGCGCCGGTGTCGCCTTTGTCGCCCTTAGGTCCATCACTTACTGTAACAGAATCATATGAACCGTCTTTGTGGGTTACGGTTACAGTTGTTACATTACCCGTTTTTTCCGCAGTAATATCTAGATTATCGACTGCCGCCAATGCTCTATCAAGCGTAGTAAACTCATTGGTTGATTCTATTTCTCCGTCAGTAACCATATGCTTATCAATTCTCATAGAGAAGTAGGGAGTTGTTATTACATTTCCATCCTCGCCGTATAATGTTAGCTCACATTCTACTATGCCTTCTGCGGCAGTGGTTTGATTCGTTACATCATAAGCAATAGTGTTATCTGATTTTATTACACAATCATTAAATAGAATTGTATCATCAGGCTTCTTTGCACGCAAAACTGCTCTGCAGTTGTTTGGTATAGTATACGGCTTACCACCGTCTGAAAGTGAAAAGACTATATGCCGCGCATTATCATTTTGCTTTATGTTGAGTAATGCCTGAGAATCTATTTTGTGCATATCGAGATTTATTCTGTAAATTGAAGCGTTCATTACTACACCTCCGTTAAGTTATTATAATTATAAAGAAGGGAGGGTTTCTAAAAAACCCCCCCTAAATCTTATTCTTTAGATTTTCTAATCCAATCTTGCGTTGTTAAAACCACTTCGGAAGCACTTCCGTAAATACCAGTAGCGTTCAAAAACTTTCTGATTTCTGCCATAGCTTTATCGTCCTTATTTTTATAAGCTCCTAAAAGCAACGGCTTATATTTACTTGTGAGTGAAGACCGTATTGCACCCTTTGCTTCTTTCTCGGTTTTGCCTTCGGCAACTTTTGAATCAACAATCTCTTGTATGTACCTCTTCACCTCAATGTTATTACCACTCTCGTATGCTCCGTGTGCTCGCTTCAGCAGGTGAGAAGTGGTTTTTTCTTCCGATGCCTCGAACTCAAGAAAATCACCGTTCACAACATCCTTAACATTATATCCTATTCCGTGGATAAGGTTGTAATAATTTGTTGCCGGTTGACCCGTAATATCACCAAATTTTATAAGCAACCTTGTAATGTTCTGCACGGATGGATTCTTAAATACATTTGTTAGCGAAGATGCATAATCGTTTATCCAATCTGCCGTAGGATATGAAAGTAGCGCTTTCTCATATCCGTTACCGCTTACAACTGATTCAAGATAATTGTAAATCTCTGAACCGCCGATAGGCAAAAGCAACCCCGTTCCCGTGCTACCAATATCAAGCGCAATTCTTTCTGCAACAGAAACAAAGGTAAGTTCATCATCTTCATCCTTATACCGTCGCATTTTACCTTTGATTGCAGCGGCTATCATTGTCATTAAAGCAAAGGTGAACGCCGACCTTGTTTGCGAATAAATTACTTTACCAAGCTTCCTCGCTTTTTCCTTTTGTAGCGCCTTATCACCGCTCATCTTTGCTACGGCGAGTCCATGAGCTGCTTCATACAGCATACCGGCATTCTGGAGCGGTTGTGTCTTAAACATAAATATCTTGTTCGATACGGCATTCTTCTGCATTTCGCTACGGTGGAGCGCGTCATACATAGGTTGTGTGGCTTCGACGGTTTCTTCATATAGGTCGGTCACCGCATTCCAATACTCGTCGCTACCGGTTTCTAATTGATATTTACCGTTTTTAATTGCTTTCTCTATATCCTGCTTTGCCATATTCCAAAATGTCGCTGTAGTCCAGCAGTCAATCATCTGTATCCATTTGTTGCCATTGATAGCAGTTGGAAGTTTACGGCTTACTTTCCCAAAAAATCCGCTATTTTGTTTCATGGTAGCAATTTCATCGGTGGTAAGCCCTATCCTTCTGCGCCAGTGTTCGCTTGTATGTTCGTCTATCTCATCTATTATAGAGTTGTAATTCTTAACTGTTTTAATAAACTCTGCCCAAGCTATGGCGGAAGGTCTGTAGTTTAACACTGCAAATGCAGTATCAAGAGAAGCAGCCTGTTTAATTGCAACAGATATATTGCCGTTTAGCGTTGATGTAATAAAGGCGGATTTGATTGTGTCAATTATTGCTATTCGGTCATTCTTTCTGTTTGTCTGTATATCTGTGAGTGTCTGCTCTATAAGCTTAATACCATCAGACTTCCAATTCTTTTTTATCGAATCTTTGACCGACCTTCCGCTTTCGTCATTTTTAACATTTAGCGCACGGTTTATGTTGCGTATCGGCACTGCTAAGCCGTAATAGTCCGCAGCGGTATCGATGCAGCGGTCAAGCACTATATCCAGTCCTTCAATATACAATGCATTACCGGCACCCTTTGTTATGCTCTTTAATGAACCACTCCCCTCAATTGTCGCATCATGAACAAGTCCTTCAATCTCTCTTACAGTAAAAGAATTGTCCGTCACGAAAGGTATATAAAATGCATCAGTCGCAAGGTCCCTATGTTTAAGTATTTGCGAAGTCTCATTTAACGCTGTCTTGCTGTCTACTCTGAGAATTTCTTTTGCCACTTCGATATAATCCTGCATCCATTTGTCTTTTGATAAAACATCCTGGATGTCAGACATCATTTGAAGTGTATCATGCTTAATTAAAGTTGCATTATCCCTGCGTTTTTCGACATTATCACGATACTTTGTATCCGTTATAGTTGCACCACCGGTGGCAATATGCTTTGTTCCAATATTGCTTTCACGCTCAAGAGTAAGCATAAGTTGTGCCGCCTGCATTTTAGTCATCTTCGCCCAACCAAAATCGATAATGTCACTTACCGAAGAATCAAATGCTTTCTGTCCTTCTTTTGTCTTAACTAAGGCATCCAACTTCTTATTAACAACCATTTTGAAGTCATATTTCTTTTTAAGACCATCATTAAGAGCAAGGAATAAACGGTTTAGTTCCGAATCTTCCTTAAAATTACTCATTTTTAGTATCGCGCGAAGAGAGTTAAGATAGAAAAACGATGTTTTATCATCTACAGCCTTAAGCAACGCTTTAACGCCTGTATAAGAACGATTTTCAAAAATTTCATTTTGCTCATCAATAATTCTGTTTCCTGATTCTCTTATCGTCATTTTTTCGTTTTCGCCGATAAGATTTTTTGCATCCGTAATTTGTCCATATATGCTTTTAAGCGTAGTATAGATATCATCAAGCATATCCGAAGTAAGGTCTTTGTCATAAATATTTCTGCCGGCAAGCATATCATTGAGGTGAAAGAGATTTTTCGCCATATCGCTATCGTATGCCGCTTTCAAATCTTCATCGTGGCTTTCGCTTAATCTCTGATATTCGTTATATGCTTTTGTGAGAGCTTCCTGCGTCTTATTAGTCTTTCCGGTACGGATATCCAGCGAAGCGAGAACATCAAGCACAGCATTTCGTAACGGTTCCGGAACATAACTGCTATCAGTGGGATTACGCCACATTCTTTCAACCTTGCCATAAAGCCGCTTGATTTTATTCCGTATAAATGTTTTATTACTGCTTTCTCTGCGCCTCTGCTGTATTTCTCTCTGTCGTTCCGTTGCTCTCTTCGCCGCCTTCTTCTTTTCGGTTTCAAGAACATTTTGAAGTGCTTTTGTAGATTCAAGGCGTAGCAACTGCTTATCGGCAATATTTATGCGGTTGACAAGCTTCGTTGCCTTGTCTCTTAACTCGCTTATCTTTGCCATATCCTTTTTGCCTTTTGCGAAGGAAAGGTCTTTAATTTGAGAATTGATATCAACAAGTTGGTTATGCCACTTATTTAGTTGAGTCACCTTATTTTGGTATTCTTGCAATTTTGATTTTTCGATATCATTCTGCGCTACCGTCATAAGTGCATCGGCAAGAAGCATACGGTTGCTTGGATTGTTCTCGTCACGCTCGGAGAACAATGCGCTTTCACCGATTTCCCCTGCCGGTCTTTCTGTATGTCCGTAATGTTTTAATACATCTTCAGGAAGAATATCCGGGAAATACCTGTTGACATAATCAAGCAAATTGGATATACTAATAGTGGAAACCGTTGGGAGAGCATTTTTAATGCGACTTCCGGGCAATTTGCCGGCGGTTTCTTTTTTTGTGCTTACAGCATACAAAACATCCACCGAGTCAACTTCATTTGTATATTTATTTACCACTGCTCTAACAATATAATTGTTGATTTTGCTCGTAGCATATCCTATTAAAACATAACTTGAACTTGCCGACTTTTGCTTTGGTGTCAATTCGTTTATTCTAATTGAATTGCCTAATACTTCCCCAATTTTTAGCATAACAGGAGTTGATAGATTCAGTCTCCTATCAAGACCATGTATTAGGCTTTTTTTAGATACAACAACATCTGTATCAATATCTTTTACATGAACAACTGCATTACCATTGCTATTAGCATGTCCTACGGCAATGGCATTTTTTACCGCCTGATTAACTATATTCTTTCGTATAGTTGAGGTAGCTTCATATGTTACATTGTCATTTACAGTTGTCACCTTCATATCAGGTTTAGATGTTAGCTCTTCATAGGAATAATCCCTCTCGCTAAACCGTATATCCTCTTTCGCATCAAAGTTTGTTTTATAAGAATTTTCGGATTGATTTTCTGAAGAGTGTGATAATGCACTTTCTCGAAATGTGACATCTGTCCTGTCGATATCCGGCAGATAGTATTTTCTCTGTTCGTCAGTCAAATATATACGATACATAGCATCTCTGGCTTCAATTTCTCCGGCATTCCTATAGTAGTTCTCATCATCTTCATTAGAACCGCCTTCAAATCCCTCAATAGCCTGAATAGCATGTTGCAATTCATGTATAAGCGTCATCATGGTATTTGTGCTTCGTTTAAGCTCAATTCTATTACCATTAAATTCATTATCGCCACACAATAATTGTGTGTACAATTTGCCAGCCTCTGATGAAAAAAACTTGTTTTTAACATTATTTATAAATTCACGCCAATCTGAGTATCCCATATCGTTATAGTAGTCGTGATCTACGAATATTTTTTTGTAATCCTTATATTCCGGTGACTGCTTTATTTTTTTAATATCGTTCCGATGGTATCTGTCTAAGTATTCACGGTATTCTTTTGAAAGATTTGTATAGCGTTCAAAGTCGATTTCAATCAAGTTCAAATCTTTAATATATGCGCCCAATATATTAGGATTGAGTGTTCTTATAACTACATATATATTTTTCAATGCAGGATATGCCTTAAATAAATCTTTATGATCCAAAATCCCCGATACGCTACTTAAAAATCCCGGTTCACCATAATATTCATTAGGTGAAATGTTTGGTTTTTCAATAAAACTACATTTAGAATCATCTATCTCATATCGCCATTCTCCGTCATATCCTCTAAACCATCCTGTTTCTTGGCGAATATCTTCGCTGTCTTTACCTTCGCTTTCCATTTGCTGTGCTTTTTTCAGTAAAGATGGTCTAGCAGTTCTGGATGTTCTACCGGCATATGAATACTTAAGTTCGCTTTTTTCTGAAGATTTTTCTTGACTATTTTCAGTATCTTGGCGTATACTATTATCAGAAGCATTCTTGCTATAACTGCTGGCGTGTGTTGCCTTCAGTTCACTGGCTTGAGTGCTTCTATTTTTTATGCGCACGAGATTGCCGTTGCGGATTTCTTTTTGAATATAATTGAAAAAATCATCTCTTCCAAAAACAGTTGCAACTTTATTTGTGTCAATGAAAACTCTGTTGTATTGCCCCTTTTCGTTTATGTAAACAGGCACATTAACTGTGTTTCCTTTTTGGTCTTTGAATTGAGAAACAAGTAAAAAATAGTTTTCTCTTCGACTTGGATTGCTTGCGTTTTTAGTTCCTCGATAAGCAAGCTTCACATCTTCCAAGCCGTCAATTATTTTAACAAAAAGGTCCTTACCTAATCCGTGATAATGGGTATGGTCATCAACTTTCAACCCTTTTTCTTTTGCCTCTTTTTCTGTGAAAACATTTTCTCTTATGTGCGATGCCTTCATAAGCATAGGCAGGTTTTTAACACCTTTTTGACTTGTAATAATACTGGGACTTGTTTCTGTAAGATAAACATCTTCGGTATAATTCTTGCTTGCAAGCGCACTTTCTATATCCTGCTCCGCATTCTCTCGCAACTGATATTTTGTCTCTGATTGCGTCGATTCAGTTGCAATATATTGATAATTCTCCCCGGCATTTACAAGTCCTTGTGAGAACAAATTCATTACATCATCGATAGAATCTTTTATGCTTTCGTAGGCATTAGCATAATTGCCACTGAATTTATATTTTTTGTATAGTTTATGAATTTGTTTTTGCCATTTTGCAAAGAAATCCTTTATCTTCTGCCACAGGCCGTGATTTTCTGTCTTTAATTCTTCCATTACTGAGAAAGCATCAGTATCCGAAAGCATCTTTTCCATTGAACGCGCGACCACTTCTTCATGCGCTCTCTCAAATAAAGATGTTCCTTTTTTGGAAAGCCTATCCTCTAATTGCTGCTCTGCCTGTTCGTAGGTAAGAGTTTTATTTTTGGCTTTGGCAACGGCTATTTCTTTATTGACGAGTGTATCGATTTCTTTTTGGATAAGCTCGTCTACCGGCACACCTTTTTCACCGTATTTTTTCATAAGAAAATCGGACAGCGCCTTAAAGTCGGAGGGGGAATTATCGTGCAAAAAATGAGTGAATTCGTGTGCGGCAGTCCAAAGCATAGTGCCTTCGCCCTTACCTCCGGCGTTGAGGTCTATCCATATATCACCGTTTTCATCGTAAAAACCGTTTGGCGCAAGGTCACCCTTCTTAAATTCTCTACCCGGAACATCATATGCAAAAACTCTTTTCCCATTAGCATTCTCTTTGCTGGCGTATAAATGAACGGTATTATGCGTTATGTCAGAAACTATTCTACCAATTACAGATACAGATTTCTGCTGAATATCGGTAAGAGAAGAAAAACTTTCGCCACCCTCAAACACTATGCCGCCTTTACGCTTTATACCCTTTTTCTTTCTGGCGGCAACTCTTTTATTTATTTCTTCTTGCCGCGCCTGTGCTTGGTTATCTCCGAATATAACGCCCATTGTATAGGCGGTATTTTGTTGGTTTTTATGAAGAAGTTGGAAAAAGGAGCTTTTAATTGCATCCATTGGATAACCGACTTTTCCGTACTGATATCCTTCATTCATACCCAATTTATATACTTCCGGTTTAATGTCGTTAGTATACGCCTTTATAAATTGGTTCGCAGTTTCTGTATTTATATCCATATCGGATATATAATCATATACAGCCGCTTCCGTTTCATTTGAAAATGCAACATCTTTGCTATCAATAGTACTACCGTCCGCAAGTTTAAGAGTCATTTTGCCGTTTTTAAGAGATTCCACACCGGAGATGGATATTTCTTCGCCGGTAGTAGAGTTTACGGTATTGCCTGTGTCGGAAACATTAAGGTTTTTCTTATTTTCAAGCACTGTTGCTATATTGCTGTTATGCATAGGCTCTTCATTCGTTTCAGATATAAACTTGTCTAAACTCTTTGCATTATTTCTACGATTAAGCGAGCTATTTAATCGTTCTTCAAGTACATTTATATCATTCAAATTATTGTTAAGTTGTGATACCCACTTCCTTGCGCTTTCGCCCGTTCCGCGATACTCATCCATTATAATAGCACCGGCGCGACTTGAAACAGCGGTATTTAATGATTTAATCAATTCCTCAACACTGCCAAATTTTTGTGTTTCCACACCAGATTTGTACTCTGCTATTGCTTTGGCTTGCAAGTTCGTACCACCTAATTCAATTGCACGGTTGAACACAGCAGTATAAATAGCGTTTTCCTTATAATTCTTAATAAACTCATCAACAAGCAATGCCGTTCTTCCCACCTGATATGGTGTTACTTCATTGCCAAGTTTTGAGGCGTATTTATACGCGGCAGAACTTTCCGGCAATGATAAGGCAGATTTGATTATACTTCCTTCTGTGCCATTTGCAATTACTGTTTTCCCAGTATTATTTGTTAATGATATTGAGTTTATTGCAATGCCGCCACCAGCCATAAGCCCGCCGGAAATTGCGCCGCCTGCAAAAGCGGTAAAATCATCGTATAAATTATTTTGTAAAACTTTTATGTATGCATCTTTATCGGAAAGACCCTGTTCTTTATAATACATGAATAGGCGGTTGTTATGTGATTCGGAACCAAGTATCCCAGCCTCAAACACCCTATTAAGTATATTTGAATTCACCTCTTCTGTACCCTCAGCTAATGCTTGATTTCTAATGTTTGTTGCGATAGTTGCTGCGGAAACACCATTGATGTTTTTAAGCAAAGACTCAACAGAGTATGCTTCGGTTATATATTCTGCAAAACCGGATGCCACGCCCATTCTAAAAGCTTGTGTTGGTGTATAGCCTTCCTCAAGCATTGACCGTGTAGTCTGATTGGCAGCGGAAGAAGCAAGCGGAATTGTCGCTATTTTTGCGGCCGTTGCAAGTGCTTGTGATTCCGTCATACCTGCGGCTATTCCTGCGTTACCTATCCCCTTTGCTATCAATCCAACTACCGCAGAATCGGCCATAGACATTCCAGTTTGATAGGCGAATCTACCGATATCACTATCAATATTTTCCGTTACAGCACCTCTAACATTTATTGCGTAATTTGCCAAATCGTGCCAATTATCGTAAACATTTATTCTACCGTTACCAAGTCCGGAGCCATTAAACGCCGCCTGTGCAATGTTGCTTGCTTCTGCTATTGTACCCCCAACAAGGTTTGCAGGAACAGATAAAATACTTTCTCCTATTGCCGCAGGAGTGTCTGTTGCGAATTTTTTTACTTTACCCTGATAATATAATTCGTTTTCTGTTTTATCTTTTTCATATTCAATAAAGCTTTTATACTTTTTCAATTCCTCAGTTAATCCGTTTTCATCAAGATATGACAATATTTTTGCCGGTTTTTCACCAAGAACTTTATACTCCTCATACTTCTTAAGTATAGGAGTGCTATCATAATTATCTTCATCCGTATATGTATCCCAATAGGACCGCTCTAAATCTTCGGTTTTGCTGCTATCCACCCAAACAGAACCACTATTTTTCATTGATTCAAGTTGCCCTTGTTTTCTACTTTTATCTATAAGAGTGGATAGTGATTTTCTAGGAAGATATGTCCTATTGTAATTATTGCTACCAATATTGCTTTTTGCTTTATCTGTTAATGTTTCCAATACATCATTACTCTTTTCATTAAGTAATTCTGATATACTTTTTACAGACTTACCTTTTATTGGTAAGTCCGGCGTTTTGTCTCTTGCCACTTCCGCCGCAATATTCTGTAATGTGTTTGCTCTTTTTTGTGATGCTGCTTCAGTTGCCATTTTACGATACTTTATAGCATCGTCATAGTCTTTTTTGCTTTTGAATTGAGAAAGAACATCAAACTTATCATTTAGAGAATCGAGGGAAGTTATTATATTATTGTAATCGTTATCGGTAATAGAAGAATCGTATTGTCGCAATTTTTCTAAAGTGGATTTGTAATTTGAAATCCGGCTTTGAAACGCGTTTTTTTGACTGTCTGTTAATCCAAAATCATTGTATGCATACAGAGATTTTATATCCGCAGAGTTTAATGATTCTATGTATTCGTTTATTTTTCTTTTGTTGTAAATTTCCCTTGCGGTTTTCAATGTGTTTTCTTCTGCCGTAGTTGTTGTCTTGTAATAATTTTCACCATACTTTTTTCTTTTAGTATATATATCCGTTGCCAATCCCATAGCAATTCTCCTTAATGAATATTTATCCTGTCTAAAATTGTATTGATTTGGTCTTCATCTGTTATTCCGCTTTCATCAAGATACGAAAGCACTGCATCGCGAGCTTTGTCATATGTGGAATAAATCTTCCCAAGAACAATATACTGTTTTTTCGTATTTGCGGCTTCGTTACTGCGTGTTCCGCCTTTTTGCATTGTTGAAGTTTTTATACCGCCGTCAAGTTTTTCAAGAACCTGGTAATACTTTAACTGGCCCGACAGTTCATTAATCTTATCTGATTGCGATGCCGCTGCTCTGCTTGCCGAAACTGATGCGTTATACTGCCTTTGCTGTTCTGCAAAACTTTTATTCCACTGGTCTTCCGCTATCTGTTGCTGATACCTTGCAAATGCGTTATTGTAATCGGTGTTTGATTCGTTTGTTGCATGTTCAAGTGCGGCCGCCCAGAGAGAATCAAGTCGATTTTGCTGTGTATTCCAATCGGCGACCTTATCTCTATACTCACCATATTCGGTATTATATAACGCCTGCTGTATAGCAAGGTTATCTTTAAGGTCTTGCCCCTCTTGGTTATATCTATTAAGTGCCATTTGATACAGTTCCGGTACTTTGTCATTAAGTTTTTGTAAATAACCTTGATACGCCTGATTTCCCACAGTAGCGGCATAAGAATTGCCGTAACCGCCGGTCATAGCTGCCGCCTGACCCATAGTATCCGCCATAGCAAGTCTGCCGGCATTTATGTACTGGTCTTTATACTGGTTATATAAAGCATCGCCGTCAAGGTCATAAGTAAATTTTTCACGATTGTTAATTTTATCAAGCGTGTTTTGCATGGATTGACCGTAAGTGCCGCCTGTCCAATCGGCAAGTTTAGTCGCCTCGTGCGCGGCTTTATCGCTTGCCGCCTTTATCACATTTGCATCCTCGTACGGGTTTTTCTTTGTGTAATTGAATGTCATTTTACTTTTCCTCCTTAATTAAGTGTGGATTCTATTTCAGATAATCTGTCTTCCAGTTCTGTCATTCGTGTAGTGAGTTCTGCGACTGTATTTTCGAGTTCTGCTATACGAGCTTTGGATTTTTGAATCTGCCAAGTATTGAGGGCGATGAATTCTTCATAGCGAAGATATTTTGTAGAACTTTCTAATAAATTACCATCTTTATCATGATCTGGTATATCTATAACTAATGCTGCGTCCTTTTCTGTGAGTTGCGACTGCGATATAGCTGATTCAACTTCTTGAGCTATATATCCTATATGGTATCTATTTGAAGTTCCAGCATTATATTTGTATCTAATTGGTTTCAATTTGTTGAACAAGGTATCAAATTTATCAATGTCGTCTAATAACTCTATGGAATTCTTATGAGATTTATCAGACAAACTACCGCTACTTCCATTGGTATAAGACCATGTTCCGCTAAGTTGACCAGTTCCAGAGTACCCATTCATAAAGATTTCCGCATATTTATTATTGCTCCCAACTGCATCAATACTCAACAAATAGTCTGTAAGAGATAGCCCACTGTGCGAATACCCAGTGATTACACCGGGGTCTTGATTTCTGGAACATATCGTTCCGCCATTATTGGCTGGATTGCCCAAAAGATATAACCCACCCAATTTTGTCGGATTCGCACTGCCAACAGCATTACTTGATATTATACTCCCAGCCTGTATTGTTCCAGTTATAGTAGCTTTTGTTGCATGTAAAGAACCATCTCTATTAACATAAAAAGGATAATCATTTCCATTGTTGCAAGATATAATTGTGCCGCCGGCGACACTCGGATTCCAAAGGGAAAAAGTATATCCTGTAGCAGAACTTTTATTATAAATACGATCGCTGGCAATCTTCCACCCAGCTATTTCGCCAGATGTAGCACACATATTACCATTATGGTCAACCCGAAATGGTGCTGTACCACCATCGTTTGGATTTGTTGCACCTACAGCTATCCCCCAGGTTCCTTGATTTGGTGGCTGAAAAAAGGTGGTTTTACCACCACTGGTAGTTTTAAGAACTCCGTCTGTGATATTCCAGCCACCGATTCTGCCACTTTTGCTATATAAGTCACCTTGTTGTGTAACATAAAAGTTTGCTGTATTTTCTATTATTGTTTTTGCGTTTCTCCATTGATATGAGCCAAAAGTTTCAGCTGTAGTTTCGGCAGGAATGTTTTCACCTCCGCGAGCGCCCGCCCACAGGAATATGGTGTTATTTGAAGCAGATTCATAACCTCCATTTAAGCCGGATACCCAAGCATTTGTGGCATTAGCAAGGCCAAATAACTTGTTCTTTGAGAGATGTAGATTTCCAATTTTACCACTATTGGCATTTATAATACCTGACAAAACAAGATTACCGTCATTATCGGCATACAACACCTTTCTCTGATTATTGCCGGTCCCTACATATACATTTATTTTCCCGTTATATACATTTAATTCTCCGCCCGAATCATTGCCAATGGAAACAACATCGTTAAATTGTGCTTTATTTATAAATATTTTATTGTTTGAAACATAGGCGACCTCGCTGCCATTACCGTCATAAAAAGACAGTCTGTTTGCGGTAAACCTTGCAAAGTGTGTAAAGGATCCATTGTTAGTTTCCCCTATTTCAACACCGTAAATATCTGTGTCAAGCTCTCCGGCTTTTATGTATGCCTCAATATTGTCAAGAATCCCTGTACCGTCAGGGTTTGTAATCTTGCTGAGTTTAGTAAAAGCCGCGGTAATATTGGTGGAATTTGCCGTTATTTGATTAAGCGTCTGCCGTGAATATTTACCAAAATCAGAATCAGCAGTATAACTACCCTTAAATTCTTTAATCCATACTTCCTCGTAAGCGTTTACAATAGCCGCAGTCTTAATTATTAGGTCTTTAAGCTGATTGAATTTACTCTGCCGGTCTGTGCTTTTTCCCTCGTTTCCATTTGCCTTTACTATAGTGTCAACTATTTCATAATTTGAATTTTCAAGGGAAGAAAACGCGAAATTAAGCTGTTGCACAAGTTGATATATATACGACTTCATCTGCCCTATTTGCTCTTGCGATGTTTGTCCGTTTATATTTGGAAGTCTAAAATCCACTATATATCACTCCCTTGTTCAAGTGTTTTAGAAATAGAATATATTTTTGCGTTTCCTACGCCCTCAATGCGTAATCTTAAATGGTCACATCTATTAGGCCTTATAGGTACTGTAAAACTTCTTAAATTTGTACCGGTTATATTGTGCAAATGCACCCACTCTCCCGACGAGTCGTACTGTGCATAAAATCTTACAGTAGTTCCAATTTCAAGCGACATTCGGATATTAAGTTTTGATATGTATTTTTTATCGGGCATAGATGTACCCATTATGCCGGTTTCCGCAAACCACTTTATTTTATCTTCAGCCCACTCATCCGGTTGCGAAAGGTTTATAATCGTTTTTATTCTTTTGTCGTTATGGTCCACATAATACATTTCATTCCGGCAAGAGCAAAAACAATCTACTCTTGTATTGTCTTCTTTATGCCACATACCCGACAATGTATCATACACAAATAGATACCACTCGTCATCAATTTCTGATTTCATAGATATGTAATATTTGTTGTGATTCGCTCCGGCGACTGCACCATTTCGCAAGATGTCTGAAGCGGTTTCATCAACCGCCGAATAACGAACATCACCGAAAGCATTTGATATTTCGGAAGGTAACGAGCCATCATAAGCACACACGCCATTTCGTGACTTGTAAAACAATGTCTCGTTTACTATGGCGAGACTGTTTCCACACCCCTTTTGCACTCCTCTACAAGCCGTTGACTGTACCTGATAATTAGCCGGATAATTTCCGTAAACCTTATGCAAATAGTTTTCTTTAAAAAAAATTGGATAACCGAGATGCGTTATAGCGCCTGTCCACTGTCCGTCTGTTCCGCAAGAGGCAGCATAACTATCGGTGGATATGCCCATAAAACATTCCCAATTTTTGAAATCACCAAGCTTTGATGCATATATTTCATTTACGACATTACCGTCAATATCAAGACCATATCTGCAACCCCACAATCTATTGCCCGATTCGATAACAAAATCTAAATTGGGCATTCTGCGTTTAACCGTGAGCGTGTTTTCTGCGGATGCCGCTTTGGTTACTGTTTCATCCAATATTCCTACCACTACGATATAGTCATCGCCAACATCATATAAGATGCTTGACTTGCCGTTAAGGTCTTGCAGGCTTGTAACATCAGGATGTATACCACTTATAAACACGCCATCATACTGCTTAAACCCTTTGCCTATGTTTGTGCAAGCAATTTTTACATATGTTGTTGCTATTTGCACCCATTGTGAAGATGCGCTTGAATACTGCTTCAGGATATGTGGCGACTGGGATGTATCTATCCATAATTGCATATTTGCGGGGCTACTCGGTGGTGTATCGGTGTGCGGAATAGTCTCGGAATATGCCGTTCCATCAACTTTACATAATGAATAAACAACATCTCCGCTGCTTTTTGTAAACTCATTTTCTATTTTACCAAACTCGGTTGTTTTAGCGGTGTTAACATACTTCTTGTCCGGCAGAATGATAATATATGCACCCATAGAAACAAGCTGTTTCGGCGAATCGGTAAGGGTCAATCCTGTGACTTTAGCTTTATTGATATAAAGTGAAGTGCCGTCAACATAGCACAGTGCATCTTTCGCTATTAGCCCGTTAGGCTTATGGATAACATCAGTGTTTTCTTTGTAGTAATCTGTGCTCCATTTGGTATCCCAATCCTCGGGTGCCGTGTCGGATGTTTGCAATACTGGCATACCCAGCCCCTCACTTATCACCCATTTGTAATACTTATTCGCTTCCCAATTCGGCTGTGTTCCACTTAATAAAGTAAGAACAATATGGTAGTCGTATATTCCCCGTCTGCCTCTGGGCAATAAAATAGGATAATACTTACCCGTCATATTTAGCATATCGTAAAACTCGTTTTCGCTTATGCGCAGGTTATGATTATATCCGCCAAAAGTATCTATTAAATCTCTTGTTGTGTTGACCTCGCTAAGTGTAGGATATTTCATTCTCCACACTCCTTAAAAATACTTTATCTTTTTTGTTTTAGGTTTGTGTGTCCTGTTATAATATCTTGAAAACTCGGAATACATGTTGCCAAATGCGGCAACAGAATTGTTATAGTGTGCGTACTCCGCGTTATAATAATCGATTTTAGATTCAAGCCAGTATATATACATTTCGTCATACGGCTCTTTTGCAATAAGTACGGTATCAATAGGCGTATAATCGGTGTAGCCGTCAAATGTTATATCACCTTCATGGGTATCAAGGATTTCTTTTTTAATAAGCGCATCAAGCGCAGAAAGCCACTTTATTTTCTCATTTTGCGTGTATGTGTTAGGTTTAAGACTGTCAATTTTGTTTATTGCTTCGATAATCGTCATTAATTACACCTTCTTTTGAAAAAGGGCGCAAAATGCGCCCCTGCTTATGCCTTTAATTCGGTTCTGCTTTGGATGCCGCCTCGGCTTCGTATGCATAACTTATTTGCAGCATTTCTTCCTGTGCCTTAAGTATAAGCGCAACGCTTTCCGGCACCTTTACCGGAACACCGCGCTTAATGACATATCTTTTGTGGTTTACCCATACAGAAACGCCGTCATCAACTTCGTTTCTGTCAATAGGCAGTATAACCGTTACCATTTTTTCTTTTTCAGGCATTACTGCCGCCTCTTTAGTTTTTTCTGTTGTATTATGTGTTGTTGCCATAATGGCCCTCCTTAAATGTTAGGGAGTCGGAGTCAACCGACTCCCCGTTTATTTACTCCGAATATCTCTATTCGTAGTCCGGTACATTAGTTATTCTCTGCAGTGGCTGAAAATCTCGGCGAAGTTGATTCAATCCTTACAAGATAATCAGGCATTAAGATTTTAGCAGTCTTAAGTGCTTTCCAGCCTACAGTTCCAAACTGTTCAAGCGGACCGCCGACTTCTTTTGCCGTTTTGATGATGGTCTTAAGACCGCCACCTTCAACAGAAGTCTTGCCATACGCATCTTTAGCAATAATCAAAGTGCTATATACCGCACCTGCGGCGCAGGGGCAAATTTCAATCTCATCATCATCTGCAACGGTGCCAAAATCAGTCTCTGTAAAAGTGATAGTAGATGTAGTGTTTGCAGTGATTTTAGCGGTTACACCATTAAGGCGGATATATTTGCCTACAAGCGCTGAAGCCTCAACATCGACACCTTCAAGCTTGCCGTCAAAAGCCACAGAGGTAATTCTACCGGTATATCCTTCTGCGTTGTTAATAAGAAGACCTTTTTCCGGCCCGAAAATCTTGGCTTCGGAACTCTCAACGAACCTAACGCCGCCGATTTTACCTATCTCACCAAGATAAATGTTTTCGGTATCAACATACTGATGCGGCTCTCTCCAGTCAGGGTCACGCATAATTTCATAAGCGTTCTGCGGATGAATAATGCCTACATAGTATTTGCCGTCAATAGGCTTAGCGTTAACGCTGCGGAGCTTTGCAACGACCTGATTAACTGTATCTACCTTGAGAACGGAAGTGTTGTCAAGGTCGCCTCTCTTAAGGACAGGAATTTCGGTTGAGCCACTCCACTTTGAAGCGAAAGATACATTAGTACCGGAGTTAAGAATATTGCGGGTTATAGTGTCAAGCGTAAGGCCTGCCTGGTCGCCCATAAGTCCAACTGTTTCGGCAAATGTATCATCGATTGCAGTTAAATCAATAACATCTGTGAGCGCGGCATAATCGCCGTACTGTGATACAGTCGCTTCCTGACTTGTTACAGTCAACGATTTGCCCTTGGGCGGTATACCCTCAGTAAGAGGCTTAAGCGCCTTGCTGAGTCCCTTAAACATACGGAACTCTATTTTTTTACCGCCATGCTTAGGTATATTTCTTTCCTGTCCAAACTGGTCATGAACAAGATTGGGTTTAGCCGCTTTAAGAAGCACCTTATCGTAGAAGGTCTTCATCTCAGCAGATAAGCCTTCGGATGATGTTGCGTTAGGGTTATAATCCGGTGTGTAATCGCTTGCCGCAAACAACTGAAGATTGAGTTTAAATAAGTTTTTCATTTTGTTTTCTCCTTTTCGTTTTTGTGCAAGGAGAAAGTCAATTTAGAATGTAATTCTTTCTCCCTGTTTTGACCTTTTTAGCAATTCGTCAATTTCTTTATCGGAGAGCTGTGACACATCACTCTTCACTACTGCTGAACTTTGAGAACCGTTGCCGTTTTCGGTGGGTCTTTTGCCGCCGGCAATAATGCTGTTTGCTACTTTCTGTTTGGTTTGCTGTACTGTGTACTGCATTGTGCTTTGCATTATTTCATCTCTGTGCAAAACCTCAAACGCGGTGCGAACATCAATATTGCTTTTTAGTAAATCGACAAACTTTTGATTTTGGAGTTCTGTTTCGAGATTAAAGTTAGGATATATCTGCTTTACAGTATCCGATTGCTCTAACCATGTGGCATAAATCTTATTGGCATTGTCACGAACTTCTTGTTCCTGCATCTGCCGCTTAAGCTCCGCATTGTCACGCTCCAATTTCTTAATTTTTTTAAGCTGTTCAACAGATATGCCTTTTTCCATTGCCTCGTCTTCGTAATAGGCGTCATCTTCCTCAATTGCCTTATTTAAGGCATCTACATCGGAAGCGTCGACACCATACTTTGCAGATAACAATTCAAGCGTAGGAGTAAGCGAATTGAATTTGTCGACAGTTTCCTTCGTGCTCTTTAATCGCTTCTGAATAATGTCCTGCATTTTGGCATCATAGAGATCCTTGTATTCCTCTTTGATTAACCGTTCAAACTCGGCATTTCTGTCAGGTTTGGCTTCCTGTCCGTTGGCGGTTACGGATTCTTTTTTCTCGCCTTCATTTTGCGACATGGCGGCTGTCGCTGTTACGTCCTCTGCCCCTTCAGCACCGGTGCCACCTTCTCCACCGTCAGCAAACAGTTGGAGGTCGATGCAAGGGAAAAATAGAATTTTGCTCATAAGAGTCCTTTCTGCTCGTAAAGTGAGCGAATCTTTATTTTGGTATGTTAAGACTTATCGTCTGTACCAACAATTTGTATGTAGTCGGGATAATTATGCGCTAATAACATTAATCCCGATTGCGTTACCCAATATGTATGGGCGACCTCTTCGTAATAATCTTTTTTTGGCTTACAGATTATCTCTGAGTCTCCTTTTTCAAGTTTAATCTGTGGCGTACAATTAAGACATTTGTTCTCCTCGTAAAACTTTATGCACTGTGCAAGAGTATACGCAAGGATGCTGGCGGAAGCACAGATAATGTCAGGTCCGGCTCCCGCAGACCTTGCGTGTCCCGTTACGAACAATTTTAGTTGTGATTTTGTATTTTCAAATTCAACTTTTACCATAATTACCTCTTATGTCGGTGATGATACTTCGGCGGCTCTCTGCCTTGCCTTTTTTGTTGTGGATGATTCTTGATTTATATTAAATTCTGGCGCTTCGCTCGTACCCGGTTGTATTGACGGCATCTGTATACCAAACTGCATTGCAAGGCTCTGTGTTACTTCGTCAGTGCCTCGCATTTGGTCTACCATTGCGCCGAGCCTCATCATCTGTTGTTGCATTGAGAGTATCTGCTGATACATTGTGCCGTTCTGCGATATTCTTTGCTCGATGAAATCTTTACGGTCAAAGTCCATCATGTCTATACAAGCAAGCGCTTGATCTGCCATCTGCGGATTGAATATACCTGCGCCGTAAAACTGCAATGCAAGCTCATTTTGAGACATTCTACTGTACGGACTCTGCTTTTCCGCAGTAACCTCTATATCAAAGAGTGGTACGCGCATACCCATATCTTCGCCGAAGTCAATACCTTGTGCCTGGGGTTGTAAATTCTCATTGGAATACTGTACAAATCGCATTGTGCCGTTTTGTCCCATAATCCTGAAGCAACGCGGCATATCATAAAATTGTCTTATGAGTTCGATACAATCAAGGCATATCTGCTTAAATACTCTATATGCCGCTTTGTTGTTATCTCTTGATAACTTGCCTCCTGCTTCTTGCATTGCCGCTATAGCAGAAGCGGCGGTTACTCCTGATGTTGTGCCTCCTGTGGAAACATCGCGGTTGCCTGTCGTTTCCTTCAGTTCCTCTATTTTATTATTTATAACCGATACATAGATGTTGTTAAGCGGTTTTCCGTCAATGGGTGCGACTGAATCTTGACCGAGATTTCCGTCACAATGTACTATGCTTTTGTTAAGGTCAAGGAACTCTTCCTCGTTTATACCGCCGTCCGTCCTCATAAAAAATCTCGGTTTGCTGTTGGCAAGCATATTTTCAAGTATTGCTTGGTTGCCTCTGTCGATGTACTCCTGTGCCGATTTGCCTACATCAATATAGCCAAACCCTGCCGGAGTCCCCTCTACAGTAAAGAGCGGATCAAACTCAAACGGATATCTCCCATGGTCATATAGTCCTCTCTCGGCAAACTCTTCCTCGTTCTCCGTTGCAAAAAGAACAGTGTCATCGACAAACTTCACATAGTGCAATACTTGCTTGCCGGATGAGTTGTATTTTTTGTAATACCAATCCACTACGGCAGATTTATCTGTGGTATCTACATTGTCGTCATACATATACTTTGCAACATTAATTGTTGAACTCCCTAAACTATCTGCTAACTGCGGATACTGACTCTTTAATTCATCGTTATCATGCAGTTCAACATTAAACAGATGTTTTGAACTCTGTATATCGGTAATGCCCGGTTCCCAAAACAGATTGATTATATCTACCTTTTTAATTGAAATATCTCCGAGTCCATTAAGTTTTGATTTGTCCCAAAACACTCCGTAAACGCCTGTGCCGGATTTTAATTTGTAGTTCCACGCCTTGTCATATGTTTCCTCAAAATTGTTTTGTGCAAGAATTACAGGCAACACAGAAGTAAGCATTTCCGCTTCTGCTTTATCGCCTTCCTCACGGGGAAGTATGTTAGGTGCAGGGAAATTATCCATAGCATCAGCGTGTTTGTTCGCGATACAGTTGAATAACCAAGCGGACACAGGCTCCACCTCTTGTGTTTCGCTCTTTCTCATACACTCCCAATGCCGCAGCTTATACCACTGCTCATTGTCAATTATTCTCTGCTCAAGGTTTGCCTTCCCGGATTTATATTTGTTAAGAGTCAAGATTGCCTGATGTACAGCATCTGTTCCAATAGGATTTTTTAATGCACGAAAGCCGTTAGTCGCACTTTTATCATCTACCTGCTGATTCTCAAACATCTGCTCATCTTTCTCTTTGCTTGCATTCTTATTGCGGTTGAAAATCCTCATTTATTCAATAACCTCCATCCGTCTAAGCTTTGGCGGTGTTGTTAATCCTTCTTTTGGTATATCTAAGACTGTCGAGAGAGGCGATTGTTCATAATCGTCCGGCTTTGCCGCCATTCTCGGCTTAATAGGTCGGCACATGCAGAAATATCTGCACTCGTCTGCACAATGGTCCTCACCGTCAGTATCCAAGTCCTCCGGCTTATGTTCGTCATACATAAGAAGAGGTATTGTTCTGATAAAAGCTTTACAATTGCTAAATGCATACATCATGGAAAACCCATTTTCATCAAACGCCATTCTGTAATGCATTTGCATCCAACCATTCAAACGGGAATTATCGGCTTTTTGAAAAAAAACACCGTATTTTGTAGCCCGTTCTGCTATACTCTCTCCGGTTTCTGCGTTCCATATCGCCGGGTCTGCTACTCCGGTTATTTTTTTACCTTTTAACCATCTGTGTTCGGTTTCTAACTTATGTATCTCACTAAACACTTTATCAGGTGGCCACTTAACGCCTTCGTTTGGTGTTTTTGTACATCCGTACAGCTCAAGTATTCGATATGCTACGCCGTCAAAGTCCACCGCCCACCATCCGCAAGAAAACGGTTTGTTGTATCCCCAGTCAAAAGAACGATATATTTTCCACTCCGGCGGAATATCAAACGGCTTAATGATATGCGTAAATGTCCTGCTCTCATAGTTTTCAGGTCTGTCGGCGAATTCCTCAAAAAACTGCCCTTCGTATACATCCCATCTGCCATATAACCACGCCTCGCGTATTTTTGGCGGCAATGCTTCCAATTGTTTTATGTAGTCCGGGTCTGATTCCATAAGAGCTTTATTATCTGTTACGAGTGATTGAATAAATGTATATTCTTCCGGGTGCTCATCTTTTTCGTATTTCTTATCAATGAATAAACGCTTTATGTACTGATGACCTTGACCGCCGGGATTGCAAGTGTAATAAACTCGCTTAGGAAACTTGTTTACACCGCGCAAACACGCAGTTATTATTTTCATTTGGTATTCAGACAGGTTTGTCGCCTCTTCAAGGAATATTACATCCCACTCAGAACCTTGATACTGTGCAAGGTCGCCGTCGTTTGAACAGTAGCCGCATTTTATAATCGAACCGTTAATAAAGTTAAATATCTTTTCGCTTTTGTTGTATGGGGCAATATCTTTTAGTTCAAGGTCAAGAATACGGATATGGTTGTTAAGTAATTCGGGATACGATTGCCGAATTATGAGTATCTTTATGCCAGGATAGGTTAGCGCCAATAACTTTGCTTTAGTTCTTACACACCAACTTTTTCCGCCACCGCGAGCTCCGCCGAAGGCTATATACTTTGTATCGGCATTGAGAAATAATAGTTGTCTCTCACTCGGTTTATCAATGGTTATTTCCATAAAAACTACCTTCCAAGCCCTTCAAGTTCCGGTGACATAACAACTTTTATTGTCTTGTCCGGGATATTTCCATTATTCTTTATTTCTTTCAGGTCTTTAAGCGCACCGGTTATATCCCGATACTTGTTAAGCACAAAAATTGTTCCATTTTCTATTCCGTCGTTTATCTGTTGCAAGAGTTTATCTGCGATAGTGTTAAACATATCTGTTCGTTCGGCTTCCTGGCTTGCAACATTCTCGACGATTTTTGCGTTCGCTTTTTCTTCACTTTGCATCCGCAGGTCTGTCCATTTTTCTTTCTTTGAACGCCGAAAGATTGCGCTGAACGAAACGCTATATTTTTCTGCGAGTTTGCGGAGACTCACACCACCGCGGATATACTCTGCCTTTATCTTCTTCCAATCGGGCAAAATACATCCCCCTTTTCGGTTTATGAAATAATTATAAGGGAGCCTTTTTTATAAAAAAACCCCCCCTAAATAAAAAAAGAAAGTGTAACCCTATAACCGTTACACTCGCTTTTATATAGCTAAAACTACCGGCAACTCCGACTATAATAATTCTTCGTTTTCAAACTGCAGTCTCAATTTATCGCTTATAACAGCAATAAACTCACTATTTGTCGGTTTGCCTTGGCCGTTTTGTATTCTGTATCCAAAATACAAATTTAAAGCATCCTTATCTCCCTTTTTCCAAGCAACTTCAATTGCATGTCTAATAGCGCGTTCCACACATGATGATGTAGTGTTATACTTCTTTGCAATTGCAGGGTAAAGAAACTTTGTAACTAAACTCGTTGTTTTTCCATCTTTAACAGTTAGAATTATTGCCACACGAAGATAATAATATCCCTTTATGTGAGCTGGTATGCCTATTTGATGAATAATCTCAGTGACCATTACTTCGAGCCCTGTGGTATTAAGTGCATTGTTTCTAACCGCTAATTTTTTATCCATTCATATACCTCCCAAAAAACGATACATCCATATATTACCATACATTTTCTTTGGATTCAATAACAAAATCTATTTTTTTTAGATTTATTTCGACAAATAGATGTATTTAACACCATTTTTTGGCAGTTCACTTTCTGTTATCTCTGTTGTTTCAAATAATTTTCTATACTCTTTATAGCATCTTCCCAACCGTGAATACATAAAGCAAGGTATCCTTGGTCATTAAGCCAGGCTAACCACTCACGCTGTAAATCGCTCAGTTTATTTTTGCCGTGCTTTAGCTCTATGTATAGTCCGTGATACTTACCTCTTGGCACAGGAAGATATATATCCGGTACTCCGGCTTTTACACCTTGCCGTTTTAGGTTTGCCCCCTCAATTTTATTTCGGCTACCACCATTTGGAATATGATGTAATAATTTCAATTCCGGATATACAGACTCTCGTATTTTTGCCCAGGCGAATATTGCTTCCTGGTCTTTAGCTTCATATTGATTCCTCATTCGTTTTTCTCCTTGTAAAGTACAGCGTATATGGGGCATTGCATAAAGTTGTGCCGACAATATTCCTTTTTATATTCTTTTGCTTCCGATGCATCGCAGAAAACTCTGTGTATAGTTGTTTGTTCAGTTCCACACCGGATAACTTGTCTTTCTTCTGACCGATAGCACGGACATATTGCGTACTTCGATATGTAATGCTTTCCCATATACGCCTCCGCTTATTTACGCTTGCCGCCGCTTATTAAAGCTAATATTACAACTAAAGCTATTTCGCCAAATGCCATACCTGCAATGAACGAAAATATGTTACTCATCGACTTTGCCCTCCAAAAATCGTATAAACTCATCACAACATTTAGGACAAAGGTCAATTTTTTGTCCTAACGCAGATCTTGGTGCGCCAACATTCCAAAAATTTATTCTTGCTGCAACATCTTTTAAGTTGAAACAATTAAAAATCTCCTTTCCGCACCGGTCGCATATATTCTTTTTAATTTGCATTTTCCTCACCGTCCATTTTCGCACCGCAGTTCGGGCAATAATTAAAGTGTTCGGGCACTATCATTCCACAGTGATTATCAAGGTACGAAAAATCACATTGTGGACATATCATTTTATAATTTCTTTCACCGTTGCAAAACCCGTCAGTATATTGTTTCATCCACTTTCCGCGCTTTACTTCCTGCACATCGGCGGCTGGAATTTTATCAATATTATCAATAAAACTTGAATTGCAGTCGTTCCAACCTTTTGCATATGCTCTTGCATACTCTGTTTCTTCATTTGTGTTTTTAACAACACATGGATTTAGAAACTCATTTTTTGCTTGAAAAGCATCTAGTTTTTTAATATACTCATCCATATCATTTACTCCAATCTAACCGTTGACCGCATTGTGTGCAATACTCCATATGCGGAAATACTACATAACCGCATTTGCATTTATCTTTGAACATTTTGCATTTGTGGGGTATCTGCTTCTCAACAGCTCTATCTATAAGCCTTGATAATTCTTCGTTATCACAGTCGGCCATTCGCGGATTTTCTCTTATCCGCTTCACATCTTCGTATGTCATTTTAATTCCTCCACATAACACCACGACTGCGGCGGTCTTTTAAGTTTGAAAAGTTCTTTTTCAGGCGTTGCAAATATATAGCCGTCTTTTAATTTGCACTTAACATTTACCCTCGAAAACTCGCTTAACTCTTTCGGCTTGTCATAGATAACAAGGTCGGATATGTGCCAAGCGTATACCACACCTTTATAACCTTCCGTATATTTCAGCCACTCCTCAATAGTTATACAGGTCGGATTTTGTGGTATATCTCGCATATCATATATTTCATCGCACACAAACTCGCCTATTACTTTGCCGTTTATCTGTTCTATTACGGCGTCTTTGGTAAGGTCTATTTCTATTTCGTTTATCTTCTGCACCTTACCATTTACGCTGTAAAGGTCGCCGCCGCCGATAGTACAACAAATAAGCACCTTTAACGGCGTTTCTATCTTCGGTCTTGTTTTTCGCACCTCAATAGTCTTTTTGCCGCTTGCGATAAGTTCGCACCACTTCGGCTTAATGCTTAACATTACTGATTTCATTTTTTTCACCACACATCTTCGAATTTTTGACTTACATAATCAATAGTCTTATTTTCTGCTTTTAGCATAGCGTTTAATGCCCTTATACACTCACGCCCGTTATGATTACCGTCGCAATAATCACACATAGAGCCGTAACCACAGCAACCATACCCGGTAGTGTTTTTCGTACTTAAACCGCTTTTGTCGCTCCACCGCTGAAAGCGGTTTTCCCAATTACGCTTTATTTTGTTGTCCGGTTTCCTTGGATGTGAAGTTTCGTTTCCAAATAAATCTAACATTTATCCTTCCCTCAATTTATCCTCAAACAAATCCAAATCAAACGCTCCAAAATCGTTTTGTTTTTTCTCACGCGCGCGTGCGCGCATGAATATATATTCTTTATTTTTTATTTTCTTATTTTTTTCTTTATATGTGTAGCCGTTTTGTTTGTTATTTGTTTGTTGCTCGTTTGTTATTTGTTTGTTATTCGTTTGTTGGTCAAATAAGGTCGAAACCTGATAATCCCCCCATTTTACTATATTTATAGAGGTGAATTTGTTTGTTGATTTTACGCATATTTCCGAAGTTGACTTAAGTTTTTGTATCGCGGTGCGAATTTGCTGTGTCGAAAAACCTAAATCATCAGCCAGATTTTTAATGTTAGTTATCAGCGTTCCGGCTGGATATTTTTCACCGCAATAATCAAATGGAACATAACTTGCCGTGAGTAAAATATGTAAGAATAAATCTTTTACAACGCTGTCTCTGTACCAACCCCATTTGATGAGTTTTCTATATAGAAGTATGTAACCGTTTAGTCCTTCCATTTTTCTGTCCTTCTGCCCTGTGAGATTTTTCACTTCACAGGGCGTATTTATTACGCTGTTGCTTTTATACTGTCAGAGGCGAGATAATAACGCTTATAGCGTACTCTGTCGCCGTCCCTGTTTACATCATCCACCCACACCTTGCGGATGTCATATCCGTCTGCAATTAGTTCACTTATCCGGGTATCCGCTTTAGTTATACCGATTTCAAAACCTTCGTATTTTGTAATGCTGCCGTGTTCACGCATATAGTTAAGTATTTTCTGTTTTTGTTTCGTTTTCAGCATATTTTTTCTCCATTTTTTTAGTTATTTCTTTAAGCCTCAGCATAGCCTCTATATCTTTTTTCAGTTCTTGTTTTGTCCTGCGTTCTGTACACGCTAAATGCCCTATATACTTACCGGTTTTAGCATCCCATAAGTTTATGTGATAATTAATTTCACTTTGTGCCGCGATAATGCCTTTGTGTGTTACACAAATTCCTTTTTTATTATCCTTCCTTTTGTTATTCATTTTTAGTCCTCCGTTATTCTTATTATTTCTTCCGGTGTAGATGTTTCTATACCGGCGTTTTTACATTCTGTGATAATCAATTCTATAAGCCGGCTCATTTGTGCCGTATCGTAACTTGACGATCCATAGTAGGTGAGTACATTTGTATACCCTTTAAGCTTGCTCGGCGTAGTCTCACACACCCACCCAAGACCTCGGCTCTCCCAATTCTTAATCCAGGTATCAACGGCATCGTTTCTTATTGGTACAACCTCATAATTACCGCCTACACCTTTTATAAGGTCACGGTATATGTCCTCCGGCTTTATATGTAGTTTTGCCGACAACTTACCGCACAACTCCCAAAAATAAGCATTTGCATCGTTGCTGCGCTTTTTACGGTATTCAGATATGCGCAGAGTTAAATCTTTGCTTATATACGCTTCTAACGCACTTAAAATATGCTCAGGCACATTTATGCTAACAACACATTCGCCGCTTATAGACCTTGATATATCCTTAATTTTGCTTTTTGTTTCTATCATATTTTTTATTTTTTTCTTTCCTGAACGGACATTGACCGTCAGGGTATGTTTCTATAAGTGCTTTGCAATAAAAAACATTTTCGCTTCCTATCTTTGCAAAACATTTTTTTCTTTCATTGCATATCGGATAGTCCATTTTTACACTCTCCTAATATTTCATTTTTCCAAACTTTCCATGCAATACAACAGTTTGCCTGATACCAATTCATAGCAGCCGTTGAGTATTCCGGCGCAAGAAGGCTGATTTGAATTTTGCTTATAGGCTTGTCTTGCCAATTGATATCACCCAACCGCGATATTACCTGTGTCGCTATTGTGCTGAAATCTCCGCTTAATCGCTCTGTGACTGTATTTTTATCGGTTATGTATGCCGTGTATTGTTTGCCGTCCGGAACAATAATACAGTCACATTTATCACCGCATGCAGACAGAACCACTCCAACATCTTTGTCAGATACCGTTTCAAAACCCTTTGGCGGATGATAAGGTGTATACAGTTCTTCACTGTTGATTTCATATTCACCTGTCAATCGTTCTTTTTTAGTTTTCATAGTGCCGAAAAAATCTGAATCCATGAGGTGTTCGCCTTTGGTTTTTTTAACCACACCTTCTAAATTTACAGTTGTTTCCACGCCGTCAGGGTATAAATCAATATTTCCGCCAAAATCAATAACGGTGCAGCTTGTCTTGTTTGGTGCGGTCCTTAGCACTCTTCCGACCTTTTGTATCCATTGCCCCTGGGTACCGTTGGTGTCAAAGTCAACAAGGTTGCGAAGTTCCGGGTAATCAAACCCTTCAGTGCAGATATCTACATTGATTAGTTCGGTGTATTGACCCTCTGTGAAACGGTTTATTGTTTCGCGGCGGGTATCATCGTCAATATTTAAAGACAGATACGCCGGATGTCTACCCATAAATTTAAGCTCGTCATATATAGCCTCGCAAAATTCGTGTGACGGCGCGAATATAATTGTCTGCCCCGGTTGCATTAACTCTAAATACTTGTGGCATAATTCGCTTATAAGGTTTCTTCCCTCAAGGTCGCCAAGCCGGCAGTTCTTTGAGAGATGTCCTTTTTCTTCTCCGTTCGGCGTACTGAACACCGGAGAGGCATCTTTCATCGTGGGTCTGACAAGATAGTGACTGTCCATTAAGTACCGTGTTGTTATCTGATAATAGTTATCGAACAACTCTATAAGAGGAAGCTTATCACCGCGATTAGGCGTAGCAGTAACACCTAAAAGATACATATTCTGATTTCCGGTTTTATTCCACTCGATTATTCGCTCATAGGTGGAAGCTTTGGCGTGATGAGCTTCATCAATGACTATCATATCAAAGAAACTTCCTGCGGCCGCAAAATCATCAAGCAGATTTACAACCGTTTGTAACATCCCGAAATGCACATAGCCGTGTAGGCTTTTTCTGCCGGATGTAATCTCGCTGGTTTGTATTTCAGGGCATACCCGTGCAAATTTTGTGTGGTTTTGGTCGTGTATTTCGGTTCTGTGTACCAAAACAAGTATGTGTGGCCGCCTTTTGTGAACGGCATAAAAACCACCAAAGAACTTACCGATAGCCGCCGCCATCATAATAGTTTTTCCGGCTCCGGTACCTGCAACGATTAATGAATTCCCCCGTTCTTCTAACATCTTTACAGCATTATTAACCGCCTGTTGCTGATATGGTCTGAGATTTAATCGCTCACTCATTCTTTTGCCTCCTTTACAAGAAACGCACCTGAGGCAGAAAACTGTGCTGTATTTCCGTTTCTATCCTTAAACTTACAGCCGTTTAAATCCTTTGCTAACTCAACAAATTGTTGTAGCGCTTTTTTGCGCTCTTGCTCGGCCGCATCGGCTTTTTGTTTTATTCCGATATAGTAAGCTAAAACTATACCGGGGTCAATTACTCTGTCATTGCTGAAAAGAGAATTACATCGTATGCTGTGTATAATATTTCTTTGAGGGTCAGTCTCTATAAACGGTGTAGGCTCTTTACGCTCATCAACTGCCGAGAAAAACCGACTAAGACAAGTTTTTATAAGGGTGGCAAGGTGCAGGTTAGGAGCAATATAATAATTCGATACGCTTAATTTGTCGGCAAGGTATTCTTTCCTTTTTTTAACCGACATCTGAACTATTTTCCCGCGCTCATATACTGTATCATTATTAAGTACCATTATTTGAAGAATATAAAACTTCGCACCGGTAGCAATCAGCTGATACTGCGCCTGGATGAGATATTTATACGGGATACCGCTTTTAACCTTTTGCGGCATCATACTTTTTTGTTCGCACACAAACTTTTGTCCTATTTGCGGTGTGCCTTCACCTCTATCAAAAGGTCTTATGTCTATTTCTTCTGCCACGCCGGATATATCCAGGCTTGCTATAAGCCGGTCATCTGCATATACTTCACCGGCTTTAAGTCGCTTACTTCGACTTTTTTGCAATACATAAAGGCCGTAAGGCTCCACTGCGTGGCCATATTCCGCAAACTCTGGAGCCAGCTCTTCGCGCTGATACTCTCCGTCATCAAGTATTTTATGATATAATGCCCAGACGGATGTATACGGCGCTTCTGCCTTGAATTTCTCGGCGTTTATGCCGCAGTTTTGGAGCTCCTGGTCGGTTGCATAATAACGAACAATATCGAATACTTCGCTGCCGCCGATGCGTGTTTGCCTTGCTATATCCCATTCAAGAGTACCCTGTTTAAGATTTACTTTCTTCATCTATTGCACCCTCCTTAAAATAAGGAGATATTACAGGCCATAAAGTCTTACTGCGCTTAATATTAATAATGGCTGCATACTCTTCGTCTATAACTTCCTGAACCGGCTTACCGTTTTCAAGAACCGCTTTGATTTCTGCGGTCTTATCCTTTGCGAGCTTAGGGTTTGCCTTAAATAATTCAAGCGTTTCTTTAACATCCGCTTTTTGCTCGGCGGTAAGTTTGTTAAGATTAACCTCCGTTTTGGTTTCAGGTTCCTCAATAGGCGGTATGTCTATCGCCTTAGGTGTAGACGGTATTTCTTCCTCCGGCTCATGCTCAAAAGCGTATATGGTTTCTTTGAGCTCCGGCAAAACCTCTTTAACTCTTTTAAGCGCCCGGCGTATGATGGTTTTCTTTACCATTTCTCCGGTCCACTTACACCAAAAGGAATCAGGATTAAGTTCATTAGTTACAACCTTTTTCTTCCGCTTGTTGCCATAGTTGTCTACATATTCTTCCCAGCGGGTTTTGTAAAAGCCTTGCTCGCTGGTTTTGGATATTTCAAGCAACTCATCATTTGACATTTCGCAAATCGTCATAAGTAGTCGTTTACCGCTTGATATCTCGGTGATGTCTAACCGGCAAAGGTATTTTTTGAAATAATTTCCTATAACTCGTTCAGCTTTTATGTCTCTGTCAGCCTTATAACGCCTGTCCTCAAGAGTATAAATTATGTCGCCGTTATAAAAGTTTTCTTTGTAATAGGTTGTGTCTGCATCCTCTTTTGGTACGGCCGTTATTGTATCAATTATCCTGTAGCCCTTTCGTGCCGCCGCGCGTAAAAACGCCTCGACCCTTGCTGTTATGGTGATAACCTTGCCACGCTTTATAAAATCTATTTTGTCATAATCTTCCGCAGTAATACCGCCTTGCTGCAAGGTCTGTAAATTGTCAAGAAATGTGTTGGCGGCTTTCAGAGCTTCTGTTTCTCCAAGCGGTCCGAGAGAACAAAGCGCATCAATTGCCTTGACTCCGAACGGCACACATGATGTTTTCATACCGATTTCATTTCTTAAAACCGCAAATAATGATTCTTCAGAACTCACCATCTGCCTATATACTGACATATTACCCATTATCGCACCTCCTAATTGCATACCTTTGGCAAGTGCGATAATACACACTCTGAGCAGTATAAATTACCTTCTATATCGTATAAGTCTCTTTGTGTAGACTCACAATCATCACACGCATAAACTTCTATCTCATAGTGAGGACATGCGTGACCCATACAAGGCCTACCGCAGTCTACACAACCGCTTACAGTTTTAATCATTGACATTTCCTTTCCCCAAGGTTATAATGTCCTTGGACATTTTCTGTTCTTTGACCGTTCGGTGCCTCTCACCGGCGGTCATTTCTTTTTGTAACCGCATAAATCTGTAATGTTTGAGTGACCGTTCTTGTCGCTCAACCGTACATTCCAATTCTCTTATGTACGATTGATGTCTTTTCGCCCTGTCCCATAGTTCCGATGCACTTAAGGCTAAAACTATTAAAGGCAAAATAATAATTGCACCGATTTCCATTTTTACACCTTTTCAACTCTTTCAATTCTTTCAAGGTAATAACCTTGTAACCTACATATCCGGTCAACGGTTCCTTCAAGCATATGCGATGTACCGTGATTCATAATGCGGTCTGCATTTTTCTCGGACACCGGCAATTCAATATAGCTTTCCTCTGTTTCCACAATTCCGCTGCCGCTTTCCGGTATCTTTTTCATTGAATATGTAACACCGATCTTTTTCATGTCTTCCGTTCCTCCTAAATAGCTTTTTCCAAATTCTTGCCGGAACTGTTCTTCAGTCCAGCCATAATGTTTCATTGCCGTCAGTTGTGCTCTTTTCTGTATCATCCGGTTTATTTGCGCGTTCTGATGAACTGAGTATTTACCGAATATGTGGCAGTTGCTATGGTGTAAGTAAACGGTTAATCCGTACTTCTCAGACTTATTGCGCCTTGCGCCGCCAAATACATGATGTTTATCCAATGGTTCGAAAGCGCCACCGCCGCAAAGATAGCAAAATTTTTTATCCGTCTGAATTATGCTTTCAGCCACTTAAGGTCACTTCCTCAATCTTTTTGATACCGCATATGTAGTAACCCTGTAACACACATATTTGGTCTATGGCTCTCCTAAGCTCATTCGAGCGCTCACCATTAAGTATCTTTTTCGCCTTTTCGTCTGTTATTGGCAACTCTATATACGATTCCACCGATTCCTCAGCTCCGCTTATGTCGGAACGCCTTTCCATACCGTATGTAATGCCTAAGTGTTTCATCTGTTTCACCACCTTTTATATTATTGGAAGAGTATTCATTCCTAACTTCCGGGCAATAGTGCAAAGTGTTTCATACTTCTGTCTGCTGGGATTTTTTATTGCCCTGGATAGATTTCCGGGATCCATACCGCATAGCTTTGCAAGATGTTTTTGTGTCCAGCCGTTACGAACAAGAGCAACTTTAATCTCAGTTATAAGTTCTTGTTCCGGTGTGGGTTTTAGTTTTGGCATTTAATCACCTTCTTTTTTAATTTGTAACTTTTAAGTTACCTTGTTTGTAAAAAAAATAGACATTGGGTCCTGCAAATGCAACACATCAATCATCACTTCAATCTCTTTACTTCCAAAATCGCCTGTTCTAAACCTATTTACTAAAGTTCTTTCAGTTATTCCAAGCTCTTTTGACAGTGTCGCATTATTATACCCGTGTCTAATCATTTCTGCTCTTAAGGCTCGCTTATCTAACATTTATTTCACCTCTGTAACTTTTAAGTTACTCATACTATATCACATCTTGTGTAACTTGTCAAGCACTTTTTTTCTTTTTTTACGAAAATAATTGCTTGACAAGTTATTTATATATGTTATACTTGCTTTACAGAGGTGAAAATGATGACTATTGGCGAAAAAATCAAATCTTTAAGAATAAAAGCCAATCTTACTCAAGAAGAATTAGCAATAGCAGCCGATACAACCAAGCAAACTATCCACAAGTACGAAACTGGAATAATAACAAATATTCCAGCAAGTAAAATTAAAGCATTGGCGGACCGACTATCTACTACACCGGCATTTTTAATGGGATGGGATGAACCTTCCGTAGCCACAACTAAGAATTTGTCTAACTACACTCCTATTACCGTGTATAACTACAAAGGAACCCCAGGTGCAAAAAAGATAGAAATTAATGATGATAATTTTGAAGCTATCGGCGACCTTATTACCGAGATAGAAAATCTACCGGCAGAAAAGATTAAAGCAATTACAGAAATGATTAAAAAGATTAAATAGCACAAAAAAGAATATAATTGTCTAATCCTTCCCCCTTCGCTACAATAGCGATAAAGGGGGTACGAATTATGAATTATATTCGTCACAAAGTAAGTAATTTTATTTCAAAAAGCAATTTGCACGGCAATATCACTCTTTCGGGTTTGGTAAAAGCCGCCAACCGTATGAACATTATGGTCAAGCCTTATTCTTCAAGCAAACGAATGCTTTTAATGTTAAGGCTTACAAAGGAAAGCAACAATGTGCCAGCGTTATGTGTGAAAGACCAGGATAATATCATGATATTTTATGATGATGCTTTATCTGAGGATGAAACAATTTTTGCTATAGCACACGAAATAGGTCATATAGAATTAGGGCATAACATTACTTTCAAGCACAATGACCGTCAAGAAAAAGAGGCAAACACATTTGCACATTATTTATTGACACCTTCAAACAATTACAAAATAGCAAATAAAACTTGTGTTATATCACTATGTATATGTCTCATTATTATCATTTTACTTATTGCGCCTTGGCGAAAGAACAATCAGCCAACGAGTTTATCGTCTAAAGGCCTCAATAACACTGACACAAGCTCAGAAACGGTTGAATCACAATCAACATTTTCAGAAATAAACAATAGTGATATATGCTACTTTACCGAAAAAGGCGAAGTCTATCATTTATACAGAGATTGTGGGTATCTTAAAAACAGTAAAACCGTTATATCCAACACTATAGCGCACTGTCATAAAGACAGATTGTGCTCAGCGTGCAAAAAGCGGCACGAAAGTGAGTTGAACAAATAACCACCACCCATAAGGATACCGGAAAATCTGCTTAATTCATTTCTTTGTATCTTCATCTTAAAGTGAAATCTTTATAACATAAAGGAAAAGAGCGTTACTATGAAAGATTTAATTAAAGAATACGGCTTACGGTTTACAATTGGCATTTTAATTTTTATTATTCTTTTACTTGTCAGGATTTATCTAATGCCTGTTATGAGTTGGTATATATTTTGGTTTGCGTTATCTTTGCCTCTGTCGTTCGGATATTGTTATTTGGTTTGGTATTGTACCGATACACCTAAATTATATAAAGAACCTGAAATTGTTATATTTGAACCGCGCTTACACGATTATAATAAACATGTATGTGAAAATGATTTTTCTGAGGATATTAAACAGTATATACTATATAAAGAAAAACTAGAAAATATCAAAGACGGTTTTGGGAGGCACTCAGACAGAGATGCATTAATATTTGCTGTTTTGCCGCTTTTTGTTGGTGTGCCTATGGCAACACTTTTTATAGAATCGTTGTTGCACATTAAGGTGCCAATATTTTTAGCTATAACTGTGTCTATTTTTGTTGTAACGGCTTGCCTTGGATTGTCTTTATATATCACCCGAAAAATCTACTATCCGCGGTACGCACTCAAGAGTTTTCAATATTCTGAAACAGATATAAAAAAATTGTTTTCCGAATTAGATGTGATGCAATATAACCGGCAAAAAATTTATGAGCATAATAGATATTTATGCTCTATTGAAAAACCTATCAAACACCGCCATAATGCTTTCATATTCTGCGCCGCAACGCCGGTTGTTATTACGGTGTTTACCGCTTTTATACTTTAATTCTAAGGTGATATTATGGCAAGAGCACATAAACTTCCATCAGGGAACTACAGAGTACAAGCAAAAGTAACTATAAACGGGAAACAACATATTGCTTCCTTTACGGCTGTTACACCTAAAAAGGCTGAAGATGCTGCAGAAAAATGGCAAGAAGAATTAAAATTAATTGGTGCAGATACTTCATCTATGACTGTAAAACAAGCGATGCAAGAATATATAGAAACTTATAAAAGAGATTTGTCACCTTCAACATTGCGCGAATATCAAAGAATATGCAACAGCGAAAGCGAAAACGACTTAAAAGGCATCAAAAACAAACGCCTTAATACACTTACCACTTTACAAATAAAACAGTCAATGAATAGTTGCACCTCTCTTTCACCTAAAACTATTAAGAATAGGTATTCTTTTCTCCAGACAGTTTTAAGAGTATATCATCCACAATTTATATGGAATGTAAAATACCCAAAACAAATACGGAAGCCCAAGCCTGAATATAATACGCAAATGATACGAGATATTCAAAATGCCGTTGCAGGTTCAAATATAGAGCTTGAAACATATCTTGGTATGTTATCGTTACGAGCTTCCGAAATTGCAGGTTTGCAATGGCGAGACATAAATTTCGAAAAACAATATTTTGATATTGCACGCGTTAAAATTGTCGGAGATTCAAACAAGCTAATAATAAAAGAATGCACAAAAACCGATTTATCGATGCGTAGAGTATATTTTCCAGATAAAGTAAAATATTTACTTCTAGAACGGCAAAAAGAGTCACAAAGCGAATTTGTGAGTACAGTACCGCCCAATCAAATGTGGCTACGGTTCAACCGCAGACTTAAAATGTTTAATCTTCCACAATTAGCGTTTCATAAGCTGCGACATATTTATTCAAGCTTAAGTTCGTATCTCGGCATAAACAATTCAGTTAGAATGGAAAATGGCGGATGGTCAAATCAAGCAATTATGGACGGCACATATCGCCATACAATGTCCGAAGACCAAAAGACTGCTAACGAAAAAATAAATGATTTCTTTTCCGTGTGACTATTCGTGTGATTTTTAATTGTGTTTTGTGTGATTTTATCGGCATTTTTAACAATTCTAAGTTTATTCGCAACAACCGCAAATCCGCATAAATAAAAGAAAAGACCGCTGTTAAGCGGTCTTTTCTAATGGTGCGAGTGACGGGACTTGAACCCGTACGTCGTGGACACACGCCCCTCAAACGTGCCTGTCTGCCTATTCCAGCACACTCGCATTTTTGACGCCCAATTATTATATCATTTGAGCGCCTCATTGTCAACTATAAAAATATATTTTTTATGTTTTTTCATCTGCACATTAAAGATTTGATATTGTCTCCATTAAATAATCGCCAAACTCGGTGCAGGTGGCACCGTCAGATCTACCGGTTATTTTATACTTGGGCTCATCCTCGGTGCATATTTTAAGCGCACGGGCAAGCTTATCAGCCTTCTCCTTATACCCTATATGAGCAAGCATCATCTCTGTCGCTTTGAACATACTCGTTGGGTTGGCATACTTACCTCTGCCTTCTTCTATCATACGGGGTGCTGAACCGTGAATTGCCTCAAACATAGCATATTTATCGCCGATATTAGCGCTTCCTGCTGTACCAACGCCACCTTGTATCTGAGCCGCTTCATCGGTGATAATATCGCCGTAAAGATTCGGAAGTACAAAAACTTCAAACCTATCGCGCACGCGTGGGTTTACAAGGTTTGCAGTCATAATATCAATATACCAATCCTCCGCGGTAATCTCAGGATAGTCCTTTGCTACCTCGTGGCAAAGCTCACTAAACATACCGTCGGTCTTTTTCATAATATTTGCCTTTGTTACTATAGCGACATTCTTTTTGCCGTTTTTGCGTGCATACTCAAAAGCTGCTCTGGCAATTCTTTTTGTTCCCTCTTTTGTAGTTACCTTGAAATCGAAGCACAAAGTATCGGGAATTTCCACGCCGCGCGAGCCTAAAACATACTCACCCTCGGTGTTTTCGCGGAAGAAAGTCCAATCAATATTCTCTTCGGGCACACACACCGGACGGACATTGGCAAACAAATCAAGCTCACGGCGCATAGCCACATTGGCGCTTTCAAGCGTACCACCTTTAAGTGTGGTAGTAGGCGCTTTAAGTATTACATTACAAGCCTTGATTTCTGCTAAAACATCATCGGGTATTGCTTTATTATGCGCTATTCTGTTTTCTATTGTCAGACCTTCAATAGTGCGAAGCTCAATTTTACCTGCGGCAATTTCATCCTTTAATAAAAACTGTAAAAGTCTTTCACTTTCTGCGGAAATTATGGGTCCTATGCCGTCTCCGCCGCAAATGCCGATTATGATTTTTTCGAGCTTCTCATAATCAGTAACACTCTTTTCCTCTTCCATTTTTCTCTCACGGGCAATTTGCTCTGTGAGAATGCTTCTGAATTTTTCTACCGCTTCGTTAATATAATTTTCCATGGTTAATTCCCCTTTGCATAGGCAAGAAGTCCGCCTGCTTTAAGTATTTTTTTCTGTCTTTCTGTAAATGAACACTCGAGTGCTATATTTTCACCGTTAGTTTCGTTAGTAAGGGTTATTTCACCGCTGTCAAGACCTGCGAAAACATCGGTCAGATAAAGCGCGTCACCCTCGGATATCTTATCGTAATCGTCGGCATTTTTGAATGTGAGTGGCAATATGCCGGAATTAATAAGGTTTGCCGCGTGAATTCTTGCGAAGCTCTTAGCCACCACCGCGCGCACACCCAAATACATAGGAACGAGCGCCGCGTGCTCACGGGAAGAGCCTTGTCCGTAATTAGAGCCACCTATCACTATGCTCTCACCTAAGGCCTTTGCGCGCTCAGGGAAAGTTTTATCGCATACGCCAAAGCAGAAATTCGAAAGATACGGAATATTGGAACGATAAGGCAGTATCTTGGCGCCGGCCGGCATGATATGGTCGGTAGTGATATTGTCACCAACTTTAAGAGATACTGTTGCTTGGAGCGTGTCCTCCTGCGGCTTTGACGCAGGGAATGGCTTTATATTAGGTCCTCTGAGAACTGTTACACTATCTGCGCTCTCCGCCGATACCGGAGGGATAACTGCGGTATCGTTTATCTTAAAGCTTTCGGGCATTTTGATTTCAGGCATAATACCGAGTGTTCTCGGGTCGGTTATCTCACCGGTAAGCGCTGCGGCAACCGCAGTTTCAGGCGACACAAGATACACACCTGCATCAGCCGTACCGCTTCTGCCTTCAAAGTTACGGTTGAATGTGCGTAGTGAAACGCCGGCGGAATTTGGCGAAAAGCCCATTCCGATACAAGGTCCGCAAGCACACTCTAAAAGCCGGGCGCCGGAAGCTAAAATATCGCTCAAAGCACCGCAGTCGCTAAGCATGGTAAGCACCTGCTTAGAGCCGGGTGACACAGACATACTCACACTGCTTTTTATAGTCTTGCCTTTAAGAAGCGCCGCAACTTTAAGCATATCAAGCAGCGAAGAGTTTGTGCAAGAGCCCACGCATACCTGGTCTACCTTTGTGCCCTTTAAGGATTCCACTGTCACAACATTATCGGGGCTGTGCGGACAAGCTATAAGAGGCTTTAATTCATCGAGATTAATCTCAATCACTCTGTCATAAACTGCGTCCTCGTCACTTGAGAGAGCGACAAAGTCAGCCTCTCTGCCTTGTGCACGCAGAAACTCTTTTGTTATTTCGTCTGACGGGAAAATCGAGGTAGTAGCGCCAAGCTCAGTACCCATATTGGTAATGGTTGCACGCTCAGGCACAGAAAGGCTTTTTATGCCCTCACCGCCCCACTCGATAATTGCACCTACGCCGCCTTTAACAGATAAAATACGCAAAATTTCAAGGCTAATATCCTTTGCGCTGACAAACGGTTTGAGTTTGCCGGTTAAGTTCACCTTATACATTTTAGGCATTGTTATGTAGTAAGCGCCGCCGCCCATAGCAGCCGCAACATCCATACCGCCGGCGCCCATAGCAAGCATTCCAATACCTCCGCCGGTAGGCGTATGGCTATCCGAGCCTATAAGCGTTTTGCCGGGTATGCCGAAGCGCTCTAAATGCACCTGGTGACAAATTCCGTTACCAGGGCGAGAAAAATATATGCCGTGCTTAGATGCTACTGACTGTATGTAACGGTGGTCGTCGGCATTCTCAAATCCGGACTGCAATGTGTTATGGTCGATATAAGCGACGCTCTTTTCAGTCTTAACCCTCGGCACTCCCATTGTTTCAAATTCCAGGTATGCCATTGTGCCGGTGGCGTCCTGAGTGAGCGTCTGGTCAATTCTGAGCGCTATTTCGGAGCCTGATTTCATCTCCCCCGACACAAGATGTGCCTTAATAATCTTTTGTGCTATTGTATATCCCATTTGTTTTTACTCCCCAAACATATGATTATAAGCGTTATTAAGATGTTTATTAACTAGCTCTTTTGTTTTTTCGGCGTTACCTTCTGTTATCGCCTCAAGAATTTCTCTATGCTCACTGACCGACGCCGCCGCGCGGCTCTTATTTGTAACAGAGGCTCTTCTGTACTTCTGTATTTTCTTATGCAGAGGTATCAGTACATCGGAAAACACACCGCTTCCCGACATTCTGTATATTGTTTCATGAAAGCGGCTATCCATAAGCTTGATTTTATCCGGGTCCTTCTTTTCAAGATAAAATTCCTGAAACTCAACCGCTTCTTTGAGTACCGCCAACTGCTCTTCTGTTCTGTTTTTTGCTGCAAGCGCCGCCGCGTCGCCTTCAATTTTTTTGCGGATATAGAATATATCCTTCAAATCATCTTCAGCGATACCGAGAACGATAGAGCCTTTTCCACTCTCCTCGATAATATGTTCTTGTAAAAGTCGGCGAAGCGCCTCTCTTATAGGTGTTCTGCTAACTCCGAGACTTTGGCTTAACATACTCTCAGTCAAAAGTTCTCCGCGTTGATATTTTCCGCTTAAAATATCGTTTTCGAGGTTTTCAAACACCTGGTCTGCAAGAGATACGGTTTTATGCTCCATCATAGCGCCTCCTCTTTCCTGATTTCAGCAATTTTGCCTTCAATTTCACTGTTTGAAAGCGTAGTTGTTCTTCCGCTTTCGTACTCTTTATCTATCCACTCTTTTAGCTTACTTACAAGCGGCGAACGCTTATCTACGGCTTTTTCACCGGAAAGAGAATAATTCTGATTTATCCAGTATGCTATACCTGCAAGTCCCGAAGTTTTACCGAGAAGCACACTTACCGGTCTGTTGAGTATCTTTTCCGTATTAAATATATTATAAATCTCTTCATCTTTGAGAAGTCCGTCAGCGTGAATGCCTGCGCGAGTGACATTAAAGTTTCTGCCTACAAATGGTGTCATAGGAGGTATTTTGTAGCCTATTTCATTTTTGAAATACTGGGCAATTTCTGTTATTACCGTTGGGTCCATACCGTCAAACGAGCCACGAAGCGACGAATATTCCATAACCATAGCTTCAAGCGGAACATTACCGGTGCGTTCTCCTATGCCAAGAAGCGAGCAGTTAACGCCTGACGCACCGTATAGCCATGCGGTGGAAGCATTTGCAACTGATTTATAAAAATCGTTATGACCATGCCACTCAAGCATTTCGCTTGGAACATCGGAATAATGTTGAAGACCGTAAATAATTCCGGCGACGCTTCTCGGAAGCGCAACCTCGCCATAAGGCACCCCGTAACCCATAGTATCGCAAGCACGGATACGAACGGGAATGCCGGCGTCCTTTGACATTTTCATAAGTTCATTTACAAAAGGAACCACGAAGCCGTAAAAATCAGCTCTGGTTATATCTTCAAGATGACATCTCGGCATAACGCCTGCCTCAAACGCTTCGCCGACTGCAGAAAGGTATGTATCCATAGCCTGCTTACGGCTCATTTTGAGTTTTTTGAAAATATGATAGTCGCTGCAAGAAACCAGTATACCAGTCTCTCTTACGCCTAAATCCTTTACAAGCTTAAAATCCTGCTTGCTTGCCCTTATCCAGGTTGTAATCTCAGGAAAACGAAGACCTAATTCCTGGCATTTTGCAAGTGCGTCACGGTCTTTTTTACTATAAACAAAAAACTCGCTCTGGCGTACTATTCCGTAAGGACCCGAAAGCTTCGATAAAAGCTTAAATAAATCTACTATCTGTTTTACCGTATACGGCTCTACAGACTGCTGACCGTCACGAAACGAGGTATCTGTTATCCATATATCCTTTGGCATTCCCATAGGAACTCTTCGGTGGTTGAAAGCAACTCGCGGTACATCATCATAACTGTAAACCTCGCGATATAAATTAGGCTCAGATACATCCTGAAGCGAATATTTGTAAATGTTTGATTCAAGTAAATTTGTTTTGTTGGAAAGCTCAAGCATTTATTTTCTCCTTAATCGTATAATTGTATGCAATTATACCACTGCACCGCTATACTGTCAAGTGGTAATATCTGCTATTCTGCTTATTTCATCAGCAATTTCGGCAAAAGTCGTTGTAGTTTCAATGCTGTTTCCCCCCTCTGATAAAATCACCGCAACATATTTTGGCTCTTCTGCGGGAAAGAAACCGCAAAACCAACTATTATTGATTTTTACGCCGTTTTTGTCCTTTTTTCCGGTTTGCGCAGTTGCGGTTTTTCCTGCGGCGGTGACTGTTTTCGGCGCGGCGGCAGCGGCGGTACCCTCGCTTATAACGGAAGAAAGGTATTCTTTTATAGTATTTGCGGTATTGCTGCTCATAGCCTGAGTGGGATAGCCTTTGTCATATTCAGTCACTTCTCCCCCTTTAACGCTTCTTTTAACAATAGAAGGCAAATAATACTTTCCGTTGTTTGCCACCGCTATATAAAGAGGCAAAAGCGATATTGGCGAAGCAGTAAGCTCCCCTTGCCCTATGCTGAAATTTGCAAGTCTTGCAGGATTTTTTAGTGTATTCACCTCAGGTAAATTGCCTGAAGCGGTTTTTATATTATCGGCTATGCTTATACTGCTCCCGAAACCGAACACTCTCGCTTTTTTATAAATCGCCTCACCACCTACCATTTGGGCATAGTTATAGAAAAAGCAGTTACAGGAAAAAGCAAGCGCCTGCCTTAAATCAACTGTGCCGTGACCGTCCAGCTTGTGACACTTAAAGTATCTGTCGATTATATATGTGCTTCCCTCGCAGTTAAACTTATACCCTGAAAGACCGCTTTCAACACCTGCCGCGGCAACACAGGACTTAAAAACTGAGCCTACACTATATGCTGACAGCGCACGGTTTACAAACGGTGAGTTTTCGTCATTTAGTGAAGCCGACAGATTTGAAACATCAAATTGCGGCAGACTTAAGAGCACCTTGATTTCTGCGGTTTTGACCTCTGCTACCACCACGGCGCCTTTTTTTATTCTGCTTGCCGCTTTAAGCGCGGCATTTTGCATATTTATATCAATAGTAGATACGACATAATTTGAATACGATAGAGAGTTATTCTCAAACCTCGGTTGACTGCCGCCGAGAATGTTGCCCTTTCCGTCAGCCTCATACACTGCGCAAAGGTATTCGTCACTATATAGTAAATTGTCATAAGCCGCTTCAAGTCCTGCCGCACCGTGACCGGTATTATCAAGATACCCCACAATGTGACAAGCACTATTTGTCCCCTGGGTACTATAAGTATATGTTGTTGCAACGCCCTCGCATTCTATTTCCTCCGACACCTTACAAACGGCAGGCTTATTATTTCTTAATTTATCAATTAGCTCTTGGGATTCGTCAGGGTTTATTTTACCGCTTACCGCCATTAAAGCGCGCTCAGTTGGAGCCACTACCGCAGTAATACTCTTCTTGTTGTTTGTAAGAGGCAACATATTGCTGTCGTATATAGTGCCTCTCACCCTGCACACCTTAATTTTATAAGCGCTTTGCTCGGCTGAAACCTTATCATAGCCCTTGCTGTCTATAACCGCCACTCTCAGCACACAGCTAAAAAGCAAAAAAAGCACTAAAAAATAGCAAACTGCCGCACGGGCGGCAAAGTTTTTCTGTTTTTCGTTATTGTCAATACTCTTTTTACGCAAAAAAATCACCGCCTATATTATGCCCGAAATCGGCACAATATAGGCGGTGAGAAAACTAAACTTGTTTAATTTTTATTAAATTAACCGTTAACCTTTGTAACAACGCCGGAGCCTACTGTACGGCCACCCTCACGGATAGCGAAACGGAGACCCTCTTCAATAGCGATAGGAGTGATGAGTTCAACATCCATCTCTACATTATCGCCAGGCATGCACATCTCAGTGCCAGCCGGAAGAGATACAACGCCGGTAACATCGGTAGTTCTGAAATAGAACTGCGGACGATAGTTGTTGAAGAACGGAGTATGACGGCCGCCCTCTTCCTTAGTCAGTACATAAACCTGACCATGGAACTTTGTATGGGGGTTAATTGAGCCGGGTTTGCAGAGAACCTGACCACGCTCAACATCTTCACGGCCTACGCCACGGAGAAGTGCGCCAACATTATCGCCGGCCTCGCAGTAATCAAGAGTCTTGCGGAACATTTCCATAGAAGTAACAACTGTCTTAGCTCTCTCTTCGGTAAGACCGATGATTTCAACTTCTTCGCCAGCTTTGAGCTGACCACGCTCAACACGGCCGGTAACAACTGTACCACGGCCGGAGATGGTCATAACATCCTCGATAGGCATAAGGAACGGAAGGTCAGCCTTACGGTCCGGAGTCGGAATATAGCTGTCAACTGCATCCATAAGCTCTTTGATAGGAGCATAAGCAGGATCGGCAGGATCGTTAGATGCACACTCAAGAGCTACGAGAGCAGAACCCTTGATGATAGGTGTATCATCGCCAGGGAACTCATACTTATCAAGAGTCTCGCGGATTTCCATCTCAACGAGCTCGAGAAGCTCTTCGTCATCAACCTGATCGCACTTATTCATAAATACAACGATTGACGGAACGCCAACCTGACGAGCAAGAAGAAGGTGCTCTTTGGTCTGAGCCATAGGACCGTCAGTAGCAGCGATAACGAGAATCGCACCGTCCATCTGAGCAGCACCGGTGATCATGTTCTTAACATAGTCAGCGTGTCCCGGGCAGTCAACGTGAGCATAGTGACGAGCGTCAGTCTCATACTCAACGTGCGCAGTATTGATTGTAATACCACGCTCTCTCTCTTCAGGAGCCTTATCGATGTTTGCATAATCCTCAAACTGAGCCTGACCTTTGAGTGAGAGATACTTAGTAATTGCTGCTGTAAGGGTAGTCTTACCGTGGTCAACGTGACCGATTGTACCAATGTTAACATGGGGTTTGGTACGTTCAAATTTTGCCTTTGCCATTGTTATTTTCCTCCTTAATAGCTTTTGTTTGTGCTATATAGTTATAGTTTACCAAATAATGCCGAAAATTTCAAGCATTATTTATTTTTTATTTATCGCCCTTAGAGCGATTTGAAACGATTTTTTCAGCTATGCTCTTCGGAACTTCCTTGTAGCCGTCCGGCTCCATTACATACTGACCGCGGCCCTGAGTTTTAGAGCGCAGGTCGGTAGCATAACCGAACATATCGCCAAGCGGTACTCTGGCATTGATTTGCTTAAGACCTGAACGGTCCTCAAAGCCCTGAATTTCGCCGCGGCGAGAGTTAAGGTCGCCGATAACATCGCCCATATACTCCTCAGGAACTATAACAGTAACCTTCATTATAGGTTCGAGAAGTACCGGGTCAGCTATTCTGCAAGCCTCTTTGAATGCCATTGAACCGGCAATCTTAAATGCCATTTCAGACGAGTCAACCTCGTGATACGAACCGTCATAGAGTGTAACCTTAACATCAACAACGGGGTATCCTGCAAGTACGCCTGCCTGCAATGCGCCCTGAATACCGGAATCAACCGCAGGTATAAACTCTTTCGGAATAGAACCGCCGGTAACCGAATTGATAAACTCATAACCCTTGCCCGTTTCATTTGGCTCAAGTATGATTTTAACATGACCGTACTGACCGGAACCGCCCGACTGGCGTTTATACTTAGTTTCGTGGTCAACCTTCTTGCGGATGCTCTCTTTATAAGCAACCTGCGGAGCGCCTACATTTGCTTCAACCTTAAATTCGCGAAGCAAACGGTCAACGATGATTTCAAGGTGAAGTTCACCCATACCGGCGATAATAGTCTGCCCGGTTTCCTCATCGGTATAGCAACGGAAGGTCGGGTCTTCTTCTGCAAGTTTGGCAAGCGCAATACCCATTTTCTCCTGACCTGCTTTGGTCTTAGGCTCAATGGCTACGCGGATAACCGGCTCGGGGAAGTTCATAGACTCAAGAATTACAGGATGCTTTTCATCACAAAGGGTATCACCGGTGGTGGTGTTCTTAAGACCAACCGCCGCCGCAATATCGCCTGCATAGCAGGTTTCAAGGTCCTCTCTGTGATTTGCGTGCATCTGCAAAATTCTGCCCATACGCTCACGGTTCTGCTTAACCGAGTTATATACGCCGGCGCCTGCGTCAACAGTACCGGAATAAACACGGAAATAGCAAATCTTACCAACATACGGGTCGGTTGCAATTTTGAAAGCCAACGCCGCAAACGGCTCACTATCGGATGAGTGCCTGTCCTCCTCCTCGCCGGTATCGGGATTAACGCCTTTGATAGCTTCTACATCGGTAGGAGCCGGCATAAAGTCCACAATAGCATCGAGAAGCGGCTGAACGCCCTTGTTTCTGTAAGCAGTGCCGCAGGTTACAGGTACCATTTCGTTGGCAATAGTAGCCTTGCGGATAATTTTCTTAATCTGCTCAACAGTAGGCTCTTCACCCTCAAAGTATTTTTCCATAAGCTCTTCATCCATTTCAACAACAGACTCAATAAGAGCATTACGGTATTTCGCCGCTATTTCCTTCATATCTTCCGGAATTTCCTCACGGCGAACATCTTTGCCGAGGTCATCATAATAAATCTCGGCGTCGTTATTGATAAGGTCAACGATTCCCTTGAATGTGTCCTCAGCGCCGATAGGCAACTGAATTGGCACAGCATTACAGTTAAATCTTTCCTTAATCATATCAAGTACATGATAAAAATCCGCACCCATAATATCCATCTTATTGACGAATATCATACGCGGTACATGGTACTCGTTAGCCTGATGCCATACGGTTTCAGACTGCGGCTCAACGCCGCCCTTTGCACAAAGAACGGTAACAGAGCCGTCAAGAACACGCAAAGAACGCTGAACTTCAACCGTGAAGTCAACGTGTCCCGGTGTGTCGATTATATTGATACGATGGTCTTTCCAGAAACAGGTGGTAGCAGCGGAGGTAATTGTAATACCTCTTTCTTTTTCCTGCTCCATCCAGTCCATAGTTGATGCGCCGTCATGCGTTTCACCGAGTTTACGGTTAATACCCGTATAAAAAAGTATACGCTCGGTGGTGGTCGTCTTACCGGCATCAATATGCGCCATAATACCAATATTTCTTGTCATTTCAAGAGATACTTTTCTTGGCATTTTTTCCTCCAAATCACGCAGTCATCAACAGCGGTAAGAGATTACCATCTGTAATGCGCAAAAGCCTTGTTCGCTTCTGCGGTTCTGTGCATTTCTTCGCGTCTCTTAACGGCATTACCCATACCGTTATTAGCATCCATAATTTCAGCTGCAAGACGCTCTTTCATTGTGCGCTCTGAGCGCTGACGGCTGAACATAGTGAGCCATCTGAGTCCGAGAGTTTGCTTTCTCTCAGGACGAACTTCGAAAGGTACCTGATAGGTGGCGCCGCCTTTGCGGACCGCCTTACATTCGAGCTGCGGCATAATGTTTTCCATAGCTGCATCGAAAACCTCAAGCGGATCCTTTCCTGTTTTTTCACTGATGATGTCAAAAGCACCGTAAACTATCTTCTGAGCAACACCCTTCTTACCGTCAAGCATAACATTGTTGATAAGACGGGTTACCTTCTTAGAATTATAGATAGGATCGGGTAAAACATCGCGTTTAGCAATAAAGCCTCTTCTTGGCACTTTGCTTCCCTCCTTCATAGAGATGATATCATAGGTACTCGAGTGACAAATTCCCGTTGCACCAAGCAAGGCGAATATAATTTATACATATATATAAGCCTGCCGGTTATAGCAGAGATTTCGTCTTTCTAAAAATTACTTCGCACCTGCTTTGGGACGTTTTGCTCCGTATTTAGAGCGAGCTTGCATTCTGTTTGCAACACCCTGCGTATCAAGTGTTCCGCGGATGATGTGATAACGCACACCGGGGAGGTCCTTAACACGGCCGCCACGAATCAGAACAACGCTGTGTTCCTGAAGATTGTGACCTATTCCCGGAATGTAAGCAGAAACTTCTATTCCGTTGGAAAGACGAACTCTTGCGATTTTACGAAGAGCCGAGTTAGGCTTTTTAGGCGTAGATGTCTTAACAGCTGTGCAAACGCCGCGTTTCTGCGGAGAATCATTATCGGTAAGGTTGCGCTTCATAGAGTTATAACCCTTCAAAAGAGCAGGAGCCTTAGCCTTCTTCTCTACCGTCTCACGACCGCTGCGAACTAACTGATTAAAGGTTGGCACTACTTATTATCTCCTTTCTTGTAAATTTGCGCAAAAATCCACCGCACACAGTACGGCACGCTAACACATAATAACACTGATACCTTATTTTGTCAAGTTTTTATTCTTTGACTCTAAAATAAATCGAAAAAAGCTTGACAAATTATATCGCACGCGATATAATTTACACAAAGAGGTGATGAAATGGAAAATAAATACGAAATGCTTCGCCTTAAAAATCAGCTTTGTTTTCCGCTTTATGCAGTATCAAATCTGATTACGAGAAAATACAAACCGCTTTTAGACAGGCTTGATTTAACCTATACCCAATACATTGTAATGATGGTATTGTGGGAAGAAGAAATTGCAAACGAAAAGCTTCTTTGCAAGGCGCTCGGTCTTAAATCCAACACGCTTGCTCCCTTGCTCAAAAAGCTTGAAAATAAGGGATATATAAAAAAGGGTAAAGACGAGTCAGACGGCAGAAGTCTCTCAATAAGTCTCACAATCGAAGGGAAAAAATTGCAGGAAGAGGCGCTTTTTATTCCGGAATGTATGGCAAAAGAATTTTGCCTTACAAACGAAGAATCACAGCTGCTTTATCAAATACTATATAAAATAATTGATAATGAAAAGGAGAAATCACTATGAAAACAGTTTATGATTTTACAGTTAAGGACAGAAAAGGGAAAGAAGTAAACCTCTCGGAGTACGAGGGCAAGGTCTTACTCATTGTAAACACCGCAACAGGCTGCGGATTTACACCGCATTATGAGCCACTTGAAGAAATGTACAGCGAGTTTAAGGGCAATGGCTTTGAAATTCTCGATTTCCCATGCAACCAATTTGCAAATCAGGCGCCGGGAAGCGCAGATGAAATTCATGATTATTGCACAATAAACTTTGGCACCGAATTTCCGCAATTTGCAAAGATTGATGTAAACGGGGACACTGCCGAACCGCTGTTTGCTTTCCTTGCCACCGAAAAACCTTTTGAAGGCTTCGGCAAGGGCCTTAAAAATGCCGCGCTTAATAAGTTTGCAAATATGAACAATAAGAAGTTCGGCGATAAGGCATATATCAAATGGAACTTCACAAAATTCCTTATCGACCGTGAAGGTAAAGTTATCGCCCGTTTTGAACCTACAACCGATATGAAGGATGTAAAAAGCGCAGTTGAAGCGTTGATAGGTACCGAAAATGAGTAAACAAAGTGACGATATTGCCATTCTGGCGTCAAGCAGAGAAAAAGTCATCGTCAAAACAAGTGTTATCGGTATTGTAACAAATCTGTTCCTTGTAGGCTTTAAGGCGTTTGTGGGGTTGGTATCAAATTCTATCGCCGTTATTCTTGACGCGGTAAATAATTTATCCGATGCGCTCTCATCCGTTGTTACTATTATCGGTGCAAAGCTTGGTGCAAAGCAACCGGATAAAAAGCACCCACTCGGATACGGTAGAATTGAATATTTAAGCTCTATGATAGTAGCAGCACTTGTTCTATATGCCGGTATTACTTCGCTTGTAGAGTCGGTCAAAAAGATTATTCATCCCGAAGCCGCTGACTACAATACCGTATCAATCATCATAATCTCGGTTGCAATAATAGCAAAACTGATACTCGGGATGTATGTTAAAAAACAGGGGAAAAAGGTGAATTCCGGTGCGCTGACCGCATCTGGTTCAGACGCATTATTTGACGCCATCCTTTCAAGCTCGGTGCTTGCTTCGGCAATTATTTTTCTGACTTTCAAAATCTCACTTGAAGCATATGTAGGCGTTATAATTGCCGGTTTCATTATAAAAGCCGGAATTGAAATGATGATAGAAACGCTTAACGATATTATAGGCAAGCGCGAGGATACCGAAACAGTAAGGGAACTAAAAGATATTATTTGCAAAGAGGAAAATGTACTCGGAGCGTATGATGTAACGCTCTTTAACTACGGTCCGAATAAAAATTACGGTTCGGTGCATATTGAATTGCCTGATACTTTGAGCGTTGACGAAGTCGATAAAATCACAAGAAAAATACAGGTAGATGTATTCCACAAAACCGGCATAATCCTGACGGGTATAGGCGTTTATTCATTCAACACCTCAAACGATGAGGCGGCAAAAATGCGAAACGCTGTGCAGAAAAAGGTTATGTCACACGAATGGGCACTGCAAATGCACGGTTTTTATGCCGACACCGAGAATAAAACTCTTCGCTTTGATGTTGTGGTAAGTTTTGATGTTGACCGAAAAGAAGCGATTAAAAACCTGTATAACGATATTTGCAGTTTGTATCCGGATTATGAAGTGTTAATTGTACCGGATACCGATATTGCCGATTAACATAATTTTAAGGCAGTATTGATATTGGGAAGAATAGCAAATGAACAGACAAGATATTATAGATTATATCCTTTATAACTTTTCCGTAACAGGCGAACGGCTTTGGATTAACTTTCCAAATTACTTTGTATTTCGATGTGCGAAAAACAAAAAGTGGTTTGGAATAATTATGGATGTTGAAAAAAGCAAATTAGGTCTTAAGGGCAACGGAAAGGTTGACATTATTAACCTTAAATGCAATCCGATATTTATAGACTCACTGTTACACAACAAAGGCTACTTACCTGCATATCATATGAGCAAGAAGAATTGGATTACAATTTTGCTTGACGGCAGCGTTCCTGCAAACGAAGTCAGAGACTTAATTTGTATGAGTTATGAAATTGTTGACAGAATAAAGAAATAAATATAAGCATAAAAACCTGCGCGGAGCCTTATTGACTCCGCGCAGGTTTTTTCATTTGTTGTTTTAGGCTTGCCCTCGACAAGGACAAAATGGTTTTAAACTTCAATTTTTCTTCAATGTTTACCTACTATAATGTGCTCACAACAATAAGAAAAGGAGCAAAATAAAATGAAAAAAAGCATATTAACAATGATTTCTCTTTTAATTCTTGTAACATTTGTTTTATCCGGTTGCGGGAGTACCGGAGCAAACGAAAGTGTTACAGACTATTCTCAAACTGCAAGCACGGTAAGCACTACGGATACGGCAGATGAAACGAACACGGACGAATTATTCTCTTCGCGCGATTTGTCCGGTGAAATTGACACGACAGATGCCGTTAAAATTTCACTGAACGGCGACACTGCGGCAGCAAGCTCGGAAAATGTAAGCATATCGGGTTCTACGGTCACAATTAAGAAAGAGGGCACATACATTCTTTCGGGCACACTTAAAAACGGAAGTATTATAGTTAATGTCAGCAAAGAAGAAAAGGTTCAACTTGTATTAAACGGAGTCTCAATTACTTCCGATACCTTTGCCCCCATATATATTGCCGGTGCCGATAAGGTGTTTATCACCCTTTCAGAAGGCACTCAAAACACGCTTGTAAACGGCGGTTCATTTAAGCAAATTGATGACAATAATGTAGACGCGGTGATTTTCTCAAAGGATGACATAACCTTGAACGGAACGGGCACTCTTACAGTTAAATCCTCTGCCGGGCACGGAATTGTGGGAAAAGACGAAGTAACAATCGCAAGCGGAACATATAATATCAGTTCTTCAAATACAGCGATAAGAGCTAATGACAGTATCGCTATTGCAGACGGCACATTTACCCTCGTTGCAGATACTGACGGTATTCACGCCGAAAACAATGATGATGACACTCTGGGCAGCGTTTATATTAAAGGCGGTACATTCAATATCAAGGTTAGCGACGACGGTATCCACGCAACCACTACACTGCAAATCGACGGCGGAACATTTAATATCACAGCGGCAGAGGGTTTAGAGGCAACTTGTGTTAAAATCAACGACGGAACGGTTTCAATTACCGCGTCCGACGACGGTATAAATGCCGCTAAAAAATCATCCGGCACTACACCGACGGTTGAAATTAACGGCGGAAATGTCACCATTACTATGGGTCAGGGCGATACCGACGGCATTGATTCAAACGGTAATATAACGATAAACGGAGGAACAATCAGTATAACCGGAAATTCTGCGTTCGATTATGACGGCACAGGTGTGATAAATGGCGGTAAGGTAATTGTAAACGGTACGGAGGTTACCACACTTACCAATCAAATGATGGGCGGACCCGGCGGCGGTAACGGAGGATTCGGCGGCAGAGGCGGATTTAACGGCCCGAGAGGATAATTCAATACTGAAGCGATTAAAGGATGTGGTACCAATGCAGAAATAAATACACTTCAATGAGAATTATAATTACAAACTAATTTAGAGGAGTTTTCAGTTATGAAATTAAATATTACAAAAAAGAATATAATTGTTGCGGCCGTTGGATTCTTGGCAGGCGTAATAATTGCAACATCAGGTTTCCTGATTTTTCGAGGATGCACACACAAGGAGCATAAACGCATAGTGTCTCATTCTTACAGTCAGTCACAGAATTTTGACACGAAAGAGACAAAAAGCAAAACAAAACAAAGCGGTTCCGAAAACAATTCAAATTCAGCAAAACAATCTAAGAAGAATAAAAGTGACAAAAGCTCGGCATCTACGCCGGAAAGCAGCGAAAACACAACCGGTGACAGCAGTAATCCATAAATAAAATACCCCCTCTGTTCGGTTTTATAGAACAGGGGGGGATTTTTGTAACAATATAAAAATTTCCTCTTTACAAATCGGTTTATTTTTTTTATAATAATTTCAGAACATCTGTTCGAGAGGTGAGTATTTTGTCGGATAGAATAATTTTACACTGCGACCTTAATAATTTCTTCGCTTCAGTATCATTACTCTCAAACCCCACTCTTTACGATTTGCCGGTAGCTGTTTGCGGCAGCGTTGAGGCGCGGCACGGCATAGTGCTTGCAAAAAACGAAATAGCAAAAAAGTATGGTGTAAAGACCGCCGAGGCAGTATGGGAAGCAAAACGCAAATGTAAAAATCTCGTAATTCTTCCGCCGAATTATGAGGAGTACCAAAAATATTCGCATGCCGCACGCGAGATTTACGCTCGGTATACCGACATTATAGAGCCTTTCGGAATTGACGAATGCTGGCTTGATGTTACCGGAAGCACACTGCTTTTCGGCTCTGGCGAGGAAATAGCCGATAAGATAAGAAAAGATATTAAAAGAGAACTCGGAATAACCATATCCGTAGGCGTTAGCTTTAATAAAATCTTCGCAAAGCTCGGCTCGGATATGAAAAAGCCGGATGCCGTAACAGTGATAAATCGGCAAAATTTCAAAGAAAAAGTGTGGCCGCTTCCGGCAGGCGACCTGCTCTTTATCGGAAAACGCACTGTTCAAAAGCTCAAAGAAAACGGGATATTTACAGTGGGTGATATAACTCTTTGCGACGACAATATGCTAACGCGTATGTTCGGCAAAAACGGTTTACTTCTAAAAGAGTATGCGTTAGGACTTGACAATTCACCGGTCTCCCCGATAGACGAAAACTACAAACCTAAAAGCGTAGGCAGAAGCACCACGCCCGACCACGACATAACCGACCGCCGCGAGGTATGGCGGATATACTTAGAGCTTGCCGAAGAAATATCGGATGAGCTCAGGAAAACAGGTCTTTATGCCAATGGTATTCAGGTTCACACAAGAGATACTGCGCTTAAGGTCAAAGAGGTGTCGCATTCGGTAGAGGCGCCCGTAAACTCAGCACTGCTTATTGCAAAATACGGTATGGAGCTTTTTGATAAAACCTACCATTGGAACTTACCGCTAAGGTCGGTAGGAATACGGGCAATAAATCTTAAAGGTGACGCGGTTGCCGTTCAAGAGGATTTGTTCGGCGCAAGCGACACAAACGACAGAATAGAAAAAATCGAAAACTCTATATATTCCGTCCGCGGAAAATTCGGAAAGGGCAGCGTAAAGCGCGGAAGAAATATTTAGATATCATTTTTCCATTTCATAACTTTTAGGTTGTTATATTAACCATTTGTTATGTTATAACACAACTACTTTGTCGAAACTGCTCGAAACAAGGGGACGATAAAAAAATTTTGCTCTAAGTCTTGGTTACTTAGAGCAAATTTTCTATTTATATATTCGTTTCGAATGAGAAAGCATCGTATCAATTACATCATATATTTTATCGCGGTCATCATTTGAAAGCTTTGATAGCTTTTCATTAAGCAAAGAGTTTTTGACCATATAACCGTTATCCAAAACATCGCAAAGAACAATATCTGCCGAAACGCCTAAGGCATTCAATATTTTCACAAAAGTTTCAAGCGACGGCTTTTTCTCCCCTCTTTCAACCATACCTATGTATGTGGTTGAAAGATTTGTCTGCTCTGCCAGGTCTTCTTGCCGCATTCCCTTTGATAGTCTACATTTTCTAATACTTCTTCCTACTGCATAAAAATCCATTAAAGCACCACCTTATAGTTTCTTTATATAACTATAAGTATATGTGCCCGGATTATTATAGTGAACCCACCATAAGGATGAGACAATAACTATTGGTTACCTTTTTAATTTACTGTTTCTCGGGTATTTTATGCGCCGCAGGCATTCATATCGTCTGACATCAGAAGTCTGCCATCTGTCATTTATCATCTGTCGTCCGTCTTAAATCCTTGTCCTATTATCTCACCTGCATCGGAGATTATTATAAAGGCGCGTTCATCGGTTTCTTTTATTATATCACACACTGCGGATACTTCATTAATGCGCACGGTACACATAAGCATAGTATGGGTATCTCCGGTGTATCCTCCTACTACCGATAATTTCGTAACCCCTCGCTCAACCCTTTCAGAAACCTTGTCGCAAATCTCCTGCGGCTTATCGGTGACGGCATATACTATCTTGCCCCTATCCGAACCGTAAAGAATAGCGTCGGTAACGCGTGATGATGCATACATAGCTACAATAGAGTAAAGTCCGCTTTCAACATTCTTATAAACTATTGACACAAAGGTTATAACTATAATATCTGAAATCAGTATTACCCTGCCTACCGAAAGATAGCGAAAACGGCGGTTTACAAGAGTTGCTATAATATCCACTCCGCCGGTTGTAGCGCCGCGGCGAAGAATAAGGCTTAACCCCGTGCCCATCAGCACACCGCCGAAAATACTTGCCAAAATCTTATTGACGGTAAACTGAGGAACAAACAACTCGGATAATTGAAGACAGAGAGAGAGTATTCCGGTTGCAATAGCAGTCTTTACCACAAAAATACCGCCAAGCCGTATAATTCCCAAAATAATTACCGGCACATTCAATATCAACAGAATAATACCGGTAGAAAAGCCGGTAAGATAATTAAGAACCGCGGCAACGCCGGTAAAACCGCCCGGAGATACGGCGTTTGGCGTTATAAGCGAAGTTACGGCTACGGAGTATATCGCACAGCCTATTATATAAAAAATGAGGTCGAAAACTATTTCCTTAAATGATAGCTTAATTTTGCGTTTTTTCATAAACTCACCTTAATTTTATCAGTCATCCGTACCTGAAATATTTTCCATAACTGCATTTTGAAATTCCGGCTTATAATCGCCGTGACGGACAAAGCTCATAGTTACAAAAGCCGCAACGGAAAATATCACGGCGTATGGGAACAAGGTTGCATAACCAAAGTCTGTTTTCGTAATTATAAATCCAGAAAGCAGAGGCGTTAATATTTGTGCCGCCATAGAAAATGTGTAATAAAGGCCTGTGTACTTTCCTATGTCTGAACCGGAACCGATTTCTACTGCCATAGGATAAGAGTTTACATTTATCGCCGCCCAGCCTATACCTACAAATGCGAAAATTGCATACATAAACGGAGTCTCGTGTTTTATAAAACCTGCAGCCGCAAATGATAATCCCATAAGAGCGATACCTATAAGCACGGTTTTCTTTCTGCCGACTTTACTCGAAATAAAGCCGAGTGGTAAAAATGCCGCGATTGCCGAAAGAGTGCCGAGTAACAGATATCCCGACGATTTGCCTACCGACACACCCCAAACATTCACACAGTATCTTGAAAAGGCAGTAGTTACGGCGTTATATGCACAAAACCATAAAAATACCGATACGAGGATTAAAGCAAAACTCGTCTTCTCGCCCTTTGTGAGCGTCTTTGAATTGTACGCCCGTTCTTCCGAGTTCTCAACATGCTTTAGGCGATTTTCTTTTACAAAGAACACCATAACAAGCACAGAAAGAAGCATAAACACCGCAATGCATACAAACACCCCGGTAAACGACTGATCCGCCGTATAAACGCTCTCGCCTGCCTCATTCTTCTCGCTTTTAAGAAGCACCATCATTACTATTGTTGCAAAAATACCGCCAATATATCCAACGAGATTTATCACTGCATTACCTTTACTGCGAAGCGGTTTCTCAGTAACATCAGGCATATAGGCGACTGCCGGTGAACGGTATGTAGACATTACGACTAAAAGCGTTATAAGGGTTATTATGAAGCCGGTAAAGTAAAGTCTTTCTTCAAAAAAGGAAAGAACCAAAAGAAGTATGCTTGCGGCAACGGTACCGAAAAGCACATACGGTGTACGCTTGCCGAGCCTTGTGTTAGTCTTATCCGAAAGAGTACCAAAAAGCGGCAGCATAAAAAGCGCTAAAATATTGTCTATCGACATTATCGCGTTAGTGACAAATGTGTTAAGCCCAAAACGGTTTTCAAGAATATATGGTATTACCTGGTCATAAAACTGCCAGAACGCAAGTATAGACATAAAGGCAAAACCTATTAGCACTGTTTGTTTGTAATTAAGTTTCATAACATCCTCCCTAGCACATTTCTATTATAGCCGCAAGATTTCCGCGCTTTCCGCCGGTTGCCCTGTGAGAATGAAGCATATCGCTGTTTTCGCATGTACATATATCGGCAATATCAAGGTTTTGGGGGAGTATGCCGGATGCAAGTAGTATTCTGCGGTTTGCCTCTTTCAAATCAAGAAGAAAATGCTCGCCGTCAGACTTCGATATAATAACGCCTTCAAGCGGTATTCCGCTATTTACAAAAGCTTCATATACCGGTGTGTCCACCTCATAACAGTTTTTACAAATTGATGGACCTATTGCCGCAATTATGTTTTCGGGTTTGCATCCGAAATCTTTTATCATTTTTTCAACCGTTACGGCACCCATTTTCTGCACCGTACCGCGCCAGCCCGAATGAGAATTCGCGCAGACTCTCATTACCGGGTCATAAAACAAAAGAGGTACACAGTCGGCATACTGCGTTACAAGTGCAACACCGGGTTTATCTGTAATAAGACCGTCAACATCAGAAAATTCAGGCTTTGTGATACCCGTGCCGCAGTCCGCTTCAGTTACATATTTCACATTGTTGGTATGCGTTTGACGGGAAAGCACCAAATGGCTCATATCAATATTTACCGCTTCGCATAATCTGCGATAGTTTTCAAGAACATTTTCGCGGTTATCACCGTTTCTGAAGCTTAAATTCATTTCACTGAATACGCCCTCGCTTACACCGCCTAACCGGGTTGAAAATATATGACGCACTCCGCTTGCCGCCTGAAGACGCGGAAATGTTATGAATTTCACCGTACCGAAATCATTTATATTAACTGTATTACTCCTCATAAGCCGCCAAAAGCTCCCTTTCAATAGTTTGTGTGATATTTATTATTCTTTCACACTGTTCCTTTGAAATTCTTTCTATTTCGGCAAATGCAGAATTAATATATACAGGTCTTTTTTGAGGGTCGTGGCAATCCGACCCTACCAAATCTACAAGTCCTGCTTTGATAAGGCTTTTAGTCGCCCTTGCCTCGCCTTTCGACACAATAAAAGACGCGTTTATCTGGCACAGGGCAAGACCTTCCTCTATTGCCGAAACGAGCTTTTTATAGCCCTTATACTTATAATACCTTTCAACATGAGCAATAATCGGAATAATTCCTAAGTTTTCTTTTATATTTTTAATATCCTTTATCACTCTGTCACTTATATCATTTATTCCTAAAAGCTCTAAAAGAAGAAACCTACTTCGTGCGATTGTCAGCCGCTTAATGCTTTCAACTCTGCCTATACCGCTAAAATAAAGCACTTCAGCACCGAGCAGTATTTTTATATTACCGATTTCATCCGAACATTCCGATATTTTTTTTGCAGACTTAAAACGAAGGTCAATAAAATCTTCCAAATCCATACTGTTCGGATAAAAATGCGGAGTGGCAACAACCGTTGTGACGCCCTGATTATGAAGTTGCACTAAAAGCTCGCGACTATCCTTCTCTGTTTTAGCACCGTCATCAATTCCGGGTAAAATATGTGAGTGAATATCAAGCATTTTACACCTCGTAAAAAAATCGGAAGACCGCAGAAATCTTCCGATTTTAATGAATAACAATTAATGATTTTTGTAATATTTCGAATAATAATCGTATTTATAGCCTCTTGGGCTTGACTGTGTAACTCCGTTTATAACGGCACCTAAAATCTTAATTCCGGCAAATTCAGCAGAATCGATAACACGCCTTATGTCGTCGTTATGAGTTCGTCTGTCACGAACTACCAAAACTATTCCGGCGGTGTGCGAAGCCGCAACAATAGTATCCGATACCACATTCATCGGAGGAGTATCAATAATCACACAATTATAATTAGGCGATACCATGTTAAGCAATTTCTCAAACTCGACACTTCCCAAAAGCTCCGACGGGTTAGGCGGTATTCTGCCGGAAGGCAGAAAGAAGAGATTATCATTTATTTTCGTTATACAGTCGTTAACATCAGCCATACCGGCAAGAATATTAGAAAGACCGTCTCCGTTTTCAGTTTTGAGCTTTTTATGAAGCGTTGATTTTCTCATATCTGCATCTATAAGCAGAACACGCTCACCAAGCTGTGAAAAGGCAATCGCCATATTTACCGCCGTAGTGGATTTCCCTTCTCCTGAATTCGGAGAAGTTACGACCACGATATTATTCTTTGCCGAAGAAAGAAGAAAAGTAAGATTTGCTCTTATGGCTTTATAAGACTCAACAACTGCAAAAGGTATCTTTTTGTTTTGAACACTCATATCAGAATACGAAGATTCTTTATTCTTTAACTTAAAAAAACTCATTTGTAATAACCGCCTTTCTTGTATGATAAAGTGCGGCGAGCCTCATCAAAATCCGGAATTGTGCCGAGCAGCGGTATTTTATACCTGGAAACAAAGTCCTCTTCACCCTTCACGGTATTATTAAAAAGCTCGATGAGCACAAACACAATATACAAAACAAAGGCCGCAATCAAACCGAAAAGCAAGGTGGTTCTGAAGGTTTTCGGGGAAACAAGGCCCGCCCTATCCGCGCTTGATACTATTTTAGGATCCGTTCTGCTTATAAAATCAGCAATATAATCGCACGAAGCCGATGCAAAAAGGTTTGCTACCTTTATTGCTTTTTGAGGGTCACTGTCAGTGTAAAATATATCAACAAACAGCGTGTCCTCGCCACGGCGCGAAACAGTTGTGTTTGCTTTAATCTGTTTATAATCATACCCGTCGCCGAGTTTTTCCGCAACATATTTGTATATATCCGGAGTTTTCAACATATCCACAACCGAATCCACAAGCATAAGTGAAGCCTGAATATCAGAGCCTAAAACTTTGGTTGTATTGTTATTATTATCCGGAGCTACAACAGCGCCGTTTGTAACGATAATCGAGGCGGAAGCGCCATAAACCGGAGTTGCTAAAAACTCACAATAAGAAAACGATACTCCTGCCGCTAAAACGAAGGCAAGGATTAGCAACCATATTTTTTTTACTGCAATTCTGAACAAGACAAATATGCTTATTTCCTGCATCTTTTTACCACCGTTCTTCCAAAAAGCTTCATACAAGATTCATAGTAACATATAAATATGAATTTTGCAAGTAAATTAAAATCCTCTGCCGGCTCCGCCTCCGCCGAAGCTTCCGCCTCCGCCGGAAAAACCGCCGAATCCGCCGCCCGAACCTGAGCCGCCGCCTCTGAAAAAGCCGCTGCCGATACCTCCGATGGGTATAAACAGTCCACGCGTACGCGAGTAAATAACGCATAAGATTATTATTGCTAAAATAATACCCCAAGATATGCCAACCTCTCCCGGGTCGGCATCATTTTGGTATCTTTTAGGAACAGATATATTGTCGGGAATATCCAAACCATATTCGGTATAAACCTCACGGACAATAGCGGAATATAAAGCTTTCATACCTGCTGAGAATTTATTTTCGGCAAAATAATCATATCCGTAATTATCTATTATTCTGCCGACCTTGCTATCCGGCAGAGCGCCCTCAAGACCGTAACCTACGCTTACAAAAACCTCGCGGTCATCAGTAGCAAGCAGTATGACAATGCCGTTGTTTTCCTCCTTGTCACCTATGCCCCACTCACGCCCGAGCATTAACGCATACTCAGATGGCTCAATACCTTCCGTAGTCTTAACCGTGACGGCCACAACCTGAGCGCCGGTCTGTTTTCCGAGCTTTGCCGCCACCGCTTTATCAAGCGCGATGCCTGCCGCAAGCATAGCCTCAGCATCGCTTTCAGTAAGCACACCTGCAAAGTCGTTCACATAAAATTCTTCAGTCTGATTCGGAATTGTAACCTTTTCTTCTTCGCAACCCGTAAATACCAAAATCACTGCCACGGCAAAAAATGCCAGCAGAGACCGCGAAAGCCTTTTCATATCAATCAAACTTCACTACCGGAGGAGTGCTTGAGCTTTCATCTGCTTTGAAGTAGTCAACCGTGCCAAATCCAAATATACCGGCAAAAATATTGGTCGGAAAAGTACGAATTTTTGTGTTATAGCTTTTTGCTGCGTCGTTATAATCCTTACGAGCAGTACCTATACGATTTTCAGAACCTGCAAGCTCATCGAGGAGAGCCTGATACTGGCTGTTTGCTTTTAGCTCAGGATACGCCTCGGTTACGGCATTTACCCAAACTCTTACGGCATCGTTAAGCTGAGTTTGTGCCGCTTCCTGTTCTGTGACGGTTTTAGCATTACCTACAGCGGCTCTTGCCTCGGTTACGGCAGTAAGGGTTGACTGCTCATAATCCGAATATCCTTTTACAGTTGCCACAAAATTAGGAATAAGGTCAGCTCTGCGCTGAAGGTATACCCCAACCTGAGACTGTTTTTCGTTAACCTCTTCCTGAGATTTTACAAGACCGTTATATGTGCTGACAGCACTAATAGCTATAATTATAGCGACAAGTATGACCGCCACAATAATTACCAATGATTTTTTCATAAAAACCTCTCCTATAATTTCTTAATAAATATTTCTATCCTGTCGAGTGCCTCTGTTATATGCTCGGCACTGTAACAGTAAGACGCTCTGATAAATCCTTCTCCGCCTCGACCGAAAGCCGTACCCGGTACTACCGCGACATGCTCGCTTTCAAGTAGTTTCTCACAAAATTCATCGCTGGAAAGACCCGTTGATTTAATTGAAGGGAAAGTATAAAACGCGCCTTTGGGCTCGCGACACTCAAGTCCCATACGGTTAAATCCCGCAACCATAAGCTTCCGCCTACGGTCATACTCAGCTTTCATATCAGCGACGGCTTCATCGCAAGCGGTTAAAGCTTCAACAGCGGCATACTGTGCCGTAGTCGGCGCGCACATAATAGCGAACTGATGAATTTTAGTCATCTGAGCAATAATCTCTTCAGGTCCGCAAGCATATCCTAATCGCCAACCGGTCATAGAAAACGCCTTTGAAAAGCCTGAAATTAAAACCGTGCGTTCGCGCATGCCGTCTATCTCAGCAATCGAAACATGTCCGTCCCCGGTAAATGTAAGCTCGGAATATATTTCGTCGGATATAACTATTATGTCCGTTCCCGTTAAGACTTCTGCAATTTTTTCAAGGTCGGTGCGTTCCATTACCGCACCTGTAGGATTGCACGGGTACGGTAGAATAAGCGCTTTCGTTTTAGGAGTTATTACCGAGCTAAGCTCTTCGGGTGTTATTTTGAAATCATTTTCAGCCTTCGTTTCTATTATTACCGGTACGCCGCCGGAAAGCATGGTAATCGGCTCATAACACACATAACTCGGCTGAGGTATAATCACCTCGTCACCGGCATTCACAATGGCACGAATTGCAGCGTCTATCGCCTCGCTGCCGCCTACGGATACTAAAATTTCATTCTGTGAATTATATTTTACTTTTTGTTTGCGGTTAACATAACTTGAAATTTCCTCGCGCAGTTTTTCAAGACCGCGATTTGAGGTATACTTTGTTTTACCCCTTTCAAGTGACATTATACCGGCTTTTCTTATAACCCACGGGGTTTGAAAGTCCGGTTCGCCGACGCCTAAAGAAATAACATCCTCCATAGTCGCGGCGATATCAAAAAACTTTCTTATCCCCGAAGGCTTAATCTCACAAACCTTACTGTTAAGCACTCGGGAATAATCTATCATATAAGTATGTTCCCCCTGTCATCCTTCTCGCCCTCAAAAAGGCATATATCAAGCTCTTTATATCTACGCATAACGAAATGAGTTGCGGTAGATGTTACCGAATCAATCGTTGCAAGCTCGCGAGCCACAAACTGCGCAACATCCTGAAGCGTTTTGCCCTTGACAACAACATTAAGGTCATATCCGCCGGACATAAGATAAACAGACTCAACTTCATCGAAAGACGCTATTTTTTCAGCCACATCCTCAAAGCCCAAATCTGCTTTAGGCACAACCTTTATCTCTATTATAGCGGACACAAAAGGATTGTCTATGCTGTCCCAATCAATTACCGCCTTATATCCGCATATTACGCCATCTTTTTCGAGTGCCTTTATTTGCTTTTCAATATCCGCCTGACTCGCGCCGAGCATATCTGCAAGCTGAGCGATGCTATATCTCGCATTTCTTGAAAGAAGTTTCAAAAGTTCGGTACTCATAAGTATCCCTCCAAAGACCATAACACTACCATTACATTGTAAATATATTACAAGAAAACACGCGTTTTGTCAACTCGGTTTTAAGCTGCAAGTAATAAATGCTTAAATCACACATATATAATTAATCAAAAAAATGCTTGACCTTTAAGGCGCAGTATGTTATAATTTCCCTACCTCTGGAAGGTTCTTTTTTTTTGAAAAAAATAACCTGTCAGCCGCTTCGTTCGTTATATTGTATTGTGCTTTCTTTTTATCACAATATGTGGTGAAAAGTACAGTATGGCGAGGGGCGTTTTGAGGGAGGCGTTTCTTTTAACATAAAGAAAAATAATTTCCGTAAAGCGGGAGGTGCCGTTATGAGAGTTAAAATCACACTTGCATGTACAGAATGCAAACAGCGCAACTACAACACAATGAAAAACAAGAAGAATGACCCTGACAGACTTGAAATGAACAAGTACTGCAGGTTCTGCAGAAAGCACACCTTGCATAAGGAAACAAAGTAAGGAGAGAAATAATGAAAATCATTAACAGAATTTGTCAAATTCTCGCCATACTCTTTTCCGTTTGTGCCTTGGTTCTTTTCTTCACAAAGTTTGCCACCATTACCTTTTCGGGCGGTGACGCAAGCTTTGTAGGTGCAGAGCTTGGATTTGGAATTAAGAAGACGGTAGGCGACGCCGCATATGATATGGCGCGCTCAGCAGATATTCTTTTCTGCTTCTTTCTCACTGTATTCAGTGCTATCATCAGCGTCTTCTCTTTCAAGGCAAAAGGTCTTCGCTACACCGCACCGGCAATAGGTATTATCGACGGTGTTTATATGCTGGTAATTGCACTCAGCAACCCAAATAAGTTTGTCGATACCCGTCCGTTGCCGTCAGTGAGCAGAATCACATACGGTAAAGGCGTGCTTTTTGCGGCTATTGCGCTTCTTATCTTTGCAGTAGCTTCTGCCGCATACCTTCTCATTGATGATTATCTTGAGGTTAAGGCGTCAAAAGGTTCTAAGCGCACAATATTCAAGCGTGTAATTGCCTTTTTTAAGGACTACAAGAGCGAAATCAAAAAAATCGTTTGGCCCGGAATAAAAGATGTGGCTAAGAACACTCTTATCGTTCTCATTATGTGCCTTATCGTAGGCGCATTCATTTGGCTTCTGGATTTCGGTCTCGGTAAGCTCTTAGAAGTTATCCTCGGATAAAAACACGGAGGTATTACTGATGGCTGAAGATAAGCAAGCAAAATGGTATGTCGTTCATACTTATTCAGGTTATGAAAATAAAGTAGCGAGCGACCTTGCAACCATGGTGGAAAGCCGAGGTATGCAAGATTTAATTCAGGATATTAAAATTCCTATGGAAACCGTAAGCGAAACGAAAGACGGTGTAACAAAGGAATACGAACGGAAGATTTTTCCGGGATATGTCCTGATAAAAATGATAGTCACCGACGACAGTTGGTATGTAGTAAGAAACATACGCGGCTGTACAGGATTTGTGGGACCTGCCTCTAAGCCGGTTCCGCTAACCGAAAAAGAAGTAGCAGATTTAGGCGTTGAAAAGCACAGCGTTGAAGTAGGCTACAAGGAAGGTGACACGGTCAAGATTATAAGCGGTCCGCTTGAAGGTTACAGCGGCACGGTCAAGTCTCTCGACAAGGAAAACAACAGCGTTTGCGTTGTTTTGTCTATGTTCGGAAGAGAAACGCCGGTTGAGCTTGAACTTGACCAGATATCATTAGATTAAATTGTTAATACGCACTTTTGTGCTTATTAACTCCGGCATACGGATTTTCGGGCGGTGTGGTTAACCGTCTGCCCGGATTTGAGCGTTCGTATGTCACGGTGGGAGGAATGTGAACAGACGCATTCCGCCAAGTGTTAAAAAACACGGTTACCACGAATAATGGAGGTGCTAATTATGGCTCAGAAAATTGTAGGTTATATTAAATTGCAGATCCCCGCAGGTAAAGCGACTCCAGCTCCCCCGGTAGGCCCTGCGCTCGGTCAGCACGGTGTAAACATTATGGAGTTTACCAAGGCGTTTAATGAAAAAACGAAGAATGATGTCGGTATGATAATTCCGGTAATCATTACGGTTTATGCCGATCGTTCCTTTACTTTTATCACAAAAACGCCACCTGCCGCTGTTCTTATCAAGAAAGCTTGCGGCATTGAAACCGCGTCCGGCACACCTAATAAGACAAAGGTTGCTAAAATCACACGCGAACAAATCAAGAAGATCGCAGAAACAAAGATGCCCGACCTTAACGCTGCCAGCATTGAATCGGCTATGAGTATGATAGCAGGTACAGCTCGCAGTATGGGCGTTGAAGTTGTAGACTGATCGCGCTTTTGGGAGGTAAACTTATATGAAACACGGAAAGAAATATAACGAGAGCGCGAAGCTTGTTGAAAAAAGCAAGCTTTACGATCTTGACGAAGCAGTAGAGATTGCGGTTAAAACCGGCTCTGCTAAGTTTGACGAAACAGTTGAAGTTCATGTTCGCTTGGGTGTTGACTCAAGACATGCCGATCAGCAGGTCAGAGGCGCTGTTGTTCTTCCTAACGGAACAGGTAAAACAGTTAGAACCCTCGTTCTCACAAAGGGCGACAAGGCTGACGCAGCAAAAGAGGCAGGCGCTGATTATGTTGGTGCTGAGGACCTTGTTGCAAAAATCCAGAATGAGAACTGGCTTGATTTTGATGTTGTAATCGCATCACCCGATATGATGGGTATGGTAGGCCGTCTCGGTAAGGTTTTAGGTCCCCGTGGTCTTATGCCTTCACCGAAAGCAGGTACTGTAACGCCTGATGTTGCAAAAGCCGTAACTGAAGCTAAAGCGGGTAAAATCGAGTACCGTCTCGATAAAACCAACATTATCCACTGCCCGATAGGAAAAGTTTCCTTCGGTGCAGAGAAGGTTAAAGAAAATCTTGATGCAGTTATGTCTGCTATCGTTAAGGCAAGACCGGCTGCAACCAAAGGTCAGTACATTAAGTCCTGCGTTTTGGCAACAACTATGGGCCCCGGTGTTAAAATCAATGTGGCTCGTTTCGGTAACTAATACAGATACTATAAAACAGTAGCGCGGTGGGAATTCCACCGCGCTTTTTGTATTTATTATTCACATTTTGAATATATTATTTCGGCATTACCGGATATTTGGGTTTTAAGTCCTTTCGGGATAAATATACTCGCTCCCTTCCCTGCCTGAATTTCGCCGTCCGCATAATTCACTGTAACGGTGCCGTCAATAATCAGCAGAGAAATAAATTCGGCTTCTGAAAACAGTTCTGTTTTGCCCGATAGCTTCAAGAGCGACACATCAAAGTATTCACATTTTGCAAGTGCCCTTTCTGTTCCCCACTCGCGTGTTTTAACCTCACCAACATTACCGTACGGAATACTTGCAGGTTCGGTTTTTGTGACATCTATTGCCTTTTCGATATGAAGCTCGCGAGGCTTACCGTCCGCGCCAAGTCTGCCGTAATCCGAAACACGATATGTGGTATTTGAGTTCTGCTGAATTTCGGCGATAAGTATTCCTGCGCCTATTGCGTGAAGCGTGCCTGCAGAAATAAAGAACACATCGCCTTTATTTACGGGGACATAATTCATCACATCGTCAAGTGTATTATTTCTTATACGCTCTTCAAACTCATCCTTACCGATTTTCTTGTTAAATCCGTATATCAGCTTTGAATCGGGCTTGCAATCCACAATGTACCACATCTCGGTTTTGCCGTATTCTCCCTCATTTTTAAGCGCATAGGCATTATCTGGATGTACCTGAACGGAAAGTTTATCTTTTGCGTCGATAAGCTTAATAAGTATCGGAAATTTATCCTTATATCCCCACTCGGTCAAAACCTCATCAAAAGCCTTACCCTTATGCTCGCCGTTGACAACAATATTGGTTCCGTCCTTGTGGCAAGAAAGCATCCAACCCTCAGCAGCTATATTCTTGTCCGTTTCAAATCCAAACTCTTCTTTAAGGCGTATGCCACCCCAAAGATAATCTTTAATTACAGGTTTTAATAAAAGCGGATACATATTTCCTCCATAATTATTACATAAATTCTTTAATAATCATACGGTGTTACAAGTCTCTTGTCAAGTTTTTCTTATACCCGGTCTGCCTGATGATAAAAAAACGGGATAGTTGTCCAAAATATTCTTGACATTACTTATTTATTTATTGTATAATACATTGTGTATTCATACATACATTTAATTTTTGCGGAGGGAGGGAGTTTTAATGAGTCAGGTAAAAGTTAAAGAAAATGAGTCTCTTGATAACGCACTTCGCCGCTTCAAAAGGCAGACTGCGAAAGACGGTGTAATTCAGGAAGTTCGCAAGAGAGAGCATTACGAAAAACCCTCTGTAAAGCGTAAAAAGAAATCGGAGGCTGCTCGCAAGAGAAAGTTCCGCTAAGCGAAGAGAGGTAGGCGGCCGCATTGCGACCGCCTTATTTTTTTGAAATTGGTGAGATTATGCTGTTAAAACCGCATTTGAAACTAAATAGAATTACCGATATAAATATGAGGCATTTAGATTATCTGGGTGTTGATACCCTGCTTTTAGATGTTGATAATACCCTTTCTACCGACCACGGAACGGTGCTTACAAAGGGACTTACAGAGTGGATAGAAAGAATGAAAAATGACGGCATAAAGCTCGTCATCGTATCAAATGCAAGAAAAGAGCGCGTTCGTCCTTTCGCCGAGAAATTAGGGCTTAAGTTTATAGGACTCGGTCTTAAACCCCTGCCCTTCGGTTATTTTCGCGGCGTAAGATATGTCAGCTCAAAGCGCAGAAGCACCGCAATCGTTGGCGACCAAATTTTTACGGATATCTTAGGTGGCAGACTTTCGGGTGTTAAAACTATTCTTCTGACTCCTATAAAGCTTGAAAATAAGTTCAGCTTCAAAATACGGAGAAAGCTTGAAAAGCTTGTTTTCAAAATTTATAAAATCAAAGACTTTGAGGAGAAAAATATATGAGCTTAAAATTCGGCCCTGCCGGCAATTCAAAGAGTTTTTTTGAAATGGGGTATAAGCACTCACTCGATGTGCCTAAATACCTTAACAAAATAGGACTTAACGCCTTTGAATACCAATGTGGCAGGGGTGTAAATATCGGTGAAGAAAAAGCACGGCAGTTCGGCGCCGCCGCAAAGGATGCAGGCATTACTCTCTCACTTCACGCGCCGTATTATATATCTATGTCGTCGATTGATGAGGATAAACGCTTAAACTCTATTAACTATATTCTTTCAAGCGCCCGCGCGGCAGATGCAATGGGGGCCGATCGCATAATAGTACATACCGGTTCATGCGGCAAGATAAGCCGTACGGAAGCGTTAGAGCTTGCTATTGATACCATGCGGCTATCTCTCTCGGCGCTTGACGAAGAAGGGCTTTCACATATACATATTTGTCCTGAGACGATGGGCAAGGTAAATCAGCTCGGAACGCTTGATGAGGTTTTGTCGCTGTGTGAAATTGACGAGCGACTGATTCCCTGCATAGATTTCGGTCACTTAAATGCCAGGGATTTAGGCTTTTTCAAAACATTTTCCGATTACGAAAGCGTGTTTACCTCAATCGGTGACAGGCTCGGAAACGACCGTCTTAAAAGCTTTCATTCGCATTTTTCTAAGATAGAGTACACAGCCGGCGGTGAGAAACGGCACCTTACATTTGAGGATACAGTATACGGTCCTGATTTTGAGCCTGTTATGGAACTGGCATATAAATACTGTGACAGCACGCGGTTTATTTGTGAATCGGATGGCACTCAAGCAGAAGATGCAAAGCAAATGAAAGATTATTACGAAAAGCTAATATAAATCCTATATAAAATCGCGGTGGAAAATCCCACCGCGATTTTATTGTATCCCATCTGAAATCTGTCATATGGTTGTGAGCCGGCCTATAAGCCGAGTTCTGTCGTGTACGGTCATCTATCTGGGGGCACGGTCACCCGTGCGCTCAAGCCGCATTTCGTGGCACGCCGGGCAAGCGTATTGCCACTGTCAGCGTTGCTTTGGATAGGGTTTACAGGCGCTCATAGTTACCTATGGGCGCGGTGAGCTCTTACCTCGCCTTTCCACCCTTACCGCAATACACGCGGCGGTATATCTCTGTTGCACTCTCCCTGGGGTCACCCCCGGCAGCCGTTAGCTGTTATCCTGCCCTGTAAAGCTCGGACTTTCCTCACATACAAAATATGCGCGACCGCACGGCCGACTCACAAAATAAATATACCATAAAATCCGCCTTGTAGCAAATACTTTTTATATGAATAATATGTGTTATCAAGCAAATTTTATCATAAAGAGGGCGAAAATATGTCTGATACTTATCAAAAATTCTTTTTAGGCGCAAATTCCGCGGAAGGTTTTATATCACATTTTTCGGACAGTTACACACTCTGTGACTGGCGAGCCTATATTATCAAAGGGGGACCCGGTAGCGGAAAATCATCATTTATGAAATATATTGCCGCAAAGGCAACAGAGCGCGGATATACTGTAATACTATGCCCCTGCTCGTCCGACCCGGATTCACTCGACGGTGTAATAATTGAAGAAATAAAAACAGTGCTTTTAGACGGAACAGCACCCCACATAGTAGAGCCGAGGCTCCCCGGTGCCTGCGAAAACATAATCAATCTCGGAGAATTTTGGGATAGCGAAAAACTATTTCTTCATGCCGAAGAAATAAAAAACACCGCAGACAGAAATTCAAAACTCCATAAGACAGTATCCGCTTATCTTTCAGCAGCAGGTGAATTAATGCTTGACAACTTAAAACTATCAAGGATTTTTACCGACCGCAGTAATACGCTCAGATTTGCAAAACGGCTGGCAAAAAGGTATTTACCTGAAGAGAAAGACGGGATAAGCCGGGAATTTGTGCGTTTTATCGGAGGCACCACGCCAAAAGGTATAGTAGCTTACTCAAAAACAGTCACAGACTTTTACAAGAACATAATAGTTATTAACGATAGATTTGGTGCTGTATCGGGAGAAATTATGAAATATTTACGCGCAGCGGCAAAACAAAAGGGCTATGATGTGATTACTGTTAAAAATCCGTTTTTGCCGTCAGAGCTTATTGACCATATACTAATTCCGGAACTGTCTTTAGCGTTTGTAACCGAAAATGATTTTATAAGATTTGACAGCGAATGTCGCAGAATACATGCTCGCAGATTTATTGACAACAGCATATTCAGAGCATACCGTGCTCGTATATTATTTAACCGCAGAGTATCAAAAGAACTGCTCGCCGGCGCTGTTTCAACCCTTAACTCTGCGAAACAGGTACACGACGAGCTCGAAAAATTCTATATTAACGCTATGAACTTTGAGGCGTTGACGGCTTTTGCCATGAAAACCGCAGAAAGAATATTGTAAGATTATCTGTTATATATTTCAGTGATTTTTTTAATCTTATTAGCAAGGGTTTTATTTGCATTACCGGCTTTCATACGCCAGCGCCAGTTTCCGACTTGCGTACCGGGAGTGTTTATCCTGGCCTCGCTTCCGAGAGCCAACCAATCCTGCATTTGTGTTATAAAAAGATTAGCTTTTGAGCGCATACCGGCTTTAATCACGCTATCAGCAAAATCCTCGCCCGACGAAAGATATTCTTTTGCAAATCTAATCTCGCTTTTCTTTGCGTTTTTATACCAGCCCAGCAGGGTATCGTTATCGTGAGTGCCAACATAGCAAACGGAATTTACATCGTATTTATGCGGAAGATACGCACTTCCACCCTCCTCCGGCTCAAAGGCGAACTCAAGCACCTTCATACCTGGAAGTCCTGAATCGGAAAGAAGCTTTTTTACTTCGGGCGTTAAAACTCCCAAATCCTCAGCAATAAATTCGGTACCATTAAACCACGAAGTAATCATATTTACAAACTCTATACCAGGACCTTTAACCCAACAGCCATCTTTTGCACTTTTGGCTTCAGCAGGCACTTCCCAATAGCTTTCAAGTCCCCTGAAATGGTCAATGCGTATCACATCAAAAAACTTGGTTGCCGCACCGATTCTTCTTATCCAAAAGCCGTAGCCGTCCTGCTTTAAGGCGTCCCAATCATAAATTGGATTGCCCCAAAGCTGGCCGTCAGAAGTGAACGCATCAGGCGGCACACCGGCTACACACCTTGGAGAGCCGTCCTCATTAAGCTTGAAAAACTGAGGACTCGCCCAAACATCTGCCGAATCATACGCCACATAAATAGGCATATCACCTATTATCTTAATGCCGCTTTTATGTGCATATTCGCGCAAATCTTTCCATTGAGTATAAAAGATATACTGTATATAGATTATTTCTTCGATTTCATTTTTTAACATATCGCGGTAATTGTCAAGTGTCATTTTATCTCTTTTTCTTAAATCCTCGGGCCACTCATACCACGGTTTCATACCAAAACGCTCTTTTATTGCAGTATAAAGCGCAAAATCGTATATCCATTCCCGGTTTTCCTCAGCAAAGTGGAAAACGGCAGATGAATCCCTTAATATACCTGCTTTTGCCGCCTTTTTAAGCACGGCAAAGCGGGTATTATATATTCTTTCGTAATCAATATCATCAACATCACATTTAATTTCATTAAGGTCGCTTCTGCTTAAAAGCCCCTCGTTTACCAACATATCAAGGTCAATGAAATACGGATTGCCTGCAAAGCTTGAAAGGCACTGATAAGGCGAATCGCCATAGCTTGTAGGGCCAAGCGGCAATATCTGCCAATAAGTCTGCTTAGCGGCTTTAAGAAAATCAACAAAAGAATAGGCCTCTTTGCCCATAGTTCCTATTCCATAACTTGACGGCAATGAAAATATCGGCATAAGTATGCCGCTTGATCGATTAAGCATAAAGAATCCCCTTTTTGTTTAATAAAGAAATTATACTCTTATTTTAAGGATTTCGCAACGGGTATTTATTCTCTTAGATAAATTCCCTTTTGAATTCTATTGAAAACATTGCATACATGTATGATTAGCATGCCTGCGAATTCTTAAAAAACTTGACTTTACCCCCGCTTTATTGTATAATCATTCGCAGTGGGTATTCCTATTCGCGGGTATGGCGGAACTGGCAGACGCGCATGATTCAGGTTCATGTTTCTGTGAGGAAGTGCAGGTTCAATTCCTGTTACCCGCACCAGTCGAGAGCCTCGACACGCAAACGCGCAGTTGAGGTTCTCTGTTTTTGTAGTTAGAGCCTCGACACGCAAACGCGCAGTTGAGGTTCTCTGTTTTTGTAGTTTTCTTCCTCGCGTTTTTTGCTTGCGTTATGAACACTCCGACCACAGGCAGAGCCTGACCCAATCCGGATTAGGCTCTTTTATTATCTAAAGCTTCTACCCCGAAGCCAGTAACTTGCGTTATCAACACTCTAACAAAACAGTACAAATCCGAACCTTTTCACCATAGGTGAATCGTTCGGATTTGTTTTTTATTTTCCAAGCCTTTATATTAATTTCCCCAAACTATTAAAAAGTGCTGATAAAGAATATGATATATTTGATTAACAGAACCGCACAAATTAAAAACATTAATAAGGCAAAGACGATAAGCGGCATTCCACTGCGAATTATTCTATCAGACTTTGCCGTACTCTTAGAAGATATAAGTGCCGCAAACGAACAACCGATTAGTGCTCCCCATGTATTAAAAATTATATCGTCTGTCTCAAATACTCCAAGCGCCATTGTGTATTGAGTCAGCTCTATCGCTGAACTGATTAATAATCCCAGTATTCCGGAAAACACAAACGAATTTCTGACCTTAGCATTTGAAACCAACATACCGATTGGTATAAACAGCACTAAATTCCCTACTGTTGCACCAAAGATGTATTCGCCATTCCCATACCATCTGACTTGGATGATTTTCCAAAAAGAGTATAAGGGAATAAGCGAATTAGCCGCTTGACCGATTTTATGCCTGAATATTGTAAACCATAATAGTATTGCAAAATAAAAAACAGCCAAACCGATAAAAAACAATTTTGCATACCTTAATCGCTCTCGATATATTGTAAAGATGAATAACGCGATAATAAGAAATATGAGACAAATAATCTTTATCAGCATATTAATAATCCATCTGCACCGCTAAAACTTGTCATACTACCTTCTGCCTTATAAAGAACTAATCAAATAATATTAAAATTCTTTTCTGTGAACCAATTTTTCAGGATGTTGCTCTATATGATTCCGAATGTCATTCATAACCATACCGTCAAGGCTAACTATTTTTTCCTGATTCTTACTCAAATACTCTTTTACAGTACATACTACCCGTGCCGGATTACCGGCAATAACCAAACCGGGTTCTTTAGTGCTGTGAGTCACTACTGAACCGGCACCTACAACAGTGTAATCAGCCAGAGTTACTCCGGGCATAATCGTAGAATTCGCACCTATAAAGCATGAATTGCCAATTGTAACTCTACCTAAGATATCCGTTCCGATTCCGCCTGAAACAGTTGTCGGAGCGGCATCATGCATTAGAAAAGTAACATTCCCTGATACAAGGCAGTTATCCCCAAAGCTCAAAAGAAAGCTATCACGCCAAACCGGAAGCTCGCTGCAAAAGATGCAGTTTTCGCCAATGGATATGCCTGCTTTTCGCCAGTTATCAATCTTGATTTCACTGATGGATTTATGCTTTACCCTTGTGAGATAAAACAGTTCGAGTTTGTTATTTATTCTTTTCAGCATAATAACACCGTTTTCAAAACAATTTACTTAGAAATCCTATATAGTCAAATTTTTTCTCATAAGTCTTGATGCCGTATTTATCACTATCAAAGTATAATGATCCCAAATCTGAATCACTTTTAGGTATGTATAAAACATACGGTATATCAGGATACGGAATATCAGATAAAACAATAAGATTATTACATTTGATTTTGCCCGCCATCAATATCTCTTCTTTTGTAAGCGGAGTTTCGTCTTTTGAATATCTGTTATATAATATCACATAAAGATTATCATAATTCACACGAGTCTTTCTTTTGGTCCACATTTCGTTTGCATCTTTGGCGTTGTCACTATGATTGAAGAACACAGTAATATCATCCAACTTTGCTACCGGATATGGTTTGCCAGATTCGATGAATTTTAAATCCAATGAAAGATAGTATTTTAGATTATCACAAAATCTAATAAAATCACTCGGTTCAATGAAGCAATTAATCGTAGGAGACAAAAATTTCATTCCTAACCGATGATATATAAACCCTCCTATACAGTTAGAACATATTATTGAAAAATCAGCGTTGTTAAGGTCTTTTTTCAACCTTTTTTCATATCTGTCTACATATACTCTTTTTACAATTGGAAAAATGAATTTATAATATATTTTTCTGCAAAACTTTACGGCAAAGAAGTTGGAATTGTTCATTATATCATATAACCTGTTCTTAATATGGTGCCTTACAAAAAATGCTCCTAATGCCCTTATAATATCCTCATCTTTGTAATCAATACACTCTTTATGTTTTTTTGCGATTTCCTTACCGTATTTCTTTATATCTTTAATTTCTTTTTTGTGATATTTGCCCGGATGATTTTTCACATGATTATATGCTAAAAAAATATTCTTAATAAATGAGTTTATTTGTAATTCCCTTAAAAACTCTTCACCGTTTTTGGCAAATAAATCTATTTGATGCTCATAACCTTTCCATGCGTCTTGATATGTTTTCAGCGAAGCATTTCCTAAAATTCCGTTTTCGTTAATGTAGTAGTAATAAAGTGTATTTTCGGTGACTGCTATTTTGTTTGCTGCTAATAAAATTTCCGGAATAAGATATAAATCCTCCATATTCATTCCAACAGGAAATCTATAATTAGAAATAAGCATGGTTCGATACAGTTTGGCCCATGCATAACAGGCAAGCCCACCTTGGTAAAACAATGCATCACACACATTGGCTACATATCCGCTATAGTTATTGTCTGTAGCAATTGTGAACTCTTTACATCTTAATAACCTACATAAGCTTATATCGGCTTGATATTTAGTGCTGAGATTAAGCAACACCTCCAAGTAATTTGGTGCTACCCAATCATCACTGTCGACAAAAGTTATCCATTCAGATTTCCCTTTATCAACCGCATAGTCTATTCCTGCATTTCGAGCATCTGACAGACCTCCGTTTTTTTTGTGAATAACATGAATTCGACTATCTTTTTCGGCATACTCATCACAAATTCTTCCGCAATTATCAGGTGATCCGTCATCAACAAGTATAAGTTCAAAATCCTTATAAGTTTGACCAAGTATGCTGTCAATACATCTATTCAAATACTTTTCAACTTTATATACAGGAACAATAACGCTTATTAACATATTAACCTCGGAAACATTTTTATATATTTTCTAACTCATTTTTCAAATCTTCAAAAAATGGCATCAGCATATTTTTATCATATGTATAAGACTTGGCTTTCATCAGTTGCGGAATAAATTCTATAGCATCTTCTACTGTGTTTGCAAACTTTATATAATCCAAATCCTTAATCCATTCATAAGTTCCTAAGACCTTATGATTATAATTGCTAAATACAATACAAGGCGTTCCCGAAATGGCGGCAAATACCATACCGTGGAGTCGGTCAGTAATGACTAACTTTGATTCTGCAAATTCTTGAAGCTTCTGTCTTACCAACTCAAATCTATTTTTTTTATTTGCAAATACTCCGACATTTGTATCAGTTGCTTCGAAATGAAGATGCGACTCTGTAAGATAACCTTCTAACGCTTTTAACGCACTGTTGTCTATGGATTTTTCAACATCTTTTCTAAAGGCTAAAAGCACGCCTTCTCTATTCCTGCTAACAACCCCATAATCATGCAAATCGGTTGATAAAACTATATCAGGAGACAGTATAACTCTTGTATTCGGATATAGAGACTTCATTATATTATATGAAGTTTTCTCTCTTGCAGTTAAGACTAAGTTTGTATGGCTTTTATAATAAGCTATCGATTCTTTTTTCTCTTTTTCCCCGGCTTCATCATTTGTATAAAATATAGTTTGAGGAAAAATAATAATTCTATTGTTTGGGAAATCTTTTATATACGAACGTCTCATTTCTTCGTCATAGAACCATTCATTTCCCATACTGCCTCCGCCTAAGCCACAAATCAACCAATTCTTATTAATATAGCGTTTTATGAGCCCCGATTCTTCTATATACTCCGAATATGTTATTTCCTTAATTCTTGCAGGTTTGAAGCCATGGTTCATTAAAAACAATTTTTCAGAAATAGCAATAGCGCTATCGCCTAGATTCTCATGCTCACATGTTCCAAGCAAAAGAGCTTTTTTGCCGATAGGTAAACAGATTCTTATCAAAAAACTTAAATTCTTTTTTATTTTCTTAAAAACGGACAAATTCTAAACCTCCCATAGCAAAACAAAATATATTTTAGCCTTCACTATCGGTTTTCCCATTATTTAGTACCCGCACTTTATCAAAAATAACATTGCCCCAATATGCCTTTTTCCACTGCATATTATAATGAACTTTAGTTTCCAAAACAGAAAAAGAAAAGGCACGAGAAAGATAATCATGTTTTTCTTGAACACCGTTTTCATAAGAACAAAGAATCAAATCAACCAAATATGTTCCTGGTGCTAAATTGCCAGTACAAAAGCTAAAACCAACCTCATTATTGTTTCTTTTGTATAAAGTGAACAGATCTGAATAAGTCCCCCCTACGACAGCACCATCTTTACTAAAAATGACAATGCGCAGAACGGAATCTACTTTTCGCTTCTTCGTCTTGAATGACATCTTGAACACGAATGGTTCGCCCATGCTTATTGTAGGAGAATTCACAGTCAACTCCGTCATCAATAGTTCGTTGATAGTATCATAATTACGACCACGATCAATATTGGCCAAAACTATTTTATTATCAATAAAATCATTTGTTTTAACACTCTTTGAATAAACATTGATTGCTTCTTCAACATCTCCGTCATATATAATCTTTCCGCCATCAAGCACAATACAACGATTACATAATTGTCGAATTGTGCTCATATTATGAGAAACATACAAAACTGTTCGACCTTCTTCTGTTGCAGCACTTCTCATTTTTTTCAGACATTTTTGCTGAAAGTTTATATCGCCGACTGCTAACACTTCGTCCATAATCATTATTTCGGAATCAAGGTGAGCAGCCACAGAAAATGCCAACTTAACATACATCCCCGATGAGTATCTTTTAACAGGCGTATCAATAAATTCTCTAACCTCGGAGAATTCAATGATATCTTCCATTTTTGCATCGATCTCCGCTTTTGTCATACCGAGAATAGCGCCGTTAAGGTATACATTTTCTCTGCCTGTCATTTCACCGTGAAAGCCTGTGCCAACCTCCAGCATTGATGCTACACGACCGTAAATATCTATATCACCGGCAGTCGGAGCAGTAACACGTGATAGTAGCTTCAACATAGTACTTTTACCTGCACCGTTGCTTCCAATAATGCCAATTGCCTCTCCCTGATAGATAGTAAGATCAATGCCGTTAAGCGCCATAAAAGTCTTGCCGATCAAACGCTGATCCTGATCTATGCGTATATTGGGATCTTCCTTACCGCGTACACGCGCCCACCAGCTTTGCAAATCAGCTGTCAGTGTTCCTCCGCCGATCTGACCGAGACGGTACTGCTTTTTAACGCCCTTTAATTCTATCGCAATATTTCGATTCTCTTGCTCACTCATTCTCTCTTCTCCAATCAAACGGTATCCATAAAAGTTTTTTCAACGCGGTTAAAAACAGATATGCCTAATATTAATACGGCAATTGTTACCGCTAAAGATATTCCTATAAATAGCGGGTTAAGCGTTCCCACGCCTAAAACGGCATATCGAAATACCTCTACAGGCATTGTTACTGGATTAATCATAATAGCAACTTTCAATGCACTGTTTCCAAGTATTGAAAGCGGATAGACAACAGGAGTAGCGTACATCCATAGTTGCACACCAAATGTTACCAATAACGCTAAATCTCGATACTTAGTTGTTAAACTGGATATTATTATTCCGAATCCTAAGCCTAATGCACCCAGTTGGATAATAACAAAAGGCAACAGCAACCACGCAGTCCAGTTAGGATGTACTTGTCCGGTAATTGTAAAATATGCCAAAAGTATAAGCACCAATATCATCTGAACGCCAAACTGAATTATTGAAGAAATAACTGTGGAAACAGGCATTGTCAATCGTGGAAAATATACTTTTCCAAAAACATTTGCGTTTTGCGTAAAAGTTGATGCATTATTAGTGAGGCAAGTTGAAAAAAGTGTCCAAATTGCGGACCCGGATAAATAAAACAAGATTTGCGGGACACCGTCAGTACCCATACCTGCTATCTTCCCAAATACAACCATATAAATCAAACTGGATATGATTGGATTCAAAACAATCCAAGCAGGACCTAAAACCGTCTGTTTATATATGAGCTTAAAATTCTTTTTTGTAAATAGCCAAATCAAATCCCTATAGTTCCACACTTCTTTGAAATTTAAGCTGAATCTCCTTGACTTTGATGATATATGCGTATGGTATTGATTTGCCTTAACAATTTTTCCGTTCATAATTTCACTCCGTTTATTTGTTTAACAACTTTTTCAAATAATATATAATATAGAAAGGCAATAGCCCGTTATAGCGAAACAGAGCTTGATACTTTCGATCAACGCCAGGTTTTGTACAACAATCATAAATTCTATGATTTTTTACAGAACTTTGAATTTGTTTTAGCGCTGCTCGCTTTTTTGATAAGTTGTCCGAACTATTCATCACACCGTTTACCGCCAGTATCCAATAACTCATCAAAAAATCATACTGGGATGTTGTCATTTCCATACGATAATCATCTAAAAACAAATTCAAACATTCGCAGACCTTATTATTGCTGACAATATAATCCTGATAATTTCTCTTATACGCATAGTCCCCTATACCTAAAACAAAAAAATTATAAAGAACATCAGAAATATGTATTATTTTATCAGCATGTTTAATATAATCAAGATTAAAACAAAAATCTTCCAGTACTTTGACGCCGGGATCAAAATATAAGTTGTATTTATCGATTATGCGCTTATTGAATAATCTTGCACAAGTAGAATACAGAGCCCATGTTTTTCGAAGTTTTTCAAAATTCTCAGGTAATTGTTGCTTTTCAACCAGCAAATCATAGGCATCATCATTATAAACATTCTTTTCAAATTCACCGTCAGGTTTGCAAAAAACCATCCGTGTCCTTGGAATCACCAAATCAGCATTGTATTTATTTGCATTTACGATTAATGTCTCGAGTGTATCTGTTTCAAACCAATCATCACTGTCAATAAAGGTGATATACTCACCTTTTGCTTTGTCAATACCCTTATTTCGGGCAGAAGAAACACCGCCGTTGTCTTTTTTAATATAGCGGACACGGTTGTCACTTTCAGCATATCTTTTGCATATTTCCCCGCCGGCATCAGTACTGCCGTCATCAATCAGCAGTATTTCAAATTCTTGATATGTTTGAGCTATTACGCTGTCAATACATTTTGCTATTGTTTTTTCCGCATTGTATACAGGAATAATAACACTTATCAATGGTAAACTCAAAATACTTCCTCACTCTATTTATTAATATGCTTAGCTTTGAATCTCCTGATTTTATCCTTCGATACATCCACGAAGCACTTTACATAATGTCCCAATTGACTTGGATGTCTGATAACTTTACCGAAGTCATGAAGTAACCAATTCTTTTCTCTTTCTCTCGCTTCCATATCAGGAGGATCGATAAAGCCTCTTTTATCAAAATCTACTTTAATGCCGTACTTTTCAAACAATTCAGGGTTTTTTCTGAGCCATTTCCCCTGAAAAATGCCATATCCGAGTGCAGGCTTTATTTTATAGTCAAACACAGGGGGAAATTCTTCTCTATGTGTAAGAATTTTCTGATCCGTCTTCCACCATCTGCGTGTCGCATTAAATTCAAAATCCCAAGGGTTTTCATCCCGAAGAATCTGAAGCAAAAAATCCTTGCGCCAAAGCGCAGCCATAGCATTAATGCCATAATCATAATCACGGCTTGTGTAAGAAAATTCATTCATCACAACACGGTCATCATGCGGTTCGCTAAAATAATCGACCATAACTACATCGCTGTTTTTCTCCATATACTCTATACTATTTTCTACGATATCCGCCCTGACGGGAGACATCAAAAAGAAATCTTCAAGAAAAAACAGAATATATTTAGAATCTATTTGATTTAATATCTCTCTTAACCGTCTGCTCCAACTAATCGGCTTTCCCTTTTCATCCATTGTATTAAATGGATGTAATACTTTCACATCTATGATGTCATTGTGATATTCTTTTGATTCTGTATTTAAGTATATGGGATATTCTAAATCGGGCCACATAATATGAAGCAGTTGAAAAAAAGGATTCCATGCGTCTTCATATGAATCACACGATGTTACAAGCATTGAACAAATGTTTTTATCCATAAAAAACTCCGTTTTTACCTTAATGGTTTATCTATTGATCCTTAAATCTCGGTCGGATATCATCTTTACTAAGATAAATAGAATAAGGCGGTATATCCTTAACGACAACAGCACCCGCCGCAACTACGGATCCTTCGCCTATCGTAACCCCTTTTAATATAGTTACGCGAGCGCCTATCCAACAGCCATCCTCAATAACGACAGGCTGATCGTTTTCGGGAAGCTTCATATCGTCTGTTATTTCATAGATATACTTGTCCTTAATATCGATTCTATGATCTCCGGTAATAATAATAGTCTCCGGTCCGAACAAAACATAATTACCAATTGTCAATTCTGCTCTGGTTGTGTAAATCAAAGAACGAACGCCAAAATGTACATTTGAACCGATTGTCATATTTTCAGCGCCATCGACAATCAAATCTGCCGGTATATCGACATTCTCTCCAATTGATTTGAAACTCGGTGTGCTTACTACCGACATATGAAGAATTCTGTGTTTTACAAATCGTTTAACCCTTTTTAGCATTTTCTTTACTCCATAATATCTAAAAGATTATCTATGTTATACAATCTGGACTTATCCATATCTTGCAAATTTATTTCAATCTGATGCAGTTCATCTTTATGATTGATTAAATAATGAATCTTCTCATAAACAGAATCAAAATTATTGCTGACAATAAAGCCTGTCATTCCATTATCGACCTGTTCTGACGAAGATGGGTAATCAGTCACCAACACAGGAGTGTCAACTGCCATAGCTTCCAAAACACTCATTGGATATCCTTCACTATAAGACTGGAGAACAAATAAATCAGAATGTTTTACATACGGTATTGGATTATCCTTTGCTCCAAGCATTATAACACAGTCTTGCAACTGATGTTCTTTTATAAACGACCGCATGGTGTCGTTGTATTCACCATCGCCGACAACTCTCCATATGAACTTATCTCCGCCGTCCTTGAGCTTTTGGGCTACTGACACAAGTCTGTCTAACGCTTTATATGTATTATCTAATCTACATACCGTTATCAAATTGACAACATCGCTGTTAAATGCTTCTTTAATTGATTCGTCAGACTTTTGCAATATTGTCTTTATGTCTATTGGATTAGGAACGCCTACCACTTTATTCTTTAATTTTGGAATAGCTTTTCTTATAGACTCGGCATTTGCTTTACTGGTTGCGCAAATATAGTCAAGACGGCTTAACGCAGTTTTTTCTATACGCCGGTTGTAAGGAACATTATTATAGTCAGGATGGATATATCCTATCTTACGCTTTGCAATAACACTATAAGCCAAGAAATAATTACATGTAACTTCTTCGGCAGATATAACGCAATCATATTCCGACAAATCCACCTTCCCCGCACAACTTTTTGCTCTGCTTATCGCTTTTAATTGGGAATTATATAGATTATGCTTTAGAATCTCTTTATCTGTATGCTTGCCTTTCATGCGAAACAAAAATCTTTCAACCAGATTTTTTAAGCGTTCTCCCACCGTTAATGCTTCACAATTTGAATAATCGTCTAATTCAAATACTCTTTTTCTTGCATAAGGTATGTCTATATCATTATTTTTGCTCAGGGATAAGATAGTGACTTCGAAATTAGTATCTGATAAACGTTGCACAATATTTTCCAAAAATGATTTGAAACCGCCAACAGGTGTCATCGAAATCAAACATACCTTAAATTTTTTAGATTCATTTTTATTTGAAGTCATATTCAATATCCCTTAATCCTGCTTTATATTTCTAAAGCCTATCTTATAAGATTTTTTCTAAGTTTTACCAGAATTGTATACCAGAACGAATGACCGGTTAACAACCATTTTACTCTGGCTTTTTTCTCAAGAATTCGAATAGAACTGTAATTGCTTTTCAAAGCTCGTGTTTTTGCAGCAAATTCTTCTAATTCATTGAAAAAAAACTCTATATCGGAATTACTGCAAATATTCTTTATAATCTTTTCTCTTAAGTCAGATAAATCGCCTCTGGATTCTTCTTTTTTAATTTCAGCTTCTAAAATAAAATAATGAATAATCGGATAATTCCGAACAAAAAGCTGTGTGTCCGAATTCAATTTCATATGTTGCAACACCGATTTTGATAGCTCAACTTGTTTATCAAAATAAAAATCTGAAAATGTATGCGTTACAGAATTGCTCCTCTCATAATAATTGTATAAGCACTTGTTGATAACAGATATTTTTTTACAGTGTGAAAAATAACATAAACAAAAATTCTTATCTTCTGCCATTTTGTGACCAACCTGAAATCTTAAGCCGAAATAATCAATTTTTGATTTCAGGAAAACATTACAACAAACGCTCCATCCTATCTCATATTTGAAGAAAGGACCGATAATAAAGTTAAATCTATCCTCTTCTGTGGAGTTGACATAAGTATTACTTTGAAACAAAATTTCGTCTTTTTTCTCAGGGGATACAATAGTGTATCCAAACGAAACTAAATCTGTATCTTCAGTAAAACTTCCTAACGCCACTTCAAGCGTATTAGCGAGAAATTGATCATCACCGTCAAGAAAAGATATATACTTTCCTGCAGCAATATCGAGCCCCGAATTGCGCGCTGCTGACACTCCTCCGTTTTTTTTGTGAATCACCTTGATGCGCGAATCTTTTTTTGCCCAATTATCACATATCTGAGGGGAATTATCTGTTGAACCGTCATCAATCAAAATGATTTCTATATTCCTGTATGTTTGTTCAACGGCAGATCGAATACAATTGTCCAAATACGATGCCACATTATATACCGGTATAATGACAGAAACCAAATCGTTTGTCATGAATTTTCTCCTTCATTAAGCCATTTTACATAATCAAAATACTTGTCGTATTTTCGTGCGCCGAAAGGGCTTACAAAGTCGGTCATTATTCCGACCTCTTTTTTGTCTTTATCTTCTTCAACAAACACAAAACTCTCTCTATTGCGGTTACTCTCATTATTAGTAAAAATTATCTTGTTGTTATATGGAAGTTCTAAAAAAGCATTGATATCTTCTTTAGTACAACCGTTATGCTCAGATAACATAAAAAACAGATTATCAAAATTTACGCGCTGTTTTCTGCTGTTCCACTTTTTTCTTGCTTCTTCAAATGACTTATAATACATAAAATATATGATTATATCATCCAACTTGCCGACAGGGTATGATTCCATATTATTTTTCACTTCTATAAGATCACAAGAAAGATAATACTTCAAATCAGATGCAAATTTAACATAGTCTGGTGGAGTGAAAAACAGATTAACAGTCGGAGTTCTAAACTGTTCCCCAAGTTCGCTTGTAATTACCGCGCCGTTACAATTACTCGAAATTATAGAGAAAGAATGATTTTGAAGTTGTTTCTTTTGTTTGTCAGTGAATCTTATCTTTCTAATATATTTATGAAATTGTTGGTTGCTATATTGATAAAACTTATTGACCTTTGCTGAGATTTTATGAAAGACTCCTGCCAATTCAGAAACTCTTTTTATAAAAGAATTAAGAAAATAATAAAACTTTGGGCAGGATACAAAGAGTGCTCTTTTCAAATTATTCCTCTTGTCAACATGAAGGCCGCTTAAAAACTGAGATATTTCTTTATATCTCTCTGTCAATCTACCGCTATATGACGCTGATAGCGTCAGAGTGCAAATATTGTTTTCCAATAAACATCTTAAATCCCTTGAATGAACTTGTACAACAAAATCATACAAAGAAAAACAATTACTTATTAGATCGTTAGCACCTTTGACTTTAGATTTCTGATTTCTGCTGATGGAGCTTTCTCTGATACAGTATGCATATATTACATCAGGAATTTGCATAATTCTCTGAGCCTTTATCAATGCTCTCGGTACCCAATGTTCATCTTCGTGAACATATCCTTCCCGAAAAAACACATCATTATCCAAAATTAAAGCTGATAAATAAATATTCTTTACAACTATCATTTGCATAGTATTGTTTTGGAGATTCTTTTGCAAGAAGTCTTCCCCGGTTATTGGATATTGGTCAATAGTAATTACTGAGTTAATCTCTTTTTTGCCATCCGCATACGAATACAGATAATTGAAGCTAAGAACATCTAAGGAATATGCTTTAATACAAGCAAAGAGCATTGATAAAGAGTTAGATTTTATATAGTCATCCGAATCAATGAACATAATATATTTGCCTTTTGATTCTTTTATCCCGGCGTTTCTGGCACTGGATAAACCCCCGTTGACTTTATGAATAACCCTAATAATATCTTGATTTTTTGCGTATGAATCACAAATCGTACCGCTGCTGTCTTTACTGCCGTCATCGACCAATATGATTTCATAATCATTGAAATCACCCTGATCCAGTAAACTATCTATGCAGCGTTCCAAATAGTTTTCAACATTATAAACAGGTACAATAATACTAAGAAGCATTTAACCTATCCTCCGAATTCTCTGATGATAAACAAATGCCATAAAAAAGATAATAATATATTGCAACATTGTTGGTAGCAAAGAAAGCCTGTTCTCCTAAAGAAACAATTAACGGCGTGAAGAATAATATCCATTTCTTTCTTTTTGTTTGCAAAAAGATATATAACATATATCCGTAAAAAATAATACTGCCTATAATACCGCAATCGCCTAAAACTGCCGTAGGCAGATTGCCTGTTTCATAAGTAATACTGAAAGAAAACTGATAATCACGAACCCCTCTTATGAACGGCACGGCAAACCCCGAACCAAATAACTCGTTATTATGGTATTTATCCGTAGAAGCTTGAATAAGCATTTCTCGCGAATCCAATATCCCTAATTCTTGGTCCCTCTTTGTTACAAATTTATCCATCGAAGCCGTAAACTCACTCAAAAAACTTGGATTCATAATGAATACTATTCCGATAATAACTATTACACCAACCGCAATTGCAAAAATCTTAAATTTGGTTTTAGTGGATATGGATACAAAATATATGATCAACATAATCAGTGCCGAAAACATACCCGTGCGTGATTCAGAAAGGTATATCATAACAAAAGTAACAGCTACCAAAACAAATGCCGACCAATGTTGGCGTTCGGGATGATTCATAATATTGTAAATAGCAACTAAAATATATATTGCGCCGAAAATACCAAACAAATTTGGGTGATTTATAACGCCCTGAAAGCTCTCATTTACAATCTTAAACCTACTGAAAGGCATTGTGATTGCACTGGCAATAATTACAGGCGTCATTAGACTAAAAAGATAGTTCACCCAGTCAAACTTAATGTTAGTAATCGAAACCGCGAGCAATACTCCGCAAAAAGGAACTGCATAGGAAACAGCCTTAAACATTGATACAACGGGATAACTGCTTGTAAATAGTGCCGTAATAATGCAATACACCATAAAAACAATAACAAACATTTGCGTATTGGATACGGCAAGCGACTTTCTCAGCGTTTGCTTAGAAAAAAGAATATATAGAACGAAGATGAATATCAACGCCCATTTTTCTGCTTGAACGATACTGTTTAATCCCGAACTTACGGCAGTACTGAGAATTCCTCTTGTTGTCATAATCAAGAGCGCTTTAACGCATCCAACAACTCCCTGCTTGAGAAAAAACAAAAGTACCGCAAAATAGACAAAGCAAATGCTCCAGTGAATCAAACTTAAAGCAAATCCAATCGCCACATATTCAATTTCTTTTTTTGTTATTGCGTATGTAGCTTTGCTCATGCCAAATAGAACCCTTTCATATATTCTTAAAAAAATCGATATGGGACTCTGCCATAGATTCAATAGTAAATCTATGCGCTTTTTTAATATTATTTTCAGCCATCTGATGACAGAGATGAGTGTCTTTCCGCAATTTATTTACGGCGTCACATATAGCATCCGCATTTTCAGTTGGAACAATAAATCCGTTTTTACCGTTTTCTATCATTTCCATTCCCGCCAGACAACGGTTGGTTGTGATTACAGGAAGACCGTTTGCAAACGCTTCGTTTATTACCAAACCCCAGATATCTTCTCTGGTAGGCAAAACAAATAAATCTGATGCAAGATAATACTTTTTCAATTCCAGAGGCTTTTTGAACCCCACAAAATGAATGTTGTTAAGATGATATTGCTCTTTTAGACTCATGTATTCTTCAGTAGGGTTTCCGCCCACAAAACATATGCCTACATTTCCTTCAAACTCTCGGGCCGCCTTAATAAGAATATCAAAACCCTTGCGGTGAATAAACTGACCGACTGCAAGTACTGCAAATTCTTCGAATACTCCGAGTTCTGCTTTAAGCAGTTTTTTCTCATTCTCAGCCAATGGCTTTTCAAGAATATCCTTCTTTCGCACTGACGAAAACGGATATCGGATAATACTATCCCTATCAGCTCCGTATGAAGCATAGTAGTTGTCATGGCTCTCGCCGGTACTGAAATACCAGGATGCGCCTTTAATTGCTCTTGTTTTGATTATCTTTTTGATAGGATTGTCCCTACCGGCAAAACCGCCGTCGCTTTCCAATGCATACGGGATTTTATGCCGTTTGAGATAAGATGTCAATTTCATTCCTGTGGGGGATAGAAAATCCGAGCAAATAATAAAATCCCACACTTCACTTTTGACATAATTTATCACTTCGGAGCAGTACGACATATCTACCGAAACGGATTTTCCGTTCATAAATACGCCGGAGAAACATTCAAAGTTATAATCTTCCCAAGAAATGTCACGCTCATCTGACGCTTTTCTTTCAAATAAAACCGTCAATTCGCAATGTTTGCCCAACTCGTTAAAAAAATCAACTCTATAAGGGGAAGGAATATTTGTAACAAACAATACTTTCATTTAACTAAATCTTCTCCAACATACTATTAAGTAAGCTCGATTCTTTGTGCGGTTTATCATTATACCATTTTTGATAATCAGAATTATTAAGGACATTTATCATAGCGTCAGCCAATTGCTCTGCACTGTTTATACTGAAAAAATGAGCGTTGGGATAACCTGCTAACGCCTCATGTGAAAACGGCGTATCGGAAGCCAGAATAACAGCGCCTGCTTTTCGCGCTTCCAGCATAGGCAATCCGCAGGTTTCAAGATAAGAAGGAAAAAGAAGAATAGTTCTGCTGTAGGTTTCCCATATCTCTTTGTAAGGAAGAGCTCCCGTATATGTGATTGGTAATCCCTGTGCATTCTCAGCTATTCTTTTTGCATAAAGATTCTCATCGGGGCGCATAGTAAGAATTACCTGATAATCATCAATTCCTTTACGATTAAGTATCCTGCAAGCTTCAATGATCAGGCTGTGATTCTTATATAACTCAGCCCGGGCAGGATAAAAGAAAGCGCGGCTGTTAAAGCCAATATACTCTTTTATTTCAATACCGTCAGTATTTACAGATACAGGTACAATAGAAACTATTTTTTCATCACATTTAAGCCATTTGATGGTAGCGTCCTTTATCCATTGAGTCTGAACAAAAATATGCTCGGCTTTCGGCATTGAAATTTTAATTAACATAGAAATAAAGCGTTGCCTTATCGCCAATCCGCGTTCATCATTTTTGAAAAGAGAAAACCTTTTCTGACAATACTGCAAAGATTGATGCAGATATACGAATTGCCGTACATCGCACCGCATTGCAGGCATATTCTGCAACGAAATAATAAGATCCGGTGACATTTCTCTAATGATTTTGGGTAACATAATGTATTCAAACTTAAGGCGCTTGCCCCAGGACTGCTTAATATGAGGATAATATAAAACCTTGATTTTTTCAGTCGCCGCAATTTCCGGAGTAGAAACCATAAATATCCACTCAATATCAGGATTATTATACGCTAATACTTCTTTATAAAAGCTTTTAAGTACAAATATTCCTCCGCCGTCCTCAGCTGCGACATCGTATACCAGTATTTTCATTGTAATTTATCTTGTGTTTAGTGCTTTTTCCAGCTCGCACATAAAACTTTCCTTATTAAAATGCTTTTCGTAATAAGCGCGTGAGTTCTCTACAAATGAAAGCACATCTTTATGCTTGATAAACAGTCTTATATTACAGGCAAGCTCAATTGCATTTTCTGCCGATCCGCAAAAGCCGCAATTTGATTCTTTCATAACTTTCTCGGCTTCACCGTTAATAGCGGCGATAATCGGCTTACCTGCCGCCATATATGACTGAATCTTGCCGGGAAGCGTCATGCTCAATACGGGGTCGGACTTAAGCGTTAAAAGCATAGCATCAGCCATAGAATAAAACTCAGGCATTTCTTCTAATGGTCTCCTACCGTAGAAGGTAACATTTTTTAATTTGTGTTCATCGGCATATTTCTGCAAATTTTGAAGTTCTATACCTGAGCCGACTATATGAAATCGTACCGGTTCGTCTATAAGAATTTCAGCAGCCTTAACTATTGTAATCACGCTCTGAGCAGTTCCTATATTGCCGGCGAACACAAAATCAAAAACCGCACCCGGTTCCTTTTGAGAGACATTCTCAAAAATTTCCTCCGCATATTGCGGCAAATACTCTATTTTTGATTTGTCAATTCCGAATTCGTTCACAAAATAATCCGAAAAAGACTGGGAAGTTATAAGAATCTTATCAACCGAATTATATATACTTGCAGACACTTTATGATAGTGCTTATAAATAATGGAGTTTTCTCTTAAACCACCTGCGACAAGGCTCTTCGGCCACAGATCAAGGCAATAAAGAATGCAAGGTTTTTGATGTGATTTTGCGTACTCTATTCCTGCTTTTGCCATCATTATTGGTGAAAGCTGATATATAAAAACCACATCAAAATCAATATTTAATTTATTAATAAGCTTTGTTGAAGAACGGGGATAACTGTAGTAATTCAAAATACGATAAAAAGCTCCTGTTTTGCGAGGAATTGTATTACACCGATAAACGTTAACACCGCCAATTACCTCATATCGATTTTCTCCGCCCTCATAACCTTTATAAATTATGCCCTCCGGATAATTGGGCACACCCGTCACGACTGTTACATCATGGCCGCGCTCAGCAAGCCCTTCACAAATATCAGAGATACGGAACGGTTCAGGATAATAATATTGACAAATAACTAATATCTTCATATCATCACTCAGCGAATTCTTTCTCTTTATTCTGCACCTATATACTCTCTTAGGCTATGCCGCCTGTTTTCATGCAGCAAGGCTTTCTCCATAACAGCTCTCAAAAAATACATCAACCCATACCAAACTATTTTGTTTAATTAATTGTACTACATCAAGCGAAATTTGTCAATTAATTTACCCTCGAAATCACTAATTACCATCTGCGATTTTTGGCTTTATTTTGTTGATAAAGAGCCTTTAAGATTTAATATTGCTAATTCAAACATTCTATACTATAATATCTTTACCACACTAAAGTTCGTTATCAATGTTCCAACATTGAGAGCCTTGACTGCAAACGCGCAGTTGAGGTTCTCTTTTTTTATAGTTGCTACCTCGCGTTTTTAACTTAAGTTATAAACACTCTAACCAAAGCGAAAATCCTATCACGAAAGTGGTAGGATTTTTAGCTTTGTATTATTAATTTTTAATTAAATCCGCCATGATAGGGTTTTCTAAATAAAAAATGAAAAGTATTAATATAAAATCAGTCAAATATTATGAGTGGCAGTTCTATTTCGCCGTTATCCCCTACGGTGACAGACTCATTGCTTGTATTGCTTTTATCGTCCTGCGAATTTTTTGAGCCGGATGATTCGTCAGAAGAGGCAGTGTCATCCGATATATCAGGCACCGCCGATGTACCGGTAGATTTTTTTGATATTATAGACTTTTCATTGGAAGTTGAGCTGATGTCATTATTCTCGGATATATCCGAAATTGACTGTGTATCGGAAGCCTCGTTAGTGATTATATAAGCATTTGATGTCGTGTCTTTATGGCTATTCTTACAACCTACAGCGGATAAACTCACTAGTAGAACGATTATTAATAATATGCATTTTTTCATATCTTTACCTCACATAAATCACCGGGCACACCGACACATCGGACGGCGTGCCCATAATGACAATAGACAAGTTGTTAAACCGTACGGTTTATCATCCTATAGGGATAATCGGTAAATCTATCCCCTGCTCTTCATCGTCGATAAGAGGAACTTCTGTGCTTGCAAGCATTATATCAACTTCCTCTAATTCTATCAATTCAAATTCAGGTATCTCAAATCTTTTTTCGAAGCTTTTCATCGGCAATTCCTCCTTATCGCGCAAAGATGTTTGCGGCTTTGCCGTATTTCATCATAGCGTTTACCAGATTTACCAGTCTTTCATTTGAACTGTTTTCAGAAATATAAGCAGCATATGACTCTACACTGTATTGAAGGGTGTTACTTACAGCCACACCGCCGCGATAAGCGGTTACAAAGAACAAATCGCTCATTTGACCGGCGTGAATTCTGCGGAAGCGTATAAGGTACTTATTGTCACCTTTGGCAATAAAGCTATTGCTATTTACAACTGCTATCTCGTTACCATCGGCATCTGTAATCTTAAATGTTAAACCGTCAATTGATTCAGTTTTAAACTGGAAGTTCATGGTAACGGAATTACCGAGGGTGAGGCTTGCACCACTCCATATCACAGACGGATTGGAAACAGCAGAATCTACGCTTTGGTTGTTACTTAGCGCCACATCTGCGCTTGCCCAAGCCTTTTGAGTAGCTGTCAAACCACTGTTAACAAGATTATCTGTATTATGATTTGTATATAACTGAGCAGCGGCTCCATAGTTAAGCATATCAACAATCATTGTACGCAACTTAGCATTATTTGAGTACAACTCAAGCGCGGCATTGCAGTAGCTTAAAACACTGTATTCAAATGCACCGCTCACAGTTTCCTGTTCATCTTTAACGCCATACACCTTGACGCTTATCATATCGCCCATCTTATCCGGAGAAATATCTCTGAACTCAAAGAGGTAATAATCGCCGTTTACGGCATAGGTATCTATGCGTCTGTCGACACCATCAAAGGTAGCTATCGCATAAGCGCTGTCGTAAGCGTTTATAACCGACTTATTAACCGCAAATTTAATAGCTATATTGTTATGAAGTGTAAGCGCGGCCCCTGAAACTTTAATTTCCGGCAATTCGTCGCTAAGGTCATCGTTACGCACGCATGCATCGGAGATGATAACAGAGCCTGAGGCGGAATCAACCACAATAATCTTTAATTCAGAAATACTGTTAATCATAGCAGCATTGCCCGACTGTTGTGTCTCGCTGATCCAAAGCTTTGAGCCAATATCAAAAGTGAAGGTTGTATGATCTGCGTTTGCAGGCAGTGTATAGTAGATGTGAGAGGAACCGCCGGTTGTGCCGGCATAATAGGTATTATTTCCGGTCTTTATCTGAAGTGCAATCTGCTTAGCGCGAGCATCCTCATTCTTAACGGTTATTGCAATGCCTTTATAGTTGGAAATATAGTTTGCAATAGGCGCACCGTTTGTAAAGCTCAAAGCAGGAGCAACATAAGCTTCACCTGCGGTATAATGTAAGCGAAGGGCTGTATCGTTAACTATAGTACCTTCAGCACCGTCAGAGAATGTATATGTCGGTTTATAATCTGCAACATCCTTTACTGTGCCGCCGTCAAAGGTCTCAAGGTGATCAAAGTCAGTCCAATCAAGCCAGAGATAATAGGTGGATGTGACATCGTCACTACGGTACGGTACTGCCGGAATATTACTGCCGCCGGCGAGATTTGCCTCAGTTGCAAAAGATGCAAATGCATAGGTCACCGCAACAGGAACATTAACATAATCACTGTAGACCTCAACTGTATTTGTACCGGTGATTTTCGCTTTCGCTTTTACAAATACGCGGTCGCTACCGGCAACTGCGAAGCCTTTGACCTCAGATCCTAAGGACTTAAGACCTGTGCCGACATTATCAAATGTCAATACAACTTTCTTTCCGCTTATAGACATATCAGATACGGTAGGAGCAGTCTTAGCATTTGTGCCGCCATATACACCGTTCATTGCCGCACTGTAGAAGCGTGCAGCGACAGAAATTTTATCAACCGGATGTATTGGGTCATAATCATGGCTGGAGGTACTCTGCATCCAGTTTTTATACTCAAGAGAGAGGTCATAAAGCGGAATCTGCATTACATTCGCGTCAGCCGTTGAGGCCACTTTGGATATTGACTCGGAGAATGACGCTGTAATCCATGAATAATCGCTTGGGCGGTTTGTTTTGTTGTTATAAGGTGCCAAATGTGCCACGATAAACGGCATATCACCGTCAAAGCCAAACATCTCACTGTAGGTATCAATAAGCTCTGAAAGAGCCGCCTCATAGTAAGAATGTTTGCCGTTAGACTCGGCATACTTTATGTTGCTTTCGCCTTGATACCACAGCATACCGGCAATGTTGATACCGGCAATCGGAGAAATGCGGGTGTTGTAAAGTGTGGTCATATATTTCCAGTTGTTAGTCTTTGCCGCCAACTCAGTCTCAGTAAAGTATTCGTTGCGAGCTTGCAACTTTGCTTTTACTGTCGCGTTGCCGTCAATAACTTCACGCGGAAGCCATGATTCAATAACAGAGCTACCCTTAGCGGTATTTATATAACCTACAGGTACATGCAACTCTTTTTCCAGCGACGAACACATATAATATGCTATTGCCGAGAGATACTGAATGTTTGATTTGGAAGTGCCCTTCGTCCAATAAGCTCCTACTATGTTATCGCTCGGGCTGGACTCAACATTAGTATTCCCTATCAAAGGCTCCGAGAATATGCGTACATTCTCGTTATATATTGCCTCGTATTCGGAAGTCTCGTGAATTACCCATCCGATGAAATATTCCATATTGGACTGACCGGATGCAAGCCACAACTCACCTATAACTATATCGCTAATTGTCTGAACAAGGGTATTGTTAAGATAAAGCTTGATACTGTACTTATCATATCCACCGGCGCGGGCGCTGAACGCAGTACTCCATTTTCTGTTAGCATCAGAAGTGATATTTTTTGTTTCAAGTACAGTACCGCCCTTTATAAGCTCTGCTTTTACAGCCTGATTTGCAGCAGGAGTAGCGCCGAAGATGTTCATAGCTTTATTCTGCTGGAACATCATACCGTCAGTAAAATAGGTGTTAACAAGGTCAACCGGTTCACCGACAGGAGTTACTGTGTTATTATTTGCTTTAACATTATCGAAGCGGTAATACATATTTTCAACAGTGCTGTTAACCGCTGCTCCGGTGGCTACAAAGCACCACTCAAAGTATACGATATTTTTAAGGTTTAATCCGCGATCGGCAAGCGATACTGCAAAATTTCGCCATTTGGTACTCGAAGCTTCGCCAATCTGCCAATCAGATACAGGAATGGTTACTGTTTTACTACCATCAGACACTTTAAGATTGATAGTATCACGGTAAGCCTTAAATGAAGCATCAAAGTTCTCAGTAAATGGACTGGCACTCAGGAAAGCCGCCATATCCCACTCAAGAGTTGTACGACCTGACATATCAACCGGGTTTTCCGGTGTAAATCTCATTTCACGCAGTGCGCCGTTGCCAGTTTCGGCGTGAACACACGCATCGGGGTTGCCGTTAGCAGTATTGGGTATTGCAGCACTCCCGCGATAGGTCCAACGAGCCTTAGCATCGCTGCCGTCAGATAAAACTACAGGATCGCTCGAGCCTGTCTCGCCGCCTTCGCCGCCTGATGATGAAGTATCCTCAAGAGCCTTTACATTGTCAAAGCGATAGAACATTTCAGCTATCGAGGTATTGGTCCCCGTACCGGTTGGCACTGCAACCCACTGGAATGACACAATATTTTTAAGGTTAAGTCCGCGATCTGCAAGAGAAGCGCCAAATGTACGCCAGCGACCGCCGGTCTGTAACTCGCCGATTTCCCATTCTGATACCGGAATATCGGCAGTTTTAGTACCATCGCTTACTGTAAGCTTCATAGTAGAGGCATAAGCGGTCTTCAATTCTTCAAAGCTCTCAGTATAAGGATCTTTGCTCATAAATGCGCACATATCCCATTCGATTTTTGTACGGCCTGACATATCAACCGGGCTTTCCGGTGTAAATACCATTTCGCGCAGTGCGCCGTTGCCGGCTGCCGCATGAACGCATGCACCCGGGTTGCCGTTAGCAGTGTTCTGTGCCGCCGCGCTTCCGCGATAGGTCCAACGAGTTGCGGCGTCGCTGCCGTCAGATAAAACTATCGTCTCACTCGGGCCTATCTCACCGCCTTCACCGCCTTCTTCGCCGGAACTGCGCAGATCGGTAACACGGATATTATCAAATCTGATATGACCACCCGGTACTGATGAGTTATACGCTCCATCAATGGTTGAAAAATAGAAAATAGTCATTTTAGTAGGATCGAAACTGCCGGTCTTGCTTGTTGGATCATCCATATTGACAGAAAAATGATACCAAAGATTATTTCCGGTATCCTGAGTAACCGTCATCTTGGCAAGACGATATACATTATAATCGCTCGCTGAAGAACCGATTTTAACATAGATATTCTGATCGTATGCGGCAACTACTGCAGGCCATAGCGTAGGTTTAGCACCTGTATGGAACATCATATCCCACTTAAGCGTCTGATACGGAGAAATATCAAGAGCTGTAGGCGCATTATAGGTTAAGTTTCGGTTCGCACCGTAACTGATGTCGCGCGCGATGGCTTTACCCGTAAATCCGTTATTGTTAATAGCAATACCGGTACCGCCGCCTACTACCCAACCGGTGGTAGTTTCGCAATCAGTAATAACCAGTTCTGCCGGAAGATCATCGGCAGAAGCTATCAGCATTGCCGGTACTGCCGTGAACATAAGCGCCACGCACAACAGAAGACTGGCAAGCTTTTTGAGTGAATTGATTTGCATTTTCATTCCTCCTCAATAAATTTGTGTGTCATAAAGATTATCGTATAATACAAAAAATAATATAAATTCACAGCACATATTTATGTTTACTTTAATATTATCACAAACTTTTTGAAAAATCAATGCCTTTTTAATATAAAATCGATAAAATTTATTAACATTTGGCGATTGTGTAAAATAAATATAATACAAATTTGTTCTTTGCTATTGCTTTTAAGCGTATTTTTGCAGTCATATCCGCTATATTATAGTCAACGCTTGTGATAACGATTATCTGCCGAACAGTATAAAATAATTAGTCAGTATTTTATCACATTACAGTTAATATAATTTACTATAATCTAATTAGGGGTGGTATAATGCAAAACAACAGAATAGATTACGGAAACGAGCCTTTTATAGCAAACATTGCCGGTGCCGCATGCGAAAATCCCTATTATCGGCGTATTCTTTGGACGGGTGAACATTTGCAGGTATCTTTAATGTCAATACCCGTAGGTAATGAAATCGGGCTTGAAAAGCATCCCGACAATGACCAGTTTATCAGGATTGAAAACGGGTGTGGTCAAGTTTTTATGGGTAGCAGCGCCGAAAACCTGAATATCCAGAAACGAGTGAACAGCAATTATGCAGTTATGGTGCCTGCCGGCACATGGCACAATATTAAAAACATCGGCAGCACACCGCTTAAAATATATACTATTTATGCGCCTGCTCATCATCCTAAAGGCACTGTGCACGAAACCCGCAGTATAGCTGAAAAAGAAGAAGATTAAAACTTCTTGATTTTAATACTGTAATAGGTTAAAATATGAATATAAAAGTAAAGGAGTTATATTATGCCTACTAATAATGCTCAAAAAATAAGAACAAAGAACAAAAACCTTTTTTTACGTGTTACCAAAGGCCATTTTGCAACGGGTCACTCTCATACTAATTACTATATTGATGTAACTTCGCAAAAAACCAGACTTTCAGAAGCGAAAGCCGTCGCGGAAGCGCTTATGGAATACTATTCGCTCAGCACAATAGTAGATACCATTTTGTGCCTTGACGGCACAGAGGTCATAGGCACTTGTATTGCAGACGCTTTAACGCGAAATGATTTTGTAAATCTTAACGCTCATCAGACGATTTATGTTATCACTCCGGAGCATACTACCGGCAGTCAGCTCATATTCAGAGATAATCTCACACCTTCTATTACGGGAAAGCATGTGTTAGTGCTTGCGGCATCTGTTACTACAGGTTATACCGCGCTTTCAGCCATTGAAGCTATAAGGTATTACGGCGGTGAAGTTGTAGGTGTTTCAGCAATATTTGCAACTGCCGAAGAGTGCGGCGGCGTCAAGGTGAACTCGGTGTTCAATCCGCAAAACCTACCTGATTATGCGAGCTATAATTCCCATGAATGTCCGCTTTGCAAAAAAGGCATTAAGGTTGATGCTATAGTTAACAGCTTCGGATACTCAAAACTATAAAATAAAAGCTCGAAGCGTTTTGCTTCGAGCTTTTATCTGTCAAATATGCTGTTTCCGTTTGAGTCAATACCAACTATAAGCGGAAATTTATCAAATGTGAGTTTTTTAACCGACTCACAACCGAGGTCTTCGTATGCTACGACCTGGCTTTTAATTATATGCTTGCAGGCTATAGCTCCGGCACCGCCTATAGCACACAAATAAACCGACGAATTATTTTTAATTGCCCTTCTGACTTCTTCGTTTCTCTCACCCTTGCCTATTGTAGCTACAAGTCCCATGCTTAAAAGCGCAGGCGTATATTTATCCATTCGCGCCGACGTGGTAGGTCCGCAGCTTCCGATTGCCAAACCTTCAGGTGTGGGAGTAGGACCGGCATAGTAAATAATGGAACCGTCTATAGAAAACGGCAACCCCTCGCCTTTTTCAATACTTTCAAAAATGCGTTTATGCGCCGCATCACGCGCAGTAAAAACCTCACCGCTTAAAATAACACGGTCCCCGACATTCAGACGGGGACACAGCTTTTGAAGCTTTTCGGTATTTATAAAATACTCATTCATCGCTTAAAACTTTTATTAGCTCACGGTAATCCTCTTCGCTTTTAATTACCGCCGCTTCGTGCCTTTCTATTTTTTCGCGCACTTCATATAGGGATTTACCGAGCTCGTCTATATCTTTAACAAATTTAGCCGAAGTGTTTGCTATATCGCTTTTAACATTTTTAAGCGACTCGTGTGCGCTCATAATCGAAGTGATATTTTTCTCCGCTTCTTTGCGTGCGGCATCGGCGCCGGACTGCGCTTCTTTCATAATAGTCTCAGCGTTTGATTTTGCCACCAAATAAAGCTTTCCGATATTTTTTGAAAGCCTTTCTATTTCGTCATACTTATCCGTAAATTCCTTAAGCCTTGCTTCTACCAAAGCCTTTTCAGCCGTAAGCAAGGAAAGCTGTTCTTTTGCGGCGATATTTTCGGATTTCAAATCTTCAATTTGTTCTTTCAGCTCAATTTCCTTTTCGGTGTATGCTTTATGAGTTTTCTCAACATATTCTACAACATCATCGCAATTAAAACCAAAAAGACTTTTTCTGAATCCTACTGACATTTTTTCATCCCCTAAAAGCAAATTAGCTCTTCAGCGCCCTTTCAAGCCAGGTAAAGCCAAGGTCCAACGCATCAAACAGATTGTCCTTAGTGCTCTCCTTCTTTATACGGTCCTTCATATCAAGGTCTGTGTTACTATCAAGCAACTGGACATTTACTTTGTTTGCTATATCGAGCTTGCCTTCCTTACCATATGAAAGGATTTCAAAGCGTACCACAGAGCTTTCGCTCATATCGCCGTAATATATTTCATTACCCTTTCTCACAAGCGGCTTACCCTTATATTCTAAAAATTTATTTTCAGCCATAATTACACTCCATTCTTAAAAAGAGTATAAACTATTGTTCAAAATATGTCAAGTGCAAGGCGTTTTAGGGTTGACATTTTTTGCTTTTTTGTTTAGTATAATATGTGTGAATTGGAGGTATTTTGATGAACAGGGAAGAAAAAAATATGGAAACTATCGTCGCGCTTTGCAAAGGTCGCGGCTTTGTATATGCAGGAAGCGAGATTTACGGTGGTCTTGCCAACGCTTGGGACTACGGTCCGCTTGGCGTTGAACTTAAAAATAATGTAAAACGCGCCTGGTGGAAAAAGTTTGTCCAGGAGTGCCCTTACAATGTGGGTCTTGACAGTGCAATTCTGATGAACTCCGAAACTTGGGTAGCGTCAGGTCACTTAGGCGGATTTTCAGACCCTCTTATGGACTGCCGCCAGTGCAAAACCCGCCACCGTGCAGATAAGCTTATTGAAGACTTTGTAGCGGAAAATTCTTTATCTGATAATCCTGCCGCTATGAGCGATGAGGAAATGCAAAACTATATTAAAGAAAACGGCATATCCTGCCCGAACTGCGGTTCTCACGATTTTACCGATATTAGAAAATTCAACCTTATGTTCAAGACATTTCAGGGTGTTACGGAGGACAGCACGAATACTCTGTACCTTCGCCCCGAGACCGCACAGGGTATCTTTGTAAACTTTAATAACATTCAGCGTACAACAAGAAAAAAGCTTCCGTTCGGCGTGGCTCAAATAGGTAAATCTTTCCGAAACGAGATAACTCCGGGAAACTTCATTTTCCGCATACGCGAGTTTGAACAAATGGAGCTTGAGTTTTTCTGCAAGCCGGGCACTGACCTTGAGTGGTTTGAATATTGGCGCTCATACTGCCACGATTGGCTTGTTAATTTAGGAATTGAAGAGGATGCTCTGCGACTTCGCGACCACGATAAGCAAGAACTTGCATTCTACTCAAAGGCAACTACTGATTTTGAGTTTTTATTCCCGTTCGGCTGGGGTGAGCTTTGGGGCGTCGCAGATAGAACCGATTACGACCTTAAACAGCACCAAAATCACTCAGGTAAACCGCTTGAATACTTTGACCCTGAGACAAACGAGCGTTATATTCCTTATGTTATTGAACCGTCTTTGGGCGCAGACAGAGTAACCCTTGCGTTCCTTTGCAATGCATATGATGAGGAAATTGACGAAAAGGGTGAAAAGCGCGTAGTACTGCGTCTACATCCGGCGTTGGCGCCGTTCAAGGCAGCAGTTTTACCTCTCTCAAAGAAACTATCCGGAAAGGCTATAGAAATCAAAAATATGCTTTCTGCCGACTTTATGGTGGACTTTGATGATGCCGGCTCTATCGGCAAGAGATACCGACGCGAAGACGAAATAGGTACTCCTATCTGCATCACATACGATTTTGATTCTGAAAACGATAATTGTGTGACGGTTCGTGACCGTGATACTATGAAGCAGGAGAGAATACCGATAAGCGAGCTTAAAAACTATATTGCAAGTATAGTAACATTCTAACTTGAGGTGAAGTAATGACAGCTACGGAAATACTTATAATCTTTGCAACACTTGTCGGCGGACTTGCGTTTTTCCTATACGGTATGAATGCTATGTCATCGGGACTTGAGCAAATGGCGGGCGGCAAGCTTGAAAGCACGCTCAAAAAGGTTACCGAAAACGGGATACTCAGCTTTTTCCTGGGCGCCGGAATTACTATAGCTATTCAATCATCCTCAGCGATGACTGTTATGCTTGTTGGTCTTGTAAACTCAGGCATTATAAATTTTGCTGATACATTCGGTATGATAATGGGCTCGCATGTCGGAACCACTCTCACCGCTTGGATACTGACACTCAGCGGTGTTTCCGGCGACAACTTCTTTTTGGTACTGTTAAGACCGTCTACATTCGCCCCCATACTTGCTTTTGTGGGCATAGTGCTCAGGATGATTTCCAAAAAAGAAAAGCGTAAAAACCTCGGTATGATTCTGATAGGATTTGCCGTGTTAATGGCGGGCATGCAAATGATGAGTGGCTCTATGAGTTCATTTAAGGATGATCCGTCGTTTGTACATATTCTCACTGCATTCAAAAGCCCGATAGTAGCACTTCTCGCTTCTGTAGCATTTACAAGTATTATTCAGTCATCCGCCGCTACAGTTGCTATCGTGCAGGCACTCGCGCTCTCAGCCTATGCAACCAATAATCCGATTACATATCAAATTGCAATACCGCTTGTAATCGGTGCTAACATAGGCACTTGTATGACGGCGCTGATATCAAGTATAGGCACCAGCAAAAACGCAAAGCGCGTTGTTGCTATGCATATTTATACTAACGCTTTTGGCGGCACATTCTATATGATACTTCTTTATATTGTTATGCTTGTCCGTCCGGAGCTGCTAAGTGCAAGAATCAGTATTTTTGGTGTTGCGGTTGTGCACAGCCTTTTCAATGTTGCAAACACGCTGCTGTTTTCACCTCTTAAAAAGCCAATCGTTGCACTTTGCAGAAAAACCATACGCACTGATAACACTAAAAAGCATACCATATTTTTGGACGAGCGTTTGTTCAATAATCCGCCTATCGCAATTATGGAATGCCGCAGGCTTGTTAATGAAATGGCTGATATTGCTTGCAATTCGGTTATCAAAGCAACCGAGACCATTTTCAACTACGACGAAGCTATTATCCAAAGTGTAGAGGAGGCTGAGGCACTTACTGATAAATATGAGGACAAGCTAAGCACTTATCTCGTTAAAATTTCAAGCAAAAACATATCTCCGTCCGACTCCCACGCCGTTGCAAGACTTTTACACAGCATAAACGATTTTGAGCGCATAGGCGACCACGCATTGAACCTATGCCAAAGAAGTATAGAAATTAAAGAAAAAAATATGGTCTTTTCGGCGAACGCAAAGGAAGAACTTGCGGTTATAACTAATGCGTTGGTGGAAATCATCAATATTACCAAGGATTCCTTTGTGAACGACGATTTGGCCCAGGCTTCGCTTGTGGAACCACTTGAACAAGTCATAGACAATCTTAATTATGAGATAAAAGACCGGCATGTAAATCGCCTTAAGGAAGGTAGATGCACGGTAAATCTCGGATTTGTATATTCCGATATACTTGCTGATTACGAAAGAATATCGGACCATTGCTCCAATGTGGCAGTTTATACCCTCCAACGCAACTCAGAGAATATAAATCCACATAAATTCTTAGGTCAAGTAAAAACGAAAAATAAGGATTTCAGTCAAGAGTTTAATATGTACTCCGAAAAATATTCTCTTTAAGCCTTACAAAAATATCGCCGTCGGTTTTCCGACGGCGATATTTTTTATTATTTGCTTTTACTTTTCTTTTCAGGCTCTTCAAAATACTTGCTTTGGTATTTGTTTCTGTAACCGTAACCGTATCCGTACCCGTAACGACGGTAACCGTAACCGTAACGCCTGTATCCTCCGAGATATCCGTATCTCGAATATCCGTAACGACCGTAACCGTAGCCACCTGATGTCGGCACATAATCATTAAGAACAAACCCAATAAATCTTGCTTTACTGTAAAGCACATATTTTAGTGCACTCTTAATGTCTGCCACCGTAGAACTGCCGCATTTTTCCACAAACAGCAAATTGTCACACAAATCAGCTACTTCCGCAGCATTCGGAACAATCTTACATGACGGCATATCTACTATTATATAATCGTAAATTTCGCGCACCTCATTGAAGAATTTCTTGAATGCCGTATTACTGTATTTTACATTTTTATTGCCGGCAAATGCTATATCAAAGTTTTCTTTATAATGCTTAATAACGGATTCAAGCGAAGAATTTGATGCAGCATAATCACTAATACCTACACAACTGTCAGGAGACTTTAACAGATATTTCTGTAACGCTCTGCTGGCAAAATCCATATCAATAAGCAATGTTTTATGCCCGTTACCGGCAAAGGCTTTTGATAACGAAAAAGCGGTAATGGTTTTACCCTCGCTTCTTGCCGTGGAAGTTATGGCAATTATCTTTTCGTCCTTATTAATGAGCGACTGTATGCGCTTTCTCATAAGTCTTGCGGCTTCTATGAATACAGAATCCGTAAACGAGATTTTTGAAAGACCGCTTTTGTTTTTACTGTTTCTCTTAACATTAACATGCGGCAACTCACTTATAGAGTGACTGTTAAGCTTATAAGTAATATCATTTTTATCGCGTATTACATCAATACTCATCGACCACAAATAGAAAACAATAATATTCACGATAAGTCCCGCAATGGCACCGAATGCAATGATTTTGAATATTGAAGATTCATTGTACGGCTCAGTCGGTTTTTTAGATTCATATATAATGTTAATTCGTGTATCACCAATGATATATTCCGATACACGCGGAAAGTTTTTCAAAAATGATTTCATCACTTCGTATGAATCATCCGGTGAAGCACTGTCAATATATACTTGTACAATATTTGATTTAAGGACCGGATCTGCAGTGATTTTTGCAGTCATTGGTCTGCCTAAATCATACTGTATAGCTTGACGCAGATTATCAGACTGGGCGATATACGGAAATGTTTCGCTCATCTGCTGTGCAAACGATGAAACATAATTGAATTTATACACTGAGGTTCCGCTTTTTGCATCGCTTGAAATAAGCGGGGTTATCGAAAAAGTTGCGGAAGATCTGTACATAGGTTTTTTGAGCAAAAACGAGTATCCGAAAAAAGCGCCTATAAATATCGCCATAATTAAAAAGAAAATAACGAAATGCTTTTTTGCAATATTGATAACATCGTAAGCGATGTATAAAATATTGCCGGATTCTTCGTCTGCTTGCGTATTGATATCCACTTCGTTTTTAGCCATGTGCTCACCCCCCTATATATTCTAAATCTGTTCTTGCGGTTCCGGCTCTTTTGCTGATATAAGCTCAGAAACATCATTAAATATGCAGCCAATCATTTTATCAGGCTCTATATTTATTATATAGTCATTTATTGCCTCAACGCTGACATAATCCTGCCGCACAACGAAAAGCATTCCGCCGCAGATTTCGCATATCGTTTCAGCATCGACCGCTACGCCGCCCGGAGGAGAGTCAATAAGTACAAAATCGAAATCGCTCTCCAATCTCCTCAGCAATTCGTTATACGATTCCTCACCAAACGCTTTTGCAGAATTAAAGTGCTTTTCTTTACCGCAAACTATGCTTACATTTGTTATTTTATCATGCATTATCACAGACTCATAATCAGTAGTGCCGGAAATATAATTATATATATCATTTTCAGGTTTAATATCAATATGCTTGAAAAACTTATAAACCGCGGGAAGCTTAAGATCCGAGTCTAAAATAACTACTTTTTTCCCTGCCGCCGCCAGAGATATTGCGATATTTACTATAATAGTAGTCTTACCTTCGTTCTCTGCAACACTTGTTATGACAAACGAATTTATTTTCTTTGTTCTCTTTATGCTTTCGAGCTTTATGGCTATTTCAGAAAAGCTGTTACGGAACGAGTAATCTATAAGAGGATTGGTAAGAATCAGACCATCGTTTTTAAGACCGATTTTCCTCTTGCGCTTATTTACATGATAAACTGTACCTATAAGCTTACATTCCAGCAAATCATCAACATCTGACGGGTTTTTCACAGTGTCCCTCATAAAGGATATGAACAGTATCAATGCGGTGCAAATAACTGAGCCTACAAATCCGAAAAAAAGCGAATGGGTGATCGAGGCTGACGGGTTCGATACTGAACTCGGCAAAAACGGCGGTGAAATGACACTGATAATAATATTATTAAATGAGTTATTAGTAATTTTAGTGTGGTTTTTGAATATCGACTTCAGGGTATCATATGCTTTTTGAGAAGATGTATCTGTGACCGAAATATCTATAAGATTAGTTGATTTTTTTTGTGCCACATTAACATACCCCGTCATAGGTTGACCCATATCCTCTTCCACAATGGCTTTAAGCGTACTGCTTGATAGCACGCTTTGGTATGTTTCACATATCTCTATCGTTCTCGCCAGAGAGGTAGTTGTGGCGTTTTTGGTATAACCGCTTAAGTTTACCGCAATGGTCATAGAACTCGTATAAGTTTGCTTTTTTAACGCAAGAAAATAAATCTGACACCCGCAAAATCCTATAATACCTGCGAGTACAATTACCCAAAGGTTACATAAGACATCCATAACCAATGTGAAGGCATTTAACCTTTTGAAATCAACAGTTTTCATATCATGCCTCCCCATCATTCACTACTACAAGCACACGGCCTCTTTTCAATCCTGATATCTCATAAAAAACGCTGTACACACCAGGCTCGTCCGGCAAATACTCGCTCGTATTTATTTTGAGACTGTCATAGCTGTTGCCGTTTAGAGACGCTATGTTACCGTTAAAATCAGGTTGTTCGCCTACTTTTGTATATATGATATAATCGTTAAGTTTTATTTTATTGATTTCCGGGTCATCATCAACGACAATCGCCTTAAATGTTATTTCACTTTTATCACCGAAAGAGTTGGTAACTTTACAGTTAACATCATACTCCCCTGCATAGGCACTGGTAAAGCTATTTGATATTATTTTTATATTCTCGCTAATATCACCGTCATAAACATCCGTGGCGCCTATAGCATTTGTGAAATCACTGGTCGAATTTACATAAACGATGAAATCGTTTTTCAATATAAACCTCGGAGAAACATAATCTGTAAACTTAAGATGCTTCTCTATTTTTGTAACATTGTTGTTACTGTCACATACGGCATAATTTATCGAGGTCACACCTTTTGTGATAAAATAATTCTTGCGCTCAACAATTATTTTGTCGGTGAGATCTCCGTCATGACTGTCTGTTGCGGTCACATATTTCAAGAGCTCTGAATCGGTGATATTACTTTTAGCTTCAATATCACCTTCAACAGAACATATAATAACCGGCTTTTCATTATTCTTTATGCTTCTGAACCATAAAATTGCCGAAGAGACGACCGATATTACCGTAAGAACACAGACTAATACTCTTAATCTCTGCATTACAATTTCCTCCTATGTGTAATTTGTGCATACTAAACCAAATTACGCATAATAAGTATATCACAACATATTTTCTTAGTCAAGACGATACTTTAGTAATATTGTTTTGTGAAGTTGACTTACTTGGTAAGGGCAAAACTGTTTCAGTGTATAGTAAACAAAAACACAGGCGCACCTGTGTTTTTGTTCTTTCATTTTTATTTAGTATGCACATCAATTTGATTGTACGGTACGCTGATACCGCTTTGAGCCATTGTATCAAGTATTACACGATGCGCATCTCTGGTTGTTTGAAGCTTTTTACGATTATCCGCCAAATTCAGCTTAATCATATATTTTATCGCGGAATCATCGAGCTTATTTACACTCATATATTTGCACTCTTTTATGTTACTGTTTTTCTCGGCAGTGCGACAAATCTGTAAAACAACGCTTTCTGCTCTTTCAAGCGGTGTTTCATATGGCATAGGCACTTCAATATAAACGATGTTTGACACAAGGGCCGCGGAGGCAATTTCCCGGTTTGGTATCGAGATTATATTATCGGTCTTGATTTCCTTTATCTTTGTAGTTTTAATACCGATAAGAGTAACTATTCCCTCTTTACCGTTTATGCTTATTAAGTCACCGACCTTGAAATAATCGTCCGATACAATATCAAATCCGCGGATAACATCTTTAAGTGCATCCTGAACGGCGACGCCTAAGATAATGCCAGCTATACCGAGACCTGCAAGCATCGAAGAAATGTTTACATTATTAACAGACAGCAAAGAAAAAAATGCTATTATCAACACTGCATATTTAACTGTACTGTTTATAAGGTGAATATAAGTTTGGCCTTTTTTACGGTCAAGCTTTTTAAGCTTCTTTCCACGCGCATTAAGAAAAGCTGACAAAAGCTTATAAGCGGCAAATGAAATCAAAATCACAATTGCCGATTTTATAATACTGTTTGAAACGACCTTTTTAACTATATCCAAAACTTCGGTAAATGTCATTTTTTCACCAAAACTTTCTCAATGCTGCCTATAATGTTATAGTGTAAATCATCTTTATACCATTTGCTCAGCGGTTCTTTATCGGTAAAGCAGTCGGCTTCAAGCCTACCGACATACTGCTTTTTGCAGACTATCACAAGCCTCGCCTCGCAGAAGTATGGCGCTTTTTCGCAGAATACCGGAGTCAGCCCCGTAAGTTTAGTTTTATCCACATCCCTGCCGGACATACCTCCGCAAACCTTATGTATCTTTTTATTATCGCCGTAAAAGCTCAGAGTGAAATATCCGTTTTCCTCTATAAACTTCATAGTATATCTTTGTGGGCGTACCATAACCGATACGCTGTGCTTACCCCACATTTCACCCATAAAGCCCCAAGACGCCGTCATCATATTATAACCCTTTCGGTCACCTGCAGTAATTAGCATCCACTCACGGCTTATCATATCTATAATATTTTCTTTAATATCTGTTGCCTTTATTTCTTTGAACATATCAGTTCCCCACGCTTACTTATATTTTCCGCCATTTGCGCATATATTCTCTCCGAAAGCTCAGCGGTACTCATATTTGATACCTCTTCTGCCGGTATTACCTCCAAGACATCAAAATAAATAGTGCTTTTTTTGCGAAAAAGATTTTTGACCGCCTCTTTTGTTCCGAGCAAAGTGCAAACAACTATCGGGCAACCCGACTTTGTTGCAATTTTGAAAGCACCGTTTCTGAAAGGTTGAAGCTCACCGCTTTTACTTATATAGCCTTCGGGAAAAATACCGATACTGACGGTCTCACTTTTTATAAGGCGTATTGCCTCTATTATGGTTCTTGCCGCTTCGCGGTTATTCTCACGGTCTATCGGCAGACAGTTAAGCTTATGCATATACCGCGCGACAAACGGCATATCTGTATAAATTTCTTTTTTACCGACAAATCCGAGCGTTAAATCAGGCAGCTCTTTGAGTATAACAGCAGGGTCGATATTATTAAGATGATTACAAACAAGCATTGCGGGAAAAACGCCCTGAACCTTTTCAGTGCCTGTGCTTTCCACCTTAACGCGAACAAGGGTGAATAGCATCGGCAAAGTGATTTTTACCAGTCCTCTGTAAAAACGCGAAACACCATTTTGCGGCCTTTTAAGATTTACTGCATATCCGCAAATCACAAATATTAAAAGATGAATAATTACAAGCCCTATGAATATTCCTAAAAACATCAAAGGCACCAGCCATACGGAATAGCTTTGTCTTAAAATCGGAAAGAAATTATTAAGAAGAGGTACTGCTGCCGCCGCGGCGACAAGATATACATAAAGCATTTTAATGCCTCCTAATTTTGTTTGCGGACTATTTTATATTCGTCGTAAAAATCAAAATACGGACATTTATATAATTTGAAGCTTACAAGCCGCGCAACATCGTCCTCATCAAGCTGTGCTGAGCAAAAATACTCATCAGCTTCGACATCTAACACATAATGCGAGCAATTTTCACAGTCACACATATTGCTCTGACTCAATCCAAATCACTTCCCCGGAAATTATCGTTTTCTTGTGGCAAACCAGTCGTTTTTCTCAACCGGATTTTCCTCTACAAACTGCTCTATTGTTTTATTATCATAAAAAAGCGAATGGATAGCTCTTGAAGCATAATCAAGGTCATAATAAACTACTGAGCCGTAACCGTTCCACTTAAAAGGCATTCCCCAATCATCCTGCGGAATTCGAGCCTGGTCGAATGTCGGACTGTTAAGAAGAATATTAAATGCAAGCCCCATTATCTCGGTATATGAAAGCGAGGTTTCAGTACAAGGTATCATAGCCTTCGCAAGCTTTGTATATTTACTTTTTTCAAGGTTTATCGCCTTGCTGAAGAGCTGTTCCATAACATAACGCTGGCGGTCTGTTCTGCCGTAATCGTTATTCGTTCCCCAAACATTTCTACTGCTGCGAATACGCGAATATGCCACCGCCTGGACACCGTTCATATGGTGAAGACCGGGCGTGGTTATATAGTATTTGGCGGGGTCAAGCTTTAATTGAGAGCAAATCTCATCCATACAACCGTTAAGATTAGGATGTTGCCTGCCGTGATATTTTAACTCATCTTCAGTAACGGTAGCGTCAATTCCTCCTACCGCATCTATGATTTCTGACATACCGTAAAAATTAACTGTGGCGTATTCTGAAATATCAAGTCCAAATGCTTCATTAAGAGTTTTTATCGCAATTTCCGGACTTTTTGCATAAGCAGAATTGATTTTTCCGTATACAGTTCTGCCGTTATTGGTAATAGGCACAATAGTATCCCTGAGTATTGACACGATTTTTACGGTTTTAAGCTTTGTATTAAGGCTAAGTATCATTATACTGTCGGAATTGCCTGTAAAAGAATTCAAATTTCTTGTATCTATACCGAAAAGAGCAATATTATAAACCTCTTTATCGATTATCTTTTCAAATCCGAGTTCCTCCGGTTCTTCGGTTATCGGGTTATAGTTATACCGCCAGTAATAAAAGAACCATCCGACCAAAAGACCTAACACAAGAATAATGCTTATAATAGTTATCAAAGCCTTCTTTTTCCCGCTTGAACGCCTTTTTGCGGAACGCTTACTGTTCTTCTTTTTCTCGTGCTTTGAGCCTATTTGTGAAATACTTATTTCGCTTTCGTATTTTGTTTTGCCGCTATGAGATGAAATATCCTCATATCTGTCAAACTCATCAAAGTCAAAATTAAGTTTATTGCTTTTGCCCATATTCTTACTTCCCATACTTTATGTTAATTCTCTATAAGCGCCTTGTATATATCGCCCTTTTTTAGTCCGCTTATACTCGCGGCTTCCTTTGCCGCCGCCGATGCAGACATACCCTCTTTAGCTAATTTTCTTGCAATTTCTGCCGCCGAGCTTAAATCAAACTCAGGTAATTCTGCTCGGAACTCGGCACCCCTTATTATCAAAACATATTCTCCGCGAGGCGGATTATCTGTAAAATAATCTATCGCTTCGGTGAAATTAAAATGAAACACCGTTTCATGAATTTTGGTGAGCTCTTTTATAATGCATATATCGCGTTCCCCAAGATACTCACGCATATCATTGAGCGTTTTGAGAAGCTTGTGCGGAGCCTCGTAAAATATAAGAGTCCGCGTTTCATTCTTTATACATTCAAGGTGGTTAATACGACTTATTCTGTTCACAGAGAGAAAACCCTCAAAGCAAAACCTACCTGACGGGAAACCCGAAATGCTCAGTGCCGTGATAAGCGCACTGGGCCCGGGCACTGATTCAACCTTAATGCCGAATTTATGAGCTTCCCTTACTAAATCCTCACCCGGGTCGGATATCGCCGGCATACCGGCATCGCTTACTATAGCTAAATCTTCGCCTTCAAGCACACGGCGGATAAGGTACTCGCCCTTTTGCGCCTTGTTGTGTTCGTAATAAGAAACGGTTTCTTTTTTTATGCCAAAATGGTTTAACAGCTTGCTTGTAACCCGTGTATCCTCTGCCGCTATAAAATCCACTTGCTCTAATATTCTTTGCGCACGCGGTGAGAAATCTTCAAGATTTCCTATCGGCGTACCTACAACAAATATTTTTCCTGCCAATTAAAGATACGCCTCCTTATAAGGACCGTATATCCTCTTCATTTCATCTGACAGCCCGCCGTTTTCGTAAAGATAAAGCGTAGGCTCTATTTTAAGACCAGGCTTGCCGTCTCTGCGCCCCTCTAAAAGTATCAGCCACGGTGCCTCACCCACACATTTTGCAACAAGGCGAAGTCTTTTAGGCTCGGTTTTATACTTGCTCATAAGCGTTATAAGTTCGCCGAGTCTCTCCGGGCGCTGGCACATACAAAGCCTGCCGCCCGATGTTAAAAGCTTGCTTGATACAGATACTATATCCTCAAGTGTGCAGGCGGTCTCCTGGCGCGCGGTAAGTCTTGCGCCGCTTTTAGCTTTAATTCCTGCGCCTGCCGCCTTATATGGCGGATTACATGTGACAAGCGTTTTATCGCCGAAGGAAATTTTCCCTTTCAGGTCGCAAATATCCGAATTTACAGCACAAAAATTGCCGAACTTTTCCGCGTTTGCAGTTTTCTCTGCAAGCTCTGTTGCCTCTCGCGCTATATCCACACCTACTGCCGATTTAAGATTGCCGTCACGAAGCATTAAAAACGGTATAATACCGCAACCGGTGCCAAGGTCTGCCATTATGTCACTTTTTTTAGCCTTCGCAAAATCCGCAAGCAGTACCGCATCCGTTCCGAAACCGTGGTTTTTAGACACAAAAATATAACGGTCAGCTCCGATTGGTTCCCTTTTTACTGCCTTGTCCATTTAACACCGTCTTTGGTATCTTCAAGTATTATTCCCATATCTTTTAATTTGTCGCGAATTTCGTCAGCAGTTTTGAAATCGCGATTTTTGCGCGCCTCGGTGCGCCTTAATATCATTTCCTCTATTTCGCTGTCAAGAGCTTCGGTTTTACGGTTATAAACAAGACCTAAAACACCTGCAAGTTCATCAAATGCTTTTGCGCATCTTTCAAGCGTTTGTTTTGAAGCACCGCCGGCTATTTCGGTATTTATATCCTTCACAAGACCGAAAAGCGCCGCAATAGCATCTGCAGTATTAAGGTCATCTTCCATGGCATTAATAAATTCTTGTTTTCTTTTCTCGCAAAATTCGGCTTTTTCCTCACCGTCTTTAGCGTTACCTAATGCAAAATCAATATTATCGCGACAATTATAAAGCCTTTCAAGTGCGTTTTTGCTCTGCTCTATTATATCTATCGAATAATTGATAGGTCCTCTGTACTGCGAGGAAATCATAAGGTATCTTATCGGTTCATAACCGTACTTATTTGCAACATCGCGCACTGTAAAGAAATTACCGAGCGACTTTGACATTTTTCGGTTATCTACATTTATAAAGCCGTTATGCATCCAATAATGAGAAAACTCACATCCGTTTGCCGCTTCAGATTGAGCAATTTCGTTTTCGTGGTGGGGGAAAATGAGGTCAAAGCCGCCGCAATGGATATCAATGGTTTTGCCGAGATACTTACCTGCCATTGCAGAGCACTCAATATGCCAACCGGGTCTGCCCTTTCCAAACGGTGACTCCCAATACGGCTCTCCCTCTTTAGCACCCTTCCAGAGACAAAAATCCATAGGGTCTTCCTTTATATCTCCGGTACTGATACGAGCGCCTGCCTCAAGGTCCTCAAGCGGCTGATGTGAAAGCTTGCCATAGCCCTCGAATTTCCTGGCGCGGTAGTATACATCCCCTCCGGCAGTGTATGCATATCCTTTTTCGATAAGCGTAGAAATAAGACGAATTATCTCATCAATATTTTCAGTTGCCCTGGGATGAACGGTGGCAGGTCTTACATTAAGTCCCTTTGCATCGGTCCAGAATTCCTTTATATATCTTTCGGCGACCTCAGGTACGGTAATACCCTCCTCATTTGCCTTATTTATAAGCTTATCGTCAATATCGGTGAAATTCTGAACGAAATTCACCTTGTATCCGCGCCACTCAAGGAAACGGCGGAAAACATCGAAAACGCAAAGCGGACGGGCGTTGCCAATATGTATATAATTATACACGGTAGGACCGCAGGCATAAATATTTATTTCATTTTCCTTTATCGGAACAAGCTCTTGCTTTTGACGCGTAAGTGTATTAAAAATCCTCATTATTTGTTTTCTCCTTCAAGGGCATTTATTCGCTTTTCAAGGCGTGATATTTCCTGAGCTATGGGGTCCGGTATGTTTATCTGGTCAAGCGACTTGCAATCCACCTTTTTACCGTCCTGCTTAACAACCCGTGCCGGCACGCCTACAACAGTACAGTTAGGCGGCACCTCGTGAAGCACTACAGCTCCTGCCGCAATACGGGAATTATCACCGACTTTAAGTGGACCTAAAACCTTAGCGCCTGCACTTATCATTACATTGTTGCCGATAGTCGGATGCCGTTTGCCGGTATCCTTACCGGTACCGCCCAATGTCACACCCTGATATATCAGCACATCGTCGCCGATTTCCGCGGTCTCTCCTATAACTACGCCGTGACCGTGGTCGATAACAAGTCTCTTACCGATTTTAGCGCCGGGATGTATCTCAATGCCAGTTTTTCTCGCGGCACGCTGAGAAATCATACGCGCACAGAACTTATGCCCTTTAAGATATGCTTTATGTGCACGGCGATAAGCCCTTATTGCCTTAACGCCCGGGTACAGAAAAAACACTTCAAAGGCACTTGTTGCCGCAGGGTCCCGTTCCATTGCCGCGCGAATATCCTCTTTTATCTGCTCAAACAAACCAAAACACTCCTATTTTGAAGAATCAATAAGCTCCTTGCTTTCCATAATATAAACGGCACCTGACATTACACCGAAAAACGCCGCTATCCAACTGAGTACTGTAAACGCATAAATAATTACTGTAAATAACGGCTCTGCCAATGTGACGAATTCCATAACAGAATATGCAAATAATCCTAAAATGATACTCGCCATCTGTGAGACGGTTTTAAGCTTTCCCCATATATTCGCAGGGATAACCTTTTTTTCTTTAGACGATACAGCTATAAGCCTCACAGACGCTATTGCAAATTCTCTGAAAAGTGTAATAAATGCGATAACCGTCATCTGTATTCTGAGCGCCGCAGTAGGCAGAATTATCATAAAACCGAGAAGTGCGGCGGTTGTGAGCATTTTATCCGCGACGGGGTCTAAAAACTTTCCGAAAACCGTCACTATTTTTCTTTCGCGCGCTATTTTTCCGTCAAGAAAATCCGTTACCGACGCAATAATAAAAAGTATAAGTGCAACTGTATAATTATACGGTATCTTATCTATCAGCATTACCGCCATAAAAAGCGGTGTTAGTATAATTCTTGATACAGTAAGCTTATTCGGCAAATTCATCTAATACTTCTCCTAACAAATCATAATCTAAAACATCATTTATTTTAACTTTTACAAAATCTCCGATTTTAAGAGGCTTGTGCGCGATAAAAAATACTTTGCCGTCAATTTCGGGCGCGTCAGAACGGCTTCTGCCGAAATAGCATTTAATATAATCGTCATAACCTTCAACAAGCACTTCCTGCACTCCGTCGACTTTTGCCTCGTTATTACACTTGGAAATATCATTTTGCGACTGCATAATAAGCTCAAGCCTATCCTGTTTTATCTGCTCGTCTATCTGGTCATCAAAACTCGCGGCGAGAGTATCTTCTTCCGCAGAATAGGTAAAGCACCCGAGTCTATCGAAACGCATATTCTTTACAAACTCGTGAAGCTCGCAAAACTCCTCTTCGCTCTCACCAGGGAAGCCAACTATAAGCGTTGTGCGGATAGTTATATCAGGTACTATAGAGCGTATTTTATCTATAAGTTTTTCAATACTCTTTTTATCGCTTTTGCGGTTCATACGGTGAAGTATGCGGTCGTTACAGTGCTGAAGAGGTATATCTATGTATTTAAGGAGTTTTTCCTCGTCGCGAAGCATATATAAAAACTCATCCGTTATCCGTTCGGGATAGGTATAAAGAGTGCGTATCCAGTGTATACCGTCAATTTTTACAAGCCGGCGGAGCAAATCGGTAAGCGCCGGTTTACCGTATATATCGGTGCCGTAAGCAGTAGTATCCTGCGCTACAACTATAAGCTCTTTAACGCCGCTTTTGGCGAGATTTTCAGCTTCAGCGACTATATCCTCGATTTTGCGGCTTCGCATTCTGCCGCGAATTTTCGGTATTGCACAATAGGTGCAGCAGTTATCACAACCGTCAGCAATTTTTATATATGCCGTATAGAAAGGACCGCCGAGTATTCTTGGCACATTCATATCAAGGTCGTACTTTGCGCCGTATGTATTGCTCTTTTTGCCCGAAAGCGCAGCTTCTACTATTTCGGCAATTTTCCCGTTGCCGCCGATACCTACACAGACATCAACCTCAGGTATTTCCTCCGTTACATCATCGCGGTATCTTTCCGCAAGACAGCCGGTTACTATAAGTGCTTTGCATTTGCCGTCAGTCTTATACTTTGCCGCTTCGAGTATGTTTTCAATCGCCTCTGCCTTTGCGGATTCAATAAATCCGCAGGTGTTTATAATTATTGCATCGGCTTCAGCCTCAACTGAAGTTATCTCATATCCGGCAGACTTTAACAAATAGAGCATCTGCTCCGCGTCTACCTGATTTTTAGGACAACCGAGACTTACCATACTGACTTTGCTCATTCAATCTTCCCCGTTTAATTCAAGTTCATGGCTATACTCTTTCAGCATATCACGCACCGCACCATAAGAAAAACCTTTTCTGATAAGCGCTGAATATACTTTTTCAGTCTCACCTGCCGAAAGCTTAGATTTATACTTGCGTTCGAGCAGCTCTTTTATCTGTGAGCGCTCGTCAAACAAAGTGCCGTCTATAGCCTTTTTTACCGTTTCGCCGCTAAACCCTTTTTGATATAGCTTTGCGTACGCTTCTCTTTTTGAGATACCGCGTCTTGCGCATTCCTCAGCATATCGAAGCGAGAGCGCGCTATCGTCAATCAAGCCCAATTCTTTAAGCCGCGCCAAAGCTTTTGCTGACGGCGACGCCGAGAAGCCTGCCGCCTTAAGCTTTTCAAAAAGCCGGCGTTCGGTATACTCATATCTATCTAAAAGCCAGAGTGCACGCGATTTTGCGCGAATGTAATCGGACTCGGACAGATAGTCTTTTATTTCCTTCGGCGTAATATCATCGCCCTCGTGAATACACTTTTGAGTGCAAAAATCAAGGTCTAAAACTATATTTTCGCCGTTTTCAAATATTACCTTTACGGTATGACCTTTTTCGCGACTGATACCGGTTACTTTCATTAATCCTCAACCGCGATGTCTATATTCACCTTTTTATGAGAAACAGGTAAATTTTCCGCCTCTACCGGCATTATTACATCTTCCGTTTCTGTTTCGGGCAGTTTCTTACCCGACATACGCGCTTCATACCTCTCGGTTATCTTTTCTTCAAGCTCTTTGGCGAGTTGCTCATTTTCTTCAAGAAGCTGTTTTACATTATCTTTACCCTGACCGATTCTTGTGTCGCCATAGTAAAACCACGCACCCGAACGCTTGAGGATATCAAACTCAAGTCCCATATCAACAAGCTCCCCGGTGTGAGATATACCCTTACCGTAAAGGACATCAAATTCCGCCTCACGGAAAGGAGGAGCCACCTTATTCTTAACTACCTTTGCTCTTGTTCTCGAGCCTATCATTTCACTGCCGTTTTTGATTGTTTCTATCTTTCTTACATCAATTCTTACACTTGCGTAAAATTTAAGCGCCCTACCGCCGGTGGTGGTTTCGGGATTGCCGTAGATAACACCAATCTTCTCGCGAAGCTGGTTAATAAATATCGCCGAGCAGTTGGATTTTGAAAGAGCGCCGGTAAGCTTTCGCAGTGCCTGAGACATAAGGCGAGCTAATTGACCTACATGATTATCACCCATTTCACCCTCTATTTCCGCACGGGTGACAAGGGCTGCTACCGAGTCGATTACAATAATATCAATAGCGCCTGAACGAACAAGTGCCTCGGCAATTTCGAGCGCCTGCTCGCCGGAATCGGGTTGAGATACAAGCAGTGAGTCGATATCAACGCCGAGGTTTTCCGCGTAAACAGGGTCAAGCGCGTGTTCAACATCTATAAATGCCGCGGTTCCCCCTGCCTTTTGGGCTTCGGCTACACAATGAAGCGCCAAAGTAGTTTTACCCGATGACTCAGGACCGTAAATTTCAACTATTCTACCGCGCGGAATACCGCCGATACCAAGTGCCATATCCAGCGCCATAGAGCCGGTTTTAATATGCTCAACGCTCATTGAAGCGTTCTCGCCGAGCTTCATTACCGCACCCTTGCCATATTGCTTTTCTATCTGAGCCATAGCGGTAGCAAGCGCTCTTTCTCTGCCTTCGCTTGATTTATCTGTTCCTATTGTTTTGGTAATTCTTTCCTTTGCCATTAAAGACACCTCCGATTTATATTATAACTCTATTGTACTTCACTTACTGTCCCAAAAACTACTCTGTCAATGCCGGCATAGTCTTTTACGGCTTCTACATTTTTAAGACCTGCCGAGGATAGTATTTCTTTTACGCTATCAGCTTGGTTTATTCCAACCTCAAAGCAGAACGCACCGCAGGGATTTACCGCTTTTTTATAGTTTTTAACTATTTCTCTGTAAAAGAGTAATTCATCGCTTCCCGGGCACAGCGCGACTTCCGGCTCATATCCTACTTCGGGTTGAAGCGTTTTCATATCGTCTTCGCTTACATAAGGAGGATTTGATACAATTAGGTCAAATTTTCCATTAGAGCAGTCACCCGTAAACACATCGCCGTTTATACACTGTGCGTTATCTGCCGAGAGCAAGTCTTTATTAAGCTTGCAATATCTGAGCGCCGGTGTGTGCTTTTCAAGTAAAGTTACATTACTGTCCTCGCGTTCGAGTGAAAGCGTCAATCCTATAGCTCCGCTTCCGGCACACAAGTCCAACACACCGGGATTTATTGTGTCTTTTATGAGATTAAGCGCAGTCTCTACAACGATTTCGGTATCGGCTCTCGGAATTAACACACCTTCGCCCACCTTGAAAGTCCTGCCGTAAAATGACCACTCACCGAGTATATACTGTAGAGGGTATCGCGCCTGCCTTTTCATAATAATATCTTCAACCTGATTCAGTTGATAAGGGCTTAACAAGGCGTTATAATTCATCATAATCTTCTTGTTATCAAAACCGGTTATGTGTTTTATTATAACTCGCGCTTCAAAGCCGTAGTCTTCTATTCCAAATCTTTCAAGCCGCTTTTTAGTTTCGTTATACACATTAAAAATCGTATTATTCGTTGTTATCGCTCTGCCTTTCATCTATACTGCGGTCAACATCCGGAATTTCCGGCTCGGCGGCACGAAGCGCCGCGATTGCTATTTCTATCATTTCATCCTTTGGCTCTTTTGTAGTTATCCTTTGAAGCCAAAGACCGGGAGCTGAAACAATTTTCGTAAACAGGTTATCGTACTTTCCGCAAATGCGCAAAAGCTCAAAGCCTATACCGCATATTACCGGAACCATTAAAATCTTAGCTAAAACCCAAAGCCATACTATAGAATAAACACCCGGGAATATCAGCTGAACCACAGTAGACACTATCAGGCTTACAAGTATCATAAGAATTAAAAACGATGTGCCGCAGCGCGGATGAAAACGGCGTTGTTTTCTTACATTTTCTATGTTTAATTCGAGTCCCTTTTCGTAGCAAAAAATGGTTTTATGCTCGGCGCCGTGATACATAAATACGCGCTTAATATCCGGCATTAGTGACACGCCGTACATATAAGCCACCAAAACCGCCAGTTTTATTAACTGTTCAATACTTGAACGGACTATTTTATCAAACTCTGTGTTTGCGAGCGCCTCAAGTCCTTTGACGGCAAGACGGGGAATAAGCATAAAGAGTACAACGGAAAGCGCAACTCCCAAAACAGCACCGAATATCATTACGGCGTTCATAACTTTATCCCACTTTTTCTTGCTCTGCGCCTTTTCCTCTTCGGTTTGCGGTTTCTCGTCCTCAACATCGGTAAAACCGGATTTTTCGGCAGACATCATCATCGCCTTATAGCCTTGTATCATAGACTCAGCAAAAGCGATTACACCTCTGACGACCGGCGCACGCAAAATCTTATACTTATCTCTGAGCGACTTTGCATCAATATAAGTTATATCTATACTTTTATCGGGAACTCTTACCGCAAGCGCGGTTTTTTCAGGCGAGCGCATAAGTATGCCCTCAATGAGCGCCTGACCCCCTATTGCCGTATACTTAGCCATTAACTTCTTGCTCCTTTTCCTCTGCGTTTATATCCGCCTCAGGCTCATAAAGCGGTAACACGATTGTTACCGTAGTTCCTACCCCTTCGGTACTCTCGATAAACAAGAGGCCGTCATGCTGTTTTATTATCTCATCCGCCACGGCAAGACCAATACCTGTACCCTTGACGGTTTTATTTGCTTTATAAAACCTCTCTTTTACATGGTCAATATCCGATGCAGGGATGCCTACGCCGGTATCCTTTACAACAATCTGAACGCAACCCTCTTCCCTCGTTTGAACAATGAGGACGAGACCGCCTTTTTCGGAATACTTAACGGCGTTATCTATTACATTTACAAAAACCTGCTTCAGCCTGTCCGGGTCGCCCATAACAATTGAATTTCTCATAGGCGGTGTATAAGATATTTCGATACCTTGTTTAGCGGCAAGCTCTGTATACATATCGTAAGTGCTTTTAAGAAGCGTCGATACATCAATAGGTTGAGTATTGACCGTGAGCCTTCCGCTTTGCATACGCGAAAAATCCAGAAGCTCTTCAACAAGACCCGAAAGCCTATCTGCTTCACTGAGTACAACTTCAAGGCCGCGCGAGACAAGCTCATCATCGCTACCTACGGACATTTTCGCCGTCTCGCCCCAACCGCGGATAGCGGTAAGCGGTGTGCGAAGCTCGTGCGATACTGAAGAAATAAAATCATTTTTAATTTCCTCGGCATTTTGAAGCTCTACCGCCATATCGTTTATGCTTTCACACAATTCGGCAATTTCGTCGTTCCTCTCGTTTTCGATACGGGTCTTAAAATCGCCTCTGGCTATTTTGTTTGCGGCACCCGTTATCTCCCTTACGGGGCGCAATATCGACCTTATAAAGAACACGCCCGATATAGCGCATATGCCTAAAACCACAATAGATACGACAGTAATAAACGCCACCATAAACCAATATCTCTTATATGTAGCTTCAAGTGAGACTACCCACCTGTATCCGCCTAAAACCGTACCGTAATCGTTTCTTATAATCTGAGTTTGAGAAATTATGCTTTCCCCTGATTTTGATTTTCCTCTAAACACAGCAATGCCGCCCTTTGACGATAATGCCGCATTAAATTCCTGCGGTTTCTCATTCGTCGGCTCAAATCCGGTAGTGCTTATATCGACATTACCCTCGCGGTCTAAAATCTGAACCTCCATTTTATCCTTATACTGAAAGGTGTCCGTAAGCTGAATTGCAGTATCGGTAAAGCTATCGGAGTTTGCGGATTCAAGAGTTCTGAACTCAAATGCATATTCTTCAGCGAGCGTTTGCACACGCTCTATATAAATAGACCTTAAAAACAGAGTGAGTGCCACACCTAATACGGTGACAACTACAAATACTATCAAAAATACTTCGACAAACCACCTGATAGCAACGCTCTTAAAATGAAATTTAAGCTTCATAGTATCACCGCCTTTCAAAGAATTAAATCAACTCAGTATGTGTTCCACTTATAACCCATACCCCAAACAGTGACTATATACTTCGGGTCGGAAGGGTTATCCTCGATTTTCATACGAAGTCTTCTTATATTTACATCGACGATTTTTTCCTCGCCGAAATAATTATCTCCCCACACTTTTCTTAAAATATCACGGCGTGATATTGATGTATCGGGATTTGTGAAAAAGTATTCCATAATCTGAAATTCAACCTGCGTAAGCTCAATGCCTTTTCCGCCTTTTGAAAGGGTACGCCTGCGCATATCAAGCTCAAACTCACCGGAAACGAGCTTGCCGAAATCTCCGCCGGAATGTGAATTTGCGCTCACTCTTCGGTAAAGCGAATCTACACGCGCGAGAAGCTCAGTGGGACTGAAGGGCTTGGTTACATAATCGTCCGCCCCGAGCATAAGTCCGCTGATTTTATCCATTTCCTGAGATTTCGCAGTAAGCATAATAATACCAAGCGTAGAGGTCCTGGCGCGAAGCTCTTTTACGAGCTGAAAGCCGTCCATCCCCGGCATCATAACATCGATTAAGGCAATTTGGAAGCCTTTAAGGTCATTGTCAAATATTTCGAGCGCTTCTTCGCCCGAACCTGCCTCCTCGGTTTCATAGCCGACTCTCTTAAGGTTTATCGCCTCGAACTCTCTTATAGCAGTTTCGTCCTCTACTATTAAAACTCTTTTCACTTTTACGCCTCCTTACGGTACAAGTTTGAATATCTCTTTAAGCTTATTTTCGCTTATCCTGAATTCACTTGCTATATTGACAGAGCCCACATAAACATTACTGTCCTTTCTCGCCAGTTCAAACATATCGGCTCTATTGTAATTTTTACCGTCCCAAATTTTTGCCGGGACTACCGATATGGTTGCAAGCCTTTCGCCTACGATTTCCGTACCGGCATCATAGTAATAGAACACTCTGCGGTGACTATCAGTATCCTTAAGAACTGCGAGATGACCTTCAAGGTTTTTCGGCACCTCAATGTAATATCCGTCTATTGTATTAAGCACCGTTATTCGCTTAGTCACAAGATTTGTACCGTCAAATGCACACCAGTTGGTATAATAAAGAAGTTCTTCAGAGCTTGTGGCGTTTGCCAGTTTTGTAGCAACCGGAATTTCTATTACACCGTCACCATCAATATCGCGGCTTGCAATCGAAGCCGAACGAAGGGTTCTTATATTTTCAATAGTGTTTTCGGTTTCAAGAAGCGGATTTTTAAGCTCGCCGTCGCTGAAAAACAAAACCTCGGTAACAGCGCCGGCGCCCTTTATTTCGTCAATATAAATTGCCGTTTGTCCGCCGGATAGTTTTGCGGTTACAGGTGCGGATACCGTTTTTACGGCACTGTCAAGCACGCAGCCGCCGATTTTTTGAAGTCCCCCGTCCGAAAATTTATATACCGCGGCACTGTTCAGCATATCCGAAGTATTAAGCAGGTGAATAAACAGCTCGTTTTCTCCGCTTAATGTCAAATCACAACAGGTAAAGCCGGTATATTTTTCGGATAGCCGCTGATTGAGAGCCTTATTTGTAAGCGAATAAACACAAAGCTGCTTTTCGCTCGAGCCGTATACCTCCCAACCGACAAGTATTTCCTTTTTGCCGTCTGCGTCCAAATCACAAAAGTCCACTCGCTCAACGCCACCTGCTACGACAGACTGTTCAGCAACGCTGACATAGCCGTTTTTATCCTTTCGTATAGCGTTTATGTGCATATTTGTCATTTCATCATCCTGCGTGCTGTAAAAAGCAAATGCCTCAAAAGCGCCGTCATCGTCAATGTCCTCAAGAATTATTGCGCTTCGCCTCTCGCCGGACGACGGATATTTAAGCTGATAATCTTCTTTTATGCTCGCGGATAACGCCCGACTTATCGGATACATATCTCCCGAAAGCTCCGGAGGGGACATAAGACGCTCAGTATCAACCGAGAACATACCGCAGCCGGTAAGTGAAAAGCAAAGGTATAAAGACATAAGTAAAATCCATACTCTGCCCGATTTCACGCACACCCCTCCAATGTAAATTTATACAAAGTAAATTATAGCATATATTATTATAAAATAAAAGAATTTTTTGTAAATTTTATTGCAACTTCGGCAGCTTTAATGTATTATTTAAGCATACCTTCAAAAAGGATGTTGATTATGGATAATAACCTCTTTGAGAAAATGCTCAGCCGAGTGCAAAAACCCGGAAGATACTGCGGCGGTGAGATAAATTCAGTTATCAAAGATAAATCAAAGCCACTGATAAGATTTGCCTTTTGTTTCCCCGATACATATGAAATCGGAATGTCACATTTAGGGATTAAAATTCTATACTCAATTTTTAACGAGCGTGAGGATATATGGTGCGAGCGTGTTTTCGCGCCTTGGGGCGATATGGAAGAAGAAATGCGAAAAGCTAATGTTCCGCTTTTCGCACTTGAAAGTCACGATAGCATAAAGGATTTTGATTTTATAGGATTTACGCTTCAATATGAGCTTTCTTACACCAATATTTTATATATGCTTGACCTTACAGGAGTGCCGCTGAAAAGCGCAGACAGGGGCGATAACTCGCCGATAGTAGTCGCCGGCGGACCCTGCACCGCCAACGCCGAGCCGCTTGCCGATTTTATTGATATTTTCTTTTTAGGCGAAGGAGAAAAAGTTGACCTTGAAGTGATAGACCTTTACAAAAAATGTAAGACCGAGGGAAAAACAAAAAAAGAATTTTTATGTGAGGCGGCACAAATCGAGGGCGTTTATGTACCGTCTCTCTATGATATTTCTTACAATGACGACGGCACTGTAAAAGATATAAAGGCACTGTCGGGCGCACCGGAGAAAATAGTCAAGCGTATAGAAACCGATATGGATGAGGCACATTACCCGGAAAAATTTATCGTGCCGTCGGTTGAGATAGTGCACGACCGGGCAGTTGAGGAGATTTTCAGAGGTTGCATCAGGGGTTGCCGGTTTTGTCAGGCAGGGTATATTTACCGCCCGGTAAGAGAAAAAAGCCCTGAGGTTATAAACCGTCAGGCGCGCTCACTTATTAAGACTACCGGATACGATGAAATCTCACTTTCAAGTCTCTCTACAAGCGATTATACGAGACTTGAAGAACTCGTAACAGGTATGCTTTCCTGGTGTGAAAAAGAGCGTGTGAGCCTATCCCTCCCTTCCCTTAGAATTGATAATTTTTCTAAGGAGCTTTTAGAAAAGGTATCTTCAGTGAGGAAAAGCGGTCTCACCTTCGCACCGGAAGCCGGAACGCAGCGACTTCGTGATGTTATCAACAAAAACATAACAGAAGAGGAAATAATGAGAAGCTGTGCTACCGCATTCCGTGGCGGTTATACTGCCGTAAAGCTTTATTTTATGATGGGACTTCCTACCGAAACCGACGAGGACATAATCGGCATAGCAGAGTTGTCAGGTAGGATAGTAGACCTTTATTATTCTTTGCCCGAAAGGCAAAAAGGCAAGGCTGTGAGCGTGACTATCAGTGTTGCGAACTTTGTGCCTAAGCCCTTTACTCCGTTTGAGTTCGAACCCCAAATTTCGCGTGAGGAAATGCTCAGGCGGCAAGCTTTACTTAAAGAGAATATAAAAAGCCGTAAAATCACATTTAATTATCACGAAAACCGCACAAGCTTTTTAGAAGGCGTTTTTGCGCGTGGTGACAGGCATCTTTGCGCTGTTATAGAGGCGGCGTACAAGCTCGGTTGTAAATTTGACGGATGGGATGAATGCTTTAGCCTTGAAAAATGGCTTGAAGCCTTCGATAAATGCGGAATAGACCCTAAATTTTATACCGCACGCCACCGCGAATACACCGAAACAATGCCTTGGGACCACATGGATTATGCGGTAGATAAGAATTTTCTCATAAGAGAAAACAAACTTGCCCACAAAGAAACAACCACCCCGAACTGCCGGGAAAAGTGTGCAGGTTGCGGTGCTAACCGATTTAAGGTAGGTGTTTGCTATGAAAAACATTAGACTCTTTTATAAAAAGACCGGCAACGCAAAATATGTGTCCCACCTTGATACCGTGCGCTTTATGTCAAGACTGCTCAGGCGCGCTGGGCTTCCCGTATGGTACACCGAAGGCTTTAACCCACACCTGTATATCACCTTTGCCCTGCCGTTATCGCTCGGTATGAAAAGTGAATACGAGATTGCTGATATAAGGCTTACAGATGATAATTATCCTTGTGAGTGTATTTGTGAGTTGTTAAATCAAAACAGCACGCCTGACTATTGTTTTTTCAGTGCCGCCGAGCCTGAAAAGAAATTAACTGAGCTTACCTTTGCTCGGTTTGTTGTAAGCTTTCAAGATGAAGGCAGTTTTTATGGAGCACTTGAAAGCTTTATGGCACAAAAGGAAATCTTAGTTGAAAAAAGAACAAAAAAAGGCGACATTAAGCTGATAAATGCCGCCGAAGATATTATTGATTATGAGGTTAAAAAAGACCAAAATACTCAACTTCATATAACGCTACCTGCCGGAAATAACAAAAATGTAAATCCGGATTTGATAATTAAAAAGTTTTTAGGTAAAACGGAATGCTTTTACGAAATTAACAGAGTTTTGCTTTTAGACAGTGATAAAAAGCCTCTTAAATAGATTAAAGCCGCAGGTACTGCCTGCGGCTTTAGTTTTAGTATTCTACTGTAAGCTCTCTAACGGAATTTTCTTGATTTTTTTCACCGTCACGCACACTGAAAAACTTTTCGGCAACCGCCGGGAAAAGCGCATAGCTTAAAACATCTTCTTCGCTCTTGCCAATGCCTTTTTCTTTCATCTCAGCAACATATTTTTTAAGCTCAGGCTCCAACAAATCGGCAGGACGGCAGGTGATAACCTCACTGTCGCCAATAGCCTTTTTGCGAACCTCCTCGTTAACCTCGCCCGGAAGTTTTCCGTACTCACCTCTGAGCAGTCCCTTAGACTCTTTCGGTACCATTTTATACCTTTCGCCTGAGATTACATTCATAACCGCCTGAGTACCGACTATCTGACTTGTAGGCGTTACAAGCGGTGGGTAGCCAAAGTCTTTCCTTACTCTCGGCACTTCATCGAGCACCTCGTAATACTTATCTTCTTTGCCGGCTTGCTTTAACTGATTTATCATATTTGAAAGCATACCGCCCGGAACCTGATAAATAAGCGCCTTGGTATCAACCGATAACACTTTAGGGTCAAGAATTCCGGCGTTTTTAAGACGGTCTGCTACACCTCTGAAGTGGGTTGCTACATCGCTTAATGCGGTAAGGTCAAGACCGGTATCACGCTCAGTACCTTTAAGTGTTGCCACTAGCGCCTCGGTTGAAGGTTGAGAAGTACCGTTAGCCAGGGGAGAAAGTGCAGTATCAACAATATCAACGCCGGCCTCTGCCGCCATTAAATTCGTCATATCTCCGGTACCGGTGGTATTATGCGTATGAAGATGTATCGGCACTTTTACATTCGCTTTCAGCTTCTTTACGAGAGAATAAGCGTCAAACGGCAAAAGCAGATTTGCCATATCTTTTATACAGATAACATCAGCGCCCATACTTTCAAGGGTCTTTGCAAGATTCACAAAATACTCCTCATTATGAACAGGGCTTACGGTATAGCTGATAGCAGTTTCGCATATACCGCCGTACTTTTTACACGATTTAACCGAACGCTCTAAATTTCTTACATCATTCAGTGCGTCAAAAATTCGTATTACATCTATGCCGTTTTCTATTGACTTTGCAACAAATGCGTCAACCACATCGTCCGCATAATGCTTATATCCTAAAATGTTCTGACCGCGGAAAAGCATCTGAAGCTTAGTGTTTGGCATATGAGCTTTAATAGTGCGAAGTCTCTCCCATGGGTCCTCGTTCAGAAAACGCATACACGCGTCAAATGTAGCGCCGCCCCAGCACTCAACAGACCAATAACCTATCTTGTCAAGCTTTTCGAGCGCCGGAAGCATATCCTCAATCGTCATACGCGTTGCCGCTTGAGACTGATGCGCATCACGCAAAATAGTATCAGTAATATACAAAGGTTTTTTATCCATAATAAAACTCCATTATCCGAAAAGTGTTATAAGCACACCTGCCGCAATAGCTGAGCCGATAACGCCGGCAACATTCGGTCCCATAGCGTGCATTAAAAGGAAATTCGAGGGATTTTCTTTTTGTCCCACCGTCTGCGAAACGCGCGCCGCCATAGGAACGGCTGAAACACCTGCCGAGCCGATAAGCGGATTGATTTTGTTTTTTGTAAACAAATTCATAAGCTTTGCAAGCAACACGCCGCCTGCTGTACCTATTGCAAACGCCGCAATACCCATAGCCATTATTTTAAGTGTGTTAAGGTTAAGGAAGGCTTGAGCCGTAGCGGTAGCACCGACAGAAATGCCTAAGAAAATCGTTACTATGTTCATAAGCTCGTTTTGAGCAGTCTTACAAAGGCGCTCGCAAACGCCCGATTCTTTCCAAAGATTACCGAGCATAAGGCAACCTACAAGCGGAGTAGCGGAAGGCACAAGTAGTGCGACAAAAATCGTTACTACTATCGGGAAAATGATTTTCTCGGTTTTTGATACATTTCTGAGTGGCTTCATAACTATTGAGCGTTCTTTTTTTGTGGTAAGAAGCTTCATAATAGGCGGCTGAATTACAGGTACTAACGCCATATAAGAATACGCCGCAACCGCTATCGGACCTAATAGGTTAGGATAGAGTTTACTTGTTGTGTAAATCGCGGTAGGACCGTCAGCCCCGCCGATAATACCTATTGAAGCCGCAGCCTCTTGAGGAAACGCCATATAAACGCATCCGAGAAATGTAACAAATATACCGACCTGCGCTGCCGCGCCCAAAATCAAAGACTTCGGATTTGAAATCAGGGGGCCGAAATCGGTCATAGCACCGATGCCTACAAATATAAGGCAAGGGTAAATGCAGGTTTTAACGCCTATATAGAGGAAATCGAGTAGTCCCCCCTCGGACATTATATGTCCGTAAGAATGGTAAAACTCACTACCCTTATCCATAAACTGCGCCCATAAATCGGTGTGATATAGTGCATCAAATGGCGTGAAAGCCGTAAGGTTTGTAAGGAGCATACCAAAAGCAATACCTACAAGCAGTAACGGCTCAAACTGCTTTTTGATACCGAGCCACAAAAGGAACAGCGCTACGAATATCATAACAAGCGAGCCCCAGTTATCTTTAATATTACCGAAAAGCATATAAAAGCCGGTGCTTTTCATAAAATCAAACAGTTTTTCAAGCATTTTATATCACCAAATCACTTAATTGTGCAAAGAACAGTACCGGTCTGTACGGCCGCACCTTTTGCTACTATTCCGGTAACTGTACCGGATACAGGCGCCATAATCTCGTTTTCCATTTTCATAGCTTCAAGCACCATAAGCACATCGCCCTTATTAACACTCTGACCCTCTTTAACATTGACAGACAAAATATTGCCCGGCATAGGACTTGCAACCGCTTCACCGTCACCCGAAGCCGCCGCCTTCGGCGCTTCAGTTTTAACTTCAGGCTTAGGCGCTGAAGAACCGCCGGTTACTTCCTCGAGCTCTATCTCATAAAGACTTCCATTTACTCTTACTCTGTACTTTTTCATAAAATTACCCTCGCATTATGTTTATTTTTTTAGTACTATCATTACTACCGTAAGTATTGCCGACAACACTGTTAAGACAATTATAATATTTATACCTTTAATCAATGGTTTTCTTACTTCTTCTATCGGTTTTTCAAAATTTCTTTTCAGAAATACTATCGCCCATATACCGAAAATCAGAAGTAAAGCAATAGAAATAATATCGGCAATGAAAACAAATTTCAATTTAACCACCTAACTTACTTTCTTGAAGGAAATAACCTTTAAGTGACTAACATCGGTTCCCATATCTTCGGCGCACACAGCACATACTGCCGCAACCATTTCGCGGTTTATTACCTTTTCATCATCCGGCTTTGATTTGACGGGATTATTCTTTTGTTTTTTTGCAGCACCGCAGAGCGCACCTGTGATAACACAGATAATAATAATCGAAATAAGACCCACAAACACGGTTCCGATACCCATAACCACCGCAAACCAGTTGGGTATTTGAGCACTTGCCGTCGCCGACAATAATGAAACATTCATACAATTCGCCTCCAAACATTGGTAATTAAAAAGGCCAAATACGGCACATTAAAATCAATATTCACCATATTCCCCCAGTTTAATATAAGTATACTATTTCTGTTGAGGTATTGCAATACTTTTTTATGCTTTTTTGTAATTTTTTCCAGCAAAAAACAGTCCCCTCCAATGAGGGGACTGAAAAAGTGAAAACTTAATTATTTGTTATTTCTCTTTTTACGATAAACAATACCGGTAGATATGCTCATACCCATAAGAGCAACAAGAGCGATTACGAGGAATGCTATGTCGCTATCATCGGTCTTAGGAGCTGCTTTTGTATCATCCGTCTTTGCTCCGGCATCTGTTTTTGTACCGGTTTCTGTATTGGTATCGTCTGTAGCAGACGGCTGTGTATTAGTAACAGTTAATGTATACTCTGCGGCTGCGGGATTACCGTCTTCATCTGTACCGAGGATTTGTACTGCTACATCGCCGTTCTTTGCCGCCAACTTAGCCTTGCCGGCATCTGTGAGGGTTAAAACTGTGTTGCCGCTCTCATCCTCGCCGAGCTCATAATCTTCATCTTCAAGCTCAATGCCATCAATCTTAATACCGCTGAATCTATCTTTCTTGATGTTGGTCTTAAATACAACAGCGTTGTTCTCCTTAATGTCAAGAGCCTGATCGCCATCTTCTACAGATAAATCTTCAAGTTGCGGAATTTCTTCAGCTTTGCCTTCATAACCGCACTTGGTACAGGTGGGAACCTTTTCGCCCGGAGCCTTTGTAGTAGCCTCTTTGGTTACCTTATACTCAAATGTATGAGCCTCAGACTCTGCGCCTTCAGGCATTGCAGGGCAGTTCTTGCACTGTTGCCAGTGAGCCTCAGCATTGCTCATCCAAACGAAATCATGCTCACCGGTAGCAAGATCGGTCTTAGTGGCTCTTGAAATCTCAGTATTGCAAACTGTGCAGTATACAACTTCATCATGTGAACCGTCCTGACCGCAAGTAGCAGGAACTACATTCTCGTTTACAGGTTCGCCGGGGGTATGATTGCCGGTAGCAAGATCGGTCTTAGTGGCTCTTGAAATTTCATAGCCGCAAACTGAGCAATATACAACTTCATCGTGTGAACCGTTCTGACCGCAAGTAGCAGGAACTACATTTTCATTTACAGCAGCAGCACCGGTATGGCTTGAGGTACCGGTTTTGCCACCGCAAACTGTACATTCTTGCCAGTGAGACTCTGGCTCTTGAAATCTCAGTATTGCAAACTGTGCAGTATACAACTTCATCATGTGAACCGTTCTGACCGCAAGTGGCAGGAACTACATTCTCATTCACAGGTTCGCCGGGGGTATGATTGCCGGTAGCAAGATCGGTCTTAGTGGCTCTTGAAATCTCAGTATTGCAAACTGTGCAGTATACAACTTCATCATGTGAACCGTTCTGACCGCAAGTGGCAGGAACTACATTCTCATTTACAGGTTCGCCGGGGGTATGATTGCCGGTAGCATCAATGGTTTTAGGTGTACGTGAAATTTCAGCACCGCAAACGGAACAATAAACAACCTCGTCATAAGAACCTGTTGCACCACAGGTAGCAGGAAGAACATTTTCCTGAACAGCAGCCGCCGGTACATGGGCATTGCAAACAACAGTAACTCCGCCAGAAACACAATCAAAGCTGACAAAATCAAGTGCTAAATTATATATTTCCATATCACTCGGGTCTGTGCTGTACGATACAGAAACCGGATGTAGGCCAACGCCGGCAGTGTCCTTAACTTTAAATTTCAAATTTAAAATTATTCCATTTTGTGAGTTGTCGCTGGCAGCCGCAGAATCTTCCCAAGTAGCCGTATAAGGATTAGTTTTATAATTATTACCCAAAGTAGGACCATTAAGTAAACCTGCATCTTTTGCATCTACCAATTCTAAATCCGAATCATAATTGATGCTAAGAACCATTGCACATATTCCAGGATTGTTTGCCAAACTAACACTAACAGTAACCTCGCTGCTCCGTTCTGCTTCAACAGAACTTACAATAATCTGTGCATGATCCTCAGCAAAAACGCCAAGAAACACATTTAAGCTGCATGCGAGCAAAGCAACAACTGCAAGCAACGCAAATAAGATCTTAATTTTTTTCATAATCAAATCTCCTTTTATATGAATCAAACATTTAAAATTGAGCACTAATTTGCAATATTATTCAAATCTTCGTAACTGTCCCATTTGGCAAGATGCCGTCTAATATAAGTAACATCAAGCATATTGACCTTACCGTTGCCGTCAATGTCAGAATTTGCCTTGTTAATATTGATGCCTAACTCATAGCCATCCCATTTGGCAAGATAGCGTCTAAGATATGTAACATCAAGCATATTGACTTTTCCGTTGCCGTCCGCATCGCCTTTTACAACATCAGTTACAGTAATTTTACCGTTTTGCACTTCAAAAGCGACATTGCTTTCATCGGAATTATAGATGTCTTCTGCATCATATGTAACGGTAATATCTTTGTCTCCGAGCTCTGCATCGTCAGCTACCTTGAATTTAAGAGTTGCAAACGTGAAGTCGCCGGTAACATTTTCTGTAGGACTAAGCCAGTTAAGTGTTAGAGATGTTTTGTTCTCCTCTGGTATATTTTTGAAAGAAGTGTCTCCGACTCTTGGCTGATATGCATACCCTTTGATATCCACAACATCGTATTTAACCCAGTTGGTAACGGTTGTGGGTTCAGTGATAAGATTGCCTTTTTCATCAAAAAACTTGAATTCGGGACCTCCGTTTTTTTGCGGCGCCGCCACTATATACTTGCCGTCATATGTATCCTCACCGGAGGAAACCAGCGACAAATCATTTGAAAATTTAACTTTCAAATTCAAAGAGGCTATTCCGGGGTTATTCTTAAGGCTGATTTTGACATCAACCGTACCGCCCTTGTTAGTAGTTGCGGATGAAACGACGATGGCAGGATCTGTATCAGTAGCAGAAACCATCATAGAAACGCCGAATGAAAGCGTAGCAACAAGTATCACCGCAATGATGAGTGCTAAGATTTTCTTCATTCTCTTATCCTCCAAAAATAAATTATAAGTATTATTAGGCAATTAACCCTTATACACATCCCAATTATAGCAAAGGGGAAATTAAATGTCAAGCAAATCCATGTAGCCAATATGGAGATTTTTATGCGAATTTTTGTTATAATTTACAAAAGTTTCTATTTTCCAAAGCCTACAAGTATTTCCTTCTCGGTAGCAGTAAACCTAACTGCGCCGGATGTATCTGTGCGAAAATATTTTACACCCGCTGCTTGTAGCCTTAAAAGCACAACATCATGAGGGTGAGAGTAACGGTTTCCTTTCCCACAGGAAATCATGGCAAAAGAGGGGGAACACTTTTCCAAAAACTCCTCACTTGTTCCGTACATACTGCCGTGGTGGCCTACTTTCAGCACATCACATTTAATATCGGCGTTATCTGCCATAAGGCGTTTTTCTGCAGGGTCTTGTGCATCACCCGTAAAAAGAAACTTCCACTTGCCGATTTTAGCTTTGACTATTATACTGCGGTCGTTTTCATCCTTTTCGTCATAGTAAGCGCCGATAACGGTTATATCAAAATCGCCTACAGTAAAATTCATACCCTTTTCGGCGGTAACGCTCTTACCGCCTTTCGCTTTTACATTTTCCACCGCGGTTGTCATTTTATCGGTGCGCTCATCTGTTTTTTCAAGGTCGGGAATTAAGAGCGTTTTAATCTTAAACTGTTTGGTGAGTGGCACTATTCCGCCCATATGGTCACTATGGTTATGGGATATGATAAGCAAATCAAGCGTGCTTATACCTCTGTTTTCGAGTGTGTCGGCAATATCGTCGGCATAAGATTTTATGCCGGTGTCTATGAGTGCCGCCTTACCTCCACTATAAAGCAAGATACTGTCTCCCTGCCCTACATCAAGCATTTCTACATAAGAATTTTCGCTCTCAATCGCCTTCGGGAACAAAAATTCCCTGATACTTCCCAATGTATCGGTTATGTAACCTATTACACTTAAAATCAATATGGCAGCCGCTATGATTACGGCTACCATATTCTTTATTTTATGGACTTCTCTTTTCATTCGTTTCGAGCTTCCTGTTCCATAAGCTGTTCTTTAGTTATAAGCACCTTACGCGGTTTTGAACCTTCATAGGGACCTACCACACCGCGTTCCTCCATTTGGTCGATTATACGGGCAGCGCGTGAGTAACCAAGCTTGAGTCTGCGCTGTAAAAGTGAAGTGGAAGCCTGACCCGCTTCAACGACAACTCTTATAGCATCGTCAAGCATACTGTCAGCGTCGTCACCCTCTTCGCTCTGAGCATTTTGCGCCTGTGCGCCCTTTTGCTTGCCCATTACCGCCTGACGCTCGATTTCATCCATAACGCTATCGTCATAGTCGGCACTGGCGCTCTTTTTTACATATTCTACTACGCGCTCCACTTCTTCATCAGATACAAAGCAACCTTGAAGTCTGCGCGGTTTGCTGGCGCCTACGGGGTCAAAAAGCATATCGCCGCGACCGAGAAGCTTTTCGGCGCCGGCGCTGTCAAGAATAGTACGGCTATCTATCTGTGAAGATACTGAAAATGCGATACGGGTAGGAATATTAGCCTTTATAACGCCGGTAACAACATCTACCGACGGGCGCTGAGTAGCAATAAGCAGGTGCATACCAGCGGCACGCGCTTTTGCGGCTATACGGTTTATAGAATCCTCAACCTCTTTTGGCGCGGTTATCATAAGGTCGGCAAGCTCATCTACGATTATTACTATCTGCGGAAGCTTCGTAACCTCCGGCTCGTCCTTTAGGGTCTCTACGAGCTTATTATATCCTGCAAGGTCTCGAACGCCTCTATCCGCAAACATACGGTAGCGCTTTTCCATTTCGCTTACCGCCCAGCCGAGCGCGCCTGCCGCTTTTCTCGGGTCGGTAACAACGGGGACCAACAAATGCGGTATACCGTTATAAACATTAAGCTCAACTACCTTAGGGTCTATCATCAAAAACTTTACATCATCGGGCGACGATTTATAAAGCATACTTATTATAAAGGAATTTATGCAAACTGATTTACCGGAGCCGGTAGCGCCGGCAATTAGTCCGTGAGGCATTTTTGCTATATCCGTGACAACCACATTACCGCCTATATCTCTGCCGAGTGATACTGTAAGACTGCTTTTCGAGGCTGAAAATGCGGCGGATTCGATTATCTCGCGCACACCTACCACTGCCGACTGACGGTTAGGCACTTCTATGCCTACTGCCGCTTTGTTTGGTATCGGCGCTTCAATTCTCACGCCTGCCGCCGCAAGATTTAACGCGATATCGTCAGCAAGACTTGTGATTTTACTGATTTTAACGCCGGCTTTCGGTTGAAGCTCATACCTTGTAACAGTCGGTCCATGGTTTACATCGACAACTCTTGTTTCAACTCCGAAAGAACGCAGAATTTCGACGAGATGCTCGGAAACGCTCGCCTGTTCTGCCGCGGCGGCTTTCACATCACCGCTGTTATATTCATTGAGAAGCGTTAGCGGAGGCGGAATATAGCCTACATTCTTAATATAGTTTTCGCTGATTTTATCAGTCATTTCATCGGTTTCTTTTTGAAAATCAACCTTTACTCGCTCAGGCTTAGCCTCTTCCTTCACCGCGTCTATTGCGGTATTTGTATCTGCGCTCTCTCTATCCTCCGGCACTTCTTCACCGTTATAAGACGCGACCAACTTCTTTTGCTTCTCTTCAAGGCTATCCTTGACAGTCTTATTTTCGTGCTTTTCAGGTTCATCAACAGGAATATCTACATTGAAGCCTTTTACAACCTTAAGTTCTTTCTGTTTTTCGGCTCTGTCAACAAATGTGTTTTCAACCTGTTCGCCTACCGTTTTTGCAGAATTACCTATCGCTTTGAACAGCATTATGAGAGTAGTCCCGGTCATAAGCATAAACAAAACGAACATTATTATAATAAGTGTTATTGAAGCCCCCGTTTTACCGAACGCGGCGCAGACAGGATGACCAATGAGGGCTCCCAGAATGCCGCCGCCTTTTATAGCGGACGATACCGTTTTACCTGCATTCCAAACCGCTGAAATGTGTTCGCCGAATGTAAGTCCCTTAGTATAATTTGCAAACACATCTATTACGGTGCCCAAAAGGGTTACAAGCACGGCAGTTTCAATAGTTCTCACCTTGACTGCCTTACTCATCCTGTCAAGTGCGACCATAATCGCGGAAAAACCGAGCAGTACCGGGAAAACGAACGCCGTTATTCCAAACATACTAAACATAAAATTATGTATATCGGTCCAGAAAACTTCACCTTTAATAAACACCATACACGCCCAAAGCACCGCGACCGCAAGCCATATTATTGCCGCTGCCTGCCGCGACGCGGCTTTTTTAGCCGCGTGCCGTGCAGAGCTTTTACTGTTTTTAGTATTTGCCATAATTCAACTCCATACTTTGCCTTGTTTTCGGCAGATTATTTATTCTCTATCATGTTATAAAGACAGTCAATCACATCCGAAAGAGAACCGAGACTGTCTATTAGTCCCACATCAACTGCGCCCTGACCCGAAAGCACTGAGCCAACATCGGTCACAAGCTCACCTGTATTCATTAAAAGCTCACTGAACTTATCCTTTTCGATTTTAGAGTTTTTAACCACAAAATCCGTTATTCTCTCCTGCATACGGGTGAAATGGTTCATCATCTGAGGTACACCGATAACAAGACCGTTGGTCCTTACAGGGTGGATAGTCATAGTAGCGGAAGGCGCTATAAAGGAATGCTTCGCCGAAACTGCAAGCGGCACGCCTATTGAATGACCGCCGCCAAGCACAAAGCTCACGCTCGGCTTTTTCATACCTGAGATGAGCTCGGCAATAGCAAGTCCCGCTTCAACATCGCCGCCTATGGTGTTAAGAATTACGAGCAGTCCCTCAATTTCCGCACTTTCCTCTACCGCAACGAGCTGAGGCAATATATGCTCATATTTAGTAGTCTTGCTCTGCTCGGGCAAAATGCTGTGCCCCTCAATTTCGCCTATTATTGTAAGACAGAATATCTTATGCTTACCGCCAAAGGTTTCAACGGCTCCCATTTCCTTTATACTGTCCATTTCGCATTCTTTTTGTGTTTTTTGCTTTTCGTCCATAATATCTCCTCCGGTAATATTATCCGAAGAAAATATCAATAAATACGAACTATTTTTTGATCCAGCGTAAATAATCCTCTAAAATTATTGTCGCGGCGACGGCGTCTACCGTGCTTTTTCGCTTTTTGCCCCTTACATCATTGATATTCAGATATGTGTGCGCCGAAACGGTTGTACAACGCTCATCAAAAAGCACTGTTTCTATCCCAGACTTTTCGGCGATTTTATGAGAAATCTTCTCGCAGGTTTTCGCGCGTTCACCGAGCGTGCCGTCCATATTTTTAGGAAGACCTACCACTATTCTTTCGGCTTTGTATTCACTTGCCGCATCACAGATTTTTTCTATGAGTTGTTCTCCGTCTTTTTCGGCAATAACGCACTTCGGAAAAGCAAAGCTCTCGCCGGCATCCGATACTGCGATACCGGTTCTTGCCAGTCCTAAATCAACCGACATTATTATCAAACCTCAGCTACCTCCACAATTCTGCTTCGTTTAGGCAAAAACTTATCCGGCACATGGGAATGGTCATTCATATAATTAAGCGTAGCTCTCATCTCATCATCAAATGTTATAAGAGAAACTGCGGTGTTTTCACTCCAGGAAGTATCTTTAAGGCGGTTGATTGTTCCGTATAAAAGCCTGCAGTTTAAGCACCTTATAACTCCTCCGTGAGAGGCTATCGCAACAGTTTTACCTTTGTTATCATTCGCGACGGAAAGAACGGTATCCCATATTCTTTCATAAGCCTCCCTCATCGGCTCACCGCCTTCAGGCGCAAAATCTTCGGGATGATTATTCCATATTTCAGCAAGCTCCGGTATTTTTTTGAATGTTTCAAAAAACGGTTTGCCCTCCACAATACCGCCGTGTATCTCCGCAAATCCCTGAAGCTTAGTAATGCTTAAATCACGACCGGCTCTTATTGCCTCAGCCGTTTTCCTCGCACGCAGAAGCGGACTTGTATAAATACTATCAATCGGTATGTTTTCAAACCTTTTTTTCAAAAACTCAAGCTGAAGTGCGCCAAGCTCGGTTATATCGCAATCGGTGGAACCTTGAAAAAGTCTCTTTTGATTGCCGGCGGCCTCGCAGTGCCGCACAATATAAATCTTAGTCATATATATACACCCGATAGCATTTTACCACAATATATATGTTTTTGCAAGGACAATATTTGCGTGTTTTACTTGACTTGACGGCATATTGTGATATAATCTTCTTAATATTATAAAACTTAACAGGGTGATGGGTAAACATGATAAAGAAATACTTAAACCGTTTGTTTATTGACGGGCTTTCCGGTATGGCATATGGACTGTTCTCCACACTTATTATAGGAACAATAATTTGCCAGATAGGTTCGCTTTTAGGGCAAATTCCGGGCGGATTTTGGTCGGTGGTGGCAAGTTATCTTAATATTATGGGGAATGCAGCGAAAACAATTACCGGCGCCGGTATCGGAGTAGGTGTTGCCGTAAAACTTAAAGCATCTCCGCTTACAACTGTATCTGCCGCGGTAGCAGGTATGGTGGGCGCTTTCCCGAAAGCACTCGAAAGCTTCGCAGTGGGCGCCCCCGGAGAACCGCTTGGTGCATTTATTGCAGCTTATGTTGCCATTGAGATAGGCTCGCTTATATCGGGTAAAACAAAACTTGAAATAATACTTACACCTCTTTGCTGTATAATCGTTGGTTGTGCGGCAGGTCTTATTGTAGGTCCTTATATTTCAGCCGCCATGAAATTTATAGGTGAGCTTGTAAACATTAATGTTGAAAAAAGCCCGATACTTGGCGGTATGGCGGTATCGGTAATTATGGGCATACTCCTCACACTTCCTATTTCCTCCGCGGCAATAGGTATTTCCATGGGGCTTACCGGGCTTGCGGCAGGTGCCGCAACCATAGGCTGTTGCTGTAATATGGTAGGCTTCGCGGTTATAAGTTACAGAGAAAATAAATTCGGCGGACTCATAGCGCAAGGAATAGGCACATCGATGCTTCAAATGCCTAACATTGTACGCAGGCCGCTTATATGGGTGCCGTCAATACTCGCAAGCGCAATATTAGGTCCGGTATCATCCGCGGCGCTTAAAATGGTGAGCAATCCTATCGGTTCCGGTATGGGCTCTGCCGGCTTTGTAGGTCAGTTTATGAGCTATTCTGCTATGATAGAAGCAGGAACTACGCCTGTTGTAGCAATAGTAGAAATAATAGTTATGCAGTTTATTCTGCCGGCAGCAGTCTGCCTGGGTATATCTGAGGCTATGCGTAAGCTCGGTATTATAAAGCGTGGAGATATGAAGCTTGAGGACATTTCCCGTGCGTAAGAAAGAATTGACGCTTCAAGCGGTGGAGGCACTGGAAAAGCTTTATCCCGACGCCGCATGTTCACTTAACTACACCGACGCTTTTCAGTTGCTTATAGCGACAAGGCTTTCGGCGCAGTGTACAGACGCGAGAGTTAACATAGTAACTCCCACACTGTTTGCCCGCTTTCCTGACGCCGAAAGTATGGCGAAAGCCGACTTAAGCGAGGTCGAAAATATTATAAAAAGCTGCGGTCTATATAAAACAAAAGCGCGCGACCTAATAGAAATAGGTAAAAAAATAACCGCCGAATTTGGCGGACGGGTGCCGGACACGATAGAAGAGCTTACAACACTTTCAGGCGTCGGCAGAAAAACAGCAAATCTTGTATGCGGTGATATTTACAAAAAACCTGCAGTAGTTTGCGACACTCATTTTATTCGCCTTGTCAACCGCTTAGGGCTTGTAAAAACCCGGGACCCGCTAAAAGTGGAGCGAGAAATGATAAAGCTTTTACCGCCCGAAAAATCAAGTGATTTTTGTCACCGCACGGTGGTTTTCGGAAGAGATATTTGTACGGCAAGAAAAGCTTATTGTGAAAAATGTCCGCTTGAAAAAAGTTGTCCGAAAACGGATGTCAGATGAAAATAGCGAGCGCCAAAACGGCGCTCGCTATTTTGTTTCCCCTTTATATTTTCTTCTTGTTGCCATACCGCCGCGTATGTGACGCTCGGATTTATTCTTTTCGAGCACGGCTTTAACCTGACGGTAAAGCCCCGGATCGTCTTTAATAAGCCTCTCGGTGACATCCTTATGTACCGTTGATTTACTGATACCGAAAACCTTTGCCGCAGACCTCACCGTAGCGCCGGTCTCGCAAATGTATTCGCCGAGAATTATAGGTCTGTTATCCGTCAGCTCTCTCATATCACCACTCCTAAAAGGACTTGGTAAATAATATGAAAAAGTTGTAATCAATATTACTAATTAATTGTTTCCTTGATAAGGGCTTACCGAGAGTAATCATTATGTAGCAACTCTACGATCTCGCCAAAAGTCGCTTTATGATAATTATATAAACTCGTTTTTACTGAAAGAGCCAGACTATCTATGCGTATCGATATATTCTGTATAAGGCATATGAAGATCAATTCCTTCAGAATAATGATGTGTAACTCTCTTTTCAACCGGGGGAAGTTCCATGTAATTCCCATATACTTGAGATAACCATTTTTCATACTCTGTTGGAACTCTACACATAATTCCCTCAAATTCTCTCATGGTCCCACTACCATACCACTCTGAAGGTACAACCTCTTTCATTCCCCATGCGCCAGACCAATTAGCAAGCCATGAACTCTGCTTTGCTTTTTTAATCAATGATTCCCTTTTTTGAATTGTTTCTTCTACATCAGGCATCATCAAATTGTAAATTAAACCTCGACATGTACGAATGATTTTTTTCTTTATCGAAGAATTGCTTGCTTGACTCACCTTGCTAAAACACGCTTGACCTATACGATAACTGTATCTGTTCCATTTCTTTCTCATTAATTTTCCTTTTTTAGGATCATCCGGATAGTAATCGAGAGGAAAAATATCAATCCATACCCCATGGTTTATATTTCTACTCCGCATACTCGCTTCTATAAATGTAGTGTTTGAATTTCTTATCTTTGCAAAAGCCCCAGGAAACTCCGGATCGGTTTTATGAGTTTGTAAAAACATATGTGACGGAAGAAGCAACTGACCTTTTTCCAAAAAAATGTCGTAATCGTTGCGAAGCATGCCCACATCAATATCGTCGTCCCATGGGATAAAACCTTTATGGCGAATGGCTCCAAGCATAGTTCCACCCATAAGATAGTATCCTATTTTCAGTTCAGCACATGCCTTAATAAAAGCCTCAAGAATCTCAACCTCACATCTCTTCAGTTCAGTGTTCAGGTCCATATTTGAAGCACCACTTTCCATCTTATTTTATCCCTCTCAAAAGAATCGCATCCAACATCAATTTTGCATTCGGTCTCATAGTCTTGATTAGCAACGGCCAAATAAAAATAGTTGTGATTTGAGTGAGTAGAGATGCTACCGCTGCACCTGAAGCACCCCAAATTGGAATAAAGGCATAATTAAGAATAACATTCGTGATTGCAGCGCAAACATATATCGGAGCTATATATTTCTGCTGGTTTTCACTTACAATCCAAGCATTTCTTGCAACACCTAAGTATGAAAACGCGACATACCAAGTAGAGATTCGCAATGGCCCTACTGTTGGCAGGTATACTTCACCGTATAGCAGACTGATTGTGGGTTTTGCAAAAACGACAAACATCAAAGAAACAAAAACCGAAATATAAAACACAATGGCATAAAGCAATTTGTTCTGTTTCTCATATTTTTGAATACTTGTTTTTCTAGCTTCCATTATCACTGGATACATTGAGTCAATTATCGCTGAAAGCAAGAAAACCCACACATTGCATAGGGAAGTTGCAGTAGAATAATAGCCAACAGCTTCTTCATTGAGCATTTGTTTAAGCATCAGCTTATCAGTATTGCCATAAATAGAAACCATTAACCCCGCTAATATAAATGGGGTTCCCATTTTTAATAGCTTAACCACCCGTCCCTTAGTAAAATGTAATTTGGGACCATTGTTGCTTTTATAAAAAATATATAAGAAAGCCGCCTCGGCAAGATAGTCTATAGATGTTGCCAATGCAAACCACTTAACATCCGCACTTTGAATCAATAGAATAATACGATAGACAGAAGTTAATAAATATGCCACAGTTGTCGTAATTACCGTATATTTCGAACATAGGTGTGCTTGAAACCAATAGCGCAATACTTCTATGATACGAAACAACAAACCAATCGTACAAAGTGCCGTTACAATAACTGTTAGTTCTTCTTTTCCATCGATCAGTCTAACAATGCCAATTATCATTAAGGAGGACAATAAGCTTGCTATTCCCTGAAGCACAATAGAAGTTCCTAATGTTTCTCCTTCATGTTCCGGCTCATCAATTATCGCTTTTACTAGAATAGAATTTATGCCGAGCGTACAAATAGAGTAGAAAAATGTGGTATATGCTGTAGCATAATTGATAAGCCCGTAATTCCCTGGTCCAAGATAACGAGCCGTTAATAGGGAAACCACAAATGCACAAAGCATGTGCACTATTCGTCCTCCTATTATCCAGCTTGCATTTTTAACCACTTTATTCTTCAGGAGACTAAATATTTTCAACATCTAACCTCCTTATGATTTTTGCAGGAACCCCAGCGACCAAAGTGTTTTCCGGCACATCTTTTGTAACACAGGCGCAAGCGGCATCAACGCTGCCGTCATTAACAATTATATTCCTGAGAAGTGTTGCTCTTGCCCCTATCCAACAACCGTTTCCAATTCTTATCGAAAATGTTTCACCATTACCTGCTCTGCGCTCTTTATTTCCCATTTTATGGCTACCGGTAAGGAATATGACATCAGGTGCTATATCACAGTTGTTGCCGATATGCACATTACCGTTCCCATGAACTGTAAATCCGCGGTTTATCCAGCAATTTTTGCCTATTGAAACGGTACCGTATATTCTTATTTTACCTACAATTTTTGTACCCTCTCCTACCGGATTTCCCGACAGTCGCATAACAACCCTTTTAGCCGCGAAAAAAAACCTTCCCGTTCCCACAAAAATATAATTGATAAGAAAGAAGCAAATTCTCCTGTGCAAACCGTATAAATGCAGTTTTTTAATAATCGCAATCATTTTTTATACCATCCGTTGCCTAGTATGGGAGCCGGACTGCAAGGTCCGTCACTGTATAATGACATAGCAGTGGCGCCATTTATCGCTTCATTCAGCTTTATTAAGCGCTCAGCCGCAACACCCGGGTTCCAAATATTTACCATGCTTCTGTATGCCTCAACACCAATTTCTGTTCTGATTTCGGGATTATCAATGAGTTTTTTTACCTTGCCAAACAACTCATCTTCACAGCCGTCTTTATATATATATCCGTTTACGCCGTCTCTCACAAGAAACGGTGTAGCGCCGCATGCGTGACTTGCCACAACAGCGCAACCGCTACTCATCGCCTCATTTAGCACGGCTCCCCATCCCTCATTAAAATCACTCGTAAACAAAAACACATCCGCGCTTTCCATATGTGTTCTCACAACATCCGGCGGAAGAAATCCAAGAAATCTTACGGCGTCTTCAAGTCCAAGGGATTTAACGCTTGATTTCAGGCGGTTGTCCATATCTCCTCCGCCTATCATATCAAGATAGAAATCATAGCCCTGTTCTTTTAACCTATAAGCCAAGCGAACGGCGGCATCCGGGTGCTTCCAATCAATAAATCGTCCTGCCCATAGCAATACCGGTTTGGGATTATCTTTTCTTCGAAATATAAGTTTGTTTTCGTCCTGCTCGTTCACTTCAGTAAAATATGCCCATTTGAAGCAACGGTTTTTTAACGAGGTAAATGTGTTAACATCTTTTGCTGTATATGCACTTGAACAAAGATAATAAAGCGGTTTATTCTGATATGGCTTTATATGCTTCATGGAACTCAAAAAATAGCGAGGCAGTGTTTTAACGCTCAAACCCTTTTTGAAATATCTTTCAGAACAGTGAAATGTGATTTTCCCTTCATCAAGCCTTTCCGCCATATAACTGTCCGGTGCAGAGCCGACAATTACGATATCAGCATCCTTTGCTAATTGGTGCGCGTATTTTTCCTGATTCTTATTTTCATATGTCCTCAGCACAAAATCAAGCTTTGAATTTTCATCCTTGTATCCCATTTTTGCCCTATTCTCATTAAAAGGTGTAGTTGCAACAAATATGTATTCAACACCCGGCAAGCTGTTAAAAGCATTTGCCAAAGGAATCTGATGATGATTTATAAAATTAGAATAGAAAGCAATTCTCATTATTGTGCTCCTGCGATTGCTTCATCGGATTTCAGTGGATAATCGCTATAATTTGATAACATCACAAATGTGGAAACAGACATTATGCTTGGAAATCCGCCTAAGAAAAATGATGATTCCATAGACGCCTGTAAGAAGAGTGCTACAATACACACCAGACTGACCGTTCTTAAAGAAGTTGTCTCTTTATTGTTTATCACTACTAAAAGGTTAATGAAATAACTGTAAAACGCTCCTAAACCGATAATTCCCAAAGAAGAAATAATAGCGGCTACAATGTTGTGGGCATTTTGAAGTGCGGCTTTTGTATAATTACCAAACAAAAATGCGACCCAGTTGTCAATATAGCCCAAATAAATCATAAATACATTTTCTCTTCCTGAAAACAAAGATTTATTTAAGAGAATTATCCTTTCACCATCAAGTGCATTATAAAGCGCAAGGTAAAAAACGATAAAAACAATGGGAATAAATATTCCGAGTATAAGCCAAAATGTCGGAATTCTTTTTTTGCAGAAAAACACATACGCGAGCGTAACCAATATTACGCTTAGCATAACAGACCTGCAATTTGTGCCGTATATCATATATAAATCAAGCACCATTAATATTATAATAGGGAACTTATGCTTACGGTAAGCCAAATTTATAAGAAGAACACAATAGAAAGAAAAAATATACATTGCCGCGGCATTACTGTTATCTAAATCAAAAACAAAGTATCTGTTCACCCACTCTTCGCCGTCTGTATGAACACGGTGCGCAATTGGCGTAAAAGTATATATGAAAAAAATAAACGATAATGCTACATTGGCATAAAAGATTAAATCAAATGTAATCTTTTTTAGTTTTATATCAGCACATACTCTTAAAACCATAAACATACTTATATAGCAAAAAGCCGATAAAATATGCATATAATTAATCGATTCTATATTAGCAATTACCGAAAACACAATTATTGCTATCGGTATAATCAGCTGTAAAAAAAATCTAAGTGTAAAAGTTTTTTTGAAAGAAGAAAAGAATAGAAGAAACAATGACGGAGCCCATATAAATCTTATAATCAAGCCACTGTTTATAATCGGTCTTATAACCATATATATAAACAGCATAATCCAAGCATAACAAAAAAACAGTTCAAACAAGTTTTCTTTTTTAAGCAGTTTTGAATCCTCTATATGTTTTTCGTTCACCATTTAACAATCCCCAAATGTTTTTACATTATAATATAATATTTGCATTTTACCCGTGTTCAAATACTATTGTAAAGCGCCAAATACTTTCCATATTGTTTTTCTTTTTCAAAAAGAAAAGCTCGTTCTCTGGCACCGCCGTACTTATCGCGATTATTAATTACATTTTTTATTTCTCTGCATAGCATTTCAATGTTTCCTGCCTCAACAACCACGCCACTTAAGTTATCAACGACCTCAGGAACCGCAGTTTTATCATATAACACCGCGGGTATACCGCAGGCGAGCGCCTCAGCCGTAACCAATCCCATGGTTTCTTCATAACTCGGATTGATAAAAACATCCGCCGCAGAATAGATTTCTACTAACCGCTTTACGCTTTCTGTTCTTTCAATTCCGATGATTTTTTTCGGCAGCTTTTCAATTTGGTCACGCGTTAGACCTACAAGGACTATCTTATATTGGTCATCCAACATCTCCGATAACGAAAGAATATCATCATAACCCTTCCTCTTATTCCAAACATTTGCAACTCCTAAAACAATCTTCTTATTTTCAAGAGAGTGTTCTTTTCTAAAGTTGCTTTCTGTGGGTTTGAAGACATTCAAATCAACGCCGTTATTAATGGCTTTAACATTATAAATTCCAAGAAAAGAACTGCGCACAACATCCGCCAACCATTCGGAAGGTGTTACAATCGTCATATTTTCAATAGCGGTAAACGCTTTCTTTTTCCTATCGAAATTAGATGACACATTGCCTTTTCCGTAGCATATGGGATAACCGCGAAGTCCGGTACAGTCTGAGCAGTGAGTCTTCCACTGTTCACATCCGAGCGCACTGAAATATGTGCAATGCCCGGTAAAAGCCCAACAATCGTGCAAAGTCCAAACGACCTTCTTTTTATGCTCTGCAAGATACGAAAACAATATTTCATAATTAATCCAGTGACCGTGGATATTGTGCAAATGAACTATGTCGGGATTGAATTCATTCATCTTTTTTATTAACTTTATCGTCACGGCTTTAGAATATAAACCCTCATGGTCTGTAAACCTTGATAATGCGTTGTGGGCATAGTAGTCGATTTTATTTCCAACTATTATAACATCGTTTTGATCTACGCCTTTTATAGACCCAATTGACGAACAGGCTACTTTAACAATATGCCCCTGTTTTTTTGCCTGTTGCATTAAATCAATCACAATGCGTCCGGTGCTACCCACACCACAAACTGCGTTAATAAAAAGAATCTTCAATGTGTGTTTTCCTCCTTTTACTCGGCATCATCACTGTAAAAATGCATTCCAATTTTTGTTAAAACCTTTTTTAGCCAATCGTGCAACCGTTTAGGTGTATGACGGGCAACCTGCTGTTGTATTGTGAGTTTAATCTCATAACGCCAAGTATTAACATCTCTGTTACCGTTATAAATACCCGGATGTTTTTTGAAATACCGTGCGGACTTATGCAAAAGCTTACCTTTGCGAACAACATCCAGTATTTCAAATTCATTTCTGTGGCTTACAACGCAATTAGCGCCGTACTCCTTTGCACGCTTATGTAAGCTCACTTCAAATTTCCAAGCATTAAGAGGCTTTTTAACACAAAATTCAATAAATTCCCTTTCCCATATGCCCGAATAAAGATTTACACTGTAATCACACGAAGTGTCTATTCTGTTTATTCCACTGTAACCTGAAAGCTCTTCACGCGTTGCTCTTTTCGGCCTTTTGAAAAGACGAACATAATCAATTCCCTCATCACTCATCATACTTATAAGCTGAGTAATTGAACTGTCAGAGACCTTTTTTATCAGGAAATAATCATCCAATGTTATGAAAACATAATCAGTATTTACAAATCTTAAGGCAATCGAAAGTCTATCCGACCATTCAGTATCCGTGCCGGCCTCAATAATCTTTATGTTTTCATAGTTCTTATTTGTCGGTGCGTCGGTAACAATATATGTCTGCATATCGCGGTCAGGCCAATTTTGCTCTAAAAGCTTAATGTGACCGTCCCATAAATCCGAAAACTTATCACAAGAAAGTATAAGCATTGTCATATTTTTACTCATCTTTCTTTTCCACTGCCTTCATCTTATTTATCGCCTTATTTATTACGCCTTCAGACACGGTACAGCTTGCTCGCCTGTTATGGTTTTTCTCTGTCACTTCTATCGCTTTATCGTAAAAGCGCCTCTGCATTTTCTCATCTGAAATAAGCTGTTTTATTGCATCTTCGAGTTTATCCTTGCTATTGCAAACCATAGACGCACCGGTAGAACGCATATAATCTATTATTCCGCTTTCGAGGGAACCGTAAGTAAGTATTGAGGCACCGCTTGAAAGAGCGTCCGCCGCTTTCGTTGAAAGCGAATATCTCGAAAGATTTATATCCTTTTCCTCAAACCCCTCAACTATTACGGTAATATCGCTTTCAGACATTCTCTTTTGCACCTGAGAATAAGGTACTGAACCGCAAAAAACGACGCCGGGATTATTCTTAAACACTTCAATAAATCTTTCGTCTTGCTCGTTTGAATAAACTTCAAGCTGATATCCGGAATTTATTTCCTTAAGCGCATATCCTATATCGCTTAGTGAATTATTCCTTCCCATTCGGATATTTCCAAAGTAAGTAATAACCGGATTTTGCGCATTAATCACGCTGAACGGTTTTCTTGATATTGATGAGGAAAGATAAACGGTTTCTCCGTCAAGTCCGAATTCCGAATTATACTTATCTCTTATTTTATCGCTTATATATATTGCGCTTCCGGGCCACTTTAATACGCGGTCTATCAGCTTTCGGTAAGTATGCTTGTACAAATGATAAAGCGGATTAATTGTTTTTTCACCGTTAAAATAATAATCGTCGCCTATACAAGAGACTATCGGAATATTATACCGCTTTGCAACATACATAGCGATTTTGGGGATAAAATAATCATCCGAAAAAGCAAGAAAAACACAATCTGGATTAAACTCATCAAGCCATTTATTGAGCTTATTTGTACACCAAAAGCGCTTACGCCACAAAACGCCCCTTATGAGGTGTGTTAACGGTGTGTGCTTTCTTCCGATTTTGTACGCAGTCTTTGCGGCCTCGCTTGAAAGCTCCAAATCGGTATCGGTCCATTCGTTTTCAAGCTCATCATAATTATATATTACACCGGTTTGAATGCTTTTGCCGAGCCACCGTTTTAACATCCTATGGTCGGTTATTTGATAAAGCGTACCGCAGTGACCCTTACAGGGTTTTTTTGTGTTTGAGAATATTTGAGCAATATTCTCTTTTTCAAAGTTATGGAAATATGCGTCAAATGCGCGCGAGGTAGACTTTGTATTGTACGGCACAGTACCTACTATCAAAAGTCTCGGATGCATATTTTCACCAACCCTTTAATCCTTACTATTACCGAAAAGTATTAACCTTGAAATTTTATTTGCGTTTAACAGTACCACCACAACACACACAAGCGCAACCGTAACAATATAATTAACGGCTATCATAGCAACACCCTGTACGCTTTCCGCAGACGGAAGCACTTTTGTTTTTATCAAATTAAGAAACAGATCGTGGGTGAGATATATTTCCAAAGAATGTACACCGCACCAGTTGAGAAATGCCATACCCACGAGCTTTTTTTCGGTTCCTGTAAACAACCCTTTGCAGAGTCCACACACTGCAACACATCCGGTTATCGAGCAAAGAGCCCGCACAACAATTGCCATTCCATTATCCGGCAAAGCATATGAATGATAGCGAGTAATTATAAAAATCCAACCTACCAAGCAGCATATAATCATAATATCAATTATGGTCTTCCCACACTTGAGTTCCAAAATCTTTTCGCGGTATTGACCGTACAAATATCCGGCAAAATAAAATGGCATGTAATAAAGTGTGAGTTTGATGGCGAAGAATGAAAGCCCGGTAAAAAATGAAACGCCTGCAAGAATGGCCATCCCAACAACATACAAAATCAGTGTTAGCACCTGCTGTTTTATGACAGAATCCTTGCCTATTTTCTTTGCCGTAAATGTACTGATTCCAAAAATTACGCTAATGGTCCAAATAGCCGCAAGAAACCAATAACCGAAGTCCATATGCCATAGGAGCCATTGAATATTTAGGAAATTTGACTGACCAAGGATAATGCCGCGCACTAGGAAGCTCCATACTACCCACGGAAGAAGATAAGCAATCGTGCGTCGCTTGATATATTTCCAGAGCCCGGATGCATCTGATATTCCTCGACTATACCTTGTCACATACCCACTGATGAGGATAAACATCGGTATCTGAAGAGACCAGACGATATTAAAGAGAAAACTCTTCTCGGCGCCGGTAGTGCAACCGGTCATTGTATGTCCAAGCACCACCAGCAGCATTGCGATGCCGCGCATAATATCTACGAATTGGTTTCTGTCCTTTACCATCAATATTTCCTTCTTTTCCAGCTATCTTGATAGTTCCTTTTTAATCTCCGACGAAGCAATTCCGGGTGTTCTTTTTAATCTCACTACTTTTTTACCGTGTTCTTCACACCATTTAACAGCCTCGTCAAATCTGGCGCCTTTGTGGTCCTCCCCAAGAGCTAAGACATCAAAATCAATTTTTTCAAGCGCGTCCGCGCCAATGCTCTCATACACGACAACTTCGTCCACAATTCCAATAGCGCTTATCATTTCGACCCTCTCATCAGTACTGTATAAAACTTTTGCATCCGGCTTATATTTTAGAATATAAGCTTCGTCCTGAACAGCAACTATAAGGTAATCTCCATATTTTTTCGCCTGCTTAAATAAACGAAGGTGACCTAAATGGAAATAATCATACACACCAAATGTAACAACCTTATTCATTGTCAAATTCCTTCTTTAGTTTCACAATTCCTAAAAGCAAAGGGTCATAAACACTCTTACAACTCAACTCATCTTTATATTTTTCATATAAAACCGGCAATTCGGTACACCCTAAAATGCATATAGGGTAACGGTTAACAAGATCTGTAAAGATTTCCTTAACTCTGTCTGTATACTTGTTTTGTTTAACCGCTTCAATGCATTCGCGAATAAGGCTATATTCTTGCGGTTGTGGCACAATACATTTAACGCGGTGTTTTTCAAGAGATTTTTGATAAATCTTGGAATCAATGGTTCCCTCAGTTGCGAGAAGATATGTTTCAGATATTCCGTCTGAAACGATTTTTTCAACGCAAGTGTTAATAATATGAACTACTCTGTTTTCAAGTTGAGGAACTTTTTCATATATTTGCGGAAGAAAAAGATGCGATGTGTTACAAGCCAAAATTATCTTACTGCATCCTGCATCTACAAGTCCCTGCATCGATTCTGCCATTTCATCAACAAGCTCATCAACTTTTTCACCGTACAAAAATGCCCGCACTCTACTTGGCATAGTACAACGGTTGTCAATTATTATCCTCGGTCTGTCCCACTCCTTTTCGGCAGGAAACACCTCTGCGTACTGCTCAAACAAATGGATTGTAGCATAAGTACCCATCCCTCCGAGAACGCCGATTACAAAATCTTTATCCATATAATCCTTCCTGTTTTTATTTGCTTCTTTAATTTTCAAATTCCAATATGTAAGGACTATGAGAAATCCTGTTTTCCGGCGCAGGAAGCTTCATATAGTCCCCATAGTTCCTACGAAGAACCAAATCGTAATTTGCCGGAACATTCACTTCAATATTTTCAAACTTATGCTTTTGAAGCGGAAAAACATCTTCTATCAAATTCTCGCTGACTTCCATTGCTCTTGTCGTAAACATATGTGAATCAGTACCATTGTACCGGCGCATATATGAATCAACACGCTCAAACAACCACTCTTTAGGAAACGGTAGCATTAAAATATGGAGAATTCTTCTTTCTATTGTACGAATCCATACTTTCTTACCGCGGGTTATAGTAGTATCCGTTACAGACTTTGCAATAAACAGTTGTTTTCGCCATTCTGCTTTTTTTCTGTATTTTGCTCTCTGCTCTTTATCCTCGGGAATTAAATCATGCGGCATAATATCAACAAAAATGCCCTGATGAATATCCATATTCCGTGTATACCATTCTACAAAACGAGTTTTGTCCTTACGAACCTTGGCGTGATAAGTAGGAGTTTTCGGGTCTGTTTTGAAATGCTGAAGTGTGTAACCCTTTTTCAAGGCTTTCGGCGCAATCTCGAGGAATTTTTCAAAATCATCTCGCATCATTCCAATATCAATATCATCATCCCACGGAATGAAACCGTTATGTCGTATTGCTCCTATAAGCGTTCCGCCATAAACCCAATATTCAAGACCGTACTCATCACAAACCCGTATTATCTCTTTAAGAATATCAATTTCTGTCTCTTGAACACGCTTTAATTCTGCCGGAGTATATTCCATAATTATTGATTATCCCTCGATTCTCTAAGCACCTTTTTATATGCCAATTTCCTTATTGAATTAGGTATCAGCGAAGAAACTCCTCTTGTAATCACCGATTTGAGATACTGAGAGGTACTAATAAAACCGACTTTTCTCATATACCGAAAAAGTGCTTCCTGGCTCTTAGTATATTTTAATCCCGAGCGCCTTTTATACATATCGGAGCCTGCTCGCATCCACAAAATCGGCTCTTGAATGTTATATCCTTTATAACCTTTTTGCAACATTCTTATCCAAAGATAGTAGTCTTCCAAAAGATAAAAATCCTGATATGAGCCCGCCGCCTCAACCGCAGATTTTTTATACATCACACACGGATGGTTAAACGGATTTCGTTTTCTTGAAAACTCAACTATATCACCGTTATTTTCCGGAAGAACTCTTTTAGCCTCAATATTATCGGTGAAAAAAGCAAACTCTTCAACCGTGCCCGAACAAACGCTGATTTCAGCGTTTTCGTTAAAAACGGAAATTTGTTTTTCGCATCTATCAGGTCTGCTTATATCATCACTGTCCATACGCGCGACAAGTTCGTTTTTGCATTCTTTGATGCCGATGTTAAGAGCACGACCAAGACCCATATTCTTTTCGAGTCTTATAATGTGCAAAACATCTTTATGCGCATCTTGAGCTTCTGAAATCACAGCATCAAGCTCTTCGCTTAATGGGCCGTCACAAACAATTACAAAATCATTCGTCAATACAGTCTGCTCAAAAATACTGTTTATAGCCGAGCGCAGAAAATCAGCTTTTTCGTTCTTATATACGCTCATCAAAACAGAGTAATTGCATTGAGTAATCATAAACAACTCCCATTCAAAAAGCAAAAATTCCTAAACCTTTGCAGTAACCTTGCCGACCTCAACGCCCTCTGTAGACTCTTTCTTAAAAAGGATTCGTACCGTGGCAAATATAATTTTCAAATCCTCTAAAACGCTCATACGGTTTATGTACATCAAATCCATTATAAGCTTGTCATGAGGGGAAGCATTATATTTTCCGTAAACCTGAGCATTGCCGGTAAGTCCCGCCTTCACCTGCAACCTCAAACCGAAAGCAGGCATGTCCTCTTCGTACTGTTCCGAAATCTCGGGTCTTTCGGGTCTCGGACCCACTATGCTCATATCACCTACAAAAATATTCCAAAGCTGAGGTAGTTCATCTATTCTGCATGCTCTTATAATACGACCGACCGAAGTAATTCTATCATCTGCCTGACCGCTGCTGAGCCTTGCGACGCCGTCCTTCTCGGCGTCAACTCGCATCGACCTGAATTTAAGAATTCTGAACTCGCGTCTATTCTTGGTTAGGCGTATCTGCTTATAAAATACAGGTCCGCCGTCATTAATCTTGATAGCTAAAGCGGTTACAAAGAAAATCGGACTTAATAAAATCAGCGCAAGAGCACTGGCTGAAATATCAAACAGTCTCTTTACAAAACTGTATTCGGGGGTGGGATTAGCGCCTTTTACATTAAGAACCGGTATATAAAAGCTCTGCATATAACCGGCGCCCTGCATAATTATATCGCCCACATGAGGAACAAAGTAACCCTTGACCTTATTCTCCACGCAAAATTTGGCTATACCGTTTCTCAAATCAGCGTTTACACCGCTTACGACAACAGCCTCAAAGCCTTCAAGCTCTTCCTCAAGTTCCTTATAATCATCCGGGCATTTTATCTGCTTTTTCACATCAAACTTATTCTTGAAACGGTAGATTTCACTTATTCGTTCCAAGTCGTCTTCATCTCTGTAAACGATTATGGTCTTTCTGTTCTTATAAAGCTTACTGTAAATATACTTTGCAAAAACACACCAAAGTATATTCCACGCAACCTGAGCCGCGAGCAGAGCTAAAAGCGGCAAAGGACTTACAAATGTTCTGTACATCATCATTGAAATTATCCAGACCAGCGACAGGGAAAAGAAATCCGAAATAGTTTGCGAATATGCGTTTTCGGAAGCTCCACGGTAACCAATACTGTAAGAATCATAAATCCTGTTAAGCAAAAACATTAATGCCGCATAAATAAAAGCAAGCGCTATTTGGCTCCATTCACGCTCATCAGTATTGTACCGCCCGAGAAAAAACATATACCAGAAGCCCACAAACATAGCCACTGAGCCCACGAAATGAAATAATTTAAGTGTTCTTATTTTCAAAGTGCGACTCATTTCCCGGTTTCTCATTCTTTAATTCATCCCCTGCTTTAATCCGGCTTAAAGCCGAAATTCACTCAAATTAAAACAACCCACAGTACCCCATTGAACACTACCTTATAATTATTTATAATATATCATAATAACGGTAGCAAATCAACATTTAATTTGTGATTTTGTTTGCCAATAGTTCCAAAATGATGAAGGCTTGCCGCCGGCATATCAATATGCCGGCGGCAAGCCTCTTTTATTCTTATTTTTCTACAGTTTATACATCTTCCCTGTAGGTATCCGGGTGGTTCGGGTCAAATTGTTCATTTGCCCACATAAGTGTTACCAGATTTTCTGTATCTGAAAGATTTATAATATTGTGCGTATATCCCGGCAACATATGCACCGCCGTGATTTTTTCGCCGCTTACCTCAAAACGCCGGACTTCCTGTGTTCCTATCTTTCTTTCCTCAATAAGACCGTGACCGGAGACGACTATAAAAAATTCCCATTTTGAATTATGCCAATGCTGACCCTTTGTAATTCCGGGCTTTGAAATATTAACCGAAAACTGTCCGCATTTATCAGTTTTCAATAGCTCTGTGAAGCTGCCGCGCGCATCTTCGTTCATCTTAAGCTCAAAAGCAGTCTTACTTTCCGGCAGATACGAAAGATACATTGAATAAAGCTTTTTTTCAAAACTGCCGTTTGCTATTTCAGGAATAACAAGTGTATTAGGCTGAGCACGGAATTTTTCAAGACATTCGACGATATATCCGAGTGTTACTTTGTGAGTCACGGGTGCCGCGCAAAATTTACCGTTTTCACACAGCACCGTATTAACACCGTCAAATTCACAGTGATGTTCTTTGCCCTCTATCGCGTCAAACATCTCTTCAATCAAATCATCAATAAAAAGCAATTCTATTTCTATATCAGGGTCGCTTACGGTTATAGGCAAATCATTTGCTATATTATTGCAAAACGTACCTACCGCACTGTTGTAATTCGGTCTTACCCATTTGCCGGCGAGATTAGGGAAACGGTACACCAACACCTTTACTCCGTTTTCTCTTCCGTACTCAAAAAACAGGTCTTCGCCCGCCTTTTTCGAAATGCCGTACTCGGACGCACCAAAGCGCCCCTGCAAAGTCGCCTGAATGGAAGATGAAAGCATAACAGGAGCCTTATTTTCGTGTCTTTTTAGAATGCTTAAAAGGGTAGAGGCAAAACCGAAGTTCCCTTTTTTGAAATCTTCCGGGTTTTCCGGTCTGTTTACTCCGGCAAGGTTGAATACAAAATCGGCGTTTTTACAGTACTCATCAAGACTTTCAGCTGTACTGTCAATATCGTATTCATAAACATTTTCAACTGTTATACCCGGCCGAGTATTATTCTTTCCGTCCCTTATGTTTTTTAGGTTTTCTACAAGGTTTCTGCCAACAAAACCTTTTGCTCCGGTTACAAGTATATTCATTTTTTCTCCTTATTTGCCGTCAAGCCTGAGCGCTTTCATCAGCGACGCAACTTCTTTTACAAAGGCAGCTTCCTGCTCTTTTATTATTTTATACTTCTTAATTGCCCGGTCATTGCCGCGACCCACCGTCTTCTGAAAAACTCGGTAGATATAACAAAAAGGCAACAACACCGGAATGCGGTTGAGTACAGGATATAACACCCTCATATTTGTATACGGAGGAAAGGCAATAGATATAATATGGCGTATTTTTCCGCCGTGTTTAATTGTATACGCCGCGGCGTTATTCGGATATGTACCGTATGCGCCGCCGGTCATTATATACTTTTCAATTCTCCGGGTAATATCATTATGCGCTTTCCCCTCAAACCATACATCTATCAGCTGATTTACGCCGTCGTAAAATTCCGAAATACGGGACTCGTTACAAAGCTTTCTCACACTTTCTTCATCGAAAAAATGGGAACGCCTTAATATCCACAAATCGAGAAAAGGCCTTATACCGCAACCTCCGGCAAGAAAATGGTAAGACATATGAGCTATATGATGAAAAACAAAAAAATCATGGTTTTCTTCATATTCAAGCCCTGACTTCGGATGAGCATAATCCCAAATTTTACTCAGCAGCACATCAATATTTTTAATGTTTTCGCATACGCTGAAATGAAGCTCAAGATTTGTGCCGTCATAAAGCATCGAAATATCGTGGTAATTAAGATTACCGTCAATAACGAATTCTTTATTCTGAAGAATTTTGACTGCTCTTTCAAAATCCTTTTTGGGCACCAAAACATCAATATCGCAGCTTGAACGCATCCATTTTTCCGGATAATAATTCTTTATAACCGCACCCTTGAGAGCGATAAACGGTATTTTTTCCGCTTGGAAAACAGAGCTTGCCAATTCGAGCGTAAAACTATTCTTAGTATCTCTAAAAGACGCCTTGTAAATTTGCTTTTCAGCAGTTTTAATTTGCTCTGCATCTCTCAGGCGCCCACTTCGAATTAACGCTAAAGCCGCCAAGTGTGACACCTCATGCAGCAAAGCGAGCTTCATTATCTGATTGTACTGACTTTCGAAATCAATATCAGTCGGTAATTCATCATCCGTTACCGCACTCTTTATAAGAGCAATTAAAATGCGTGTAATATTTTCGGAATAGGTCATTTATGATTTTCTCCAAACCATTTTATTGACTATTCCTATATACGACTGAATGATTTTAACAACTTTTGTTGAGACATTTTCATCGGTATATACCGGCACCGGAATACCGATATCCCCGTTCTTGTTCATTTCAACCGCAGTATCGACAGACTGTAAAAGCCCCTTTTCATCTATACCTGAAATTATAAAGCACCCTTTATCAAGAGCCTCCGGGCGCTCTGTGGAGGTTCTTATACAAACCGCAGGAAACGGTTTACCCACAGAGGTGAAGAAACTGCTTTCCTCGGGAAGTGTGCCACTGTCAGACACCACGCAAAAAGCATTCATCTGCAAACAATTATAATCATGGAAGCCAAGTGGTTCGTGCATAATAACACGGCTATCAAGCTTATACCCCGTTGCCTCAAGGCGCTTTTTTGAACGAGGATGACAGGAATAAAGAACCGGCATATCATATTTTTGCGCCATTTTATTAATGGCCCCGAACAGCGACATAAAGTTCTTTTCCGTATCTATATTCTCTTCCCTATGCGCCGAAAGAAGTATATAGTGACCCTTATTAAGACCAAGTCTCTTATGAACATCGCTGTTTTCAATTTCCTTTAAGTTTTTATGCAACACCTCTGCCATTGGCGAGCCGGTCACATAGGTGCGTTCTTTTGGAAGACCGCACTCCGCAAGATACCTGCGTGCGTGTTCACTGTATGCTAAATTTACATCTGAAATAATATCTACTATTCGGCGGTTTGTTTCCTCAGGAAGACACTCATCTTTACAGCGGTTGCCTGCTTCCATATGAAAAATCGGTATGTGAAGGCGTTTTGCACCTATTACCGAAAGACAACTGTTTGTGTCTCCGAGTACCAGCACGCCGTCAGGCTTTATTTCTGCCATAAGCTCGTACGATTTTGCTATAATATTGCCCATCGTCTCCCCGAGGTCTTTTCCTACCGCGTCAAGGTAAATGTCCGGGTCCTCAAGCTTCAAATCCTTAAAAAAGACACCGTTTAAGTTATAATCATAATTCTGACCGGTATGAACGAGTAAGGTATCAAAATACTTACGGCACTTGTTTATTACCGCCGCAAGCCGTATAATTTCCGGTCTTGTACCTACTATTATGCAAAGCTTAAGTTTTCCGTTTTCTTTCCACTTAATATTCTCAAACATTTTTGTACCTCGTTTCTTTCGGACATAATAGCACAAGGATATTATATCATGGCAGTAAATATTCGTCAATAAATCTTTTAACAGTTTCGCCCCACGGATATTCCGCAGGGCGAAAACTTTATTACAGATTATTTACATTATCAGCTTACTTTTATCCATGTGTATAGACGACTTACAGAGTTATATGCCGTGCAAACATATACATAATTGTTTTGAGTATTTATATACATTGCTCCTATATAGGGTGCAACCGTATAAACAGTAGGTGCTCCGCTTCCCGTTAAAGCTCCCAGGCTAATCGGCACATAGCTTAAAGCGTTTCCCTTACACCTTAAAATATAGTTGCCGTCATTATCAGGATTATCCGGTGCATCTTCAAGCTTATTTTTAAGGTTCACAGAATATTTTGTTTCGTGTCCCACCGGTATTGATACGCTTCTGTAATCAATATATTCCTCGGTTCCCCACGCATCCACGAGCTGAGGATTTGTATACGGTGTCGCCTCTTCGGCTGTTTCATTAGCAAGTCGGTACACAAGCATTACGCCATTCATAGCCTCTTTGACCTGTTGAGGAGTATAATTATCAAAGTCAACATTATGGATATTTATATTAGTGGAACTCCCTCCGAATTTACAGGTCATATTATTGGTTAAATACTGTGCATTGGTATAGTGAGAACAAAGTTGACTATGCCCGTTAATTGCATACTTACCCAAGGCGTTTGGTATGGGAGCGTACCAAGTTGGGTAGCCGTATGAAATTTCCCTTGTCCAATTAACTGTTCCCAAATTAATAATCCCGTATTTACGCCTTACATTACCGTTGCTGCTGTATATATCGCCGTCATAAAAAACATTATTATTCTCATCCTTTTTTATAAATCCGTGAAGCTCTAATTCGCTATCTAAAGAATAAATATGCTCGGTATACGGTTCAAAATCATTATCCCTCTCACCGCTTAAAGCGAGATGTACGCAGGTGTCGGCAGCATTACCTCCGACAACCGTCAATATGCCTGTTTTGCTCGGGGTAAAGTATCCTTTGTCGTCAACAGTTATGTTTTCGCCTTCAAAAGATAGCGAAGTAAATGTTCCGGCAATATGATATTTTTGTCCGCCTACGAGCTTTGCCTTGCCGGTTTGATTATTATATGCATTAAAGCCCACTGTTTTATGTGCACTTGTTTTAACCGAAAGAAGGCTCCCTTCATCATATTCATAATAATCCTTCGGGAATAATTTTCTGAACCATGCAACACCTGCGCCGGAATTTGTTTGTTCTAAAGCATAGATGTAATCTGCCACATCTATACCGAACATTTTAGTCAAATTAAAAACATTATCATATTCGCTGTTTTCTTCCGAATCAGTATTTACGGAAATAGGATTTCCGTCAGATATTGCCATAGTATACACACCGCCTCTGCGCGCCAGATACTTGCTGTCCTTTGTGACAGTGACTGATTGTGAATTCTCATCCACTATCTGATTAAAAACCACCGTTGCACCGACAACCGTATCTGTTTCATAATTGCCAATATCGCGCGAATTTCCGGACATACGGAAATTATAGGGCGTTCTGTCCGGAAGTGTAGTACAATCGCTTAAAAGCTGAGCTGCATTACCTACTGTCATATCGCCATAAACTCCATTGGTATCAGCTTTGCCTGACATTAAACTATCGGTTTGTACTTTTGTATAGTAATCGGACATATCAGGTGTTATTCCGTCATCGCCTTTATCACCCTTTTCGCCTTGTGGACCTTGCGGACCCTGCGGACCTGTAGCTCCCTTTTCGCCTTGTGGACCTTGCGGACCGGTGGCACCTTTGACATATCCGACATTTTCGGTCTTTCGTTCACCGGTTGCAGGGTCAGCAATATCCAACAACAAATATCCGTTATTTAATCTGACGTTTACAATGTTTCTGCCCTGAGGTCCCTGCACATATCCTGCAAGGTAAGTTTGTTTGACACCTGTGGCGGGGTCAACCTTTTCAATCATCAAATTGCCGTTTTGTATATAAGCATTCGATATTCCTATTCCTTGATATCCCTGTTCACCCTTATCACCTTGTTCTCCCTTGAGTGCTTCAAGCTGTTCGGGAGTAAAGTCAGAATAGGTAAACGGGTCGCCCCTATCGCCCTTGTCACCCTTGTCGCCTTTATTGCCTTTTTCACCTATGAACACGCCGTTATCTGCGTCATCTCTCACCGATTGCGCTACACTTTGCGCTTCAGCAGCAATAGCTGCTATGCGTTCATATTCGCTCGGTGTAGGCTCGCTCGGAGTTTCCCCCTGCCTGTATCCGCTTTCCTTAACTAAAACCTTTTTTTCTTCAGTGGTTATAATGCTCTCACCTTTGATACCGCAAATTGAAACCGTAAACTCAGGAGTCTTTATAACCTCATGCGGAACAAGGCATATATTTTGACCTAAGTAAAGCGGTTCGCCGTCCACCATAAGGACGGTAAAAGCGGTATCCTGCTCTTTGTTACTGAAAATTGCGGTTTTTACATAGCCGTCCCAGTCACTGCTGAATTCAAAATGAATTTTCAGATATTTTACACTATCAGACACTACCCCGTCATAAGAAATGTTAAGTGACTGATTATTTACCTTAGCAAATATCAAAATTTAACCTCCTTTTTGCACAGCTATATGCAGTTTAGAGACTAAATTCGCGACATTCACCGACTTTTAGTCGAAAAAACGGCAGCCGAAGCTGCCGTAAATTTGTAAATATTATTTTTCAATTTTTCCGTAAAGCGGAACATCACTGTCCTTAAGCGGCTCACGGTCAGAAGCAGGAGATACTGCATTTGAGCTTCTGCGGTCTCTGCCTTGGCCTCTACCGCGAGAGCGTCTGCCTCTTCTGAGCTCGCGCTCTGCATCAACCTTCTTACCGGTCTGATGTATCACAACCCTACGGTTTTCGCCTTCTCCTACTGAACTTGATTCAACGCCTTCAATTTCCTGAACAGCGGTATGAATGATACGACGCTCATACGGGCTCATCGGTTCAAGAGCGCGGTTTCTGCCGGTTGAAAGCACCTGCTTCGCGATACGGTTTGCAAGTGCGTTTAACGCCTCTGCACGCTTTTCGCGATAGTCCCCTACATCAATGTTCACTCTGTAGTATCCGCCGCCGTTGTTGCTTGCAAGCGACACTAAAAACTGCAATGCTTCAAGCGTTTCTCCTCTTCTGCCTATTATAACGCCCAAGCCTTCACCCTCAAGGGATATAAGTGCGCCGTTTTCCTTTTCGGCAACCTTCATAGCAGTGTTTTCACAACCAAGACCTGATAAAACGGAGTTAAGATACGCGGCTGCCTTGTATGCCTTGGAATTTATATCAAGCGCGCTTACTTCAACGCCTTCGCCGTATTCTTCATCTGAAGACTTTTGAATTTTCTCTTTCTCTTTTGGCTTTTGTTCGCTCGGTTTTGCTTCTTTCTTTTCTGTCTTTTTGTTTTCTTTTTTCTTTTTTGGCTGTGCTTTTTCTTTAATATCAGGCAACTCTACGAATACGCGAACCTTAGCAGGAGAGCCGCCAAACATGCCAAGCACTTTCTTTTTGGGCATTTCTAAAATTTCAATTTGAACATCTGCATCAGCCGAAGCACCGAGAGCAAGCATTGCATCTTCTTTTGCTTCATCAACAGTATTGCCCGTGCCAACTGCTTCCTTAATCAAGAAAAATCCTCCTTAAAACTAATACTTATTGATTATCGGTTTGGGTCTTCTTACGCTGACCGGCTTCAAAATCGCACACCTTTGAAAGCTCGCGTACACGCTCGCGCGCAAGCATTTTATGCGGACCGTAAAGTATCTGTATTGCTGACTGTATCGCGCCGCCTACAAGTGAAGAGCATATCCAATAAAAGCATACGCCACCGGGGAATGAGAAACCGATAAATAGCGAAATAAGCGGCATTGTAAGCATCATGCCTGCCATGCTCGGAGCATCGGGATTTATATGCTTATTTATCCGCATTGATACCACGCTCGTAAGCATCTGCGCTAAGAACGCGGCTATGGGCAACAACCAAATTGCCTCCCACGAATTGAATATATCAAAAGAAAAATTAGGCTTTGATGTCAAATCGATGCCGAAAAGGTTAAAATCAATATCTGCCTTTTCCAATTTTTCAATTGTATACTTATAGTCTTCCTCAATAGAAGCATATTGCTTCTCGGTTAAAATTTCCTTAACCTTATCAGGGTTGTTTTTAATTATTCTTATAAGTGAAAGCTCATAGTTGTTGGTAGCGTTAAGCTTCCATGAAACTTCTTTGATTACCTTGTTATACTCTTTTTCATCATTCTTTTTAAGGTCTGAAAGCGCAGTGTTGATAGTAGTAGTAACATTTTCAACCTTTGCCTTGTCCGCACCTGCCATATAGGTAAGCGGCGACATTATAAGCCAATAAATGCTGAAAAGAAGCACCATTCTCACTATCATGGGAAGACATCCGCCGGACATCGAAACGCCCTCTTCCTGATAGAGCTTCTGTTGCGCCTGAGCCATTTTCTGCCTATCGTCACCGTATCGCTTTTTAAGCTCGTCTAACTTCGGCTTTATACGCATCTGCGATACAGACGACTTTTGGCTTTTAATACTCAGGGGTATCAAAACCAAATTAATAAGAAGTGTAAACACCAAAACCGAAGCGGCAAAGTTACCGCCTAAGATTTCGGACAAAAACTTCAAAACATATCCAAGCGGAATGTTTATAATGTTAAACAATGATTGCATATATCACACCGTCCCGAGTGTTATTATCTGTTCTTCCGTTTAGGCGGAACAGGATCGTAACCGCCCTTGCAAAACGGATTGCACCTTAAAATACGCCAAAATGACAACATACTTCCCTTAAACGCACCGTGTACCTTTATCGCTTCAATGGCATATTCCGAGCAGGTCGGCGTAAATCTGCAACACGGCAATTTAAGCGGAGAAATCGCTTTTCTATAGAATTTGATAATTCCTATAAGCAGGTATGAAAACGGATTTTTCATAATATTTTCAACCCGTTTTCCAAGAGTTTTTCCGAAAGCATATTTTTAACCTGCGTACTTGTAAGCGACAATATTCTGCCCCTTGCCACTACGCAAAAATCATATCCGGTTTTAATTTCGGGCAAGCAAGCATCAAACGCCGCGGTTATAACCCTCTTTGCGCGGTTACGCTTCACGGCGCATCCGATTTTTTTGCCTGCCGTAATCCCAAGGCGCACTCTCCCTGATTTGCCCTTTATAAAATATAGTACAAATGCAGGAGTTGCAATACACTTGCCACGCGAATAAAGGCGACGGAATTCCCAATTCTGCTTTAACTTATCTTCTCGTTTCATTCTTTTCACCGCTTTTTAGCGACATAAAATGAAAAGCCACTTGACAGTGGCTTAATAGGTTAACTGCTTTCTTCCCTTTGCTCTTCTGCGAGCAAGAACCTTTCTGCCGTTTGAAGTTGCCATTCTCTTCAAAAATCCGTGTTCTTTCTTGCGATGGATTTTTTTAGGCTGATATGTTCTCTTCATTTATCTCAAACCTCCTGACTAAAACCCGAACGCCGCAAAATAGCGACAATATCCAAGTTACATATCTTAACAATAAGTGATTATACCCCAAACACCCCGACTATGTCAATAAAAATATTTTGTTTCAACTAAATTTAAGCGCGGAGGTCTCCCTCCGCGCCGTCTGACATCTAAAGCTTAATATGCAACGCCTTGTGCGAGCATAGCGTCTGCAACCTTTTCAAAGCCTGCAATATTGGCGCCTGCAACAAGGTTGCCTTTTTTGCCGTATTTTTCAGCGGCGTTATAAGCGTTATGGAAAATGTTAACCATAATAGTCTTGAGTTTCGCGTCAACCTCACTGAAGGTCCAGCTGTAACGCATAGAGTTTTGGCTCATTTCGAGTGCGCTTGTAGCAACGCCGCCTGCGTTTGCCGCCTTAGCCGGTGCAAAGAGAACGCCTGCATTCTGGAATGCTGCAACCGCCTCGGGAGTGGACGGCATATTTGCGCCCTCGCCTACTGCGATTACACCGTTTTTAATGAGTGCCTTAGCGCTTTCCTCATTGATTTCATTCTGAGTAGCGCAAGGAAGAGCAACATCGCACTTAACGGTCCAGATACCGCTGCAGCCTTCAAAGTACTCAGCGCCTTTCACGCGGTTTACATACTCTTTAATTCTTCCGCGCTCAACCTCTTTAATCTGCTTTACAACATCAAGGTTGATACCGTTTTTATCTACTATATAACCGTTTGAATCAGACATAGCGATTACCTTACCGCCAAGCTCTGTAGCCTTCTGATTTGCATAGATTGCAACATTGCCCGAGCCTGAAACAACAACAGTTTTACCCTTGAAGCTATCATTCTTCATACAATTCAGCATTTCCTCAACGAAATAGCAAAGACCGAAGCCTGTAGCTTCTTTTCTTGCAAGAGAACCGCCGTAGGTAAGGCCCTTACCGGTGAGAACGCCGGTAAACTCGTTACGAAGACGCTTGTACTGACCGTACATAAAGCCTATTTCGCGAGCGCCGGTACCTATATCGCCTGCAGGTACATCGGTATCAGCACCGATGTGCTTTGAAAGCTCGGTCATGAAACTCTGGCAAAAGCGCATAACTTCCATATCAGACTTGCCCTTAGGGTCAAAGTCACTTCCGCCTTTACCGCCGCCGATAGGAAGCGATGTAAGGCTGTTTTTGAAAATCTGCTCAAAGCCTAAAAACTTGATAACCGACGCATTTACCGACGGATGAAGTCTTATACCGCCCTTATAAGGACCGATTGCAGAGTTGAACTGAACTCTGAAACCGCGGTTTACATGAACCTTGCCGTTATCGTCAACCCACGGAACGCGGAAGAAAATCTGACGCTCAGGCTCTACGATACGCTCTAAAATACCGTTTTCTTCAAGGCGTGGATTTGCCTCAACCACAGGCTCTAAGGATTCAAGAACCTCATAAACTGCCTGCAAAAACTCTTTTTCGCCGGGGTTGCGAGCCTCAACGCCCGCATAAACTCGGTTTAGATACTCTGATTTGAACATAAAAATCACCCCAATTAAAAAATATATCTTAGAATACTACTTTTACCCCTTACAGTCAATAAAAAATTTACATTTTTTGCAAAAACTGTAAACAAGTGTACGCGCTCGGCGTACAAACAACACTTTCCCCTTGACAATAACACATTTTAGGACTATTATACTTATACAAAGCGTTGAGAAGGACAGTAGTTTTTCTTATGTAAATTAAAGCGAGCGCCGGCAGGTGAAAGCGGCGTATTTACCGAAAAATGAACACCACCTTTGAGTGCCGTGGGTAAAAAACACGGACGGGTAAGCTCCGTTAAAGCTTTTAAGTGCCGGATTTATTCGGAATGCGGGTGGAACCGCGGAGTATTAGAATTACTTCGTCCCTATATTGGGACGAAGTTTATTTTTTTGGAGGTTAGAAATATTATGAAAATCATTTATAAAGACGGCGTAGTGGCCGATGCCGAAGCGGCACAGGAAAACGAAGTTTTACGCCATACCGCCGCGCATATTTTAGCGCAAGCGGTAAAAAGACTTTACCCGGATGCGCATTTCGGCTACGGTCCGGCTACCGAAAAAGGATTTTATTATGATATAGATTTAGGCGATAAAAAGCTTACCGACGATGATTTGCCGGCGATTGAAGCGGAAATGAAAAAAATCGTAAAGGAAAATTTGGCAGTAAAGCCGTTTATTTTACCGCGCGAAGAAGCCATAAAACTAATGCAAGAGCGCGAAGAGAAATACAAGGTTGAGCATATTGGCGACCTTGAGCCTGATGCGGTTATCAGTTTCTATCAACAGGGTGAATATATAGATATGTGTGTGGGTCCTCACCTTACCTATACTAAAGCATTGAAGGCTTTTAGTCTTACTAATGTTTCCGGCGCGTATTGGAAAAACGACCAGAGCAATAAAATGCTCACAAGGATAAACGGTGTTGCATTCCGCACGCAAGAGGAGCTTGCCGAATACGAAGTTCAGGTAAAAGAGGCAAAGGCGCGCGACCATAGAAAAATAGGCAAAGAAATGCGCCTGTTTATGACTGATGATTTAATCGGAAAAGGTCTTCCTATGTTTTTGCCGAGAGGCTATACGGTTTGGCAGGAATTAGAAAACTATATTAAAGAAAAAGAGCGTATGCTCGGCTACCGCCATGTGCTGACGCCGTGCGTAGGAACGGTCGACCTTTACCACACAAGCGGTCACTGGGAGCATTACAGAGAGAATATGTTCCCGGTAATGGAGGTTGAGGGCGAGCAGTTTGTACTCAGACCGATGAACTGCCCTCACCATATGATGATATATGCAAACCAAATGCACTCATATCGTGATTTACCGATAAGAATAGGTGAAATAGCGCATGATTTCCGCTTTGAACCGAGTGGCACACTAAAGGGTATTGAAAGAGGTCGCCATTTTTGCCAGAACGACGCACATTTGTTTGTAACCCCTGAACAGATAAAGGATGAAGTAAGCCAGGTTGTTGATTTAATATTTGATGTTTATAAAGACTTCGGCATCACCAATTACCGCTGTGTGCTCTCGCTGCGTGATCCTGACGATAAGGTTAAGTATCATCAGGATGATCAAATGTGGGAACATGCAGAAAACGCCCTCAGAGAAGTGCTTACTGAGCTCGGAATTGAATTTACGGAAGAAATCGGCGAGGCGGCATTTTACGGTCCTAAGCTTGATGTAAATGTTCATCCGGCAGTCGGCGCCGAGTATACGCTGTCAACCTGCCAGCTTGATTTCTGCCTGCCTGCAAAATTCAATCTCACATATGTAGATAAGGACGGTACGCAAAAAACGCCCGTTGTTTTGCACAGAGCAATACTCGGCAGTCTTGACCGCTTTATAGCATATTTGATTGAAGAAACTAAGGGCATATTCCCCTTGTGGTTGGCGCCGGTTCAGGTTAAAGTCCTCCCGGTATCCGAAAAGAGCTTGGATTATTCTGAAAAGATTTATGAAAGGATTAAAAACGAGCATATCCGTGTTGAGCTTGACGACAGAAACGAAAAAATCGGATATAAAATTCGTGAAGCCCGTCAAGAGGATAAGGTGCCGTATATGATTATCATAGGTGCCAAAGAGGTGGAAAGCGGTACCGTATCAGTGAGAGGTCGCGGTACTGATGAAACCGTAAATATGACACTCGATGAGTTCATAACGAAAACTAAGAAAGAAATCACAGACAGAGCGTAATTTTCATATATAAATGACATTATAAATTCGTCCGGCACAATGTGCCGGACGAATTCTGTTTGTTGTTTATATTTTGAGATTTTAGAATGTTTTTATCTCATATCCTCCTACCGGACGGACGAGGAGTGGCACGCAAGTGCCTTTTCCAAATGCTTTTTCTATCATTTGCTTGTAATCGCTGAATTTTTCATCGGGTATATAGCACTGAATTGTGCCGGCAAATCCGCCGCCGTGAACACGGCAAGCGCCGGTATTCCCTAAAAACTGCTTTGTCAGTGCAATAGCAAGGCACAGTCCCTGCTCGCTTACAACAGAGTTTGAGTAAAGATTTTGAAGATATTTGTATGACGACTCACCTGACTCGTTGACATAATACAAGAATTTCTCAAAATCGTGGTCCTTCAAAGCGGCGCGCTGAAGCTCAACACGCTTCTGCTCATTAAAGAAATGGAATGCACGAAGCACTGCTCGGTCACCGAAGCTCTTTCTGAGCTCATCTATACGGTTATAAAACTCGTCCTCATTAGCGTCACGCAAAAAGTCAACACCAAGAGCATGGCTGATATTTCTGCACTCTTCAGTAATAGCGGCGTAATCACCGGTAAGATTTGCGTGATTTCCGCCGGTATCAATAACGCAAAGAGTATATCCGAACTCCCTGACATCAAGATTTACTTGCTCAATCTGCGGATTTTGCGGGTCGTGAAAATCGGCATAGGTAAAACCGCCCACAGAACTTGCCATTTGGTCTAACAGTCCGCAAGGTTTACCGAAGAATTCGCGCTCGGCATACTGTGAATACTTAGCTATTCTCACAGCACCGACCTTGCCTTTGTTAAAAAGACCGTTAACTATGTTCGACACAAGCACTTCAAAAGCCGCGGATGACGAAAGTCCCGAGCCCTTAAGAACGTTAGAGGTAGTATAGGCATTAAAAGCACCTATCTCATGGCCGTCATTTCTGAATGCATACAAAACTCCGCGGATAAGCGCCGCCGCGCGTCCCCTCTCATTATCCCTTGCGGATAAAGAATCAATATCCACCGTATCCTCGGGATAGCCTGCCGATTTGATACGCACCTTATGCCCATCACACTTTGCAACTACTGCGATAACATCAAGGTCAACACTTGCTGCAAGCACAGAACCGTGCTGGTGGTCGGTATGGTTGCCGCCGATTTCCGTTCTGCCGGGAGCCGAAAACAGGCGTAAATCCTCACTGTCCCCATAAAGCGCACAAAACTCGTCTACCGCCGCCAAATAGCGCTCACGCGGTTTTGCCGTTTCGCCGTAGAGCTTCAAAAACTCTTCATCAAATCTACCGTCACTAATAGCTGATTTTAATTCTTTTGAATCCATAAAGAATTCCCCTTTATTTTGAAATAATAGCGAGAGTATCGCGAGCTATTGCAAGCTCTTCGTTAGTCGGTATAACGAATATGTCAACCTTACTGTTTTCTGTTGAAATCTTAACTTCTTTACCACGGCACTTGTTCGCCTCTTTGTCAATCTCAACACCCATATATTTAAGATTTTCACACACATATTCGCGAAGCTCAGGGTCGTTTTCACCGATACCGCCGGTGAAAGCTATCGCGTCCACACCGTTCATTGCGGCAATATAAGAGCCTATGAATTTAAGTATCTGATAACGCTGCATATCAATAGCAAGACGCGCGCGTTCGTTACCGGACTGAGCCGCCGCGGCAATATCTCGATTATCGTTTGATACGCCCGAAATTCCAAGCATACCTGACTTTTTGTTGCATATAGCGTTAATATCTGCAGCAGAAAGATTATCCTTCTCGGCAATATATGTCAGCGCCGATGGGTCAAGCGAGCCGGAACGGGTACCCATCATAAAGCCGTCAAGCGGAGTAAAGCCCATTGAGGTGTCTTTGCATTCTCCGTCTTTGACAGCAGTAATAGAACAGCCGTTTCCAAGGTGACAAGTAATGATTTTGAGGTCTTTTTTGTCTTTGTTTTCAAGAACTGCTACGCGGTCGCTTACAAAATGGTGCGATGTGCCGTGTGCGCCGTATTTGCGAACGGCAAGGCGCTCGTAGTAATCATAGGGAAGCGCATACATATATGCTTTTGGCGGCATTGTCTGGTGGAATGAAGTATCAAAAACAACCACCTGAGGGATTTTATCACCAAAAGTCTTTATACAAGCCTTTATCGCTATAACATGTGCCGGATTATGAAGAGGCGCCATAGCGCCAAGCTCGGAAATTTGCTCGATAACCTTATCGTTTACAAGGCAGGAGCCTTTGAAAATCGCACCGCCCTGAACTATACGGTGACCTATTGCGGAAATTTCATCAAAAGAATCAATTACCTTAGCGTCGCTCTTCATCATAGCGTAAACCACCGCTTCAAAGGCTTCGCTGTGAGTTGGCATCGGGGTTTCGGCTTTGTACTCTCTTCCGTCCGCCGCTTTATGAGATATAGCACCTGTAACGCCTATGCGTTCACAAAGGCCCTTTGCAAGTACGCTTTCATTATCCATATCAATAAGCTGATATTTAAGCGATGAGCTTCCTGCGTTTACAACAAAAATTTTCATTTCTACTTTCTCCCAACATTGTTATTGCAGATTTGGTAAATTTATGGTAAAATTATACTACTGATAATAATACTGTATTTGTACTGATTTTTCAAGTGCTTTTTGAAAGGATGGTTGTATTATGGGCATAACCGGAATAATTGCCGAATTCAACCCTCTTCATAACGGTCATAAGCATTTAATTGACGCGGCGAAAGCACTCGAAAAACCGGTAGCCGCAGTCATATCAGGCAACTTTGTTCAGCGCGGCGAATGCGCCTGCCTCGAAAAAGGTAAAAGAACAGAGCTGGCGCTTAAAAGCGGTGTTGATATTGTCGCTGAGTTGCCTTCTCTTTGGAGTATGTCTACTGCTCAGAATTTTGCACTCGGCGGTGTATGGCAGTTATACAGCCTCGGCTGTAACGAAATAATTTTCGGCAGCGAGTGCGGTGAAATAGATAAGCTTACATCCATCGCGGATATTATGTGTTCTGATGACTTTTTTAAGGAACTTACAAAAGATGTAAACGGCGCCAACACATTTGCCGTAGCTCGTGAAGAGGCGGCAGGGCGGCTTGGTGCAGATGTTTCCGTTCTTAGAAATCCTAACGACAACTTAGGTGTTGAATATATTATCGCCGCAAAAAAGCTTAATTTGCCGATAAATTTCAGATGTATAAAGCGCGAGGGAGCCTCTCACGACAGCCGATGTATTTCGGGTGATTTTGTCTCTGCCTCTTATATAAGAGAAGAGCTTATGCGTGGAAATATCGCTTTTGCCGAGAGATTTATGCCAAGCAATCTTCACGGTGACATATGCAAAAAGGATATTGCTGATACTAAGCGTCTTGAGACGGCTATTCTCTCAGCTCTCAGGACTAAGACGGCTAAAGATTTCGCTACTCTTCCCGATATTAGCGAGGGACTCCACAACCGTCTTGAATTTGCGGTACGCGTGGCAACTTCACTTGAAGAGTTGCAGGCGCAGCTTAAAAGTAAAAGATATACTCTAGCTCGTGTCAGACGGCTAATACTTTCTGCATTTTTAGGGTTTGATAACTCTTTCTTTATGAGAACTCCGCCGTATGTGCGTCTTCTCGGTGCAAGTGAAAAAGGGTTAGGCGAACTATCAAAGGGCACCCTTTATGATGTTTTGACCAAACCGGCACAAATAAAGGCGCTGTCAGCAGATGCCGAAAAGGTATTTTCTGCCGAATGCCGAGCGACGGATATTTATACATTGTCACTTAAAAGTCCTCTTGAAGCGGGACTTGAATACAAAAGAAAATTTTTGAAATCGGAGGAACTGATATGATTAACTTTAAGGAACTTGATTGTTACAAGGATTACGGCAGAGCGCTCGAAATAGAAAACGGTGTAATTCGTGCGGTGGTAACATTGGATTTAGGACCGCGCATTATATTTTTCGGATTTACAGACGGAAAAAACATTTTGTGTGATGACCGCAAGCTTTTAGGCGGAAATACCGACGAGAGCTACGAAAAGCTTTTCGGCACAGGCAAAAAGTGGGAAAATTTAGGAGGACACAGAATTTGGGCAGCACCGGAAGCATGGCCGATTACATATACACCGGATGATTTGCCGGTAACATACACTAAAACAAAAAACGGTGCAGTATTTACAAGTGATGCGAGTGAAAAAGCAGGCTTTAAGAAAACACTTGAAATTAAAATGGACAACGACGATGCAAATATGCAGGTCATAATGACGCTTAAAAACATAAGCAATGATATTCGCAACTGCGCGCTTTGGGCACTGACTGTTTGCACTACAGGCGGCACGCTCATACTACCTATGAATAATGATGATACCGGGCTTCTCCCGAATCGCGTAATTTCCGTTTGGCCTTATACTGATATGAAAGATTATCGCTTTGATATAAGTGATAAATATGCCGTGATTGAGAACACTGCCGAAGGAAGCCCAATGAAACTTGGCTTTGATTTGAAACGCGGTAACTCGTATTATTTTGTGAACGGAAATGTTTTCAGAAAAGAATTTGATACATTCCACGGCGAAAAACCGTATTTTGATAACGGCAGTTCATTCGAAACATATAACTGTGATAAATTTATAGAAATCGAAACGCTGTCAAATGCTGAAAAGCTTGCACCGCAAGAAGAAATCGAGCATATCGAAAGCTGGTCTTTGTATAAAGCCGAAAACCTCGATTTTTCAAGTGATGAAGCAATAGACAGAATGCTTCAAAAGCTATAACGCTTATTATTTACCGTTGACTATACTGTGATTTTATGTTAGAATATCCAGAGTGTAAAAGGAGGCTTAAGCACAGTGAAAATTAGTGATACAGTTATCAAAGAAACCCGATATATTGCGCTTTTTTCCATAGTGATGAGTCTTTTTATGCAGGCGGTATATTTAATAATACTTCGCCGTTTTGATTACACTGTTTTGCTCGGAAATCTTTTAGGACTGATTATCGGTGTAGGCAACTTCTTGCTTATGGGAATCGGTGTTCAAAAAGCGGTTGAGAAAGATACTGATGATGCAAAAAAGGTCTTGCGTTTTTCGCAAACCGCAAGATTTTTCGGCATCTTTGCCTTTACAGTGGCAGGCGTGCTTATAAAATGCTTTGACCCGATAGCCGTTATTATTCCGATTTTCTTTCCGAGAATAGCAATATCGGCACGACAAATAAAAAAGTAAAATTTCTGAAAATCTTATAAGGAGGTGTTTCGGTGAAAAATAAAAAGAATTTTTTGGCGGTAGACATTATTTACCTCTGTCTTATGGCATTAGGACCTTTGTTCTTGATAGTGCTTAAAGTGCTTTTTACTCCGCATTCTGATGATATAAGCATATCCGGCGCTCTTGTCTATTTCACCGTAAAGCTTCCTCTTTCCGATTTACCCATAACCGAAACTCAGGTGAACTCATGGGTCGTTATTTGGTCGATATTTTGGCTTTGCAAATACATAACGCATGGTATATCCGTTCATATTGAACTTAAAAGACAATTAGTTGCCGAATGGGTTGTGGAAAAAACAAAAAATTTAGTTAAAGGCAATATGGGTGATTATTTTACGGATTTTGCGCCCTTCGTTGCCGCTATAATGGGGCTTTCTGCTTTTTCCAGTCTTCTTACGCTTATAGGTCTTTATCCGCCGACTTCAGATATTAACACTACCGGCGGCTGGGCGATACTTGTGTTTTTCCTGATAACCTATTACAAATTTAAGTGCGGTCCTATTCATTATATTAAATCCTTCGGTGACCCTGTGCCGTTTTTGGCACCGCTTAACATCATAAGCGAATTTGCAACACCGGTCTCTATGGCATTCCGTCATTACGGAAATGTGCTTTCCGGCTCGGTTATATCAGTGCTTGTAGCGGTAGCGCTTCAAGGTCTTTCAAGTCTTATTTTCGGAAAGCTTCCGGGATTGCTCGGCAACATACCGTTTTTACAAATAGGAATTCCGGCAGTTTTATCTGTGTACTTTGACATATTCAGCGGTCTTTTACAGGCGTTTATATTTGCAATGCTTACAATGCTTTATATAGCAGGTGCCTTCCCTGCCGAAGATTACGCCAAAAAGAAGGCAAAACGGCAAAATAAACAATTAAATAAAGAAAATATATAAACGGAGGAACAAAAAATGTTAGAGCTTGCCATTGGTATTATTTTAGGAGGATGTGCGTTGGGCGCAGGTGCCGCAATGATAGCAGGTATAGGCCCCGGTATCGGTGAAGGTAACGCAGTAGCTAAAGCGTGCGAAGCAATCGGCCGTCAGCCTGAGTGCAAAGGCGATGTTACAACAACTATGCTTATGGGTTGTGCCGTTGCGGAAACCACAGGTCTTTATGCGCTCGTTATCGCCATACTTCTTATATTCGTAGCACCCGGCAGATTTGTTGATATTTTAATGAACGCAATAGGAAAGTAATATGCAGCATCTTGATGTAATATCTGTAAATATCTGGCAGATACTTATTGCCCTTATTAACCTCACTATCCTGTTTTTAGTGCTTAAAAAGTTTCTATATAAACCGGTGGATAAGATACTTAAAAAGAGGCAAGAAGAGCTTGACAGGCAGTATGATAAAGCAAATTCGGCAAACAGTGAAGCGCAAAGTCTTAAAGCAGAGTACGAAACGCGACTTAACGGCGCAAAGCTTAAAGCCGAAGATATAATCAATAATGCAACCGCTACCGCAGCTATGCGGTCGGATAAAATCATAGAGGGTGCCCGCGAGGAAGCGGACGCCATAGTGAAACGCGCCGAAACGCAAGCTGAGCTTGAAAAAGCTCGCGCGGAAAAAGAGATTAAAGAGCAGATAATAGATGTATCATCTACACTTGCTGAAAAGCTTCTTTCACGCGAGATAAATGCGGATGACCACAAAAAGCTTATAGACTCATTTATTGATGAGATAGGTGAAGACGATGATTTTGGCGAGTAACGATTTTGCCACAGCTCTTTTTATGCTGGCTGTCGAGGAAGACAAATTAGATGAAATTTACGGTGACCTTTTGAAAGTAAAAGATGCTTTCAGGGAAAATCCCGATTATGCTGTGCTGCTTAATTCTCCGAGTCTGCCGAAGCACGAGCGTACAAAGCTTATAAACGCGGCATTTTACGGAAGTATCGGCGAATACACCTTAAATTTTTTGAAGGTAATGTGCGAGCATAATAAAATCACCGAAATTTATGAGTGCATAAAAGTTTTTTCAGCCCTCAGGAAACAAGCGGAAAACCGCGTTACCGCCAAGGTTTACAGCGCTGTGCCGTTAAGCGACGAACAGCTCGAAAAGCTAAAAGAAAAGCTTCACAAAAAGCTTTCAAGCGAGGTTAAGCTTAAAACGGTGATAGACGAAAATATGCTCGGCGGTATCAAAATCGAATTTGAAGACAAGGTAATTGACGGCAGCGTAAGAAAACAACTTCACGATATTAAGGAAGTGATTTCCGGATGAAAAATGCATCCGATAACATCAGTTATATTATAAAAGAACAGATAAAAAACTACAATTCTCATATCGAAATGAAAGAAACCGGCAGGGTAATACTGGTCGGCGACGGTATCGCTCGCGTTTACGGAATACGGGATTGTATGGCAAATGAGCTTTTGGAGTTTGAAGACGGCAGTGCGGGACTTGCGCAAAACCTCGAAGAGGATACGGTATCCGTCGCAATTCTCTCTGACGATAACAAAATCCGTGAGGGTACTGTTGTAAAACGCACAGGTAAGGTTTTATCGGTGCCGGCAGGCGAAAAGTTTTTAGGCCGTGTTGTAAACGCGTTAGGTATGCCTATTGACGGCAAAGGACCTATTGATGCTGACGAGTATATGCCGATAGAAGCGGAGGCTCCCGGCATTATCGAACGCGAGGGCGTATCGGTTCCGCTTCAGACGGGTATTAAGGCTATTGACAGTATGATACCTATCGGTCGCGGTCAGCGTGAGCTTCTTATCGGCGACCGCCAAACCGGTAAGACCGAGATTGCCATTGATACAATTATAAACCAGAAAAACACCGATGTTCTCTGCATTTATGTTGCAATAGGTCAAAAGAGCACCTCTGTTGTAGGTCTTGTAAACGAGCTGACAAAGGCAGGCGCTATGGACTATACAATAGTTGTATCGGCTTCTGCATCTGAGACTGCCCCCCTTCAGTATATAGCTCCCTATTCGGGTTGCGCTATGGCGGAATATTTCAGAAAACAAGGCAAAGATGTTTTAATTATATATGACGACCTTTCAAAGCACGCGGTAGCTTACCGTGCTCTGTCACTTCTTATCAGAAGACCGCCCGGCCGTGAGGCTTACCCCGGCGATGTATTCTATCTGCATTCGCGTCTTCTTGAACGCGCGGCGTGTGTATCTAAAGAATACGGCGGCGGCTCTATCACGGCACTGCCAATAATTGAAACACAGGCAGGCGATGTTTCGGCATATATTCCTACTAATGTAATTTCTATTACCGACGGTCAGATTTTCCTTGAAACAGAGCTTTTCCACGCAGGCGTTATGCCGGCTATAAACCCCGGTATCTCTGTATCGCGTGTTGGCGGCTCGGCTCAGCTAAAACCTATGAAAAAGGTATCGGGCGAATTAAAGCTTATCTATTCTCAGTATAGAGAATTACAGTCTTTTGCACAGTTCGGCAGTGATTTGGACGCAGATACAAAAGCGCGTCTAGCTCTTGGTGAAAGAATAGTTGAAGTGTTAAAACAAAAGAGAAACAGTCCGGTAAGAGTGGGTTGTCAAGTGGCGATAATCTATGCCGTAACAAACGGATACCTCAATTCCACACCTGTCGATAAAGTAAAAGACTACGAGGCACGGCTTTACGAAAAGCTTGAAAACAAGGCACAAGACCTGCTTTTAAGCCTCGAAAGCGGCAATTTTGAAGATAAAGAAATCAACGCACTAAAAGCTATACTTGATGAAATGAGTGAATAAGGTATGTCGTTTGATACCAAAGCACTTAAAAACAGAATAAAGAGTGTTGACTCCACACTGCACCTTACCAAGGCCATGGGTCTTGTTGCCTCCTCAAAAATCAGAAAAGCCAACATAAATATGGCGGCGGCAGGCGAATACAGAGGCTCTATCGAAAATGTGGTTTCTCTGCTTGCAGGCTCGCGCGAGTGCGCGAAAAGTCCGTTTTTAAGGGAAATTTCAGGCGATAAAATCCGCCTTTTGGTAATTGCAGGCGACAGGGGTCTTGCAGGCGGATACAATGTTAATGTTTTTCGATTTTTAAGGCAATTCCCGAACGCTGATATTTTACCCATAGGCAAGCGTGCCTGTGAGCGATACGGCGAAGGCTTTTTATCAAGTGAAAAGTTTTCATTGTCTGACGCCTCAAATCTTTCCAAAAAGCTCTGTGAGGAATTCTTAAATAATGAATTTGACCGACTGGGCATAGTTTATACGCACTATGTTTCTATGATGACTCAAACGCCCGATATAAAATGGATACTGCCTATTATGAGAACAAAATCAAGTGGCATAGGCACGGTTTTTGAGCCTGACGAAGTGACTGTGCTGAATTTTGCAGTGCCGGAGTATGTTTCCGGTGTGATTATGGACTGTGTAAGAGAGAGCTTTGCAAGCGAAGTGGCGGCGCGCCGTATGGCTATGGACAGCGCCGGCAAGAACGCAAGACAGATAATATCCGATTTGCAAATTAAGTATAACCGCGCCCGTCAAGGTGCGATAACGCAGGAAATAACAGAAATAGTCGCAGGAAGCGGCGAACAGTAAATCTTTTCGTAGGAGTGATTTATTTGGAAAACAAGGTTACCGGCTGGGTTTCACAGGTAATGGGACCTGTTGTTGATGTAAAGTTCGGTGAGGGTGATTTGCCCGAAATATATAATGCACTTACTATCCCGATAGGTGAACGCACGCTTACCGTTGAAGTTGCCCAACATATAGGTGATAATGTTGCAAGATGTATTGCTATGTCGTCGACCGACGGACTAAAGCGCGGAACACCCGTTACCGATACAGGTGAGGCGATAAGCGTGCCCGTAGGCGAAGAAACGCTCGGCAGGATTTTCAATGTACTCGGTGACGCGGTAGACAATATGCCGGCTCCCGAAAATGTTAATCGGTGGAACATACACCGTCCGGCACCGAGCTATGAAGAGCTTTCCACCTCCACAGAAATACTCGAAACCGGCATTAAGGTAATCGACCTTATATGCCCATATTCCAAGGGCGGTAAAATAGGTCTTTTCGGCGGTGCCGGTGTAGGCAAAACCGTTCTTATAATGGAGCTTATAAACAATATTGCAAAAGAGCACGGCGGTCTTTCGGTTTTCACCGGCGTAGGCGAGCGTACGCGCGAGGGAAATGACTTATATAACGAAATGAAGCAGTCGGGCGTTATTTCAAACACCGCACTTGTGTACGGTCAGATGAACGAGCCGCCCGGTGCGCGTATGAGAGTGGCGCTCTCGGGTCTTACAATGGCGGAGTATTTCCGTGACGAGAAAAACCAGGATGTACTTTTATTTATAGATAATATTTTCAGATTTACTCAGGCAGGAAGCGAAGTATCTGCACTTCTCGGCCGTATGCCGTCAGCAGTTGGATATCAGCCCACACTTGCTACTGAAATGGGTGCTTTACAGGAGAGAATTACATCCACAAAGAAAGGCTCTATCACCTCTGTTCAGGCGGTTTATGTACCGGCAGATGACCTAACAGACCCGGCGCCGGCAACTACTTTCGCCCACCTTGACGCTACAACGGTTTTATCAAGAAGTATAGCCTCTCAGGGCATATATCCGGCAGTTGACCCGTTAGAGTCCACGAGCCGTATACTTTCGGCTGAAGTTCTCGGTGACGACCACTATTTCGTGGCGCGTGAGGTACAGCGCATATTACAGCGTTATAACGAGCTTATGGATATAATCGCAATTATGGGCATGGATGAGCTTTCTGACGAAGACAAGCTTCTTGTAGGCCGTGCGCGTAAAATCCAGAGATTTTTATCTCAGCCGTTCCATGTATCGGAAAAGTTTACCGGTATTACAGGCACCTATGTTCCGCTTAAAGAAACAATACGCGGATTTAAGGAAATTATTGAAGGCAAGCATGATGATTTGCCAGAATCGGCATTCCTTTATGTCGGCACCATTGACGAGGCGGTAGAAAAGGCAAAGGGTAGCGCGAAATGAAAAATTACCACCTTATAATTTCCACACCTGAGGGTAATGTGTTTGACGGTGAAGCCGCAATGCTGACGGCTCGCGGCAGCGAAGGCGACCTTGCGATACTTGCAGGGCACATACCTTTTATCACGGCGATTAAGGAATGTGAAGGAAGTATTATTTTTGCTGACAATACCGAAAAAAAGATTAAATTGGGCGGCGGAATACTGACGGTATCAAAAAACATTACCACACTTCTTACAAGTGATTTTAAGTTTATAGAATAACTAAAGCGGCGGAGATTTCCGCCGCTTTTTTCATATCTCGGTTTTCTTATAATAGCCTACCACAACAGTAAGTGCTAAAGGGCACAAAATCATACCTATAATTCCTGCTGTTTTAAGTCCTAAAAACATTGATACCAAAGTAAAAATCGGGTTAATACCTATTTGCTCTCCGATTATTTTCGGTTCAATAAAATTACGCACAATGGCAATTATAGCGTAGGAAATTAAAAGTCCTGCGCCTAAAAAGTAATTCTGCCCTAAAAACTCAACAACTGACCACGGCACCAATATAGTACCGACGCCAAGCACGGGAAGCAAATCAACAAATGCCACAATAAATGCCAAAATCAGGGGACTGTTAACGCCGAGTATTATAAACGCTAAGGTGAGTTCAAAAAATGTGATAAGGGTAATAAGCGCATATCCTTTAATGAATTTAGCGGTGTTTTCGCCTAAGATACTTTTTATCTGCGCGATTTTTACTGCCCTCTCATTTGACATAAGACCTAAAACAAATTTTTTGAGTTTGTCAAAATCCTTTGCGATATAACAACTCGCCACCACCGTAACAAGACTGCTTATCAGAAAAGCCGGAAGTCCTTTTATAAGACCTGTTGCAAGTGAGGATAAAAATCTTGTTGCCGACGATAAAACCGAGCTTACAGTATCAGAGAATATATCATTGACCGCATCTTTTTGCGAAAGCGAGAGCGAAGGCATATTCTTAATAATACCGTTCCTGAATTTTTCAAAAGAACTTTGCACATCGGAGAAATACTTAGGCATAAGTCTTAATAGGTCGCTTGTTTTTCCCCAAAGCGCCCAGGAAATTAAAAATATGAGTGCAAAGAACAGGAAGCAGAAAATAATTGTCAGCACAACTGCGCAGCTTTGCTTTTTTATACTTATTTTATCTGATATTTTTTGTGCAGGCTTTTGTGCCAAAAGCGCAACAATAACGCCTATTACAAACGGGAAAAGATAGAAAAGCAAGAAACGCGAAGCGAGAAGCACTAAACCTATTACCGCACCCATGAATAATACATTCAAAAGAAAATCTTTTTTATATTCAGCCGTCATATTATCACCTATTTAATAATATTTCCGAAAAATTAAAAAAATGGGTTGATTTTTTGAAAAAAGTGTAATATAATTGAGGACAGCGTTTTTTGTGGGAGGACACCTATGGAAAAAGATTTTTATCTGCTTGTAAATTCCGGCGTGCTGCCCGATGTGTTCAAAGGAGTGGTCGTCGCAAAGGAACTTATATCCTCGGGTAAAGCCACTAATGTATCAAAAGCAGTTAAGGCTGCAGGCATATCCCGAAGCGCTTATTATAAATATAAGGACAATGTTTTTAAGTACGAAACCGAAGACCGTCACGAATTAACCTTAGGAGCCGTTCTATCTGATAGGTCGGGTGTTTTTTCGGCTATGACGGCGGTGTTATCAAGCTACGGCGCGAACATACTAACCGTAAACCAGGAAAAGCCAATGGGCGGTACGGCGGCAGTAACCATTACCGTGCGTACGGATAACACAAAAATCTCGGTTTCCGAGTTGCTCAGTCGGCTCAAAACGGTTGACGGTATTATTTCTATCAGAGAGGTACATTAACAGATGATTTACACAGCAATTTTAGGTCACGGAACGGTAGGCTCGGGTGTTGCCGAGATAATGATAAAGCACAATGACCGCGTTAAAGATAAGGTGCGCGAAGATATCGCGGTTAAGTATATACTTGAGTTGCGTGACTTCAGCAATTTAACATATGCCGATAAGTTCACAAAAGACTTTGAAAAGATAGTAAACGACCGCGAAGTAAGGATTGTTGCCGAAGTAATGGGTGGAATAAACCCTGCTTATGACTTTGTAAAAAGATGTCTTGAAGCAGGTAAGAGCGTTGTTACATCAAATAAAGAGCTGGTTGCGGCCAAAGGCGCCGAGCTTCTTAAAATTGCAGCGGAGAAAAATGTTAATTTTCTCTTTGAGGCGAGCGTAGGCGGCGGTATCCCGATTTTGAGACCTATGGCGCAGTGCCTTGCGGCAAACGATATAAACCGCGTTACCGGTATACTTAACGGAACAACTAACTACATATTAAATAAAATGATAGTGGATAGTATGGATTTTGACACTGCCCTATCCTTAGCCAAGGAAAAAGGGTTTGCCGAAAAAGACCCTACTGCCGATATTGAAGGTCACGACGCCTGCAGAAAGATTTGTATACTCGCGTCACTCGCCTTTGGAAAGCATGTATACCCAAGCGAAGTAAAAACGGAAGGCATAAGCAATATAACGCTTGACGATGTAGCGTACGCAGGTAAATTTAACTGTGCGATAAAGCTGATAGCCAGAGCCAAGAAATTACCAAACGGTAAAATCTGCGCCGATGTAGCACCGAGACTTGTAGGCCACGATAATATACTATCTAATGTTGACGGAGTATTTAATGCAATAGTCGTAAGAGGCGACGCGACGGGCGATGTTATGTTTTACGGAAAAGGCGCCGGAAAAATGCCTACGGCAAGCGCTGTGGTCGCTGATATAATAGACTGTGCAAAACATCTTAACGCGAGAAAGTATTTTGACTGGCAAGAGAGCGAAGAAGGCTATGTTGTAGAGGATAATTCCAAGCAAAGGTTTTATGTACTTGCCAAGTCTTCCGATTTTGAAGCGCTCGACGAGAGCTTTAATACAGTGTTCGGCGAAAGCACTGTAAATATAAAGAACTGTGATTTGGGTGAAATTGCCTTTATAACAGATGAAGATTATGAGCAGAACATAAAGGAAAAGCTTAAAGCGCTTAAATATGACAGTATCAAATTGATAAAGACGCTACTATGACAGGGGGTAAATAAAAATGTCACTTATAGTTAAGAAATTCGGCGGTTCATCTGTTGCAAACACAGAGCGTATTTTCAATGTGGCGCAGATAATCGTTGATGATTATAAAAAGGGTAACGAGGTTATAACGGTTGTATCTGCCCAAGGCGATACAACCGACGATTTGATAGAAAAAGCTAAAGAAATAAACGGCGGAAGTATTTCAAAGAGAGAAATGGATATGTTGCTTACCGCAGGCGAGCAAATATCTATTGCACTTCTTGCTATGGCGATAGAAAAGCTCGGATGTCCCGTGATTTCTCTTCTCGGCTGGCAGGCAGGCTTTAACACCGATTCAAACCACGGTATAGCTCGAATAAAGAACATTAACACAGAGCGCATTAAAGCAGAGCTTGCAAAGAAAAACATAATAATTGTGGCAGGTTTCCAAGGCATAAACAAGTATGACGACCTGACCACTCTCGGCCGCGGCGGCTCGGATACAAGTGCCGTAGCCATTGCGGCGGCAATGCATGCGAACCGTTGCCAGATATACACAGATGTTGACGGCGTATATACCGCCGACCCGAGGAAAGTAAAGAATGCTAAAAAGCTAAACGAGATAACATACGACGAAATGCTCGAACTTGCCACTCTCGGTGCACAGGTACTAAATAACCGTTCGGTTGAAATGGCAAAGAAATACAGTGTTGAGCTTGAAGTGCTTTCAAGCCTTGAAAGAAAAGACGGAACAATTGTAAGGGAGAATACGAAAATGGAAAAAATGCTAATAAGAGGCGTTACCAGCGATAAAAATGTTGATACTATTTCGGTTATCGGTCTTAAAGACCTTCCGGGCGTTGCGTTCAAGCTATTTAATAAGCTTGCACAATATAAAGTTAATGTGGATATGATTATACAGTCGGTAGGGCGTGACGGAACAAAGGATATATCCTTTACCGTTTCTCACGACCAGGCAGACGCGGCGGTAGAGTCTATTGAGTCGCTCAAATCCATATTTCAGTATTCAAACATTAAAAAGGATGAAAATGTTGCAAAGGTATCCGTAGTAGGTGCCGGTATGGAGAGCCATCCGGGTGTTGCGGCAAAGATGTTTGAGGCACTTTTTGACGCCGATGTAAACATCCGTATGATAACATCAAGTGAGATTAAAATTTCGGTTCTCATAGATAAAAGCCAGACCGATAAAGCCGTTGCCGCAGTTCACGAAGCATTTTTGGGATAGTATAACAGCCAAAAACCGGGGTGTAGAAAAAACCCCGGTTTTTTTGTTTATTTTTTTAATAAGTTGTCATTGACAGCATATAATATCTGGGTTATTATATTTCTGCTGAATATACAATTTGTTGTGTTAAAAGAATTATTATATACTATATAATGGAGAAATGAAATGAACGACAGCTACTTAAAACCCGAAGATTATGCCGAGCCGAGATGTCTGCTGTGCGAGGAGGCTTACGGCGTGACACCTGAGGTAAAAAGCGTGCCGCAGGGGCGCATAATCGATAAAATGAACGAATATATGGGCAAAAACGATTATACAGGCGCCGAAAGGCATCTTTTATATTGGTTAAACGAAGCAATACTCGGAAAAGATACCCGAGGCGAGCTTATGATAAGGAATGAGCTTGTAGGGCATTTCAGAAAAACCGGCAACCGTAAGGGTGCATACGAAAACGCCTCTAAGGCTTTTAAGTTACTCAAGGAATTAGGCTTTGAGGGCGACAGAAGCGCCGGAGTTACATATATAAATATAGCTACCGCTTATAACGCTTTCGGGGATAATGAAAAGTCGCTTGAAACCTTTTTGAAAGCGCAAGCGGCATTTGAAGCTATGAGTGAACCTGAAAACGACCTTCTCGGCGGTCTTTACAACAATATGGCGCTGACCCTTTCATTCCTTGGCAGGTACAGTGAGGCTCTTTCATACTACGAAAAAGCCTTAAGTTGTATGGAAAAGGTGAAAAACGGCGAACTTGAGCGCGCAATTACTTATCTTAATATGGCGGATACTTTTGTTGCAAGTATGGGCAGTGAAGCGGCGGAAGGTAAAGCTTTTGAGCTTTTAGACAAAGCATATGACCTGCTAAATACCGAAAGCGTACCGAAAGACGGATATTATGCTTTTGTGTGCGAGAAATGTGCACCGTCGTTTTCATATTATGGCTATTTTGCCGCGGCGGAAGAACTTACACGGAAAGCGAAGGAAATATATGAAAGGAATTGAGCTATCCCAAAAGTTTTTTCGTGAATTCGGGAAACCTATGCTCGAAAGCGAATTCTCAGGAGTAATAGACAAACTTGCCTGCGGTATATTAGGACCGGGCTCGGAGTGCTTCGGGTTTGACGACAGTATTTCACGCGACCACGATTTTGAGGCAGGCTTTTGTATTTTTCTGCCTGACGAAAGTATAATAGACCGACGCACAGCTTTTCTGCTTGAGAGAGCTTATTCTAAACTTCCTAAAGAATTTGAGGGAGTAAAAAGAGGTATGCTCTCCCCCGTCGGCGGTGCAAGGCGCGGCGTGTTCAGAACAAGTGAGTACTTTACTGAAAAGGTCGGCTCGGCTGACGGAATACTCACAGTAAACGGCTGGCTAAGCACGCCTGAGCAGGCGCTCGCAGAGGCTACAAACGGCAAGATATTCTTCGATGCCTTCGGCGAGGTTACAAAAATACGGGAAAATCTTTCATACTTTCCCGAAGATATACGCCTTAAAAAGCTCGCCGGTAATCTGCTTTTAATGGCGCAGTCCGGGCAGTATAACTACAAACGGTGTGTTGACCGTGGTGAAGTAGCGGCGGCACAGCTTGCAGTATATGAGTTTGTAAATCACGCAATTTCAGCGATATTCTTACTTAATCGCGTATACAAGCCTTACTACAAATGGTGCTTTAAGGCTCTGAGAAGCTTACCTAAGCTCTCAATTGAAGCCGAGATTATGGAATATCTTATAACTACTGATAATTCGCCCGAGCTCTCCGAAGAAAAATATTATGCCATAGAGGGTATTGCGGCGGATATTATAGATGAGCTTTCCGAGCAAAACCTAACCAAAGCCATTTGCGGCGACCTTGAAAAGCATGCATATTCCGTAAATGACTCAGTTTCGGACGACTATATAAGAAATCTGCACATTCTTTCGGCAGTATAGGAGGACTTATGAAAATACACGGTATACAAAAAATGACGCTGCTTGATTTCCCGGGTTGCGTATCCTGCACGATATTTTTAGGCGGATGTGATTTTCGGTGTCCGTTTTGCCATAACTTTGAGCTTATTGACGGTACTTTGAAGCCTACTATGGATGAGGACGAGCTTATAGCATTTCTCGAAAGCCGAAAGGGACTTTTAGAGGGTGTTGCCATTACAGGCGGCGAGCCGCTGATGAACAAAGACCTTATAAATCTTATTAAGAGGATACACGACACCGGCTACCGAGTAAAGCTTGATACCAACGGCTATCATCCCGAATATCTTAAAGAGATACTTGATACGGGCTATGTGGAATATGTGGCTATGGATATAAAAAACTCGCCTGAAAAATACGCGATGACCTGCGGTGTGGAAAATGTAGACTTGGATGTTATAAAAAAGAGTATTTCTTTGCTTATGAACGGAAATACCGATTATGAGTTCCGAACAACGGTAGTAAATGAACTGCACGAGGAAGCCGACTTTGTAAAGATAGGCGATATGATAAAAGGCGCAAAACGATATTTCTTACAGAGGTTTACTGATAGGGACAGCGTGCCTTACGGCAACCTCACCTCTCCGAGCTTTGATAAAATGCACAAGCTTCTTAAAATCGCCCGTGAATTTATACCGAACACCGAGCTTCGCGGAGTGGAGTAAACAACTATATATTGTGTTTATAAAAAAAATTTCTAAATATATTGACAAAATGTTGTGTTCGTGATAGAATACAGAATGCACGCTATAAGATTATCTAATGAAGGGGTATATTATATGTATCAGGTAGTTAAAAGAGACGGCAGCGTTACCGATTTTAATATAGGTAAAATAAGCGCCGCAATTTCCAAAGCATTTGAAGCACAGGGCAAGCAGTCACATCCGAGCGTTATTGATTTAATCGCTCTTCATGTAACCGCTGATTTCGAGTCAAAAATAAAGGACGGAAAAATTACGGTTGAAGCAATTCAGGACAGCGTAGAAAAAGTGCTCTCCGAATCGGGTTATGCCGATGTTGCAAAAGCCTACATTCTCTACCGTAAGCAGAGAGAAAAAATCCGTAATGTTAATTCTGCTCTCCTTAATTACAAGGATATAGTTGATAACTATCTTAAGATTAACGACTGGCGCGTTAAAGAGAATGCGACTGTTACCTATTCCGTAGGCGGTCTTATTCTTTCAAATTCGGGCGCTATTACCGCCAACTATTGGCTCAGCGAAGTTTACGATGAGGAAATAGCGAACGCCCACAGGAATGCTGATATTCACCTTCACGACCTTTCAATGCTTACAGGCTACTGCGCAGGTTGGAGCCTTAAACAGTTAATTCAAGAGGGTCTCGGCGGTGTTCCGGGCAAAATCACCTCTTCACCGGCCAATCACCTTTCAACCCTTTGCAATCAAATGGTTAACTTCCTCGGCATTATGCAAAACGAGTGGGCAGGCGCTCAGGCGTTCTCATCATTTGACACATATCTTGCTCCCTTTGTTAAGGTTGATAACCTCACTCAAAAGGAAGTTAAGCAGTGCATACAGTCATTCGTTTACGGCGTAAATACACCGAGCCGTTGGGGTACTCAGGCACCTTTCTCGAATATTACGCTTGACTGGGTAGTTCCAAACGACCTTAAAAATCTTCCTGCTATAATCGGCGGTAAGGAAATGGACTTCACCTATGGCGACTGCCAAAAAGAAATGGATATGGTAAACAAGGCGTTCATCCAGATAATGATAGAGGGTGACGCTAACGGCAGAGGCTTCCAGTACCCGATACCGACCTATTCAATTACCCGTGATTTTGATTGGTCCGAGACTGAGAACAATAAACTTCTCTTTGAAATGACCGCAAAATACGGCACCCCTTATTTCTCAAACTATATAAATTCCGATATGGAGCCGAGCGATGTCCGTTCAATGTGCTGCAGACTTCGTCTGGACCTTCGTGAGCTTCGTAAAAAATCCGGCGGCTTCTTCGGTTCAGGTGAGTCAACAGGTTCAATAGGCGTTGTAACGATAAATCTCCCGCGTATAGCTTATCAGGCAACGGATGAAAAGGATTTCTATGCCCGTCTTGACCACCTTATGGATATATCTGCCCGTAGTCTTAAAACCAAGCGTACGGTCATAACAACCCTCCTTGACCAGGGACTATATCCCTATACTAAGCGTTATCTCGGCACATTTGCAAACCACTTCTCAACTATCGGTCTGATAGGTATGAACGAGGTAGGTCTTAACGCGAAATGGCTAAAAGCCGACCTTACGGACGAGCGTGTTCAGCGTTTTGCGCGTGATGTGCTTAACCATATGAGAGAGCGCCTTTCAGACTATCAGGAAAAATACGGCGACCTTTACAACTTAGAGGCGACCCCTGCAGAGTCTACAACCTATCGTTTTGCGAAGCACGATAAAGAGGACTTCCCGGATATAATCACCGCTAATATGAACGGAACACCCTATTACACCAATTCTTCACACCTGCCGGTAGGTTATACGGAGGACATCTTCTCAGCTCTCGATATTCAGGATGATTTACAAACCCTTTACACCTCGGGCACCGTTTTCCACGCATTCTTAGGCGAAAAATTGCCTGACTGGAAAGCGGCGGCAAATCTCGTGAGGAAAATTGCAGAGAACTACAAGCTTCCTTATTACACAATGTCGCCAACATATTCTGTATGTAAAGACCACGGATACCTGACAGGCGAGCAGTTTACCTGCCCGATATGCGGTCAGAAAACCGAAGTAAACAGTCGTATCACCGGTTACTACCGCCCGATACAGAACTGGAATGACGGTAAGGCACAAGAGTATAAAGACCGTAAGGTATACAATATAGGCAATTCACATTTAACTCATACCGGTCCTAAACCGGCGCCTGTCGACGAAAGCCCTTGTGCTTGTGAAGAACACGCCGCACCTACGACCGCAGATACCGCAGATATTCTGCTTTTCAAAACCGCTACCTGCCCTAACTGCAAAGCGGCTGTGGCACTCCTTGATAAAGCCGGAATAAAGTATCAGGCTATAAATGCAGAAGATGAGCCTGAGCTCTCAGCCCAATACGGAATACGGCAAGCTCCGACGCTCGTTGTAAACACAGCTGACGGCTTCGAAAAATACCGTGGCGTTTCAGACATAAAAGGCTATATAATGAGCAAATAAAAAACCGAGGGCAGAAACTTATTGCGGTTTCTGCCCTCGTTCAGTAAGGTGAAAGTTATGTATGATATAATTGTCGTAGGCGGAGGTCCTGCCGGTATGACGGCGGCGCTATATGCCAAAAGAAACGGCAAAACCGTTTTAGTAATTGAAAAAAACGGCTTTGGCGGTCAGATAACCCATTCTCCAAAGGTGGAAAATTTTCCTGCTACCGTGAGCATAAGCGGTACGGAGCTTGCAGATAAAATGATGTCACAGATACTCGAACAAGGCGCCGATATTGAGTTTGAAACCGTTTCAGGCATTGAAATCGAAGGCAACAAAAAAATCGTAAAAACCGAAGAAGGCGGCGCTTATGAATGCATATCCGTAATCATCGCAACCGGCGTAAAGCACAGACTTTTAGGTTTAGACGGCGAAAAAGAGCTTATCGGCGAGGGTATTTCTTTCTGCGCAGTTTGTGACGGTGATTTTTACAAAAACAAAACCGTAATTATGGCAGGCGGCGGAAACTCTGCGCTTCAAGAGGCAATTTTGCTTTCGGATAAATGCAAGCAGGTAATAATTCTTCAAGACCTTGATTATTTCACGGGTGAAGAAAGCTTACAAAAGCTATTATTCTCAAGAGATAATGTAACTAAGTATACAGGCACTAAAATCACAAAGCTTATAACCGAAAACGGCGAATTCAAAGGTGTTGAAGCCGAAATCGGTGGTGATGTAAAGCAAATACTTGCCGACGGTATGTTTGTAGCAATAGGTCTCATACCCGAAAATGAACCGTTTGGTAATCTTGCAGAGCTGAATTCTTACGGATATTTTGATACCGATGAATCCTGCACTACCAAAACGCCCGGCATATTCGTTGCAGGCGACTGCCGAAGTAAAGCGGTACGGCAGGTGACTACAGCCGCGGCGGACGGAACAGTATCAGCCCTTGCCGCTTGCAGATATGTAAACGAAATAAAGGGTTAAATTGCGATAAACTCCGGTTCTATTATGACCGGAGTTTTTTTATTGACTATAATCACTATAAATGTTATAATTACTGTGCCAAATAATTACACAATTTAATACTATACTTTTGAAGAACAGAATTGCGATTTTATCTTTTGATAAAAACGCAAACTCTATAACATTCTGTTCTTTGTAATAGATTGTGTAATTGTTTGGCGACAGTTGGAGTTATGCGTTTTTTGTGCGTCAGCTTCGGCTGGCGCACTTTTTTTATTTATTGACTATTTGATTATTAAATGGTAAAATAAGTGTGCCAAATAATTATCTCAAAAAATTAAATCTCAAATTTCTCACATTACAAGGATGCTTTTTATCTCCCGATAAAAATGCATACTTCTATTTCAGCATTCTTAATGTGAGAATTACTGAGATAATTGTTTGGCGACAGTTGGAGTTATGCGTTTTTTGTGCGTCAGCTTCGGCTGGCGCACTTTTTTATGCAAAAAATTAAAGGCTTACACTCGATAAGTACAAAATTCGACACACATAAGAATGTAGAATAAAACTGTCAATATAAAAATTAAATGGTGGAGGTAATTATGAAACTTATTAAAATGCTATTTGCACTATTATTAGCGTTACTAATGCTTGCGTCATTTGTAGGATATGATTTGAAGATACTCGATGATGAAATCAAAGCTAAGACTGATACCTCTTCTACTTCTATTAATACAACCGTCACACAAACACAGAGTAATGAAATGGTATGGATACCGAGAACAGGAGTCAAATATCACAGAAATGCAAGTTGCAGTAATATGAAAACCCCGAGACAGGTTACACGGCAAGAGGCGGAAAAACGCGGATATGAATCTTGCAAAAAGTGCTATTAATTTTGAGAGAGTAGAACCTTTAGGTTCTACTCTCTCCGTCTTTTTTCAGTATTGATGATATTCTTTTGTGTAATTTTATATAGTAAAGCGCCGCCATTCTTGATACGGCTATATCGTAAAGCACAAAGGTTATATTGCCGACCACAAGTGCCGCTATAAGCCACCAGCCTTTAAGCTCTACTCCCACGGTAAGCCTTGCTAAAAGGAAGCCGGTCACTGCCGCCAGATTAAAAACAAAAGCCTTCAGCAACCATTTTAATGGTGAACTTTTGATTTTTTCTAAAAAAGGCTTTAATATCGGATAATACCCAAACAGAAAAACAAACACGAGCCAAGAGGTTTTATCGCTTACAAAAAACGATACCGCACTACTTGCAATGAAACAGGCAATCGCCGAACCTACACCCAGTTCTGCAAACACCGGGATTATAAAAAGCCCTGCTATTGCCGGTACCGCCAGCGTGACATCGGGAATAAGGCTTGCTATCATAACAACGCTGATTAGCGCCGAAATAATACCGCAAAAAGCAATTCTTATACTTTTTTTCATATCAGCAACAACGAATAAGGTCTCCGCCCATACATTCACAACAGCAGTCTGCACAGATAAGACCTTGGCAGACATCACAAGCAGAACAGTCGCTGCCGCCGCCATAATATCCGTATGGGTTAGTATTCACCCTACCTGACTGACGCCTTGCATTATTAACCGCCGTCTGATACTCAGGATTTCCCGGGTCCATTTGAGAAGCACGGGTGAAGCTTGTAAAAGCTTCATCGAACCAACCGCGCCTGTAAAGCACAGTTCCGTTAAGAAAATACCACTCGGCATTTCTGGATGCCGGAGGTACACCGTCAAGCACCTCTTGCGCCTGTTCAAGCCTGCCGGAGTTTATAAGGCTTCGCACCTCCGGAAAAGAGGACGCCGCATTCGGATTATATCCTGCATTTTTACCGCCTGCAGAGCCCCTGCGACTATTTATTATTGCGTCGTATGCTTCATTTATTTCTTTCATCTTGTCCGCCGCAAGGTCGGAAAGCGGATTATCCGCATAATTGTCCGGATGATACTTTCTTGCAAGCTCCTTGTATGCACGCTTTATTTCCTCATCGCTCGCGTCGCGCGATACACCTAAAACTACATAAGGATCGTTCATTTACTTAACTCCTTTTTGAAGGTCTGTTCAAGCCCCAAATAAATTATATTTCCTAAAATCGGTTTATGCTTTTTTATGCTTACCAGCTCAAATGCCTTTGCCGCCTCGTTTATGGAAATATACAGTTGCGAGGAAATATACTCTTTTATATCTCCCTTTATATTCCTTAAAACATTGTATGAGCCGGATTTTATATCGTCTTTTAAGTCGCAGGCGGCGTCAAGCAAATAAATATATCGGCCAAGGCAATAACCAAGCCTGGATAACGCCCTTTTTTGTGCCTCATCTTCACTTAAAAACATCAAAATATTTGCCATAACCTTGGCGGTAGGCTCCGCTGCCATATCAACGCTTTTAGTATTTTCCATTTCAAGCTTATTTTGACTTTCCATATAATCGGAAACATAATTCTCAATTTGAGGAAAAGCTGCCGCCGCTTTTTTATGAGCACGGGAAAACAGCGGTTTTATAAGCATTGCCGAAAATTTCTTAAAGCCATTTTCATCTTTAATATCATCGGCTATCTTATAGTAAAGCATTATCATAGCAGTAGCGGCGGAAAAATCAAGCTCGCCGCCGTCTTTCAAATAATTACATCTTTTTGCCGGATTAAAGGCACACCTGCCGGGCACAAACGCTGTGCAACCTTGTTTAAGCGAGATGTCGAGAAGCGCTAAGAATGTGAAATCATAACTGAGCGTCATCCGTGAGAGAAAGCCATAGCTTTTACCGAGCCTTTTACACAATGAGCAATAAACACCGCGGTAAATCTCATACTCACGCATTTTCAGTTCTTCCTTTTCTGCGCGAATATACCCGAACACACCTTTCACCTACCCCGTTTTTATTGTATTCTAATACTTAAAACTCAAAAATTGGTGAATAATGTGTAAATTAAAGTAGTTTTTTAAGGAATTTCCCGGTATACGACTTCTCACATTTGCAAATTCCCTCAGGCGTACCCTCAAACACTATCTCTCCGCCGCGATTACCGCCTTCAGGTCCTAAATCTATAATATGGTCCGCAACCTTTATTACATCAAGGTTGTGCTCAATCACAAGCACAGTGTTGCCGGTATCTACGAGCTTTTGCAGCACTTCAACAAGGCGGTGAACATCAGCAGTGTGAAGACCGGTAGTAGGCTCATCAAGTATATATATAGTTCTGCCTGTTGACTTTTTAGAAAGCTCGGTAGCAAGCTTTACACGCTGCGCTTCTCCGCCCGAAAGAGTAGTTGCCGGCTGACCTATTTTTATATAGCCGAGCCCCACATCGTAAAGAGTTTTAAGCTTTTTGTGTATTTTCGGGTGACTTTCAAAGAAGTTCATACCCTCTTCGACCGTCATTTCAAGCACATCGTAAATACTCTTGCCCTTATACTGCACCGCTAAGGTTTCGCGGTTATAACGAGTACCGCCGCATACCTCGCAGGGCACATAAATATCGGGTAAAAAGTGCATTTCAATCTTAATAATTCCATCGCCTTGGCAGGACTCGCATCTGCCTCCCTTAACATTAAAGGAAAATCTACCGGCAGAATAGCCTTTTGCCTTTGCATCCGGCGTGCTTGCGAAAAGCTCGCGTATGTCCCCGAAAACGCCGGTATATGTTGCAGGGTTGCTTCGTGGCGTTCTGCCTATTGGCGACTGGTCAATATTTATAACCTTATCGAGGTTTTCTACGCCCTCGATAGATTTGTATTTCCCCGGTATGGTCTTTGCACGGTTAAGCTTATTCGCCAAAACCATATAAATAATATCGTTTACAAGCGAAGATTTTCCGCTTCCCGAAACGCCGGTAACACAGATAAACTCGCCAAGCGGCAGCCTTACTGTAAGGTTCTTAAGATTATTTTCACAAGCGCCGAAAACAGTAAGGGTTTTACCGTTGCCCTCGCGCCTTTTTATCGGCACGGGAATTTTCTTTCTGCCGGTAAGGTAATCAGAAGTCACAGAGCCTTGGCATTTGTAAAGCTCTTCGGGGGTACCGGTAAATACAACCTCACCGCCGTGAATACCGGCGCCGGGACCTATGTCTACTATATAATCCGCCTCGCGCATTGTATCTTCATCATGCTCTACTACTATAAGAGTGTTCCCGATATCACGAAGACCTTTAAGGGTATTTATCAGTCTCTCATTGTCACGCTGGTGAAGTCCTATACTCGGCTCGTCAAGTATATATAAAACTCCGCAAAGCGCCGAGCCTATTTGAGTGGCAAGCCGTATTCTCTGCGCCTCACCGCCGGAAAGAGTACCTGCCGAGCGTGAAAGTGATAAATATTCAAGACCCACGCTTGCAAGGAACTTAAGACGCGCGTTTAATTCTTTTATAATTGGCTTTGCTATCATCTCGTCCATTTTGGAAAATTTTAGTCCGCCTATAAATTCAAGCGCCTCGGTTATGGACATATCCGAAAACTCTTTTATGTTTTTTCCGCCCACTGTCACTGCCAAATACTCAGGCTTAAGGCGCGCGCCGTGACAGTCCGGGCAGTCGCTTTCAGTCATATAGCTTTCTATTTCCGCCCTTGAATAGTCACTTTTAGTATTCTCATAGCGCCTTTGCAGGTTGTTTATCACGCCCTCAAAAGGTGCGTAATATGTTCCCCCAGAATAATAAGTATTACTTCTTTCAAGCTCAAGCTTTTCTTCTCCCGTACCATAAAGCACGGCATTTTTCATCTCTTCCGGCAGGTCTTTCCAGGCAGTATTTATATCAATATCAAACTTCTTTGCAATACCTCTGTAATACATTTCGGCAATAGCCCCGGCATCGGGATTGAACCAAGAGTTTACCCCCCAGCCTGAGGCGCGAATGCATCCTTCAAGCAAAGATTTATCCTCGTCGTTTATAATAAGTCTCGGGTCTACCTTCATAAACACACCGATACCGGTACATGTAGGACAGGCTCCGATAGGACTGTTAAAGGAAAACATAGTGGGTGTGAGCTTCGGTATGCTGATGCCGTGTTCGTCACAGGCATAGCTTTCTGAAAACTGTAACTCGTCTGAGCCTATTACATCCGCCGCAACCAGACCGCCGGAAAGTGACAAGGCGGTTTCTATACTGTCAGTAAGCCGTGAACGAATTTCCGGCTTAATAACAAGTCGGTCAACCACAACTTCTATAGTGTGCTTCTTATTTTTTTCAAGTTTTATTTCTTCTGATAAATCATAAATGTTACCGTCAACACGAACACGCACATATCCTGATTTTCTCGCCCGGTCAAATTCCTTCGTATGCTCACCCTTGCGGTTCTTTACAACCGGGGAAAGTATCTGGATTTTACTGCCCTCGTCGAGTGACATAATCGCGTCTACTATCTGGTCTGTAGATTGACTCGATATTTCTTTACCGCAAACAGGACAGTGCGGAACACCAACCCTTGCATACAAAAGGCGCAGATAATCATAAATCTCCGTTACTGTGCCGACTGTCGAGCGCGGGTTTTTTGATGTGGTTTTCTGGTCGATTGAAATCGCAGGAGAAAGCCCCTCAATAGTCTCAACATCCGGTTTCTCCATTTGACCTAAAAACTGCCTTGCATAGCTTGAAAGCGACTCAACATACCGCCTTTGCCCCTCGGCATAAATAGTATCAAAGGCAAGTGAGGATTTTCCGCTTCCTGAAAGGCCGGTAAATACCACAAGCTTGTCCCTTGGTATTTCTACATCAATGTTTTTAAGATTATGCTCATTTGCACCCTTAATTACGATTTTATCCTTCGCCATATTCTTCCCCCGCGAATTATAATTACCTTATTATTTTACCCGAAAAATTTTAATTTGTAAATACGGCTAAATGTAAACATTTTATAAAGAAAACGGCTCACCAAACGGCGAGCCGCAACAACCGGGGAGTTGTTATCAATACATTGACGCCTTATAAACTCTGAATTCAGCATTATTCACTACTGGAATAAAAGAAAGACATATCCCTACAATACCTACTACAAGCCTGCAGTGGCAAGACCTGATTTTTTCACTTCACTCATAATCATCTCTCCTTAAAATATACCAAAATGGGATATTAAGATTATACCATTGTGGGATAATAATGTAAAGAGGTGAATTTATGAGACTCAAGGAAATAAGAAAAAGTCGAGGAATTTCACAATTAAAGCTTGCTATAGACTTAAATATGAATCAAAACAGTATCAGTCGATATGAATGCGGTGAGCGAGAGGCAGATTATAATACGCTCATTAAATTTGCTGATTATTTTAATATTTCTTTAGATTATCTTTTAGAGCGCACAGACAATCCGAATATGCCGAAATAAATCACAGTAGTTAAGCAGTATTTATAATGAGGGGCTTTTAAGTTATGAAAGACAGGAATATTTCAATTGATATATACAGAATTCTTTGTATGTTTCTAATCACAACAATACATATTATTTCTTACAGCGGTTTAATTACATTTATACCGCAAACGCATTTGAATTTTTATATTGTAAACATAATACAAACTTTTCAATCCTTTTCTATAAGCGGATTTACAATGATTTCTGCTTATTTTTTGATTGACAGAGTATCAACAACAAAAAAGCTGATTAATTTCATCTTGCAGCTTTGGTTTTTCTCCATATTGATATTTTTTATATCCCTAATCTTTATATCACGCGACATAAAAATAACGACAGTATTGTATTCCTTTTTTCCTTTAATATTTAATCATTATTGGTATCCTGTCAATTATGTGATTTTACTCATATTGGCTCCGTTTTTGAATAAGGCATTCAAGGCGCTGACAAAAAACGAAATGCTGGTATTACTCATTATACTTTCATCGGTGGTTTCGCTGTTTTTTAACATTGACCCGTTTTTTTCGCCGGCAGATTTTATAGGTCACCAAACGCATAGTCTATTATACTTCATACTCCTGTATCTTATTGCAGCCTATATCAAAATCTACGGAGTTAAAAGGCCGAAAATTTTCGGTTTAGGTGTTTTTTCCGTGACAGCACTTATGCTTTTCATAGTATATATTGTTACAAACAACGGATTTGGCAGATTAATAGAGCGTCATCTGATAATCAATACTGTTTTGGAACATGTGAACATACTTGAATACAATTCTATATTACCACTTTTACTTACAGTATCTTCTTTCATTATGTTTACAAACATTAACATCACCTATAAAAAACGAATTTCAAAGCCGCTGCTATTCTGCATACCTGCAACATTTGTTATATATCTTTTCCAAGAACACTGTGCTGTTAGACCCTATATCTGGAATTTTGTGAACATAACAAAGTGGGCGGAAAGTTATATGCTTGTTCCGGTTATAATACTGATATTTATTGCAATTTGGTGTATTTCCATAATTCTTAACCTAATGTATCAATTCTTTAGTAAAATCATTATAGTTCGGATGGAAAATCTAATACTAAATCTGATAGAAAAACTTAAGCTTTATTTCAAAGGCAAAATGAAAGTTGAATAATATAAACAAGCCCTGAGACGATACAATCTCAGGGCTTGTTATTATATATGCTCTATAACATCCTCTATCGGCTTGCGGTTATGGAAATTACGGCTTATCGGGCAGTCTTCCGCGCGGAAGCCTATAGGCAACAGACATACGGGTAAAATGCTTTCCGGTATATCGAGTTCGGTTTTCAGTATCTTTCGGTCAAATCTCTCTATCCATATACTGTCAACCCCGTAATTTGTAGCCGCAAGCATCAGGTGGGTTGCAACTATTGAAGCGTCTATTTCGGCGGTTGAATGACCGTTCAGTACGCACGCCTCATCGGTGTTAACTCCTACTATCAGCACTGTCGGTGCGCCGTAGCGACAAGGCGACGCTTTATCTATCGCCTCTATTGCTTTCTCGCTTTCGGCAACATATACCTTTACAGGCTGAACATTCTTAGCCGTTGGTGCACGCCTGCCTGCGTCAAGTATTTTCTCCATGATTTCTTTTTCCGGTTTTTTATCCGAAAACTTTCTTGTAGACTGTCTTGTTTCAATTATTTTTTCAAAGTCCATAAAATCACCTCAAATTAACGGTAAAGTTTTTCATCTTTTGTATTACGCTCTTTTTCAATTTCATCTATTCGGGTTGCGACCTTATGCTCTATAGGCTTCCACTCAACCTTTGAAAACAGTGCTATTACCATTGAAAGCTTTCCTATAAGGTCAAATGTAGGAAACATAAATATATACCAGAGCTTTTTATACCAACGAATTGGTGCGATACGGCGGTATTCTATCACAAATACATAAAGCGCATTAAGCATATTCTTGCCCCAGGCGTAAACCGTCCAATAAAGCGTTCCCCAGACGAGCGCCCAAAAAGGTCCCCAGGCAAAGCCTGCGCCAATCAGCAGAGAAAGCCTTAAAAGAAATACAATTAGCTTTCTGAAAAGCGAGACAATCGAGCGCGGATATACGACAGTAAGCATATCAAAGCTCATAAAATTATGAGCATTAAACGGACGCTTAAAAATATTCAGAAATAATTTGCCGCCCGTCTCAACAAACGCTTGCAAATGCCCTTTTGCCCAACGGATTCGCTGGCGCATAGCCACCTTAATATCAATCGGCTGTTCATCGTAAAATTCAGCGTCATTCTGGTATGAAATCCGATAACCGTTCACTACGGCGTCAGCGCAAAAGGCGCGGTCTTCTGTTAAAGACACATATTTCCAGCCGTCTTCACGAATGACCTCGCTTGCAAACAAGAAGCCTGTTCCCTGTATACGGGTTGCAAGTCGAAACAGTGAACGGGCGCGATGCTCGTTCCTGATAGTTCTCAGCCAGTGGATACCGTAAGACGCGGAAATCCAGTTATCCCCGAAGTTTTTGGTGTTACGGTAAGATGTAACTATTTTCTCGCCGGCATCAAACGCATCATTCATACGGGAGATATAATCGCTTTTAAGCAAATTATCCGCGTCAAATATAAAATATCCCTCGTATGAGTCAATCCCGAAATCTCGCCTTATGCACTCAACCAAAAACTGAAGTGCATACCCCTTTGTTCGGTGCTCGGTATCAAATCGCTCGTAGACTATTGCACCGCCCTCGCCGGCAATACGCGCGGTATCATCGGTACAGTTGTCCGCTACAACGAAAATCTCAACATGGCCCGGATAATCCTGCCTTCTGATGCTCTCTATCAGATTGCCGATAACGGATTCCTCGTTTCTCGCCGCAATAAGTATCGCATACGAATGATTCACCTTTGCGGGTTTGAATTTTCGCGTGGCAAAAAAACCGGTCACCATATAAACAGTGCGATATTTATATAAATATCCGACAATTTTAGAAGTCCACGAAATTATTTTAATAATTAATCGAATCAAATAACTCCCTGCTTTTTATAAAAATAGACCACCGCGTTGCGATGGTCTTTGTTTTGTATGCAATTATCTCTTTGAGAACTGCGGAGCGCGACGAGCGCCTTTGAGACCGTACTTCTTTCTCTCTTTCATACGCGGATCGCGTGTGAGAAGACCTGCTTTTTTGAGAGCAGGACGGAAATTTTCATCAGCCTGCAAAAGAGCACGGGCAATTCCGTGGCGGATAGCGCCTGCCTGACCGGTAACACCACCGCCTGCAACGCGGCAAACGATATCAAACTTATCGGCATTATCGGTAATAGTAAGCGGCTGGCGAACGATAAGCTTCAAGGTTTCAAGACCAAAATAATCATCTATATCCCTATCATTTATCGTAACCTTGCCGGTTCCGTTATAAACGCGTACACGGGCGACAGAGCTTTTTCTTCTGCCTGTGCCGTAGAAATAAGGTTTTCCTTCAAACATAACTTCTGTCTCCCTTCTTAAAATTCGATTTTCTCAGGCTTCTGAGCCTTCTGAGCATAATCCTCGCCGGCATATACATGAAGGCGTGTAAGCGCCTTTCTGCCGATAGTAGTATCGGGAACCATACCCTTAACAGCAAGCTCAAATGCGAGCTGCGGACGGGTGGCCATAAGGGTTGAATACTTTACTTCCTTAAGACCGCCGATATAACCTGTGTGACGACGATAATATTTCTTGTCAAGCTTCTTACCTGTAAGCACTGCCTTATCAGCATTGATTACAACGACATGGTCGCCGCAATCAACATGAGGGGTAAACTCCGGCTTGCCTTTGCCGAGAAGCAAATCAGCAACCTTAACCGCGGTTCTGCCCATGGGCTTATTTGCCGCGTCAATTATATACCACTTACGCTGAATATCGGCAGGTTTTGCCATAAATGTAGACATAATCAAAACCTCCAAATTTTCTTGTGCCCGAATATAATACCATAGCCGAACCCTTATGTCAACAACATTTTTTCAAAAATTTAATCTATTAAATAAAATCTCTTGTTTTCTCTCGTTTTCGCTTATTTACTCTTTTTTTCTCACTTACGATTTTGAAAAAAACATCATTGAAATGTTTTGCAATATGTGTTATTATTGCCTTGTATGTAAAATAAGTAAGGGATTGTTTATATTGCGTGTTTTATGCGTAGGAGATGTATGCTCGCCGGAAGGATGTGCGGCGGCTATCCGTATACTGCCTGCTTTGAAGCGTGAATACAGTATAGATTTTACGGTGGTAAACGGTGAAAACTCAGCCGAGGGCAACGGCATTACTCCCGAAAGTGCCGATATGCTCTTTAGTGCCGGCGCAGATATTATCACAGGCGGTAATCACTCACTTCGCCGAAAGGAAATATACGAAGTGTTGGACTCAAACCGCTGTATTCTCAGACCCGATAATATAAATTCCGAATACGGCAGCGGTTATATACTTTGCGATATGGGAAAATACTCGGTTGCTGTAATAAATCTTTCGGGGCAGGTGTATCTTGAAAGAGTAGGCGCTGAAAACGCCTTAGCGGCGGCTGAAAACTTAGTACAGCGTGCGAAGAGTGAAAACGCGCGATTTATATTAGTTGATTTTCACGCTGAGGCGACAAGCGAAAAACGCGCTATGGGCTTTTTCCTTGACGGCAAGGTGAGCGCGGTTTTCGGCACGCACACCCATGTGCAGACAGCAGATGAGCAGATTTTACCCGGCGGTACAGGTTATATAACCGACCTCGGTATGACCGGGGTTATAGATTCTATACTGGGTGTGGAAAAACAAATAATAATAAACCGTCTGAGGTCGGGTGGCAGTGAAAAGTTCTTACAGGCACACGGCAAATGTATGTTAAACGGTTGTATTTTTGAGCTTGACGATAACACTGGTCTTACAAAGACTGTAAAGCGAATTTATAGAGAATAAAGAGGCGATAGTATGAAAAAGGCAGTATGTGTTTTTGTTTCGGCATTACTGTGCTTTTGTCTCGCCTCTTGCAAATCGCAGGACAATGGTTTATCCTCTTCGTCTATTGTAAGCGAAAATGTGAAAGTCAAAAACGAAGAGATAAATTTGCTCTATTTTTCTGGGGACAGTTTTAATCCATATACCGCCAAAACCAAATATAATCGCGAAATATCAAGGCTAATATATGACCGTCTTATTAAGTGTGATAATGATTTTAACCCAGTATACTGCCTTGCAAAAAGCGCCGAGCTTGACGGAAATCGGTGCATAGTTTCGCTTAATTCCGCAAATTTTACGGATGGCTCGCCTGTCACTGCGGCAGATGTGATATATTCGTATAATATCGCAAAGAAAAGCGATACTCCGTTTGCCGCCTCGCTTTACGAAGTGGTGTCGGCGGTTGAGGTCTCCGGCGCGGTAGAATTTACGCTTGACAGAACAGACCCATATTTCCTTAATCTGCTTGATTTTCCCATTATAAAGAAAAACAGTGACGGTATAAAAAACTCCGACGGTGTCGAGCAGCCCCCGATAGGTTCCGGCAGATACTATGTGCTGGACGGAGCACTTCTTCGCAACGAAAGCTATTTCGGCAAAAAGGGCGCGGTTTCAAAAATCAACCTTATAAACGCGCCTGATGAAATTTCCGCTTTTCACTATGTGGAAGTAGGTGCCGCCGATATTTATTACGCTGATGAATCGGTAGAAAATATTGCCCGTATGAGTGGAAAACGCGCTGATGTGAATACAAACAGCTTTGTATACATAGGAATAAACTCGGCATACGAGCCGTTATCAAACAGTTTTTTAAGATATGCACTTTCAGCGGCAATAAACAGAACAGAAATTTGTCACAACGCTTATTTTGACAACGCAGTACCGGCAACAGGCTATTTTAACCCTAAAATTCGGGAGACTGCCGCGGTACAGTCACTTAAAAATATATCTGATACGCAAATAACAGTTGAGAATCTTGACAAAATAGGTTATAATAGGTTAGTAAACGGATATTATGTTAATAATTCGGGTAACCGTCTCAGGCTTTCATTGTTAGTAAATTCAGATAATTCATCCCGCGTACTTGCGGCGCGCCTGATTTCAGAAGAGTGCCGCGCGGCAGGGATAGAAATAACGGTGTCAGAGCGCCCGTACAACGAATATCTTTCTTTGCTTTCTTCCGGCGGATTTCAACTTTATTTAGGCGAGATAAAAGTACCCGCAAACCACGATATGTCAAGCCTCGTATTGCCGGGCGGCAGTGCCGCTTACGGCGTGACGGCCAAGTCTGGTGAGGATAATCTTCCGGCGTCTAAGACAGTATGCGAAGAAATGATAGGCAGATACCGTCAGGGTCAGTGCGGCATAGCGGACCTGGCAGGCGCATTCCTCACGGAAATGCCGCAAATACCCGTTTGTTACCGAAACGGAATACTTTTTTATACTTCACGCATTAAAAACACTGCTGAGCCTACAGTGAGTGATATATTCTTTGGCTTTGAAAACTATAAATTTTAACGGAGGAGTTTTTATGATTTCTTATGAAACAAGAACCGGTACAATAACAATTACCGAGCAGTTTTTGTCAAAGCTTATCGGCTTTGAGGTTACTGCCTGCTTCGGCGTTGTAGGTATGGTGCCAAGCGGCTCGAAGCAGAAAATCATCGGTGTTTTCTCAAAAGAACAATCGCTTGATACCGGCATAAAGGTTACAGGTGACGCGAATTCAATAGATGTTGAAATCCATATAGTAGTTATTTACGGTATGAACATTAACGCTATCGCGGCGAGCATAACCGAAAAGGTAAAATACGCCGTTAAAGAAGTAACGGGGATAACCGTAGACAAGGTTTCCGTTATGGTTGACGGTATAAAAGAGTAATTTCTCTTAAAGGAGTGTATATTTTTGTTTAACGGTAATACGCTGCGTGATGCTATTATATCCGCCGCAAATAATCTTACAAATAACAGAAAAGCAGTTGACGATTTGAATGTCTTCCCGGTGCCGGACGGCGATACGGGAACAAATATGTCTATGACGCTCAGCAATTCCGTAAGGGAGCTCGAAAAATTAGAGGGTGCCACAGCCGGTAAGGTGGCGGCAGTCAACGCTTCGGCTCTGCTAAGGGGCGCTCGAGGCAATTCGGGTGTTATCACTTCCCTGCTCTTTCGCGGTTTTGCAAAGGGTATAGGTGAAGAGGAATATCTTACTGCCGAAAACCTTACCGCAGCATTAAAATTGGGTGTTGAGGGTGCATATAAGGCGGTTATGAAGCCGACCGAGGGCACTATTCTGACCGTTGCACGCGTTGCCAGTGAGAAAGCACAAGAGGCTCTGACTAACGGCGCTGATGTTCTCGGCGTGTTTGACGAAGCGCTTAAGGGTGCAAAAGAGGCATTAGAGCAAACGCCTGAGCTTTTACCCACTCTTAAAAAAGCCGGCGTTGTAGACGCGGGCGGCAGAGGCTTCGTATTGATCCTTGAGGGTATGCAGTCTGTCCTTCGTGACGGCATAATTGTAAAGAGCGAGCTTGTCAATACTTCTTCTGAACCTGAAGAAAACGAAAATCGCAACGCCGCAGGCGAATTTGACGGTGAAATCACATTTACATACTGCACTGAGTTTATTGTAAACCGTGATCCCGAATGCGCAAAAGAGCCTCAGGAATTAAGGGCTTATCTTGAATCTATCGGTGACTGCGTAGTTGTAGTTGATGACGAAGAAATAATAAAGGTGCATGTTCATACCGACCATCCGGGCAACGCGATAGAAAACGGTCTTACATTCGGCGGTCTTGTTCACCTTAAAATCGAGAATATGCGCGACCAGCACGAGCGCGCAAAGCACGACGCTGAAGAAGCGGCAAAGAAGCCTACAAAAAGTGCCGACCTTACAGAAACAATAGAGCCGGTAGAGATAACAAAATCCGTAGGTTTCGTATCGGTTTGCGCAGGCGACGGCCTCGCAGAGCTTTTCCGTGATTTAGGCGTTGATATGGTGGTGTCCGGCGGTCAGACGATGAACCCGAGCACTGATGATATTTTGAGGGCTGTTGAAAAATGTCCGGCTTCTACGGTGTTTGTCTTGCCGAACAATAAAAATATTATAATGGCGGCAGAGCAGACAGTACCGATAAGCACAAGAAAGGTTATAGTGCTTCACACAAGAACAATTCCTCAAGGTATTACCGCTATGCTCAACTTCAACGACGAAGCGGACGATGAGACTAACGCAATAGAAATGCAAAAGGCGGCGGAGAAAATCGCCACCGGTCAGGTAACTTTTGCCGCGCGTGATTCGGATTTTGACGGTCACAAAATAAAAGAGGGCGAAATAATGGCGCTCACAGGCGGTAAAATTGCGTTTACTGACAGTGATGTTGAGCGCGCAACTCTTAAACTGATAAACAAAATGGTCAAGAGGAGCAGTGAGTTTGTAACTGTAATTTACGGCAAGGATATTACAGATGTTGCCGCTGAGGACCTTGAAAAACAACTCAACGAGAAATATGGCGATAAACTTGAAATCACCCTTGTAAACGGCGGTCAGCCGGTATACTACTATATAATTTCTGTAGAGTGAGAAGTAATTTATGTTTGAGATTAATACAGACATAAGATTTCTTAAAGGCGTAGGCGCACGCCGCGCCGAATACCTGAATGCTATGGGCATCGATACTGTCGGTGCCCTTTTGCGTTTTTTTCCGAGGGACTATGCGGATTTTAAGAACATAAGGAAAATTAAGGATTTGATTTCAGGCGAATCTGTATGCATAAAAGGAAAAATATCAAGCGAAATTACCGAGTATTTTATAAGGAAAAATATGACCTTGTATAAATTCTCGGTATATGACGGCAGCGGCAGTATATTTGTTACGATATTTAATAATAAATACCTTGCCGCAAGGCTGCATAAAGGCTCTGAATATCTGTTTTTAGGGAAAGTTCAGCTTGATAAATTCGGTTTTAATATGTCCTCTCCCGAAATCAGGGAGACAAATTTTGAGGGGATTATCCCTATCTACCGCGCGAGTGCAAATATCTCTTCTGCGGCGATAGAAAAATTAGTGCGCACAGCTCTTCCCCAAATTCAAATCGAGGAAATTTTGCCGGAAAGCGTAAGAGTATCAAACCGCCTTTTGGCGGCGAGTGACGCAATAGTGAATATTCATTTTCCTAAAAGTCGTGAAGCGCTTGAACAGGCAAAAAAATATTTTGTCTTCGAAGAGCTTTTTGTTCTCAGCACATCACTGATGTTACTCAAAGGTAAAAAAAAGGCGGCGGCTTTCGCCGTTATAAATCACGATTATACCGAAAGGTTTTATAAGTCTCTTAAATTTGAACCTACGAACGCGCAAAGAAATGCCGTTAAGGACTGTCTTTCTGATATGGCTTCAGGCAGGGTTATGAACCGGCTTATTGAAGGCGATGTGGGAAGCGGAAAAACTCTTGTCGCCGCGACGCTTATGTACAATACGGCGAAATGCGGTTATCAGTCCGTCCTTATGGCACCCACCGAGATTTTAGCCGAACAGCATTTCAAGAGCCTTTCGGAGTTCTTCCGGGGTAGTGATATAGAGTGCGTTCTGCTTACCGGCTCGCTTAAAAAGAGCGAAAAAACCAAAGCAAAGCAAATGCTTTTGTCGTCAGAGGCGCAAATTGCCGTAGGCACACACGCGCTTTTGACGGATAATGTAGAATTTAATAATTTAGCGCTTGTTATAACCGACGAACAGCACCGCTTCGGCGTATCTCAGCGCGCGGCATTGGCTCTTAAGGGCAAGAATGCACATACGCTTGTAATGTCCGCAACGCCAATTCCGAGGACGCTTGGGCTTATCATTTACGGTGACCTTGATATAAGCATTCTCGACGAATACCCGCACGGCCGCGGTAAAATAGAAAGCTATGTTGTATCGAGCGAGCTGAGACCTCGCGTTTATAACTATATAAAAAAACACCTTGACGAAGGTCGTCAAGGTTATATCGTATGCCCTATGGTTGAGGAAAGTCAGCAGATGTCAGGCATTAAGAGCGCGGAAGAATACTTTGCGGATATAAGTGAAGGCGCTTTTAAGGACTACAAGGTCGGTCTTTTGCACGGCAAAATGAAAGGCGCACAAAAGGATGAAATAATGCGTGATTTCAAAGATGGAAAAATAGACCTGCTCGTCTGCACCACCGTTATTGAAGTGGGTATTGATGTGCCGAACGCGGCGATAATGGTGATAGAAAATGCCGAAAGGTTCGGGCTTTCTCAGCTTCACCAGCTCAGGGGTAGAATAGGCAGAGGAAAATACGCTTCATCTTGTATATTCATAAGCGACCTTAAAGGTGGCACAGCAAATGAGCGAATGCAGGTTATGAAAACCACTTCGGACGGCTTCAAAATAGCGGAAGAGGATTTGCGACTGCGCGGACCGGGCGACTTTTTAGGCGAGCGCCAACACGGGCTCCCTGACCTTAAAATCGCCGACCTTTATGCAGATAATGATGTTTTGAAGCTCGCATCAATGGCGGCGGCAAACACACTCGAACATGACCCGAAACTGAAAGCCCCCGAAAATTCGACTCTTCGTGCGGCGGTAATAGAGATGTATAGAAGACTGAACGAAAACTAAAGGGATATAAAAGCGCAGAGGAAAACCTTGTCGTTTGGAATCTTATTTTTCACCGTCATACGCTTTTCTCACCGCGATTGCTAACTGATCAGCACACGATGTGCCTTTCATACCGCATAGGTTACCGCGGAGCTTTTCTTCTATATACTCAACGGTTTGCCCTTCAAGCAGTTTTGAAACAGCTTTTAGGTTACCGTTACATCCGCCGAAAAACTTTATATTTTTAACAACATTACCCTCAAGGTCAAATTCTATCTGCCTTGAGCAGACTGACTGCGGTTCATATGTATATCTCATATAATCAACCTCCTCATCAATTATGCTCCGAAAGCTATGATTTGTCAAGCAGAACCGCTTTCTGCCAAAAATCAAAATACTTGAATTGATACTATGTGTATGATATAATTATTAATAATTATGCCGTAATAAGAAAGTGGGTGCCGGTTGAGTGAGAATACTTTTTATTTGCCAGTACTATTTTCCTGAACCTTGCAGGCACCCGGATATTTGCAAAGAGCTTGTAAAAAGAGGCCATGATGTGTTTGTTGTAACCGGTATTCCGAATTATCCGACAGGTGAAATATACGAGGAATACAAAGGCAAAAAACGCAGAGATGAGATAATAGACGGCGTAAAAATCCACCGTTGTTTAACCATTCCTCGAAAAACGGGGCCGTTCTTTCGCGCGCTCAATTATTACAGCTTTGCTTTTTTCTCAACTCGCTATATAAGGCGCCTTAAAGAAGAATTTGATGTAGTGTTTATCAACCAACTTTCACCTGTTCTTATGGCAAAAGCCGGAATAGTGTACGGCAGACGCCACAAAAAGCCAACAGTACTTTACTGTCTTGACATTTGGCCTGAAAGCCTTATTGAAGGTGGGTTTACTCGTAGAAGCTTTGTATACAAATACATTCACAGGATTTCGCGGATAATATATCGAAGGGTGGATAAAATCCTTGTTACAAGTCCGGGGTTTTCTGATTATTTTGAGCACGAGTTCGGCATAAAGGGCACAATGTATTTACCGCAGTATGCAGAAGATTTTTATACACCCGATAGTTGTCGAAAGGTACAGGCATATCTTGCAGCAGGAAAACCGATAATCGCTTCGGCAGACGGCATAACACGCGATACAATAAACGCCGCCGGATGCGGATACTGTTCCCCGGCAGATGATGTGAGCGCACTTGCAAGCAATATACGGAAATTCATAACCGCCGAAAAGGACAGTCTTTCAAAGAACGCAAGAGAATACTACGAAAAGAATTTCAACAAACAGACCTTTATTGAAAAGCTCGAAAAAGCATTGGAGGGCAAATGAATATTGTTAATATTTGCGTAAACTCTCCGTATACTGACGGCTTTTTATACCAGGAAAACCTTTTGCCGAAATATCAAAAGCAAATCGGCAATAATGTTACGGTGATTGCCTGTGATTATGAGTATTCCGAAAGCGGAGAAATAAGAAAAAGCAGGCAAAGAGAATTTACAGATAATAACGGTGTTAAAGTAAGGCGCATTTCCGCTTCCGGCAAGGGCAGATTTAAGCGCTTCAAAAGTTTATATACCGAAATAGAAAAAGCCAATCCGGATATTATATTTTGCCATATGTTTCAGTTTTTGGATTTGAGAAAAGTGATAAAATACAAAAAACTTCATCCGGATATTAAGCTTTATATAGATTCGCACGCCGATTTTTATAACAGTGCAAGGGGTCTTTTGTCGAGAAAAATACTTCACGGAATAATCTGGAAAAATTTAGCAAAAAAAGCCTTGCCGTATACGGAAAAATTCTACGGCGTAACGCCGGGCAGAGTGGATTTTCTCATTAGGGTTTACGGCGTGCCGGATGAAAAAACAGAGCTTTTGCCCCTTTGTGCGGATGATGACTTAGTTCAAAAAATGTCTGATAGCAATATCAGAGAGAGCGTGCGCAAAGAGTTTGGAATATCCGAAGGCCATACCCTTCTCGTCACAGGCGGAAAAATCGACCGTAATAAACCGCAAACCTTAAATTTAATGCGTGCGGTAAATAAGCTAAATGATAAAAGCATAAAGCTTATCGTTTTCGGTAGTGTTGACAAAAAATTTGGTAGCGAGTTCTTTTCCCTTTTATCCGACAGCGTTTTATATGCCGGCTGGAAAACAGGAGAAGAAATATACTCGATTTTTTCCGCGGCGGATTTGGCCGTTTTTCCCGGACTGCATTCGGTACTGTGGGAACAGGCTGTCGGAATGGGCAAGCCTTGTGTTTTCAAAAGAATACCCGGTTTTGAGCATATAGACCTCGGCGGAAACTGTATGTTTTTTGATGATGACAGCACAGATGAATATATAAAAGTTATAAGCAGAGCCGTCAAAAACATTAATAAAATGTCGGCAGTGACAAATAAACGAGGTATACCGATACTCTCATATAAAAATATCGCTAAGAAATCTATCGGAGAATGAAAAGTGACAGATAAAAGAGTGATTGTAAACGGCGACGATTTAGGCCTTTCACACAGCGTAAATACGGCGATTGCAAGTTGCTTTGAGAGTGGTTTTATATCCAGCTCCACAATGCTTGCAAACGGCGAGGCTTTCAAAGCGGCAGTATGTATTGCAAAGGATAAAGGCTTCTGTGATAAAATCGGCATTCATTTTAATCTTACCCACGGCAAGCCTATAACGCGCGAAATAGCAAATCTGACTATGTTTTGCGAAAACGGAATTTTTCACGGCAACACAAATAGACTTCGCGCTCTTAATCCGACCGAAAAGAACGCCGTGTATAAAGAGCTTAAAGCACAAGCGGAAAAAATCTTATCGTCAGGCATTAAAATCGACCACGCCGACTCTCATCATCATATACACACCGCGGTTTTTATAGCTCCCATAGTATTTGAAATATGCAAAGAGTTCGGTATTTGCAAAATAAGGCTTAACAGAAATATAGGAAAAATAAGACCTTATAAAAAAGCATTCAAGAGGATTTATAACGATAACTTGAAATGCAAGGGTTTTAAGACGACTGATTATTTCGGGGGGCTTATTGATATTGAAGACGGTGTACCCGATAACATCGAAATAATGGTTCACCCCGATTACGATAAGGACGGTTTGCTTATTGACCGAAGAGGGTTTATAGACGGTTTTCCTACCGGCGTTTCGTTATATAGTATCGGCGATAAATACGGCGCCCGTCTTATCAGTTACGGAGACTTGTAATGCGTATACTTTACGGATTTTCAAACTGCACGGATAAAAAATACAAAGAGCTTACATTCGGCAAAGAAATAGCGGTGCTTCTCCCGGACCAAAAGTATCACGGGTTGCTTATAAAAGGACTCGCGCGCAACGGTGCTGATGTTAAATGCTTTTCGGGATTGCCTATAAACCGCAGTCTCACAAATAAAATATTCATCCGCGAAAAGGACGAAATACAAGACGGTGTATATTACCACTATTATAATACTGTTAACCTGCCTGTTTTAAGGCAACTGATTATTTTCTTAAAAGCATTTTTCTGTGTTTTAAGTGAGAAAAAGCAGGATGACACTTTTTTGATTTGCGATTGCCTTAATATTGCAAATTCCTATGGAATGGCACTGGCGGCAAAGCTTAAAAGAATTCCGGTAATAACCGTTGTTACAGACCTGCCTGATTTTATGTACACTTCAAAAGTCACAAGAAAAACAGCAAATAATTTCTTTAAGCTTGCTGACGGATTTATACTTATTACCGAAGCTATGAATTCGCGTATAAATCCAAATTCTAAGCCAAGCGTTGTAATAGAAGGACTTGTTGACACAAATCCTATCGGCATTACAGATAAAAAAGAGCTCACCGAAGGAGTAAAGCAAATAGTATACTCCGGCTCGGTGCGAAAGCGTTACAAAATTAAAAATCTGATAGACGGTTTTTTGCTCGCAAATCTTGATAGCGCCGAGCTTTTAATATACGGTGACGGCGATTACGCCGATGAGGTTAAAAATACAACTGAAAAAAATATCAAGTATATGGGAGTACATGACAACTCTGAGGTGGTAAAAGCTCAGCATTCAGCTTCCCTTCTTGTAAATCCGAGACCGACGGCGCCGGAATATACAAAATACTCTTTTCCCTTAAAAAATGCCGAATATATGGCATCGGGAACCCCCGTTCTGTCAACGAAGCTTCCCGGCATACCAAAAGAATATTTGCCTTATATGCTTTTGATTGAAGACGAGACGCCTTTCGGCATTGCCGACGCGCTCAAAAGGTTTTTTGCCTTGCCCATTGAAGAAAGAACAGAGTTTGGCAAAAAAGCGAGCGAATTTGTAACAAAGCAGAAATCAAATTATATTCAGTCGAAGAAAGTATTGGATTTTTTACAAAGAAACTTCTGAAGACAAGGAGTGAAAAATGGAAAAGCAGTGGACTGCGGTAATACGCCCGAAGCGAAAGCTTTTGGATTTGAATTTGAAAGAGCTGTGGCAATACCGTGATTTAATTTGGCTCAATGTGGGCCGTAATTTCAAAACAAGATATAAGCAGACCGTATTAGGTCCCTTATGGTTTGTAATACAGCCGCTTTTTACATCCGTTATACACATGCTGGTATTCGGTACAATCGCAGGGCTCTCAACCGACGGCGTGCCGAGATATTTATTCTATTTAATAGGCTCGGTTTCGTGGGGATTGTTTTCCTCCTGCCTTTCCGCAACTTCCGAAACATTCACAGGTAACGCCGGGTTATTTAGCAAGGTATATTTTCCGAGGCTCGTTTCCCCTGTTTCAACCGCCATAACGCAGATAGGCAATTTCCTCATACAGTTCGGTCTTTATCTCATAATATCACTTGTATTTTTCCTTTCGGGGAACAAATTCAGCGTCACCTGGGTAGCATTACTTACCCCCTTGATAGTTTTGCAAATGGCTTTGCTGGGATTGGGACTTGGCATAATCATTTCGTCGCTTACAACAAAATACCGTGACTTGCAGGTATTTGTAGGCTTTGGAATTACTTTTCTTATGTACCTTTCGCCGGTAGTATACAGTTCCCGCTCTATCAAATCACACGGGCTTTATACAGCGCTTATGCTCAATCCCGTATCACCGCTTTTAGAGCTTCTGCGCCACGGCTGGCTCGGTGCAGGCTCAACACCTTGGATGTTCTGGGGCATAAGCCTTATTGTTACGGCAGTTGTACTTTTTATAGGCGTGCTTATATTCAACAAAATCGAGAAAAACTTTTTGGATACGGTATAAGTTATGGAAAACGAAAAAGATATAGCAATAAAAATTGAGGGGCTAAAGAAAAAATACCGTCTTGGCACAATCGGCGGTGGTACGCTTGTGGGCGACCTTCAAAGCTTTTGGGCAAGAAAGCGCGGCAAGCAGGACCCGAACTTAAAAATCGGGGAAAAGGCTTATGAAAAGAATGAAACCTTTATGGCGCTTGACGGCATTGACCTCACAATATATAAAGGCGAGCGAATCGGTATTATAGGACATAACGGCGCAGGCAAATCCACACTTCTTAAAATTCTTTCAAGGGTAACAGGACCGACAGATGGCGCCGTTTATATTGACGGCAGAATGTCCTCAATGCTTGAAGTAGGCACCGGGTTTAACCGGGAGCTTACCGGCAGAGAGAATATATATCTTAACGGTGCGATACTCGGTATGACACGAGCAGAGGTTAATTCTAAAATTGAGCAGATTATAGATTTTTCCGAATGCAGACAGTTCATTGATACTCCTGTTAAAAGATATTCAAGCGGTATGTATGTGAAGCTTGCCTTTGCAGTAGCCGCACATCTTGACAGTGAAATACTTATAATGGACGAGGTTTTGGCAGTAGGAGATATGGCGTTTCAGAAAAAGTGCCTTGATAAGATGAACGATGTGTCACGCACTGAGGGCCGTACAATTCTTTATGTTTCGCATAATATGAGTACAATACGCCAGCTTTGCGACAGATGTGTTGTTATGGAACACGGGAAGATAATATTTGACGGAGATGTGGAAAATGCAATAAGCATTTATTCGGGAAATTCCGGGTTTGAAAACTTGGTTTCATACGATTTTACTAAAACTCCGCGACCGCACAAACGACTCGGTGATGGCGTTTTTATCACAGATTTCACATTTGCAGAAAAAGATAAGGCGGTTTTTGAACGGCGTGAGAATATGCGCTTTTCAGTTGGTATTGACGCGAAAAAGAGCATAAACGACCTGAAGCTTCTATTTGTCATCAAATCGTCTGATATTAAGGTTGGTGTATCACAAACCCTTGAAGCTTTTGCGAGTGTCACCGAAGGTAAACATTACAGCTTTGAGTTTGAGTTTGATATTTCAAATCTTGCGCCCGGAAGATATTTCTTTACCCCTAATATCGTTGCCTGTGATAATTTGGGTCGCTATATGATATACGACCATCCCGTTTGCGATATTTATTTTACGGTAATTGATAAACACCCTGAGGGTATAAGCCTGATAGCATCGAGGCACGGAAATGTTATGCTTAATCCAATAAAATACATAGAAAAGTAAAAAAATTATATTTGAAATCAGATGAATTATAGTTTATAATAATTCTGTTTCGTATCACTAACTGATTAAGGAGTAATTTTATGTCATCCTTCAAAGGCTCAACACTTATGATAACCGGCGGTACCGGTTCGTTCGGAAACACAGTACTTAAACACTTTTTGGATAGCGACATCGGCGAAATACGCATTTTCTCGCGCGACGAGAAAAAGCAGGACGATATGCGCCACGAGCTACAAGCGAAGCATCCGGAAACTGCCGGAAAGGTTAAATTCTTTGTGGGCGATGTGAGAGACCCGCAGTCTATAGCTGACGCTATGCCGGGTGTAGACTATATTTTCCACGCGGCGGCGCTTAAACAGGTGCCTTCCTGCGAATTTTTCCCGATGCAGGCGGTAAAAACCAATGTTGAGGGAACGGACAATCTCTTGCATGCCGCAATAAATGAGGGCGTTAAGCGAGTAGTTTGTCTTTCAACCGATAAAGCGGCATACCCAATAAACGCTATGGGTATCAGCAAGGCTATGATGGAGCATGTAATATATGCAAACGCAAGAGTTGCCGCCGAGCGCGGAGGAACGGTCATATGCTGTACGCGTTACGGAAATGTTATGTGTTCGCGCGGTTCTGTTATTCCGCTTTTTATCGACCAGATAAAATCCGGCAACCCGATAACCATTACAAATCCGGCTATGACGAGATTTCTTATGAACCTTGACGAGGCGGTTGACCTTGTGAAATTTGCGTTTGAAAATGCAAATCCGGGTGATTTGTTTATACAAAAGGCGGACGCTTCAACAATAGGCGATTTGGCGAAAGCTGTTCAAAAGCTTTTCGGAGATACCGGCACCAATATCATAGGCACGCGCCACGGCGAAAAGCTCTACGAAACACTTATGACAAGAGAAGAAAAGCTTCGTGCCGAGGATATGGGAGACTATTTCCGCGTAGCAGCAGACAGCAGAGACTTAAACTATGATAAGTTTGTTGTGGACGGTCAGGTACAGACCGAGTCTGATGAAGCGTACACAAGCCATAACACGAGGCTTTTAGATGTTGACGGCACGGTAGCAAAGATACTTACTACCGATTATGTAAAGGAACAGTTAGAAAACAAATAAATATTTCTTGGTGATATTATGGCAGACAGTAAAAAATTAGTAAAAGAAATCACATCTATGGACGAGGACTTCGCAAAATGGTATACCGATGTATGTCTTAAAGCTGAGCTTATAGATTATGCCTCTGTAAAAGGATGTATGATAATCCGTCCTTACGGGTATGCGATATGGGAAAATATACAGCATATTATGGACGGTATGTTCAAAGAAACCGGGCATGAGAATGTATATATGCCTCTTTTTATACCTGAGAGTCTTTTACAAAAAGAAAAAGACCATGTTGAGGGCTTTGCACCTGAGGTTGCATGGGTAACCCACGGAGGGGATGAAAAGCTTGAAGAGAGACTTTGCGTGCGTCCTACAAGTGAAACGCTTTTCTGCGACCATTTCAAAAACATAGTTCATTCGTGGAGAGATTTACCGAAGCTTTATAATCAGTGGTGCAGTGTGGTGAGATGGGAGAAAACTACCCGTCCATTCCTGCGCTCACGCGAGTTTTTATGGCAAGAAGGGCATACCCTTCACGCAACTGCCGAAGAAGCAAGAAGCGAGACCGAGCAGATGCTTAATGTATATGCTCGCTTTGCAGAAGAGGCACTTGCTATGCCGGTAGTAAAGGGGCAGAAAACCGAAAAGGAACGCTTTGCCGGTGCTGAAGCTACATATACGATAGAGGCTCTTATGCACGACGGCAAGGCTTTACAAAGCGGAACATCACATTATTTCGGAGACGGTTTTTCACGCGCGTTTGGCGTACAGTATACAGACAAGGAAAACAAGCTTGTATATCCGTATCAAACCTCTTGGGGTACTACAACCCGTCTTATAGGCGCGGTTATTATGACCCACGGCGATGATAACGGTTTGGTTCTCCCACCTGCTATCGCACCGGTACAAGCAGTCATAGTGCCTATTGCCTCTCATAAAGAGGGTGTGCTTGATAAAGCGCGCGAGCTTCGTGACAGGCTGAAAGCAGTATGTAGGATAAAGCTTGACGAAGGCGAGCAGTCTCCCGGCTGGAAATTTGCCGAGTATGAGATGAAGGGCGTACCTCTTAGAATTGAGCTTGGTCCGCGCGATATTGAGAATAATCAGTGCGTAATTGCTCGGCGTGTGGACGGTGAAAAGATTACGGTAAGCCTTGACAGCATTGAAACAGAAATACCGAAGCTCTTAGCCGAGGCGCACAATGTTATGTATAACCGAGCGCTTGAACGCCGTGAGAAAATGACATACACGGCAAAAACACTTGATGAGCTTAAAGAAATTGCCGAAACAAAGCCCGGCTTTATAAAGGCTATGTGGTGCGGTGACCGTGAGTGTGAAGATAGGCTCAAAGAGGTTGCAGGCGTTACATCGCGTTGTATTCCGTTTGAACAGGAAAGTATTTCCGATACCTGCGTTTGCTGCGGAAAAAAAGCAGACAAAATGCTATATTGGGGAAAAGCATATTAACATAGAAAAACGAGCAACCAAAAGGTCGCTCGTTTTTTGGTAAAGCAAGATGACTGATAGGAAAACACCCGGTCGGAAAATAAGCTCTTGTTTTATCAAGTCTTTATTCCCGTATTGGGTGCGGCACCTTGCCGCTGGCGAGACAAGATGTCCTAAAAAAGAACACCCGGTCGGGATATAGGCTCTTGTTTTATCAAGTCTTTATTCCCGTATTGGGTGCGGCACCTTGCCGCTGGTGGGGACGGTTGGGATCGAACCAATGACCTCATGCATGTCAAGCATGCGCTCTAACCGGCTGAGCTACGCCCCCGACGGTATTATTCTACCATATAAATTGTATTTTGCAAGAGTTATTTTCTAAAAACACTTCTTGGGTTTACCGCCTGAGCCGCAGTCAGCCGTCTTTCCGCAATGGTAACAAAGCTCGTTTTTACAACAGCCTTCCGCGAAAAACTCTTTTATATTCTCTATGGTGGTTTTGGCTATTCCTGCAAGCGCCTCATTTGTAAGAAACGCCTGATGTGAAGTAACTATAACATTCGGCATTGAAATAAGACGGGCAATAGTATCATCGTCAATAATATGCCCTGAAAAATCCTCAAAGAATATATCCGCTTCTTCCTCATAAACATCAAGGCAGGCGGCACCGATTTTGCGTGACTTTATTCCTTCTAAAAGCTCGTCCGCATCAATCAACGCACCACGCGATGTGTTGATAATTACAACACCTTTTTTCATTTCTTTAATGGCGTCAGCGCCTATCATATGATAGGTTTCTTTGTTTAACGGGCAGTGAAGCGAAATAATATCACTTTCCTTAAACAGTGTATCTAGCGAAGTATACTCCGCATTAAGCGAATTATCGGGGAATTTATCGTATGCGAGAACACGCATACCGAAGCCGTTACAAATATTTATAAAGGCCTTACCTATGCGCCCCGTACCTATTACGCCTACGGTCTTTCCGTAAAGGTCAAAGCCGGTAAGACCGTTCAGGGTAAAATTATAATCCCTTGTTCTTATATAAGCTTTATGAACACGGCGTATACTTGTAAGAAGCAAAGCCATGGCATGCTCGGCTATTGCGTGAGGAGAATACGCCGGCACATGAAAAACATGAATTTTACCGAAAGCGTGACGGACATCCACATTGTTATACCCGGCACACCGTAAAGCTATAACCTTGACGCCCAAATCATAGAGCTTGTCTATAACGGCTGCGTCGGCAGTGTCGTTTACAAAAATGCAAACGCCCTCACAACCCCGAGCAAGCTCGGCGGTGTTAAGGCTTAGCTTATCCTCATAAAACCTAAACTCAATTCCGGCGTCTTTTACCGCTTCAAAGCTTTCCCTGTCATAAGGCTTAGTATCATAAAAAGCAAACCTCATTAAAGCATACCCTCTATCGTCTCTTTATCACAATATCCTATATTTTTAGCTGTTATTTCTCCGTCCTTTACTACCGCAAGCATAGGTATGCTCACAATTCCGAATTTTGCACTAAGAAGCGGGTTTTCGTCAACATTCACCTTGCCGACGATTATATCATCGCGCTCCTCGGCGATTTGAGAAACAATAGGAGAGAGCATTCTGCAGGGTCCGCACCAATCGGCATAAAAATCAATAAGTACCGGCTTATCGGCGCCGGATACTACTTCCTCATAGTTTTCATCCGTAATTTTTACTTCAAATTCTGTCATAACAATTCTCCTTATTTTGATTTGTAATAAAGCATACAATGGCAAAAGCCCTCAAAATCAGGGTCGGCTATCTGCTCACGGAATTCTTTGCACATACATTTGTACTCATCTGTACGCGCGGTTCTGCAAGGACAGTATCCGCCTGTACGCTCGAGCCCTTCTTTTATTACCTTAACGATTTCCTTATCGGGATTAAGTTTTACAGCCATATTTCCTTCTCCAATTACATATATTATGTGGATTAAATCAGTCTTTATCGTAATTATCCAAAAAATAATGCTTTTTGCCCTTTGTTTTATAGGCTAAGACTGTATCAATATTCACATTTTCAAGACTTGCAAAAATACACTTTTCAACATCAGGGTTTTTCGTCTTTAACTGCCTTATGAGCATTTTTATCTCTTTTCTCTTTGAAAGCTCCTCGTTTTGCTCGCTCTTTTCGGTAAATCGACAGGCACAACGCAGAAATTTAAGTCCATTCGTATCTCGCCAGGATATAATATCCTCTTCCCTTATAAGATAAAGTGGGCGAATCAGCTCCATACCCTCAAAATTTGTGCTGTGAAGCTTCGGCATCATACCCTGCATTTGCGCACCGTACAAAAGTCCCATAAGAGTGGTTTCTATAACATCGTCATAATGGTGACCGAGAGCAATTTTATTGCATCCCAGTTCTTTTGCATAGCTATAAAGATATCCTCGTCTCATTCTGGCGCATAGGTAGCAAGGGGAATTCGGAATTTCGTGAACCGCGTCAAAAATATTACTCTCAAAAATCTGCACCGGTATATCCAAAAGCTTCGCGTTTTCCTCTATAAGACGGCGATTTTCCTCGTTATAACCGGGGTCCATAACAATATATTTTACATCAAAAGGCACATCGGAATATTTCTTTAATTCCTTAAAAAGCACCGCCGTAAGCCACGAATCCTTACCGCCCGAAATGCATACGGCAACCCGGTCGCCCTCGTTTACAAGCTTATAAATCTTAAGCGCCTTGTTAAACTTGCCAGTAATTGACCGGCGGTATTTTTTTTGCAGACTCCGTCTTATCTGCTCATAAAACTCATTCATATTTGTCACACACTGAATTTATACTGTCCGCAAAAGCGGCTTTTTCTTTGTTTGAACGCTCGCGAAAGCCTCTTACGAGGTGCGTTATTCTATCGAGCGACGATAAAAGCCTTGCATAAACGGTATCAGCCCTGAGCCTTGCCTCCGTGCCTTTATCCACCTTTTTAGCGCTTGCCCTAAAGACCCATTCGCCATTTGCTATATCAAAGCAGTCCCCGCTGAACGGTGCAAAAGCATTCATACCGAGCTTTTCACTTATCGTATTTGCAAACTCATCGCATACGCTATCCTCGCCGTGATTTACAAATACCAGCTCCGGCGGTGTATCTATCGCGGAAAGCCAGCGAAGCAGTCCGTCCTTGTCCGCGTGACCGCTAACGCCCTTGAGCATTTCTATCTTTGCTTTGACAGCTATATCCTCCCCGAAAAGACGAATCTGCTTTTCTCCGTCTATCAGCTTTCTGCCAATAGTACCTTGTGCCTGAAAACCGACAAAAAGAATTGTCGAATTGGCGCGCCAAAGATTATGCTTTAAGTGATGTCTTATCCTGCCTGCATCGCACATACCAGAGGCGGAAATTATAATTTTAGGGGTGTTATCAAAATTTATATTCTTTGATTCCTCGCTTGTGACAGCAAGATTTAGCCCCTTAAAGCTTATCGGGTCAATACCGCGAGACAGCAAATCAATCGTTTCATTATCATAATAATCGGTCATACCGGAAGAATAAATCTTCGTCGCCTCAAGCGCCAGAGGGCTATCAATAAATACGGGAAAATCGGGGTTTGTTTTTACAAGTCCCTTTTCCTTTATAATCCGTATGAGATAAAGCATTTCCTGCGTTCTGCCTATTGCAAATGAGGGGATTATCAGATTACCGCCGCGGCTAAAGGTATCCTCAATAATATCCGCTAGCTGCCTTACATAATCAGGACGCTCTCCGTGAAGCCTATCGCCGTAGGTGGACTCTATAACAACATAATCAGCGCATTTAACCGGCGTCGGGTTATTTATAAGCGGTCGGTCGATATTGCCGACATCGCCCGAAAACACTATGGTTCTGCTTATACCGTTTTCGCCTATTTCAACCTCTATACTTGCCGAACCCAAAAGATGACCTGCATCAAAAAAACGGACAGTTATACCCTCAAATATCTTTATTTTTTCGCCATATGAGACACCGCGGAAGAGCTTGATAGCATTTTCGGCATCGCGTACGGTGTAAAGCGGTACATATTCAGCCTCACCTGCTCTGCGCGCCTTACGCGAGCGCCATTGAGCCTCAAATTCCTGAATGTGAGCCGAATCCTTAAGCATTATATCCGATAGCTTGCGCGTTGCCTGAGTGCAGTATATTTTACCCTTAAAGCCATTTGCAACAATATAAGGAATTTTTCCCGAATGGTCGATATGCGCGTGAGTGAGAAGCACCGCGTCTATATCGCAAAACGGCACGGGAATATCAATATTTTCATATATGTTTATACCCTGCTCAAGTCCGCAGTCAACAAGAATGTTTTTACCGCAGGCGCTTATTAAAGTACAAGAGCCTGTAACCTCATGAGCAGCACCGATAAATGTGATTTTCACAACAATTCTCCTAACGAAAAATATAAGCATAGCGCACATACCCGAACTCGATTTTAGCGGACGAATTTTGCGCTATGCTTAAGCCGGCAAACCCTACCGACTTATATTTTATATCAACTTATTATCTTTTTCAACAATAAATTAAATGTATTCTTTTACTGCTTTTCTCACCACCGAAGTAAACCAGCAGTAAAGTGCCTCTCCAAGTTCTTGAAAAATGGGGTCTCCGTCGTGCGAGCAGAGCATAGCAAAGGTCTGCCCCATTCTTCTTTCTATATCCGAGCCTCGGCGAAAAGCCAGGTAATAAAAAGAAAACGCGCCCATATCCGATGAGGTTTTATATATATCGTCGCTCGCTCTTTTTATAGTATCAAGAAAGCTCTTTTGCGCAATGCCCACAAGTGCATCGTCGCCTATATACTGCTCAAAGCCGGCAGTTGCGGAAAATGATAAAAGCAGACGCCTTTGTATTATAAGGCTGTAATCGGAATTCTCCCCAAAATCGGAATTCTTTGCGTCCTTTAGAAACTGCTCGGCAACAACGATACCCACCTTCTTAGCGGCGGCTCTCTGAGCGCTTGTAATCCCTTTGCCGGACATTTCCGCAGATGCGGCCTTTGTATCTTTATTAGCTTTTCCGTATATTTTAACATCGCTGTCATTATCAGGTAACATATCGGTCTGCCTCCCTTGCAGTAAAATCAAAATCTTTTAATTATTTCTCCCTGAATTTGTTGCTTCTTACCGGATGACGGAGTTTTCTTAATGCCTTAGCCTCTATCTGACGAATACGCTCACGGGTTACATTAAATTCCGTTCCGACCTCTTCAAGCGTGTGGCAGCGCCCGTCTTTAAGACCGAAGCGAAGCCTTATTACCGCTTCCTCACGGGGAGTGAGGGTATGAAGCACGCTGTCAATATCCTCGTTTGTTATGGTTTTAAGCGCAGCCTCATCCGGTGCTAAAGCCTCTTCGTCTTTTATAAAGTCCATAAGACGGGAATCCTCCTCCGGACCTATCGGCGTCTCCATAGAAACCGGCTCTTGAGCGACTCTCATTATTTCGCGTACGCGCTCAACGGGAAGTCCCATTTTCTCGGCAATTATTTCTTCGCTCGGCTCGTATCCGTTTTCGTGCAGAAGCTGACTTTGTATCTTCTTAAGCCTGTTTATTGTTTCCACCATATGAACGGGTATTCGTATTGTTCGCGCCTGGTCTGCAATAGCTCTGGTTATTGCCTGCCTTATCCACCAAGTAGCGTATGTTGAAAACTTAAAGCCTTTAGTGTAATCAAATTTATCTACTGCTTTTATAAGACCTACATTTCCCTCTTGAATAAGGTCCAAAAAGTACATTCCTCTGCCTACATATTTTTTTGCTATACTGACAACAAGCCTTAAATTTGCTTCGGTAAGTCTTTGCTTTGCAATCTCGTCACCGTCGGCTATTCTGACGGCAAGCTCAATTTCTTCCTCTGAGGTAAGAAGCGGCACTCTGCCTATTTCACGCAGATAAACCTTTACAGGGTCGTCAAGCGATATACTGTCAAGCGATATATCGTCGGTTAAATTCTCAACATCTACTTCTTCGAGCTTTAACTGTTCCTCGCTCGGTTCCTCGTCATAGTCAATATCAAGAACGCTCGGCTCGCTGAAAAGCCCTTCAAGGTCGTCCGGAGCGTTTTCTATATCGTCTATGCTTTCGTTCTTTTCTTCTTCGTCTATCGGCTCGGATACCGCCGGCTCCTCTTTAGATAAAGATTTTTCATTTTTTTCTTCAGCCATTTTTATTTCCCCTTTTTTTGTTTTCTATAACCCTTTTAAGATTTTGAGCCCATTCGTCAATACCCATATTTTTAATGTCCGCCGTGCTCTTTTTTTCACCTTCGTCTAATATTACCGAAATACTGTCTTTTAATACTATAAGCGGGTTTTCCCGGGCTCTGTCACTGTTTACAAGCGATACTAAATAACCCATTTGCGAGTCGCTTAAAGTGTCTGAAAAAAGAGATATATCAAGTGTCTTCCCTGCTGACAACACCTCGCAAATCTTTTCATATATCCGTGAGTTTAAGGAGGTTATCATACCGTCCGGCTTAAGCCTCTTATACGCCTCTTCAAAATAATCGGGGTGAGAAAAAAGCACCGATATTACACATTCCTCCGCCGCGGTAGCCGTCGGATTTAAGCGTTTTTGAGGATTGGCGGCGTTTGCGTCAAACTTCGGCCTAATTACCTCGTTTATTGCTTTCTTTTGGCTTTTTTTCGCGTTTGACCGCCTTATTTCATCTACCCTCGCCGTAACCGCCGAACGGGATATACTGTATTTCTCGCTGAGTCTCCCTATATAAACATCACGCTCGATTGCATTATCAGACTGTGCTATAATCTCTGCCGCACGCGAAATATATTTAACCTTTCCGTCATCGGTATTGACATCTATATCTGCTACCGCGCTCAAAAGCTTGTACTCTATCTCGTTAACAGCGCCGTCAAGCACTGCGCGAAAGCCTGCCGCACCGTGTTTCTTTATAAATTCATCCGGGTCTTTGCCGTCAGGCACAGATACAACACGCACCCGAAGTCCTGTGTTTTTAAGTATCTCTCCTGCACGCGCCGCCGCGTTTATACCTGCGGCGTCCGCGTCAAGCGTTAAAACTATCTCTTTAGTGTAACGCGATAAAAGCTTTGCCTGCTCGTTCGTAAAGGATGTTCCTAGCGCCGCCACGGCATTTTCAAAGCCCGCCTGATGAAGAGATATAACATCCATATTGCCTTCAACAAGTATAACGCTCTCAGCACAATGGCTTTTTGCAAAATTCATACCGAAAAGATTTTCGCTTTTTTTATAAACAGGCGTATCAGATGTATTTACATATTTGCCGCTTTTTTTATCTTCGCCCGGCATAGCCCGTCCGCTGAATGCTATAACTCTGCCCCTTATATCAATTATCGGGAACATCACTCGCCGTCTGAACCTATCGTAATAGCTTCCCCTCTGGCTTTTTCCTATAACATTTGCCGCAAGCATATCAGAAAATGAATATCCTTTTGCTTTAAGGTGATTTGTAAGCATGTCCCAACTATCCGGCGCGGCGCCAAGCCCGAAATGCCTTATTGTTGAGATTTTAAGTCCTCTGCCCACAAGATAATCAAGCGCCCATTTGCCATCGGGCGACATTAAATATTCGTGAAAAAACCTTGCGGTTTCCCGATTAATGTCATAAACTTTTTCTTTGAGTTTACTGAGTGAATTATCGTAACTATCCTCTTCAATCGCAATACCTGAGCGCTCTGCAAGTAATCGCACCGCGTCTATATAATCAAGATTCTCTATGAGCTTTACAAATGTGAAAATATCTCCGCCTGCTTTGCAACCGAAGCAGTAAAAAGAACCGCTTTCGGGATAAACAGTAAAGGAAGGGGTTTTTTCGTTATGGAACGGGCAAAGACCTATAAGATTTTTCCCTCTGCGTTTAAGCTCCACATAAGGCGATATTACAGATTCTATATCATTACGGTATTTGATTTCGTTAATAGTCGACTCGCTTATCGCCACAAAAACCCTCCTTTACAATTAAGTTTATATTCTCCAGAATTTCGGTATGTAAATGTTATCAAATGTAGCTACCGCAAAATGGTCGGTCATACCTGCAATATAGTCCGCCGCGGCACGGGATATGCCGTCGGTTTCCAACACTGATTTATACTCTCCCACGAGCTTCTCAGGGTGCTTCATTATATGCTCGTAAATGCCCTCAATTATGCCGCCGACTTTCTTTTCTTCAGACTTTGCAACAGGGTTTGTATAAACCGAATCAAAGAGGAATTTATGCATTATTTCATAATACTTTTCCGTCTCGCCATCCATTTTTATATCAGCGCCGCGGCTATTTTCAACAAGCGATTTTACAAGGCTGTTTATACGCTTGCTTTTTTTATTTCCGAGATACTCGGTAGCTTCCCTCGGCAGGTCGTTTTCGGTTATAATTCCTGCGCTTATCGCATCATCAATATCGTGATTTATATACGCTATTCTATCGCTGAAGCGAACGATTTTGCCTTCGGGAGTTGAAGCCCAATCGCCGCGCGTATGGTTAAGAATGCCGTCCAGCACCTCGGCTGTAAGATTAAGCCCTACTCCACCTTTTTCCAAGACCTCGCAAACACGCACGCCCTGCTCGAAATGTGTAAATCCACCTTCTACAAGACTGTTTATCGCTCGCTCCCCTGCATGACCGAAAGGTGTATGACCAAGGTCGTGTGCGAGCGCTATCGCCTCTGTAAGGTCTTCGTTGAGCCTAAGCACCCTTGCAACGGTTCTTGCTATCTGAGAAACCTCTAATGTATGCGTAAGGCGCGTACGGTAATGATCCGATTCAGGGGATAAAAACACCTGTGTTTTGTGCTTTAGCCTGCGGAAAGCTTTACAGTGGATTATTCGGTCGCGGTCACGCTGAAAATCCGTACGCAAATCACACTTTTCTTCCTCTCTGCGACGACCTTTGGTGTTTACGCTCAATGTTGCAAACTCTGACAATATAAGCCTTTCGTTATTTTCTGAAATCTCGCGCGGATTCATAACACACCCCCAAAAAAGCCTTCTAATATAGATATTCGCTAAAACTCTTCAAAATCCTCTAAAAACTCAGATTTTATCATAAATTTCGGTTTTTTCTTCAAATTCCGGCAGTAAAGACGAAGAAAAAGCCTCACTGATTTTTGTGATGCAATTATCGCTTAAACTTGATTTTACCGTAAATTGCAGACTGACCTTATCGGCAAACTCCGATTTTTCGATTATCGCTCCGAAGTCATGAAGCAGGAACAAAAAACGGTCATACTCAGCATAAGAGACATTTACTGTAAAGCGGCAAGCCGGCACCGTTTTAGCCTTACTGCAATTCTGAACGGCGGCCTTTGCCGCGGCTGTATATGCGCGTACAAGTCCGCCGGTGCCGAGCAATATACCGCCGAAATAGCGTATAACCACAACCACCGCGTTCTTTATACCGCTTGAAGATAAAACCTCTAAAACAGGCTTGCCTGCAGTGCCGTGAGGCTCGCCGTCATCGGAAAAGCGAGCAGTTCCATCCGCCAGAATATAGGCATAAACCGCGTGGCGCGCATCCCAATATTCTTTGCGTTTTTCCGCAATAATACGCGAAGCCTCCTGCTCGTTTTTACAGGGAATTATAAAGCCTATAAACCGTGAATGCTTTTCACTGTATTCGCCCATTCCTTCGGACATAACCGTTATATGTTCCACGCTTTTCCTCCCTGCTAAATACCAAAAAACCGCAACTGTAAGCACAGTCGCGGAATTTGGGTTAAATTATTTTTCTTCAATACCGAAACGCTTTTTGAATCTGTCAACACGACCACCGGTATCTACCAACTTTTGCTTACCTGTGAAAAACGGATGACATTTAGAACAAATATCCAAACGAATATCCTTCTTTGTAGAGCGCGTCTCGAACTCGGCACCGCAAGCACACTTGATAGTTACCTTTTCATACTGCGGATGTATACCTTCTTTCATTCTGAGTCACCCCTTTCAAGAATTGTAACATTGTGATATTATCACATACTGCGCTAAAAATCAAGTATATTTTTTATTTTTTTGAAAATTTATGCCTGATTTTTTGATATATTTCAACCGTCTTGAAGCAAATCTTGTATTTATCAGCGCCGAAAGCGACTTTTGCACTCTCGCCTGACACCGCCCCTTTAAGTGTTGTTTTCTTTGCGGCAAGAAGGCAAACGCCGGGAAAAACCACGCACCACCAGTTATGCCCCTGAGCATTTCCTATTCTTACCGTAAGCGAATTATAAACGCCTGCCGGAAGCGTGAAATCTCCGTAATCTCTGTTTTCAAAAAAGTTTTTCTCTATGTTTGCCGTAACAGAATAATCGTACCCCTCGGCGCTTATTTCCTCTTTTGCCGCGTCGGTGATTATATTCAAATCCGACCTTGCAATTTTAATCGCCTCATCAAGATTTTGAGCGTTGCTTAAGCGCTCGCCGGTTACACTTAAAATCTTATCCCTGACTTTTAATTTAAGCTGTTGGTCCTCGTAAGTATCGGAATTTGCCAATATATGAAGCCGCAGTACCGAAGTTCTGAGTTCATCACACCTTGTATCAAACCGCGCAAAGCTCAGCATAATAGCGCAGATAAGACCGAACAGCACGCCTTTTTCGATATTTCTTCTTATTTGTTTTTTCATAAAAAATCTCCTGTCAATAATTTACGGTAATTATTGGCAGGATTTCTAATTCTTATTCAATCACGGCGTTACCCGAATTTACAAACGGCACAGTATACGGGGAAAAGCCTGAGTCTGTTAGCTTTTGAGCTGCTGCCTTTGCTTCCATTTCACATCTGAACACCGCAAAGCAAGCCGGTCCGCTGCCCGAAAGCGCCGCGCCGATAGGCTTTAATTCGCTCAAAATTTTTAATACGCCATCATCGTCAAAAACGGCTGAAAACGCGTTGCCCACACCCGAAATTGCCATTTCCTTTTCACCGTTCAGGGCGTGTTTTACAAATTCTTCAGTATAAAGTTTAATATCGGTTATATTATCGATTTTTTTGTACATATCAGCGGTCGACTTCTTTTCACCGTGCTTTACAATCACCGCCCAAAGACCGCTGATTTCAGGCATTTCTGTTATTTTCTCACCTATACCCGACACTCTTGCAGTACCGCCCGAAATGCAAAACGGCACATCGGCACCGCAAGACAGGGCTATCGTTACAAGCTCTTGTTTTTTCAGATTTGTTTTATAAATTCTATCCAGCGCAATTATGACAGCCGCCGCGTCAGCCGAGCCGCCGCCGAGTCCTGACAACATAGGTATTCTTTTTTCTATCTCTATTTTTGCACCGCCCGATATTCCCGTAAACCCGAAAAACTCGTGTGCGGCGGCGAATGCAGTGTTTTTTTCTTCCTCTACACCGTCGCACACGACCAAAATCTTATCACTTTTCTCAACTTTTACGGTATCAAACAGCCCAACCGACTGAAAAACCGAGTCGATATTGTGATAACCGTCTTCCCTTTTGCCGACTATATCAAGTGTAAGATTTATTTTCGCGTATGCTCTAATTACCACCTTTTTCACCGCCCCGAATATTAAGTATAACCACAGAAGCCAAAACCAACGCTATTCCGATTACACCGTATAAAGTTAACCTTTCACCGTAGAAAAGTCCCACCACAGTGGCGGCGACAGGCTCGGCAGTAGCTATAATCGGCGCCGTCGAAGCGCTTACAAATTTAAGCCCCGAAGTATATAAAATATATGGCAAAATTGTATTGCAAAGAGCCATTAAAAGCGCCCAAAGCCAAACCGCACCGTTAAACCTCAGCTGTGCTGTTTCGTGAGTAAATGCCGTAATTATAAGCGAGCCTAAAAGTGCAAAAAGAAAGGTGTAAAAAATTATTGTGAGCGTACTGTAACTCTTTTTAATAAGAATATTTCCGAAAATCGTATAAAGGGCGTAGCCAAATCCCGTGAGCAAACCGTAGATTAAAGCGCTGTAAGGTATTTTTGCCGCCGAGCCTAAAACACCTGAAACAAAGGTACATCCGCCAAACGACAGTATAAGTGCCGCTATCTTTTTTAAGCTTAATTTTTCTCCTAAAAAAATCACCGATATTATCATAACGAATATCGGCGCGGTGTACAGAAGTATCGCCGCAACGGACAGAGTAGACAACTCCATTGTTTTATAATAACAAAAGTTGAACATAACTATGCTGAATATACCGTTAAGCGCAAAAAGATAAATATCTCGAAGTTTTATCTTAAAACCACTCGGATTGTTGGCAAGCATAATAATTCCGATAAGCAAAACTGTGAATACGCAGCGGAAAACCACTATCGGCATTGAGGTTATGCCAAAACCGCTTAAGGTTTTTACAAAAATTCCTGCAGCGCCCCATAAAACCGCAGCTAAAAATATTAAAGCCGAGCCTTTCTTTACCACAATAACATCTCCTGACTTTGTTAATTTTATCCGCGTAACACAGAATTGTCAAGCAATTCGCTATTGTAAAAGTATATAGTTTGTGTTATTATATAAAAAATATATTATAAGGGGAAATGTACCTTGTCTTTTCCTTTGGAAAATATCAGGAATTTTTGCATTGTCGCACATATAGACCACGGAAAATCCACGCTTGCCGACCGTCTTTTGGAGCTTACAAGCTCGGTATCCGCAAGAGATATGGAAAATCAGATACTTGACAGTATGGATTTAGAGCGCGAGCGCGGCATTACCATAAAGGCACATGCCGTAACGCTTTACTACAAAGCGGATGACGGCAAAGAATATGAGCTTAATTTAATCGACACTCCGGGACATGTAGATTTTAACTATGAGGTTTCACGCTCACTTGCGGCGTGTGAGGGAGCAATACTTGTAGTTGACGCTTCTCAGGGCATTGAGGCGCAAACGCTTGCAAACACATATCTTGCGGCGGACCACGGTCTTGAAATACTGCCGGTCATAAACAAAATAGACCTGCCGAGTGCAGACCCTCAAAGAATAAAAGCAGAAATTGAGGATGTCATCGGTATCCCTGCAGACAAGGCGCCTCTGATTTCAGCTAAAACGGGACAGAATACTAAAGAAGTCCTCGAAATGATTGTAAAAAGTGTGCCGGCGCCTAAAGGCGACCGCACATCACCTCTTAAGGCCCTTATATTTGATTCATATTATGACGCTTACAAGGGTGCAATAGTTTACTTCCGCGTTGTAAGCGGTAAAATTAAAAACGGCGACAAAATAAAGATGATGGCTACCGGTGCTGAATTTGAAGTAGTAGAGCTCGGGCGGAAAAGCGCCACTGCCATGGTGCCGTGTGAAAGCCTTGAGGCCGGCGAAGTAGGTTACCTTGCCGCCTCGATTAAGACCGTAAGCGAAGCGCGCGTCGGCGATACAATTACACTAACTGCCAATCCTGCGAGCGAGCCGCTTGATGGTTACAGAAGCGTAAAGCCGGTGGTCTTCTGCGGTATTTACCCGGCGGACGGCGCAAGATACCCCGACCTTCGCGAGGCACTTGAAAAGCTTCAGCTTAATGATGCGTCGTTACTTTTCGAGCCGGAGACCTCACAGGCTCTCGGTTTCGGCTTCCGTTGCGGATTTTTAGGTCTTTTGCATATGGAAATAATAGAAGAAAGACTTGAACGCGAATATAATCTTGATATTATTACCACGGCGCCGAGCGTGCAGTATGAATTTCATCTTACAAACGGGCAGACGGTAACGGTGGATAATCCTACAAACTATCCCGACCCTGCGACAATATCCGAAGCGCTTGAGCCTATATCAAATGTGAACATCTATGCGCCGAACGACTATGTCGGCACAATTATGCAGCTTTGCGAGGACAGGCGCGGAACATATATTGATATGAAGTATATGGGAGACAGAGTTGATATTCATTATGTTCTGCCTACCGGCGAGATAGTATATGACTTTTTTGACGCATTAAAATCCCGTACGAAGGGTTATGCAAGTTACGACTATGAGCCGGCAGGATACCAAAAATCAAATCTTGTAAAGCTTGATGTTATGCTCGCCGGAGATACTGTGGACGCGCTGTCTTTCATAGTACACAATTCAAACTCTTATGCCCGTGCGCGCAGAATTGCAGAAAAGCTTAAAGAGTATATACCGAGGCAGTTATTTGAAGTTCCCGTTCAGGTAGCGGTAGGCGGCAAAATAATCGCAAGAGAGACCGTAAAGGCGCTCCGCAAAGATGTTTTGGCGAAGTGCTACGGCGGTGATATAACAAGAAAGAAAAAATTACTCGAAAAGCAAAAGGAAGGCAAAAAGAAAATGCGCAGACTTGGCAGTGTAGAGGTGCCGAAGGACGCATTTATGGCGGTACTTAAGCTTGACGAATAGGTGAGGCAAAATGAACAGTAATAGAAAAGCAGCTATAAAAAAGCGAAGAATATTTTTATCCCTTTGCGCTCTTGTGTTAGTGCTTGCGGTAGCCGTTATAGCATTATCGGTTACAGTGATAATGAACGCAATCAAAGATAAAGATACCGCTAAACAAAACAATCTTTCCTCTGTTAATGAAGTAAGCAGTCAGGAAACCTCAACACCTGAGAAAAAAGGTCCCGAAATGGTACAAAGAGGAGAATACACGCTTAACGCGGATTATTCGAGGCTTTTGCTTGTAAACGCCGAGTATCCACTGCCTGAGGATTACAAATACGGCTGGAATTTAACTAAAATAGAAGCCAAATATCATAACGGCCAATTAGACCAAATCGACGCGGGAATATGGCCTTATATGCGCGCCATGGTGGAAGCGGCGTGGAAAGACGGAGTGGACCTTAAAGTGTGGTCTCCGTACCGTTCTTACGCCACACAGAAAATGCTCTTTGAAAACCGCGTTAAAAAAGAGGGCGGAGACGAAGTAAAAGCGGCGACGGCGGTAGCGCGCCCCGGAACGAGCGAGCACAACACCGGTCTTTGCGCCGACTTTAATATGGCTTCAAGTAAATTTGAGGGCACCGAAATGTTTAAGTGGATGTGCGAAAATGCCGAAGATTACGGCTTTATACTCCGTTATCCGAAAGACAGTATAGACATTACAGGCGTTATGTATGAGTCGTGGCACTGGCGGTTTGTTGGAATAAACTGCGCTAAAGAGATAAATAATCTAAATATTACGCTTGAGGAATATATTAAATTAAAAGGCTTAGAACCGCAAGGCGGAATATACGACAATGCAACAGCCGATGTGAATTAATGCATACAGCTTTTTGGGAGGGCTAAATTTGGATTTCAAACAGTTTTTCAGTCAAATCAAGGGTAAAAGAATAGCAATGTGCGGAATAGGTATCAGCAACACCCCGCTGATACTAAGCTTCTTAAAGCAGGGTGCGCGCGTTATAGCTTGTGACAGACGCGAGCGCGCGCTTGTAGGCGAGCTTGCCGACCGTCTTGAAGCGGCAGGCGCCGAGCTCAAGCTCGGCGAAGATTATCTCGAAAATCTTGAAGTGGATATAATTTTCCGCACACCCGGAATGAACTTCCACCTCGAAGAGCTGGAACGCGCCCGAAAACGCGGTATTGCGGTTACAAGCGAAATGGAGGTGTTTTTCGACCTCTGCCCTGCAACTGTTTTCGCTGTCACCGGCTCTGATGGTAAGACTACCACAACCACCCTTATAGCAAAAATGCTGGAGGCTGAGGGTAAAACCGTACACATAGGCGGCAATATCGGCAATCCGCTTTTGCCGGAAATTGAAAATATCAAACCTGAAGATTTTGTGGTTGTAGAGCTTTCATCTTTCCAGCTTATATCAATGCGCAAAAGCCCGGATGTGGCGGTGGTTACCAATGTGTCGCCAAACCACCTCGATGTTCACAAGGATATGGACGAATATGTTGAAGCCAAGAAAAACATTCTCCTTCATCAGAATGCCTTTTCTCGCACAGTGCTCAACCGTGACGATGAGATAACCGAAGGCTTTAGAAAAGATGTCAGAGGTCAGAGCCTCGGCTTCAGTATGAACAGGAGACTTAACAACGGCGCTTGGCTTGATGACGACGGCTTTCTTCATATGGCATACCGTGGAGTTGATGTGCCTATAATAAATCGCAAAGAGATAAAGGTTATAGGCGACCACAATGTTTCAAACTATTTAGCCGCGATAGCCGCCGTTTGGGGATATGTAGGGGTTGACAGTATTTGTAAAGTGGCGCGCGAGTTTGGCGGAGTTGAGCACAGAATTGAGCTTGTACGCGAGCTTGACGGCGTAAAATATTATAACGACTCTATTGCTTCAAGTCCCACGCGAACAATTGCAGGACTCAAGGCGTTTGATAAAAAAGTAATCCTCATTGCCGGCGGTTACGACAAGCACATTCCGTTTGAGCCGCTTGCACCTTATATTGTTGACCGCGTAAAAACACTCTATCTTTGCGGCGCTACTGCCGACAAGATAGAAAAGTGCGTTCGTGAGTATAAGGGATACAAAGGCGCGCCCGAAATTATAAGATGTGAAAATCTCGAAAAGGCAGTAAAGCTCGCTCATGACAACGCCGAAAACGGCGATATTGTAACCCTTTCTCCTGCCTGCGCAAGCTTTGACGCCTTCCCCAACTTCGTGGCAAGAGGCAATTATTATAAGGACTTGGTAAATAAACTGTAATGGATATTAAGGAAATATTAAAAAATCTTACCGCCGCCGTCGGTATAGGTAATATAAGAGAAGCAACTGATATAGCAGGCGAATATCTTTCGCGCTTTTGTGATGTCTCATACGGGAGCGACCTCGGTGTTATCGGGAGAATTACAGGCGAGCGTGATTATACCCTTATGCTCGAAGCACACATTGACCAAATCGGCTTTATTGTAACTGATGTTGACGACAAAGGATTTTTAACCGTATCCACCTGCGGCGGTATAGACCTTAGAGCGTTGCCGTCAAGACAGGTTGATATTCACGGCAAAAAGACAGTTCGCGGAGTTTTCTGCTCAACTCCTCCTCATTTAAGCGAAGAGGATGTAACCTTCGACAAAATTTCCGATATGAAAATCGATTCGTGCCTTGGCGAAAAGGCGAAAGATATAATTTCACTCGGCGATTATGTCACATTTTCTTCTGCGTTTAATGAGCTTTCAGGTGATAAGCTCTGTTCAAAATCTTTTGATGACCGCGCCGCCTGTGCAGTGCTTATTGAGCTTGCCTCGCGGTTTGAGGGCAAGAAGCCTCCTGTAAATCTTGTCTTCTGCCTTTCGGATATGGAGGAAATAGGGCTTCGCGGTGCTAAAACATCCAGTTTCAGAATTTCGCCTGACGAAGCGATAGCAATAGATGTAAGCTTTGCCGACGGGCCTGATATAAACCCCGAAGACTGTGGAAAAATGTGCAAAGGCGCTATGATAGGCATTTCCCCGGTAGCAGACCGCGCAATATCAGATAAACTGATACGCCTCGCAAAAGAAAAAAATATTCCGTATCAAACCGAAGTTATGGGCAAATCAACAGGAACCGACGCCGATATAATCTCTGTCACAAAATCGGGTATCAGAACAGGACTTGTATCAATTCCGCTTCGCAATATGCACAGCGACTGTGAAATAATATCCGTTTCGGATATTATCAGCGTTTGCGACATTTTGGAAGAGTATATAAAGGCGGTGGAATAATGATAGAATTACTGAAAAAACTGTGCCTTATAGACGGCACTTCGGGCGGCGAAGATTTAGTAAGAGATTTTATATTAAAAGAGATATCGGATTTTTGTGAAACAAGTGTTGACCCGCTTGGCAACATCATCGCCGTAAAGAAGGGTAAACGCACACCGAAACGCAAAATAATGCTCGACGCGCATATGGATGAGGTGGGGCTTATTATATCTTCTATTACAGAAGGAGGTTTTTTGCGGTTTAAGACGCTCGGCGGTATTAACACATCTGCGCTTATGTTCCGGTCGGTGAGAATAAACGGCAAAATAAACGGCGTTATAAGCGGAAAACCGATACACTTGACTCACGGTGAAGAGAGCAAAAAGCTTCCAAAGGCGGACAGTCTTTATATCGATATAGGCGCCGCTTCAAAAGAGGAAGCCGAAGGTATGGTAAGGCTCGGCGACAGGGCGGTTTGCATATCCGATTTTACCGAATGCGGGGAAAATATAATATCAAAAGCACTTGATGACCGCGTAGGCTGTGCAATACTGATAAAGCTCATAAAAGAATACAATGAATACGATTTTACCGCCGTTTTCTCGGTGCAGGAGGAAATAGGACTTCGTGGAGCGCGAGTGGCGGCATACTCCGTAAACCCCGATGCCGCAATAATTATAGAAGGCACAACTGCCGCGGATATTTCAGGTGTCGGTGATGATAAAACGGTTTGCAATTTAGGGCGCGGCGCTGTCGTCTCGTTTATGGACCGCGCTACCGTTTATGACCGCGAATACTATTTAGCGGCAATTAACAGCGGTATGAGCGTTCAGCCAAAACGGGCGGTAACCGGCGGCAACAACTCTGGTGCCGTGCATTTATCTCGTGAGGGTGTAAGGACCGTATCTTTAAGCGTGCCTTGCAGATATATTCATTCGGCAAGTTCGGTTGCAAGTCTCCGTGATATAACCTCTGTATTTGAAGTTTGCAAATATATGATAGATTATATTGCCAATGATAAATAGAATTTACAGTGTGCCCGAATGGAGTAAGCCTTCGGCTGAGTTGATAAAGATACAAAACCTATTTGATACCTATCCGGATATATCACAGCTATTTTTGCAAAACGAGACGGGCGCACTGATATTTCTGCTTGACGGTGATGTGATAATAAGCGGAAAACCTGAGGTGTCTGAAACAAAAAAGTTTTTATCGTTTTTGCGCCCAAAGTCGATTTTTTCAAGCAGTGATAATCTTAAACGACTTGACTATGAGTTTGAGGAAGTTAATGTACTCATAAACGAAAAGCCGGTGACAAGCAAAAGTAATCTGTTTTCGGACAAGCTTTCAAGCCGTGAAATTTATGATATTTTAAGTGTAGACGAATTTGATTTGCCCGACTATGAATATTTTGCAACCGATTATTGCAGAAGGCTTAACCATGGGAAAATAAAAGTTTTCAGCAAGCGCGACAAGTGTGCGGCAATAACGCTTGAAACAAAGAATTACAGAATGCTCGGCGGTATTGCTTCAAGGCAAAAGGGTCTTGGCGGCGCGCTTCTCAGTGCCGCGATTAACTCAAACAAGCCGATAGTGTGCGTCGCGAGAGACGAGGTTTTGCCATTTTATTTTAAGTTCGGATTTGAGCCTTTATACAAGGCAGGATACTGGAGGAAATAACTTGGATTATTTCAAAATAGATAAAAATCTTGAGTTGCTTGATATAAAAGCGACGGAGAAATGCAGTAAAGCATTCAGCAGAATAGAAAAGAACAGCGAATACAACCAGCAAAAGGTTTTATCCGCTTTTATAGACTCGGGTGTTAGCGAAATGCATTTGGGCGTTTCCACAGGATACGGATATGATGATGTGGGCCGCGATACGCTCGATAAGGTGGCAGCAAAGGCATTCGGCGCAGAGGATGCGCTCATTCGCCACAGCTTTGCTTCGGGCACCCACACGCTCTCTGTGGCACTTTTCGGAATTTTACGCCCGGGCGATACCGTTATAGTTCTCACCGGCAGACCGTATGACACTATAACCGGCGTTTTCGGTGTTGACGAAAAACTCGACGGTTCACTTAAAGATTTCGGCGTGAATTATGAACAGGTAGAGCTTCTCTCTGACGGCACACCCGATATTGAAGAAATTAAGCTTCGTCTTTCAAGCAAGCATTACAAAATGGCGTACATTCAGCGTTCACGCGGGTACAACACCAGAAAAAGTTTGCTTATAAGCCAAATTGAAGAGCTGTGCAGTGCCGTAAAATCAGTATCTCCCGATACTGTTATTATGGTGGATAACTGCTACGGTGAGTTTGTGGAAACTCGCGAGCCGACGCAGGTGGGTGCCGATTTAATGGCAGGCTCTCTTATAAAAAACCCGGGCGGCGGTATTGCTCCGGGCGGCGGTTACATAGCAGGCAAAAAAGAGTATATCGAAATGTGTTCTCACAGGATGACTTGTGCAGGCGTAGGTCGCGAGGTAGGGGCAACGCTCGGTCATAACCGAGAGCTTTATATGGGCTTTTTCGCCGCACCTCATACAACAGCCGAAGCTCTTAAAACCGCAGTCTATGCTTCGGCTCTTTTCAGCCTGTTGGGATATACGGTAAGTCCTAAAACGGACGAAGCACGCGCAGATATAATTGAAATAATAAACTTAAAATCCAAAGATGCACTGATAAGCTTTTGCCAAGGTCTGCAGTCCGGCTCGCCGGTTGACGCCTCGGCAGTGCCTACACCGGCGCCAATGCCCGGATATTCGGATGAGGTTATTATGGCGGCCGGTGCGTTTACCGGCGGTGCTTCAATAGAGCTTTCAGCCGACGCACCGCTTAGAGAACCTTTTTGCGTTTATATGCAGGGCGGACTTAATTTTTACAGCGGTAAGGTTGGCATACTTTTGGCGGCAGACCGCCTGATTAAAGACGGTATAATTGATTTAAGGGGGTAAACTGATTGCATAAAATATTTGACGGCAAAGTCTACGATATGATTAAAAAGCCGGACGGTATTGTTTTTTCATATCTTGAAGATGTAATTGACGATAATGTACTTATAAAATTCAAAATGTTTGACGCAAAGTCGGGAATAATAACCGATATAGCAAAGAATGTTTATCTGCTCACAAAATTCGGCAGTAACTATAAGCCGGCAGTGGATATGTGCGATAACTTTATAACGGTTAAAACTATAAATTTGCCAAGCGGAAAACTGTTTTTATGTAAAAAAGACGGAAGTTGCTATCTACTTGACAGTGACGGCTCTGTTATCTGGAACGGTATTATTCTTTACCGCGAAAATCCTCCGAGCAGTATAGCGCTTTATGACAACTGCATTTGGGCGAGCTTTGAAAAAGATAATGTGCTTATCCGCTTTAATATCGCCTCTATGCGTGAGGAATTGAGAATAGGAGGCTCTAAATCACCGTTTTCAAGTCCTAAGGGGCTGTTTATTGAGGGCAATACCGCCGTCGTCAGCAACTCGGGTGACGGCAGCCTTACAAAGGTAAACCTGGATACATACGCCGTCAGCAGATACTACGAATTTGATAAAAGTGTTAAAAGCTATATTAAAGTAGGGATATATGAATTTGTACTGCTCGACGACGGTATATATCAATTTTAAGGGTGATATTTTGGGTAATGTCTTTGAGCGTATTTATGAAGTGGTAAAAAAAATACCGAAAGGAAATGTCGCAACATACGGGCAAGTGGCATTCGCCGCAGGAAATGTACACTGGGCAAGAGTTGTAGGTTATGCGCTTCATGTAAATCCTGATACTGACAATATAAAATGCCACCGCGTGGTAAACCGTGACGGCAGAATTTCTCCGGCGTTTGCTTTCGGCGGAGAAAATATGCAAAAAAAGCTTCTCGAAAGCGAAGGAGTATTTGTAAACGAAGAGGGATTTGTTGACCTTAAAAAATATATGGTTGATACATTTCTTTTAACAATACAGGGGGATTAATATGTTTGAAAAAACCATATTTCTGAAAGACTTTAGTTCGGTAAAGGAATTTGTTGAAATTGCAAACAGCGAGCCGTACGATATAGAGCTTATGTACGGAAAGTATGTAATCAACGCAAAATCAATTATGGGTGTGTTCAGTCTTGACCTCACAAAGCCTGTAATTATGGTGGCTCACTGCGAAGCGCCGGGCGAACTGATGAGAAAAATCAAAAAATTTATTTATGAGGAAAAATAGCTCTTCAAATGGAAAATAAAGAACTGATCAAGAAACTTATAGAATACGAATTCAGGGATATGAACGGGCGGCAATTTGAGGCTGTTACAACGGTGAACGGTCCGCTTTTGGTGCTTGCAGGCGCCGGCAGCGGAAAAACGACTGTGCTCGTAAACCGCACCGCATATCTGATAAAATACGGCAATGCATATCTTTGTGACCGTGCGCCGATACTCACTGACGATGAAATCAAAGCGGCAGAGGATTATATAACGGGTAAAAGCGATTATTTGCCCGAAACCTCTTATGCCGTAAATCCTCCGAGAGACTGGGAAATACTGGCTATAACCTTTACAAATAAGGCGGCAGACGAGCTTAAGGCTCGTATAAAAAGTAAGCTCGGAAACCTTTCGGATAATATATGGGCAGGCACATTTCACAGCATTTGCGGCAGGATACTAAGAAGATTTGCGGAAGAGATAGGCTACACATCAAGCTTTACCATATACGATACAGATGACCAAAAGCGTGTTATGAAGGATATTATAAAGTCAGCCGGAGTTGACGAAAAAATGTTTACGCCAAAGTCCGTTTTATCCGCAATATCTCATGCGAAGGACTCGCTTATATCCCCTGCCGAATTTGAAAGTACTGCCGGGAATGATTACCGCAATAAAACCGTAGCTCTGCTATACCGCGAATATCAAAAGAGACTTAAAGCAGCTAACGCTATGGATTTTGACGATATGATAGCCAATACGGTTTTGCTGTTTAACAAATGCAGTGACGCACTTGATTATTACGCAACAAGGTTCAAGTACATAATGGTAGACGAATATCAGGACACAAATCACGCGCAGTATGAGCTTGTAAGGCTTCTGTCCGGGGTGCACAAAAACCTTTGTGTTGTGGGCGATGATGACCAGAGTATCTACCGCTTCAGAGGCGCCACGATTGAGAATATCCTGAGCTTTGAGCAGACCTTCAAAAACGCGAAGGTTATAAGGCTCGAACAAAACTACCGTTCAACCGGCAACATCCTTTCAGCCGCAAACACTGTTATTAAGAATAATTTAGGCAGAAAAGGAAAAACCCTTTGGACCGAAAGCGGAAACGGTGCTAAAATAACGGTATATGTTGCCGAAAGCGAACGGGGAGAAGCAAGGTTTGTAGCCGATAAAATACTTGAGAATTCTCAGTGCGGATATAAATTTTCGGAAAATGCAATACTTTATAGAATGAACGCCCAATCGGCAAGCTTTGAAAATGTTTTGGCTCGCTCGGGTATCCCATACAAAATTATAGGCGGTATGAAATTCTATGACCGCAAGGAAATTAAAGATATTTTGGCATATCTATGTGTGATAAATAACCCTGCCGACGATTTACGCCTAACCAGAATTATTAACGAGCCTGTGCGCGGAATAGGAAATACTACAATTACTAAAATAAAAGATATTGCCGCGGCTAAAGATACAAGTATGTTAAGCGTAATATCAGAAAATAACGAGTTTGCAACCCTTTCGCGAGCCTCGGTTAAACTAAACGAATTTTATTCCGTTATAAGCGAGCTTATAGGATTAAAAGAAGATTTAAGCCTTTCAGAGCTTACAGAACGCCTACTTCAAAAAACAGGATACCGTAACGCGCTTATTCTTGAAAACACAGACGAAGCGAAGGACCGTCTTGAAAATATTAAAGAGTTTTTCAATACGGTAAGCCTTTACGAACAGGAGACAGAAAACGCTTCGCTTTCCGGCTTCTTGGAAGAAATAGCTCTTGTAAGCGATATTGACGCGTATGACGGCTCTGAGGACAGAGTCACTTTAATGACTGTGCACTCCGCCAAAGGACTTGAATTCAAGAATGTGTTTTTAGTGGGTATGGAAGAGGGCATTTTCCCCGGCACGCAGTCGCTTTACGGCGGACCCGAGGAGATAGAAGAAGAGCGTAGACTCGCCTATGTTGCAATAACAAGGGCAAAGGAAAACCTGACAATATCCCGCGCTAATACCCGTATGCTTTACGGCTCAACCGGCAGAAATCTTCCGTCAAGGTTTTTAAGGGAGATACCTGATGAATACTGCATTATAAAAGAAGCCGAGCCAACCTTTACAAATTACTCAAACGGATATCAAAACAAAATCACACAAAGCGGCAGAAGCACAAGCTCGTTCATAAGCAGAACACCTCAAAAGCCAGCTGATACAGTGCATTATTCACCCGGCCAAACTGTAGAACACAAAACCTTTGGCAAAGGTATGATTATATCTGCAAAGATTATGGGTAACGATACATTACTTGAAATAGCGTTTGAAAGCGTAGGCACTAAAAAGCTTATGGCGACATTTGCCAAACTCAAAGTGTTATAGGAGAATAATATGAATTTATCAACCGTTGCAGTTAAAAAAACAGCCAAAACCGCACTTAAAGGGAATTATTCCGGCAGTGTGGTAGCTTGCACACTTTATATTTTCGCATTTATTGTATGCGAGATTTGCTATGAAATGGTGTATTCAGTGTTAGGTGCAGTTTTTTCTTTTGCTTTTTTACTGCTAATCACGATGTTTTTAATAATTCCGCTGACGCTCGGCCTTATATATTTCACGGTACGCTTTATTTTCGGAGCTGAGGCAGAGCCGATACTTATTTTCAAATACTTTTCGTGCAGAAAAGACTTTAAGCGCGCGCTTATATTCGCTTTTTCTGTTTTGGGAAATGCGCTTTTTTACGGATTTTTGTTGCTCATCCCTTCATTTACCGTTGATATCATTGCAGACGGCAGGATTTTTAAGCTTTTCGGTGCACAAATTCCACTTTGGACATCGGGTCTGTCAGGTATTTCAGCTTTTCTCAAAATCCTGGCTTTTATATCGCTGATAGCCGTTATGATGAAATTTTATCTTGCGCCGTTTTTATTTGTGGCAAATGAGGATATGGCGCCTATTCAAACCCTACACATATCAAAAGTCATTTCGTCGGTCACAAAGAAGGATTTTATATGGCTGATGCTTAGTTTTTCAGGATATATTTTAGCCTGCCTTTTTGTGATACCGAACATCTTTATATTTCCGTATTTTTCGGCTTCTTACTGCGTACACTGCCGTTTTTGTTTGGCTTATTATAACAACGCAGTTGATAAAATTAATAAAGAAATACCGAGTTTTGAGGTGACATTATGAAGAATAATATTCTGATAAAGGTTCTTTATATTTTAGCTTTCCTGATTATTACAGCGAACACCGCCATTTCTGCGGTTAAGTCTCTGACGCCTGATATTAATGATTTACCAAGTGGCGAATTGCTCTTTTCAAGTGTATCGCCGTCAGGTAAATTGAAGGTTGATTTTTATATTGTGAAAAACAATATGGGAAGTGCAATAAGGGGCGAGCTAATAGACGGGGACCATCGCACTAACATTTACTGGCAAACCGGTATTGATACCGCCGATGTTCTTTGGGAGAATGATTACAGCATTATAATAAACGAATTGCCGATTAATGTGCTTACGGATAAATTTGACAGTCGCAGAGGCACTGCTATTTTCAGTGAAGGCTCTACTGCCGAACAGATAACAAATAATAACAAATGAATAAAAACGATATAGTAACTCTCGATATTACCGATATAACGGCAGAAGGGTCGGGCATCGGCAAGGCGGACGGTATGACAGTATTTGTACCTATGACCGCGGTGGGCGATAAAGTAAAGGCAAGAATAGTAAAACTAAAGCCACGCTATGCTTACGGCATAATTGAAAAAATGATTTCGCCATCGCCGTTCAGAATGGATGATGACTGTCCCTATTTTAGCAAGTGCGGCGGATGTGTTTTCAGGCATATAAGCTACTCTTCGGAGCTTGAAATAAAACAAAGGCGCGTTAAAGAAGCTCTTAAAAGAATTGCCGGAGTTGATATTCCCTGTGGCGGCATTGTAGGTGCAGATATACCGGGCAAATACAGAAACAAGGCGCAATTCCCGTTCGCGCCAAGCTTTGAGACCGGTTTTTTCGCGCCGCGTTCGCACAGAGTAATACCGATTAAAAACTGCGCTTTATTGCCCGATGTTTTTAACGGTATCGCCCGGTGTGTATCGGAGTTTTGCGAACAATACAATATACCTGTTTATAACGAAGAAACAGGCACAGGACTTCTTCGTCACCTTTACATAAGAAAAGGCGCGTTAAGCGGCGAAATAATGGTGGTACTTGTAATAAACGGCGCTTCCCTGCCTTATAAAGACAAGCTTACAGCAAAACTTAAAAACCTTCTCGGCGAAGAACTTAAAAGTGTCCAAATAAATATCAACACAAAAAGAAACAATGTTATTCTCGGAGATAAAAACACCGTAATATATGGTAAGCCGTATATTACAGATGTTCTGTGTGGGGTAAAAATACGCCTGTCGCCGTTTACTTTTTATCAGGTAAATCACGATATGGCAGAAAAACTATACGAAAAAGCGGCAGAGTATGCCAAGCCTCAAGGTAAGTCGATAATCGACCTTTACTGCGGCGCCGGCACAATAGGTCTTTCTATGGCAAAAGACGCACGGCATATCATAGGCGTGGAAATAGTGCCTGAGGCGGTAGAAGACGCCAAAACAAACGCTTCTCAAAACGGCATAGAAAATGCCGAGTTTATATGCGGTGACGCCGCCACGGCGGCAAATACACTATTAAGCAGATGCGAAAAAGCCGATGTCGTGATACTTGACCCACCGAGAAAGGGCTGCGACGAAGCTCTGCTTAATACCGTGGCAAACGATTTTTCACCCGAAAGAATTATCTATGTTTCCTGCGACCCGGCCACACTGGCAAGAGATGTAAAAATACTCATTTCACTCGGCTATAATCCTCAAGAATATACTGTGTTCGATATGTTCCCAAGAACTGCGCATGTCGAGACGGTATGTGTGTTAACGAGGGAAAACGGTTTGTACGATTAGTATCGGTTTACACCAGGTATAATTAAAAACTTACGACGATTAAGGAGTGTAAGATTATGTACACAGCAAGTGAAAACAGATATAAAAAAATAAAGTATAACCGCTGCGGAAACAGCGGTTTGATGTTGCCTGCCGTTTCATTAGGTCTTTGGCATAATTTCGGTGATACCGGTATATATGATAATATGAAAGAGATGTGCTTTACCGCATTCGATAACGGTATTACACATTTTGACCTTGCAAACAACTACGGCCCGAAAGCAGGCAGTGCGGAAATCAACTTTGGAAAAATTCTATGTAATGATTTAATGCCTTACCGCGACGAGCTTATAATATCCACAAAGGCCGGATATTATATGTGGGATGGTCCTTACGGCGACGGCGGAAGCAGAAAATATTTAATATCAAGTCTCGATAAGTCTCTTAAAAGAATGGGGCTTAATTATGTGGATATATTCTATCATCACAGAATGGACCCTAACACACCTCTTGAAGAAACCATGCTTGCCCTCTCGCAGATAGTTAAAAGCGGAAAGGCTCTTTATGTGGGACTTTCAAACTACAACGGCGCCACATTGGAAAAGGCGACTGCCATTCTCGATGAATTAAAAGTACCGTTTATAATTAACCAAAACTGCTATAATATTTTCGACCGCAACATTGAAAGAAACGGACTGAAAGAAACTTCAGCACGCCTTAAAAAGGGTATAATATGTTTTTCTCCTTTAGCACAGGGAATGCTTACAAACCGATACCTCTGCGGTATACCGGATGACAGCAGAGTAAAAACCGACGGGCGGTTTTTGAACTCTTCACATATCACCGAAGAAAAAATTCAGAAAATTAAGAAGCTCAATGATATTGCTGAAAAAAGGGGGCAAACTCTTGCCCAAATGGCGCTTTCGTGGCTTTTAAGGGATGACACGATAACCTCCGTTTTAATTGGCGCGTCAAAGCCGTCCCAAATACTCGATAATGTGAAAGCGGCAGAGAATACTTCATTTACTGAAGAAGAACTGATTGAAATAGATAAAATATCCATTGGCACAAACTCTTAATTCTAATTCGTGCCCTTGAAAACTCAAAACTATTAAAGGACTGATATTATGAAACGAAAACAAAATTACTTACTTCCGGTATTCTCCGCTATATTGTTTGTTGTACTGATTATAATCTTAAAAACAGTTGATGTGAGGGCAGTAGGACCGCTTAAAAGCGAGGTTGGTCTATCTCACCTAAACCTTGCCGCCTTAAACTTTTTCGGAAGCAGTGAGGCTTGGTTTGAGGTAACAGAAGTCTTAGGGCTTTTTGCGATAGCCTCCGGCGGTATTTTTGCCGTTGTCGGGTTAATACAGCTGATAAAAAGAAAAAGTCTGATTAAAGTTGACAGGGAAATTCTCTCACTCGGCGGACTTTATGCGGTACTCGGCATTGTATATGTGTTTTTTGACAAGGTAACAGTTAACCTCCGCCCAATGCTGGCACCGGACGAAACGATAGCTGAAAGCTCTTTCCCGTCATCACATACAGTGCTTACGGTAGTTATTATGGGAAGTATTTTAATGCTTCTCGAGAAATATATTAAAAATAAAACCGCAAGACAGATTTTATCTTCCGTTTGTGCGATTATTTGCGTAATAACTGTTGTAGGCAGGCTTTTATCGGGTGTACACTGGCTTACCGATATTTTAGGAGGCATTTTACTTTCAGTATTTCTGCTATCGGTTTTCAAGCTATTCATAAACAAATAACAAAAAACCGCCGGTCGGCGGTTTTTTGTTTTGCAATTCATTTATTTTACAGGCTTTACTTTCCAGATGTTTTCAGCATAATCCTTTATAGAACGGTCTGCCGCAAAAATGCCCGAAGACGCGATATTTATCAGCGACATTTTGTTCCACTTATCACGATTGGCATAAATCTCACCGGCTTTTTTCTGTGCCGCACAGTAATCGGCAAAATCGGCAAGCGCCATATAATGGTCAACATTTTTAAGAGTATTATAGATATTATCAAATCTTTGACCGCCGATGCCCGACCCGATAAAATCGAGAGCCGCACGCAAATCGGCATTGTTATTATAATACTGCATAGGCCAGTATCCCTGCTTTTGCAAATGCAAAACTTCGGGCGTCTGCATACCGAAAATTATTATGTTATCGTCTCCGACAGCAGAATGAATCTCAACATTTGCGCCATCCTCAGTACCGAGTGTTATCGCGCCGTTCATCATAAACTTCATATTACTTGTACCACTCGCCTCGGTGGACGCAAGAGATATTTGCTCACTTATTTCCGCGGCAGGTATCATAATCTCTGCAAGGGTTACTCTGTAATCTTCAAGGAATAATACCTTCATCTTATCATTTACAGAGCTATCCGAATTTATAAGCTGTGAAAGCTTGTAAATCATCTGAATTATCTCTTTTGCGAAAGCATAACCCGGTGCCGCCTTAGCGCCGAAAATATAGGTTTTAGGCATAAACTCAGCGTTTGGATTATTCTTAAGATATAAATAATCGCTTATGATATGCAGTGCGTTCATATGCTGGCGCTTATACTCGTGAAGTCTTTTAACCTGCATATCAACGATACTGTCAGGGTCAAAAGTCATATTACAGTTTTCTTTTATATAATTTGCAAGACGCACTTTATTATTATGTTTTATTTGGTCGAGTCTATCGAGCACCGATTTATCATCCGCAAATTTAAGCAGACCTGAAAGCTTTGAGGCGTCCTTAATGAAATCTTTTCCGATAAGCTCTTCAATTAAACCGCTGAGCTCAGGGTTTGACTGACACAGCCAGCGCCTGTGCGCTATACCGTTTGTAACATTGGTGAATTTTTCCGGGGTCAAGCGGTAGTAATCATTAAATAATTCGTCTTTAATAATACCACTGTGAAGCTTTGAAACACCGTTTACGCTGTGGCACGCCGCAACGCAGAGGTTCGCCATTCTTACAACGCCGTTCTGAATTATCGCGGTGCGTTCTGCAAGGTTGAAGTCTCCTGTCTTTTCAATTATCTCGTCTCGATATCTGCGGTCTATTTCCTCTACTATTTGATAAATACGGGGAAGTCTCTCTCTGAACAAATCTACCTGCCAGCATTCAAGCGCCTCTGACATAATGGTATGATTTGTATAAGCAAATGTGCGACCGATTATATCCCACGCCTTTTCCCAGGAATATCCGCATTCGTCAAGAAGCAAACGCATAAGCTCGGGGATAGCAAGTGTCGGGTGAGTATCGTTAATATGGATTGCCGCCTTATCGGGCAGATTGTCAAGGGTATTATAGCGGCGCATATGGCGAGCTAAAATATCCTGAATGGAAGCAGACACCAAGAAATACTGCTGACGAAGTCTTAAAGACTTACCCTCAATATGATTGTCAGCAGGATACAAAATCTTTGAAATTGACTCAGCCATAGCTCGTTGTTCGAGCGCGCGAACATAGTCGCCCTGATTAAATGCCGACATATCAAAATCCTGGCACTGAGCACTCCAAAGGCGCAAAACATCTATCGTCTTACCGTCTTTACCGGCAACCTTGAGGTCATAAGGGATTGCACGCACCTTATTATAGTTTTTATGTTCTACATGGTGATATCCGTTATCCCACCAGTCGTCAATATAACCGTCGAACAGAACATCAACTGCGGCGGACGGACGCTCTTCAAGCCAAACTTCACCACCGGGAAGCCAGAAATCGGGCATTTCCATTTGCCAGCCGTCAACAAGCTTCTGACGGAAAATACCAAGTTCATATCTTATACAATACCCCATAGCCGAATATCCGCCGTAAGAAAGGCTGTCAAGGAAGCAGGCGGCAAGTCTGCCCAGTCCCCCGTTACCAAGACCCGCATCCGGCTCAAGTTCATAAAGCCTATCAAGATTTACCCTATAAGCTGCAAGGGCTTTACGCATCTGCTCGGTGAGCCCCAAATTATAAAGATTATTTTTAAGCGAGCGCCCCATAAGAAATTCCATACTGAGGTAATAAACCGTTTTAGCCTCGCTTTTTTCCACACGCTCTCTGAATTTTGCACGGCACTCGCGCATGATATCAACTATCACCAGCACGCAAGCCTTATAAAAAATTTCATCCGATGCTTGACTCGGCGTTACACCGAAATTATGAGAAAGCTTACGCTCTATATCTTCTTTCAATCTTGAAATAGTATAATCTGCCATCTTCATACCTCCAAAATATTTAACAATGACATAATACTATATTATTCGCAATTTTTCAAGTAGTATTAAAAATCATATATCAGCAATATTTTGTGCAAATAGACGAAAATCTCTTCATTCAATAAATTTCTTTGAAATTCTTTTGTGAAAAGTTTATAAATACACACCTTAAAAAATATACGGTAATTATTTTGCGGCGCGTATACTGTTGAGAACTGCTAAAACAAGTACCCCGACATCTGCAAAAGACGCCGTCCACATATTGCAAAGACCTAACGCCGAAAGAAGCAAAACGAACACCTTTATACCTATCGAAAAGTAAATATTCATTTTTGCTATCAAAGAAGTCTTTTTTGATATATCAATAGCCGTAACAATCCGTTCGGGATTATCATCCATAAGCACTATATCCGCCGCTTCTATTGCCGCATCACTGCCGAGCGCCCCCATAGCAACACCAACATCTGCACGCGCAAGCACCGGTGCGTCATTTATGCCGTCACCGACAAAGGCTACCTTTCCGCCGTTATTCAACATCTTTTCCAGAATATCAACCTTATCTTCGGGCAAAAGCCTTGCGTGATATTCGTCGATTGATATTTCCATAGCTGTATTGAGCGCTTTACGCTCGCTGTCACCGGTGAGCATTACTGTTTTCATTCCGGCTTTTTTTAGAGTTGATACTGCCGATTTAGACTGTGGTTTTATTGTATCCGATATTACTATATGTCCGAAATACTCGCCGTCTACTGCAATATGCACTATTGTGCCTAAGTGGTGACAGTCGCGAAAATCCACACCGTTTGCCGCCATAAGCTTATCGTTTCCGACAAGCACAGTCTTACTGCCGATTTGTGTCTCTACGCCCTGACCTGCAATTTCTTTCACATTTCCTATTTCCAAATTTTCGGGAAGCTTACCGTAAGCCGCTTTAAGTGAAACCGAAATTGGGTGATTGCTGTGATATTCTGCCGCCGCGGCAATACCTAAAAGAGCGTGCTCATCTATTTTTTGCGGATGAACGGCTACAACCGAGAAATCACCCTTTGTAAGAGTTCCGGTCTTGTCAAAAACCACCGTATTTGTGTTAGCCATAGCCTCCAAAGAATCTCCGCCCTTAATTAGTATCCCTTTCTTTGCCGCACCGCCAATACCCGCAAAATATGTAAGCGGAACCGATACAACAAGCGCACATGGGCAGGATACCACCAAAAACATCAATGCCCTGTATATCCACACTGAGTACTGTTTTGTGATTAATGAGGGTATCACGCCGAGCACTAACGCCAGTATCACAACTATCGGAGTATAAACCCTTGAAAACCGTGTGATAAATCGCTCAGTATTTGCCTTTTTCTTATTTGAGTTTTCCACCATATCAAGTATCTTTGACGCGGTTGAATTTGAAAACGCCTCTGTTACCCTTATTCTGATAACACCGCTTAGATTTATACATCCGCTGTATACCCTGTCACCAATAGAGGTGTCAGTGGGCACTGACTCTCCCGTAACCGCCGAAGTATCAAGTGAAGAAGCCCCGTCTGCCACTATGCCGTCAAGCGGTATTATCTCACCGGGATTTACCGAAATTATATCACCTATATTCACCTTTTCGGCTTCCAACATAATTTCTCCGTTTTCGGTTACAAGGCGTGCCGTATCGGGCCTTATTTCGGTGAGAGCTTCTATCGATTTTCGGCTTTTGTCTACGGCTATATGCTCAAACAGCTCGCCCACCCCGAAAAACAGCATAACAAATACCGCCTCGGCGTGCTGACCGATTATAAAAGCACCAATGCTTGCGATACTCATCAAAAAGTTTTCGTCGAATATTTCACCTTTCAAAATATTCTCAATTGATTCTTTTAATACTTCAAAACCTGCAATTATATACGCTGCCGCAAATATTATTAAGCGGACCGCCTCATTAAACCAGCCCATTTTCGAGGCGACAACTCCAAAAATCAGGATTACTGCCGAAAGTAAGATTTTTATTATGTCCTCTTTATGTTCACGCATACATATCACCCCTCAGTTATATGTTCCATGCCCTGAGCTATTATGGTTTTGACATGGTCATCAGCGAGAGAATAGAAACAGGTTTTTCCTACCCGCTTAAAATGTACAAGATGAGCGCTTCTCAGCACTCTTAACTGATGTGATACCGCAGAAACAGTCATCCCCAGCACAGAGGCTATATCGCAAACGCAAACTTCGTTCTCGAACAGAACATAAAGTATTCTTATGCGCGTGCTGTCAGCAAATATTCTGTAAAGCTCCGCCAAATCATAAAGAACATCAATATCCGGCATATCGGCACTGACGCTTTTCACTACATCTCCGTGAACTTCGCCCTCGCTGCCTATCGAGGTTATATCTTCTGTATGTTTATCCTTTATTTTGTTATCCGACATTATATCCCCTCCGTTTTCATTTGAACAATTGCTCAAATGATTATATGTTTATTATAACTAAACCGGAGTATTTGTCAAGCGGTTTTATAAAATATCAGAAAGTTTTTTTGAATACAGAAAATCGTGAACCATGCTATCATATTCGCGCCATAACGGCAGTGTTTTACACCTTTTTGCGCGTGGGCACTCTTCGGCGCCTGACGACAAACACGCGACCGAAGCGAGGTTCCCTTCCATAATCTCTATTATTTCGCCTATTGAATACTCTTGAGGCTTTCGGCAGAGCGTATATCCCCCACCTTTACCGCTTGAGCCTTTAATAAGCTTGCCTTTAACAAGGTCTTTTACAATAATTTCTAAATACTTTTTGGAAACTTCCTGTCTTTCGGCAATATCCTTAAGCGGTACAAACCCGAGTTCACTGTGTTCTGCCAAATCTAACATAACGCGAAGCGCGTATCTTCCCTTTGTTGAAATCATATATATTCCTCCTACTCGCCTATTTTACTACAAGGTGAATAGGTTTTCAAGCGGTAAAGGGAACAGCACAAATATTTATTTACCTATTGACATAGTAGGTAAATAGTTGTATAATCTCCAAAGAAAGGATGAGAAATATTATGAGAATATATGCAGACAATGCCGCTACCACAAAAATGAGCGAAAAGGCAATCGCGGCAATGCTGCCGTTTTTAAGTGATATATATTATAACCCTTCAAGCCTTTATGCGCTCGGTCAAGAGGCTAAGGACGCCTTGGAAGCTGCAAGAGAGGATATCGCAGAATGTATTGGGGCAAGCCAAAGAGAAATAATATTTACTTCAGGGGGTTCTGAGGGTGATAATCAAGCAATTCTGTCTGCGGCAAAAATCGGCGAGAAGAACGGTAAAAAACATATTATTTCAGACGGTATCGAACACCACGCCGTGTTAAACACGCTGAAGAAGCTTGAAAAATCCGGCTTTGAAGTAACATATCTTCCGGTATATGAAAACGGAATAGTGAAACCCGAAGACCTTTTAAGTTCTTTGCGTGATGATACCTGCCTTGTAACTATTATGTATGCGAACAATGAAATAGGCACCATTCAGCCGATAAAAGAAATCGGAGAAATCTGCAAAAAACACGGCGTGATTTTTCACACCGATGCAGTTCAGGCGGTAGGTCATATACCCGTAAATGTTAAAGACGACAATATTGATATGCTATCCGCTTCGGCACACAAATTTCACGGTCCTAAAGGCGTAGGTTTTTTATATGTAAAGCGCGGCATAGCGCTTACTAATCTTATTGAGGGCGGCGCCCAGGAGCGAGGAAAACGCGCCGGCACCGAAAATGTCGGCGGTATTGCCGCTATGGCGGCGGCACTTAAAGAGTCTGTTGCCAATATGAAAAACGCATCCCAAAAACTCACCGAGCTAAGAAATAAGCTTATTATAGGCTTATCCGGAATTCCCCACAGCGCGCTAAACGGCGACAAGACAAAACGCCTGCCCTCAAATGTAAATTTCTGTTTTGAGGGTATAGAGGGAGAATCTCTTTTACTTTTACTTGACGACAAAGGTATCTGCGCGTCGTCAGGCTCTGCCTGTACATCGGGTTCGCTTGACCCAAGCCATGTACTGCTTAGTATCGGAAGACCTCACGATGTAGCACACGGCTCACTCAGGCTTACCATTGGAGATGACACAGACGAAGAGCAGGTCGATTATATTATTAAATCCGTAAATGAGGTAGTTACACATCTGAGAAATTTTTCGCCGGTCTGGCGCGACCTTACCGCCGGAAAAGCAAATTTCATATTGTAGGAGGATATAAAAATGGCATTATACAGCGACAAGGTTATGGACCATTTCAGAAACCCGAGAAATCTCGGTATAATTGAAAACGCCGACGGTATCGGCGAAGTCGGTAACGCAAAATGCGGCGACATTATGAAAATATATCTTAAAATAGATAATGATATAATTACCGATGTAAAGTTTGAAACATTCGGTTGCGGCAGTGCGATTGCTTCAAGCTCTATGGCTACAGAGCTTATAAAAGGGAAGCCGATAAGTGAGGCACTGGACCTCACAAACAAAGCAGTAGCCGAAGCGCTTGACGGACTGCCGAAAATCAAAATGCACTGCTCTGTTTTAGCAGAAGAGGCGATAAAAAAAGCTATTGAAGATTATTACGAAAAGAAAAACGAAAAACTATAATTTTTTTGTTGCGTTTTTTTAGATTTTATGATATTATACCTTTGTTCGGGGGTATAGCTCAGCTGGGAGCGTGAGCAACCAACTAACATACCCCACACAAAAAACACTCTCTCGGGGCATTAGCTCAGCTGGGATGAGCGCTTGAATGGCATTCAAGAGGTCACCGGTTCGATCCCGGTATGCTCCACCAATGCGAAACGGACATCCGAAAGGATGCCCGTTTTTGCGTTGGCATTTATTCCATAAGACCTGGAACTATGACCTTGTGTTTCGGCAGCCGCATCGCGGCTGTTATCTGCAACGCCGCCGAGCGCTGCCTGTGGCAGATACAGCGAGAAGTGGTTGGCGCTGCGGTAGAAAGTTGCCCGCACTCAAAGCGGAAAGCAACTTTCGGGCGCTGCAAGAGTGCTTGTCGTAGGTTCCTATTATATTGACCGTTATAAACATCTCCGCGGAAAAACCTTTTTTCCTCAAGGCTTTTCTTTTGCAGATCAGTATGGTATAATTAGTTCGGCAAGCTGTAATTTGCCGAGCTGTTTTTTTTTTAGAGAATACAACGACAAGTTTCGGTTTTTCAAAGTTGACAAGGAAAAGAGGAAGACACATGCAACTAAAAACTCCATGATAGTTGTTAAAGACACCGAAAGATCAGGACGGTAATCTGATAGAAGCGGGAACGCCGGTGTAGTACACAGGACGGCTCTACACCCTTTTGGAGTTAAATCTTCTAAGCGGGCAATTATTTTGAAATTATAAGGATTTATGAAGGGATATTATATGTTAAAAGTTTACTTTTCTGAATATTTGATGCAGGACTGGTCGCTGATGCTTGTTCTGTCTGCGTTTGCGATAGCGCTTCATATCACGGTTTTTCTTGATAAGAAAACGATAAGGCGTTTATATATTTTGATTATTGGCGTTTTTTTGCTTTCAATCACCGTTTTTGTTGAGTTTGAATACGCCGCGCCTGCAGAGCACAAGCTCCTACGAAGCGTTTTGATGGCAATTCGCTATAGCGCAACGCCTTTTATCATCGCACAATTGATATATACTCTGGTAAAAAAGCAGACCGGATTTATTTTCACACCTGCGATTGTCCTTGCGGTGATTGATTTCGCTTCAATATCCACAGGCGTTGTTTTCAAAATTGAAGAGGATAACAGTTTCTCACGCGGCGCACTCGGTTACCTTCCTTTTGCTCTGACGGGGCTGTATTCCGTTGCCCTGGTTTATTTCCTTATAATAAGAAGTAACAGGAAGTTGATGGAGATCGTTCCCATCCTTTTTTTGAGTTTTGCGTTACTTTCAGGACTGGTATATCCGTTTATTTTCGGAAGCGCTTTTTCCAAAATCTTTTGTTCTACGATCGCCACGGCATTGTTCATATACTATGTTTTTGAAATCTTACAGCAGACAAAAAAAGATTCCCTGACGGGACTGCTTAACCGGCACGCGTATCAATCGGATATATGCACAAGCCCGGAAGAGATCACAGCACTTTTGTCTATTGATATGAACGGTCTTAAAACCCTGAACGATACGCTGGGACACGCGGCGGGAGATGAAGCGTTGCTCACCCTGGCGTTATGCTTTCATAAAGCCCTCAGGAACAGGCAGTATGGCTACAGGATAGGCGGAGATGAGTTCGTTATTATTTGCCGGAAAACTTCTCAGGAAGATGTGAAGAAACTAATAAAACGCATTGAAGATAAAGTCGGTGAAACAGAATATAACTGCGCCATAGGTTACAGTTATCGCGCTGTCGGGGAAAAGTCTATAGATGATATGCTCAAAGCGTCGGATATAATGATGTACGCCGCAAAAGAACACTATTATACGCAAAGCGGAAAATCCAGACGCAAAACATAAATGAAACGGAGAAGGAAAAGCGGAAACCCAAACATAACGTAATTTGCCTATATCAGGTTGCGATATAGGAGTGTTGCTGGCGATATCAAAATATATTTTTTGCCGTTTTTCCGTTTTGCGATTTCGAGCGATAGTCAGGACCTCCGGCTAAGCCGGAGGCTTGACTCGCCCTTCAAGGGCGTTTTACAGACAAAACCCCTAAAGGGGCACCGAAAGGTTTGCCGACTGCATTTCTTTTTCGGGCTACCCCTCAAGGGGTTTTATTTATGCCTTCTTGTTCTCGCTACCCGTAAACGGGTCGATATATTCTTTAAGGCTCATTTGGTCTGCTACTTGATCTTCGTCTAATTGGTGCTTTATGTATTCTTGTATTTGCTTTTTGTTGCGTCCTACTGTATCTACATAATAACCCCTTGCCCAGAAATGTCTATTTCCATACTTGTATTTTAAATTCGCATGTCTATCGAAAATCATTAGACTACTTTTTCCTTTGAGGTATCCCATTATTTGTGATACACTATATTTTGGCGGTATGCTTACCAACATATGCACATGGTCTGGGCATAATTCCGCCTCTATGATTTCTACTCCCTT
>CADCLS010000001.1 GCA_902802375.1 Oscillospiraceae bacterium | reverse complement strand
AACTTAATAAGTTTTTATTAAATCCAAAGGGTTTTCTGAATATTTTTACAAAATATCAGAAAACCCTTGCATATTTATTCACAATATGTTATATTTATGCAAGTATATTGCATAAGCGGAGGAAATACAATGAAAAAAAGAGAATATAAAAAAATCGTTTTAGCTTATTCCGGCGGTCTTGACACATCCATAATAATTCCCTGGCTTAAGGAAAACTACAACAATCCGGAGATAATTGCGGTATCCGGTAATGTAGGTCAAGCAAGCGAGCTTGAAGGCCTTGAAGAGAAGGCTATAAAAACAGGCGCTTCAAAGATTTATATTGAAGACTTGACAGAAGAGTTTTTAACCGACTATGTTTTTCCTTGCGTTCAGGCCGGAGCCAAATATGAGGAATATCTTTTAGGTACTGCATTCGCTCGCCCAATAATTGCCAAGAGGATAGCTGAAATAGCGATTAAGGAGGGTGCTGATGCAATATGTCACGGCTGTACCGGCAAAGGAAATGACCAGGTTCGTTTTGAGCTTGGAATTAAAGCTTTTTTGCCGAATATTCCGATAATTGCGCCTTGGCGTGAATGGGATATTAAATCAAGAAGCGAAGAAATAGATTATGCCGAGTCGCGTAATGTTCCGCTTAAAATCAACAGAGAAACAAACTATTCAAAGGATAAAAATATATGGCACTTGTCCCACGAAGGTCTTGACCTTGAGGACCCCAAAAACGAACCTCTTTATAATAAGGACGGATTTTTGGAAATGAGCGTTTCACCTGAGAACGCACCAGACACGCCGACTTATGTTAAAATTCATTTTGAAAAGGGAATACCTACTGCGGTTGACGGGGTAAAAATGAATGCTACCGAGCTTGTAAGTAAGCTTAATGAGCTTGGCGGCAAAAACGGTATCGGTCTTTTGGATATTGTAGAAAACAGACTTGTAGGTATGAAATGTCGCGGAGTTTATGAAACTCCGGGCGGTGCAATAATCTATAAGGCGCACGAGGTACTTGAAACTATTTGTCTTGATAAAGAGACAGTTCACTATAAAACTCTTGTAGCACAAAAGCTCGGTGAGCTTGTATATAATGCCCAATGGTTTACACCGCTTACAAAAGCAATTCTAAGCTTTGTAAAAGCTACTCAGGAAACCGTTACAGGCGATGTTACACTTAAACTCTACAAGGGCAATATGATAAACGCGGGCGTAGAATCACCTTATTCTCTATATGATGCGGATATTGCTACATTCGATGAGGATGATGTTTACAACCAAAAAGATTCTCAGGGATTTATAAATCTTTACGGTTTGCCTACAAAGGTTATTGCGAATATGAAGAAAAATAACGGTTTGGATTAAAGAAAAATGGGTAAAATTTGGGCTGGAAGAACGAATGGTACCGTTAATAAAATTGCGGACGATTTTAATTCATCTATACGGTTTGACAGTCGTATGTATAAAGAGGATATAAAGGGCAGTATGGCACATGCCACCATGCTGGGCGCTACAGGCATAATCCCTAAATCGGACGCTGATAAAATAATAGACGGTCTTGAAACTATACTAAACGATATTGAAAGCGGTAATCTGAAAATAGATTTTAATGCAGAGGATATTCATTCTTTTGTTGAGCAGACATTAACTGAGCGCATAGGTGACGCCGGTAGAAAGCTACATACCGCGAGAAGCCGCAACGACCAGGTGGCGCTTGATTTGCGTTTGTATCTTAAGAATGAGGTTAACGAGGTAAAGCTTAAGCTTAAAGAATTGATATTAACCGTATGCGATAAGGCACAGCAGTATAAGTCGGCAGTAATGCCGGGATATACTCATTTGCAACGCGCACAACCTATTGTATTCGGTCATCATCTTATGGCGTATGCTATGATGTTGCTTCGTGACATAGGCAGGCTTAAAGATGCCGAAAAACGCCTTAATATTTCTCCGATAGGTTCTTGCGCACTTGCCGGTACTACTTACGATACCGACCGTAATAGTGAGGCGCAAATGCTGGGTCTTTATGAGCCATGCCAAAACTCGATAGACGGCGTATCTGACAGAGATTTTTGCATTGAGCTATGCTCGGCACTATCGCTTATTATGTTACATTTGTCACGCTTTTCGGAAGAGATAGTGCTATGGGCATCATGGGAGTTTAAGTTCATCGAGCTATCTGATGATTATACTACCGGCTCGTCTATTATGCCGCAAAAGAAAAATCCTGATATGGCGGAGCTTGTTCGTGGTAAGACGGGGCGTGTTTACGGCGACCTAATGGCGCTTCTTACAACGCTTAAAGGATTGCCGCTTGCGTATAATAAGGATTTGCAAGAGGATAAAGAGAGCATATTTGACGCTTTTGATACCGTTAATAGCTGTCTGAGCGTTTTTTGCGGTATGATAAATGGGATGACGGCAAAAACCGAAAAAATGCTTTTGGCGGCAAAGGAAGGTTTTATAAACGCCACTGACCTCGCCGATTATCTGACAAAGAAGGGTGTTCCTTTCCGCACGGCGTATAAGACTTGTGGCGAAATAGTGTCACATTGTATAAATTCCGGTAAAACGCTTGACCAAATTACTATAGAAGAGTATAAATCATTTTGTGATAATTTTGAAAATGATTTGTATGAGGCTATTGACCTTCAAAACTGTGTTAATATGCGTAGGAGCTTAGGAGGTACCTGTACTGAGTCAGTTGAAAAGCAAATTGAATATGTTAAAAAATCCGTCACAGCTAACTAAGCTGTGACGGATTTTTAATGAATAATTAAATTTCTAATATCTGTGCATCGAATAATTCAGCATCGGCTTTGTTGTGAGATATGATGATAATGCTTTTAGCTCTATCGTTATATTCTCGTCTGATAATTTTTGCGATATGTGAAATATTCTCACTGTCAATGCCGTTGAAAGGTTCGTCAAGCAGAAGTGCGTCGCCGCCGAAAGCAATAGCACGCAAAATTGCAACGCGCCTTAACATACCTCCGCTAAGCTCCGATATAGACTTATGCTTAATGCTCTCAAAACCAAATTGTTGTGTCAAAATATCGGCAGTGTCTAACTGTGATTTTTCAAGCGGTAAGGTGATGTTTTTGTAAACATCAATATTATTTATCAGCCTGTTTTCCTGAAAAACAACGGAAATATTCTCCGGCGCAGTAATTCTTCCGCTGTCGGGCATCAGTAGTCTTGAAACCAGACGCCCTACAGTTGTTTTACCGCAGCCGGACGGTCCTGTTATAAGCAGGTTTTCACCGTCTTTTATAGAAAATGATAAATTATTTATTATCATTTTATCGCCGTAGGAAAATGAAACATTATCAAACTTTATCATTGTTTTCCTCCGCTTTTCTTTTCTTACGGTAAGAAAATTTAATTAAAGTCTCAATAATAATACTAAGTATCACTATAGTAAGTGTTATGGCATATACTTCGTCATAGCTTATATTGCCTTTTGCTCTATAAAGATTTCTGCCGATTGATATTGCCGGAGCACATAAAACCTCACTCGCAACACCCGATTTCCACGCAAGACCTATACCGTTTATCATTGAGGAAATTATTTCATCTGAAATTGTAGTGAGTTTTATAAAACAAAGGTTTTTAAGTCCGCCGATTTTGAAAACCTTAGCCATTTCGGTCAAATCTTTGTCAAAATTCGTTATTCCGTCGTGCACGGTCTGCCATATTAGCGGCATAACCATAAGAAAACAAATAAATACAGGCAGATAATTAACGCTTATAAACAAATACGCGAGTATAATAAACGAAACAACCGGAACCGCACGAATGACACGCATGGCAGGGGATATGATAATATCCGACAGTTTGAAACTGCTTGTAAGTATACCGAAAATAATTCCTGCAGTAACACCGCATATAAATCCTAAGAATATTCTAAGCAGTGTAAGTATTACTGAATGCCAGAACGATAACATAGTCACAAGCCGTGAAAGAGCCCTGAGAACTGCTATCGGTGAGGGCAAAAATAGTTTTAAGTTATCACTTATAAGAAAACTTGCCGCCTCCCAGACAATAAACCAGAAGGCGATTGCAAGAAAAACATATAGTGTTTTTTTGATATGCTTATTCGGCATTATAATAGAAATCAGCCGCTGGCATAGCGCCGCCAATCGAAGTCGGGTCGGCATTGAATAAAACCTTGAAATAGCCTTCTATTGACGACTTCATTTCTTTACCATCAACAAAAGCAATATTGCAGTTCGGTATAGCCGCTTTGGCAACTGCCGCCGCAGGAATTATTTTGTACTTTTCACAGAGAGCCGCCGCATCCTCAACATTTTGATTTACATAGTTTATTGATTCTTTATACTCCGAAAGGAATTTGTCTACCTGCTCTTTGTGCTCGTCCACATAAGATTTAAGTGCTACAACGCAACCCATCATAATTTTGCTGTCTTTATATTCAGCGTTGTTGGTGCCGTTTGTCGCGATACTGTTCCACGCGTCATTTAGGCTTATCGCTCTTTTAAGTGTATCTTTCTTTGTGAGAATGGTTGTTGCAAGCGGTTCCGGAACCATAGCAACCTCGGCTTCACCACTGATTATTTTAGCGGTAAGCTCATCGTTTTCAGCTATAAAGTTAATGGTAACATCTTTGCTGGGCTCCAAACCGTAGGCGCTAAGCACATACTTTAAGATATATTCAGGGTTGGAGCCTTCGCCGGTAGAATAAATTGTTTTTCCTTTTAAGTCGGTAACAGATTTTATAGTGTCACCGTTTTCTAAAATGGAAAGCACGCTCAAGGTATTCACAGCAAGCATTGTGATTTTACCTTCACTCTTTTTATATAGCTTAGCCGCAAGGTTTGTTGGAACGGATGCAATGTTAAGCTCACCCGTGAGAATTTTTCCTGAAATTTCATCGGGAGCAGTGGCTACGGTGAAATTATATCGGTTTGCGGTCTTTTTGTCATCAGACTGCTGCATAAGTCTTGTCATACCTACGCCGGTAGGGCCTACAAGGCATGCTACATTCATATCAATGCCGACATAAGCATCTTTCGCTTCCGGTTTGCTTTCTGTGTTACTTTTGCCGCAGGCACAAAGCGTCAGTGCCAGTGCAGCGCAAAGTATCAGGGAGAAAATTTTTGTTGTTTTTTTCATTTCAATCACCTTTATTTTAATATAAATTTTTTGCCGTTTCTTATAATGAGTTCTGCTTGCTGTAAAGATGAAATATCACGGTAAAGACTTGTTCTGCCGATATTCAGCCTCTTTGCAAGCTCGGATAAGCTGATTTTAAGCTCCACCTCATTGTTTTTATCTGCCTGAGAGAGCAAATATTCATACAGCTTATTTTCTGTGCTGCCTGCGCTGAAAGTATCAAGGCGACGGTTGAGAAATCTAATTCTGTCAGTAAGGAAGGCTATATAATTAATTGAAAATTCAGGATAGTCATTAAGCACCTTAACAAAATCATCTTCGCAGAGATAGCAGACAGTGCATTCGCTCTGTGAAATAATTTTACTGAAATCCTCATTCCAGTTGCCGAAAAGCGATGCAGCACCAAAAATATCACCGTCAGTAATATTCCTTACGGTAACGCTGTTGCCTCCGCCTCCGGTGCGAATTACCTTTGCAGTACCCGAAATTAAAAATCCGATATTTCCTCTTTTGTATATGTTTTCACCCTTATTTAACTTTGATGTTTCGCAACGCGAGAGGATTTCAGATTTTATTTTTTCGCTTATACCGTGAAATATTCTCATCGTTTTCACCTCAAAACTGTACCAAACGGAACAATAATATCATAATACACTTTTTATGAAATGTCAAGAAATATCAATAAAAATTTTGCCTTAAAAGGCTTGTATGTTAAATCGTTTTATGTTATCATACAGATGGATTTTTATACTTTTATATAAAGCGGCGAACTACGAAAGGGAATACAAACATGAACAAATATACAGGATTCAATAAGTACATAAAAAGTGAATCTTTACAAAAAATTATAGATAGCTTCAGCGACGGTACCATTCGCGAGTTTCTGGCTGACTGGAAATGGATATTTTCTTTTTCAAAAAAGTACCGTTGGATAATAGTTTTTTATACAATTACCGGTATTTTCGGCTCAACATTGGGGCTTGGAAGTGCATATATCAGCAGAATGCTTATAAATATAGTTGTCGGCCAGGAAACCGGCAAGCTCGGGTTGCTTATTGGTTTTATGCTTGGGTCTACTGTTTTTTCTCTTGTAATGTCAAGCGTAAACAGCAGAATTTTCACTAAGATTTCAATTTATGTTAATAATGATATTCAGGCAGAAATTTTTGATAAGATAATTGACGCTAACTGGAATGACATCAGTCAATATAAAAGCGGTGATTTACTTAACCGTTTTAACGGCGATGTCGGCACCATTTCTGCAAATGCGATAAACTGGATACCAAATTTGATTATCAGTATCTACACATTTATTATAACCTTTATCGTGCTGTTCAAAATGGATATTTATATGGCGCTTATTGCAATATTCTCAGCACCTTTTTTGCTTATTATGAGCCGCCGAATAATGCGAAAGCAAAAGGAGTACCGTAAAAGAGTTTTAGAGCTAAATTCTGGTATGATGAGCTTTGAGGTTGAAACATTTTTTAACTTCGATATGATTAAATCTTTCGGAATAATAGGTTATTATTCAAAGAAACTGAGAAGCTGGCAGCAGAAATATAAAGAGTATAATCTCGATTACAACAAATTTCAAATAAAAACAGGCATACTGATGACGCTTGTCGGAACTTTTGTCTCTATGATAGCCTTTGGATATTGTCTTTACAGGCTGTGGACGGGGCAAATACTTTACGGTGATATGACATTCTTTTTGCAACAACGAAGCAGTTTAAGCGCTCGATTTAACGGTCTTATCGGTACAATTCCGGGAATGCTCAATTCTGCAATTTCAGCTCACAGAATCCGTGAACTGGTAGAACTGCCGCGCGAAAAACATGATGCCGAGAGCTATGAGCAACTTAAAAAGGTTTCATCAGAAGGTCTTACAATTCATCTTGATAGCGTTACTTTCGGTTATTCCGAAGGGAAAGAAGTGTATAAGGACACTGATTTTATCATTCGTCCGGGCGAAATCGTCGCAATGCTTGCCTCTTCAGGCGGCGGAAAGACGACTCTTATGCGTATGCTTCTCGGTATGATTGAACCGCAAAAAGGCGCGGTCACTCTCTCCGGCGCAGACGGCAAAGAAATCCCGGTAAATGCCGATTTGCGTCAATTCTTCGCATATGTTCCTCAGGGTAATACAGTGCTTTCAGGTACCATAGCTGAAAATATGCGTATGGTGCGCGAGGATGTTACCGATGAGGAAATAATTGAGGCGCTTAAAACTGCCTGTGCGTGGGAGTTTGTTGAAAAAATAGGTATTAACAGTGTTTTAGGCGAGCGTGGCAGAGGCATTTCAGAAGGCCAGGCACAGCGCCTTTCAATAGCGAGAGCATTAATTCGGAATTGTCCTATTCTCTTGCTTGATGAGGCAACAAGTGCTTTGGATATGGATACTGAGGAACGAGTTATTAAAAATATTATTAAGGCTGATTCTCGAAAAATAATTATAGTATCAACTCACAGACCTAGCGTTCTTAAAATGTGTCAAAGTATTTATCGCATTGAAGGCGGCAAAATCTGTGAGGTTGATAAGAACACAGAGATTATAAATATGGCTGAAGAAGAAAAAAACAGAAAAAGCGATGTAAAACCCATAGAGATAATACCAAAGCTTGAAATTGGTCTTGATATTACAAATAATTCCAACTCCGGAAATGATGACCTGTGGAATATGTAAATATCAAAATTGTCGGAAGCTTTCAAAATAGGTAATCTCGTTTATAACTGGCGTGAGGTGCTCTTGTTGCATTATGAAAAAGACAACATTTGAAGAAGAATTAAATAAAAGCGGTAAACTTGTATATACAAATGTAGGCATAAGCATGCTTCCGCTATTGCGCGAGGGCAAGGATGTTATGATTATAGAAAAAGCCGATGATTATCATCGGCTTGATGCAGTTTTGTTCAAAAGGCCCGGTGTTGAAGGTCGTGGAAAGTATATACTGCATCGCATTCTAAAAATATACCCTGACGGCAGATATTGGATAGTGGGCGACAACTGCACTTCAGGTGAGTTTGTAAAGCGAGAGAATATTCTTGGAGTGCTTAAATCGGTGAACAGAAGCGGTAAGCTAATAAGGGTTACGGATTTTCGTTATAGGCTATATATAACATTTTGGTGCGCACCGTATCGTTTCCGCTTTTTTGCGTTAAAAGCTCTTTCTTTTATAAAAAGGGTAAGAGGGTGGATTAAAAGACATGTATTTCAAAATTAATATTGCCGATACCGTTATCGGAATTACAAGTATCTATGAAGAAATTTATAAAATGTGCCTTGATTATTTAACTGATGATAATGTGGATTTTGATATTAAAGTCATTCCTGACGATATTGAATTTGAGCGTCAAAAATCCATAAAAGAAGCACAAATTGAGAAGCTGCCTATATATAATTATCCTGATTCTTATCTTGAAACTCTTGCGGTTTACAGAAAAATTGCCGTAAAAATGCTTGAAAGAAACACCTTTTTGATGCACGGTTCGGCAGTGGCCGTGGATAATGAAGCGTTTATTTTCACGGCACCGTCAGGAACCGGGAAAACCACGCATACAAAGCTTTGGCTCGATAATATCCCCGGTGCTTTTGTCGTAAACGGAGATAAACCGCTAATAAAAGTTAATGACGACATGTGCGAAGTATGCGGTACACCGTGGGCAGGCAAAGAAGGCTTTAATACTAATACTTCTGTACCCTTATCAGCTATTTGTATACTTGAACGCGGAAAGAAAAATCAGATTTCAGCTCTTTCTTTCAAAGAGGCTTATCCGTTTCTTTTCAGTCAGATTTACAAACCCGCAAAGGGTGAAGATATTGTAAAAACATTAGAGCTGATAAAAAAACTTGCACAGTCTGTGCGTTTTTATAGGCTCGCCTGTAATATGGACCCCGAAGCGGCAAAGGTTGCCTTCAAAGGAATGAAAGAAAGGTAAACTATGGAAGATTCTTTAATCATAAAAATACTTTCCGACCACCTGCATGGCGTTAAAACTGTATTACCTGAAAATGTTGATATAGGCGCTCTTGCCGGGCTTGCAAGAATTCATCAGGTTGACGGAATATTATATAAGCAATGCGGCTTTACAGGCATACCGTCAATGGTGGAGGCGTACTCTGCGGCGATATTCTATTACGCCAACAGAACAAAGACAGTTGAAAAGATTTCCGAAGCATTTAGAAAAGCGGATATTCCTTTCTTTACGGTAAAAGGTCTCAATATTTCGAAGTATTATCCTATCCCGGCACTCCGTACTATGGGGGACTGCGATATTGCGGTAGAGCCTGAGCGTTTCGAAGAAGCGGTAAAATTGATGCAGTCTTTGGGCTTTTCGGGTCACATGGGCGAGGGTGGGCATGAATTTGATTTTGACGGCTTTGGTTTGCATTTTGAACTGCACAACCAGCTTTTGAAATCTCACGAATGCATATCCGAAAAGCAAATCAACTTCTGTAACGATTTTATGCCCTATTATAAGGATAATTCTATAGACATTAGTTTTCATTTTTTGTACCTGATACTTCATCTCAGAAAGCATATGGCAAGTTTTGGGGCAGGACTAAGACAGTTTTTTGATTTAGCGGCAGTTATAAAAAACTGTGACGGTCTTGACTGGCGGTTCATAGAAGAGAAGCTTGAATATCTTGATACCGCAAAATTTGCTCATGTTTGTTTTTCGCTTATTGAGTATTGGTTTTCTGTCAGCGTGCCGATACCGTTTGAGAGGTGCGGTGAGGCTTTTATTAAAGATATAGAAGGGCGCATACTCAAAGGCGGTGTGTTCGGTAATTACGAAGTAGATAAAGAGAAAGACTATCCAAAGCTTTTTTCTGCCAACCTGAAATATCCGTTTTGGTTTAACCGTATAATTGGCATTTTCAAGAGTGTTTTTTTGAGCTACAGTGATATTAAAAATTATCCGGGTATCACTTATATCGACGGCAGACCGTGGCTTTTACCTGTTGCTTGGATTCACAGGTTTGTAATTTTACTTAAAAGAAAAGATAAATCACAGTCCCGTGAAACGCTAAAAACAACAGTTCCCCCAAAAGCCCAATTGAAAGAACGAAAAAAATATTTGGAAAGCTTGGGTATTCTGTATTAAGACTCAATATAAAGCTCACTCGATAGAAACTTTCGGGTGAGTTTTTTGCTTATAATGCGGATACTCATTCTTTTATTTGACAAATGCTTGAAAATTTGGTAATATATAAAGAAATAAATTGGGGCTTTTTAACCTTATGTTTGGAGTTGATTATTACGGTTTGCAGTATGACCGGATTTGGCAGAAGTACTAATACTGAAGCTAATATTGAAGTCACAGTTGAAATTAAATCAGTAAATCACAGATATTTTGAATACAGCTCGCGAATACCGAGGACTTATCAGTATTTGGATGAAAGTATAAAAGAGCTCTTAAAATCTAAAATTGTACGCGGCAAAGTGGAAGCTTCTGTCTCTATTGTGAACAACTCGGAAAACTCATTGCTTTTAGATATTAATGATGCCTACGCTTCGGCGCTTATATCGTCTTTAAGAAAGCTTGGGAAAAAGTACAAGCTTAAGGATGACCTAAAGCTTTCCTCGCTTGTCGGCAATAAGGATTTATTCAATGTAAAGAGTGTTGATATTGAGGAAGAATTCATAACAAATCTTGTTTTGAATTCTGCCGGCGAAGCGCTTGATAGCTTTATTGAGGCAAGAGGCAGAGAAGGTAAGAAACTGGTTGATGATATTATAGGCCGTGCCGATAATATACTCGGCAAGGTTACGGTTATCGAAGAAAGGTCGCCCGAAACTGTAAAAGAATATCGCGTGCGCCTTGAAAACAAAATAAAAGAGCTCTTAGGCGACAGTACCGTTGATGAGCAGAGATTGCTTACGGAGATCGCTATATTTGCTGACAGAATAGCCGTAGCAGAGGAAACTGTAAGGCTCAGAAGCCATATTTCGGCATTAAAGGCTTTGCTTGAGACCGGTGGAGATATTGGCAAAAAGCTTGATTTTATTGTTCAGGAAATGAATAGGGAAACAAACACAATAGGTTCAAAGGCTCAGGATATTGAAATCGGTAAAATAGTTATTGATATTAAATCTGAAATTGAGAAGATAAGAGAACAAATCCAGAACATTGAATAGCAGGTGATATTTTGAAGCTTGTAAATATAGGTTTCGGCAATATGGTCGCTGCGAACCGTATGGTAGCGATAGTAAGCCCGGAGTCTGCACCGATAAAACGAATAGTGCAGGAAGCAAAGGAAAACGGTACGCTGATTGATGCAACCCACGGCAGGCGTACACGCGCAGTTATTATTACTGACAGTGACCATATAATTTTAACATATTTGCAGTCTGAAACTGTGGCGGCAAGGATTATTGAGGAAGATGATGCCGAAGAAGAGGAGTGCGAAGATGAATAAAGGAAGATTGTTTATTATTTCCGGCCCGTCAGGCTCAGGAAAAGATACAATTCTCGCAGAGGTATTCAAAAAGATGCCCGAACTTAAATTCTCAATTTCAACCATTACACGGCCTATGCGTAAGGGTGAAATTGAGGGTGAGAAATATCATTTCACTACAAATGATATTTTTGAAAAAATGTTGGAAAAAGGCGAGTTGTTAGAACACAATTTATTCGTAGGTAACTATTACGGTACGCCGAAAGCTCCGGTTGAAAATGCTATTAATAACGGCGATGATATAATCGTTGAGGTCGATGTTAACGGCGCGGCGCAAATTAGAGAAAAAGTGGACGATAGCGTTAGTGTGTTCATTCTTCCACCATCGCTTGAAGTGCTGAAGGAGCGTCTTACAAAGCGCGATACAGACAGCGTGGAAGCCGTAAAGAAAAGACTTGAGTGTGCACTTTGCGAGATAAACAGGGCCGACGAATACGATTATGTTGTTGTAAACAATGAAATTCCGGATGCTGTTAATGATGTTATCTCAATAATTAAGAGTGACAGATTGCGAATAGATAGAAATATTAAGTTAATTAATGAAATTTCAAATAAATGAGAGGTAATTAAAATGTTAAATCCCGCTATTGGAAAACTTATTGAAAATTACGATAACCGCTACCGTCTTGTGACGGACATTTCAAAATGTGCTCGTGAGATTTCCTCAGAAGCTGAAAAGAACGGGGAAATACTCATTGAAAAGCCGGTCAGCATAGCAATTAATAAATTGGCGAGCGAAAAGGGACTTGTCTGATACAGTAGTAAGTGTTGCTCTTGATAAAGCTATTGGCACCTATGATAAGCTTTATAGCTATGCGGTGACGAAAGATTTATTAAATAGTGCAAAGCCCGGTTGCCGGGTTTTTGTGCCGTTTGGCAGGGGAAACAGAAAGCGTATCGGTATGATTTTTTCTGTGTCATCACAAAATGATGTCGCAGAGCTTAAAAGTATTATTTCTGTTATTGATGAAAAACCGGTACTGAATACTGAAATGTTAAAGCTCTCGGCTTGGATGCACGATAATGTTTTTTGCACATATTTCGATGCGATAAACACAATGCTTCCGATAGGCCTAAGGTTTAAGCTTGCTGATTTTTACAATGTTAATCCAGAGTTTTCGGATATTTCTTTGCTTAATCGCGACGAAGCGGATGTGTTTTCATTTCTTAAGCAAAGTAGTATGATTTCTGAAGAAAAAATCGATAAACATTTCAAAAACTCGGCAGATATTCTGCTTTCGCTTACCGATAAAGGTGCCGTAATTCATAGTGTAACGCCAAAAAGGCAGTTAGGCGATTTTACGCGCCGCTATGTCCGTATAGTCAGTGAGCCTCAAAGCGTTAAGTTGACGCCAAGGCAATCAGAAATTGCAGATACAATGCAGGCTATCGGCGAAGTCAGTATTAAAGAATTGCAGTATTTTACAGGCGCGTCCGTCGGTGTTATAAATGCGCTTATTGAAAAGGGCGTTCTTGAAAGCTTTGAAAAACAAGAGTTCAGGATGCCGAGGCGAACTGAAAACACGAAGAATGTATCTGATATCCGCCTTAGTGCTGAGCAAGAAAAGGCTTTTGAGGGGCTGAAAGAAAGGTTGCTTTCAGGAGTCGGTTCAACTGCGCTTTTATACGGCGTGACCGGCAGCGGAAAAACCCAAGTGTTTTTGAAACTTTGTGATGAGACCGTAAAGTCCGGACGCGGCGTTATAATAATGGTGCCTGAAATTGCGCTCACACCGCAGATGATAAATACTTTCAGCTCTCGCTACGGCAGCGCCGTTGCGGTATTTCACAGTGCTATGTCTTTAGGACAGAGAATGGATGAGTACCGTCGAATTCTTACCGGTAAAGCTTCGATTGCAATAGGTACGAGAAGCGCCGTTTTTGCGCCGTTTGATAATCTCGGATTAATTGTTATTGATGAAGAGCAGGAGCACACATATAAGTCGGAAAAAAGTCCTCGATATAACGCAAAGGATATTGCCGTTTTGAGGACAAAATATCATAAAGGACTTTTGTGTCTTTCAAGTGCCACACCGTCGCTTGAAAGCTATTCAAGGGCGGTATCAGGCAAATACGGTTTGTATAAACTCAATTACCGCTATAATAATCTGTCGCTACCCGATGTGGAAATTGTGAATATGAAAGAGGAACTTGCCGAAGGCAACACCTCCAATATAAGCCGAAAGCTCGCATTTCTTATTGGCGAGCAGTTAAACTGCGGTAAGCAGTCAATTATACTTTTGAACCGGAGAGGGCATAATACCTATGTTTCATGCCCGGAGTGCGGATTTGTAGCAACCTGCGATAATTGCAGTATTTCGCTTACTTATCATTCTGCAAATAAGCGCCTTATGTGTCATTATTGCGGTCATTCAGTACCGATATATGATAAATGTCCTGAGTGCGGATGTAAATATTTGTCCTTCTCAGGTGCCGGTACGCAGAGAATAACCGAGGAACTTAACGCCTTATTTCCGCAAGCGCGCATTCTGCGCCTTGACGCTGACAGTACTATGACCCGAAATTCATATTCTGTAAACCTCGGTGATTTTTCTGATGGTAAATATGATATTATGGTTGGTACTCAAATGGTTGCCAAGGGGCTTGATTTTCCCAATGTCTCACTTGTTGGTGTTATTGGTGCTGACAGAGCGCTTTGCGGTGATGATTACAGAGGGTTTGAGCGTACATTTGATTTGATAACTCAGGTTGTAGGCAGAGCAGGCAGGGCAGACGGTAAAGGTATTGCCGTTATTCAGACATCTGATAGTGATAATCACATAATAGAACTTGCTCGTGAGCAGAATTATGAAAAGTTTTATGAGGAAGAGATTATAGATAGGCAGATAAAGATTTTTCCGCCCTATTGCGATTTGTGTCTTGTGTGGTCGCAGGCATTAACAAATGATAGTGCGAAATCTGCAATTATCAATATTTTCGGTAAAATCAAGGATTATATATCCTCAGAGTATTCCGACCTCCATTTGATAATTTTAGGTCCGAGCTGCGCTTATGTGCCTAAAGTCGGCAATAAGTACAGATATAGGATGCTTATTAAGTGTAAGAATTCTCAGCGCTTTCGTGAGATGATTAAAAAAGCTATAAAGGCAGTAAATGACCGCGATGTTTATATCGGTGTCGATATAAACCCGGAGAATATGATTTAAGGTGAATATATGGCTATAAGGAATATTGTAAAATACGGTGACGATGTACTTAGAAAAAAATGCCGTACACAGTTGAGCTTTGATGAACATCTGCACCAGGTTCTTGACGATATGGCGGAAACTATGTATGCCGCGGAGGGTGTAGGACTTGCGGCGCCCCAGGTAGGGATACTCCGCAGGTTTTGCATTGTTGATATCGGTGACGGACTTTTAGAGCTTGTAAATCCTGTTTTAGTTTCGTCTTCAGGCGAACAATGCGGGCAGGAGGGTTGTCTTTCAATACCAGGCAAATACGCCGAAGTTAAACGACCGATGACCGTAACTGTGAGGGCGCAGAACCGCTTGGGTGAAACATTTGAAATTACCGCAAGTGAACTTAAAGCCCGTGCAATTCTTCACGAAATGGACCACCTTGACGGGATTTTGTATATAGACAGAGCATAAGAGGTAGTATATGCGTATAGTTTTTATGGGTACACCCGAATATTCCGTAGCGACGCTTGCGGCGCTGAAAAATGCAGGTCACGAGATTTGCGCGGTGTTTTGTCAACCCGATAAGCCGGTCGGAAGAAAGCAAATTCTCACACCACCGCAAACAAAGGTTTTTGCTCAAGATAATAATATCCCGGTCTATCAGCCGCATTCTTTACGCGACGGCTCTGCTCTCGAAATACTAAATAGCATAATGCCGGATTTAATCGTTGTTGTAGCTTACGGTAAAATTTTACCTAAAGTGATACTTGATTTGCCGAAATACGGATGTATAAACGGCCATGCTTCGATTCTCCCAAAGCTAAGAGGCGCTTCGCCAATTCAGTGGGCTATAGTAAGCGGAGAGAAGAAAACGGGCGTTACAGTTATGAAGATGGACGAGGGTATGGATACCGGCGATATATTAAGCGTAAGAGAAACTGATATTTTGCCTTCTGATACTGCTGAAACATTGTTTGATAGGTTGTCAGGCTTTACCGCAGAGTTGATTTGTAAAACTATATCTGATATTGAAAATGGCAAAGTTTTACCAATAAAGCAAGATGAAGACCTTGCTACCTATGCACCTATTATCAAAAAAGAAATGGCTCACCTTGATTTTTCACAGAGCGCAAATACACTTGTTAATGCAGTAAGGGGTTTTTATCCTTGGCCGGTTGCATTTTGTTTTGTAGGGAATAAAAGGCTTAAGGTTTTATCGGCAAAGGCTGTCGATTATAAAAATGGTACGATAGGCGAAGTGACAGATAACAGAGGTAATTTGGTTGTCGCTTGCGGGAATAATACCGCTATTGAATTTTTGATTGTTCAACCTGAAGGGTCAAAGGCAATGAGAGCCGCTGATATGATGAGAGGAAATCCGATAGAACTCGGAACCGTTTTGAAGTAGTATGGTTAGTCAAAGAAAAACCGCCGTTGATGCACTGTTATCTGTTGGAGAAAACTACGGTTATTCAAATATCGTTTTAGCAAATATTTTTGCAAAGAATAATATCAAGGATACGGATAAACCGTTTATCACGGCTTTGTTTTACGGTGTTCTTGATAGAAAAATTACCCTTGACTATGCAATATCGCAATTTGTTAAAAAACCGTTGTCAAAAATAGCGCCGATAACTGTTACGGCACTTCGTATTGCCGCTTATCAAATAATGTTTATGGATAAGGTGCCAAACAGTGCGGCTGTTAATGAATCGGTAAATATAGTCAAAAATTCAAAAGAAAAGTATAATACTGCCTTTGTAAATGCAGTATTGCGTAACTTTATCAGACGGGGCGTAACATTACCTGAAGATAAATCCGTAAAATCGCTTTCGGTCAAATATTCCTGTCCCGAATGGATAATAGAGAGTCTTTTGAGCGATTACGGCATTGAAAAAGCCTTGAGCGTGCTTGAATATTATCTCACTGTGCCCGATATTACGGTGCGTGTTAATAACACCCTTATTTCGGATGAAGAATTTATTGAAGCTCTTAATAAAAATGGTATTAAGGCAATTAGTTGTGATATTTTACACGCGGTTACTATTTGCGAAGGCATTGACATTAAAAATCTCGATTTATATAAAAAAGGATATTTTCATGTTCAGGATTTACCGTCGCAAATCTCGGTGTCAAAGTTAAATGTTAAACCTGAATATAGAGTTCTTGACATGTGCGCGTCACCCGGAGGAAAATCATTTACAGCGGCAGAAAGCGCAGTTAATAAAGCTAAAATTGTGTCATGCGATTTTTATGAAAATCGAGTAAAGCTTATACGGGACGGTGCCGAAAGGCTAAGACTTAAAAACATCGAATGTATTGTTTGTGATTCAAGAGAATTCAACAGTTTGTTAGGCACTTTTGACGCGGTGATTTGCGATGTTCCGTGTTCAGGTCTTGGTGTTATTCGCCGTAAACCTGAAATAAAATACAAAACCGACCTTGATTTTGATGAGCTTAAAATCACACAAACCGCAATTCTTAATAATGCCTTAAAATACTTAAAGCCCGGTGGAAGACTTCTTTATTCTACCTGCACATTACGGCGTGCTGAAAACGACTGCATTGTACGCGACTGTCTTGACAAGAACAGTGGGTATGAGTTAGAATATGAGCATACATTTTTTCCCGACACAGATAACACAGACGGCTTTTACTGTGCAGTTATAAAGAGTAGGTGATTCTTGTCCTATGTATGATATTAAATCAATGGATATCGAAGAGCTTGCTGTGTTTGTTGCCTCTATGGGTGAACCCGAATATCGCGCGAGACAGATTTTTAAGTGGTTACAGTCAGGCGTATCATCATTTGATGAAATGACGAATGTTCCAAAAAGCTTGCGCGATAAACTAAAAGATAAATCTTATATTGCTTGTTGCACTATTGAGCGTAAATTTCAATCCAAAATTGATGAAACCGTAAAATATCTTTTCAAACTGTATGACGGTGAGTTTATAGAGTCGGTGCTGATGAAATATGAGCACGGATATACCGTTTGTATTTCAACTCAGGTTGGATGCAATATGGGGTGTAAATTCTGCGCTTCGGGTCTTTACGGTAAAACACGCGATTTGACGGCGTCTGAAATGCTTTCACAGATTACAGCGATACAAAGAGATAATGATATAAGAGTTTCAAATGTTGTTATGATGGGAATGGGCGAACCGCTTGATAATTTTGAGAATTCCGCTAAATTCTTAAGGCTTGTAAGCGATGAAATCGGTCTTAATATAGGACTTAGGCACATATCTCTTTCAACCTGCGGAGTAGTTAAGGGTATTGATAAGCTTGCAACACTTAATATGCCTATAACACTTTCGGTGTCCCTTCACGCACCGTTTGATGATATAAGAAATAATATTATGCCAATCAATCGAAAATGGAATATTCAATCACTGATTTCCGCCTGCAAGCGTTATCAGGCTGTAACTACCAGGCGTATTTCCTTTGAATATGCTCTGATTTCAGGTGTTAACGATACCGACGCTTGTGCAAAAGAGCTTGCGCGTATTACAAAGGGTATACTTTGTCATATAAATTTAATACCGGCTAATCCGGTAAATGAAAACTCATTCAGCAAACCTCAAAGGGGAAAAATCAACAGTTTTAGAAATCTTCTTAGGTCTTACGGCTTGACTGCGACGGTTCGCAGAACGCTTGGAAGTGATATTGACGCTTCGTGCGGCCAGCTGAGAAGACGATTGAGAGAGGAGAAAAAGAGTGCAGATATACAGTAAAGTGGATATCGGTAAGGTGCGTGCGAGCAATCAGGATGCGGCTGACGCTTTTATGATTGCAAAAAACGCGGCATTTGCCATTGTTTGCGACGGTATGGGCGGCGCAAACGGCGGAGATGTAGCGAGTGGTACCGCAATAAAGATTATTTCCGATTATGTTGAAAAATCATATTCTCCCGGTATGGATAATGAAAAGACAGCTCAGATTTTAAGAAATGCAATATCATCTGCAAATTTTCAGATTTATTCGTTATCCCAAAAGGATGATTCACTTTCAGGTATGGGAACGACAGTTGTTGCGGCGATTGTCACAGAAAATTATGCCGTTATCTGCCATGTAGGTGACAGCAGAGCCTACTTGATTAACGATAGTATTGTTCAGATAACCGTTGACCATTCTGTTGTTCAGGAGTTACTGGAGAGTGGAAAAATTACTGCGTCTGAAGCAATGGCTTTTCCTGAAAGGAACATTATTACCAGGGCACTTGGCGTTGAGCCTAATGTCTTTGCGGATTCTTCCATAGTACCTATGAAATCCGATGATCGGTTATTGCTTTGCACAGATGGGCTTACAAATTTTACTGATGTTTCGGATATTCTGAATATATTTAATTCTAATAAAACTGAAAATGTGCCTGATTTGCTGATTGATTCCGCAAATAACGGCGGTGGTGGCGATAATATTTCAGTTGTTATCGTTTCACAGGAAAGAGGTTGATTATTTTGGATAAGTATGTTGGTAAACGACTTGACGGCAGATACGAAATTCAGGAAATTATCGGTGTTGGCGGTATGGCAGTGGTTTATAAGGCACACGATAATGTTGAAGACCGTACAGTTGCAATCAAGATTTTGAAAGACGAATTTATCGGTAATAATGATTTTATACGCCGTTTCAAAAACGAATCAAAGGCAATCGCTATGCTTTCTCACCCGAATATTGTTAAGGTATATGATGTGAGCTTTGGAGATTTAATTCAATATATTGTTATGGAATATATTGACGGTATTACCTTAAAAGAGTTTATCGAACAAAGAGGTAGTCTCCGCTGGTCGGACGCCATATATTTTACAATGCAGATACTTCGCGGATTGCAGCACGCGCACGATAAGGGCATTGTTCACCGTGATGTAAAACCACAGAACATTATGGTGCTATCCGACGGTACGATTAAAGTTGCCGATTTCGGTATTGCGAGATTTGCCCGTGGAGATCAGCGCACGGTTACAGATATGGCAATAGGCTCTGTTCACTATATAAGCCCTGAACAGGCGAGGGGTGACAAAACTGATGAGAAGGCGGATATTTACTCTGTCGGCGTAATGCTTTATGAAATGCTGACCGGAAAATTGCCGTTTGATGCTGACAGCGCGGTTTCTGTCGCTATTATGCAGCTTCAGCGTGAGCCTCAGCTGCCAACAGAAATAAATAGTTCAATACCAAAAGGCCTTGAGCAGATAACAATCAAAGCTATGCAGAAGAGCATTGAACGCAGATATCAGTCTGCCGCTGAGATGCTCTGCGATTTGGAAACGCTTAAAAAAGACCCAATGGCAACCTTTGACAACGCATTCTTTGTTGATAATTCGCCCACAAAATTTGTTGATACTATGTCGTCCACCCCAGCATCTGCCGTAAGTGATGACGAATTTGATACCTCTGATGAGGGCGAAAAGAATAAAATGATGGTTCCGGTTCTCTCCGGTGTTGCCGTAACGCTTATTATTGCAATTATCGTGCTGGGTCTTATATTTGCACCGCGTCTGTTTAGAGGTACAGGCGCAGAAATTGAGTATCCAAACTTCGTCGGAAAGACTATGGATGAAGTAAATACCGATAGTCAATCTAAGCTTTTTGATATAAAATGGGAATATGTAGTGAATGATAAATACGACCGCGGTGTTGTTTGTGAGCAGTCGCAGAATGCCGGTAAAAGCGCTAAAAAAGGCGCAAAGCTTACTCTTTATGTCAGTATGGGGCAAACCACTGTAACGGTGCCGGATGTTTACGGTATGAGCGAGTCACTCGCAGTTTCCGAGCTGACTGCTAAGAAATTTACAACAATCGTAAAGAAAACGGCTGATGATGAAATAGAAAGCGGTTTGGTTATAAGAACTGACCCGCAGAAAACCACGGTTGTGGCTGAAGGCTCAGAGGTTACTGTATATGTCAGCACAGGCAAGAACTCAAGAATGGTTGATGTACCTAATGTTGTCGGCGTTGCCGAGGCAAAAGCTAAGAGCTATATTGAGGATGTAGGTTTAGTTGCAGTAATCCGTCAGCGTGATATGAAGGTTGGCGAGAAATATTATGAAAAGGGTTATGTTATAAGTCAAGACCCTGATATTGAGCAAACTGCTCAGGTAAAGGAAGGAACTACCGTTACAATAGAGGTTTCAACAGGTATAATTGATTATAGCCTTAAAATTGATAAAATACCTGATGATTTTGTAAGCAAAACAAGTACACTTTCCGCCTGGGTCGATGGGAAACTCGTTAAAGAAAGCGAGGTACTTGATTTAACCCGTATCAAATCTTATACATTAAAGAATATAAAAACTACAGTAAATAAGAATTTTACAGTTGTTATTAAACTGAAAAACGGTGACGATTATGAAGATTATCTTGATATCAATGTAAAAGATGCATTAAAAGATGATTATAAGGTTACTTGGACTTACGACAATTATACGAAGTATAGCGAAAACACAGATACGAGCTCTGATAATAATTAAAACGCGATGGCAGAGAGTAATATATACAAACAAGGAACTATAATTAAAGCAATTTCCGGGTTCTATTATGTTTCTGATTCCGGTACTGTTTATGAGTGTAAAGCGCGGGGGAATTTTCGGCATTCGAAGATTTCCCCGATTGTCGGTGATAGAGTTCGCTTTAACATAATCGCTGATGAAAAGGGTATTATTGAAGAAGTTTTGCCGAGAAAGAATAAACTCAACCGTCCTATAATCGCTAATATTGATAAGATAATTATCGTATCGTCATACATAAATCCGTCACCGGATTTGTATCTGATTGACAGATTGTGTGCAGTATCGGTATATAACGGAATTACACCTATAATTGTATTTAATAAATCAGATATGGGTGATTTTGGCGAATACGAACGCATATATAAGAAAGCAGGTATTAACACCTATGTCGTATCAGCTCTTGATAAGGCTTCTTTAATTGAGCTGAAAAATGAATTTTGCGGATGTGTTTGCGCTATGTCAGGTAATAGCGGTGTGGGCAAATCAAGCTTGCTTAATGCACTTTTCGATGGTTTTGAGCTTAAAACAGGTGATGTCAGCACAGCTCTCGGCAGAGGCAGACACACTACACGCCATACAGAACTGTTTGAGAATAATATGGGCGGTTATGTTGCCGATACGCCCGGGTTTTCATCTTTTGAGCAAAACGATAATCTGTTTGATTTTAAGCAGAATTTGGCAAACTGTTTTACTGACTTTTTGCCGTATTTGAATGATTGCGCTTATTCGAGCTGTACTCATACCTGTGAGGCCGGGTGCGGTGTTCTCAAAGCGTTGAATGACGGCCTTATTGAAAAGACCCGACACGAAAGCTTTGTAGCGCTTTTTAATGAATTGAAAAATGTAAACAGTTGGCAGAAAAAGAAATAAAGGGGCGCCTTCATGGGATTTTTCAGTATTTTACTTATTGCAATAGGTCTTTCAATGGATGCTTTTGCCGTAGCAATTTGCCAGGGTCTTAAAATGAGAAAAATCGATTACGGAAAAACGCTTATTATCGGTTTCTTTTTTGGCGGTTTTCAAGCATTAATGCCACTTATCGGTTGGTTTTTAGGAAGCAAATTTCAAAGGCACATTATAAGCTATGACCATTGGATTGCCTTTCTGCTTTTGGCGATTATCGGCGGAAAAATGATTTATGATTCTTTTCATCCCGATGATGAGGATAATCACAGTTTTGCTATATCAGAATTATTTGTTTTGGCAATTGCAACAAGTATTGATGCTTTGGCAGTGGGTATTGCGTTTGCTTTGCTTAATGAAATAAATATTTTCTTTTCAATAACGGCTATTGGAATCTGCACATTTATTTTGTCTGTTTTCGGCGTTATTATCGGTAATAAGTTCGGTGTGGTTTATATGAATAAGGCAGAGTTCACCGGCGGATTAATACTGATATTTTTAGGCTTAAAAATACTGCTTGAACATTTAGGTGTTATTAAATCTTTGTTTTGATATGAAGTACATTAAAAGTGCATTAAAGACGGCATACGATATTTTCCCGTTTTTGAACAGACCCATGGCGGTTTGCGCAATAATAAGTATCTTTTCAATTTTGTTTCTTTACAAATATGAAAATACAGCGACTTCTTTACTGATATTATTTGCAATAGTATCGGTGGTTTTAAGTGCGATAACCAGAGATAAGAAAGTTTTGTTTATCTCTGTTTGTGCGCTTGCTGTGTGCGCAAGCGCTGTCAATGAATTTATGACCGTCCGCGATTTAGAACAGTTTGACGGACAAGTCGTTAAAGCTGATTTTATTGCGATAGAGGACTCTTTTGATACCGGCAAGGTTTCAAGGGTTACGGTTTTCTGTACTGATAAAAATCAAGTTCTTAATAAATCAAAATTCTCGTTTCATTATTTCTTTGATGAAAAAATATATAGCGGAGACTGTTTTAGAGCAGAAGTAGAGCTTTCAAGTCTTGAAGGCAGTGAATATAAAAACTATAATTTCGGCAATTCAGTTTATATGGATTGCAGGCTTCTGAAAATTGACAAGTATTATTCGCCAAATAGCTTTTTCAAAACAATCGGAAATATTAAGCGCTATATGATTAATACCTTAAAAGAAAAGTTTCCTAAAGATATTTCGAGTATTCTTATTGCGCTTAACTGCGGTGATAGCAGATATCTTTCAAATGATTTTTATACAAAGGTTAAAATCTGTGGCGTCAGTCATATTATGGTTGTTTCCGGCTTGCACATTTCAATTATTATAGGATTGCTGTTTGGCGTGTTTGAAAAATATTACTATAACAGATATCTGAAAACCGTAATCTCTGTGTTTGTTATATCCGGAATTTGCGCTATATGCGGATTTACGCTTTCATCTGTCAGAGCAGGGATAATGTTTATGTTTTTTGTAATATCTCCTGTGCTGATGAGAAGAAATGATGCACTAAACTCTCTCGGAAGTGCTATTGTACTTATTTTGTTTTTAAGTCCTTTCAGCATTTTCAGTACCGGTTTCCAATTATCAGTGGCTGCGACGCTTTCGGTTGTTTGGATATCGCCGTTCTATTCTGATTTGATTTGTAAAAAACTGCTTGTACGCAAAAAGCCGGCGATGTCGGCAGTTTCGGTATTTGTTGTATCTGTCTGCGCTATGATATTTACGGCGCCTATCACCATTTATACTTTCGGTACATTTTCAATTCTTTCACCCATAACTTTTATACTTATAACTGTTCCGGTTACCGTGGCGCTTAGTTCAAACACTTTAGCTTTAATTATTTCAAGCATTAAGGGCATATCTGTTTTATCTGAGCCGATATTTATCTTAGCCGGTTTGTGTATACGATATATTAAATTCATTATTGATAATTTAGGCATATTGGATTTTATGTTAGTAAAAGCCGGGACGATTTCAATGATTATATTTTTGCTTATAATTTTAATACTTATATTCGGTATGTATTTATACAAATATTATATTAAACTGAGAAAAAGACAGCTTCTATCGGAGGTGAAATCTAATGGCGGTCATATTCGAAAACGAGCTTAAGAGGGGTCTTCAAAACGGGAAGATTATGTCCACATATATTCTTTTCGGAGACGATAGTTACCTGATAACACATTATGAAAACCTGATAATTTCAAAGACTTGCGGAAAAGATAATGATTTTGATTTACAAAAGTTTGAAAGAAATGTAGATTTACAGGCAATTTATGATGCGTTAAATCAGTTTTCTATGCTTGGTGGCAGAAAATGCGTAATACTGACTGACTATGATTTTGAAAGCGCTCAGACTGAGGATTTTGACCGTCTTGTATCACTGCTATCCGATAACTATGAGTTTTCCACATTTGTGCTTAAATTCGACGGTATTGAATTTGATTCAAAGCGCTCAGCCAGGGCAAAAAAATTGATTTCCGCTGCGGAAAAGGGTTTGGGGTGTGCCGTATCATTAAATCACAGAGAAAACGGCGACCTTATAAAAATGCTCGTAAACGGCGCTAAAAAGCGCGGAACCGCACTTGATACTAACACCGCAAGATATATGTTAGAGATTTGCGGAGCCGATATAAACACATTGACTCGCGAGCTTGAAAAACTGTGCTTTTTTGTAAGCGGTGGAGAAATTACGAAAAAAACCGTTGATGATGTATGCGTTAAATCGGTTGAAGCGTCCGTTTATGAATATGTAAAAAAAATCATTTCGTGTGATTATTATTCTGCAGTAAAAATTCTTAATGACCTTCTGTACATGCGTTTTGAGCCTATGATTATTCTTTATACGGCGGCTTCTGCTTTTGTTGATATGGCGCGCGTAAACGCAGGGAAAAAGGTCAAAAGACCAATCAATGAAATAGCGGTAGATTTTTCTTATAAAGGAAAAGAGTTCGTGTTAGAGAGAGCTGCGAATAATCTCAGAAAGTTTAATGACAAAAAACTCATTTTATGTATGGATGAAATCCTGATGGCAGACAGCAGACTTAAGAGCTTTTCCGCAGATGAAAAATTTGTGCTCGAGGAAATGACTATAAGGCTTATTTATATTATTACAAACGGTGATATCCTTGATAAAGCTTAAAAGTTTGGTAATTGTTGAGGGTAAATACGACAAAATCACCCTCGAAAATATAATTGACGCCACAATCGTTACAACGAACGGTTTCGGAATATATAAAGATGAGAGCCGGCGCAGGCTCATAAAACGCTTATGTGAGAAAAACGGCGTTGTTATAATAACGGACTCGGATAGTGCCGGTGCTCAAATCAGGTCTTATATTAAAAGCTTTTGTAATACAGAAAAGATAGTAAATGTTTATTTGCCGCAGATTAAGGGTAAAGAAAAGCGGAAGAGCCAGCCGTCAAAACAGGGTTTTTTAGGTCTTGAGGGTATGGATAAGAATACAGTAATAAAAGCCCTTGAGCGTTCCGGTATATTTACTGGAGAGACTGACAATAAAGAAAAAATCTCTAAATCCGATTTATATTCCGTAGGTCTTTGCGGCGGTGAGAACAGCCGTCTTTTAAGGAATGATTTTTCTAAGTTTGCAGGTTTACCCGAAGGACTGTCGTCTAATTCGTTTTTTGATGCGCTTAACAGTATATTTACAAGAGAGGAATTTTTAACGGAGGTAAAAAAATGGCGTCAGCAGCAAGTGTTAAATTGAAGCTTTTACATATTGTGAATATTCTAAAGCAATATTCTGATGAAGACCATCCGATATCAGCCTCGTTTATAATTTCCAAACTGAACGGATACGGTATTTCCGCCGAGAGAAAAGCAATTTATGATGATATTGAGTGCCTTATTGAGTTTGGCTATGAAATAATCAAAACTCGAAACCCGAGAGCAGGGTATTTTCTTGCCGAGAGGGAATTTGAGCTGCCTGAAATTTATTTGCTTGAAGATGCTGTGCGTACGGCTCATTTTATAACCGAGAAAAAAACACGCGATTTGTGTCAAAAACTCGATAAGCTTTTAAGCGTGCATCAGCTAAAACGAAATGGCTCGGGTATTTATATCAATACTGACGGTAAGACTAAAAATGAGTCAATATTTTACAATATAGATACTATTTCAAGAGCTATTGAAAACAGGCACAAAATCGCGTATAAATACGGAGTCAGAGAGCTTCACGGCAGGGAAATAGTAACCGTTTATAAAGAACGGACGCTCAATCCATACGCCATGACATGGCAGGATGACCACTATTATCTCATCGGCAATTATGATAAATATGATAATCTTGTTCATCTGCGCATAGACCGTATGAAATCCGTTATCGAAACTGGTGAAACTGCAAGGCATTTCGGTGAAGTATGTGAATACAGTGATGTATTTAATGTTGCCGATTATACGAAAGGGCTATTTGATATGTTTGTCGGCGATATTGAAGAGGTACGCCTCAAGTGTGCGAAGGCTACGCTTGAGCAAATTGTTGACCGTTTCGGTTCTTCAATATTTGTCACTAATGTTACAGATACACATTTTGAAATCAATGTGAAATGTGCAGTAAGTCACGGGCTTGTCAACTGGCTTTTAGGCTTTTCGGATAGCGTAGAAGTGATTTCACCGCAGTCACTTCGTGACATGATAACCGAGCGTACCGCAAAAATACAAAATTTGTATAAATAATACTTGCAAACTAAAACAGTTTGTGATATAATTTATCGGTCAGCATGGGCAAGCCCGTGTCGGCTAAAATACACACATTTCTTTCGCCCGGTAGAGGTGCAGCTTTGATACATGGTTGTTTCCGGATTGGCAAAAGAAATGGAGGTAAAACCTCAGGAGGAATTTATTATGGCAGTTGTATCAATGAAACAACTCCTTGAAGCAGGTGTTCATTTCGGACATCAGACAAGGCGTTGGAACCCAAAAATGGCTCAGTATATTTTTACAGAGCGTAACGGTATCTACATTATCGACCTTCAAAAGACCGTTAAGAAATTAAACGAGGCATATCTTTTTGCCCGCGATATTTCGGCTGAAGGCGGCGATATTCTTTTCGTAGGTACAAAAAAGCAGGCTCAGGATTCTATTAAGGAAGAAGCAGAGCATTGCGGTATGCCTTATGTCAACGCTCGTTGGCTTGGCGGTATGCTTACTAATTTCAGCACAATCCGCACTCGTATTGCCCGTCTAAATCAGCTTCGCGCTATGAGGGATGACGGCACATTTGATCTCCTTCCCAAAAAGGAAGTTGTAAAGCTTGAGCTTGAAATCGAAAAGCTTGAAAAGTTTATCGGCGGTATTCAGAATATGGATAAGCTTCCCGGTGCACTTTTCATAGTTGACCCGCATAAAGAGAGAATTGCAGTTGCAGAGGCAAAGAAGCTCGGCATTCCGATTATAGCTATCGTTGATACTAACTGCGATCCTGATGAGATTGATGCAGTTATCCCCGGTAATGATGACGCTATCCGTGCTGTTAAGCTCATTTCCGAGACTATTGCCGCTGCAGTTATTGAAGGCAGACAGGGCGAGGAATTCGGCGCCGCTGCTAATGATGACGAGGAAAGCGGCGAAGAAGCGATGTCCGATGAGGCTATTGATAACGCAGAAGTTAGCGAATAATCGGGTTTAGGAGGAATTAATAATGGCTTTTACTGCTAAAGATGTACAGGCGCTCCGTGAGAAAACCGGTTGCGGTATGATGGATTGTAAAAAGGCTCTTACCGAAACTAACGGCGATATGGATGCCGCTGCTGATTATTTAAGAGAAAAGGGCTTGGCTTCCCAAGCTAAAAAGGCTGGGAGAATTGCCGCTGAGGGTACTGTTTGCGCTATTTGTGAGAACGGTATCGGTGCTGTTGTTGAACTTAATGCTGAGACTGACTTTGTCGCAGGTGGCGAAGAATTTAAGGCATTAGCGCTAAAGGTTGCAAAAATTGTAGCTTCTCAGAATCCGGCTGATTTGGATGCGCTTCTTAAATGCGCTGAGGATGGTCAGACCGTTGAAGAGATGGTTCAGGAGCTTTTCCTTAAGGTTCGTGAAAATATCAAGGTCCGTCGTTTCGCACGCTACGAGGGCAAGGTTGTAACTTATGTTCACGCAGGCGGAAAAATCGGCGTTATGGTTAATTTCGATACTGAGCTTGATGCAGACAATGCCGAGTTTGTAACAATGGGCAAAAATGTTGCTATGCAGATTGCAGCTATGAACCCCGGTTACCTTGATGAGGCTTCTGTTCCTGCTGAGGTAATTGAGAAGGAGAAAGCTATCCTTATAGCTCAGATGAAAGAGGACCCCAAAATGGCTAATAAGCCTGATATGGTTCTCGGAAAAATTGTTGAGGGCAAGATAGGCAAGTATTTCAAGGAGAACTGCCTTGTTGACCAGCAATTTGTAATGGACGGCGAACTTACCGTTGGTAAGTATGTTGAGAAAACCGCTAAAGAGCTCGGCAAGGATATTAAGATTATATCTTTCGTTCGCTTCGAAAAGGGCGAGGGCATCGAAAAGCGCGTTGATGATTTCGCCGCTGAAGTTGCAAGCATGATAAAATAATATGAATTAAAGCTTACGAGGCTGTCGTTTGGCAGCCTCGTTTTATGTTTGACAATACCTATTTAATGATTTATAATGAATTGTTAAAATAATTAATCTCAGGGGATGACTTTTGTGTCGGCTATTAAAAGAGAAAATTTAAGAAATGTTGCGATAATTGCCCATGTTGACCACGGCAAGACCACACTTGTGGACAAGCTACTGAAGCAAAGCGGAACATTTCGTGATAACGAAACTGTGAATGAGCGCGTTATGGACTCTAACGATTTAGAGCGCGAACGCGGAATTACCATACTTTCAAAAAACACAAGCGTGTATTACGGTGGCGTAAAAATCAATATTGTAGATACACCGGGACACGCTGATTTTGGCGGTGAGGTAGAGCGCATTTTACAAACGGTGGACGGCGTTTTACTGCTTGTTGACGCATTTGAGGGTTGTATGCCGCAAACTCGGTTTGTTCTTAAAAAGGCGCTTTCGCTCGGTAAAAAAGCGGTGGTAGTAATAAATAAGATAGATAGGCCTATGGCGAGACCCTATGAGGTGGTCGATGAAGTTCTTGATTTATTTATTGAATTAGGTGCAGATGATGACCAGATAGAATTTCCGGTTATATTTGCTTCCGCGCGTGACGGTTATGCTACATATTCACCTGAAAAGCCGGGCGAGGATATGAAGCCGTTATTCGAAGAAATTATCAAGGAGATAGAACCGCCTTGTGGTGATAATAAGGCACCTTTGCAGGTTCTCTTTACGAACATTGAATATGACGATTATATCGGCAGAATAGGCGTAGGAAGGGTTGTGAGGGGTACTGTAAAGACCGGGCAGACCGTATCGCTATGTCATAAAGACGGGAGCTTTACAAATGTTAAAATCGGCAAAATCTTTATGACTGAGGGCTTAAAAAGAGTTGAGGTTGACTCGGCTGAGGCCGGAGATATTATTCAGGTGTCGGGTATCGGCGACCTTGAAATCGGAGAGACTGCTTGCGATACTGAATGCGTTGAGCCTTTACCGTTTGTTAAAATCGACGAGCCGACGCTCGCTATGAACTTTATAGTCAATAATTCGCCTTTTGCGGGAAAAGACGGTAAGTATGTTACATCCCGTAATCTCCGCGACCGCCTGTTCAGAGAAGTGCTCACTAATGTGAGTCTTAGAGTTGAAGAGACGGACAGCGCCGATACATTCAAAGTATCAGGCAGGGGAGAGTTGCACCTTTCAATACTGATCGAGACAATGCGCCGCCAGGGCTACGAGTTTCAAGTATCTCCGCCTACCGTTATATATAAAAAGGATGAAAACGGCAAGCTTTTGGAGCCTATTGAGCTTTTAATGATAGAAGTTCCTGAACAGTATGTAGGTGCAGTAATGGAAAGGCTTGGTACTCGCCACGCACAACTGCGGAATATGGGCACGAGAGAAGGCGGTATGTCACATCTTGAGTTTTTAATTCCTGCAAGAGGACTTCTCGGTTACCGTTCACAGTTTCTTACCGATACCAACGGAAACGGAATAATGAGCCATGTATTCTTTGACTACGAGGAATATACAGGAGATATTGAGCAAAGAAGCACGGGCTCAATTATTGCTCACGAAACCGGAACTGCCACAAGCTACGGCTTATTTAATACTCAGAGCAGGGGCAGACTTTTTATCGGTCCTGCGACACCCGTTTACGAAGGTATGATAGTAGGTGAGAATCCGAAAAATGAGGATATTGTATGTAATGTCTGCAAAGAAAAGCATATGACAAATACCCGTGCTTCGGGTTCTGATGATGCACTTCGTCTTACACCTCCTTCGATTTTGAGCCTTGAGCAATCGCTTGATTTTATTAAAGACGATGAGCTTGTCGAGATAACGCCCAACAATATACGACTTAGAAAACGAATTCTTAACAAAGAGCAGAGAATGAAATTTGAGGCAAGAAATAAATAATGAACTATATAATTCTTGACCTTGAATGGGACGGCGCTTATTTTCCGAAAATCAACCGTTTTATTAACCAGATACTACAAATTGGGGCTGTTAAGCTCAATGAAAATTTCGATGTTATCGAAACATTTGATGTGATTATAAAATCATCTTTTTCAAAACGGGTTTCAAAGAGATTCAGTGAACTTACCGGAATTACAAAAGAAGATATGCTAAAAGGCGTTTCACTTGAAAGTGCATTCAAGGCATATAACAAGTGGGCAAATGACACAGATATAACTATGACCTGGAGTAATTCTGATATTTATACCGTTTTGGAAAACGAAAAACATCTGCTTGACGGTAATAAACTTAAAATCAATAAATATCTTGATTTGCAAAAGTTTATTCAGGGTGAAATGCGGCTTTCCGGGATTGAATGTACATCACAGATTTCACTTTTGAATGCAGCCGTTGCATTCGGTATCAATGTGGACGAAAGCTTGTTGCACAACGCAAAGGCTGATAGCACTGTTGCCGCTGAATTGCTTAAAAAATGTTACAATAAAGAACGGTTTAGCACATTCGTTTTAGATACATCGGATCCTGAGTTTTTTGAGCGATATATGTTTAAGCCGTACTATATTTCGGATATAAACGATAAGGATATTGATAAATCACAGTTTGAGTTTTGCTGCACTGCTTGCGGTTCTCCTCTTGTGTTAAAAGGTAAATGGCGCCAGCGTTTTGGAGGGTTTTCGGCGTGTTTGGTTTGTAATGCGTGCAGAAGGAAATACTTTGCAAATGTAAAGTTCAGAAAAATGTTTGACAGTGTAAAAGTGAGAAGGCGTCTTTCTGAAAAAATCAAGAATAAGGCGAATAATAATGATATGTAATCTTTGCCCCAGAAAGTGTGGCGCCCATAGAGGAAAATCTGATAATATCGGCGGATATTGCGGTATGGGTACTATGCCGCGTGTGGCGCGAGCAGCGCCGCATTATTTTGAGGAACCGTTTATAAGTGGCGTTCGTGGTTCAGGGACCGTATTTTTCAGCGGTTGTTCACTTGGCTGCATTTACTGCCAGAACGAGGAAATCAGTCATAATAAATTTGGTGAGGATATTTCTGTAGAGCGTCTGGCGCATATATTCAGAGAGTTGGTTGACATCGGCGTTCACAACATAAATTTAGTGACGCCTACGCATTATTCATTTGCCATTAAGGAAGCTCTTGATATTTACCGACCGCCAGTGCCGATTATTTATAATACAAGCGGTTATGAGCTTGCAGAGGTTTTATGTTCGTTACAAGACTATATTGATGTATATTTGTTCGATTTTAAGTATATGTCGGGAGATAATGCTTTCAGGTATTCAAATGCCAAAGATTATCCCGAAGTTGCAAAGTCTGCGCTTTTGGAAGCGTATAGACAAAAACCCGAATGTATTATTGAAAACGGGCTTATTAAAAGTGGTGTGGTTATAAGACATTTGCTTTTGCCTATGGCAACGAATGATGCTATTAACATTTTTGATTTTGTGAATAAAAATGCACCCGGTGCTTTTTTCAGCATTATGAGCCAGTATTCACCGATTGGCGTCGCAAAATATACTTCGCCGATAGATAGAAGGGTAACAAAGAGGGAATACGAAAAAGTATTACTTCATATTACCGAAAGCGGTTTTAACAACTGCTTTTTTCAAGAGCTAAGCAGTGCTGATGAGCGTTTTATTCCAAATTTTGATTTAAGCGGCGTTAAGGCATAATTCATTTTCAAATTCAAACAATATAAAGGCAGTCTAACGACTGCCTTTATGTAGTTATTATGCATTAATATACTTGAATTTTCCAAATATATGTATTATAATATATACTGTATAATTATGAAAGTTGGTGCTTTATGACACGCAGACAAGCGCGCGAAGAAGCGTTTATTCTGATTTTTGAAAAACAGTTTAATGACTCACCTCTTGAAGAGATACTTGAGCTTGCAATCGAGGTTAGGGATATTAAACCGGATGACTATATTAAGAATACATTTTTCGGGGTTTATGATAATGTTGACAACATTGATAAAATCATATCCGAAAATGCTGTGGGTTGGAGTATAAACCGTCTTTCAAAAACTGCACTTGCCGTTTTGAGACTATCAGTCTACGAGATTATGTTTCTTGATGAAATACCGAGTGCCGTTTCAATAAACGAAGCCGTAGAGATACTCAAAAAATATGCTACTAAACAGGATGCCTCGTTTGTAAACGGCATTTTATCGACTGTTGCAAAAAGCGTTTAATATGGGAAACAATACTATAACTGTAAAGCAGTTAAACACTTATGTGAAATCACTGCTTGAAAGTGATGTGCGCCTTTTGTCCGTTGCGGTAACAGGTGAAATTTCGAATTTCAAAAACCACTATTCAAGCGGCCACTGGTATTTCACTCTTAAAGACAGTGACGCTCAAATTCGTTGTGTTATCTTCAGGATACATAACCTTAAGGTTCCTTTTGATTTATGCGACGGTATGAAAGTAATAATCAAAGGCCGTGTATCCTTGTATGAGCGCGACGGACAGTATCAGTTTTACGCTGAAGAGATTTATCAGTTAGGCGAGGGCGATTTATCAGCTGCCTTTGAGAAACTTAAGCAAAAACTCCAAAATGAAGGACTGTTTGCTCCTGAAGAAAAAAGGCCGCTTAAGAGATTCCCACGAAAAATTGCCGTAATAACATCAGATACCGGTGCAGCTATAAGAGATATTCTTAATATTACCTCTGAAAGATATCCGTTATGTGAAATTTTAGTATGTCCCGTATTGGTGCAGGGCGATAAAGCGACTATAAGTATGATTAATATGCTTGAAAGAGTGTATGAGCGCGATGATATTGATACGATAATAATAGGGCGCGGAGGCGGCTCACTTGAAGATTTATGGGCGTTTAACGATGAGGCTCTTGCAAGAAAAATTTATGAGTCACCGATACCTGTAATTTCTGCTGTGGGTCACGAAACTGATTTTACAATTTGTGATTTTGTGGCTGATGTTCGCGCATCGACCCCGTCTCACGCTGCTGAGCTTGCCGTGCCGGACAGAAAAGCTATAATTGATACTTTAGATGCTTACAATAAAAAACTCTCGTCCGCACTCCTTTTAAAATATGATTTAGCAAAAGCAAAATATGAGCTTGCGGTATCCTCCAAAGCTTTTTCAGAGCCACACAGATATTTTGACGATTTATCTATAAAAGTTGATAACATAGAAGAAAAGAACGCGAATTTACTTAAAAAGAAACTTTTATTGTTTGAGAATATGCTGTCGGAAGCTACATCAAGGCTTGACGGACTAAGTCCGCTTAAAACCATTTCACGCGGTTTTGCGGCGGTAAGTTCAAATAATGTAATGATTAAAAGCGCAAAAGAGCTGTCGTTAGGTATGAGTATAAATTTAAGGTTTTTTGACGGCGAAGCCGAATGTACTATTAATAATTTAAGGTGTGAATATGAGTAAGGAAAATTTAACTTTTGAGCAGTCTCTCAGTGAGCTTCAAGAAATATCTGACCGACTTGAAAAGGAAGATTTATCGCTTGAACAGGCGATTGAATTGTTTGAAAGCGGCATCAAGCTTTCTAAAGACTGTCACAACAAACTTGCGAAAGCTAAACAGAAGATAGAAAAACTCACTGATACGGAGAATTGTACCAATGATTGAAAACTTAATTGAAGAATATAAATTGAAAATTGATTCGCGACTGGATATTTTGAATTCTGTACCGGGTCAGCCGTATGATGGCATAATTGATGCCGGCAGATATAGCTTGCTTGCCGGCGGAAAACGAATAAGACCGATTATTTTGTTAGAGTTTTATAAGCTTTGCGGCGGTAGTGATGATTGCGCATATAATTTTGCCTGCGCTGTTGAAATGATACATACATATTCACTCATTCACGACGATTTGCCGTGTATGGATAACGATGATTTAAGGCGCGGAAAGCCCTCGTGTCATAAAAAATACGGTGAGGGTATGGCGCTTCTTGCGGGCGACTATCTTCTAACCGAAGCATTTTGTGTTTGTGCAAAAACATTAGGTCTTCCTCATGATAGAATAACGAAAGCGATTGCATATCTCTCATCTTCCGCCGGCGGTGCCGGAATGATTGGCGGACAGGTTGTTGATACAACTGTAAATATCGAAAATGAGCAGATGCTCCTTAAAATGTATTCATTAAAGACTTGTGCTTTAATCCGTGCGGCGGCAGTTTGCGGCGTAATACTTGCCGGCGGTGATGACGGGCAGATAGAGTGCGCTGAAAAATATGCCGAAAATTTGGGATTGGCTTTTCAGATTGTTGACGATTTGCTCGATATAGGCGGTAATCAAGAAGTGTTAGGAAAGCCGGTAGGCAGTGACGAGAAAAACAGTAAAATTACTTCTGTAACTCTTTTAGGTGAAGATAGATGTCGTGCGCTTGCCGCAGAGTACACTGCTAATGCGTTAGCCGCCTTAAATGGATTTGACGGTGACTCTACCGTACTAAAAGAATTAACTGAAATGTTGTTGGTACGCACAAACTAAGCATAGGTGATTTGGTGAAAAACAGTATTCTGTCGGAGATTAGTTCTCCTAAAGATCTTAAAAAACTAAATATCAGTGAGCTTAATTTACTATGCGGCGAAATTCGTGAAACGATTATAGATACTGTTTCAAAAAACGGCGGTCATTTAGCTTCAAGCCTTGGTGCTGTAGAGCTTACGGTCGCCTTACACCGCAGCTTTAATACACCGGAGGACGCAATAATTTTCGATGTAGGGCATCAGTCCTATGCTCACAAACTGCTAACCGGTAGACTGCATCGTTTTGATACAATTCGCAAAAAAGGCGGTCTTTCCGGCTTTATGCGGCCTGATGAGAGCGAATATGACCCGTTTGTAACAGGTCACAGCAGTAATTCAATTTCCGCCGCTTACGGTATACTAAAAGCAAACAATTTGTTGGGCAAAAATGCAACTGCCGTAGCTGTTATAGGTGACGGAGCCATGACCGGCGGTATGGCATACGAAGCTCTTAACAATGCCGGTGCCAAAAAAGGTAATTTCATTATTGTTCTCAACGATAATAAAATGTCTATTTCTAAAAATGTAGGTGCAGTGTCACGCTCTTTTATGCGTATGAGAAACGGCAGAAGGTATCATAGACTAAAATTTGCCGTAGGTAATGTTCTCTTGAAAATGGGCTTTTTCGGAAAGTTGATTTATAATTTCATAAATAAAATCAAGGATGCTGCACGAAGCTTTGTTTATAAAAACAACATATTTGCCGCTTTAGGATTTAATTACTTAGGTCCTGTTGACGGTCACAACATTAAAGAATTAGAGTCAATCTTTGAAATAGCAAAAAGCTATGACCGACCGACGGTAGTTCATGTCGTAACCAAAAAGGGAAAAGGATATTCGTTTGCAGAGAGCAGTCCAAACGAATATCACGGAGTATCGCCTTTTGATGTTGAAAAAGGTGCATTAAGTAAAGATAAAAAAGACTTTTCGGCGATTGCAGGCGATACGCTTTGCAAAATTGCAGAAGAGAACACAAACATATGTGCAATCACTGCAGCTATGGCTTATGGTACCGGGCTTTATGATTTTTCAAAAAAATACAGAGATAGATTTTTTGATGTAGGTATTGCCGAGGAACACGCGGTAACTTTTTCCGCAGGTCTTGCAAAAGGCGGTATGATACCCTTCTTTGCGGTGTATTCAAGCTTTCTGCAGCGTGGTTATGACCAGATTATTCATGATGCCGCAATTGCGAATTTGCCGGTTAAACTGCTTATAGACAGAGCTGGCATAGTCGGTGAGGATGGCGAAAGCCACCAAGGGCTTTTCGATGTTGCATTTTTGAGTACTGTACCAAATATGAATATTTATTCTCCTTATTGCTATAAAGAGCTTGAATATCTAATAGAAACTACTGCAAAAAATCAAGAGCTTGCGGCTATAAGATATCCACGCGGATTTGAGGGTAAAGTTGAAAACATAGATTTTACAGGCGAATATACACTATTAAGCGCAGGTTCTAATAGGGTTTTGGTAACATACGGCAGATTATTCTCTTGTGCATTAGAAGCTCAGAGTGCCCTCAATAATTTTGATATAATCAAGCTTAATAAGGTATTTCCTTTAAGTGATGATACTATCAGTGCTATTGGTAAATATAAGACAGTTCATATCTTTGAAGAGGGTATCAGAGCCGGAGGTATCGGTGAGCATATTGCTTCAAAGTTGTCAGAACTATCAGCAGAGTGCAGTTTGAAAATCCACGCAGTTGATAGCGTGTTTGTGGCGCATCAATCCACTGCTGAGGCGCTGAGCGAATTTAAGCTTGATACAAAATCAATGATTGCCGCTTTGGAGTGAAAGTATGAGCAGTAAGGAAAGAATTGACTGTGCTTTGGTAAGCAGAGGCTTGATAGATAGCCGCGAAAAAGCAAAAGCGCTTATAATGTCCGGCATAGTTTATGTTAATAATCAAAAATGTGACAAAGCCGGGGATACAGTAAAGCCCCAAGATATAATTGAAATACGCGGCGAAAAATTAAAATATGTAAGTCGAGGCGGCCTGAAGCTTGAAAAAGCAATAAAGGCATTTTCTCTTGACATTAGCGGTCTTGTTTGTGCTGATATTGGCGCTTCTACCGGCGGATTTACAGACTGTATGTTGCAAAACGGTGCGGTTAAAGTGTTTTCTATCGATGTAGGCTACGGCCAGCTTGCTTGGAAACTTAGGACAGATAGCAGAGTTGTAAACTTAGAACGGACCAATTTTCGATATGTTACGCGCGAGCAGGTGACCGATTGGCTTGATTTTGCATCGGTAGATGTTTCGTTTATATCCCTTTCGTTAATACTTCCGGTTTTGCGTGAATTATTAAAAGATAGCGGCAGAGTAGTATGTCTTATTAAACCTCAATTTGAGGCGGGTAGAGAAAATGTCGGTAAAAAGGGCGTTGTCAGGGATAGGCAGGTACATATCGATGTTATTAACAAAATAGTCGATGTGGCATTAAATAACGGTTTTTCGGTTTTAGGACTTGACTATTCACCAATCAAGGGTCCGGAAGGCAATATTGAGTATTTATGTTTTCTGCAAAAAAGCACTACGCCCGAAGTAGTGACTGATGTAAGCGCTAACGAAGTCGTAGAGGCTTCATATTTGGAATTGAAGGAGTAGAGGTATGAAAGCGGCGGTTTTGCCAAATCTTGATAAACGCGGTTCTAAAGAGCTTGTAGAGAAGCTTGGCATATTCCTGAAGAAATGCGGTATTGAACCGTATTTACCGGATAGCATTTGCTGTTCAGGCTATAATTGCTTACCGGAGAAGCAGTTATTCAGTGAAGCCGATGTTATAATAACAATCGGCGGTGACGGTACAATTATCCGATATGCAAAAATTGCCGCAGAATATGACAAACCGATTTTGGGTATTAATGCCGGCCGTATCGGCTATCTTGCAAATGTTGAGCAAGATGAATATGAAATACTTAAAAATCTTGCAACCGGAGATTATTCCGTTGAAAATCGTATGATGCTTGAAATAACGGTTAAAGACGGCGTAAATTCCACTAATACTTATTACGCACTTAATGATGCGGTAATTACCGGCGGATTTATTTCAAGGATAATTGATATAAGCGCTAATGTTGAGGGTGACTGTATTAACTACAGGGCAGACGGCCTTGTAATTGCTACACCCACGGGTTCGACTGCATATTCGATGTCGGCTGGAGGCCCGATAATTGACCCCAAAATGGATTGTATTTGTATAACGCCTATATGCTCTTACGCTTTGGCTTCAAAGCCTGTGATTGTCGGAGCCGGACAGACCGTTGTGCTAAAAGCAAATTCGAGAAAACGAATTGAAATATTCCTTACGGTTGACGGCAGGCGGACTGCAGTTATAAAGCCGCAAACTGAAGTTATAGTAAAAAAGGCTAAAAGAACAGTTAAGCTTATAAGACTTAATGAGCGTTCATTCTATAAAACTTTATCAGTGAAATTTTTTGACCAAGGAGGCGCAATTCGTGAAAGAAAACCGTTTGGAAAAAATTCTTCAGATAATAAGTGAGCAAATAATACTTACTCAGGACGACTTACAGGCTGCTTTGAAGGCGCAAGGTTTTAATGTTACACAGTCCACAATTTCGCGTGATATAAAGCGCTTACGCCTTGTAAAGGGTCACGACAGTAATGGAAATTACCGTTATGTCAGCCCGACCAGGGCTGGGGATACGAGTGGTGATATGGTGCATTACCGTGATATATTATCAAAATCAGTAATCAGCGTTGAGTATGCGCTTAACGATATTGTTATAAAATGCTACAATGGTATGGCATCAAGTGTTTGTGTTGCGGTAGACAGTATGTTTACCGGCAGAATGCTCGGAACTATTGCAGGCGATGATACAATATTTGTTATTGCAAGAAGTGCTGACGATGCCAAAACTCTTGCTGAGGAATTAAAATCTTTCTTTTAAGGGATTATCATTATGCTTAAATCATTGCATATTGAAAATATTGCAGTTATTGAAAAAACCGATATTGATTTTTCTGAAGGCTTTAATGTGCTGACCGGTGAGACGGGTGCCGGAAAGTCTATAATTATTGATGCAATAAACGCTATTCTCGGTGAGCGTACTTCAAAAGAGCTTATAAGAACGGGATGCAGCAGTGCAACTGTTACTGCACTGTTTTGTGATTTGTCTGAATATGCAAAATCTGCATTAAAAGACAATGGCTATGATGTTGATGAGGACGGTAATTTACTCATTATAAGAAGGCTTAGTGTATCTGGTGGCAGCAGTATCAAAATAGGCGGTTTACCTGCAACGGCAAGCATTCTTAAGATTATCGGAAAGCATCTTATAAATATACACGGTCAGCATGATAATCAAGGACTATTAAATCCTGAAAGCCACTATGTCTATATTGATAGATTGGCAGATAACGGTAAGCTTTTAACAGACTATTATAACGAGTTTCATCATCTTAATAATGTGCGTAAAGAGCTTGCCTCTTTTGAAACAGACGAGGCAAAAAAACAACACGATATTGAGCTTTTAAGTTTTCAAATCAATGAGCTTACTGACGCTGATTTGAAAATCGGCGAAATGGAAGAATTAAAGAAAAAGCTTAATGCCGCACATAACGCAAAGAAAACACGGGAAGCATTACTTAAAGCATATTCTTATCTGAATGGTGATGAAGACAATGACGGAGCTTTTTCACTTATTAGAAATGCTCAAAAGGAGATTGCATCCTGTGGCGAGGCTTATAAGGATGTTGAGCTTAAATTCGGCGAAATTCTTGCAAGCCTCGATGATGCTTCAAGCAGTGTAAGGCAGTCAATAAAGGATAACGAAGCGCTTGATATTGATTTAGATGCAGTGGAGGACAGACTTGATTTAATTCGCCGCTTAACGCTTAAATACGGCGGTAGCGAACAATCTGCAACAGAGTATTTAAGCCTTGCATCTGAAAAGTTGGAACAAATTAAAATGTCTGATGAAGAGATTAAAAAACTCTCCTTAGAACTTGATAAATCAACCGAGCGCCTCATAGAGCTTGGTGATAAATTAACTTTTTCACGAAAAAATGCCGCTGCTGACTTTTCAAAAAGCGTGACAGATATTCTTAAGTTTTTAGATATGCCGAATGTTCAATTTGAAGTTAAAATTTCAAAAGGCAGATACACTAAACACGGCTGTGATGAAGTTGAATTTATGATAGGAACAAACGCAGGTGAGGAGGTTAAACCTTTAAGCAAAATCGCCTCGGGCGGTGAGCTTTCGCGTGTAATGCTTGCGATTAAAAGCGTGATAGCAGGATATGATGATGTTGACACCTTGATTTTTGATGAAATTGATTCAGGCATCAGTGGGCGCGCGGCAGAGAAGGTAGGTAAAAAACTGAAAGAAGTATCTGCTAACCGTCAAACGATTTGTGTTACTCATTTAGCTCAAATTGCTGCAAATGCAAATAATCATCTGCTTATTGAAAAATCCGTTTTGGATAATCGCACATATACTGCCGTAAACATACTTTCGGGCGATGAGAGAATAAAGGAAATTGCTCGAATTATGGCAGGCTCAAATATGTCTGAGAATATATATAAATCAGCAAAGGAAATGCTTGAAAGGAATTTTTAGAATGGAAATTTATGAAGAACTCGTTGCCCGTGGTCTAATAGCACAGGTGACTGACGAAGAAGAAATCAAAAATCTTGTAAATAACGGGAAAGCAACTTTCTATATCGGATTTGACCCTACGGCGGATAGTCTGCATGTAGGACACTTTATGGCGCTATGCCTTATGAAACGCCTTCAAATGGCAGGTAACAGACCTGTCGTACTAATAGGCGGCGGCACTGCGTATGTCGGCGACCCGTCGGGCAGAACTGATATGCGTTCTATGATGACGCCGGAAACTATACAGCATAACTGTGAATGCTTCAAAAAACAAATGGAGCGTTTTATTGAGTTTGGTGACGATAAGGCAATTATGGTTAATAATGCAGACTGGCTGTTGAAGCTTAATTATATTGAGCTTCTCCGTGATGTCGGCGCTCATTTTTCAGTTAATAATATGCTAAGAGCGCGTTGCTATGAGCAAAGAATGGAAAGAGGACTCAGCTTCTTAGAATTTAACTATATGATAATGCAAAGTTATGATTTTTATCATCTTTTCAAAGAATATGGTTGTAATATGCAGTTTGGCGGAGACGACCAATGGTCTAATATGCTTGGTGGTACAGAGCTTATCAGAAAGAAACTCGGTAAAGACGCCCACGCTATGACGATAACGCTTTTAATGAATAGTGAAGGCAAAAAAATGGGTAAAACTGCTTCCGGTGCCGTTTGGCTTGACCCTGATAAAACATCACCCTATGAGTTCTTCCAGTATTGGCGGAATGTAGGAGATGCAGATGTCCTTAAATGCATCAGAATGCTTACCTTCCTACCACTTGAAGAAATTGACAAAATGGATTCATGGGAGGGCAGTCGCTTAAACGAGGCAAAAGAAATTTTGGCTTTTGAGCTTACAAAGCTCGTTCACGGAGAGAAAGAGGCCATAAAGGCGCGAGATGCTTCCCATGCGGTTTTCGGCGGAGGAACTCACGCTGATATGCCAACCGTAGTATTCTGTGAAAGTGATTTGGAGGACGGCAAGGTCGGTCTTCTCAAAGCTATGGTAAAAGCAGGAATGGCGGCTTCCAACGGTGAAGCACGCAGAACAGTAATACAGGGCGGAGTATCGGTTGATGATGAAAAAATTTCCGATGCTTCCTATTCCTTTACAAAAGAACAGCTAAAGTCAGGTGCGGTTGTCAAAAAAGGCAAGAAAGTAATAATGAAGTTTATCTTCGAGTAAAGCGGTATAAAATGTGTCGTTTCGTCAATATTAAAGACAGTATGTATTGATTTGAGGTGTCTTTAATATGGCGAACAGACTTGGGAAATCAACCGTTGTTTTTAATAATAAGCCTGCAATAATCGGTTACGGTTCGGTAGTAGGAGCTAAGGAGATGGAAGGGCCGTTATCATCTGAGTTTGACACTCACGATAAGGATAGCCGTTTTGGTGAAGAGTCCTACGAAAAGGCTGAAAGCAGAATGCAGAAAATTGCAGTTGAAACAGCTCTTCGCAAATGTTCGAAATCTGAAAGTGATATTGATGTTATCTTTGCAGGAGATTTGCTTAATCAGTGTGTTGGCTCGTCATTTGGACTTCGCGGAATGGGCATACCGTTTTGCGGCGTATATGGTGCTTGCTCAACAATGACTTTGGGATTGATTCTCGCAGGTCTTTGTGTTGATTCAGGCGCGGCAAACTGTGCCGCTGCTGTTACCTCTTCACATTTTTGTTCTGCAGAAAGGCAGTATCGATATCCTCTCGAATACGGTTCTGTAAGGCCTCAAAGCTCTCAATGGACAGTTACAGGCTCTGGTGCCAGTATTGTGTCAATTACTGAAGGCAAACCGTACATTGATAAAGCAACATTCGGTAAAATTGTTGACCTTGGTGTTAAAGACGCTAACAATATGGGTGCTGCTATGGCGCCGAGTGCCGCAAGCACACTTATAGAATTTTTTAATGATACTTCCACCACGCCTGATGATTACGACCGGATTTTTACCGGTGACTTGGGGCGTGTGGGTACAGATTTACTGTATATTCTGACAGAGCAAAACGGTTATAATATTCGCGAAAAGCACGACGACTGCGGCCTATTAATTTTTGATAGGAAAAGTCAGGATGTCCACGCCGGCGGCTCTGGGTGTGGGTGCAGTGCTTCAGTGCTTAATTCTTATGTTTTTCATCGTTTTGAAAGCGGTATTTTTAAGAATATTCTTTTTATGTCTACAGGCGCTTTGTTATCACCGACATCTACAATGCAAGGGGAGAGCATACCCGGTATTTCTCACCTTGTTAATATCCGAATTTAGCATTGACAAATTATTTTAATAATTATATAATAAATAAACAACTTAAAACCCTGTCATAAGGCAGGGTTTTGTTTATCAAGGGAGGAATTCATATGGATGAAAAGATACTTGAGCTTATTGAGAAAAGAAAGTTCGGTATGCTTAAAACCATGCTTTCGGAAATGCAGCCTCCCGATATAGCGGCAATTTTTGAAGAGGCGCCTGAAAAGGACCTGCCTATAATGTTCAGAATTTTGCCTAAGGAGCTTGCGGCGGAAGTCTTTGTTGAAATGGACTCTGATATGCAACAGTTACTGATTGAGGCGTTTAGTGATAAGGAGCTTCACGATGTTATAGATGAGCTATTTCTCGACGACACAGTTGATATTATTGACGAGATGCCGGCAACCGTTACTAAGCGAATTTTAAGGCAGACTGACCCTAAAACCCGACAACTTATAAATCAGCTTTTAGCATACCCTGATGATAGTGCCGGCAGTATTATGACTACCGAGTATATCGACCTTAAAAAGGGTATGACGGTTGAAATGGCTTTTGACCGTATACGCAAAATCGGTATTGATTCTGAAACAATATACAGCTGTTATGTTACAGACCCTTCAAGACGCCTTTTGGGTATCATTTCTGTAAAAGACCTTTTGTTAAATCCAAAAGATGAAATAATAGGTAATATAATGGATGAAAACATTATTTTTGCCAATACGCTTGATGATAAAGAGCTTGTTGCCGGTCTATTTGAAAAGTATGACATATTAGCTCTTCCGGTTGTTGATAAGGAAAAAAGACTGGTCGGAATTGTAACCGTTGACGATGCTATTGATGTATTGCAGGAAGAAGCAACCGAGGATATCGAAAAAATGGCTGCTATTTTACCAAGTGAACACAGCTATTTTAAGACTTCAGTATTTGAAACATTTAAGGCGAGAATACCATGGCTTATGCTTCTTATGATTTCGGCTACTTTTACTGGTGCTATAATTTCGAGTTTTGAAGATAAGCTTAAAATTTTTACGGCCCTTATAGCTTTTATTCCTATGCTTATGGATACTGGAGGCAATAGCGGTTCTCAGGCTTCTGTTACGGTCATCCGTGCAATTTCAATGGGAGATATAGAGTTTAAGGATATTTTTCGTGTTTTATGGAAAGAAATAAGAGTCGCGTTTTTCTGTGCAGGTACACTCGTTTCTATAAACTTTATCAAACTTTTTCTTATTGATAATCTCATACTTCACAACTTTGATACACACAAAGAAATCCTCGAAATATGCGTAGTATCAGCTACACTGTTTTGCACAATAGTTGTTGCAAAAATTATCGGTTGTTCGCTACCGATACTCGCTAAGAAAATAGGCTTCGACCCGGCGGTTATGGCAAGTCCACTCATTACCACGATAGTTGACGCTATTTCGCTTGTTATATATTTCTTTATGGCAAGTACATTTTTAGGAATAGTATGATTTTGTAACAATTTTTATCTTTCCGATTATTATATAGTAACGGGGGGATAAAAATGCGTAGATGTAATCGCTCTAATAATAAGGGAATAATTGCAATAACATTTGCCGTAGGGCTTTTGGTCAGCTGTTTTTGTCCTCCGAAATTTTTGGTGGCAGTTTTGGCAGTTTGGGTAATATTTTTAGGTATTGCCTGCTCGAAAAAATGACGGGGTGATTTTATGAAGGTTGTAATATTCAAAAGTCCAAAGCTTTTGGGCGGTATCTTAAGAAGAATTTTCGGTATAAAAAAAGAAATTACATAAATCCTAATAATTAAGAATGAATATTATAAAGCGAAAATCCTATCACGTTAGTGGTAGGATTTTCGCTTTATTTAGAGAATTTATAACTAAAGTTAAAAAAGCGAGGTAGCAACTATAAAAACAAAGAACCTCAACTACGTGTTTGCGTGTTGAGAATCTCGGTGGTGCAAATATTGATAAAGGACTTTTGGTCGTGGTAGGGATAAAAGAAAAGCAGAGTCTGAACCCAGATTGGGTCAGGCTCTGCCTGTGGTCGGAGTGTTCATAACGCAAGTGAAAGACGCGAGGTAAAAACTATAAAAAGAGAGAGTCTCAACTGCGCGTAATGCGCGTCGAGGCTCTCGACTGGTCGAGGTGACAGGCTAATTAAGTCTCAAAAAGCCCTTTTTTAAGGGGTTTTTGTTTTCGATGTGTGCAACCGCGGTGCAATTCAACATTTCCCGACAGCACTCAACAACACCTAACTTGCTTCTTCAATGCTTTTGGAATTACTGAAACTAATGCCCATATCAGCAAAATACTCATCTGTTTTAGCAAGGTTTTCTTTCTGAAAATTCTCAAATGCATCACAATAGGTGTTGAGTGTAATCCTTATATCCGAATGTCCGAGTATATGCTGTAAAACCTTTGGCTGCATACCTGCTTCGATACAGCGCGTAGCAAAGGTATGCCGTAGAGAATGGAGCGATACTGTTCCTTTTATCGTTTTATCAAGAATATCGTATTTCTCTAATATTCTTTTAAAGTGTATATTTACCTGTGATGTTGTAATTAGTTTTCCTTTTCTGACAAACAGATAATCTGTTTCGCCGCAAAAGAGTATTTCATCAACGAGTGGCTTGACCGTTTCCGAAATAGGTATTATTCGGTTACCGTTCTCGGTCTTTGCACTATCCGAAATGATTGCTTTACCGTTTAGGCCCCTTGTTATCGTTTTGTTAACTGAAATGGTTTTAAACCGCATATCAATATCCCGGCGCTCCAATGCGTTGATTTCACCCATTCGCATTCCGGTCATCATTGAAAGTAGCATCTGGTGTGAATAGTTTACATCCTCCGTTGTAAGCACTTTATATAGTCGCAGTTCCTCATCTTTTGTAAGCGCGCGAACTTTTTCTCTGTGCTGTGAAGACTTTGGCTTTTTAAGGTCGTTAATAGGGCTTTCCCGTATAATTTTTCTCTTTACTGCTTCGTTTAATGTCTTTTTAAGCATCATATATACTTTGTTTATTAAGCTTTGTGACATTTTTGCTTCTGAAAGAAGAAAGTCTTTTATCGGGGCGTAAGACAATTCCTGTATCGGTGTGTTTTTAATATATGGACATTTCTCAATCCTTTTTAGTGTTTCAATACTCCTGTGATAAGTGCCTTCTTTTATATAGTTCAAATTCAGATCATCCTCTAACATTAAGTGTGCAAGATCACATAGAGTTATATGATTTGGTGCAATATAGGTTCCTGTTATAATGCTGTTCTTTACGGCTGTCAGCTTTTCATTAACTTCTTTTATTGTTTTGCCGGTAACACTTCTGCGAATGAGTTTGCCATAATCATCGATGCCAACCACTATTTGTCCTCTGTAACCGGACTTTGTTTTATAAACCGTACCTTCACCGTTTCCTTTTTTCTTTTTTGCCATTTTTATATACCTCCTTATTTTTGGCGTTTTGCAGGGGCATTGTAGAACAATGCCCCCACTGTTTGCAATTATGCGATTATATTCGTCTTGTCGAAGCCCATTCCATAAACTTGGATGCCATTACCTTAAGATTCTTACCACACTTTACAAGCGGAAAATCTTTGCGCCGCATAATCTGCCTTGCTACAGGAATCGAGCAACCCATAAGAGCGGCAACTTCTTTCGTACCTATAAACTTCATAAGGTTTATTTCTTTTGGTGTTAACGCTAATTCACTCATTCTTGCCACCTCCTTATCTTGCATCGTCATCGCGCATACGGCACTGGCGTTCATAGTTTTCTCTCGCAAGACGGATAAGCAGCTCTTCCATATCTTTCGGCGTCGCATTCCTCGGTGCATACTGTCGTATGCTGTCAACCGGAATCTTTAGTTTTTCCACCTGATTGGGTTTGAGTTCGGACATGATTTCAACGATAGAATCATAGTCAAGTTTATCTTCTGCGGCTAATTGTTTCATACGCCTTGCTTGTGCGTGTGACGGGAAGATTTCGGTTTCGTCAATGCGGTCAACTACATCCCTTTGCAGTTCCTCGTCAAGGAAAGAAATCTCCACTGCCGGAGATACTTTCATCCTGCCGTCGTCAACAAACTGTTGCAGTTCGGGGACAAGGTAGGTTAGACGGATAAGCCGTTTCACCTGCGACGGACTGTCGTTGTCGGATATTTGCTCAACTGTCAACTTCGGACCAACTTGGTCCGAAGTTGCTTTCCCTTGATGAGAAAGTGCGTCGAATTTCATCTTATACGCCTTTGCCTTTTCCATAGGAGATAAACTTTCCCTCTGACAGTTTGAATCGACCATTAGAACGGTTGCCTCGTCACGATCAATGAAATAAACAACCGCCGGGACTTCTTTAATTCCAAGAAGCTCGGCGGCGTGCACTCTCCTGTGACCGGAGATTATCTCATATTCGTCTGTGTTTTCAATCGGCCGGACGATTATGCGGTTTAACAGTCCTTTCTCTTGAATACTGCTTTTTAGTTCCTCCATTGATTCATCATCGACTATCTTGTAAGGATGTCCCTCAAACGGCTTTAACTTTTCAATCTTTATATTGGCAAGTTTCGGCTTTTGTTTCTTTTCAGCCGGTTCCTTTGTTAGTAAGGTGTCTATAAAGTTGTCAATATCCTTTTTGTTGGATTTTTTGTTTACTGCCTTTACGGCAGTTTCTTTTGTTTTTTCTTTCATTTTTATCTACTCCAATCTTTATTTTTAATTCTTTGTCTCGCTTCGATTTCCAGCGAGCGTTCCTGCTTAACGAGTTCTAACAGATGCGGTGATTTATCCCAAATCTTTTTCGCCTGTTTTAACCGCTTGCGCAGGGGTGTTATTTGTTTTGTGAGTTCCTTGCGTTTTTCTTTATAAATGTTAATGTCGCCGGGTGTCTTTGCCCGACGACGCTTGTTGTCATATTGATAACGCTGTTGTTCTAATTCGGATATTTCTGTCTTTGTTCTTTGGATATCGTTGAATAAATCCTCTAAAGTTTCAATGTCGTTGTTACGCATAAAATGATAGTCGCTGATATACTGTTTCAGGTCTCGCTCTTCGTGCCTTAGTTGTACGGATAATAACATTTCCTCTTTAATCTCGTGGAGTAACTCAAAGGTGCGTATAATAACGAGAAATAATAGTGCAACATAAATCTTCTCGATACTGTGGCTGTACTCGATTGTAAACTCCAACTCTTCTATCTCATATAAGAGTGGAAATGCTTTCGGCTTGTAAGGCGGATACCTGCGTTTGAAATACTCAAAGTCAGGATCATTATAGTTTTCGTTAAGCCGTTTATTAAGGTATTCTCTTGTAAATCCGAGAGTATCCATACGCACAGGTCTTTGCCAACCTATTGCCATGATTGTAAGATGTTTTCTGTCGTCATTTATCGTGTAGCCGATAGATTTAAGATATCTATATACATCATCGGCACAGTCACAAAACTGTAAAGCATACTCAACATCTTCTTTAATCATATCTCGATGTGTCATTTGTCCGTTACGCTGAACCCAGTATTCTTTCTTTTTACCATTTGAGTAAAAGTTGCTGTTTTCTAAAACCGATTTGCCATATTCACGACAGACTTCATCAGACACCTTGCGTAGTTCTAAATGGTCACCTATTTTGTTTTTAAACTTTTGACCGTCTTTGAATGAACAAGGATTTACAACGAAATGGCAATGCAGTTGATCCGTGTTCAGGTGTACTGTAACAAGTACCTGATACTGTTCTCCCCACATTCGTTTTGCCGTTTCTTTGCCGATTGAAAATGCCTCCTCCGGTGTAACCTCACCCGACTTAAAACTTTGTATGCCGTGGTAAGCCACAACCTTGCCTTTCATACCGAAACGCTGTTGAACCGAAACCATTTCGGCATAGGCGTTTTGCTTTGAGCAGTTTATACCGGCAACTAACATCTGCTTATCTGTTTTGTCATCATTCTGCACATACTGAACTGCCGAGTATAAATCATCGTCAAGATATTCTTTCGGTATTGTTTTGTCGGGATTGTCGGCATACTCGAGTGTGGCTTTCAGGTTTCCGTAAACGGGCCAGAATCCTGTAACTGCAATAAAGCACCACCGTCCTTTCCGGGCAGAAGCAAAGTTTCAGAAATCTCTTTTAGCAACCTCTCTATTTTCATGTTGAGTTCAGGAGAACTGCTTTTGTCCTCTAAGCCGCCTATCTTTTCGAGCAACTTAAAAAGAGTATCAGGCGGAACCGCTCTCGGTTCATAACCCAATGCTCTTTGCTTGACATATTCAGTTCTTGAAATACCGCATTTCTTTGCCTTTGCCGTAATGATTTGCTTTTCCTTTTGTGACAAGCGAAAAGCGATTCTTGTTTCTTTCCCCATATAACTTCACATCCTTTCACTGGGGGTTTGGGGGCAATAGCCCTCAAAGATTCAGCCGTATAAACGGCTGTGACGGGACTTGCGTGGCACACAAAGTCCCTGCTTGCTAAACTATGAGACAGACTGTTTCTTTCAGCCGTCTCATTAGCAGTTTGATACCCACATAGGCATCAGCTCCTTTCATATCTTTATATACAAAAAAGACCTACATTTCTGTAAGTCTTCCTCATATCTTGGTAGCAGTTGTAGCAGTACTTTTATAGTTTATTTTTGCGCCCACAAATTTCGGAAGCGGTTTCCGAAAATACTACACATCCCAACTTTTTGCTTTTCTAACACGCCGTAAATATGCCGCAATTTCTTTTACCGTATTACCATTATGGTAAAATCTTGCCGCAAGTGTTGCGGCGTAAATGATGGTGTCTTCGCCGTAACCGTCCTGCACATGCATGCGTCCGAGCTGTTCAATAATTTCACATTTTTCAATGCAGGCGTTTCCGTCGATTCGAAAGATTCCTTCAAGGTAAGGAATATCACTGTGATCCTCTAAAATGCCGAATACAGAACCACGGTAATAATCGGCAACATGAGACCTGCGTGTCCTGTGCTTATCCGCTGTGCACAATTTTTCCATGCCCTCCATGTGATCGCGCTCAAATACAGTCGGTCTGCCACACCGCCGCTTAATTTCGGAAGCGGATTCCGAAATTAAAGCATCTTGGCTTTGATTATTCAAAATTTTCCCTCCTTTTTATATTTTTTTGATTGGGTTTTTGAAAAAATATTTTTAGACACACTTTTCCCATTCATATACAGTACAAGATAAAAAAGCAAAAATGTTCCAGGAAATTGAAAAAATTTTTTGAAGATATGAAAAAATCCGGCAGTGAGCCGGCAAAATTTTTGGTAGCAGTATTCTTTTTTCATTTTAGGGCAAAAAATAAGCCGGTTGGATTTTGTCCAATCGGCTTAAATATTTAAGAAGTTATTGCTTGAATCCTAAGAATTCTTGAAAATCTATGTTCATCTTTCTCATCCGTTTTGAAACGGCAGAGTGATTGCTGTATCCGAGTTTTTCGGCAATTTCTTTTTGTTTGTATCCCTGCTCGGATAAGTAATATATTTCTCTATCTATTCCGTCCAATGTCTTTGCATATTCATCGCGGAAAAAGTTATATTTTATTTCCATACCGGGATTACTTCCAAAGAAACTCTTTGCACCCTCGATATCTGTTGTCTCATTTTCCGACAACTCGCTGAAAAGGAGCGGTGCGCCGAGTTTGGTATCATAGTGTGTCCATTTCTTGTGAAAGTTGATTTTGTCGGTCGAGAGTTTGTCTGAAAAATCTTCGTGTTGAGGTATTTGTGCCGAAATACCGAAAAGCTCCGGCACCTGCTGACCTTGCATAATAACGCTTGTCCCGACCTCACCAGCAACTTCAGCAACTTTTTCTACGACATAAATTATCTCTTCGTCTGTCAAATCGTCAACATCTTTACCGAGTTGACCTGCATATCCGATAAGCCCTTTTTCAATTGGCTCTTTATACATAACAAACATAGTGTCAATTGCTTCGTTAAGCTTTTGAGGATCGGAATAGATGTTCATAACATTTTCGGCGATGTATTCTGCATCCGCATTTTCAAGAAAGTTAACTGGATGATTAATTGAAAAGTTTTTTGCGGGCCTTTTAACGCCGAGAGGACGGAGGTTGCCAAGCCAGTATTCTCCGAAAAACTTTTTTGCTTTCAAAAATACTTTCGCATTTTCGCCTACAATGTTGCGTTTTCTTTTGAGCGGCACCTTAGCCGTAAAATCATTTTCCTTAAATGCATTTACAACTTCTTTTTTCTGCTCATCTGTCAATACGATTTTATCTGCCATAAATTCACCTTCTTTGTGGTTTATGGCTCTATTATAACATATATTACTGTCCCAAACAAATCTCTTTGATTACTTAAAATCGTAGAAATGCAGATTTAGGTGTCATGCCTTGTTAATAGGACAAACTTGGTTTTTGTTGACCGAAAGATACATTAGTGATATAATGTGAAAAAAGAACAAATAGAGGGCTGATTTTTATGCAAGAATGTAAGCGATGCGCATCTACTGAAGTTGTAAAAAGCGGAAAAGTCAGAGGTAAACAGCGATATTTATGTAAACGATGTGGATACCATTTTGTAGAGGAGGATGGAAGGGAGTTCCAAATAGCCACAATAGATAAGGCGTTGTGCACTATTTTTCAAGCATTGGGCGAAGGAAAACAAAGGCTTATTGCTAATTATTTGAAACGAGATCCCGCGCTAATTCATAGATGGATGAAGAAAACACCGATTGATTTTCAAGGTCAATGGGATGATGGCATTCTGGAATGCCCTGATTATGAAGACTTATGCGAGGAGTTAAAATATAGTATAAAAGAAGAAAATAATTATGAGCTTTTAATAGCCCATAATGTCATAGATGATTTATATGTAGCAGTTATTGTACAAAAACGTAATAAGCCATGAGAAAACCTCATGGTTTATTATGTATCTTTGCATTAGCCAGTGCGGTCAAAAAGAATTGTTTGTTATAATGTGGCAAAATTTAATAAACAATCCGAACACAACTTTTCAATTCTTTTATAGAAGGGAGGGATATTATGCAGCAATATGTATGGCAAACAAAAGCATGTGCGACCTGTGATTATTGGGGTGGGGCTCGTGAAATAAAGCAATACGGCGACTGGGTCGAGGTTGACAGTCCTATGAATACTGCCCCATGCTATAGCAGAGAAAGTGGTTGGTTCAACGGTCCTCATACTCAAGCCGATTATCAGGGATGTCCACATTGGAAAAAATGGGGTCCTCTCAGGTAAGATAATCAGAATATGGCGTAAATTGAAAGGTGCTAAAAGTTGTTTTCAGGAAAAAGGAGGAGTTTTCCCCTTTTCTGCACATATAACTTTTAGCGTCTTTTTTTGCCTAAACCGCCTGATTCTCTTCCGCCGAGGTCAAAAGAAAAAGTGTGCTATACTATGACTCCGGTATTTAAACGAACCTTGAAAACTTAATCCTCAATATAATCGACCGTAGGCTGATAACGGCAGAGGTGAAATTCCCACGGTTATTTTGAGGGGAATAAAAAAATAAGGGGAACTTCTATGAACACTTTTGAAAGCATAATTGGTTACGAAGAGATCAAATACGAATTAAGAATTATTGCCGATGTTTTAAAAAACACAGATAAGTATAAAGCTTTTGGTGTATGTGCGCCGAGGGGGCTTTTGCTTTCGGGCGAACCCGGTGTAGGAAAAACGCTTATGGCAAACGCACTCATTTATGAAAGCGGCAGAAAAACGTTTGTGTGCCGCAAAAATATGCCCGATACAGATTTTACAAATCATATAAATAAAATTTTTACAGAAGCAAAACAAAATGCACCGTCAATTGTGTTCCTTGACGATATCGATAAATACGCCAACAACGATAAGGATCACAAGGATGCAAGTATATTCGTCACTATACAGGCAATGATGGATGAAATCGGGGACAGCGAAGTCTTTGTTATCGCAACTGCAAATGAACCTGAAAAACTTCCGGATTCATTAAAACGTGAAGGACGGTTTGAAAAAACAATTGAAGTATATGCGGCTTTTGGTGATGAAGGCAAGAGAGTAACTGCCCATTATCTCGAAAAAACTAAATCGACCGATATTAAAGATATGGAAAGCATATCAAAAATTCTTGAAGGTAAATCTTGTGCTGCAATACAAACGCTTGTGAACAGAGCGGGTATAATTGCGGCATATGAGTCGGCGGAATCGATTACCGACGAGCATTTAATTAAAGCAATTTTGAGCGGATATTATAAAGTGCCCGAATATCTTATAGACAAAAAAAGACAAAACCTTGAAAACACAACTGAAAAAATGCGGAGGATAGTTTATCATGAAGCTGCTCACGCTACAGTAAGTGAAGTATTAAGCCCCGGTAGCGTTTCGCTAATAGCGGCATATATGAACAAAAACGATACGGTAGCATTTGTAACCAGCAATGCAAACGATGACATTCCGCGAATAGATAATATGTACATAAGTATAGTTACTGCACTTGCAGGAAAAGCGGCATTGCGCCTTAAATTCGGCTGCAACGACACTGGCGTTAACAAAGATTTAAAAGGTGCATTCACAACAGAAAAAGCACTTATAAGATGCGAATGTGTAGGAGGTTTCAATCTGCGGCAAGGCACAATCTCCGATGTCTCGGAGCAGTCAAAAGCCGCTCTCGAACAGGTAGGTGCTTTTGAAGCAGAACGGCTTTCTATGAAAGCAACGGAGATTCTTGTAAAAAACGGTATTTTCTTTGAAAAAATTGCTAATGAGTTAGCATTAAAAGGTTACCTTGTAACTCGTGATATTGATGAGATAAAAAGCACTTGCACGATAACACCCGTAAGTATATAAAACCCATTACGGAGGAATTGTTTATGAAAGAAAACACAAAAAACATTATTAAAAAAATCGAAAACTGCACTTGTCTCGAAGATCATTACGGCAGGTATCTTATGAGCATTCAGTTGCCGCAGGGGGACTCGCACGAATACTTTTGCGATAAAAAGGCAAAGACCGCCGAACGGCTACTTGGCGGAGAAACCTTTTATCTTTCGGAAGAGGCAAATGCGACTGTGAAAGCGGCGATAGGCAGGTATAGAGTAGATGTTCTTAAAATACTGAAATGGCCAAGCCGGAAATGCCTTAAAGATAAAAACTTCAAAGTCTGCTTTAAGAGTGAGCCGTGCGATAAATACACCTACACTGTTTGCTACGTTAACAGAAAGGGACAGGAAGGCAGCGTGCTTTACCGAAACAGCACACTTGAATCAATGATAACAAAGCTTTATATGATAGCCACGGTACTTGCTCCCAAATATGAAAAAACACTTCTTCTCGCGCTTAAAAGCCCTACCGAAAAGAGTATAAAAAAGAATCCTTTGTATATCGCCGCAAAAAAGGCGGGTGACAGGGATTTCTTAAACAAACTAAGACGGCATTACGGTTTGTCCGAAGAAAAAGAGGGCAAAAGTTTTATGCGGCGTTTTCGCCGCCGTATATTGCCGGAACTGCCTGAAGAGTATAACAAAAACTATATCGTCAGTTGTAAAGATATAGATATGGGTTTGCTTCGCCGGTCGGGCTATGTAATACGCCACCGCCCTTATTTTGCAATGTTTGATTCAACCCACGAGGCGTGGCAACTGAATCCTTACTCAAAACTCGGCGTTGACGCCGCGCCGGACGACCAAACGCCAATAAGTTTCAAGGAATATCTTAAAATGTTTGAAGACATACAGTAAAGGAGAAACGAAAATGAAAAATCCTTCGTTAAAGGATATAAGCATAATTGCACTCATAGGTATAGGCATTGGACTTATAATCTGTCTTTTCAGCGGTGAATTCAGCATAGGAATAGTTGTTCTGACGACACTTGCAGTGTTAGGCATAGGTCTTTCGGGTGTTGAAGCACCAACTATACCAACCTCGCCGGAAATGAACAGTATGCTTTATCACACGGATTTGGGAACCGGACAAGTGATTTCAGAACTTCAAAAACTGAATAAAGATAAACCCGAGGCGGGGATTTTTGAATCCGCCGAAGTGAACAGCGTAAGGTACAACACAGATTTAGGCACCGGAAAAGTAATATCCGAACTGCAAAAGCTTAACAAAAAATGATTATTATTGATAGGGGAGCAATATGTCATACAACGCAAGCGACATATCGGTATTAGAGGGGCTTGATCCTGTCCGCAAGCGTCCAGGAATGTACGTCGGATCGACTTCGGTCAAGGGGCTGAATCATCTCGTATACGAAATACTCGACAACTCCGTGGACGAGCATCTTGCCGGATACTGCAACAGTATTTCCGTCAGCCTTAACAAAGACGGTTCCGCGACGGTCGAAGACGACGGGCGCGGAATACCTGTCGATCTGCACGAAAAGGGTTATCCGGCGGAACGGATCATAATGACGACGCTCCACGCGGGCGGCAAATTCGATAACACGAACTACAAAACGGCGGGCGGACTTCACGGCGTTGGGTCCTCCGTCGTCAACGCGCTTTCAAACAAAATGATCGTTGAAGTAAGCCGCGACGGACAGGTCTGGCGCGACGAATACGCAAAAGGCGCCCCGACCGTCAAACTTAAAAAAGGCGAACTGCTCCCGGTGACCGGCAAAGCGAAGAAAACCGGCACGAAGATCACTTTCTGGCCGGACGACACCATATTCGATACCGTGAAATTCAAAGCCGAATCCATAAGGGAAAGATTGCGCGAGACGGCTTTCCTCAACCCGGCGCTGACGATAACCTTCGTCAACTCCCGCGACGGCAGGGAGCCGGAGGTTTTCAACGAACCGGACGGGATCGCCGGGTTTGTCGATTCGCTCGTCGCGCAGGATCAGGAAGCAAAACGCATAACCGAAACGGTAACCGTCAAAGGCGAGCGGGACGGGATCAAGATCGCCGTTTCCTTCTGCTTTACGCAGACGTATGGGGATAACGTAGTCAGTTTCTGCAACAATATCAACACGATGGAGGGCGGTACTCACGTCGTCGGGTTCAAGTCCGGATTTGCGAAGGTCATCAACCAGTACGCCCGCGAACTCGGCAATCTCAAAGGCAAGGACGCAAGTTTCACCGGAAACGACACGCGCAACGGTATGACGGCGGTCATCTCCGTAAGCCACCCGTCGCCTCGCTTCGAGGGACAAACCAAGACCAAACTCGACAATACCGACGTTCAGAGCGCGATGATGTCGATCCTCAATTCCGGACTCCAGCATTATTTCGACCGTAATCTCGATTGCCTGAAGACGATCATCGCACGCGCCGAAACGGCGGCGAAGGTGCGTAAAGAAGAGGAGAAGTTACGCACGAATCTCGCGGATAAGAAATTCGCCTTTGAAGGCAACGGCAAACTCGCGCGGCAGGAATCGAACGATCCTTCCAAATGCGAGATATTCATCGTCGAAGGCAAATCCGCCGGCGGCACGGCGAAGACCGGGCGCGACCGCAAATATCAAGCGATATTGCCGATACGCGGCAAGATACTCAACGTCGAAAAGCAGAGTGTTGACAAGGTTTTAGCAAACGACGAGATCAAATCCATCGTCAACGCGCTGGGCTGCGGCTTTTCGCAGGGGTACGGTAACGATTTCGATATAAGCAAACTTCGCTACAGCAAGATAATAATCGCCGCCGACGCCGACGTTGACGGCGGGCATATCTGTACGCTTCTGCTCACCTTGTTTTACCGCTTTATGCCGGAACTCATCTACGCCGGCAAACTCTACCGCGCAATGCCGCCGCTTTACAGAGTAAAGCCGAAGCGCGGCAAGCCGGAATATATCTACGACGACAAGGCGCTTGCCGAATACCGTAAAAAGCACGGCAACGCCTTCGATATCCAGCGTTATAAAGGTTTGGGCGAGATGGACTCCGACCAACTCTGGGAAACGACGATGGATCCGAAAACGCGCAAACTGAAACAGATCAATATGCAGGACGTCATCGACGCGAACCGCCTTACCTCCGTCCTTATGGGCGAGGAGGTCGCTCCGCGCCGCGAATATATCGTAAGTAACGCCGACAAGGCAAATCTCGACGTGTGAGGGCGAAATCAATGGCAAAAAAGAATGAAATACAGGAAGAAATAATCGAAGACATCATCTCCACGGATTTTACCGACGAAATGTCTTCCGCGTACATAGATTACGCCGTCAGCGTAATCACCGACCGCGCGATCCCCGACGTGCGCGACGGCTTGAAGCCGGTGCATCGCCGGATACTTTGGGCGATGAAGTCGCTCGGACTTTCCTCCTCCGGCGATTATAAAAAATCCGCCCGCGTGGTGGGCGAGACGATGGGTAAATACCACCCGCACGGCGACGCTTCGATTTATGATGCGATGGTGCATATGGCGCAGGATTGGTGCTACAACCACCCGCTTGTCGATGGACACGGCAACTTCGGTTCCGTTGAAGGGGACGACGCGGCGGCTTCGCGCTATACCGAATGCCGTCTCGCCCCGATCTCCGAGGACGTTCTGCTTTCCGATCTCGACAAAGAAACCGTAGATTTCGTCCCAAACTTCGACAACAAGGAAAAGGAGCCGACGGTGCTCCCCGCGTGTATTCCGAATATACTTATCTCCGGCACCGACGGTATCGCCGTCAGTATGGCTTCCAAAATGCCGACTCACAACCTCGGCGAAGTCGTCGACGCCTGCGTGGCGTTGATAGATAACCCAAAACTTAAACCGGAAAAACTGTTCGAATACGTTCAAGGTCCGGATTTTGCCACCGGCGGGATAATAGTCAATAAAATCGAACTGCCGGAGATCTACGCCGCCGGAGCCGGAAAGATCCGCGTGCGGGGCAGAGTGAAGGCCGAGAAAGGCGAACGCGGCAAGACGAATATCGTCGTTACCGAGATCCCCTGTACGATGATCGGCAGTATTGACAAGTTTATGGACACCGTTGCAAATCTTGCCAGGTCTAAGGTTATGCCCGATGTAACGGATATAAAAAACTTCTCCGGCAAAGACGGGATCCGCATCGTTATAGAACTGCGGAAGGACGCAGACGTTCAGCAGAATATCAACCTGCTTTACAAAAAGGCAAAGTTGGAGGACACCTTTGGCTATAACGCCATGTTGCTTTCAAACGGGATTCCTTCCCAGATGCCGTTGATCCGTATTCTTAACGAATTTCTCGATTTCTACCGCGAAACGCAAATGAGAAAGTATAAAAACCTTCTCGAAAAAGAAAAGAAAGCCGCCGAGGTGCGCGAAGGGCTTATAAAAGCCGTCGAATGTATCGACGCCATCATTGAAACGCTTCGCGGTTCGACGACGGTCGCGCAGGTCAAGCAATGTTTTACAAAGGGCGTTACGGAAGGTATTAAATTCAAGACGAAGGCGAGCGAGAAGATCGCTGCGAAGTTCCGGTTTACAGACGTACAGGCCGATGCGATACTCGAAATGCGTATGCAGAAGTTGATCGGGCTGGAGATGAACATACTCGTCAAAGAACTCGCAAAGTGCCGTAAGAATATCGAGATATACTCCGGCTACGTCGGAAGCAGAACGAAACTAAACCATAAACTCCGTGCCGACCTGCTCGAAATAAAGGCGAAATACGCGAAGAAGCGGAAGACCGAGATCATCGACGGCGAAGCGGTCGTCATCAAAAAAGCAGAGATAAAAGAGGAAAAGGTCTACGCGCTTATCAACCGTTTCGGTTATATCAAACTCATCGATACCGCGACCTACGAGCGCAACTCCGCCAATATCCTGAACGATTATCGCTTCGTCTGCGAGGTTATGAACGTCGGCAGACTTTACGTCTTCACCGCCGAGGGCAAGTGTCACCAGATCAAAGTTCTCTCCGTTCCTATTGGAAGATACAACGATAAGGGCGTCCCGCTGGAATCGGTCTCCGCACTTACGCAGCAGGAGACAGTGATTTCCGTCGTTTCCAACCTAAAACTGCACGAAAAACTGCTCTTAACTACAAAGAACGGTATTGTGAAAAAAATTCAAGTTTCCGAGTACGCTACGTCTCGCAGAACAATAGATGCTACCAAACTTGGTGAAAACGATCTGCTCGTCTCCGTTATGCCGCTTTCCAACAAGGGCGATATCGTGCTTATCACAAAAAATCGGCTTTGCGTTTCCTTTGATCAGGGAAGTATCTCTATATTGAAACGCAATTCCGTAGGCGTGATCGGCATCAAACTTAACAAGGGCGATGAAGTTGTCTTTGCTGATGCAGTCAATCAAAATGGCCGATTTATATATAATGAAAAGGAATATGTTGTCTCAAAACTCGGTGTTGGCAAGAGAGCAACAAAGGGAAAACCTTTTTAATTGGTAGTAAATATTCTTATCTTAATTTAGAAAAAAATAAGTTTTAGGAGAAAACAAAATGAGAAAAATCACATTGAAAGGTATATGTATACTAGCACTTGTAGGTGCCGCCATAGGATTTATTCTGTGCCTGTTTTCTGGTGAATTTAAGATATCAACAATTCTTATTACGACCGGCGGCACGCTTATCATAGGCCTTTTTGAGGAAGGCGGCGAAACGGGTAATGTATCATCACCGGCAACTAACAGCGCGGTTTATAACACCGACATTGCTACCGGCAAACTGATAACCGAACTGCAAAAGATGAACAGGAATAATGAAAATAAAAAGTAAACACGGTTTTCGTGTCGGATGATATACGGAGGTGCAATATGGAATATATTTTCAGCAAAGAATTTGAAAAATACAAAGACCTTTGGAATAAAGCAACAAATCATAACGACAAAGACGCTCAATATGAACTTGCCTGCAAACTCAAAAAGAGCAAAAACAAAAAAATACGGAAAACGGTTTTTGATTTATTTACAAAAGCGGCAAGAAACGACCATATCAGAGCAACATACGAGTGCGGTTTGTGCTATGAAACTGGATACGGAGTAAAACAAAACTATTCTTCTGCGATTGTAAGATATAAGGATGTGGACGACCTTGTTCAAGGCAGTGTATTCGGCGTGCAAACCGCCGCCAGCCACCGTGACGATTTGCAGGTTGCCGAATACCTTGAAGATCCGCATTATAAATCGCTCTTAGATCTGCTTACCGACGATAGAAATATGACAAAAAAACCGTATGATGAACTGCTCGATTTTGCCATGAGCGGCGATGCGGAGGCGCAGTATGAATTAGGTATCAGGTGTTATTACGGCACAAGGGACACAAAGAAAGACACTAAAGCCGCAGAACAGTGGTGGCTTTCCGCGGCGGAGCAGGAGCACGAATATGCAATACATTCGCTTGCTGAAAAATATCTCTTTCACCGCCGGCCGGAAGAGGCGGCGAAATGGTACCGCAAATATGCGGAAATGCGTATCAAGTGGCAGGAACATTATTTTAACGATTGAGCATTGTGCTTAATCGTCGGATATGGTAAAATCATAATTAAAAGGTAGTGAAAAGAGAGGAAGTTATTATGGATTTATCAAAAGTATCAACAGCGGCTCTGGTAGAGGAACTCAAAAGCAGAGAGGCGGTAGAAACATACACGGCAGAGCCCTATCAGCCGTACAGTATCACAGTCGGCGAAGCCACGCTTTCCGATAGCGGTCCGGTTGTTATCCTGCGAATAATGGACTGAATTTTTATAATTACAAACAGACAGGAAATAACCGTTTACTTCGAATTTAGATTATGATAAACTTAAAACATCAAAATTTAGGAGGATGAAAGCATGGAAGAATTAAAAAAATTGGTCAGAAAATTAGAAGGCAAAACCGGCAAAGAAGAAATAGTAAAGATTTTGAGAGAGATAGGGGAAAAACTTGTAACAGAATATGAGATTATAGTTGACGGCATTACGGTTATTCCGTTATGGGTTGAGGCATATTATTATCAGGGCAGCAATAAAAAAGCAGATGAAAGGAATACATATAAGAGTTGCACCGGTTTTATTGATCCGTTTGTTCACGGTTCAAAAGAGCAAAAAGGTGAGGAAAACTTTGGAAAGTTGTATTTTCACCATAAAACCGATGATCAAAGAAGTGGAGTAGATATTTGTTTGCCTCTTAGCGATCAATACTATTTATCTTTCTTACTGAAATATACACTTGTAAACGGTGAATTCACTACACAAAGCGAGTTAAGCGGTAAAATTCGTGAGAAGTATAATCTGCAAAAATCAATTCTTTACCCCGTTGAACATTCTGACAAAACGGTGGTTTCATACACATCAAGAATCGGTATTTCTTCAAAAAAAGAAAAAAATGCAGTGATTAAATCGGTAAAAGAAAAATATGAGAAACTGGAATTGGCAATTGTCAGGGATTTTCATATTAAATATGCAGGGACAGTTTCATTGCCGCACAGAGAAGAAATGACGAAAAAATATGTTAAAGAAGCGTTTTCTTCAAAAGAGGAACGGGCGGAATTTTGCAAAAACTATCTAGGCTATATTCCAAAAGAGTTTAAGTGAATGATATACTTTTCATCTTTACTTAAAACCACCCCAAAATACAAACCTGCCGCCGATAGAATATCAACGGCGCTAAAAGAAGATAAAATCGCTTTTTCTTATATCGAAAACACAAAGGATATATGGCTTCGTGATTTTATGCCGGGTAAACTCAAAAGTGGGAAGTATATTTCTTTCCGCTATGAGCCGAAGTATCTTAAAAACGATAAAAATCTGCGCACAAATTACCGGGACATCGAAACGCAAATACCTGTTAAAGTCACCTATTCCGATATTAACCTTGACGGAGGAAATATTGTATTCTCACATTCAAAAGAAAGGGCGATAATAAGCGACAGGGTATTTGCAGAAAACCCCAAACGCACCGAAAATGAATTATTATCGGAACTTGAAAACCTGCTTGAAGCGAAAATAATCATAATACCTTCGCTTAAAAGCGATATGACCGGTCACGCTGACGGTATGGTGCGGTTTGTGGATGAAAACACCGTTATCGGAAACGGTACAGGCACAAGATACGGGCTTGAATACAGGATAAAAAGGGCGCTCAAAAAAGAAAATATAAATGTAATTGATTTCCCCTATTTTGAAAGCCGGGGTATCAGTGCAGCAGGTTGTTACTTAAACTTCCTTGAAACCGAAAAACACATCTTTTTGCCCGTCTTCGGCGTGCCTGAAGACAAGGAAGCAATCGAAGCGGCAGAGCGCATTTTCACTAAAAAAATCATACCGGTTGAAATTAATGAAATAGCCGCGGATGGTGGCTGCCTTAACTGCATTAGTTGGGAAACATTTGGACCTTGATTGTTCGTAGAAAGAATGGGAGTTTGAAAACAATTAATATATAGGAGGATTTACAATATGTCACAAACTATTACATTGAGAGATGATCGTCTTCAAGTTATCGGTTTTGTAGAAATTGCGGATAATGGCGATAAGACATTAAGGAATGAAAGTTTACAAGTTGTAGGATATTATGACGCAACAGCTGATATTACAAGAGATGAACGTTTGCAAGTTGTAGGTTACGGAGATATTTTAACTACTTTATTGCGATAAAATCTTACTACAGTAAACAACTATAGAATTGTAGTGTTTTGTCATGAGTAAGGATACCCTCGCAAAACATGTATCATTATGGCTGACTTATACAAAAGCTATGCCCACCCGGAAGGGTGGGCATAGCTTTTGTATATGCTGAGATTCAAACAAGCATGGGGAAAAGCACAAAGTCGGCTCAGCTTTGATGTTATTGGGATGCTTCTGTTAGTAGCCATACCGCAAGATTGAAACCGAACTTAAATGCTGCTATTTCGGAAACGGAGTTCATTTCGTTTGCGGCGGTATAGTATTTCTCGAACAGTTCTGCTTGTTCGGGGGTTAGGGTTGCTTCAAGTTTTTCCCGGTTGTTTGCCACGAGGTGAAGAAGGCTTTTATATTCCGCATGGCCATCAACAAACTGTTCGACAGGGCGGATATTGCCATACCATAGGTTTTCGAGCGTTGTCATATAAACAGCACCTCGCTTTTGACAATCTCTTCGGCACGGTTGCGGATAGAGTTCATACGGCGCACCCATTTCAACTGGTCGGTGGCTTTGAGTTGCTCAGTCACGCTTTCGGCTTTTGCCATTTGCTTCACCAACTGAAAAAGCATTTCTTCGGCTTGGGCATTTACGCTTTTAAGATAAGAGTTTAGTGTGCCGTTCATCCGCATAACATTTATTACTGTTGGTTTGGTTGCTTTCAGGTAATCGTAATGCCTGCGGCCGAGAATTCCTATGTCTTTTAAGTTGTCTTTCATATTGCAAACCCTCCTTTGCTGAGCACATTGTACCGCAACAAAAGGATATTGAGAAATGTGCGATTTTCGGTAAAATGTGTGCAACAGGTGTGCAACGAAAAGGATTTTTAACAATTTTAATCTTGCTTATAAAAAGAAAACAAAACGCCCGAAGGCCCTTTATTAAAGGCGTTTCACAGCGTTTTGAGAAAAGAAAAATCCGTCTTCAAAAAGGCGGATTTTTGGTCGAGGTGACAGGGCTCGAACCTGCGGCATCCAGTTCCCAAAACTGGCGCGCTACCAGCTGCGCTACACCTCGATATAATTATGTTAAATTGTAAATATAAGTTATTTTGTAACGCACCTTACGGTGTTCCCAAAACTGACATCCAGCTGTGCTACACCTCGATAAAGGATATTAACTTATAAACTATATAACGCGAATGCGATTTAACACAGTGGATATTATAACTAAATTTGCAAGTATTGTCAAGCAAATATTAAAAATTAGAATAACACACCTGCTTTTCGGCAAAAATAGGAAAAAAGGAGTGTTATTATGAACAAAAGAACTTTCGTAAGGGTTGTATCATTTTTAAGTGCCGCAGTGCTTGTTGCGGTAGGCTTTTATGTAAAAGAAATGTGTACAAGCCGCAGATACCGCCGTATTATACAGAATAATTATGCAGGCGCGTTTGACGAGTTAAGTACTAACCTTAATGAGCTTTCAACCAATCTGATTAAGATTTCCTATGTTACAACGCCGAGGCAGCTTGCAACATACGCAAGTGAGATTTACAGTCAGGCACAACTTGCAAAGGGCGCACTTTATAAGCTTCCCACAGGGGATAACGAACTCACATCGGTATATAAATTCTTATCACAAGTAGGTAACTATACCTTAGCGGTTTCAAAAGATGTAATTGAGGGTAACCAAGTGACGGAAAAACAGCGCGAGGAGCTTAACAGTCTATCAAATGCCGCAAAAGCGATTACTGATGTAATTGAAGAATCGGAACTGGATTATAACAATCCAAATTATTGGACTAAAGAGATAGACGGTAAGATTAAAAACACATTAGATGAGAAAAGCTTGGGCTCAGCGCTTGGTGAACTTGAAAGCAATCTTTCTGACTATCCTACGCTGATTTACGACGGGCCTTATTCCGACCATATACTGAATAAAAAACCGCTTATGACGGCAAACGCCAAAGAGATAACTCAAAGTGAGGCAATGCAAATTGCGTTAAAAGCTACCGGAGATAAGAAATTGTCATATCAGGATGTTCAAAACGGAAAAATTGAAGGCTACCGTTTTTCAAATGACAATGTAACGGTCACGGTGAGTAAAAAAGGCGGGTATATCATATATTTACGAAAATCTCGAACAGTTGGCGACAATAATATTTCATACGACAAACTGCTTTCAAAGGCAAAAAAGTATTTAGATGATTTAGGGTATGAAAATATGGTTGATACCTATTATTTTACCGATTCCGGCATATGTGTAATTAATTTTGCATATCTTGACGGTCAAACGATTTGCTATACAGACCTCATTAAGGTAGGCGTATCTGTTGACAACGGTGAGATTATGTTGCTTGAAACAGGAGGATATCTTACTAATCATACACTTCGTGCGTTTGAAAGTATTGATAATTCACCCGAACAAGCGGCAAAGGTAATAAGTAATTTACTGTCAATCGAAAAAACCTCAATAGCATTGATACCTACTAACTCAGGAGGAGAAGTTCGCTGTTTTGAATTTGCCTGCAAAAATGAGGACGGCGGTGACATATTAGTATATATTAACGCTAAAACCTTAGATGTGGAGCAAATCTATATACTTCTTAAAACCGACGGAGGTACACTTGTGAAATAGTGTTGACGAAAAAGTAAAAATGTGTTAAAACAGTCTTATGAAAGAGATTAAGCACATTTTTGAACCTAACCCTCTTGCTTGCGGTCAAGCGGTAATCGCTATGATTTCAAATGCCGATGTATTAAAAATAATCGAGCTTGCCGGCACTGATAGGGAAACCACGCTTTCCGATATGAAAACACTGCTCTCACATTTTGGTTATGTATTATCTGAGACGCGTAGGCAAGCGCAAAGCATTGCCGATTTGCCGGATATAGCACTTTTAAGCCTTGAAACGCCTAAGTGCTGGCATTGGTCGCTTTATGCAAGCGGTAAGGTTTATGACCCGGAATATGGGGTTTTAGATGATTTTCCTGTATCAAACAGAAAATATTATTGGGAGATAAAATCAGCCGGCACTGTTTAGTGCCGGCTTTAATATTTATTCCGTTCTAAGAGCTATTACGGGGTCCTTTTTTGCAGCGAGGCGGGAGGGGATAAGTCCTGCTATAAAGGTAAGAAGCATACTTATAATCACAAGCGCAATACCGCCCACAGTCGGTAGTACCGCTAAACCGCCAATATCTGTAATTGCTTCGATAATCGCGTTTATGGGTATTAGTAAGAGTAGTGTAACGCCTATACCTATACCGCCTGCAAACAGACCAATTATTATTGTTTCAGCATTAAACACATTTGAAACATCTCGCTTTGAGGCTCCCATAGCGCGCAGAATGCCGATTTCTTTTGTGCGCTCAAGCACCGAAATATAGGTGATTATTCCAATCATAATTGAGGATACCACCAGCGAAATGCTTACAAACGCTATCAAAATATAACTAATAGCATTTATAATCGTAGTAACCGACGAGAGCATAAGACCGATATAATCAGTATAGGTTATGCGGTCTTTATCGTTAACACCGCTGTTATATTTATCGATTATATCGGAAATTTGCTCCTTTGAATTAAAATCTTTAGGATATATACTTATCCTGCTTGGGTCATTTATATCGGAAACACCGAGCTTTTCTAAGTTACCGTCATAAGTTGCGCTGCTGAGCCCGGCTTTAAGATAATTCTCAAATTTTGATACTATTTGCTTATCGCTCATACCTTCTGCACGCATTGAGGCAATATATCCGTTAAATTGAGCCTGAGCGTCATTTGGCAAAGTGGCGATATAGGCATTAAGGTCGTCAATTGTATATTCCTTGTCCGTTGCAAAAGGAAAACCGGTAAACACATCGGTGTCTGAAATTTCTTTTTGTTTTTTAACAATTTCGGTATCATTAATCTCGTTTATCAGCTCAGTCATAAGCGAGCTTAAATATCCCACGCTTCCGCTTGATGATGTGTTGGATGCAGAATCACTTTCAGCTTTCAAAATGCCGACAACTTTAAGCTCACGCGCGTTCTCGAGTGTTGAGTGAATATACAATTCATCATCACTCATATCGTCATAGGTACCCATCTCGTTAGGCTTGTAATAATCAGTATTAAGCAATACCTTAAAGCGTAAGTTTAATATATCGTCGAAAGTGTAACTTGTCTCAGTGGGCTTTTCGAGCTTTTCTCCGTTTTCTGCCTTCTTAATCATTTCTTTGAGCTCATCTGCATCTTTGAGGCCTAATGAGTAAAGTGTATAATCACTGATTTGATTATTTTTATCAACAATAACCACAACTTCATTTGAGCTTGAAGGCATTTTCCCTGCAAGAAGCTTATACTGCTTTTCTAACAACTCCTTATTATCGAGAAGCTCCTGCCACACATCGCTGTTACTAAAACTCATAGAAGACGCGTATGGGTTACTGCCTCTTGTAAATCCAAGGTCTTCAAAAATTGTACTTGGATTTACACGGTAACCTTCAAGAGTGTATACATTAAGAGTTGTTTTATATGAATACTTTATATCAGAACAATACTTTTTAATATCACTTTTTCCGCCATCAATGTATTCCTTAAATAGCCTCAAATTATTTTCACTTGAGCCGTTTATCATTGAGGTCATCATATCAGTCATAATATTGTTTGAATATATTTTATTTTGGTCGCGATCCTCTTTCGGTTTGTTATTATCCATAAGTTCAGAAATTATATCACCGATATTTGTTCCGCTTTGCTCAATAGAAATCGGATAACTTGAAAGCGTATCTTCCTCAACACGGTCTATATAAGCATTCACACCATTTGAAAGCGAGAGAATAAGGGCTATTCCGATTATACCTATCGAGCCTGCAAATGCCGTAAGAACGGTTCTTGCTTTTTTTGTGAGTAAGTTGTTGAGGGAAAGCGAAAAAGCCGTTAGCCATGACATAGAAGGCTTTTTAACCTTTTTATATTCGTTATCTTCAGCGTTGGGCGTATACGGATTAGTGTCGCCGGTTACTTTGCCGTCTAAAAGATTTACAATTCGTGTAGAATAGCTTTGAGCAAGCTCAGGATTATGGGTTACCATTATTACAAGACGGTCGCTTGCAATTTCTTTCAGAAGCTCCATAATCTGCACGCTTGTTTCACTGTCAAGCGCGCCGGTCGGCTCATCAGCAAGCAGTATTTTCGGGTCGTTTACAAGCGCACGGGCTATCGCTACTCGCTGCATTTGACCGCCGGACATTTGATTGGGTTTTTTGTTTAATTGATCACCAAGTCCGACGCGCTCTAAGACCTTTGTGGCACGCCTTCTGCGTTCGGCACGAGATACACCTGAAAGCGTAAGTGATAACTCAACATTTTTCAGTACACTCTGATGAGGTATAAGATTATAGCTTTGAAACACAAATCCTATTGTATGGTTGCGATAAGTGTCCCAGTCCCTGTCGCGATACTTCTTTGTAGATACGCCGGATATTTCCATATCTCCGCTTTCATATCTGTCAAGACCGCCTATAATGTTTAGTAGAGTTGTTTTTCCGCAACCTGAAGGACCGAGAATTGATACGAATTCATTGTCTCTGAATGATATACTGATACCGTTAAGAGCCGTAACAGTTGTATCCCCGGTTTTGTATATTTTTGTTATTTCTTTTAATTCAAGCATATATTCTCTCCAAAAAACTATTTTTGATATATTATATCAGTTAATTATAACAAAATTATGAATTTAATAAAAATAATTGCCAAAACAATAAAATAGTGATATAATACCTTTGATTATTAGGGGGGATGCTCGTGGAAAAACCGTTTAAGTGGCTATGTTCTTTTATGTCCGTAATAATTATAGTGTCCTCTGTTTTGCTGACTACTTCTTTTAAGGATTTTCTTGGTGCGGTTGAAGATTTTATAGGCGGTCAAGAAGTAGTAACAGATATTAAAAATTATGAACTTAATATGACCTCTATCGTTTATGCACAAAATGATATGGGCGCTTGGGAAGAGTATCAAAGGCTTCACGGTGATGAAAACCGCATTTGGGTTGATATAGAAAATATTCCTAAAAAGCTTATTGATGCCTTTATTTCTATTGAAGATCAAAGATTTTATGAGCATAACGGTGTTGACTGGAAGCGTACGGCTTCCGCCTTCATAAATTATTTGCCGTTTGTAAATATTTATGATTCAAATCAGGGTGGCTCAACTATTACGCAACAGCTTATTAAAAACATAACAAATGACCGGGATAAAAGTGCAACTCGTAAATTTCGTGAAATTTTGCGCGCGCAATATATAGAAAAGAAACTTAGTAAAACCGATATTCTGGAAGCGTATCTTAACACTATTTCGCTTGGAAGCAGTATATGCGGAGTTCAGGTGGCGGCAAATTATTATTTTAATAAGGATGTTGCACAACTATCGCTCGTTGAATGTGCAGCCCTTGCGGCAATTACTAAAAATCCTTCAAAATATAATCCCGATACAAAGCCACAGAATAATATGAAACGGCGAAACGCTGTACTTGATAAAATGCGAGAGCTCAATAAAATATCTGACGAGGAATATATGCAGGCTATAAGCAGCGATATTATTGTCAATAAAGATCAGCAGAGCAGTTTTGAATTGCCGATTAATAATTATTATATAGACGCTCTTATAAGCGATGTATCGGAGGATTTGGCAAAGATTAATGGTATTTCGGTAGAATCTGCGGCAAAGCTTTTGTACAATGGCGGATATCGCATATACTCAACAGTTAATCCTTTTATTCAGGGAAAAATGGAAGAAGTATACAATAATCCTGACAAGTATTTTTCCATAAAATCACGCAAAAATAAAGAAATCCGCGTTCAGTCTGCTATGACGGTGCTTGACTATGAGGGAAACATAAAAGGTATTGTCGGCGGCGTAGGTGAAAAAACAGTAAATCGCGGTCTTAACCGCGCTATGGAGTCTCCTCGTCAACCGGGTTCTACAATGAAACCACTCGGTGTATATGCGCTTGCTATCGATCAGGGAATTATCTCTTATTCAAGTGTTGTTGACGATAAGCCGGTACCAAACTATTATGGAGGCGGCAAAGCCGGTCCTCGTGAATGGTATGGCGGTTATGAAGGGAAAATCACTCTGAGGCGTGCTATAGCACATTCTGCAAATACTATCCCGGTGCAACTTATAAGTCAAATAGGTCTCGATAAATCATTTTCATTTCTCAAATACGATCTTAATCTATCTTATCTCACCGATGTTGATATTAATCCGGCGTCTCTTGCAATAGGCGGTTGTCAGTATGGTATTACTACTACTCAATCTGCCGCAGCATATTCAATTTTCGGAAATCATGGCATGTATAATACGCCGAAAACATACACAAAAGTTGTAGACGCCAGCGGTAATACTGTTTTGTCGAGAGAAGAGAGCAAACGAGTTTTGAAGCCTGAATCAGCGGATATTATGAATAAACTTCTCCAGGGCGTTGTTTATGACGAGGGAGGGACAGGCAGAGCTCTTGGTGGTTACAGCCGTTCTATGCGAGCTTTTGCTAAAACCGGTACATCGTCAGAAGCGAACGACTCATGGGTTGTAGGCGGCACGCCTTATTATGTTGCAAGTGTCTGGTGCGGTTTTGACCAACCTGAGAATATGAGGAATACTTCGCTAGCCGCAACAGTTTGGCGTACTGTTATGAGCGATGTTCATAAGAATCTTGAGCGAAAAGATTTCGAAATGAGTGATACTTTACTGCGCGCTCGTTTTTGTACAAATACCGGTCTTCGTGCCGGCTCAAAATGCAGTTCAACAGAATACGGATATTTAGTACCCGGTGTTTACTATAAATATTGTAACGGTGTTCATACTGAAGTGCGGAATGAAAAATCAGTTTCAGAGAATTCTTCAAAACAGTCTTCAAGTGCCAGTACTGTTTCGAATGAATCTTCAAGTGCGGTTTCTAGCTCAGAGAATTCATCAGTGGATTCTATTTCTCAGGCTTCAACTTCATCTGATGAAGAGAAAAAAACGCCGACTCAATCACAGGAAGAAACATCTAATACGCCGTCTCCGACGGGTTGAGAATGATATACAAGCATAGGCTTCTGAGTAAAAATCAGAAGCCTATATTATTTTGGAAATCATTACATTTGAAAAAAGTATTTTCATTTGTTATAATGTACTTGTCCTCGAGAGACAAACCAAACATTAGGAGGTAAATATATGTGTAATTTTAATTTTAATTGCAATTCTATATGGCAACTTCTTTGTTCGCTATTTGGTTGGGGCTGCTGATTTAAGCAGGGAAGACTACGATTTTTAATGTGTGTTTAAGCAGCCTCTTAAATGGGGCTGCTGTTTTTTTGGAGGTATAATATGAAGAAAATTTTTTCAATATTTATAGCTGTTTTGATGTTTGCTCTTATGGCAATACCTGCTTCGGCTACTACCCCTGCCAAAGCAACCTATACTGTTGTAAAAGGCGATTCTATGTGGAAAATTGCCGTACGATATGAAATAGGCATCAGCGAAATAATTGCTGCAAATCCGCAAATAAAAAATCCTGATTTAATTTATCCCGGTGATAAGATTAACATTCCCGGTATTGATACAACTGTTTTAGAGTATGAAGATGAAGTTATACGCTTAGTTAACGAGATTCGTGTAAAAAACGGTCTGAAAGCTTTAAGCAAAAACTGGGAATTGTGCCGTGTAGCGCGGTATAAATCTCAGGATATGGTTGATAAACATTATTTCTCACATACAAGTCCCACATACGGTACTCCGTTCCAAATGATGAAATCTTTTGGAATAACATACCGTGCGGCAGGTGAGAATATCGCTTATGGTCAAAGAACACCAAAAGAGGTTGTAACCGCTTGGATGAACTCCAGCGGTCATAGAGCAAACATCCTGAATTCTTCTTATACGCAAATCGGTGTCGGATATGTTGCAAACGGCAATTATTGGACACAAATGTTTATCGGATGATAAAAATTGAAAAATACGAAATCAGGACCTCCGGCAAATACGGAGGTCCTGATTTATACACAAATTATTTAATATACTCTAATATTTTTTCAGGATCGTCGGAAACATAGAACAGGTCTAAATCACCTTTTCCCAAAAAGTGCATTTCAGCACTGCTTTTAAGTAGCTCAATAAGATTGTTATAAAAACCGTTCACATTATAAATTATCAGGGGCTTATCAATGATTTTCAGTTGTTTTAGCGAGATTGTCTCAAAAAATTCATCCATTGTACCTATGCCGCCCGGTGTGACTATAAAGGCGTCCGCCATATTTTCAAGTTTTTCTTTGCGCGAACGCATATCTGCAGTATATATCATTTTAGTGCAGTCTTCAAACAATACGCCGTCAACATTAAAGAATTCCGGTGATATACCTATAACTTGCCCTCCGACTTTACGCACGCCTCGAGCAACGGCGCCCATCATTCCGCTTGCACCGCCACCAAAAATAAGTGTATGACCGCTTGTGCCTAACGCTTCTCCGAGTTTAACACCTGCGTTTCGGAAAGTAATATCAATTTCTTCATTGGCGGAACCGTAAATACATATATTCATAAGTACTCCTGTATGTTGATTTTTTCACCGTTTAGTTTTGCATCAATCAGTTTATCGTTTTTGTATTCAAGCCTTAATGAAAAAAATGGGTGAGATTTATCATCAATAAGGCGCAAAAATATTTTATCTCCCTCCCAAATTGGCATATCCGGCAGTTCTTTTTTATCTATCCATACAAGCTCGCCCTCATCACACTCTTTTATTGTACCCGAAAACTCGCTTGCGGTGAAAATATGCATAAGCTCGCTTTCCCAAATGTCGGATACAAATGTGACAACGCAACGGTATTTTGCATCATAAAGTGTAAGTCCGGTTTCTTCAAGAACCTCTCGCGCATTACACTCCTCAGGACTTTCGTTTTCTTTGAATTTACCGCCGATACCGACCCACTTATCGTGATTCAGATCATTTTCTTTCTTGACGCGGTGAAGCATTAGATACTTACCGTCATTTTCAATATGACAAAGCGTTGTGTTACGCATTATTCATCACCGTTTTGATTGGTTTCAATTACAAAGTCGTTAAGGTAAAACATATCGGTCTTTTTATTTACATTATCGAAAACATTGTTATACTGGATTTTTTCATACTGGCTCAATATTTCACTGTATTGCGTATCGTCACTCCAGCGGTAATAATTATCCTCACTGTCAATATATCCCACAGTGTCAATAACAGGCAAGGTTTTTGAGAGATTTAACAGATAACTGTTGTATTTAGTAAGCTCAAGACCTGCGGTTTTAAGCAGTAATGTTGATAGATAGTTTGAGCTGAGTTTATCAATATACTGCTCTTCTATATCATAGTTTGCCCAAATATAGAACGGGGTTATATGGCGCATTTGTTCACCCTTTATGTCAAGCGAGCTTAAACTGTTTACGCCCATTATTGATGCGATAAACTCGGTTTCTATCGATGGCTGATGGTCACCAAACATACAAATGAGCGTAGGCTCTTTTACGCCCTTAAAATAGTCAATCAGTTCACTGAAAGCATTGTCGCTTGCCTTTACAAGTGACAAATACTTTGAAGCTTTTGTATAATATGTTTCGCTCGATGTTATAGAGATACACTCGTCAAAATTATCGGCACTGATTGTATAACCGCCGTGATTTTGCATAGTTACATTGAAAACGAAATACGGCTTCTCAGTATCTCGATTTTCAAAATCTTCAATTATGGTCTTATAACTATATGAATCGCTTACATACTGGCGAATAAGCATATTGCGTCTGTCAGGATAATAGCGGTCTATTAGTGCTTGCAGATAATCCGCACCGCTTCCGCTTGAAGCATAGTCATCTAAAATTGATGGGTCAATTAGATTTTCAAGACTTATAAACCTATCAAAGCCGAGAAAATCGTAAACGCTCGTTCTGTGCCATCCTGAAGCATAGTACGGATGAAAAGCAAGGGAAGAATACCCTTGTGCTTCAAGCGTGGAAACAAGAGACGCCATAGGATTTTTAATATAAAGCATATATGCGTTACTGCCTGAAGGCAAGAAGGCTACTGAGTTTCCGGTTAAGAATTCAAATTCTGTATTAGAAGTGCCGGCGCCTACAACGGGAACATACAAATTGCCTTTTATTGTGTTTTCGCTTAATGAGTGCATGAAAGGCATATAGTCTTCATTTGTTGTGAATTCACCGAGTATTCGCATATCCGCGAGTGATTCGTTCATAATGCAAATGATGTTAGGTGCGGATTCGGAAGGTACAATTTTGTGCTCGTTTTCGCTATATGTATTATCAACATAATTTCCTACTTCATCTGCAACATACCCGTTTGGTACGCTCATATAAAGATATTTAGTGTTGCAGAAAAAAGAAAAAGCGAAGCCGTAGTTTTTATATCCGCGCGATTGATTCCAAAAGTCAGGTCTTACTCCTGCATCAGCAAAAACAGATGTGAAGTAAAAGAGTGAAATAACTATAGCGAAAAAGGCTCCCATAAAGCTGCGAAGCGCAATTTTCGTAACCGACTTAAATTTTGGCGTTTTAATCTTTACGCCCAGTATTATTATAAATATCAGCAAATATGTTCCGATAATAACATTGTAAAGAAGCTTAAATGAATAAGTTCCGACAACATTCAAGCCGGTAGTAATTCCCGAAAAATCCATAGGTAAAAAGGGCGTGCCGCGGAAGTACACAACATATGCGTGGGACACAGCAAACAAATATAAAATCGGGTTTACAATAAGAATAGAAAGTTTGATACTGCCACTCAGAGAAAAAACCAGAAAATACATAAGCAAAATTAAAATGTAATTTGCTAAAAAACCGAGATAGGTCATATCATAAATGAAAATGCTATTGAGACACTCAGTCATAGTTATACTGAGAATAGGCAACAAAAATATCATAACAATATGAAAAACATTGTTCTTGTGTTCATCTGTTATTGTGAATTTATAGGCAATTTCAAGACCTATTATAAGCGGCATCATAAGTGCAACTCCTAAGAGAAGCCACCTGCCGGTTGTTTCGGTTTCTATAAAAGAGTTACGATTTATAATTGTTACTATCATTAAAACGGCAGTGAAAACCGAACCGATTATAAAACCGGTCTTTGTCGATTTCAAAACGGTATTTTCACGAAACCATTCATATACGCTGTGGATGAAGTTTTTAATTTTGCGCGACATCCTGTTGAAGTTTATCTCAGTCATAAACAACTCTTTTCAGATCAACAATAGTTATTGAATAATTATATCACAAAATTATAAAAATACAATATGTTTTAATAATAATGTTGATTTTTAATGAACTGTATGGTAATATATTACTGTCAAAGGTGTTGACGGAGACTGTGGTGCAATATATGTTTCAAAGCGAGCCGGCGGCGGTGCGAGGTCGGTGTAACAAATGCATCAGTATCACTCCCGAGCTGCGGCGTGAAAGATAACGATTAGCGCTTGCCGGTTGCCATACCGTTACCGTGGCGCGGATGCTGGTCCGTTATAGGTGGTTTAAGGTTTGTCCCTGTCCTATTGTGGACGGGGTTTATTTTTAAGGCTTGAAGGGAGATTCTAAATGTATAAGGATATTAAGCCGAATATCAACTTTGTTGAGCAGGAAAAAGAAATCAAGGAATTTTGGGACCGTGAGGGAATATTCAAAAAGAGTATTGATTCCAGAGCAAAAGGTGAACCGTATGTTTTTTATGACGGTCCTCCTACTGCAAATGGAAAGCCTCATATAGGTCATGTACTTACAAGAGTTATAAAGGATATGATACCGCGTTACCGTACAATGAAGGGCTATATGGTACCGAGAAAAGCCGGTTGGGATACACACGGGCTTCCGGTAGAGCTTGAAGTGGAAAAGCTTTTAGGGCTGGACGGTAAAGAGCAGATAGAAAAATACGGTCTTGAAGAGTTCATTGAACACTGCAAGGAAAGTGTTTGGAAATACAAAGGAATGTGGGAGGATTTTTCCAAAACAGTTGGCTTTTGGGCTGATATGGATAATCCTTATGTTACTTATGACAACAACTTTATCGAATCCGAGTGGTGGGCGCTAAAACAGATATTTGACAGAGGTCTTCTGTATAAAGGCTTTAAGGTTGTGCCCTATTGCCCAAGGTGCGGAACACCGCTTTCTTCTCACGAAGTGGCTCAAGGTTATAAAGCGGTTAAAGAGCGCAGTGCAGTTGTACGCTTTAAGGTAAGGGGCGAGGAGGCATATTTTCTCGCTTGGACCACTACGCCGTGGACACTGCCATCGAATGTTGCGCTCTGCGTAAATCCCAGGGAAACATATTGCAAGGTTAAAGCTGTTGACGGATACACATACTATATGGCAAAACCTCTGCTCGATAAGATACTCTCTCCGCTTGCTACAGAGGGCGAGAAGGCATACGATATTATTGATGAATTTGTGGGTAAAGACCTCGAATATAAGGAATACGAGCCATTATACGCATGCGCTGCACCTGTTGCCGAAAAACAGCACAAAAAAGCATTTTTCGTAATGTGTGACGATTATGTCACGATGACTGACGGTACAGGTATTGTTCACTGTGCGCCGGCATTCGGTGAGGATGACGCGCGAGTCGGTAGAATATATGATTTGCCTTTTGTTCAGTTTGTTGACAGTAAGGGTAATATGACAGACGATACTCCCTTCGGCGGTTTGTTTGTTAAAGACGCTGACCCGAAAATCTTAGCTGACCTTGACGAGAGAAGTCTTTTATTCTCGGCGCCTAAATTTGAGCACGATTATCCGTTCTGCTGGCGCTGCGATACTCCGCTTATTTATTATGCACGCGAGTCTTGGTTTATCAAAATGACCGAGGTTAAAGACGACCTTATTAAGAACAATAACACAATTAATTGGATACCCGAGAGCATCGGCAAGGGCAGATTCGGCGATTGGCTTAATAATGTTCAGGACTGGGGTATTTCCAGAAACCGTTATTGGGGCACTCCGCTTAATATCTGGCAGTGTGAATGTGGTCATTTACACGCAATAGGAAGTATTGAAGAACTTAAAAGTATGTCGGATAATTGTCCCGACGATATAGAGCTTCACAGACCTAAAATTGATGCAGTAACTATCAAATGCCCGAAATGCGGCGGCAAGATGCACCGAGTGCCTGAGGTTATTGACTGTTGGTTTGATTCAGGCTCAATGCCGTTTGCACAGCATCATTATCCGTTTGAAAATAAAGAACTGTTTGAGTCACAATTCCCTGCAGACTTCATTTCCGAGGCGGTTGACCAGACAAGAGGTTGGTTCTATTCACTTCTTGCAATTTCAACATTGATATTCAATAAAGCACCCTTTAAGAATGTTATTGTTTTAGGCCATGTTCAGGATGAAAACGGTCAAAAGATGTCAAAGTCAAAAGGCAACGCCGTCGACCCGTTTGATGCTCTGGAGAAATACGGAGCAGACGCTATCCGCTGGTATTTCTATACTAATTCAGCGCCCTGGCTTCCAAACAGATTCAACGGAAAAGCAGTTATAGAGGGTCAACGCAAGTTTATGGGTACTCTTTGGAACACATATGCGTTTTATATTCTTTACGCCAATATAGATAAGTTTAACCCGAACAAGCATACTTTGGATGAAAACAGTCTTACCGTTATGGATAAATGGCTTTTGTCAAAGCTTAATTCTATGGTTAAATCTGTTGATGAAAATCTTTCTAATTATCGCATACCCGAGGCGGCGCGTGCGCTTGATACTTTTACAGACGATATGAGTAACTGGTATGTACGCCGCGGCAGAGAACGCTACTGGGTACAGGGTATGACTAAGGATAAAGAAACGGCGTACTTAGTGCTTTATAAGGCTTTGTATACAACGATACTTGCGGCCGCGCCTATGATACCGTTTATGGCTGAAAGTATATATCAAAACCTCGTAAGAAGTGTAGATGATTCCGCACCTGAGAGTATACACCTTTGCTCTTTCCCGCAAGTAGATGCTTCGCGTATTGATGTGGACCTTGAAGGAAAAATGGATAGGGTTCTTGAAATAGTTGTTTTAGGAAGGGCCGCCCGTAACGGTGCTGCTATCAAGAATCGTCAGCCACTCGGTAAGATGTTTGTTAAATGTGATATTGACTTGCCTAATTACTATACCGACATAATCCGCGATGAGCTTAATGTAAAGAATGTTAGCTTCTCTGATGAGGTTGATAATTTCGTTTCTTATAATCTTAAGCCGCAGTTAAAAACAGTTGGTCCGAAATTCGGTAAGCAACTTAATGAAATAAGAAATGCTTTAACCGAAATTGACGGCGACAGCGCAAAGCGCACGCTTGACCGCGACGGTCAAATAACCTTAAATCTGCCTTCTGGGGATGTAACACTTTTGGTAGAGGATATACTTGTAGATGCTAAACAAAAGGAAGGCTTTTATACCGTAAGTGACAGAGGCATTACAGTAGCTCTTGATACAAATCTTACCGCAGAGCTTATCGACGAAGGCTTTATTCGTGAGGTTGTAAGCAAGATACAGACTATGCGCAAGGAAGCAGACTTTAATGTTACCGACCATATAACCGTATATGTAAAGGGTGACGAAGAAGCTGTAAACTGTGTAGTTAAATATGCAGATGACATTTCTGCAGATACATTGGCTGATAGTATTGTTTCAAACAGTATTGACGGTTATACTAAATCCTGGGATATTAACGGCAAGGCAGTAGAGATAGGCGTACAAAAAGTATAAATACGGAGGGATATTTTATGAGCGAGAATTTTGAAAAGAACAACAATTCGTTTGAGGATATAAGCTCTTCCTCAAAAAAGTGTAAATTAAAGCTTGATTTTGAGCTTAAAGACCCCGTCGATTTATATGGAAAGCTGATTTATAACAATTTGGGTAAAACACTCAAAGTAATTGCTTACATTGTAGCTATCGTGACAATACTTTTAGGCTTTGGTGTTGCGTTCTTGTTTTTCAAAAGACAGGCAACATATATTGCTTTATCAGTTGCGTTTATTCTGGCATTTACTGCTATTGCCGCAATAGAGTTTTTTATCATATACGGTATAGGTCATAGTATTGAGCAAAATAATGCAATATTGAAAAGAATAAGCGAGGAATAATTATGCGTTTTTATGAAAACTCAAAGGTTACTTCAGAAAATAGATTAAAACCACGTGCATACTATATACCTGAGGGTGTGTCCGAGTATTTGCTCTTAAACGGAACATGGCGCTTTAAGTACTATAAGCGCGATTTTGATGTTCCCGAAAATGTGACCGATTGGGATAGTATAAAGGTGCCGTCATGCTGGCAGACTGAAGGGTTTGAAAATCCGAATTATACTAATGTAAATTATCCTATCCCCGTTGATCCGCCTTATGTGCCTGATGAGAACCCATGCGGTGTGTATGAGCGAGATTTTACGCTGGAAAAAATACTCGGTAAGGTTTATTTCGTGCTTGAGGGTGTCTCAAGCTGCGGAATAATATATATTAACGGAAAATATATAGGGTTTACTCAGGGAAGTCACCTTGAGGCTGAATTTGATATTACCGACTGTGTGAAGGTTGGTAATAATACTGTTCGTGTGAATGTGTTAAAGTGGTGTGCAGGCAGTTATCTTGAGGACCAAGACGCCTTCAGAATGAACGGAATATTCCGTGACTGTTATATACTTAACCGTCCAAACGGACATATCCGTGACATTGATATAACTTCGGATAAGCGCGTAATCACTGTAAGGGCAGATAAAAAAGCTGATATTTCACTTTTTGATATTGACGGTACTTTAATCGAAAAGAAAACTTCTGTAAGCATAGCTGATTTTTCGGTTAAATCACCTAAGTTCTGGAACGCCGAAAAGCCGGTACTATATACCGTTAAAATAGAGCGTAACGGCGAAATCATTAATCAGCGTACCGCATTCAGAACTATTGAAGTTTCAAGGAAAAAGGAACTTCTTATAAACGGTGTGCCAGTTAAGCTTTACGGTGTAAATCATCACGATACTGATGCATATAACGGTTGGTATCAAACTGATGAACAGTTAAGGTATGACCTTGAGCAAATGAAAAAGCTCAATATAAACTGTATTAGAACATCGCATTATCCGCCAACTCCTAAATTCCTTGATATGTGCGACGAAATGGGCTTTTATGTAATCCTTGAAAACGATATAGAAACACACGGTTTTTCATTACGTAATCCTAATGAAACCAGTGGCTATGATGTTGATAATAAGATATGGCCGTGCCAACACCCGATGTGGCGCAGTGAGTTTTTAGAGCGTATGAAGCGTACAGTCATCAGAGATAAGAACCATATTTCTATTATTATGTGGTCTGCAGGAAATGAAAGCGGATACGGCAAAAATCATGAGCTTATTATTAATTGGCTGCGCTCTCTCGGGGACGGTAGGCTCGCTCACTATGAGGGCGCCGGTAATAAGGGCGTTATATCCGGCTCGGATGTGTATTCGAGAATGTATTCATCGCCCTCTGAGGTAATCAGTGCGGTTAAGAATAAAGAAATTGATCGCCCGGTATTTCTTTGCGAGTATTCGCATGCCATGGGTAACGGTCCCGGTGATGTTTATCAGTATGTAGAGATATTTAATAAGTATCCTAAGGCAATAGGCGGTTGTATATGGGAGTGGGCAGACCATACGGTTATCGATAAAAACGGTGTTTGCCGTTACGGCGGCGATTTTGATGGCGAACTTACTCACGACAAAAACTTCTGCTCGGACGGTCTTGTGTTTTATGACAGGTCATTTAAGTCGGGTTCTTTAGAAGCAAAGGCGGCATATCAGCCTATGCGTACAGAGTACTTAGACGGAAAGCTTAAAATACAAAACTTATATTCCTTTACAAATCTCAACGAGCGAACATTCAAGTATACAATCGAAGTTGACGGTTCCGTAAAGGATGAGAAAACTGTTAAGCTTAATACTGCACCGCTTGAGTGCGAAGTAATTTCCGTTCCTGAGAAGGAATATAATTGCAGATACGGTGCATTTTTGATTTGTCGTTTGTTTGACGGAGACTACGAAATTGCTCATACACAGCACGAGCTTTCTTCTGTTATTATAAACGATAAGGATAGTTCAATAGCACCTGATATTACTGAGGATAAAGAGTTTTATACAATAAAAGGCAAAGATTTTGTGTATAAATATTCCAAGATATACGGAACGATTACTTCAGCTTGTATTTCAGGTAAAGAACAGCTTGATGACAGAATGGGGCTATCGGTTTTCAGAGCGCCAACTGATAATGACAGGAGAATAAGAGATAATTGGGTACAAGGCGAATCTTGGAAATCCGAAAATCTTAACAGACTGTTTGTAAAGATTTATGATACAACACTTGACGGTAACAGGATTATCACTCACGGTGCGCTTTCGGGTGTTTCTCGGCTTCCTTTCTTGAACTTTACCTCAATTACGGATTTTTCGGGTGACGGTAAGGTGAGCTTTAAGATTGCCGCTAAGGTTAGAAAAAGTGCTTTCTGGTTGCCGCGGTTCGGTTTTGAATTCTCAGTACCCTGCGAGAATGCTGAGTTTAAGTATTTCGGAATAGGTCCAAATGAGAGCTATATAGATATGAAGCACGGCGGAATACTGAGTATGTATAAAAGCACGGCAGAGCGCGAATATGTAAAATATATAAGACCTCAAGAGCACGGCAATCATACGGGAGTTCGTATGCTCGAAATCGGTAATATGATTTTTGAAGGCAAAAATCTTGATATTTGCGTTTCGCAATATAACTCGGAAATACTAAACAAGGCAGAGCATACTGACGAGCTTTATAAAACCGGCAAAACATATGTGAGGGTTGACTATAAAATGTCCGGTATCGGTTCTAACTCTTGCGGACCTAAGTTGCCGCCCGAATATTCATTATCAGAAAAAGAGTTTGAATTTAAGTTTTCTATGAAGCCTAAAAAATAAAAATATCGGCGCGAAATTTTACGCGCCGATATTTTTTGTCATACATAAAAAACTGCCGTCATATTATTCTAACAGAAAAAGACAAAAAATCGGAGGAATAATTATGGCTAACAGCAGTATTTATGAGGATATAGCGGCAAGAACTGCCGGAGATATCTATATTGGAGTAGTAGGTCCGGTAAGGTCGGGTAAATCTACATTTATAAAGCAGTTTATGGATAAACTTGTTATGCCAAATATCGAGGAAGACTATTCAAGGGAACGCGCAAAGGATGAATTACCGCAAGCCTCCTCCGGCAGAACAATAATGACTACAGAGCCAAAATTCATTCCTGAAAAGGGTGTAAAAATCAGTATTGACAATACGGCTTCAATGAATGTGCGGCTTATTGACTGCGTTGGTTATATTGTTCCGAGCGCACTCGGTTACATAGAAAATGACCAACCTCGTATGGTGAAAACACCATGGTTCGAGGAGCCAATTCCATTTGATATGGCGGCGGAAATAGGAACTAAAAAAGTAATTACCGAGCATTCTACTATTGGTCTTGTAATTACTACCGACGGCTCAATAAGCGATATTCCGCGTGAAGAATACGAAGAGGCGGAAAAGCGTGTTATCGGTGAGTTAAAGGACATTAACAAACCTTTTATTATTCTTTATAACTGCCTTGAGCCTGAGTCTGAAGAGGCAATAAATCAGGCAAACGAACTTTCAGAAAAATATGGTGTGCCGGTTATGCCTATAAGCTGTCTCACACTTAGTGAAAATGATATTAAGGTGATTTTATCGCAAATTTTATATGAGTTTCCGATTAAAGAAATTAACCTCAGTTTTCCAAAGTGGATAAATTCTTTACCGGCAGAGCATTGGCTCAAAAATCAACTGTTTGATGATATCAAGGCGGCGTCTGCGGGGATTTCCCGTATTCGTGATGTTAGTAGATTTGATGAGCAATTCAGTGATGAAAACTTATCGGCCGGTGCAAAAATCGATGAAATAAATTTAGGGCAGGGCAGTGCTGATATTACACTTAGCATTAACCCCGGGTTGTTCTATAAGATTCTCACCGAAACTACAGGACTTGAAATTTCCGATGAACAAGAGTTAATGGAAAATATAATTGAGCTTTCAAAAATTAAAGCTCAATATATGAGAGTTAAAGATGCTCTTGACGAGGTTGAAGCAACAGGATATGGAATTGTTATGCCGTCCATTGAAGAGTTGTCGCTTGAAGAACCTGAAATTGTAAAGCAGGGCGGAAGATATGGCGTTAGGCTTAAGGCTTCTGCACCGTCAATTCACCTTATGAAAGCAAATATAACTACCGAGGTTAGCCCTATAGTCGGCAGTGAAAAGCAGTCGGAAGACCTTATAATGTACCTTTTGAGCGAATTCGAAGAGGACCCCGTTAAAATCTGGGATTCCAATATATTCGGCAAATCGCTACACGAGCTTGTGAACGAAGGACTTCACACAAAGCTTGCCCGTATGCCGGCAGATGCAAGGATGCGTGTTCAGGAAACTATAGAGCGCGTCATTAACGAAGGCTGTAACGGTCTTGTTTGTATAATTCTCTAAATTAATCACCCTCCTGTACTAAAGAAATATAATGGTACAGGAGGGTAAAAAATGTCTGTAAACATACTTTATGCCGGAATTGCAACTTTAGGGACATGGTTTGTAACGGCACTTGGTGCCGCGACAGTAATATTTTTCAAAAAACCGTCGCCAAAGTTTCTTAATATTATGCTCGGTTTTGCATCGGGCGTTATGATAGCCGCATCTTTTTGGTCGCTTTTGGAGCCTGCTATCGAGAGGGCTGACGCCGCGTTCAAAACACCTGCATATTTCATAGTTACCGTGGGCTTTTTGTGCGGAGCATTATTTATGTGGCTTTCTGACAAGATAGTCACAAAAGCCACATTGAAGTTTAACGGCAATACTGCATCATCTAACAGATACAACAGAATAATTCTTTTGGTTTTATCAATAACGCTGCACAACATACCTGAAGGCTTAGCTGTTGGTGTCGCATTTGGCGCTTTATCAAGCACAAATCAGAGTGCAGAATGCTTAATGGGTGCCATAAGTATTGCGGTGGGCATAGGACTTCAAAATTTTCCTGAGGGCGCCGCTGTATCTTTGCCGCTGAGGCGTGAGGGTATATCGAGGCTTAAAAGCTTTATGATAGGTCAGGCATCAGGCATAGTCGAACCTGTTGCCGGCGTAATCGGCGCGGCTCTTGTTTTATATGTGGAAGCAATTCTACCGTTTGCTCTGTCCTTTGCGGCAGGTGCTATGATTTTGGTGGCGGTACACGAGTTGATACCGGAATGTCAGCAAAATCAATCAAAAAATCCGTACACCGCAACAATGGGAATTGTAACGGGATTTGCGGTAATGATGTTGCTTGATGTAATGCTCGGATAAAATCAGGACTATGGCTTTTTGCCATAGTCCTGAAAAATTATATTGATAGAACTGATTTGATGTTTTCGTTGTATTCAGAAGTACAAATATGTATATATAAATCTTCGGCAGTTGATAAAATACCAATGCCGCATACAACAAAACAGTAAATTATCGCAATAGGAGTAATAAGAAAATAGGGAAGTGCAAAAACAAAGGCACCTGTAATTTTATTAAGCCATGTATGATGAGCTGCAAAACGGCGGAATTTAATTGCCGCGATTATGTATGACAGCGCTCTTAAAATCAGTATCGCCGCTACAACTATCCAAATAAAGCGTGGAAGCGTTTTCCAGAGCGTTGGAAGGAGCTTAATTATGCTGACAGAATAAAAGCATAAATCAGCAATACTGTCAAGCCGCGCACCAAAAGTGCTTGAAGCTTTCATTTTTCTGGCAATAAACCCGTCAAACAAATCTGTAATACCTGTCACCGTGTATACCGCAAAGTATATCGGCTTTAACGGAGTTAAAAATATAATAGCTATTGTGCCCATAAACCTGAGCAAGGTAATAAAATTAGGTATATTCTTCTTAAAACTCAAACCACAAATTCCTCACTTGCAATTAGTAAGAGAGAATTTTACTCTATTGGTTTCATCGTGGGGAGAAAAAGAGTATAAAAAAGAAGGAGAGATTTGTTCTCACCTTCTTTTTTATTGTCTATAAAGATTTAAACATTGTACTGCAACTGTCTTTGCCGCTGTTCTCCTCGTCACCGATAATTGCCTTATACAGTTCGTCGGCAAACAGTTTGTGCATTTCGGGAACTGGGTGGTTAATCCGGTTTGCGAGCAAAAGGGTCGTGTCGGTAGTCTTCGATAGTTCTTTCCATTTTGAGTAGCAGTCGCAAACGCAGACGCCCATTTTTTCCGCAAGCGCTGTCGCATCAGAAATGTATTTATCCATTCGCCCGTTATTTTGCATTTCAGCGGTTTTTGCGGCATACTCACGGTAGTTTTCGGTTGTATCATCGGCAACATAAGTATTGAGCATATTAGGTGTTAAAAAAACCGTTTCACAGCCGAACTGCAAGCATCTGCCGAAAATCCGTTCTAATGAATTGGTATAATCCTCAATAGGACCGTTTACATCGTTAAGTCCGAAGCAAACAATAACTAAATCTGGGTTATGAATAAATACCTGACTTTCCATTCTTTCGAGCGACAGTTTTGCAGTCGTGCCGCCGATTGAGGCGTTAATCATATTTACCGGCACATAGTCACGGTATTTATTTAATTTCTTTTTGAGAACATTCCAGTAAACATTTTCGTAGTCCATATATCCCCGAACTGCACCGTGGGATATGCTGTCACCAAAAATCACAATGTTTATCGGTCCGTATTTATAAAGCCCGTCCGCATCAAGTAAAATCTTCTCTTTAATTTTCATTGTTTGCCTCCTGATAACAGAAAAGTTTGCTGCTTAAAAAGGCGGATTTGATATTCTCATCGTATGTAGTCGCCGAAATGTGAATGTACAAATCCTCGGAAGTCGATAAAACACCCACTATGCAAACCGAAATGCAAAAAGGCAGGGCATACTGAGTAGCAAGGAAATAGGGGACCGCAAAGACGAAAACACCGGTGATTTTATTGAGCCAGGTATGGTGAGATGCAAAGCGGTGAAACTTAATTGCCGCAATTATATATGACGCAGTCCTTGCAATAAGAATTACAGATATTGCAATCCAGACATATCCGGGCAGAATATCAACAAGTATCGGCAACAGTTTAATGATGCTTATTGTATAAAAGCATAAATCCGCAATACTGTCAAGGCGGGCGCCGAAGGTACTTGTCAAATTAAGTTTACGGGCAATAAAACCGTCAAGCAAATCGGTTACACCGGTTGCTGTGTATACGGCAAAATACAGAGGTTTAAGCGGCACTATAAAAAGAATACATATAGTACCGAGTAATCTCAGCAATGTTATTAAGTTCGGTATATTCTTTTTAAAACTCAAACCATTCTGTCCTCTCTTTTAATTATTCAATAGGCTTCATAGTCGGGAAGAGCAAAACATCTGTCGGGAAGAGCAAAACATCTCTGATGGAAGGCGAGTCGGTGAGAAGCATTACAAGTCTGTCAACACCGAAGCCTAAACCTCCGGTAGGCGCTAAGCCATATTCAAGAGCAGTGATATAGTCATAATCTACTTCACTGTTACAGTCAGGGTCTGCGGCGCGTTTTGCGGCAACTTGACTTTCAAAACGCTCTTTTTGGTCTATCGGATCATTGAGCTCACTGAAAGCGTTGCCGAATTCCGTAGCATTTATGAAATACTCAAATCTCTCGGTAAAATTCGGGTCTTCGGGTTTACGCTTTGCCAGAGGACTGTTTTCAACAGGATAGTCATAAATAAATGTAGGTTGAATTAGCTTGTCCTCAACGAAGGCGTCAAACAACTCGGCGAGAACAGTACCTTTAGTTGCATCCGCAGGTACTTCAACTCCCTTTTCTTTAGCTACTGCCCGTGCGTCATCGTCGCTTTTCCAAGAGTAATAATCACAACCGGAGTATTTTTTTACCGCCTCAACCATAGTAAGGCGCTCCCAATTGCCCATATCAATGTCTATGCCTTGATACATAATCTTTTTGCTGCCGCAAATTTTTTCCGCGAGCATTGAATACAGCTCTTCAACGAGGTCCATAATTCCGCGGTAATCAGTATAGGCCTCATAAAGCTCAATAGTAGTAAATTCTGGGTTGTGTTTAGTATCCATACCCTCATTGCGGAAAATCCTGCCGACCTCATATACCTTATTCATACCGCCTACAATAAGACGCTTAAGGTAAAGTTCAGTTTCGATACGCAAATACATATCCATATCAAGAGTGTTGTGATGCGTCTTAAACGGGCGCGCTGCCGCACCAATTTCAAGGGGAACTAAAATAGGTGTGTCTACCTCTAAAAATCCCTTAGAATCAAGATAAGCGCGTATTTCACGCAAAATTTGAGAACGCTTTATAAAAGTTTCACGAACCTCAGGATTTACAATTAAATCAACATAGCGCTGACGGTATCTTGTATCGGTATCTTTAAGACCGTGGAATTTTTCGGGCAAGGGAAGAAGAGATTTCGCCAAAAGCTCAATATGATTTACATGAACGGTTATTTCACCGGTCTTGGTCTTGAACACAAAACCTTTAATTCCGATTATATCGCCGATATCCCATTTTTTGAAAGCCGCATAATCCTCTTCGCCTGCATCGTCACGCGAGATATAGAGCTGAATATCGCCTTCGCCGTCACGAATGCCTGCAAAGCTGGCTTTCCCCATAATTCTGCGGCTCATAATTCTGCCGGCAATGGAAACGGTTTTATTTTCAAATCTTTCAAAATTCGCTTTAATATCGGCTGAATTTGCATCAATTTCATATTTTGTTTTAATAAACGGGTCTTTGCCGGACTCTCTTAGTACAGAGAGCTTATCACGGCGAACCTGCAAAATTTCACTTAAATTCTGTTCAGTACCCTGATTTTCAAACTGAGCCATTATTATACATCCTTCCGTTTAGAAAAAGGGCAGTTAATACTGCCCGAAAAATCACTTTGATATCTTCAAAATCTTGAGCTTAATTTCGCCGGCAGGAGCTTCGACAATAGCCTCGTTACCGGTCTTTTTACCTATAAGTGCTTTGCCCATAGGTGACTCATCTGAAATCTTATTGTTAAGTGGGTCGGCCTCAGTTGAGCCAACTATATAATACTCAAATTCCTCGTTGAGTTCTATATCGAGAACTTTAACTTTGGCGCCGACCTTAACGATTTTCGGAGCACCTTTAATATCGCTTATTATTTCGGCGTTTTTAAGCATTGCTTCAATTTCAACAATACGGGCTTCAATTTTCGCTTGTTCATTCTTAGCTTCATCATATTCGCTGTTTTCTGAAAGGTCTCCATAGCCGCGTGCTATTTTAATCTTTTCCGCTATATCGGCACGACCTTTTGTTTTAAGAGTTTCAAGCTCTTCTTCTAATTTTTTAAGACCGTCTTCTGTCATTTTAATTGCTTTTGCCAATTAAAAAACCACCTTTAATTAAATAGTATAGATTTACCAATAGATATTATATATACAGGCAAATGATATGTCAAGCAGTAAAATTACTGCCTTATTTGCTCTAAAATTTTGCCGGATGACTCATAACATTTTTTTGCAACTGCGTTGTCCTTCATAACAGTTTCAGCTAAAACTCGTCTTGAAATCTTCAAATTTTCAGGAAGCTTCAAAAATTCGTCAATATTACAACTATTATAAAAATCACTGCCAAGCTCTACTCCGTCTGCTTCAAGTAGCGAAACAGAATCCGAAATAGAGTTTAAGAATTTATAGGTGGTATCGTCTGTTATGAATAATAAAGCGTCATAGTCCGCCGCAATAATAGCTTGAATTTTCGTATTATTAGTAAGTAAGAACTGCTTGTTTTCACCCTTCGAGTAAGAGCAGTTAATTACCTGAATATGAATTTCACCGTCACCGTTTACATCGTCACCGTATTTTTCAAAATATCCACTCATTTTTTCGCATGACTCATCGCTTATATAATCAGAGGTATAAACCGTTACGGTAAGGTCATAATTTTCTCTTGATACACATTGACTTATACAAATTGCCATAACAGCAGCAATAAAAATAAATGCAAAAACCCACCAGCGGTAATAGTACCAGAAATTTTTTGCCTTTTCCTCGACTGTTTGAGGTGTCTTTTCAAAGGCGCTAGGTTTGGGTGGCGCCGCGATTTCACCGTTTTGGATTCTTTTCAGCTCTAAAAATTCCTCTCGTGCTTTACGCTGTTGACTCAAAGTATCGCTATCGTATTTCTTTTTTTCAGACATTTTAAGCACCTTTAACTTCTGACTTTTTAGCAGCAACTATCTTCAAAACTTCGTTTACCGGAATAATTAACAGTGATAAACCGAGCGAAATCAATAATTGTCCGAAGCTTAAAGCCTTAAGACCAAATACGACTCCTGCCGGGGTAATACACAGAATTATGGTAAGAATTGTTGCAAAAAGGCTTGAAAGTATCATAAATTTATTGTGACTATATCTAATACTTATTATTGACCGACTTGTGGAAAAATTCAAGGAATGAAATATTTGAGAAAGAGCAATAGTAGAAAATGCCATTGTATATGCTGTGCTTATTCCGCCGATATTGCCGATTGAAAAAGCAATAAGAGCACAAACCGTAAACGTTATTGCAGAAACGGCAATATTAATCAGTGACATCAAATCAAAGATTTTTCCCTTAACAAGCTTATCGGATTGAATAATTTCTGATTTGTCGTAAGGTTGCGTAGTAACCGAGAATACCGGCAGGGCGTCTGTGAGCAGATTTATCCAAAGAAGCTGAACTGCGGTAAGAACGGGGAGTTTGAATATCAAAAGTCCGATAATGAAAATCAACATCTCAGATATATTGCATCCTAAAAGATAGTGGACGGTTTTTTTTATGTTGCTCAAAAGTCCGTAGCATTCTTTGAAGACATTAACAACAGACGAAAAATCCTTGCTTTTTATTATAGCGTCAGCGTTGCCTCTGGCGACGTCATTACCCTCTGCACCAATGGCAAATCCAACATCGGATACCGATAGCACATCGGCGTCGTCGAGACCGTTGCCGGTAACTGTAACTATCTCGCCGGAAGCCTTAAGCGACTCAACTATGCGAAGCTTTTGGGCAGGAGAGATGCGTGCAAAGACGGTGTATGAGCCGATTTTTTCTATTATTTCATCATCACTCATATCTTCAAGCTCAGAACCGCTTAATGCTTCGCTATCATCCGTCATTATCCCGATTTCTTTTGCAACAGCTGATGCGGTTGCAAGGTTATCGCCTGTAATCATTACGACTTTAATCCCGGAATTTTTACAAACTTTAATGCTTTCCGCCGCGTTAACGCGCGGTGGGTCTTCAATGCAGATAATACCGGCAAATTTCAAATTGTTTTCAATATCTGACGGGTCAGGGCTCGCAGGTATTTCGTCAAGTGCTTTAATTGCAATACATATAAGGCGTAACGCTTTATCGGCGAGTTCATCACAAATCTTTGCTATTGAAGCTTTGTCAACGCCAACACATTTTTGAATAACTGTTTCGGGAGCGCCCTTAATAATTGCTACCGGTTTGCCCTCTATCATATTGATACTTGTCATTATCTTGCGTTCGCCGTCAAAAGGAATGGACGCCAGGCGAGGATAAGCGTTATCAACATCAGCCTTGTTCATTTTATTGAACTTAAAGCAAGCCTCCTCAATCGCAGATTCAGTGGCATCATCAGTAAGCATTGAACAAGCATTGGCAAGCTTCAAAACAACCGCGCTTTTCGGCTCAATATCTGAGCTTAATGCACTTTCGAGAGTTTCACCGTTGTAGACACACTTTACAGACATATGATTTTGAGTGAAAACGCCGGTTTTATCAGCACAGAGAACAGTTGTTTTTGCGAGAGTTTCAATAGCAGCGGTATTCTTAATGATAACGCCATCTTTAATCAGACGGCCGGCGCCGAGTGCAGTAACAACTACTGTGATATAAGGCAAACTTTCAGGTATTGCGCATACGCCGAGCGCTAAAGAGTCCAAAAGCGTTTTTACTGTCATAGCGGCAAACGGTTCTGACTTAAAAAGCCCGATAATCATTCCAATTAAAAAGGCAATACCGCAGATTATTATAACAGAGGTATTGATAATCTTTGAGAGAGACGTAAGTTTTGTTTCTACCGCTGAGATAACTCCTGAGCTTTGGTCCTCTATAGCGGTGCTTTTTCCGATTTCAGTGTTGATACCCGTCTCAACAACAATCGCTTTCGCCCAGCCGTGAATGACATTACAACCGGAAAAGACCATATTCTTTCTTCCGGCAACGGGCACTAAATTCTCTATAACAGCTGAAGCATCCTTTTCAACAGGTATTAAGTCCCCGGTAAGTGCTAATTCACTACAGCGAAATCCGTTTGTTTCAATCAGTCGCGCGTCTGCACAAATGTAATCCCCGGTATTCAGCACGATAATGTCGCCAACAACTAATTCACTCGATGAAATCTCACGCTCAACGCCCTCTCTTATTACAGTGCAGGTCGGTATGGCGGCAATCCTCTTATAGTCAATTGCGCGGTCGCAAATGGTTTGATTATATGCGGTAAGCGCAGCATTAATAACAATGATTGCAATTATCAGAAACGACGAATAAAAGAAGCCTTGTTCGTAAATCAAAGAGATAACGAAGTATAAAACTGAGATAAATGTAAGTGCATATACAGACTTTTGGTTTAGCTGACTTAAAAAATGGCGTAAAAAACCAATTTGCTTTGTCTTGGTAATTTGATTTTTCCCATATTCTTGAAGACGCTGATATGCAACGCCGTTAGGCAGACCCGAATTAATATCTACACATAATTCTTTTGATACCGATTCTATATCGGAACTATGCCAAATCATTAAATCACACCTTGAAAATTAGTAAATTGGGAAACGCTCACAGAGTTTAGCAACGCCGCTTGAAATATATTCTTTACTGTTATTAAAGTCAGTTATTGCAAGACTTAACCACTCTGCAATTTCAGCCATTTCAGGCTCCCTGAAGCCGCGAGAGGTAACAGCAGGCGTGCCTATACGCAGACCACTTGTTACAAAAGGACTTTCAGGGTCGTTGGGAACGGTGTTTTTGTTAGCAGTTATGTGAACCTCATCAAGATTATGTTCAAGCTGTTTACCTGTAATTCCGGTACCGATAAGCTTAAGCGTCATAAGGTGGTTGTCCGTTCCGCCTGAAACTAAGCTCACATTTCGCTTTATAAGCTCTTCGGAGAGCGCTTTGGCATTTTTTACAATTTGCTTTTGATACTCTTTGAATTCGTCTGTAAGAGCCTCGCCAAAGGCAACCGCCTTTGCCGCAATTATGTGCATAAGCGGACCACCCTGAGTGCCGGGGAAAATTGCTTTATCTATTTTTTGTGCAAACTCATTTTTGCAGAGGATTAAACCACCTCTGGTACCACGCAAGGTTTTATGAGTGGTCGTAGTAACAACATCGGCGTATGGTACCGGAGACGGATGAAGACCTGCTGCTACAAGTCCTGCAATATGAGCCATATCAACCATTAAATATGCGCCTACACTGTCAGCGATTTCGCGGAATTTTTTGAAATCAATAATTCTTGAATAGTTACTTGCACCGGCGATAATCATTTTAGGCTTGCACTTGTTCGCGATTCGTTGAATCTCGTCATAATCTAAAACTTCTGTTTCGGGGTTTACTCCATAAGGCACCACATTAAAATACCTGCCGGAAATATTCACAGGTGAGCCGTGCGATAAGTGACCGCCCTGTGCTAAATTCATACCCATAACGGTATCGCCGGGATTAAGAAGGGCAAAGAATACTGCAAGATTAGCGTTGGCACCGCTATGTGGCTGAACATTTGCGTGCTCTGCATTAAAAAGCCGACAAGCTCGCTCGCGTGCGATTTCTTCAACAATATCAACCTTTTCGCAGCCGCCGTAATAGCGTTTGCCCGGGTAACCTTCTGCGTATTTATTGGTAAGTATGCCTCCTGCGGCTAAAAGCACTGCCCTTGAGACAATGTTTTCAGATGCAATAAGCTCAATATTTGAGCGCTGGCGGTTCAGTTCCGCTTCGCAGGCATCGGCAACGTCACTGTCAAAATTTTTAAGCTCTTCAAAAAAGTTCATTTGATTTCCCCCTTATACTTTTGGTTCAAATTTTATTTCTTCTTTGCAGTATTTGATAATTATAGGTTTTGCATAATTTACAAAAAATTCATCAACCTGGGATACACATCTTCCGATATACTTATCGGGTGACAAGCTATCTTTTATTTCTTCGGCTGAAAGAGGTATTCTTTCATCGCTTGAAAGACGGTCAATAAGGTCGTTTTTTCTGCCTTCAAGTTTAACGGCGGCTGCAGCAGCGTGTGAATGCACACGGATTACTTCGTGTATTTTCTGGCGGTCAGCTCCGCGCTTTACTGACTCCATAAGAATATTCTCTGTAGCCATAAACGGCAACTTCTCGTTTACTCTCCGGTTAATAACTTTTTCGTAAACTACAAGGCCGGAGCTTATGTTAATGTACATATCCAAAACTCCGTCAAGTGCCAGAAAGCTCTCAGAAATTGAAATTCTACGGTTAGCGCTATCGTCAAGTGTGCGTTCAAGCCATTGTGTTGATGCGGTAACTGCAGGATTTAACGCGTTATTAATTATATACCTTGAGAGGGAACAAATGCGTTCACTTCTCATTGGGTTGCGTTTATACGGCATAGCCGATGAGCCGATTTGCGAAGCACCAAAAGGTTCCTCAATTTCTTCAAAGGACTGTAAAAGCCTTAAATCGTCCGCAAACTTGTATGCACTTTGTGCAAAGCCGGACAGTGCCGAAAGAAAATAATAATCAGTTTTTCTTGAATATGTTTGTCCTGATACAGGAACGCAAGCGTCAAAATCCATATAGCTTGCTATGAGCTTTTCAAGTCTTTTCACCTTTTCTTCGTCGCCGTCAAATAACTCCATAAAACTTGCTTGCGTGCCGGTAGTACCTTTAGAACCTAAAAGCTTAAGATTGTTAAGCTGAAATTCTAAATTAGTGATATCGTTTATCAGGTCGTTTGCCCAAAGTGTCGCACGCTTGCCGACTGTGGTCAGCTGCGCCGGCTGCAAATGAGTATAAGCAAGGCAGGGCAGAGCTTTGTATTGGTTTGCAAATTTGGTAAGATTTTTAACAACCTGCGCCGCTTTTTTAATTATTATATTTGAAGCTTCACGCAAAATTATTATATCTGTATTGTCGCCTACATAGCAGCTTGTGGCGCCCAAATGAATTATCGGTTCTGCGTTAGGGCACTGCACGCCGAAAGCATAAACATGGCTCATAACATCATGTCGAACTTCGCTTTCGCGTTTTTTTGCAACATCATAATTTATATCAAAGATATGAGCTTCCATTTCGCTTATTTGCTCATCGGTAATCTCAAGACCTAATTCTTTTTCGGCTTTCGCCAAAGCAATCCAAAGCTTTCGCCAAGTCGAAAATTTATAGTCATCAGAAAAAATATACTGCATTTCTTTACTTGCATACCTTCCCGAAAGAGCCGAAACATAACTATTGTGTTCGGTAATCATATTTCCACCTCACATATTCATACAGCAAACCAAAGTATATATTACCATTATTTAGTTACAATGTCAAATATAATAAAGCACTTTATTTTGAGAGAAATTTGTGCTAAAATATTTATAATAAGATTAAGGCGGTGTGATATGACTGCTTATGAAATCATAAAGAAAAAGAGAGACGGATTGTCGCTAAATGCTTCTGAAATAGAAGCATTTATAAATGGATATATGCGCGGTGAAATTCGGGATTATCAGATGTCAGCGTTTCTTATGGCGGTTTACTTAAACGGTATGAATGATGATGAGACTGTGGCATTCACCAAAGCTATAGCAGATTCAGGCGAAAAGCTCGATTTAAGTGAATTTGCAAACCTAACCGTTGATAAGCACAGTACCGGCGGTGTGGGTGATAAGACTACGCTTGTAGTTGCGCCCGTTGCCGCGAGCCTCGGATGCGTTGTTGCAAAGATGTCCGGCAGGGGATTGGGTTTTACCGGTGGCACAGTAGATAAGCTATCTTCAATACCAAACTATGATATAAATAAGAAGGATTTTTTATCAGTCGTGAGAGAAGTTGGAGTGTCTGTCGTAGGGCAATCCGAAAAACTAACTCCTGCGGATAAAAAAATTTATGCTCTGCGTGATGTAACGGCGACGGTTGAGAGTATACCGCTTATAGCTTCAAGTATAATGAGTAAAAAGATAGCTACCGGCTCCCACTCTATAGTTTTAGATGTGAAATTCGGTTCAGGTGCATTTATGAAAGATAAAGACAGTGCCCTTATGCTTGCTGAAAAGATGATAAATATCGGCAAAAACTGCGGCAGGAAAATGGCGGCTATACTTACTGATATGGATAAGCCTCTCGGATATGCCATCGGCAACAATCTTGAAGTTATTGAGGCGGTAAAGCTCTTAAAAGGGGAAAGAATACCTGACCTTTACGACGAATGTGTATCACTTGCATCAACAATGGTGTCGCTTGCAAAAGGCATATCTACTGATAAAGCGGAATTACTGGTTAAACAATCGCTTAAAAGCGGATTGGCGTATACGAAATTCAAAGAATGGATATCGGCACAGGGCGGCGATATTTCATATATTGATAACACAGATAAATTTGAAAAGGCTATGTTCGTGAAGGATGTCTACGCCGAAAATTCAGGATATATAAGTGAAATGAATACCGAAATCATAGGTATGTGCGCCGGTATGCTGGGTGCCGGAAGACAAACGGCAGAAGACGATATTGATTATTCTGCCGGCATAATTCTTAATAAAAAAACAGGTGATTTTGTAAGCAAGGGCGATAAATTGTGTACGCTTTACACTAACCGCGAAAAAGTGATTTCAGATGTTGAAATCAAGTACCTTTCAGCTGTCAAATTATCGGAAGTAAAACCTGAGCCGGTACAAACGGTTTATAGAATACTTTTTTAGAGGTAAAAATGGACACCATTAAACTTAATAAATACGGCCATACTAAAATGATTGCGCATAGAGGCCTTAGCGGACTTTTTGTTGAAAATACAATGAGCGCATTCAAGGCGGCAGGTAAAGCGAGCTTTTACGGTATTGAGACTGATATACATATAACTAAAGATAATAAGTTCATAGCATTTCACGATAATACCACGCGTAGACTTTCTCGAATTAACCTAAGAATTGAAGAAACAGATTATGCCACTCTTCGTCTTTTACCAATAAAATTTCACCGTATGCCAAGTCTTAAAGAATATATAAGGTGCTGCAAGAATTTCGAAAAAATAGCGGTTTTAGAGCTTAAAAACCCAATGAGTAAAGAGAATATTCAGGGAATAATTGAAACGATTGAAGAGCTTGACTATATAAACGAAACTATTTTTATTTCTTTTTCGGTACAAAATCTTAAATATATTCGCGAATGTAAATCTAATCAAACAGTTCAGTTTTTAACTGAAAAATTCAATTCAAAAACGCTTGACTTACTGATAAAAAACCGTTTTGACCTTGATATCATCTATACATCACTTAGCGAAAGCGTTGTACAACTCTGTCACGATAACGGGATTAAGGTGAATTGCTGGACAGTAAACGAGCCTGCTGACGCTGAACGGCTTATTGATTATGGAGTTGATTATATTACTTCTAATATAATTGAATAACTTAGTAAGGTGAGAACTTGATTTGTTACAGAAAAAATGCTATAATTAAATTGTAGATCAAGTGTGTTCGGAGGTGTGAAATGGCACTTGAAAATAAACTCGGAATAACAAATTCTGCTGACCTTGCACGAGAGGAAGAGCGTATCAGCAAAAAAAGGGCAATCGAGCTTTTTGAAAGCGGTACGCTTGACAAACTCGAAGCAGGGAAGTTTTCTTCGCTACAAGCAATTCACAAGTATTTGTTTGAGGATATTTATGACTTTGCCGGAGAAATTAGGACAGTTAATATTTCAAAAGGCAACTTCCGTTTTGCACCCGTTATGTATTTGCAGGCGGCTCTCGCAAACATAGATAAAATGCCGCAGTCAACTTTTGATGAAATCGTGGAAAAATATGTCGAAATGAATATCGCCCACCCGTTCAGAGAGGGAAACGGCAGAAGTACACGCATTTGGCTTGATTTGATTTTCAAAAAAGAACTGCGCAAGGTGGTTGATTGGAGTAAGGTTGACAAAGAAGATTATCTGCTCGCTATGGAACGAAGTCCGATTAAAGATACGGAAATCAAATATATTCTTAAAAAAGCCCTTACAGATGATATAAACAGCCGAGAAGTTTATATGAAAGGTATAGACCACAGTTATTATTATGAGGGTTATACGACATTTAAAGCGGGAGAGTTATAATACATTTTTCATAAAAATCGTGTATTCATTTGAATATGCGATTTTTTGTTGCAATTTTATTTTAAGTATGATAATATGATAGTGCCAAACCAATTGAATATTAGTGTAAGGGGCAAATTTTCTTTTTATAGGGATATTTCGTTCTTTTTTGTACATATTTGTATTGTGAATTTGATAAAAATGCAAATTCTATCAATACGAATGTGTGCTTATTGCCCTTTATATTGAATTGGTTTGGCGACTATCGGAGTTTGCGTTTTTTGTGCGGCTGCTTCGGTGGTCGCACTTTTTAATTTGGGAGGTGAAAAAATGAAAAAAATAATGGTAATCTTAGTTGTGCTTTCGATTGTATTTTCTCTGACTGGTTGTGGTGGCGCAAAAGTACCAACAAGCAAGGATACAGACGATTATAATGATGTGTCTGAAGTACAAAATGCCACTTTGGACACGAGTAATGCAGAGACACTATCAAATTCTAATAACACGGAATGGAAACAGTTTATTAAGGACTACAATGCCTGGGTTGATGAATATATTAAAATCGTTAAAAAATATAAAGCCAACCCTACCGATCTATCAATAATGACCGATTACACAAAAATGATTTCGGAAATGACTGATTGGGCTGAAAGGTCAGAAAAACTTGAGGAAGAGTTAGACACAACTGATGCATTGGAATTTGCAGCAGAATTAGCAAAAATTGCACAAAAACTTGCCGAAGTTGCAAAATAATGAAACGGAATAATCGCATATTATATTCGTTTTTGAAAAAAGAAAGTGCTTTGTGTTCAAATGAACACAAAGCACTTTTTGCCTATATAATATTAAAAAATATTATTTAGATTTTATTGCTGCCTGTGCGGCGGAAAGTCTTGCTATCGGCACACGGAAAGGTGAGCAGGATACATAGTCAAGACCGATATTATGGCAGAACTCAATGGATGAGGGATCGCCGCCGTGCTCACCGCATATACCGCAGTGAAGTGTGCTGCGAACTGCCTTACCGTTCTTGACAGCAAGCTCCATAAGCTGACCTACGCCGGTTGTATCAAGACGGGCAAACGGATCAGACTCAAAAATCTTGTTCTGATAGTATGCCGGCAAGAACTTACCTGCATCGTCACGGCTGAAGCCGAATGTCATCTGTGTTAAATCGTTAGTACCGAAGCAGAAGAACTCAGCCTCTTTTGCGATATCAGCAGCGGTAAGAGCCGCACGCGGAATCTCTATCATAGTACCAACTTCATATTTAAGGTCGCTACCGGCTGCGGCGATAACCTCGTCAGCAGTCTTAACAACAACATCCTTAACAAACTTAAGCTCTTTAACTTCGCAAGCGAGCGGAATCATAATCTCAGGAACGATATCCCAATCATTATGACGGGCTTTAACTGCGATAGCAGCCTTGATAACAGCCTTTGTCTGCATCTTAGCAATTTCAGGATAGGTAACTGCCAAGCGGCAACCACGGTGACCCATCATTGGGTTAAATTCGTGAAGGTCATTGATAACCTGCTTGATATAAGCTACAGTCTTACCCTGAGTCTTAGCAAGAGCTTCAATGTCAGCCTCTTCGGTAGGAACGAACTCATGAAGCGGAGGATCAAGGAAACGAATTGTAACCGGATGACCACCGAGAGCCTCAAACAAGCCTTCAAAGTCTGCTTGCTGCATAGGCTCAATCTTATCAAGAGCTTTTTCGCGCTCTTCAACTGTTTCAGAGCAGATCATCTCACGGAAAGCGCCAATTCTGTCAGGATCGAAGAACATATGCTCTGTTCTGCAAAGACCAATACCCTGAGCGCCGAGCTCAGCCGCACGCTTAGCATCAGCCGGAGTATCAGCATTGGTGCGAACTTTAAGAGTTCTGAACTTGTCAGCCAACTGCATTATTCTGCCGAAGTAACCGCTGTTAGGATCAGCAGGAACGGTCGGGATAATCATATCGTAAATATTACCGGTTGAACCGTCAAGAGACAGGCCGTCACCCTCTTTGAATACCTTGCCTGCGAGAGTAAACTGCTTGTTCTCCTCGTCCATTTTAATATCACCGCAACCTGATACACAGCAAGTACCCATACCACGGGCAACAACTGCTGCGTGAGAGGTCTGACCGCCACGAACGGTGAGTATACCCTGGGCATACTTCATACCTTCGATATCTTCAGGTGAGGTCTCAAGACGAACAAGGATAACCTTTTCGCCGGCCTTACCTTTTTCAGCGGCATCTTCAGCTGTGAATACTATTGTACCTGCAGCAGCACCGGGAGATGCTGCAATACCCTTACCAACAACATTGTTCTTATCGGCATCTTTGAGCGCCTTCGGGTCAAATGTCGGGTGAAGAAGCATATCAAGGCTCTTAGCATCAATCTGCATTACAGCCTCTTCTTCGCTTATCATACCCTCGTCAATAAGGTCGCAAGCAATTTTGATTGCGGCAGCAGCGGTACGCTTACCGTTACGGGTTTGAAGCATAAAGAGTTTGCCGTGCTCAATAGTAAATTCCATATCCTGCATATCACGATAGTGATTTTCAAGAGTTTTGCAAACATTCTGGAACTCATCGAATGCGGCAGGGAACTTGTCCTTCATTTCAGAAATCGGCATCGGTGTACGAACGCCGGCAACAACATCTTCGCCCTGGGCGTTTGTAAGGAACTCACCCATAAGGCCTTTTTCACCTGTAGCCGGATTACGGGTAAAGGCAACGCCTGTACCGCAATCATCACCCATATTACCAAATGCCATCATCTGTACATTAACTGCGGTACCCCAAGAATAAGGGATATCGTGGTCCATACGGTAGATGTTAGCGCGGGGGTTGTCCCACGAACGGAAAACGGCTTTGATAGCCTCAAAGAGCTGTTCTTTAGGATCAGACGGGAAGTCTTTACCAAGCTGATTTTTATATTCAGCCTTGAATTGTGTAGCAAGCTCTTTAAGGTCATCAGCAGTAAGCTCTACATCGAATGTGACGCCTTTTTTCTCTTTCATCTCATCGATGAGCTTTTCAAAATACTTCTTGCCGACTTCCATAACAACATCGGAGAACATTTGGATAAATCTGCGGTAGCAGTCCCACGCCCAACGGGGGTTATTTGACTTTTCGGCAATAACATTAACAACCTCATCATTAAGACCGAGGTTAAGAATGGTATCCATCATACCGGGCATCGAAGCGCGTGCGCCTGAACGAACTGAAACTAAGAGTGGATTTTCAAGGTCACCAAACTTTTTACCGGTAATCTCTTCCATCTTCTCAATGTATTCCATAATCTGCGCCTGAATTTCAGGATTGATCTGACGACCGTCTTCATAATACTGTGTGCAGGCCTCTGTTGAAATTGTGAAGCCCTGCGGAACGGGAAGACCGATACTTGTCATCTCTGCAAGGTTTGCACCCTTGCCGCCGAGGAGCTCGCGCATCTGCGCATTACCTTCGCTGAAAAGGTAAACATACTTGTGACTCATCTTAAGTCAACCTCCTAAAATTATTTATGGTCATACCATATTTTACAAAATTAGTATGCTAAGGAACAAAATTCCTGCATATCCAATTCATTATAACAGGTATATGCTGAAAAATAAAGCATTTTTTTGAAAAAATTGAAAAAATCGGCGGACAGCAGTCCGCCACACACTTAAAAATAATTTCTTAAACCGTGATATACGCCGCGAGTTATCGGATACGCCACAACAAAGCCGGCAATAATCTCAACAAGACCGTTAACTCCTACAAACAATATTATAAAAATAAACGGATTTGCTGCACCTAACAGATTGACAAAATACTGTATTGTTTCGCCATTATAAAACAGGGCAACAAGTGTTGACATAAAGAAAACCGTATTAAGAAGTGGCGCGATAAACGAGCATACAACAAACCGTAATTCATTAACCGCTTTATTACCTTTACACATTGCTGAGGAAACTACACCGGTAATAAGACCTGCTAAAATTCTTGTGGGCACACATACTAAAAAGGTATAAAATGCGCTTTCACCTAAAAGCATAGCGCCAAACGAACTGTAGCCGAAACACTGTAAAAAACTTACAACGCCAAATACGCCGCCCAAAATCGCGCCTGCCATAGGTCCGTAGAGAATAGCACCTACCGCTATCGGAACCATAGAAAATGTAATCTCAAGTCCCATAGTTTTCAGCGGTATAAATGATATAACGGCGACTATTGCCGAAAGTACCGCTAAAATGTTAAGTTTGACAGTTTTGTTTTTTGAAATTTGCATAAATAATACCTCCGATACTGTCCAAATGGTACAGTTCATAATATTTGCATTATCCGTTGGGATAAATAATGCCTTATTTGTTGCGTTCGTAAATTTCGCGCAATCCTTCAAGCAGAAGGTTCTCATTATATATTATATCGTGATGACAGTGGGTTACAATTTCCTTCGAAAGTCCTCCTGTGGCTACCACTGTCGGAAAAGCACCGAGCTCTGATGAAATTTGGTCTATAAGACCGTCAAGCATAGCCGCAGCACCAAATACTAAGCCCGATTTCATACAATCTACAGTATTTGTCCCAATAACATTTTTAGGAGCGTTTATGCTCACGCTTGGTAGTGCGGCTGTGTTTTCGGTAAGTGCTTTAAGAGTAAGACGAACGCCTGCCGCAATAACGCCGCCGCGGTAGGTTGCGTTCTCATCAATTACGCTGAGCGTCGTCGCTGTGCCCATATCAATTACGATGCAGGGAAGGGTATATTCATTTATTGCACCGACGGCACCTGCCACGAGGTCAGCGCCAAGCTGGGCAGGATTATCTATTTTTATATTAAGACCTGTTTTTACACCCGGCCCAAGTTCAAGAGGTACAATATCGCACAGAAATGATACCGCTTGCCTTAAAGAAGCGGCTACCGTTGGCACCACAGAGGCGATGATGCAGTCCTCAATATCTACGTGACCGCAACCGTGAAGCTCAAGAATGTTTTTTAGATAAATAGCGTATTGGTCAGCAGTGGTTTTATTGTCAGTAGCAAGGCGTGCAGTAAACAGCAAAATCTGCTCTTCATAGACGCCAAGCGTAATGTTTGTATTGCCAATGTCAACGGCGAGTAACATATAATCACTCCTTCCAGAGTTTTACACCGGTATTTTAACACGCAAGCTTAACATTTGCAACATTGATAATATTTTAACAAACTTAAGGTTATTTTTCTAAAAAACCTAAAAAACATTGACAAACTATTAACAAACCTATTGACATACGAATAAACTGTTTATATAATGTTGTAGTTACAAAATTTTGGAGGTAATTATTATGGCAAGAGTTTATAATTTTAGTGCAGGTCCGTCTATGCTTCCTGAGGAAGTTTTGAAAACTGCGGCGGATGAGATGCTTGAATATGGTGCTACCGGTCAATCGGTAATGGAAATGTCGCACCGTTCTAAAGAGTATGATGCGATAATCAAGCAGGCTGAGGCTGATTTGAGGGAAGTTATGAACATCCCGGATAATTATGAAGTGCTCTTTTTGCAGGGCGGTGCTTCAACACAGTTTGCCATGGTGCCGCTTAATCTTATGAATAAGAATAAAAAGGCTGATTTTATTATCACAGGCCAGTGGGCTAATAAGGCTTACAAAGAAGCGGCGCGTTACGGTAATGCTCGTGCCGTGGCTTCCAGCGCCGATAAAACATATTCATATATACCGAAGACCACAGCAGATGATTTTGATAGGGACGCAGATTATGTTCATATTTGTATGAATAACACTATTTACGGTACAAAATATCACACTCTCCCTGATGTCGGTGATATTCCGCTTGTGGCAGATATTTCGAGTTGCATTCTCTCAGAGCCTATTGATGTAAGCAAGTTCGCAGTTCTTTATGCCGGTGCTCAAAAGAATGTTGCCCCGGCAGGCGTTACAATAGTTATAATTCGTAAGGATTTCATAGGCAACGCTATGGATATTACTCCTACGATGCTTAACTATCAGACACACGCTGACAATGATTCTATGTTCAATACACCTCCGTGCTATTCTATATATATTGCAGGTCTTGTTTTGAAGTGGATAAAGAAGCTTGGCGGACTTGAGAAAATGAAAGAAATTAACGAGAAGAAAGCAAAAATTCTCTATGATTTTCTTGATAACAGTAAGCTTTTTAAGGGCACTGTCGTTCCCGAAGACCGTTCACTTATGAATGTTCCGTTTATTACGGGTAGTGATGAGCTTGACGCTAAGTTTGTAGCAGAGGCAAAAGCCGCAGGGTTTGTAAATCTTAAGGGACATAGAAGCGTTGGAGGTATGCGTGCTTCTATTTACAACGCTATGCCTATCGAAGGCGTAGAAAAGCTTGTTGAGTTTATGAAGAAATTTGAGGAGGAAAATGCGTAATGTATAAGATTAAAACATATAATAAAATCTCGAAAATCGGTCTTGCTGAATTTGACGATAAATATACAATAGGCGATGAGGTGGATAATGCAGACGGCGCGATTGTCCGTTCTGCGGCACTTCATGATACTGAATTCCCTGAATCGCTTATAGCAATAGCGCGAGCCGGAGCCGGTACGAACAACATTCCGATAGACCGTTGCAGTGAAAAAGGTATTGTTGTTTTCAACACTCCTGGGGCTAACGCTAATGCCGTTAAAGAACTGGTTCTTGCAGGTATGCTTATATCATCTCGCCGTGTAATTCCGGCGATAGAGTGGGCAAAAACACTTAAAGGTCAAGGCGATGAAGTTGGCAAGCTTGTTGAAAAAGGCAAGGGCGCGTTTGGCGGTCCTGAGCTTAAAGGTAAGACCCTTGGTGTAATCGGTCTTGGCGCTATCGGTGTATTGGTTGCAAATGCTGCAAATCATCTCGGTATGACGGTTTACGGCTACGACCCTTATCTTTCGGTAAATTCGGCTTGGAACCTTACACATAATGCTGTTCATATCTATGATATAAACGAGATTTTTAAGAAATGCGATTATATCACAATTCATGTTCCGCTTGTTGAATCAACTAAGAATATGATAAATAAGGATGCAATAGCTCTTATGAAAGACGGCGTGCGTATCCTCAATTTTGCCCGTGCCGGTCTTGTAAATTCTGCAGACATAAAGGCAGCACTTGAAAGCGGTAAGGTTGCGGCGTATGTAACAGATTTTCCGACTGACGAGGTTTTAGATGTTGACGGCGTAATTGCTATACCGCATCTCGGCGCTTCTACACCGGAATCCGAGGATAACTGTGCGGCTATGGCGGCAAAAGAGCTTACTGACTATATTGAAAACGGAAATATTACAAACTCGGTAAACCTTCCTGAGATTACTATGCCGAGAAGCAGCGAAAAGCGTATTTGCGTAATACACAAAAACATACCGAATATGCTTACTTCAATTACGAGTATAGTTGCAGAAAATAATGTAAACATCGAAAATATGCTTAATAAATCACGCGGTGACTATGCATATACAATGCTTGATGTAAGCGGTATTAATGCGGATGAAATTATGTCCAAAATCGCCGCAGTTGACGGAATAATCAGGGTTCGTATTATTTAATAAAGAAGTGAGGAAATTGAATGGAAGTATCAGCATTTATTCTGTATTTTGTAATAGTTCTCGCAATCGGTATTTTCTTTTATATTAAAAGTATTAAGTTAAATAATGAAGAAGAATATTTTTTGGGCGGAAGAAGTATGGGACCGTGGGTAACAGCTCTTAGCGCTCAGGCTTCGGATATGAGCGCGTGGCTTTTGATGGGACTGCCAGGCAGTGTCTTAGCTTTTGGCCTCGGTCAAGCATGGATTGGCATTGGCTTGGCACTTGGTACCGCGGCTAATTGGATATTTGTTGCTCGTAGGCTTCGCCGTTTTTCGGCGGCTGCAAATGATTCTATTACATTGCCGCAGTATCTTGCTAACCGCTTTGTAACCGGCGGTAAGGCGCTTCAAATTATCAGTGCTGTTATTTTTCTTGTCTGTTTTACGGTGTATGTGGCTTCGAGCTTTGTTGCCGGTACATCGGTGTTTACTTCGGTATTCCCGAAGCTTAGTGAGTCGGCTGCTCTTTTAATTTTCGCCGTTATCATCGTACTTTACACATTTTTGGGCGGTTTCAAGGCAGTTTGTTGGACTGACTTTTTTCAGGGATTCTTAATGCTTATAGCACTTCTTGCAGTACCTATAGTTTTACTTGCCACCAAAAATCTTGATTATAGTACCCTTGATATCGTTTACAGTTATACCGAGGGTGATAAAACTGTTAATTGCGTTTTTGGCAGAGATTTGTTTGGTGCTTCGTGGCAGGATATTGTATCCGGTCTTACTTGGGGACTTGGTTATTTCGGAATGCCGCATATCCTTGTTCGCTTTATGTCAATTAAAAAGTCATCTATGATTAAAAAGAGTGCCACAGTTGCTATAATTTGGGTAACTATAGCGCTGTTTGCGGCGATTGTAATTGCGGTGCTTGGCAGGGCATATATCGGTGAAGAGTTGCTCAAGGCTGGCGCACAGAAGATGGTGTTTATAGAACTTGCAAGGAAACTTTTCCCCGGATTTATTGCCGGTATTCTGCTTGCGGCTATTATCGCGGCTTCAATGAGTACGGCGGATAGTCAGTTGCTTGTTGCGTCGTCATCTTTTACGAGTGATATTTATAAACCGCTTTTCCGCAAGAATGCTTCCGATAAAGAGGTTGTTTGGATTGGCAGAATTACAATTCTTGTCGTAGCTGTAATCGCTTACTTTATAGCGAGCGCTAAGGGCAAAGGTGCCCAAGCAATTATGGATATGGTAGGCAACGCTTGGGGTGGCTTTGGCGCTTCATTTGGTCCGGTCGTTATCCTTTCGCTTTTCTGGAAACGCTTGACCTATAAGGGTGCCGTCTCCGGTATAGCGGTTGGCGCAATAGTTGATGTTTGCTGGCTTGTTTGGTTGTCTTCAACCGGAGTTTATGAATTATTGCCGGGCTTTGTTGCGGGATTTATCGCTTGCATCGTGATATCCCTTATTGATAAAAAGCCGTCTGACGAGGTTGTAGAACTGTTTAACAGGGCAACTGATGCGACAATCGAAGATTAATTAAGATTATTATACTAAAACCCCCGAACGGTTGGTTCGGGGGTTTTATAAAATCATATTGATTATTTTGTTCCGAAAATTCTGTCGCCAGCGTCGCCGAGGCCGGGAACAATGTAACAATGCTCATTTAGGTGGTCATCAAGACCGGCACAGAACACCGGCACATCGGGATGTGCCTTTGTAAAAGCTTCAAGACCCTCAGGTGCGGCAATAATGCACATAAACTTAATTCTCTTGGGATTAAACTCTTTTATTCGTGATACTGCGTCAATGGCACTTCCGCCGGTTGCAAGCATTGGGTCAAGTACAAACACGTCGCGCTCGCTGAGATCTGACGGTAGTTTGCAATAATAATCAACCGGCTTATGAGTGTTCGGGTCGCGATACATACCGATATGGCCGACTTTTGCGGCAGGGATAAGGCTCAAAACACCGTCAACCATACCGAGACCTGCTCTGAGAATCGGCACAAAAGCCATTTTTCTGCCGGAGAGAACCTTTGTCTTTGCAGTAGCTATCGGTGTTTTTGTTTCGATTTCTTTTAGCGGCAAGTCGCGCGTTGATTCATAGCACATAAGCATAGCAATCTCGCTTACAAGCTCACGAAACTGCTTGGAGCCTGTCCTTTCATCGCGAAGGATTGTAAGCTTATGCTGAATAAGCGGATGATCCATAATAAATACATTTTTGTTTTCCATTACTATTACCCCTTTTTGTTTTCTATATCTGTAATTTTTTGGATGCGTTTTACATGGCGACCGCCTTCAAATTTGGTGTTTACAAACAAATCTGCAAGCTCTAAGGCAGTGCCGATGCCTATTACTCTGCCACCAAGACAAAGTATATTAGCGTCATTGTGAAGCCTTGTGTATTTTGCTGAAAAATGGTCGCTGCAAGCTGCGGCACGAATACCTTTAACTTTGTTTGCCGCCATTGACATACCGATGCCTGTTCCGCAAACTAAAATGCCGAGCTTACAACTGCCGTCGGTTATTTTTTCTGCAACCTTTACTGCAATATCGGGATAGTCAACCGATTTGTCCTCATAAATCCCACAGTCTACTACCTCAAAACCGCGATTTTTGAGGTGCTCAGATATGGCGTTTTTATGCTTAAAACCGCCGTGGTCACAACCAATTGCAATTTTCATAAATTTACTTTCCCTTCCTGTTTTGCTTTTAGTTCTCTTTCCGCTTGCGGCAGTTTAAGATATATGGGATTAAGCTCGTCGCAATCGGAAAACCGACCTTCTTTTATTGCTTTATAGGCATAAATGCCAACGCCTGCCGCGCTCTGTTGCCTGAGTGCTGGAGTTGCAAGTGTAATGTTTTTTTCATAATTACACGCTTTTAGTACTGTTTCTGCGGCATCGCAACATAAAATTATTCGTTTGTCTTTTATGCTTTTCAATTCTCCGGCGAGGTCATCTATCATTATCGCTCTATCCTCACACAAACGGGTGAGAGCAGCGCCATTTACTTCGAACAGAGCGTTGTATACCTGAGAACATCTTGCATCAATTACAGGACAAATTATTGCATTTTCACCTAAAAACATATAAGCCGCTGAAAGCAGGGTGGAAACACCAACGCATTTAAGCTTTTTAGGCTCTGCAAGCCCTTTTGCCGAGGCGATACCAATACGCAGACCCGTAAACGAGCCCGGACCTGTGGCAACCGATACGGCGTCAATATCCTGAAAACTTAATCTTGCGGCTGATAATACACTTTCAATAATCGGAAATAGCGTTTGTGAATGAGTAAGCTTTATATTCGAAAAAGAATAACTTATAATTTCACCGTCACTGATGATAGCGGCAGAAACCGGTGTCGCCGAACATTCAATTGCAAGTATTTTCATATTTTACACCGCCGGTAATAGTGATTTTTCGTTCGTTTTCCGATAAGCGCTCAAATTCAACGGTAATAACATTTTCGCCAATCAGCGCACCTTGAATATTTTCACTCCACTCTACCGCTACAACGCCACCGGCATCCAAATATTCAAAATAACCGGTGGAATACAAATCATCCCAACCGGTTATTCTATACGCGTCAAAATGGAATAAATTGAGCCTACCGCCAATATACTCATTAACAATAGCAAAAGTAGGGGAGGTAACTTCGCCGCTAAATCCGAGAGCTTTAGCCAAACCTGTTATAAAACAGGTCTTTCCCATACCGAGACCGCCTCTCATTGCAATTACTTCGCCACCTGAAAGCCTTGCCGCCAACGATGAAGCAATACTCATAGTGTCTTCCGGAGAATAGGAGGTAAAAATATGTGACATACATATTCCTCCCTTCATTACTCCAAAAATTTTATCATAACGAGCAATTTATGTCAATGAAAAAATTAAAGTTCTTGAAATTATTATAGTAATTTGTTAGTATAATAATTGACGAAAGAGGTGTTATTTTGAAAGCGATTAGGATTTTTTTCGTTCTGACAATTTTTTTGGTTCTTTTATGTCTTACTGCCTGTAAATGTAAAAAAGAGGTTTACGGTTCAAATTCCGATTATATTGATGTGAGTCACCCGGATAGTTCTATAATGGTTTCATCATCTGACAGGGAAACAAAAAATAACACCGCAAATCCTACTGATAATTCTTCTAAAAGCACTTCAAATCAGCATGGCAAAAGCGGCATAGACGAAGATGAAAATCCGTCGTCAAAAAACGAGTCTGAGTATGACGGTACTAACCTTAACTCAAACCCCGTTTCCGGGGACGATTACGGTCCTGCCGTAAGTGTTCCTTAGTATTACTTTCAGTAACTAAATTTTGTGCGCACAAGACCCTTATCGGTTTTGTGCGTTTTCAATTAAAAAAACATTGCTCTTACTGGATAATTATGTTATAATAATAATTAATATTGGGATAATGTGTTCTTAATTATCGGAAAGGGGTATCTGTTTGCGGATTCTTGGTATTGATCCCGGATATGCGATAGTGGGCTACGGTGTAGTTGATTATGACGGTCTGCACTTTAATGTTGTGGGTTACGGTGCTATTACAACAGATGCCGGCGTTCCTTTCCCCGAAAGGCTCAAGGCAATTTATGATGATATGTGTACTGTCATAAACAAATATAAGCCTGACTGTATGTCAATAGAGAGACTGTACTTTAACACAAATACTACAACCGCAATAGATGTTGCCGAGGCGCGAGGTGTGATATTACTGTCGGCTAAACAAAATTCCCTTGATATTTACGAGTATACTCCTCTTCAGGTAAAACAGTCAATAACCGGTTACGGAAAAGCCGAAAAGCGGCAAGTAATGGAAATGGTTAAAAACCTGTTGTCATTAAGCTCTGTTCCGAAACCTGACGATACAGCAGATGCCTTGGCACTGACGATTTGCCACGGTCATAGTGCCGGAAGTCTTTACGGTAAGCTGATGAAAGGAAAGAATAAATGATTGCATCACTAAACGGTAAAATAATTTACAAAGATGAAAACTGTGCAGTAATTGAGTGCGGTGGCGTGGGGCTGAAATGCTTTATAACAAGAGATACTTATTCAAAACTCGGTAATGTGGGCGATAATGCCTTTGTACATACCTGTATGACAGTTAAGGAGGATGCTCTCGATTTATATGGCTTTTCACGGCGTGGAGAGCTTGAGGTGTTTAAGCTTATAACATCTGTAAGCGGTGTGGGCGCTAAAATCGGTCTTGCGGTTTTATCGGCTTTCGATTATGAAAAAGTTCTTCTGTTTTTAGCAAGTGGTGATGCTAAATCTCTCACGGCGGCACAGGGCGTTGGCATAAAGCTTGCTCAGAGAATGGTGCTTGAACTTAAGGATAAAGTCGGTGCGGCAGCAGTCGGCGATGTTTTGGAAACTGTAAATCAGGTTGGAAATGCAAATGCGAATACTTCCGCAAAAGAGGCTATTGAGGCTCTTGTTTCTCTTGGGTATTCTCAAAGCGAAGCTTCACTTGCAGTAGGCAAGCTTGACGGTGCGCTTAACACTGACGATTTAATCCGTGGTGCATTAAAGATTCTCGCAAGGGGGATATAATTAGTGATTGAAGAGATTGATTTTGAAAACAGAATAGTATCTCCTGAATATACTTCGGCTCAGGATGAGGCTGAAATTTCACTTCGTCCGAAGACACTAAGTGAATATATAGGTCAAGATAAAGCAAAGGACAACCTGAGTATCTATATTGAGGCGGCTCGTAAGAGGAAAGAAAGTCTTGACCATGTTTTGCTTTACGGCCCTCCGGGACTTGGCAAAACAACCCTTGCAGGCATAATTGCTCACGAAATGGGCGTTAATATCAGGGTGACTTCAGGACCGGCAATAGAAAAGCAGGGCGACCTCGTTGCGATACTTACGGCGCTTAACGAGGGCGATGTGCTGTTTATCGATGAAATCCACAGATTATCCAGAAATGTTGAAGAAATACTTTATCCGGCTATGGAGGATTTTTCTCTTGATATAATTCTCGGAAAGGGTCCGTCAGCGCGGTCAATACGGCTTGATGTGCCGCATTTCACACTTGTTGGTGCCACAACCCGTTCGGGTCAGCTTACCGCACCACTTCGTGACCGTTTCGGTGTGCTACTGAGGCTTGAGTTATATACGCCTGAGCAGTTAGGTCAAATCGTAACCCGTTCAGCAGGAATACTGGGTATTCCTATTGATATTGACGGTGCTTTAGAGATTGCATCCCGTGCGCGCGGAACACCGAGAATTGCTAATAGATTGCTAAAGCGTGTTAGAGATATTGCGGAAATACAGTTTGACGGCATAATTACCGAGAAAGTAGCCAGGGAGGCGCTTGCGCGCTTTGAGATTGATGAATTAGGTCTTGATGATTTTGATAGGCGTATGCTTAAAGCGATAATCAATAATTACGGCGGCGGTCCGGTAGGACTTGAAACTATTTCTGCGGCAGTAGGCGAGGAAGCAGTTACCATTGAGGATGTATATGAGCCGTATCTTATGCAAATCGGATTTCTCACACGCACGCCGCGCGGAAGATGTGTAACACCGGCGTGTTATGAGCATTTAGGCATTAAGCCGGCAGGTCAACAGCAACTGATTTAATGAGGTCTTTGATGAGAGCAGTAGAAAATTTTAATGATTATGAACTGATTGACGCCGATGCCGGCGAACGGCTTGAGCGTTGGGGGGATGTAATTCTTATCCGCCCCGACCCTCAGGTGATATGGTCTGATAGCAGAAACGACAGCCGCTGGAAAACTGCGGCGGCGGTTTACCACAGGTCCAATTCCGGTGGAGGATATTGGGAAAGAAAAGGTTTTGTACCTGATGTTTGGTCTATTAACTATAAGGACCTTACATTTAATCTCAAACCGATGGGATTTAAGCACACGGGTCTTTTTCCCGAGCAGGCAGTCAACTGGGAACTTGCAAGAAAGCTTATTGATAATGCAAATAGGCCCATAAGCGTATTAAATCTGTTCGCATATACCGGAGGCGCTACCGCCGCCTGCCTTAAAAGCGGTGCGAGCGTAACACATGTTGACGCTTCACGAGGAATGGTAAACTGGGCTAAAGAAAACGCTGTGTCGTCCGGTGTAGCGGATGGTCGGGTGCGTTGGCTTGTTGATGACTGTATGAAGTTTGTGAAGCGTGAAATGAGACGCGGTAAGAAATATGATGCAATTATTATGGACCCTCCGTCTTACGGAAGAGGACCTTCCGGTGAGATTTGGAAGCTTGAACAGTGCCTCGCCGAGTTTTTAGGGGATGTGGGTAGACTTCTTTCTGATAATCCGTTGTTTTTCTTTCTTAATTCGTATACGGGCGGTCTTTCGCATACAATTCTTAATTATATGGTTAAAAGGTTAGTCGCCCCAAAAGGTACTGGAAATGTTTGTACTGACGAAATAGGTCTTAAGGTTACAAAAAAAGATATAATATTGCCGTGTGGCAACACTACGGTTTGGACAAGGTAAATGGATAATTTAATAGAAATAAAAAACGTCAGCTTTTCTTTTGATGCAGAAGGTGAAAAGCGTGACATTATCAAAAACTTAAATCTAAACATAGAACGCTCAAGCTTTACCGTTATACTCGGTCATAACGGCTCGGGCAAATCCACACTTGCAAAGCTAATGAATGGTCTGTATAAGCCAACAAATGCGGATGGCTCGGTTTTAGTTGACGGTATTGACACTAAGGATGAAACCAGCGAGATTGAAATCCGCCGTAAGGTTGGTATGGTTTTTCAAAACCCTGATAATCAGCTGGTGGCCTCTATTGTTGAGGATGATGTTGCGTTCGGACCTGAAAATTTGGGACTGACGCCAGAAAAATCGCGCGAGCGTGTTGATGAGGCGCTCAAAGCTGTAGGTATGTACGAATTCAGAAAATCAACGCCTCATCATCTTTCGGGTGGACAAAAACAGCGTATTGCAATAGCCGGAATAATTGCTATGCGCCCTGAGTGCCTTATACTCGATGAACCGACCGCTATGCTTGACCCAAAGGGTAGAGCTGAGGTTATGAGTATTATAACGCGATTTAACCGTGAAAACGGTATGACAATCGTGCTTATAACTCATTTTATGGAGGAAGCCGAGCTCGCAGATAGAGTTGTTTTATTATCTGACGGTGAGATTATCAGTGACGGCACACCGAAAGAAATTTTTTCCGATATAAAAACGCTCAAAAGCACAGGGCTTGATGTTCCGCAGACGACAGAGCTTTTATATCAGCTTAAGAAAAATGGTATTGATATAGATACAGACGCTATTTCTGTTAAAGAAACAGCCGCAAGAATATCAGCGGCGCTTCATTTGGAGGAAAGTTAGTTGGCAAGTATTATAGAGGTTAAAAACCTCAGTTACACTTATGACGGCGATGCACAGATAGTAAAAGATGCGATTCACGATATATCTTTCAGCATTGAAAAAGGTGAAATAGTCGGTATTATCGGACATACCGGCTCAGGTAAATCCACCCTTATTCAGCATCTGAACGGGCTGCTTAAACCGGCAAGCGGCGAGGTGTTGTTAAATGGTAAAAATATATGGGATGACCCTAAAAATATAAAAGATATACGCTTTAAGGTTGGTCTTGTTTTTCAATATCCGGAATATCAGCTTTTTGAAGAGACTGTTTTTGCGGATATTGCTTTCGGGCCTAAGAATATGGGGCTTACGGGTGATGAGCTGAAAAACAGAGTAGAAAGTATTTGTGATACAGTAGGAATAAAACGCGAGTATTTTGATAAATCTCCTTTTGATTTGTCGGGAGGAGAAAAACGCCGCGTTGCCATAGCCGGCGTTATGGCTATGAAGCCTGAAGTACTTATTCTTGACGAGCCGATAGCAGGTCTTGACCCTAAAGGCAGGCATGAAGTATCTGCAATGGTTAAAAATTACCGTGAAAAATTCGGCGCAACTGTTATAATTGTTTCGCACAATATGGAGGATATGGCGAGCCTCGCGGATAAACTGATTGTTTTAAGCGGCGGAAAGCTTGTTATGTACGATACGGCTTACAATGTTTTTTCAAAGGGTGATATGCTAAGTGAAATTGGACTTTCGGTTCCCGTTGTAACAAAGGTCTTAAAGCTTATCAATGAGAAAAATAATGATATAAGGACTGATATTTTTACCCTTAAAGATGCGGTAGAATATCTTTGCGCACTTTCCGCAGGTGGCAAAAATGCTTAAAGATATTACATTCGGTCAGTATTACGAAAGCAACTCTATTGTTCATCGTTTGGACCCGAGAACAAAAATATTGGTACTTATACTTGATATTGTGTTTTTATTTTTGACTAAAAGCATTTATTCCTTGATTGTGCCGGCAGTTCAAACTGTTTTAATACTAATAATATCAAAGGTTCCGGCAAAGATGTTCCTTAGGAACATAAAGACTATTTTGCCTATCATTATTTTTACTTCAATTATCAATCTGTTTTACGGCAACTCAGGAACGGTGCTTTTAACCGTTTGGTATTTTACCATAACTACTTCCGGCATTTTAAGGGCAGTATATATGGGCAGTCGAATTATTCTTCTGATTCTTTTAAGTTCGGTTTTGACCTATACTACAACTCCAAACGATATAACCGATGCCATTGAGTCACTTTTGTCTTTTATGCGTATTTTTCGTCTACAAAATGCCGTTCATATGCTTGCTATGATGATGACGATAGCTTTAAGATTTATACCAACTCTTGTGGAAGAAACAGAAAAAATTATGAACGCACAAAAAGCTCGTGGTGCTGACCTTGAAAACGGTAGGCTGATTGAAAGAATTAAGGCGTTAATACCAATACTTATACCGCTTTTGATTTCATCTGTAAGGCGAGCTTATGAGCTTGCAGAGGCAATGGAATGCCGTTGCTATAACGGTGGTGTCGGCAGAGTTCGTATGAAAAGACTTAAATACTCGTGGGCTGATTTATGGGCGGCGTTTATCAATATAATGTTCTGTGGCGGAATTATTGCCATAAATACTTTGATTTAACAGTGAATGAGATGAAAAGAGTTTTACTTACAATTGCTTTTGATGGAACAAATTATCACGGTTGGCAGGTTCAACCCAATGCCGTTACGGTACAACAGGTTTTAGGAGAGGCTATAGAAGAGCTTTTAGGTGCGCCGCACAATATTACAGGTTGCAGTCGTACCGATGCCGGTGTTCACGCCAGAGAGTTTTGTTGCCATTTGGACTGTGGGGACAATATACCCGAAAAAGCTTTTTTAACGGGACTGAATTCAATTTTACCCGACGATGTTGCTGTTGTGTCCTGTAGGGAAGTAAGTGATGATTTTCACGCTCGTTATAACGCAAAAGGAAAACAGTATGCTTACGGCATGTATATGGGTGGTAAAAACCCTTTTGATGAACGATATTTTCTGCACTTGAACAGTGAGCCTGATATAAATCTTATGAATTTCTTTGCCAAAACCGTTATAGGTACACACGATTTCTGCGGTTTTTCGTCATCCGGTAGGACTGTTGAAAATACCGTAAGAACAGTAAGCGAGTGCTTTGTGGAGAAAACCGGTAATAAAATATATTTTAAGGTGACTGCTGACGGCTTTCTTTACAATATGGTTAGAATTTTAACCGGCACTGCCTTAGCGGTAGGTTATGGCAGGTGTAATTGTAATATTGCAGAAAACATTTTTATTACAAAAGACCGTTCACTTGGCGGAGATACATTACCTCCGCACGGACTATTCCTGGAAAAGGTAATATACTGAGGAGAGCGTTATGCCTGATTATAAAAGAAAAAAGATACATACAAGTCCTCGCCGTCATAAAAAAGCGCATGTGCAAAATGTAGAAATGAATATACCTATGCGCACTTCAAGGAGGATTAAAAAGGATATTACTCAAGATAGCGATATTCGTGTTGTTAAAGGCAAAAAAGGTGAGAAGCGCAAAAAGCTTTATGTTTTTGCCGGAATAATTGCAGTAATTTCTTTGATTCTTTTTATATTGTCGATTTCTCTGCCGGTAGGTCTTTATGAGAGTACTAAAGATTTTGTACTGTCTTTAGGTTCGGGAACTTTCCCGCTGGAGCTTTCGGGCACACAGACTCTTGACTGTGTACCAAAAAATAATTACTATTATGTTCTTACAGATACTAGTGTTATGGCATATTCTAATGGCGGTAAAAAGATTTTTTCTTCTGTTCACGGGTTTTCCGCACCTGTAATTACGACAAGCGAAACTCGTGCGCTTGTATATGACCAAGGCAAAAACGCCGCTATTATATATAATCTTTCAGGGATTGTTGATACGATAGAAAGCAAAGAAACGATTATTGCCGCAGACATTGCGAGAGACGGTCAATACGCGCTTGTTACAAAATCTGATTCCTACGCCGCCTGTGTGACTGTCTACAATAGAAAAGGTAAACCAATTTACAGCATAAAGCTTGCAAAAGAAATGGTAAATAATGTATGTATTGCACCCTCAGGCAAAAAAATTGCAATTTCCACATTGAATGCTGAATCCGGCAAGATAATATCAAGTCTCAGAGTTTACGGATTTAATTCTGCCGACCCGGATTTCAAGTTTGATTTAAGTGATGATTTTGTTTATGACATAGAAAGCTGTAACAGAGGCTTTTTTGTGACAACGCATAATAAGCTGCGCTACATTAATTGGTCAAAATACACCGTTAACGAAAACGATTTTGGCGGCGAGATTGCCTTAATGCGGTATTCATCTGCCGGCACAATGGCGGTTTATAATAAGACCAATGACAAAAGCGATAACAATATTGTGTTATTCTCAAATTCGGGCAAAAAAATATCAGAATTTGAAATAAAAGGCATAGTAAACGACATAAGATTTTCAAGAGGGCGCGTTTACGCGATTGGCGATAACAAAATCACTATTTACGGAAAAAACGGAGAAATATTGAGAAGTGGCAGCTGTGGCTTCGGTGGAGTAAAAATTTCGGTTGTGGGCTCAAATACCGTTTGTATTATCAGCGATAACGAAATTGAAAAATCCGTTATTGAGAAAGGTGAATGATATGACAGCAGGAATAATTCTTGATGTAATTATTATTGCAATAATTGCTATTTGTATTTTTTTATCTGCAAAACACGGGTTTGTTCGCACACTGATAGAAGTAGTTGGTTTTTTTGCGGCGTTCTTTATAGCGTTTACAATTAGTTCACCACTTGCCGATACAACTTATGATAAGATAATCGGGCCGAGTATCGCTACTAAGGTCGAAGAGACGGCAAATAGCGGAGTAAACGCAGTTTCATCCGCCTTATGGGATTCTTTTCCTGATATAATCAAAAATCATTCCTCATATATTGGAGTTTCTGAGCAGTCGTTTTCTGATCAAGTCAGCAACACTTTTGCTTCCGGGGCTTCGGATACTGCGGTAAAAATATCCCAGAATGTTGCAAAGCCTCTTATTACAAAGATTGTCAGTGCAATTTATTGCACTATAATTGCAATAGTTCTTATAATTCTTTCAAAGTTTTTAGCAAAGGCACTAAACAGGCTATTTAATATCTCTATTATCGGTAAAATCAATTCTGCGTTAGGTGGTGTTATAGGGGTATTCAAGGGCCTTGTGTTTTCCTTTGTATTTTGTGTAATAATAAGTATTATTGTTCTTTTAAGTAAGAACGGTTTTGGAATATTCACGCCCGAAAATATAGAAACGACATATGTATTTAAGCTATTATACGGTTTTTCACCGTTTGTATAATCATAGGAGTATTGAAAATTTATGAAAATGTGTTCAAAGTGTAAAAAACGCCCGGCGGTTGTTTTTATGTCCAATCCGCTTAAACCCTCGGCAGAACCTGAGGGGCTTTGCCTTGTCTGTGCAAAGGAACTTGGTATTAAGCCGGTCGATGATATGCTTAAAAGTATGAATATAACCGATGAGGATATTGAGCAGATGAGCGACCAGTTTATGGAGATGATTTCTCCTGAGGCTGATGATGAAGCAATGAATAATGAAACCTTCGATTTAGGCACAGCTCCGGCAATTCCGTTTTTGAAAAATATGTTCGGCGGCGCCAAAGAGCAGACCGAAAGTGAAAAGAGCAAAGATGCAAAGGGTGAAAAGCCTAAAAAGAAGAAAAGAAGATTTTTAGAGCAGTATTGTACAAATCTTACACAGCGTGCAAAAGAAGGCAAGCTTGATAATATCGTCGGCCGTGAAAAAGAGCTTTACCGTACTATTCAAATACTTTCCCGTCGGTCGAAGAATAATCCTTGTCTTATTGGTGAGCCGGGGGTTGGCAAAACTGCAATAGCTGAGGGTCTTGCGCAAAAAATTACAAATGGCGAAGCGCCTGCAAGGCTTTGCGATAAAGAAATATACCTGCTTGACCTTACCGGTCTTGTTGCAGGTACTCAGTTCAGAGGTCAATTTGAAAGTAGAGTTAAAGGCCTGGTTGATGAGATAAAAGATGCCGGTAATGTTATTTTGTTTATTGACGAGATTCACAATTTAGTAGGTGCCGGTGATTCTGCAGAAGGCTCTATGAATGCCGCAAACATCTTAAAGCCTGCACTTTCGCGCGGAGAAATTCAAGTTATCGGTGCTACGACATTTAAGGAATATCGCAAGTATATTGAAAAAGACGCGGCGCTCGAACGCCGTTTTCAACCTGTGACTATTGAAGAGCCCTCAATTGATGATGCAATAAGCGTTTTAATGGGTGTCAAATCTTATTATGAGGGCTATCACGGCGTTAAGGTGCCGGATAGTATAGTAACAAAAGCTGTAAAGCTTTCTGAAAGATATGTAACAGATAGATTTTTGCCGGATAAAGCAATCGACCTTCTCGATGAGGCTTGCGCTTGTACAAGCCTTGAAAACAAGGCTATTGATGAGCTCTATATTGCCAATAAGCGCGTTGCAGAAGCGCAGAAGCAACTGGAAGAGCTTACTTCTGACCCTGAAAATACAGATTATGAAAAACAGGCAATGCTTAAAGCAGATGTCGAAAGATATAAAAATGTTGCAAACGGTCTTTATGAGGCGGCATCTGATAATACCGTAACTGAAAAAGAGCTTGCAAAGGTAATTGAGCTTTGGACGGGTATCCCTGCCTCAAAAATAGAGGAGAGTGAGCTTTCAAAGCTTTCTGCACTTGAAGACAGACTTAATGAAAGAATAATCGGTCAGCGTGAGGCTACAAGACTTGTCGCTAATGCCGTTAAGCGTTCAAGGGTTCATACAAGTTCAGTTCACCGTCCGGCGTCGTTTATATTTGTAGGACCTACCGGTGTAGGGAAAACTGAGCTTGTGAAGGTACTGTCAGCACAGCTTTTCAGCACGCCTGAGACACTGCTCAGATTTGATATGTCTGAATTTATGGAGAAGCACTCGGTATCACGCCTTATAGGAGCGCCTCCCGGATATGTTGGTTATGATGAAGCAGGTCAGCTCACCGAAAAGGTACGGCGCAAGCCCTATTCTGTTATTTTACTTGATGAAATTGAGAAAGCACATCCGGATGTGCTTAATATCCTACTTCAAATTCTTGATGAAGGCAGGGTAACAGACGCACAAGGGCGCACAGTCAATTTCGAAAACACCGTTATAGTTATGACCTCAAACGCCGGAAGCGAAAAAGCAAATAATCTTTTAGGATTTGGTCAAAGTGCAGCGCAGGTATCAAAAGATAAGGCTCTTAAGGCACTAAGAGAATTCTTGCGCCCCGAGTTTATTGCGCGAGTGGACGAGATAGTTGTGTTTGAACCGCTGACAAAAGAATCGCTTCTAAAAATCGCGAAAATTATGTTGGATGAGCTTAAAAACTCTCTTTCAGAACGAAATATTTCTCTCAAAATAGGCGAGGGCGTATGTGATTATGTTGTTGACAACGCCGATACAGACAGAACGGGTGCTCGTGAGCTTAGAAATGTGATACGCCGAAATATTGAAGATAAAATCGTTGATATTATAATTGAGAGAGAGGATAATGTCACCGGTATTGCTGTTAGTGTTAAAGACGGAAACATAGAAATTGATGTACTTTAGGTGATTATATGACTGTTAATTTTATAAAACTGAGCGAAAACGCAATTATACCTACCTATGGCACACCGTTTGCCGCAGGCGCTGATTTGTATGCCTTACCCGAAGGTGATATAGTTGTTAATGCCGGTGAGACCGTAATGATACACACAGGTATTGCTTTATCTATACCTGACGGATATGCCGGCTTCGTGTTTGCAAGAAGCGGTATTGCTTCAAGACGCGGTCTTGCGCCCTCAAACAAAGTCGGAGTTATCGATAGCGATTATAGGGGCGAAATAATGGTATCAATTCATAATCACTCGAATATCAATCAGGTTATTTCTTCGGGCGAGAGGATTGCTCAGCTTGTTGTAATGCCATATATTAAGGCTGAATTTTCGGAATGTGAAACGCTTGATACAACCGAGCGCGCTTCGGGTGGTTTTGGTTCAACCGGTAAAAAATAATCTGTTTTGATTACGAATAGCTAATTGGGCCAATACTAATAATCGTTCTTGACAATGCGCGTGTTTTAATTGTAAAATAAAATTGGTGTGTTGTTTAATTTTTTCAAGATGGCGGTATGCCATCTTGTATACATATATTTTTACGGAGGATATACTTTTAATGAATGAAACACAATCTAATAACACTAAAAAACGCCGTTCAAACAAACAAAGCGGCAGTGTTTCTGTTGCAAAAAATGCCGTAAATAGTTTAGTTAGCGGTGGTTTTTCTTCAAAAAAATCTGTAAATAAAGGTAAAACAAATAAAAAATCCAATAATTATTCATCTTATAAAAAACCTAAAACCGAAAATAAAAACACAAAACCCATAAGAATAATACCGCTTGGTGGTCTCGGCGAAATCGGCAAAAATATTACTCTTTATGATTATGACGGAGATATGATACTCGTTGATTGCGGTATGAGCTTTCCTGATGAAGAAACGCCGGGTGTTGATGCTGTAATCCCGGACTTTACTTATATTCTTGAAAACAGAGAAAAAATTAAAGGACTTGTTGTGACCCACGGTCATGAGGACCATATAGGAGGCATTCCGTATTTGTTACGCGAATTAAACTTGCCAGTTTTTGCGACAAGGCTTACGATAGGTCTCATTGAAAGCAAGCTTTCCGAACATAAGCTTTTATCTGAGGCAAAGCTTAATGTAGTAAAGGCTGGACAGACGATTAAGCTTGGTAAATTCAGAGTTGAGTTTATTCATGTTAATCACTCTATTCCTGATTCTGTCGGATTTGCAATCAGCTGCGCCGCCGGCACAGTTGTCCAAACCGGCGACTTTAAGATAGATACTACGCCTATTGATGATAAAGTCATTGATTTAGCGCGATTTGCCGAGCTTGGAAAACAGGGGGTTTTAGCTCTTCTTTCAGATTCTACTAACGCTGAAAGACCCGGATATACACCGTCAGAAAAAATAGTAGGCGAGTCATTTTCCAATCTTTTCAAAAAAGCTCAGGGGCACAGAATAATAGTCGCCACATTTTCATCTAACATTCACCGCATACAGCAGATAATCGATGAGGCACATAAGTGCAAACGCAAGGTAGCGGTATCGGGCAGAAGTATGATTAATGTTGTCAAAATGGCGGCGGAGCTTCATTACCTTAAGTTGCCGAAGGATATTCTGATTGATATAGAACAGATTAAGAATTATGCGCCCGAAAAACTTGTTGTGATTACTACGGGGTCCCAGGGTGAGCCGCTTTCTGCACTACACAGAATGGCTTTTTCAGACCACCGTCAAGTCGAAATAATACCAGGCGATATGATAATCATTTCAGCGACACCGATACCCGGCAACGAGATTTTAGTGAGCCGTGTTGTAAACGAGCTTATGAAGCGCGGTGCGAATGTTGTATATGAAAAGATGTATGATGTTCATGTTTCCGGTCACGCTTGCAGGGAAGAGCAAAAGCTTATGCTCAGCATTGTAAAACCGAAGTATTTCATGCCTGTTCACGGTGAACTCAAACATCTCTATAAGCATAAAATGCTTGCTTATACTATGGGACTTAAGCCGGAAAATGTTGTTGTTGCCGCAAACGGAAATGTTGTGGAAGTGTCTGATTTGGGTATTAAAATTGCCGATACAGTGCCCTCTGGCAGAGTTCTTGTTGACGGACTCGGCGTAGGCGATGTAGGAAGCATAGTACTTCGCGACCGTAAGCATTTGTCGGATAACGGTATTATTGTTGTGACAGTTGCTATTGATTCCTCTACACGGGAAATTCTCTCAGGACCGGATGTGGTATCACGAGGATTCATTTATGTTAAAGAATCAGAAGAGCTTATGGATGAATTAAGGCAGGTAGTAATTCGTGTTCTTGAAAACGGCACCTTAGCACGCGCTCGCGATTGGAACAGTATAAAAATGACTGTTAAAGAGGGAGTCTCCAAGTTCCTGTATCTTAAAACACACCGCAGTCCAATGGTGTTGCCTGTTATATTGGAAGTTTAATTTATAATAAAAGGTGAATTATATGAAAGTGATTTTACTCGCAGACATAAAGTCTAAAGGAAAAAAGGGCGACCTTATTAATGTGTCCGACGGCTATTTCAGAAATTTTCTCTCTCCAAAGAATTTAGCCGTTGAAGCTGATAATGCGGCAATTTCTGAAATGAAGAGCCGTCAGGCGGCTGCAGAGCACCACAAGCAGGAGGAAATCGATGCGGCAAAAGCTGTTGCCGCGAAGCTTGACGGTAAGTCTGTTACACTTAATGCTAAGGGTGGTAATTCGGGCAGACTTTTCGGAAGTATAACCTCTAAGGAAATCGCTGATGAAATTAATCGCTCGTTTTCGGTAAGTATTGATAAGAAAAAAATATCTGTGGCGGATATTAAGAATTTCGGTGATTATACGGCGGAAATTAAGCTTTATAAGGGAATTTCCGCCAAGGTAACCGTTAAGGTAGAAGATAATGGCTAAGGACGATTTATTCTACGATTTTGAAGACCGCAGAATTCCGTATTCTGTTGAAGCTGAGCAGTCAGTATTAGGCTCAATGATTATGGACCCTCAGTGCATAGCCGAGGTAATAACACTTGTAAAGCCTGAGTTTTTCTACATACCTCAACACAAAGAAATCTATAACACGATTATAACAATGTTTGAGATAAATCAGGTTATAGATTTTGTGTCGTTGCTTGAAAAGCTAAAGGATAATAATATTTACAATGAGGCCGGCGGTAAAGCATATCTTACCGAGCTAGTTCAGAATGTTCCGTCATCCGCAAATGTAAACACTTATATAGGTATTCTGCGTGAGCGCTATTATGCTCGGGCACTCATTAATGCAGCAAAAGGTATCCTGAAAGATATTGAGGAAAACTCAGTTGATACCGATAAAATGATTGAGAGCGCCGAGCAAAGAATTTACGATATCCGTATGGGTAACGATAAATCCGGACTTACTTCCATTAAGGATGTTATTGAGCAAGAAACATATGACCGTCTTTCAAAAATAGCCGACCCGGAAACTCACGATGATTATGTAGGCATACCGTCAGGAATCAGTGACCTTGATAGAATGATAACCGGTCTTAATAAATCTGACCTTATTATATTAGGTGCGCGCCCGGGCATGGGTAAAACCTCTATGGCACTCAATATTGCCCGTAATGTTGCGATAAATGCCGGAAAAACAGTTTGTTTTTTCTCACTTGAAATGTCGCGCGACCAGTTGGCGCAAAGACTTCTTTCAAGCGAGTCCGGCGTTGAAAGTCAGAAACTCAGAACAGGTGAGCTTTCGGCAGATGAATGGACAATGTTGACCAGAGCAGGGGAAAATCTTTCAAAGGCAAAGCTCTATCTTGACCAGACATCTGATATTACGGTTCCGGAAATGAAAGCAAAGATACGGCGAATGAAAAAGGTTGACCTTGTTATAATAGATTATTTAGGTCTTATGCACTCTGCAAGGCGCATTGATAACAGAGTTCAGGAAATTTCCGAAATCACTCGTAATCTTAAGATTATGGCGAAGGAACTGGGCATTCCGATTATAACATGTTCACAGCTTTCGCGTGGTACAGAGGCAAAAGGGAAATCGCATAGACCGTCTCTTGCAGATTTACGCGATTCCGGTTCTATAGAGCAGGATGCGGACATTGTGCTTTTCCTTTATCGTGACGCTTATTATGACGGCGAAAAAGGTGATGAGGACGAGCTCAGCGATGTGAGCAAGAGCGAGTGTATCGTAGCTAAAAACCGTCACGGCGAAACCGGTATTGTTCAGCTTCACTGGGATCCTAAGCATACGAGATTTTCATCGGTTGACAGGGTACATTGATGATTAGAAAAGTAAAAGAGGCAATAGAGCTTCACGGTATTAACACTCTCGCCGTTGCAGTATCGGGCGGCGCGGATTCGGTTGCTCTTTTGGATATAATGCTTAAGCTTCGTGATGAATACGGTTTTGAGGTTATAGCGGCTCATTTCAATCATAAGCTGAGAGGCGAGGAATCCGACCGCGACCAAGAGTTTGTTAAAAGCCTTTGCAACAAGCAATGTGTTAAGCTTTTTTGTGGTGAAGGCGATGTTTTAAGCTTTGCAAAAGAGCGGAAACTCAGCACCGAGCTTGCCGCAAGAAAAATGCGTTACGATTTTTTTGAAACGTTGCCTGCTAATGCTGTCGCCACTGCTCACACTGCAAGCGATAATCTCGAAACCGTTATATTTAATCTTGTGCGCGGCAGCGGAATCGGCGGTATTTGCGGAATTCCCCCAAGAAGGGGAAAATATATTCGCCCTCTGATTTTTTGTACAAGGGAAGAAATTGAAAAATATTGCAGTGAGAACAAGCTTCAATATGTAACGGATAGTACAAATTTGAGTGACGATTATTCAAGAAATAAAATAAGGCATAACATTGTGCCGTTACTTAAAGAGTTGAATCCTGCGGTCGAAAATAATGTTACTAACACATCATTATTACTTTCCTATGACCGCGACGCATTGAATAATTTTGCAAAAAGCGAGTATAACAGGCGGATTTCTAAGGATGGCTTAAGCGTTAAAAATATAGCCGATTTAGGTCCGGCTGTGTGCAGCAGAGTACTGAGACTTTTTTGCAAGAAAAAAACGGGTGTTGAGCCTGATTACCGTCATACTCAGGATTTGTTTAATGTTGCTGTGAACGGTGGCAGGTGCAGTCTTGAGAATGGTTTTGAAGCAATACGGCAAAAAAGCATATTGAAGATTATCAGTTTTAATAATACACCGAAATTCAGTGTTAGAATTACAAAAATTAAAAATGATAAAAAAATTAATAGTTTGTTATCAAAAAACTTGATTGACTGTGATAAAATAGTCGGAGAATTGAAGGTGCGTACACGCGAGCCGGGCGATAAAATAAAGCTTTCCGGCAGAGGTGTAACAAAAACACTTAAAAGTCTTTTTAACGAAAAATCAATTTCACTTAATAATCGCAAGGTTTTACCTGTAATATCTGATGATTTGGGTGTTGTGTGGGTTTGTAACTTCGGAGTTGCCGAGCGCGTAGCAGTTCAATGTGACAGTGAATTTATTTTCAAAATAAGTTATGAAATAATTTCAGGGGGAAATAATACAAAATGAGAAAAGAAGATATTCTTGAGGTTTTAATAACCGAAGAAGAATTAAAACAAATCTGTAAGGATTTGGGTAGAAAAATTTCAAGCGATTATGAAGGGAAAAATCTGCTTTTAGTCAGTGTGCTTAAAGGTGCTGTTGTGTTCCTTTCGGATTTGCTTCGCGAAATCACCTGTGACTGTAAGATTGATTTTATGGCGGTATCATCATACAGTGGTACGAAGAGCACAGGATTTGTTAAATTCAAAAAAGACCTTGATATAAGTCCTGAGGGTTGTGATATACTTATTGTTGAGGATATTCTCGACTCCGGCGTTACACTCGCTTACCTTAAGAATATCTTGAAAGACAGAAACGCCGCAAGCATAAAAATTTGCACGCTTCTTGATAAGCCCGATAACCGCAAGGCAGATATTAAAGCTGATTATGTTGGAGCGGTTGTACCCGATGAATTTGTTGTCGGTTACGGACTTGACTATGATGAAAAATACAGAAACTTACCGTATGTAGGCGTTCTTTCGCCTTCTGTGTATGAAAAGTAAGAAAGGGGTTTTTTTCTTTTGAATAAGAACTTAAAAAGGACGCTTTTATATATCGGTATACCGATAATTTTGATACTTTCATATCTGCTTATGACTTTTGTTTCAAAAAAGACTACGCAGACTAAGTATTATGAAATTGTCCAGCTTGTGAAAAACAATAAGGTTTCGGAGTTTAATATTAATCTTTACAGTGGCGAGTTGACTTATAAACTCCGGTCCGACGGCAAAACTTATCACTACACCGTTGCAGATGCTTCTATGTTCTATAACGATGTTAATGAAACCGTTCTTGAAATTAACCAAAATGCCGAAGAGGGTAAAGGTGAAAAAATTGCCTATGATGTAACCAGGGGCGGTCAAGGCTCGTGGATTATCAGCATGCTTCCTACCGTTATTCTAATCGGTGCTCTCGTTGTGTTCTGGATATTTATGATGCGCCGTATGAATGCCACAATGGGTACTGATAAAACTTTTGGCTTCGGAAAATCAAAGGCAAAGCGTGCCGATAATCGCAAGAAAACCACATTTGCAGATGTGGCAGGCGCCGACGAGGAAAAAGAGGAAATGGCTGAAATAGTCGAGTTTCTAAAAAATCCGAAAAAGTTTAATGAGCTTGGCGCCAGAATTCCTAAAGGTGTGTTGCTTGTAGGTCCTCCGGGAACCGGTAAAACACTCCTTGCCCGTGCTGTAGCAGGTGAAGCTGATGTTGCTTTCTTCTCGATTTCCGGTTCTGATTTTGTTGAGATGTATGTCGGTGTCGGTGCATCAAGAGTCAGAGATTTGTTTCACGAGGCGAAGAAAAATGCCCCGGCTGTTGTGTTTATTGACGAGATAGATGCAGTAGGCCGTCAGCGTGGCGCAGGTCTTGGCGGCGGTCATGATGAGCGCGAACAGACTCTTAATCAGCTGCTTGTAGAAATGGACGGCTTTGGTGAAAACGAAGGCGTAATAGTTATGGCAGCTACAAACCGCCCGGATATTCTTGATAAAGCGCTTCTGCGCCCCGGTCGTTTTGATAGGCAGATAACCGTTAATTACCCGGATGTTAAAGGCAGAGAGGAAATTCTTAAGGTTCATTCACGCGGTAAGCCGTTAGGTCCTGATGTAGACCTTAAAACAATCGCTAAGTCAACTTCCGGCTTTACGGGTGCCGACCTTGAAAATCTTCTTAACGAATCAGCGCTCTTGGCTGTTCGTCACGGTAAAAAAGCAATTACGCAAGAAGAGATTGAAGAGGCTACCATTAAGGTCGTTATGGGTACAGAGAAAAAGTCCCATGTGGTAAGCGATAAGGATAAATTGGTGACTTCTTACCATGAAGCAGGTCACGCTGTCGTATCCTATTTCTTGCCGACTCAAGACCCTGTTCATCAAATATCAATCATTCAGCGCGGTATGGCGGCAGGTTATACCATGTACCTTCCTGATGAGGATAAAGGTCATGTAAGCCGTAATGAGATGCTCGAACAAATTTGCTCGCTTCTTGGAGGCAGAGCAGCAGAACAACTCACTCAGGACGATATCTGTACCGGAGCTTCTAACGATATTGAAAGAGCAACTGATTTGGCTCGAAAAATGGTTACTCGCTTCGGTATGAGTGAAAGACTTGGCCTTGTGACTTATGGTAATGATAACAACGAAGTTTTCTTAGGAAGAGATTTCTCGTCAACACCTAACTATTCAGAAAAAACTGCGGCGGCTATTGATGAGGAAATCGAATCGATTGTTATGACACAGTATAAGAAGGCTGTTGAAATTATTAAATCTCAAATGCCGAAGTTACACGAAGTTGCAAAATGGTTGTTTGAAAATGAAAAAATGTCCGGTGAAGAATTTGTTAAAATAATGCAGTCGTGATATATAATGATAGCGGGCGGATTTAATCCGCCCGCTAATTATGTTTGCTTTATTTTATAGTTCCGAGTGATGTTTCTTTTTGTATTACATCATGTGCGCCGCCTTCAACTATACTTGTTGCCGACACAAGGGTCAGCTTGGCTTTATCCCTGAACTCAACGAGATTTAATGAGCCGCAGTTGCACATAGTGGATTTAATTTTGCTGAGTGACATCTGAACATTATCCTTAAGTGAGCCGGCGTAGGGAACATAGGAATCAACACCTTCTTCGAAGGATAGCTTTTTATCGCCGCCCATATCGTAGCGTTGCCAGTTGCGAGCACGATTTGAGCCTTCGCCCCAATACTCTTTATAATAGTTGCCGCCGATAGTGACACGGTTTGTCGGGCTTTCGTCGAAGCGTGCAAAATATCTGCCAAGCATTAAGAAGTCTGCACCCATAGCAAGTGCTAATGTCATATGGTGGTCGTGAACAATTCCGCCGTCAGAACAAACGGGAACATAAACACCGGTCTCCCTGAAATATTCATCGCGTGCTTTACAAACATCAATGAGTGCTGTGGCTTGACCGCGACCGATACCCTTTGTTTCCCTGGTTATGCAAATTGAGCCGCCTCCAATGCCTACTTTTACAAAATCAGCACCACAGTCAGCAAGAAAACGGAAGCCTTCTCCGTCTACTACATTTCCGGCACCTACTTTGACAGCATCACCGTAATTTTTCCGTATCCAGCTTATAGTGCGTTCCTGCCATTCTGAAAAGCCTTCGGAGGAGTCAATACAAAGAACATCAGCACCGGCATTTACAAGTGCCGGAACACGCTCGGCGTAATCGCGCGTATTTATACCTGCACCTACTATATACCTTTTATGCTCGTCAAGAAGCTCGTTTGGGTTTTCCTTGTGAGCGTCATAGTCTTTTCTGAAAACAAAGTATTTAAGATTTCCGTTGTTATCAACTATCGGCAGGGAATTGAGCTTGTGCTCCCATATAATATCGTTAGCCTGCTTAAGCGTTGTAAATTCATCGGCAATTATGAGCTTTTCAAGCGGCGTCATAAATTCTTTAACCTTGAGTGATATATCCATACGGCTAACCCTGTAATCACGGCTTGTAACAATGCCGAGCAGCTTTCCGTTAGGTGTAGCATCTGATGTTATAGCAATAGTTGAATGACCGTATTTTTCTTTCAGCTTTAATACATCAGACAATGTGTTTTCCGGCGAAAGATTTGAATCACTGACAACAAAACCCGCCTTGTACGATTTGGCTTTTAGTACCATTGCCGCTTCGTCCTGAATTGACTGTGAGCCGTATATAAAAGATACACCGCCTTCGCGTGCAAGCGCAACCGCGAGCTTATCGCCGGATACGGACTGCATTATAGCAGAAGTAAGCGGAATATTCATTGTGATTTTCGGCTTTTCACCAATACGGTATTTTACAAGCGGAGTTTTCAAAGAAACATTTGCCGGTATACACTGGCTTGATGAGTAACCGGGCACCAATAGATATTCGTTAAAAGTATGCGAAGTTTCGTTAAAAAAGTAAGCCATACTATCGCCTCCGTTTCAATTTTGATTATTATATAACTTAAAGGTCTTTAAGTCAAATATTTTGTTAAATAATCCTTGACAAAAAGTGCACACAATTATATAATATCTTTTGTGACTATGGGTCGCGGGAGATGTTTATGACACTTGATTTAAGGCGTATATTTGCAACTGATAATTCAAAGCTCAGCATAGAAGGTTCACTTGATATGAGCGATGTTGATATCTATGCCGGTTTCCCACTCAAAAAACCGGTTCGTTATTATGGCGCTGTTGTAAACGAGTCGAGTGTAGTAACTCTTAATCTGAAAATAGATTTTGAATTTACAGCTCCCTGTGACCGTTGCGGCGTTTTGGCTTCTGAATGTCACAGCGTTACGATTGATAAATCGCTTGCCACTTCTTTAGAGAGACAGGAGAGTGACACGATAATCGTTGTACCGGATATGCAACTTGAAGTGGACGAGTTGGTATATTCAGAAGTGATACTAAATTTGCCGAGTAAGCATTTATGCCGAGAAGACTGTAAAGGTCTGTGCATCAAATGCGGAAAAAATCTTAACGAGGGTGAATGCGGTTGCGATTTATCTGAGCCGGACCCGCGTTTAGAAAAATTAAGAGATTTATTAAAAGATTAGATAGTATTTAAGGAGGCTCTAAAAATGGCAGTACCTAAGAGAAAAACTTCTAAAGCAAGAAGAGATAAGAGAAGAAGCAATGTTTGGAAGCTTACAGCTCCTACACTTGTGCGTTGCAGTAGTTGCGGTGAGTATAAGCGCCCGCATAGAATTTGCCCTGCCTGCGGTAAGTACAATAACCGTGAGGTCATTAAGACAGCAGAGTAATTAAGCTGAGGAGGAGAAAATCCTCCTCTTTTTTTAACCCGGGGGGGAGGTGTACTTATGTCAGTAACAATAAAAGGTATTGATAAAGGAAGCGTTGCCGATAACGGTAAAATTAAAGCGGGCGATAAACTCCTTTCACTTAACGGAAACGAAATTATTGATGTACTTGATTACCGCTTCTATCAGAATAATGAAAATGTTATAGCTCTTGTAGAGGATAAAAACGGCAACGCACATAAGTACCGCTTCAAAAAAGATGAGTACGAGGAGCTCGGTCTGCTATTTGATACCTACCTAATGGATGAGCAGCACTCATGCAAAAATAAATGTATATTTTGTTTTATTGACCAGCTACCTAAAGGGCTCAGGCCGAGTTTGTATTTTAAGGACGACGATTCAAGATTATCTTTTTTGTTTGGTAATTACATAACGCTTACTAACATAACCGAACACGAAATAGAACGCATAATTAAAATGCATATAAGTCCGATAAATATATCTGTTCATACTACAAACCCTGAGCTTCGTGTTAAAATGATGAAAAATAAAAATGCCGGAAAGGTATTGGAAATCATTAAAAGATTTAATGACGCCGGTATTGCTATGAATAGTCAGTTAGTGCTTTGTCCCGGATATAATGACGGCAAAGAGCTTGAAAAAACCCTCGGTGACCTTGTAGCGCTTGAGAATATGAAATGCATTGCTGCTGTACCTGTGGGGCTTACTAAGTACCGTGATGGTCTTTGTGAGCTTGAGCCGTTTAATACGCAAACCGCTTCAAATGTGCTTGATATAATTGATAAATACGGTGACAAATGTCTTTTGAATTACGGTGAGCGCCGTATTTATGCGTCGGATGAGTTCTATTTGCTTGCAAACAGAAAAATTCCCGAGGCAGAGTATTACGGTGATTTTTTACAGCTTGAAAACGGCGTGGGGCTTTGGGCACTATTGAAATCCGAGGCTTTGTCAGCGTTATCTGACATTGATATAATTACAGGTCCGAAAAGGACTATCAGCCTTGTCACCGGTGTTGCCGCATATAAACTGTTAAGATATATATGCGATAAGTGCCAAGAAAAATATCAAGGTCTCAAATGTAATGTTTATGCGATTAAAAATGAGTTTTTCGGTGAAAAAATAACAGTAAGCGGTCTTATAACCGCCACTGATATAATCAAGCAGCTAAAGAATAAAGAATTGGGTGAACTGCTTTTAATTCCGGCTTCAATGCTAAGAAAGCAGCGAGATATGTTTCTTGACAGCATTACGGTAGATGAGTTATCTTCTTCACTCAGTGTGCCTGTAAAATATACTGAAAATGACGGCTATGAGCTGGTTGATACAATACTAAACAGGGGTGAGAGCATTGGCTAAGCCGGTTGTTGCTATTGTCGGCAGACCGAATGTCGGCAAATCTACTTTATTTAATAAGTTAATAGGAAAAAGAATTTCTATTGTTGACGACACCCCCGGTGTCACGCGTGACAGAATTTACGGCGATGCCGAGTGGCGTGGCAGGAAGCTTATGCTTGTTGATACGGGTGGTATTGAGCCTAAGACTGATGATATTATACTGTCCGGTATGCGTGCGCAAGCTCAGCTTGCTATTGACACCGCTGCAGTAATAGTTATGGTAGTTGATTTGAAATCCGGCATTACTGCGACTGATAGTGAAATTGCCGCTATGCTGCAAAAAAGTGGCAAACCTGTGGTGGTTTGTGTTAATAAATGTGACGGGCTCGGTGATACACCGCCTGAGTTTTATGAGTTTTATAACTTGGGCCTTGGCGACCCGATAGCAGTATCATCTGTACACGGTCACGGCACAGGCGATTTGCTTGACGCGGTTTTTGAAAATATACCTGAAAGTTCTTTTGACGCCGATGATGAAGATGTTATCAATGTTGCAGTAATAGGCAAACCGAACGCCGGAAAATCATCGCTCGTTAATAAAATCTGTGGTGAGGAGCGTTCGATAGTTTCCGATATTGCCGGTACAACGCGTGATGCTATAGATACTTTTGTTGAAAATAAATTCGGCAAGTATAATATGATTGATACGGCAGGTCTTCGCCGTCAAAGCCGTATTGACGACAAAATTGAAAAATACAGTGTGCTTCGCGCGAAAATGGCTATTGAACGCGCCGATGTTTGTGTTATAATGATAGACGGTACAGACGGTTTCACAGAACAAGATTCAAAGGTTGCCGGTCTTGCACTTGAGCAGGGAAAGGCCTGCATTATAGCCGTAAACAAATGGGATATTGTTGAAAAAGACGGTCAAACAATGGACACATACCGTAAAAGGCTAATGAATGATTTTTCGTTTATGTCTTATGCGCCGATAATCTTTATATCTGCAAAAACGGGGCAAAGGGTTGATAAGCTTTTTGAACTTATCAACTATGTAAGAAATCAGAATACTATGCGTATTTCAACCGGTAAGCTTAATGATATTTTGGCGGACGCTACTGCGCGAGTTCAACCGCCGAGTGATAAGGGGAAGAGACTTAAAATATATTATATAACACAGGCTTCTACCTGTCCGCCGACTTTCGTTTGCTTTTGCAACAACGCGGAGCTTTTTCATTTTTCCTATCAGCGTTATCTTGAAAATCAAATTCGTTCAGTTTTCGGTCTTGAAGGTACCCCGGTAAGGTTTATTATTCGCGAAAGGGGCGATAAGAATTGACTATATACGCTATAGTGGCAGTTGTTGTCTCGTATCTTATTGGAAGTATAAATTTTGCTGTGATTTTTACAAAGCTGTTTAATCACGATGACATTCGCAATTACGGAAGCGGTAATGCCGGCACAACAAATGTTATGCGTGTTGGCGGTATTGTGCCAGGGACTCTTACTTTTTTGTTTGATGCTCTTAAAGGCTTTGTTGCCTGCTTTATAGGTAAAACTGTTTTTTCTTGTGTGAATGATAGTTTTTCTGTAGAAATATTATTGCCGCTTTCGGGTGCATATATTTGTGCTGTTGCCTGCATATTAGGTCATATATTCCCGATATTTTTTAACTTTAAGGGCGGCAAGGGCGTAGCAACTTGTGTGGGCATTTTTGCAATTTGTTGCCCGATTGCTATAGTTATAGGTCTTTCGGTATTTGCCGTTGTTACGCTTATAAGCAGATATGTTTCATTAGGTTCTCTTATTGCAACTGTGGTCGTTGTAGTTGCTGCAACGGTATTCAGAACCGATGATACATCGGCTTTAGTTCAAATTGTATGCTGTTTTATAATGGCAACTTTGATTTTTTGCAAGCATGGAGGAAATATTAAGCGACTACTTTCGGGAACAGAAAGAAAAATTGGCGAAAAGGTGTAGCATATGGCAAAAGTTACTGTTTTAGGTACCGGAGGTTGGGGAATTGCGTTAGCAATCTCGGCTTTTGATGCGGGTCACAGTGTATATATGTGGTCGGCTTTTGAAGACGAAGTAAAGCACCTCAATCAAACAAGGCAAAACGAAAAACTATTAACCGGTGTTATTATCCCACCGGAAATTACTATAAGTGATAATATTTCGGTTGCTGAAAATTCTGATATTACAATAATTGCCGTTCCCTCGGTTGCGGTTAAAAATGTTGTTTCATTACTTAAAAGCGTTAAAAATCGCGGAATAGTAGTTAATGTTGCAAAAGGTTTTGAGCCGGAAACTAACTGTCGGTTATCGGAAGTTATTTCTGCAAATTTACCTAATGACATTGTTGTTATATTGTCAGGTCCGTCTCATGCCGAAGAAGTAGCACGAAAGATACCAACGGCACTTGTGGCGGCTTCAAGAAGTCTTGTAGGTGCTCAAATTGTTCAAAGCATGCTTTCGACTGAGTTTTTACGGGTTTATACTTGCGACGATATTGTGGGCGTGGAACTCGGAGGAGCACTTAAAAATGTAATTGCCGTTTGCGCAGGTATTTGCGACGGATTAAAGCTTGGTGATAATACAAAAGCCGCATTGATAACAAGAGGTCTTGCTGAGATGACGAGGCTTGGCGTCTGTATGGGCGCTAACGAGCGCACTTTTTCAGGTCTTACGGGTATCGGCGACCTGGTAGTTACATGCACTTCAAAGCATAGTCGCAATAATAGGTTTGGCAACCTTGTGGGCTCTGGTACCGATATTAAAGAGGCACTCAATATAGTTGGCACGGTTGAGGGATATTTTGCCGCGGCAATTGTTCACAAGCTTTCTGAAAAATATAAAGTAAATTTACCGCTTATGGAGGAATGTTATCATATACTCTATAATAATCGTGATGTATCATCTGTTGTAAAAAGCCTGATGCTCAGACCTATGCGAATGGAATAGGTATTGCATAAAATTATTGCAATTATCTATTATTTGTTTTATAATTATCTTATTGGGGGGTTCAATATGTTCAATGCATTATTTAATAAAGCGCAAAAAATGCTTGCTTTCTTTAAGATAAAACACTGGCATATAGTAACCGCTTTTTTGATTATTTATGATATTATTGTTGTTAATTTCAGCTATTTTCTTGCCCTTTGGTTGAGATTTGATTGCAGAATTAGCATTATAGATGAACGGTTTTTTGCTTCTTTTTTACGATTTTCTCCATTATATACCGTCTTTTGTATTGCAGTATTTTTCATGGTACGCCTTTATCGAAGCATTTGGCGTTTTGCAAGCTATCGAGAGTTGCTGAAGGTGTTTTTTTTGAGTATAATTACCTCGGTATTTCACACAGTATTTATAACTGTTCTATGTGGTCGTATGCCAATATCTTATTATGTGTTTGGTGCGTTTTTTCAGTTTGTAGCCGTGCTCGGCATCCGCTTTTCTTACAAACTTGTTTTACTGCTGCGTGATTCGAGAACTCCCGTATCCGAGGTTAAAAAGCGCGTTATGGTAATAGGTGCCGGCGTTGCCGGAACTATGATTTTGCGCGATATTAACAGTGCTGATAATCATAATGGTGACAGTGTTGTTTGCATTGTTGATGATAACTCTAATAAATGGGGTAGATACATTGACGGCACACCGATTGTAGGCGGTAGGGAATCTATTTTCTATAATGTAAAAAAATATGATATTGATAAAATTTATATTTCAATACCGAGTGCTTCCTCTGCGGACAAGCGCGATATCCTGAACATTTGTAATGAGACCGGCTGTGAAATTAAAAGCCTTCCGGGTATTTTCCAGTTAATAAGCGGTGAGGTATCATCAAGCAGTCTTAAAGATGTTACCATTGAAGACCTTCTCGGGAGAGATCCAATAAATATTCAAAATGAAGACACATTTGGATATATTAAAAATTCTACTATTCTTGTTACCGGCGGCGGTGGTTCAATAGGAAGTGAGCTTTGTCGCCAAATTGCGTCTCATAATCCGAAAAGACTGATTATTTTCGATATATATGAAAACAACGCTTATGAAATACAACAAGAGTTGATTCGTAATTTCCCTGAGCTTGACCTCATTGTACTTATCGGTTCTGTGCGAGATAGCAGGCGTCTTGATAATATTTTTTCACAATATCATCCGAATATCGTCTATCATGCGGCAGCTCATAAACATGTGCCGCTTATGGAGGATAGCCCCTGTGAATCAATTAAGAATAATGTTATCGGTACCTATAAAACTGCTTATGCTGCGGTTAAATACGGCGCTTCCAGATTTATTCTTATCAGCACTGATAAGGCAGTAAATCCCACAAACATTATGGGCGCCAGCAAACGGCTTTGCGAAATGGTTGTTCAATCCTTTTCAAAGCTTTTAAGCGAGAACAGAAGTGAAGAGATTTTCCCCCTTTATGAGCATTATGATGAATTCTTTGATGAAAATAAGGTTGGACTTAAAGCTCCTGTTAAGACGGAGTTTGTAGCGGTTCGTTTCGGTAATGTTCTTGGCAGTAACGGCTCGGTTGTTCCAAAGTTCAAAAAACAAATAGCCGCAGGCGGTCCGGTTACGGTTACACATCCTGATATTATCAGGTATTTTATGACTATACCTGAGGCTGTAAGCCTTGTTTTGGAGGCAGGTGCATATGCTAAGGGTGGGGAAATTTTTGTACTTGATATGGGCGACCCCGTTAAAATAGTTGACCTTGCTAAAAATCTTATCAGATTGTCAGGATATGTTCCGGATGTGGACATTAAAATTGAATACTCCGGACTTCGCCCGGGCGAAAAGCTATATGAAGAAAAGCTAATGGATGCCGAAGGCCTTGAAAAAACCAAAAATAAGCTTATTCACATTTGTAAGCCTGTAGATTTTGACCCGAAAGCCTTAATTAAATCGGTTTCTGAACTTATGGATGACTGTTATAACGAGGATGAAAACATTAGGGATTTTGTTATGAATATAGTGCCTACATATCATCCTGCGAATATCTAAAATTTAAGCGCCGCGTTTGCGGCGCTTGCTTTATAGTTTAGAGCAGTCTGTCAATTAAATAGGGAAGTACCGGTTCAAACTTTACACCGTAGCAGTGACCTTCGTCACCTACGGTGTTTTCTATACATTTTAATGTATAGTCAGCGGCAATAGTGGCGGCATCATATGCGGATTTTCCTTTCATAAATGCCCCGGTGAATGCTGATGCATAAACATCTCCGGTTCCGTGACTGTTTTTAGAAATCCTCTTATGCTCATAATACCTGCTTTTGCCGTTTTCAAAAACCATAACACCGGTGGTTTTATTATTAAAGCTAACGCCGGTAAGGATAATGGTTTTTGCCCCTGAATCTGACAACTTTTTAATTATATTGTTGATATAATCTTCGTCATAATTTTCTCGGTAAACCGTATCAGTTAATAAGCACGCTTCGGTTATGTTCGGCAAAATGATATCGGCGGCAAATACAAGCTTTTTCATTTCTTCGACAAAATCATTGTTAAATCCGGTGTATAATTTTCCTGCATCTGCCATAGCAGGGTCAACGATTGTGACAAGATTATCTTTTCCGAGATTTTTGAACATTTCTTTCACATATTCTATTTGTTGTGCACTGCCGAGATATCCGGTATATATAGCATCAAATTTAATGTTTTGCTCTTGCCAGTGATTTGTAATTTTCGGTATTTCTCCGGTCAGGTCGCAAAAAGTGAAATTCTTGAAACCACCGGTATGCGTTGATAGTAATGCAGAAGGAAGAATAACAGTTTCGTGACCTGCCGCAGAAAGTATTGGTAACGCAACGGTAAGCGAGCATTGGCCAAAGCAAGAAATATCCTGCACAGTCAGAATTCTTTTATATTCCATATTGTATTTCTCCAATCAAATAATTTCGCCGATAACACTTTCGTCATTAGCCTTAGTAATTTTGACATTAACTATTTGCCCTTTAAGGTCATTATCAGTATTTACATAAACTTTTGTGTAATTTGGCGTATAACCTTCGCTTATACCGTTTTTTGCGGCTTCAAACAGAACGGGGAATACTCCGCCAACTTGACTTAGCAAAAACTCTTTTTCACTTGCTTTAGTAACTGCCGACATTCTCTTTGCTCGTTCGCTTTGGTCAGCTTTAGAAATCTGATTAGGCATAAGGTCCGCCGAAGTCCCGGCTCTGCGTGAATAAACAAAAATATGAGCACGGGCGAAACCTACCTTTTTGGCAAAGTCAACACTCTTTTGAAATTCATCTTCCGTTTCACCCGCAAAACCTACCATAATGTCAGTAGTAATTGATGCATTTTTGAAAACCCTTCGTATTCTGCAAACTAAATCATAGTAAAACTCAGAGGTGTAGTGGCGGTTCATTCGTTTGAGTGTTTCATCGCAACCTGACTGTAATGACAAATGAAACTGAGGACAGAATTTTTCTTGTTTTGATAACCGGATAAGCATTTCATCAGTAATATGGTCAGGTTCCAAAGAGCCAAGGCGAACTCTTTTAATGTCTTCGACACTGCAAACTGCCTCAACAGCATCGCAAATATTGTTCTCAGTGCCAAGACCATAGGCTGATAGATTTATTCCTACTAATACAATTTCAACATAACCGTTACTTGAGAGCGCTTTTGCCTCGGCTTTTATATCGTCAATAGCTCTTGAACGGACAAAACCACGCGCTTTAGGGATTATACAATAAGAGCAATATCGGTTGCATCCATCTTCAATTTTCATAAATGCACGGGTGCGCTCAGAAAAGCCGGTGATATTCAGACTTGAATACACGTCGCCGTTTTTGTGCGGTATTACTTCAAATACTCTCTTGTTGTAATTGCTTATTGCATTTATAATAGCCTGAGGATTTCTGTTTCCGATAATAATATCTGCATCAGTTAATTCTTTGCACTTATCCGGGAAGGCTTGTACCATACATCCGGTAAGTAAAATCAAGGCGCCGGGATTATCTTTTTTTGTTCTATGTAAAAGTTGTCGTACTTTTCTGTCACTTTCGGCTGTGACGGTGCAAGAATTGATTATAACAGCATCCGCAGGAATTTTATCAAGCGCCGTATGACCGCATTTTAATAATGCCTCTTTCATAGCCTGAGTTTCATACTGATTAACCTTACAACCTAAAGTTTTGAAATGGATATTCAAAAAATCACCCCGAATCGTGTATATTATAAACAAACGCGGAATTTTTTTCAATATAATAATTGTATTGCAGCAAAAAATATGTTATTATACTTAAAAACGATGTGGTAGGTGTAGATATGGTTTTGTTTATAATTCTCGGTGCCGTTTTAGTTTTATTTTTTGTTGCGGTTATAGTTTTCTTTTTTTATACATTTGTCAGAAAAGAAAATGAGTCACGCGTGATTTTCAAAGATGGCGACGAAGCATACTTCGGCGAGTTTTATAACGCTGTTTTTGAGGGTGCTAGTTATATAATGTCCCGTACCTATGAGGAACACCACATTAAGAGCTTTGATGGATTAACCCTTTACGGAAGATACCTAAGAAACGGCGATAGCAAAAAAACTATTATGTTGTTTCACGGCTATCGCTCTTGCGGAGAAAAAGATTTTTCCGGCGCTTTTAAGTTTTTTGTAGACAACGGCTTTAACATATTGCTTGTTGACCAGCGCTGCCATGAAAACAGCGAGGGGAAAATTATTTCTTTTGGTGTAAATGAAAGTCGTGATGTAATAACTTGGCTTGATTATGTTATAAAAACTTACGGCAATGATAAAGAAATATTTATTGAGGGTCTTTCAATGGGTGCCGCAACCGTACTTTTTTCAACACGCTTCAAAATGCCTGATAATGTAAAGGGTATAATTGCTGATTGCGGTTTCAATTCACCGGAAAAAATAATCCGCAAGGTAGCAAAGCAAAATTTCAAAATCAACGGTTTTATACTTATGCCGGTTTTGAATGTACTTTGCAAAGCCTTCGGCAGATTCAGTGTTTATGAAGTATCATCTGAAAAGGCATTGAAAAATTTTGACCGACCTGTTCTTTTTATACACGGCACGGGTGATGATTTTGTTCCATATGAAATGACTGTTTCCGGTTATGAGGCGGCAAATGAGCCAAAATTTATTTGCCTTGTTGACGGCGCTATGCACGGTATGAGTTATCTTGTTGATACGCCAAAAGTACAAAAAGCTTTTACTGATTTTATCGAATTTTGTGAGAACCGGTAATATTTACTTGTAATTGCACATTTTTTATGATAAAATCATTGTAAGTTGTTTTGGAGGTTTTTAATGAGAGCAGACGGATATAAACTGAAAAATGTTGACCCAATGTATAAGATAGCATCGTATGTTATGGATAAACGCTATGATGCGATGAATATGATAACTATTGATGTGCCGTTGGATAACATCAGTAATTATGTAAAAGAAAAGCGCAAGCAGGGCATTAATATGAGTCATATGGCAGTAATCCTTTCAGCTTATGTTCGTGTTATGGCTGAGTTTCCTGAGCTTAATCGCTTTATTGTGAACAAAAAACCGTATGCTCGTAAAGAATTGTCTGTTTCAATGGTTGTTCTTAAAGCAGGCTCAAACGGTCACGGCACTATGTCAAAAATGTATTTTGATAAGAAAAATACTATTTTTGAAGTCAACGACATTATCAATCACTATGTTGAAGATAACAGAAATGAGCCGGACAATAACGGAACGGAAAAGCTAATGAAGGTGCTTTTGAGTGTACCGGGTCTTTTACCGCTTGGTGTCAAACTGATTAAGTTTATGGATAAGCACGGTCTGCTACCTAAAAGCATTATTGATATGTCACCATTCCACGCAAGCTTGCTTATATCAAATCTTGCTTCTATCAGAACAAACCATATTTATCATCATGTTTATGAATTCGGAACAACAAGCATAGGCATTACAATGGGGAATACGCGTGAGGTTCCAAAGCGAAAAGGCTCGGAAGTATATTTCGAAAAATGTATGCCGCTTGGCGTAGTTATGGATGAAAGAATTGCTTCAGGCAGCTATTTTGCGATGGCTTTCAGAAAGCTTCGTATGTATCTTAGAAACCCCGAGCTTTTGGAAGTTCCGGCTCAAAAGGTTATTGAGGATTACGGTATTTAATATCAAGTAAATTGATATATGATAATTGGAGGTATAACAAATGTTAGTATCAGCAAAGGAAATGCTTAACAAAGCAAAGGCAGGTAAGTATGCAGTAGGTCAATTCAATATTAACAATCTTGAGTGGACAAAGGCTATCTTACTCACAGCGCAGGAGCTTAACTCACCTGTAATCCTGGGCGTATCTGAAGGTGCAGGAAAATATATGTGCGGTTTTAAGACTGTTGCAGATATGGTTAAAGCTATGATTGACGAACTGAATATTACAGTGCCGGTAGCTCTTCATCTTGACCACGGCTCTTATGACGGTGCTAAAAAGTGCATAGAAGCAGGCTTTTCTTCTATAATGTTTGACGGCTCTCATTATCCCATTGAGGAAAATATTGAAAAGACAAAAGAGCTTGTTGGCATTTGCAACAATTTAGGTTTATCGCTTGAAGCAGAAGTCGGTGCTATCGGCGGCGAGGAAGACGGCGTAATCGGCGGCGGCGAAGTAGCTGACCCGAATGAATGCAAAATGATTGCAGATTTAGGCGTTACAATGCTGGCAGCCGGTATCGGTAATATTCACGGTAAATATCCTGAAAATTGGTCGGGTCTCAGATTTGATACTCTTGACGCTATCCAGCAGCTGACAGGCACGATGCCGCTTGTTCTTCACGGCGGTACCGGAATTCCGGCAGATATGATTAAGAAAGCCATTTCCTTAGGCGTTTCAAAGATTAATGTTAATACTGAATGTCAGTTAGCTTTTGCTGCCGCAACAAGAGAATACATTGAGGCAGGCAAAGACCTTCAGGGTAAAGGGTTTGACCCCCGTAAGCTTTTAGCTCCTGGCGTTGAAGCTATTAAGGCGACTGTTAAAGAAAAAATGGAGCTTTTCGGCTCTGTTGGTAAAGCGTAATCTTTTTTCAAGGGTGGGTAATACCACTCTTGATTTTTTTGTCGTAATATAATAAAATAGTTGTATATTAAATTGTAGGAGTGTATTATGGATACCTATTGTGAACAACTTGTAAAGATTAAAAAAGGCGCGAAATTTTATTTTCTTACTTTTGCAATTTGGTTTGCCGTACTGATAATTGCTCTTTTAAGTTTCGCTTTTCTTCGCATTCTATCAGCAGTTATCGTTGTTGCAGCGGGTTACGGAGCATATTATCTTAACGGTTTTCTTTCGATTGAGTATGAGTACATTATTACTAACGGTACACTTGATATTGATATTATTTATTCTAAACGTTCGAGAAAGAGAATTGCTTCTTTGGAACTTACTGATGTTGAAAGCATCGAAAAGTATAAGGGTGAAGCACTTGATAAAAACAGGTATAAAGGCGTTTATTTTGCATGCAACAAAGATGATACCAACGCTTATAAGCTTGTTTTCAGTGGCGATTCGGGATTAAAAACAGCTGTTATTTCACCGAACGATAGAACGCGTACAGAGATAGTTAAATTTGTACCAAAATTTGTCGGTAACACTGCCTTTAGATAAAGGATTAAACTATGAAAGTATTAACTTCACTTCAAATTAAACATGCAGAAAAATCGGCTGTGGATAACGGCCTTTTTTCTTATTCGGATATGATGAAAAACGCCGGGGAAGCTGCTTTCAGGGTGATTACTTCAAAGTATACCGTTGTCGGGAAAAAGATTTTGGTGATTGCTGGCTGCGGCAACAATGGCGGTGACGGTCTTGTTATAGCTTCTCTTCTTAAAAACCACGGTGCCTTTGTTACACTACTTTTGCCGTTTGGATTTCCTGTCACTGATACTGCGAGTGGCTTTTTATGCGGCGTGAGTGATATTCCGGTCTGCAACGGTTTGTCAGGGGATTTTGATTTTTATGTTGATGCTCTATTTGGTATTGGTTTCAATCGTTACTTAACTGCGGAAATTGAATTATTACTTAATGAAATCAATTCCAGGCACGGCGTAAAAATTGCAATTGATATACCGAGTGGTGTTTTTAGTGACGGTGGTATGGCACAAACCGCATTTCGTGCCGATATTACGATTACATTTATAGGATATAAGCTATGTCAGCTTTTACCTGAGACCTCATCGTATTGCTCAGAAGTTGTGCTTGACACACTTAATATAGATGTAGGCAATAATTATTCGTATGAGATTATCGATGCGCCGAAGCCACGAAGATTTGATAAAAGCTCACACAAAGGTACATTTGGTACTGCGCTTCTTGTTTGCGGAAGCTACGGTATGTGCGGCGCCCATGTTTTGGCGGCACGGTCGGCTTGTGTAAGTGGCTCAGGTATAGTAAAATGTATTGTATGCGATAAGAACTACGCGGCATTTACTTCTGCGGTACCTGAGGCGGTTACTGTTCCCGTTGAAACATCTGATTTTGGCGCACCTATTATTTATGAAAAGACAATTCTATCAGCACTTTCGGGTGCATCCGCTTTACTTATAGGATGCGGCCTCGGGCGAAGTGATGAAGCAAAGTCAGCAGTGAAAAAGTTACTTTCATTTACGAATATACCTACCATTTTAGATGCTGATGGCATAAATGCAGTAGCAGGTGACATAAGTATTTTAAGGAATGTAAAAGCTCCTTTAATACTTACGCCTCATCCCGGTGAGATGGCACGCCTCGCTAACACAACAGTCGAGGATGTTGAGAACAACCGCGTAACATATGCAAAGCGTTTTGCCTGCGATAATCAGTGTGTGTTAGTGCTCAAAGGTGCTAATACTGTTATTGCCGCGCCAAACGGTGAGGTCTATTTTAATATTACCGGCAATTATGGTATGGCAAAGGGCGGCAGCGGTGATGTTTTAAGCGGAATAATTGTGGCTCTTCTTGCAAACGGTTATGATGCGTTATCTGCTGTTAAAACCGCGGTTTTCGTGCACGGTAAGGCAGGGGATATGGCGGCGGAAAAATACACTGAGCGTACTATGCTGCCAAGCGATATAATAGAGGAGTTAAAGCACATTTCATTCTAAATTAAGGGGTGCTTTGCTTGAGAATTCGTGTGTTAATTTTTTTGTCTTTGGTAATATTCCTGCTTTGCGGTTGTGAAAGTAAAACTACACCTGTTCGCGTAAATCTCAACTCGATTTCGTTTTCAGCCGATATAACTTATTATAACGAAAGCTATTCGTGTGACTGTGCTATTACAAAAACAGGAGATTTAACTGTAAATATAACATCGCCGGAAAACTTAAAGGATTTATCGTTCGCCTTTTCCGGTGAAACTTGCAAAATAATGTATGCAGGTATGTCAGTTTCGTGTGACGAACACTTTCTACCTGAAGCGTCAGCTGTAAGGGTTATGAGTGATATTTTGAAAAAATACGATGCCAGTGAATGTGAAAAAAACGAAAGAAATCTTGTGATTAATGGAACAGTCGACGGAAAAAAATTTACTTTATCCGTTTCGCCTACAGGCCTTCCGATTTCTCTTCAAACACCGGATTTAGGTATGACTGTGAACTTCAAAAATGTAACTTTGATTAAGTAGCAAAATATGTAGACGGCAAGTGTGAATTAACGCATTAAAATTTAAGAATTCACACCCACCGTATCGTTTAATCTGTCAGGGCAACATGCTCGTGATCCGGTCTGAAAAGAAGCGATACACACCAAATACCGGCAAGAGCTATAACCGTATAGACGATTCGACTTAGTATTTCGCCACTACCGCCGAAAAGCCATGCAACGAGGTCGAAACTGAAAAGACCTACCAAACCCCAGTTAAGACAACCGATTATTGCAAGTACAAGACAAATCTTATCAAACATAATCTCACCTCCATGCCAAGAAAGGGCATAAATCAAAGGAAAAGCGCCGAAAAGCATTATAGTTTTCGGCGCTTTAATCAGATTAGAAAACTAATCTTATTTCATGCTGTTTTCGTAAGACTCGATCATCTTCTTAACCATCTGACCGCCGATAGAACCAGCCTGCTTAGAGGTAAGATCGCCGTTATAGCCCTGCTTAAGATTTACACCAACCTCATTGGCAGCTTCCATCTTAAAACGATTGAGAGCTTCTTTCGCTGCTGCGTTTTTAGCCATTTCTTTTCACTCCTTACTAATATAGCGTTATCGGCGTTTGCAAAATTATTTTTTGAATAATAAAACGAATTATTATAGGTAAATTTTGTTGAAAAAAAGAGCCTCATTCCAAAAACAGAATGAGGCAAAATTTTTACTTAATTAAATCACATATCCGCCATTAACACCTAATACCTGACCTGTTATGTAATCAGCGCCGTCGCCTGCCAAAAAGAACGCAGCAAGCGCTACTTCATCGGGAGTACCCATTCGTGAAATAGGTATTCGGCTTACAAAATCCTCAATTTCTTCAATAGTGTAATCGGAATTCATTGTTGTATCAATTATACCGGGTGCTATTGCATTAACAGTAATGCCGCTTGGTGCAAGTTCCTTTGCAAGAGCTTTTGTAAGACCGATAACTCCTGCTTTTGCAGCCGAGTATGCAACCTCACAGGAAGCACCAACCTGTCCCCACATCGAAGATATATTGATAATCTTTCCTGATTTTTGAGAAATCATTCTCGGTACGACCGATTTGCAGCAGTTGTAAACGCCTTTAAGGTTTACATCAAATATTCTATCGGAATCATGTAAGTCCATTTCGTTTATTGGCGCGCTTATACTGATACCTGCATTATTTATCAGCACATCAACGGTACCGAATTTATCAATTGTCTCATTAATAAGAAAATCGGTTTCAAGCTTATTAGAAACATCTGCTTTAATCGCCGAAACACTAAATCCCTGACCGGTTAGGGAAGAGGTTAGAAGCTTGACAGACTGATATGACTGATTATAGTTCAAAACAACATTATAACCTTTTCTTGCAAAAAGAATAGCAGTTGCAGCGCCTATACCTTTAGAAGCACCGGTAATTACGGCAGTCTTGCTCATAAAATACACTCCTTAAAAAATATATATCCATTATATCATTTTTTATAAAAAACTCAATAAAAAATTTACAAGTTGTTGAGTTTAATGCTGCCATTAATATCAAGATGTGGTATGGTTAACATAATAAGTTTACATAAATCCTGCCGTTTCAAATTTTTCTATTGACATTGTAAAATAAATGTAGTATAAGTAATTTGTGGCGTTCAAATGTGTACGCCTGTGTTTTTTCTGTCCGTTATTTTAGTTAACATAAAATTTAATATTTCAATATTTTGTGATAAGCATTTTCAAACTGACTAAATATTGTGTAATATCTTGTCCTATATTCCCGTATACTATAGGGAAGGGAGTTTGATATAATGAAACCGGGCGGTGTAGTCAGTCTGAAAAAAATTAATTCGATTAATTTTTTACATAAAAACAAATTGTTGCTATTCATGTGCCTTTCTCTTGTTGTGGGAATTGTTATTGGAAGCTTTGCTTTATCCGGTAATAAAAGTATTTCCGGTTATGCCAATAATCTTTTTGATTATTTTATTAACTCGCGGCAAGGTTTAGGATTTTTTAACCAGTTTTTCTCATCACTTTTGTTTTACTTTTTGATATGCCTTACTTTTTTTACTATCGGCACATCAATTATCGGTGCTGTTATGTCACCGATAATATGTTGCTTATCCGGTATATATTTAGGCGGTCTTGCTTCTTATTCTTATAGTCAATTCGGTCTAAAAGGAGTCGCCTTTAATGCTATTGTTTTATTACCGTCTGCCTTAGCTTTTTCAATATCATTATTTTTTTCAGCCAAAGAAGCTTTTAATTTTTCTTTGATTATTATTAAGTTGACTTTGCCAAAAAGTAGACCTTGTAATATTTCCGTTGAGTTTAAGACATATTGCGGAAGATTTGTTTTGGCTTTGATTTTTTGCGTTATCGCGGCGCTGATTGACGCCGCTGTTTCAACTTCTTTTTTGAAGTATTTTTCATTTAATTGATGAGGAGGTGTAATATTTGAAGGATTATTTAGATGATTTCAAACTTTATCTTAAAAATGTAAAAAAGTGTTCTGACAATACATTTGATGCCTACATCCGTGATGTAGAGCATTTTATCGAATATTGCACCGGGCAGGGAATAAGTGATGTCAACGATATAAACAGCAATGATATAACCGAGTATCTTGATTACATAAAAACAAATGGAAAATCTGCGGCAACAAAAACAAGGATTACAGCCTCGATTCGTTGCTATTTCAAGTTTTTATCCACCGGCAAAATCGTTGCCAATAACTGCGCTCAGGAGATTAAAAATCCTCGTAATGAACGCAATATGCCGGAAATATTAACTTCAAACGAGGTTCTCAGCTTGTTATCTCAACCAGATTTGAGAGACTATAAGGGTATGCGTGATAAAGCGATGCTTGAGCTTCTTTATGCGACCGGTATTAAGGTCTCTGAACTGATTGAGCTCGATATTAGTGATGTAAACCTGCAAATAGGGATTGTCCATATAAAATCTTTGCAGCACGAGCGTATTGTGCCATTATATCCGGCGGCAGTAAAGCATATAAGCGAATACATTAATATTGCAAGACCGGTGCTTGTAAGTGATAGTAACGAAAAGATACTATTCACAAATTATAACGGTAAGCCAATGTCGAGACAGGGATTTTGGAAAATAATTAAATATTATTCAAATAAAGCTGGGATTAAAAAGGACATAACACCGCAAACAGTAAGGCATTCGTTTGCTGCACATTTATTGGAAAACGGTGCACAGCTTGGAGACATAAAAGAAATGTTAGGGCATCTTGATATTTCTTCAACGCAGGTTTATGCTCAACTTGTCAAAAGTAAATATTTACAATCTTATTCAAAATTTCATCCGCTTGCAAAATAAGACCGTCCTATAATAAATAGGTCGGTCTTAATAATTTAAAGAATTTATACTAAGCGCTGATAATTCACGGACGGCAGGGCGCAGGCTTGCGCCTTAAATGAGGGATAGTGAATTATACAAAATGAATATTTTGTATAATTAAGAGGAGGGGTTAATTAAAGTGATGTGAAAAAGCTCGAAAAAAGTCTGTTTTTTATTGACAATTCGTCACTTAGGTGCTATTAATATATATTATATAATTATATACATAACAGTTCAGCGCAATTGTTACCCAGTATTGCATTAAGTTCTATATCATTTAGCGACAGCGATTTGATTATTTCTATATACTGTTTTGCATCTCTCCAAGGGCTATCGGTTGCGAACAGTATATTTTTATATCCATGCGAGCGTATAATCTCTCTCATTCTCGCTGGCTCAGTTTTTTCCAGCACAAAGGATGTATCAAAGAAAACCGGTAATCCAACGAGAAGGCGTTCAACATCGTTAAGGCAATCAGCTCCTCCTAAATGTGCGAGCACTATAAACGGTTTTGAGCCTTTAGGTGTAAGCTCATTTACAACATCATAAGACATTTGAGGCGTACAATGTATATGGTTTGGGCTTGCCGGGTCCAAGCCTGCGTGGATTGTGGCTATTAATCCGCGTTTCTTGCAGCCGTACAGTATTTCTATGTATCTTTCGTCTGTTATATCTGTATTTTGGTAATCAGGATGCAGTTTTACTCCCTTAAATCCCATTTCTGCAATTATATCAAGTAGCTTGTTAATATTTTCACAATGTGGGTGAATTCCGGCAAAAGATATGATTTCCGGTAATTTATTTATTCCCACTGCAAATTGATTTATTTTTGAAAATTGCTCAGGCTTTGTAAGCACCGGCAAGACTATCGACTTATCGACACCGCTTTTTTTCATCGAACAAATAAGGTCTTGAACTGTTCCGCCAATTACCGCCGTTTCTCCTCCGAGTTGTTCAAGCGTTTGTATACTTTTTTGAGCAATTTTTTCCGGGAAAATGTGTGTATGTGCATCTATTATCACAATATCCCCTCCCCTATCATTTTCTTAATATTATAAAACCATGAAAGGAAAATAACAAGATGATAATTCAAATTTTATTTTTGATTATATTTTTTGCGCTTATGATATCTGTCGGTTTCTATTATCGCAAGAAAGCCGCAAGCGTTGAGGGATTTGTTTTGGGCTCTCGTGGTGCCGGACCGTGGCTTACGGCGTTTGCTTTTGGTACTTCATATTTTTCCGCGGTCATATTTGTAGGATACGCCGGTCAATTTGGCTGGAATTTCGGTATTTCCTCAACATGGATAGGCCTTGGAAACGCCTTTATCGGCTCGCTTCTTCCGTGGGTAATTCTCGGCAGACGAACAAGGATAATGACAAATCATCTAAACAGTAAAACAATGCCTGAGTTTTTTGAAGCGCGATATGATTCAAGAAGCTTAAAGCTTTGGTCCGCTATGATAGTATTTATTTTTCTTATTCCTTATACAGCATCGCTTTATAACGGTTTATCTCGTCTTTTCAGCATGGCTTTTCCTGGTGTGAATTACACGGTTTGCATAATTATTATGTCACTTCTCACATGTGTATATGTTCTGCTCGGCGGATATATGGCTACAGCAATGAATGATTTTATACAAGGCATTTTTATGCTTGGCGGTATCATTGCTGTAATTAACGCAGTTCTTAATCAAAACGGCGGATTTTCAAAATCGGTTGAAAAATTAGCAATAAATTCAGGTTGGCGATACACATCTTTCTTTGGCCCTGATTTTCTGTTTTTAACTTTTGTTGTAATCCTGACTTCGCTCGGTACCTGGGGTCTTCCGCAAATGGTCGGAAAATTCTACGCGATTAAAGATGAGGAGTCTATAAAGAAAGGAACCGTTATTTCATCAGTATTTGCAGTTGTTGTTGCAGGCGGATGCTATTTTCTTGGCGGATTTTCTCGCTTATTTGCTCAAGCTGACCCTGAGACCGGCAAACCGATGATAAACGGTGCAGTTGTATCATTTGACAGATTAGTTCCGAGTATGCTTGAAAATTTAGGTCCGGTGTTAATTGGCATTGTTCTGGTTTTGGTACTGTCAGCATCAATGTCAACACTATCATCATTGGTATTGACCTCAGGCTCTACCGTAACCCTTGATTTGATAGCGCCTCTTCGCAAAAAGCCTATTAGTGAGCACGGAAAAATGCTTTTAATGCGACTGCTTATAGTATGCTTTGTTGCCCTTTCAGCACTAATAGCAATATATCAGGTAAATGCACAAAGCGGCTCATCAGTTACATTTATTGCAAATCTAATGGGTGTTTCCTGGGGTGCTCTTGCCGGCGCATTCATAGGTCCTTTCCTTTGGGGACTATACCTTAAAATCACTACACGCGCGGCAGTTTATGTAAGTTTTGTTGTGGGTGTATTTATGAGTCTTATACAACTTATTAAGAGTCTTGCAGGATTTAGCTTCGGCGTTGATTTTCTTGACAACTTAGTTTTCAAGACCTCAATACATTCCGGCGCGTTTGCTATGATTTTAAGTTTAATATTAGTGCCGATAATCAGTATGTTTACTAAAAAACAGTCTGTTGGAAGAATTGATGAGATTTTTTCTTGCTATAAAAAGACGGTTACCGTTAAGGCGACTGACGCACTGAAACTTGAAGAGGAGTAATAAAATGCCAATTACACAGCTTTTGGAAAAAAACGCGCAAAAATCACCTGATATGGTGTGTCTTGTGGAAATCAATCCTGAAATGAAGGAAACGCGGAAGCTATCATATAAGGAATATGATTTGATACAGCCTACAAATTCGCCGTATTTTCGCCGTGAAATCACTTGGGAAGTTTTTAATGAAAAAGCTAACCGGTTTGCTAATCTGCTTATAAAGCGCGGAATTAAAAAAGGCGACAAGGTCGGAATACTTTTAATGAACTGTATCGAATGGTTGCCTATTTACTTCGGAATATTAAAAACCGGCGCATTGGCAGTACCTTTCAATTTCAGATTTACAGCAAGTGAAATCGAATATTGTGCGCGTCTTTCCGAAGTAAATGTCCTTGTATTTGGTCCCGAATTTATCGGGCGGCTTGAAGAAATATATGAATCTATCGGTAATAAATGTCATATGATATTTGTCGGTGACGGTGAAACTCCTTCATTTGCTGAGGATTATAAGGATATGACCGCTGATATGTCATCAAAATCTCCCAATATTGAGATTACTGACGATGATTTTGCAGCAATATATTTTTCATCGGGTACCACGGGTTTTCCGAAAGCAATTCTCCACCGTCACAAAGCGCTTATGCATTCCTGCAAGGTTGAACAAAATCACCACGGTCAAACCGTAAATGATGTGTTTTTGTGTATTCCGCCACTATACCATACAGGCGCTAAAATGCACTGGTTTGGTTCCCTTATCTCCGGCGGTAAGGCTGTACTTCTTAAAGGCACAAAACCTCAGTACATACTGGAAACGGCCTCAAAGGAGCAATGCACCATACTTTGGCTTTTAGTACCGTGGGCACAGGATATTTTGTTGGCTCTTGATAACGGCGAGATTAGCCTTAGCGACTACAAGTTAGATAAGTTAAGGCTTATGCACATAGGCGCACAACCGGTGCCACAAAGCCTTGTAAAGCGTTGGCTTAAATATTTTCCTAATATGCAGTATGATACTAATTACGGTCTGTCTGAGTCCATTGGCCCTGGTTGTGTGCATTTAGGCGTTGAAAACACCCATAAGGTTGGCGCAATCGGTATTGCAGGTTACGGTTGGGAAGTAAAAATCGTAGATGAAAATGGTAATGAAGTAAGAAATGGCGATGTAGGCGAGTTGTGCGTTAAGGGTGACGGCGTTATGGTTGAATATTATAACGACGCAAAGGCAACAGCTCAAACTCTTAAAGACGGCTGGCTTTATACCGGTGATATGGCGATGCAGGACCCCGACGGTTTTATCTACCTTGTAGACAGGAAAAAAGATGTTATCATATCGGGTGGCGAGAATATCTACCCCGTACAAATAGAAGATTTTATTTCTTCACATCCGGATGTTAAAGATGTAGCAGTTATCGGTTTGCCTGATAACCGACTCGGCGAAATTGCAGCGGCAATAATTGAGATTAAAGAAGGACATATTTGCAGTGAGAGTGATTTAGAAGCTTTCTGCCATCAGTTGCCACGATACAAGCGACCGAAGAAATACATACTTGCAAGCGTTCCGCGTAATGCTACCGGAAAGATAGAAAAACCGAAACTAAGAAAAATGTACGGCGCGTCAAATCTTGTTGACGCTCAAAATAAAGCTTAACCCTGAAAGGACAAGTTACTATGAAAGAATTACTTATAGGCAATGCGGCTATTGCCCGCGGTCTTTATGAAGCCGGTGTCAAGGTTGTTTCAAGTTATCCAGGCACACCGTCTACCGAAATTACTGAATTTGCCGCAAAATATGATGAGATATACTGTGAATGGGCGCCGAACGAAAAAGTTGCAACTGAAGTTGCTTTTGGCGCTTCACTCGGCGGTGCTCGCAGTGCTTGTGCTATGAAGCATGTGGGTCTTAATGTCGCGGCGGACCCGCTATTTACATTGTCATATACCGGTGTTCGCGGCGGTATGGTTATTTGCGTTGCAGATGACCCTGCCATGCATTCTTCTCAAAACGAACAGGATTCGCGGCATTATGCAATAGCCGCTAAGGTGCCGATGCTTGAGCCGGCGGATTCTGCTGAAGCATATAATTTTGCTAAAAAAGCATTTGATTTATCGGAAAAATTTGATACTCCGGTAATGCTTAGAATGTGCACGCGAATTGCACACTGCCAAAGCATTGTTGAAATCGGTGAGCGTCAAGAACGCGATTTAATTCCCTATGAAAAGCAGCCTGAAAAATATATTATGATGCCCGGCTATGCAAAGAAAAAGCATCCTATTGTAGAACTCAGAACAAAAGCTCTTACCGAATTTGCGGAAAACTGCGAATACAACAAGGTGTATTTTGCCGAAAATAATGATATAGGTATCGTTACTTCAGGGACCTGCTACCAATATGTAAAAGAAGTGTTCGGAGATAGTGTTTCGATATATAAGTTAGGTCTTATCAATCCTATGCCTGTTAAATCTCTAATAGATTTTGCAAGTAAGGTAAAAAGACTAATTGTTGTCGAAGAGCTTGACCCGATAATCGAAACACACCTAAGAAGTTTAGGCTTAAATCCTGAGGGAAAGAGCTTGTTTTCTAATATTGGTGAGTTTTCTCAGAAAGATATTAAGAAAGTCCTTATTGAAAAAGTTGAAGATAGCATAAGCGCCGATACCGCAATACCGAACAGACCGCCGGTTATGTGCCCGGGTTGCCCGCACAGGGGTATTTATTTTGTTCTTAGTAAACTAAATCTCACAGTACTTGGCGACATCGGCTGTTATACTTTGGGTGCTACTCCCCCACTTAATGCTCTTGATTCAACACTTTGTATGGGTGCTTCTGTATCCGGCATTCACGGGTTTAATAAAGCGAGAGGAACTGATAGTGAGAATAAGACTGTCTGCGTTATCGGTGACTCGACCTTTATGCACTCAGGTATGACAGGTCTTGTAAATATAGCATATAACGCTTCAAATTCAGTTGTAATTATTCTTGATAACTCTATAACCGGTATGACCGGTCATCAGCAAAACCCGACGACCGGTTACAATATAAAAGGCGACCCTGCCGCTAAGGTTAATCTCGAAGAGCTTTGCCATTCGCTTGGTATAAATAGAGTGCGAGTTGTAGACCCGTACAACCTTGAGGAATGTGAAAACGCCGTTAAGGAAGAGCTGGCAGTCAGTGAGCCGTCTGTTATAATCTCACGCAGACCGTGTATGTTGCTTAAATATGTCAAAGCAAAACCGTCACTCACTGTTGACAGTGATAAATGTCGCTCGTGCAAGAATTGTATGAGACTCGGCTGCCCTGCCCTATCTTTCAAAGACTCAAAAGCAGTTATCGATGCTACACAGTGCGTAGGATGCGGAGTTTGTGAGCAAATGTGCAGATTTGATGCAATTAAAGAAGGTGGTAATATATGAAAACCGTTAATATAATGATAGTTGGCGTAGGCGGTCAAGGCAGTTTGCTTGCCAGTAAATTACTCGGTCACCTGCTTGTAAGTGAAGGCTATGATGTTAAAGTATCAGAAGTACACGGTATGAGCCAACGCGGCGGTTCTGTTGTTACCTATGTCAGATATGGAGATAAGGTTTATTCTCCTCTTGTTTCCGAAGGTGAGGCGGACTATATTATATCCTTTGAAAAGCTTGAGGCGGCACGGCACGCGCCAATGCTTAAAATCGGTGGTCAAATTATTGTTAACACTCAGCAAATTGACCCGATGCCGGTTATAACGGGTAGCGCCGTATATCCTGAAAATGTTTTAGACGAACTAAAGGATAAAGGTGTAAAAATCGATACTGTCGATGCGTTGTCTTTAGCAAAGAAAGCCGGAAGTGTTAAAGCGGTGAATATTGTTCTTATTGGCAAGCTTTCCACATATTTCCCATTTGAAAAGGATTTATGGCTTAAGGCGATTGAGGAAACTGTTGCGCCCAAATTTGTTGAAATGAATAAAAAAGCGTTTTTACTCGGCAGAGGCGAGTAGGCTAAAGGAGATATTATGAAAAACTGCTACCAACCCGAAATCGAACAAGCCTCAAGGAATAAAATTAATAAAATTCAAAGCGAGAGGCTTGTAACTGCCGTAAAGCGCGTTTACGATAATGTGCCTATTTACAGAGCGAGAATGGATGAGACTGGCGTAAAACCGGAAGATATAAAAGGGATAGAAGATTTATATAAGCTCCCATTTACATCTAAACAAGATTTGCGTGATACATATCCATTTGGTATGTTTGCAGTACCTATGGAGGAAGTAATACGGCTTCACGCATCATCCGGTACTACCGGCAAACAAATTGTTGTAGGGTACACTCAAAACGACCTTGACAACTGGGGTGATATTGTCGCGCGCCAACTTTCTGCAGCAGGTATTACAAAAAGTGATAAAGTGCATGTTGCTTACGGTTACGGACTGTTCACCGGGGGCCTCGGTATTGCCGAAGGTGCAAGAAGACTTGGATGCACATCTATACCCGTATCTTCGGGAAATACCGCAAGACAGCTTACAATACTGCAGGATTTTGAGTCAAATGCTATTGCTTGTACTCCTTCTTATGCTATGTATCTTGCCGAGTCTGCCGCAAAGGCAGGAATTGATACTTCTAAGCTTCCACTCCGTGCCGGAATTTTCGGAGCTGAGCCCTGGACTGAGGAAATGCGCCGTGAGATTGAAAAAGGCTTAAATATCAAGGCTTATGATATTTACGGTCTTACTGAGATAATGGGACCCGGCGTTGCATATGAATGCAGTGAGCAAAACGGTATGCATGTTAATGAGGATCATTTTATAATAGAAATACTTGATCCGGAAACTCACAAGCCTGTGCCGGACGGTGAAAAGGGTGAAATAGTTTTTACTTGTCTTACAAAAGAAGCCTTTCCGCTTATTCGCTTCCGCACAAAGGATATCGGCACCATTACCCACGAAAAATGCGCTTGCGGCAGAACTTTTGTGCGTATGTCAAAACCAATGGGAAGAATTGACGATATGCTAATAATTCGCGGAGTTAATGTTTTCCCCTCACAAATTGAGAGCGTGCTTTTACAAATGAATCTTTCACCAAACTATCAGCTTATAGTTGACAGAAAAGGCGTTCTTGACACACTTGAAGTCCAAGTTGAAATAACTGAGGGGATTTTTTCCGATACCATTGCTGATATTTCACGCCTCGAGCGTGAGCTTAGTGATAAGCTGAAATCCACCCTCGGTATTGCAGCGAAAGCCACATTTGTTGCCGCAGGCAGTATCGCACGCTCAGAAGGAAAAGCAAAGCGTGTTGTTGACCGCAGAAATCTTATTTAAGGAGTAAAGCTATGTTTATCAAACAATTATCCGTTTTTGTCGAAAATAAGCAAGGTGCTCTCTCACAGATTATTTCCCTGTTATCAAACAGTGGCGTTAATATGCGCGCGGTGTCAATTGCTGATACACAAGATTTCGGTATTTTGCGTATCATAGTTAATGATATGGATTTGGCAATTAACACTCTTAAAGATAATAATGTAATTGTGCGCGCAAATCATGTTATCGGCGTTGAGCTTGAAGATAAACCGGGCGCGCTCTCGCGAGTTCTCAGTTTGCTTACCGCAGGCGGTGTCAATGTAGAGTATATGTACGCTTTTGTAACTCCCGGTAGCTCTGACGGCGCTTATTTAGTGCTACGGGCAAAACATAATGAAAAAGCTGAAAAAATTCTTTCTGAAAACAATATCAAGATGCTAAGCGAAGATGATATTAAAAATATGTAAAGATAGGCACCAGGATATAAATCCTGGCGCCTATCTTTTTTAGGGAGTTATTTGAACAGTCCGTGCTTTTTGTATTGCTCAGATGAAATAGATATACAAGTATACCCGGTATCGGTAATTACTTTTTTTAGCCTATTTTCATCTATTATGTCTTCTGTAAGGAAATATGCTTCGCCTTTTTTCCTCGAAGCAGTAACCTTTTTTGCGTTATTAAAAGCATTTCTTATTGCATCGCAGATATGTGCTTCACACATTCCGCACATCATTCCGTCGATTTTAACAGTAATCTTTTCCATATATTTCTCCTATTCCGCATTTTTGAGTGCTTCAACCATATCAATCTTTTTGTTTTTCCGTGCTACCATCCATCCTACAATTAGTGATACACCGAATGTAAGCAGAATAGAAACAGAGTATGTAAGCACTCCAAGCATTAGTTTTAACTCATACTCTGAAGCAAGTGATAAAAGCAACCACTTCAATGTAGCCAGCCCCGCAGGAAGACCGACAATTATGCCGATAACTGTAATCCATATATTTTGAGAAATTAGCAAGCGACCAATCTTTTTACTTCTAAAGCCCAACACTTTAAGTGTTGCAAGTTCCCTTGAACGCTCAACATAACTCATAATTCCAAGATTATAGAGCACCACTATTCCTAGAATAACGGCGGCAACAACTAAAATAATTACCATACTATCCATAATTTGAACGAAACTGCCGAAGCTATCCATTAATTGCTGCTTATCTTGTTTTCCGGAAATCAAGTCCGAAGAAGAGATTTCAGTTGAAGCTTTTTTGGTATAGAGCGTTGATACACTGTATTTTATTCCAAGCTTTTCTGCTAATTTATCAGTCATAGTAACGCTCTCTGTCATAATTGAGCGATTATAACCGATAACTTTTACGCGATACGTTTCTTCACTGCCATATGGAGAAAACTCAATATATTCGCCGATTTTTCCTTTGTCAGCAAGTCTAAGGCAGAGATAAACACCGTCATCTTTCATTTTTATAGGTTTATTATCTTCATTTATAACACTAAACAATTCTTTTTTATTATTAACTATGTCGAGCGTTGCGGTATATCCGTCAATACTGATACCTGAATAGCTCTCCCAGTCTGCATTGAGGTCTGTAATAATTGAATTTGCCATTTGTAAATCAGTATTTTCAACTAAATTCACCTTTGTGGTATAGTGAGATACTCCATTATCAAGAAGGTCAAGAAATCCTGCCATTGTATCGCGCATTTCCAGTCCGCCGACGAGCAAAATCATACAACCGATAACACCCACAAGCGTTCTTCCGAGCTTTTTACTGACTTCATCTTCGAGTTCAGCTTTTTTTATATCAGAACGCAGGTTAATTTGAGAAAATGCTTTATCTGTCGCTTTAGATAGCATTTCGTCTGTTAAAGACATTTCAGCTTGCTTTTTTGCAGTTTCCGACGGAATTCCTGCTTTTTCAAGTTCTTCTGCTATATTATTTATTATTTTTTTACTTAATACAGTTTTAAGCTTATAAGGCGAAATATATGCATAACCATATGAACTGAAATCGGGCATAAGTTGGTTATTGTCAGCAACACATATCATATGTTCACCGGATTTTATAAGCCCAACAACTTCACTTTTAATTTCAGTGCCCTGGAATTCAAGTGTAAGCGTATCGCCGATTAAAATATTGTTAGCATCTGCAAATTTATCAGATAGCCAAATGCCGTCGATATTTTCGTCATATTCTTTCCCGCTAATCAATGTAAATGTTGAGACCGTAAAGTTTTCTGATACATCAAGAGCCATTGATTTTTTACTGCTACCTTTAATATCAAGATTAACAGACAGATATCTTGTTGCATCATTAACGCCTTCAATCGAAGCAATTTTTTCAAGCTCATCTTTTGTAAATCCGGTTTCGGAATACAGACGATAATCAGCATATTTAGTGTCATTAAAAAACCGTGAGGTATCATATTCAATTGTTTTCCATTCCATATTAAAGCCAAGGAACACACCTATTCCTAATGTCATCATAATGACCATAGAGATAAACTGCGCTTTATAACTCCACGCGGTACGAAATAACTTTCTTATTAACATCACCATTCCACCTCGTCAGCAGAAAGTGGGTTTTCTTGATTGTCAATAGACTTTATTTTGCCGTTTTTAACGCGGATGACAACATCAGCCATTTTCGCAATATTTTGATTATGTGTTACAATCACAATAGTCTTACCGTAATTTTTTGACATATCCATAAGTATCTTTAGTATCATAACACCGGTCTCAGAATCAAGTGCGCCTGTAGGCTCATCACAAAGCAGTATTTTTGGATTTTTGCATAGCGCTCTGGCTATAGATATGCGCTGTTGCTCACCGCCCGAAAGTTCCGACGGAAAACTGCTGAGATGGTCAAGAAGTCCTACCTTTGAAATCATATCTTTTGCATCAAGTGCGTTTTTTGATATTTCAGAAACAAGCTTTACATTCTCATAAACGGTAAGTGTCGGTATGAGATTATAGAACTGGAAAACAAAACCAACTGTCGAAGCACGATAATCTGCAAGCTCGTTGTCAGAAAGCTTAGATATATCCATACCCGAAACCGTGATAGTACCCTCACTTGGACTGTCAAGTCCTCCGAGCAGATTAAGTAGCGTGCTCTTCCCGGCACCTGAAGGTCCGAGAATTACAACAAATTTACCCTCGTCTAAGGTGAAACTAACACCATTTAGAGCGCGAAGCTCGTGCTCTCCGCTTTTGTAAATTCTTGACACATTTTCAAATTGTACGATTGACATAATATCTTCCTCTCGTTAGCATATGCTAACTGTATTTTTCAAAAGATAGGGCTTGCGCCCCTGCTTTTGAGTTAGTCTCCGCTAACCAGTTTAACACTAAGTTTGAATTTTGTCAACAATTTTGCACAAGCCTTAAGCTATATTTCAATCATTTTCTTAAATTCTTGCTCGTCAATAATGCTAACACCGAGTGCATTTGCTTTATCAAGCTTGCTGCCTGCCTCATCACCGGCTAAAACAAAAGTTGTTTTCTTTGAAACCGAAGATGAAACCTTGCCCCCCAGCGACTCAATAATCTCCCCCGCCTCATTTCGTGTGAAATCTTGGAGAGTCCCGGTCAGCACAAATGTCATACCGGAAAATTTATCTCCAACAGAAGCCTTATTCGAAAGCGTGTTAACACCGCAGGCTTTAAGTTCATTTATCATCTCTTTAGTAGCGTCAAGTGAGAAAAACTCAGCGGTACTTTCTGCTAACACACTGCCAAAACCGGATATTTTTTCAAGTTCTTCCCTGCTTGCCGTCATTAATTCATCTATACTCTTATAATTATCTGCAAGAAGCTTTGCAGCGCCTGCACCTATATGGCGTATACCAAGAGCAGTGATTAGGCGTGACAGATCATTATTCTTAGATTTTTCTATTGCATATCTCAAATTATCTACTGATTTAATACCAACTCTTTCAAGGCGCAATACTTCATCGAAATCAAGTCTGTAAATATCAATAATTGTTTTTACAAGTCCTGCATCCAACAACTGTTCGAGCATAGCAGGTCCCAGTCCCTCAATATCCATAGCGTCTCTTGAAGTAAAGTGAATAAGGTGCCTTAAAATCTGAGCAGGACATTCAGCATTTGTACAATGAATAACCGCCTCACCCTCTTTGCGAAAAACATTAGCACCGCAGGAAGGACAAACCGTCGGCATTTTGAAAACAGTGGAATTCTCCGCGTGACGGCTCACAGTAACCACTTCAGGTATTATCTCACCGGCTTTTCTTACAATTATCGTATCGCCAACGCCTATCTGTTTTTCGTTAATAAAATCTTCGTTGTGAAGTACTGCACGGCACACAGTTGTACCTGCAAGTTCAACAGGATCAAATACTGCGGTAGGAGTTAGTGCCCCGGTTCTTCCGACATTTATTTCAATATTTCTCAGTACCGTCTCTTTTTCCTCCGGCGGATATTTGAAAGCAACAGCCCACTTAGGAAATTTAGATGTACTGCCAAGCTCTGTGCGATAAGAAAGATTATCGACCTTTACAACAGCGCCGTCAATATCAAATTCAAGGTCACCACGACTATCGCCAATGCGCTCAATTTCGCTTATAACCTCATTTATATTCTCGCACATCTTATAACTTGGAAGCACTGAAAAGCCGAGAGAAGCCAAAAAATCCAGCGATTTTATATGCGAATTAAACTCTTTGCCTGAAATTTGCTGAATATTGAATATAAAAATAGATAATTCACGACCTTTGACAATCGCGGAATTTTTTTGTCTGAGTGTGCCTGCCGCGGCATTGCGAGGATTTTTTGCAGGCTTTTCACCCATAAGCTCTTGCCTTTCAACGAGCTTTAGAAATGAGCTTTTCGGCATATATACCTCGCCGCGCACTTCAAGCTCACCCAAAAAATCTATTTCTTTAGGTATTGACTTAATCTGTAAAATATTATTGGTAACATCCTCGCCGGTCACACCGTCGCCTCGTGTTGAACCGCGAATAAGCTTACCTCCCGAATACTCAAGAGACACGGATAATCCGTCAATTTTCGGTTCAACCGAATAAACCGTACGCTTATTATCTATTCTTTCGTCAAATTCTCTAAGCTCGTCAAAGCTGAAAACATCCTGAAGGCTTTCCATTTTTACAGTATGGTGTACAGGAGAAAACAAAAGATTTGCACTGCCTCCGACCACCTGTGTCGGCGAATCAGGTAGAATTAACTCCGGGAACTCTCTTTCAAGCGATTTAAGCTCGCGATTTAATGCGTCATACTCATAGTCCTCAATCTCAGGAGCATCCTGATTATAATATAAATCGTTGTGATATCTTATTATTTTTGTTAGTTCCTTAATACGCTTTTTAGCTTCCTTGAAGTCCATAATACCTCCGCTATATACTAATTTGAAAAATTAAAAATATCGTCTGCAACATTACTTTCAGGCGTTTCAATTACATTTGTGAAATTATCCGGTACGGCACCGGAAATTACCGTTTGTGCCACAACCGTAGTAAGCTCTACCGAAAATGTTTTATCGGCGCCGAGCATAATAATACCGCCGGATAAATTCGCTTTGATTATTATTTGATGAAAAACGCTGTTAATGCCGGCAGAAGTAAATTTGCTTTCAAAATCCAAAACCGGCATTTGAGAAAACTGCATTTTGAATTTGATTTTAGGACCGTAACCGGTAGTATATTCACTACCGAGCAGTGTTCCAATCGGGATATGTAAGACATTGTCTGCTTTAGCGTTTGTCTTTTCGGTTATCATTCGTGAAATTTCTGCTCGTAAAATGTTTAGCTTTTGGTAATCTATCTCAATACTGCCTACCGTGTTATCGTCAAGCCTTGTTATGACCGCCATATCACTGTATCTATAATCAAGAGAGCCGATAGCAGATTTCACCGCCTCGTCAAAAGCAGAAATCATCTGCGCTTTTGCGTGACTCTTTGCATAAGCTATAACAATAGGTCTTGCGCGTATAAGGCATACTGTAAAAGCTAAAAAAATTATTAAAAAAACTATTAACCAGCGGAAAATTACGGTTTTAAGAACATTAATTCTAAATTTCACAAAAACACCGCCCCCTGCAGTACATTTTACGCAAAAGGCAATATTTTTGACAATTATATTATAACACAGTTAAGTATTATATTCAACAGTTGTATTTGCTCTTGACAACTCAAATACATAGTGTTAGAATATCCATAACGATAGAGGCGCATGTTATCAATAGTAGCTGTGCATAAACGGTCTGCCGGAGACCGCACTGCGAAAGGGATACATGCCGAAGAGGTGGTGTGGCACCCACGCTCTGGTAGACGGAAATAATATTCCGGCTACTGTCGCAGAAATGCGGAGTGCTATCATTGTGTGATGGTTACTTTATCGGTAACCGTCTTTTTATTTTTATGAAGACGGGATACAGTAAAGATTTTGAGGTGGTTTTATGAAAAATAAAGTATTTGAGGGGGCGGCAACCGCAATTATTACTCCGTTTTTTGAAAACGGTGAGATTGATTTTGAAAGTTTTGGCAGATTAATTGACTTTCAGATTAACTCAGGCATCGATGCGATTGTAGCGGCTGGCACTACAGGCGAAGGCTCAACACTTACAGACGAAGAACATCGCAAGGTTATTGAGTTTTGTGTAAAACGCACAGCACACAGAGTTCCCGTTATAGCAGGTACCGGCTCTAATGATATAGCATATGCTAAAGAGTTGACTGATGCCGCTTGCAAACTTGGAGCCGACGCTATGCTCATTGTAACTCCTTATTACAACAAAGCAACGCAATCAGGACTTATTAAATCTTTTTCTCAAATAGCAGATGTTTCAACTAAACCCTGCATACTTTATAATGTACCTTCAAGAACAGGATGCAATATTTTACCCGAAACTGCCGCGGAGCTTTCAAAGCATCCAAAAATAGTAGGAATTAAGGAGGCTTCGGGAAATATATCACAAATTGTCGAAACTAAAAGACTAACAGGAGAAGATTTCTCTGTTTATTCCGGTAATGACGACCAGATAGTTCCTATAATGTCTTTAGGAGGCAGCGGTGTTATTTCAGTATTATCAAATATATTGCCGAGCGAAACATCTAAAATTTGCAAGTTGTGTATGGCTGGAAATTACAAGGAAGCGGCAGATATGCAGCTAAAATTTTTACCGCTTATATCAGCACTGTTTTCCGAGGTAAACCCCATTCCGGTAAAAGCTGCTATGGCGGCGATGGGTTACGGTAAAAACTCGCTACGACTTCCGCTAACGACTATTGAAAAAGTACACGAAGTTAAGCTTTTAGACGAAATGAAAAAATGTAATATTGACATAAAGGAGAATGTACTATGAAAATCGGAATTTACGGATACGGAAATTTAGGCAAAGGCGTTGAATACTGTGCGCAACAAAATCCCGACATTGAAGTTACCGGTGTTTTTACAAGGCGTAACCCGGAAAGCGTAAAAACCGCACTCGGTGCGAAGGTTTACAGTGCAGAAGATGTATTAAAATATAAAGATGTAATAGATGTTATGATTATTTGCGGCGGCTCAGCTACGGATTTACCTAAAATCACTCCTATGCTTGCTAAAGATTTTTCGGTTGTAGACAGTTTTGATACCCACCCTAAAATACCAGAGCATTTCAATAATGTAGATAAATCAGCAAGAGAAAACAATACTTTGGCTTTAATTTCCGCCGGTTGGGACCCCGGTATGTTTTCACTAAACCGTATATATGCCGAGTCTATACTCCCCTATGGCAAAACATATACATTTTGGGGAAAAGGCGTGAGTCAAGGTCATTCAGACGCGGTAAGACGAATTGAAGGCGTACTTGATGCAAGACAGTATACAATACCAAAAGAAAGCGCGCTCAATTCAGTTCGCTCAGGTGAAAATCCTGAGCTTAAAACAAGAGATAAGCACTTAAGGGAATGCTTTGTTGTAGCGCGCGACGGTGCCGACCTTCAAAGTATTGAAGCACAAATCAAAAATATGCCCGATTATTTTGCGAATTATGATACTGTTGTGCACTTCATATCAGCTGAAGAAATGGCAAAAAACCATTCAGAATTACCTCACGGCGGCTTTGTTATAAGAAGTGGCAAAACGGGAGAAAACAATTCACACTCACACACTATAGAATATCGACTGACTCTTGATTCAAATCCGGAGTTTACAGCCGGAGTTTTAATTGCTGCAGCGAGAGCTGTGTATAGAAAGAAAAACCGTGGTGAAACCGGATGTATAACGCTATTTGATGTAGCTCCGGCAGATTTAGCGCTGGATACTGCCGAGAATTTAAGGAAAAAACTACTCTAATGGAAAGAACTTTTATTTGCGAAAATGTTACCTCGAACGAATCGGGTCATTTATGCTTTGCGAGCCAGGATGTTATAAATCTTACGGCAAAATACGGCACTCCTCTATATCTTATGGACGAGGAAAGAATAAGACAGCGTTGCCACACATTCAAAGATGCTATACATACTTGTTTTGGCGATAATGCATATATTGCGTACGCTTCGAAGGCTGCTTCATTCAAAGAAATATATCGCATTATGAAAAGCGAAGGAATGTATGTTGATGTTGTGTCCTGCGGTGAAATATATACTGCAAGTCAAGCAGGTTTTCCCCTCAGAAATTCCCTTTTTCATTCCAATAACAAAACTGACGACGATATTAAATATGCTATGGATAATGATGTGGGCTATTTTGTTGTTGATAATGAAGAAGAGCTTTTTGCTATACAAAAAGAGGCAAAAAAACGGAACATAACTCAGAAGATTTTACTTCGTATAACACCGGGCATTGATTCGCATACATTTGCGGCGGTAGCCACCGGTAAAGTTGATTCAAAATTCGGCTCTGCCATAAAAACCGGTCAGGCTGAACAAATAACAAAAACAGCTCTTAATCAAAAAAATATAAAGCTCTCGGGTTATCACTGCCATATAGGCTCCCAAATATTCAGCACAGAGGTATTTCTGCGTGCGGCAAAAATTATGATAGATTTTATTGCCGATATAAAAAATACTGTCGGCTACGAAACAAATATACTTGATATGGGCGGTGGATTTGGAGTAAGATACCTGCCGACCGACCCTGTTATTGATATAAAATCAACCATAATCAGTATCGGTGAGACTATAAAAGAATTATGCAAAACCGTCGGAGTTAAATTGCCTACAATAATATTTGAACCGGGACGAAGTATAGTTGCGGATGCCGGTATGACAGTGTATACCGTAGGTACTGTTAAAAGAATACCTGAATTTGTAAATTATGTTTCGGTTGACGGCGGTATGACGGATAATGTCAGATATGCAATGTATAAATCAAATTACACACTTGTTACGGCGAACAAAATTGACGAGACCTGCAATATTAAAGCAAGTATTGTGGGTAGGTGTTGCGAAAGCGGAGATATTATTCAAGAGAATGTACCTATGCCCTCAACTGTATGCCGCGGCGATACCATTGCCTGCCTTACGACCGGTGCATACAACTATTCTATGGCATCTAATTACAACCGTATCCCACGGCCACCCATAGTTATGCTCAAAGGTGGTAAAAGCCGTATAGTTGTAAGAAGAGAAACCCTTTCTGATATATGTAATCTTGATGAATGAAAAAACGACCTTCAAAATTTGAAGGTCGTTTTTTGAAGTTATATGTAACAATGTGAAAAGGCAGTAAGTTTATTCAAGATTTTCATCATAAACTGCCCTTTGACCGCCAACATATTTCGGTCGGGTTCTCGCGGCAATAATAATTGCGTCGCCGATGTGATTTAATTGTAGTCTTACAGGAACGGCTACCCTTTTAAGATGCATTCCTATAAGCGTTCCTCCTATATCGAGACCGGCGTCCGCAGAGAGTGTTTCAACAAGCACGGGATGTTCAAAAGCACTATAAGCCACCGTGCCAAAAGAACCACCGGCTTTAGGTTGGGGTATCGCATTTACAATTTCAAGATTGTGAGTTTTCGCATAATCGTTCTCAACTACAAGTGAACGATTCAAATGTTCACAACATTGTGCCGCAAGATAAATTCCTTTTGCTTTTAACACATCATATATCCCGAAAAACACTTCTTTTGCAGTATCCGGCTTTGAATCCGTTCCGATTTTTGAGCCAGTAATTTCGCTCGAAGAGCAACCTACTACGATAATATCACCCTTCTTAAGTTTTGCAATCGATATAAGTTCTTCTGTCGCCTGCTTTGCCTGCTCATATAGCTCATTCATTATCCATTACCCTTTCAAATCTATATATTTAATAATACCGGTTCTAATTAAAACTTCAACAAGAAAATATGAGCTGAGTATTCCTGCTATTCCCTGCATAATATTGCTAAGAACGCCTGAAAGTGCCGGAACAAAGCCCTCGCCGATTATAACAGCCTCATAGAAATAGTAGCCTGACACCATTAAAAATTCCGCAATTAATGAGCAGATAATCAATCCTACGCGAGGATGATGCACAAAGACTTTTGGTGTAAACGAAATAATCAGTGCCATAATTGCCTTGATAATAAATGTCACGGGAATATAGATAGGATAACCCGAAAAGAAATCAGCTAAAGCCGAACCGATACCTCCGGCCACAGTACCCCATATAGGACCCAACAGCCAACCTTCGAATAGTACAATACCGTCTCCGAAATTTATATATCCTTTCGTCGGTGTAGGTATTCTTATCATTATCGTTACTACGCATGTAATTGCTATCATAATCGCAGTAACGATAATTCTCAATAATTTATTGTTTTTGTTCGCCATAATATGCTCCATCAGTCTGAAAATAAAGGTGTAGAAAGATATCTGTCACCGGTATCTGGAAGCAGAACAACAATGGTTTTGCCTTCGTTTTCCGGACGCTTTGCAAGCTCTATCGCCGCAAATGCTGCCGCACCCGAGGAAATTCCCACAAGAATGCCTTCGCTTTTACCGATAGCCTTTGACACCGAAAATGCATCCTCATTAGAGACCGCGACAATCTCATCATATACATCCGTATTAAGCACATCCGGCACAAAACCGGCACCTATTCCCTGGATTTTATGCGGACCTGCGACTCCGGTAGAAAGCACCGCAGAAGTTGCAGGCTCAACGGCAACAACCTTGACATTAGGATTTTTAGATTTCAGATATTCACCCGTGCCGGTAATAGTGCCGCCGGTTCCCACGCCTGCGACAAATATATCAACCTTACCGTCCGTATCTTCCCATATTTCAGGACCGGTATGTTCTCTGTGCGCCGTTGGATTTGCAGGATTTATAAACTGCCCGGGAATAAAGCTATTTGGAATTTCTTGCGCGAGTTCGTTCGCCTTTTCAATCGCACCCTTCATTCCCTTTGCACCATCAGTAAGAACAATCTCGGCGCCGTATGCTTTAATTAGTTGTCGGCGCTCAACAGACATTGTCTCCGGCATTGTAAGTATAATTCTATATCCCCTCGCCGCGGCAACTGAAGCAAGACCTATGCCGGTATTGCCGGAAGTAGGTTCAATAATTACGGCGCCCACTTTAAGTTTACCTGAAGCTTCGGCTTCATCAATCATTGCTTTTGCAATTCTGTCTTTGACAGAGCCGGCAGGATTAAAGTATTCAAGCTTTGCTACTACCCTTGCTTTGAGATTATATATTTTTTCGATATGGGTGAGTTCAAGTAACGGAGTTTTTCCAATAAGCTTATCGGCAGAAGTATAAATATTTGACATAATAATTGTTCCTTTCAAATCAGTTTATTGCTTGAAAGCCCTCTTCAAGGTCTTCAATAATATCATCTATATGTTCAGTACCTATAGAAAGACGAACAGTTGTAGGCGTTATACCGGAAGAAATAAGTTCATCATTACTAAGCTGACTATGTGTTGTAGAAGCCGGGTGAATAACCAGAGATTTAACATCGGCAACATTTGCAAGCAGTGAAAACAGCTTTAGGCTTTCAGCAAACTTCTTTGCATCATCCTCTGTTCCATTAACTTCAAAAGTAAATATTGAGGCGGCACCATTAGGAAAATATTCGTCATACAGTTCCTTTTCCCTGCCGGTAGCAAGTGACGGATGATTAACCTTTGCAACTTTAGGATGATTTTTAAGGTATTCTACCACCTTAAGCGCATTCTCAGTATGACGCTCTACCCTTAGAGAGAGTGTTTCAAGTCCTTGCAGAAGTGCAAAGGAGTTAAAGGGTGAAATTGTAGCACCTTGGTCCCTTAGTAGAGTTGTTCTAATCTTGATTATGTAAGCAAGATTACCTACAGCTTCTGTAAATATCACTCCGTGGTAGGACGGATTCGGCGTTGAAAGACCCGGGAATTTATCGTTTTGAGCCCAGTCAAATTTACCGGAATCAATAATAACACCACCCATTACTGTTCCATGACCGCCTATAAACTTTGTAGCAGAATGTACTACAATATCTGCTCCGTACTCAATAGGACGAAGTAAAAACGGTGTTGCAAAGGTATTATCTACAATAAATGGTATCCCATACTTATGGGCAATTTCCGAAATAGTTTTCAAATCGATAACATTAGAATTTGGATTTCCAAGCGTTTCGGCATACAATAGCTTTGTATTAGGTTTAATAGCCCTCTCAAAGTTTTCAGGGTCAGACGGGTCAACAAATGTTGTGTTTATTCCCTGCTCGCGCAGTGTGTTTGCAAGTAGGTTATGCGTTCCGCCGTAAACATTTACTGAAGATACTATATGGTCACCGGCTGTAGCAATATTCTGAATAGCGTATGTAATTGCCGCCGAGCCACTTGCAACGGCTAACGCTGCAACTCCGCCTTCAAGCGCCGCCATACGCTTCTCAAAGACATCGGAGGTGGGATTCATAAGCCGTGTATAGATATTTCCGCCCTCTGAAAGACCAAACCTGCCTGCCGCCTGCGTGCTATCCTTAAATACATAAGATGTAGTAGCATATATCGGCACAGCTCTCGCATCTGTTGCAGGGTCCGGTGTCTCCTGACCTGCGTGAATTTGCACAGTTTCAAATTTATAATTCATAGGTTCTGCACCCCTTTCAAATATTATGAGTGCAGTATAACAAATAATTCCTACTATGTCAATAGGTTTTGTAAGAATTGTTATTAAATACTATAATTATTACCCAATTTTTCTTCTTGTTTGTCTAAAATATCCTGCAGGGTAATACTGTTAAGATAATCAATTTCAACCTTTTGCAAACCTTGCCAGACAAATAAAGTAGCACATTCATTTTGTCTCGGGCAATTGTTTTCTGTGCCTGAAAGGCACGATACAGGCGCCAAATTCCCTTCTGTAGCAAACAGTATTTCCGCCACCGTATATTGATGCGGTGCCTTTACAAGACGGTAACCGCCTGCAAATCCTCTCGATGTTTCAAGGAGTGCTGCACGGTTAAGAACAGGTATAATTTGTTCAAGATATTTTTTTGAAATTTCCTGCCTTTTTGCAATATCCTTAAGCGATACAAAGCCTTCACCCTGATGTTGAGCTAAATCGACCATCATTCTCAGCGCGTATCTTCCTCTTGTAGAAATCATAATTTGCACCTGCCTTTTAATTATATGAATTATATCATAGGTTTAATAGGTTTTCAAGTTGATTATAAACTATAAAAACAAAAAGCCCAAAATTGGGCTTTTTGTTTTATGACGCTTTTTTAAGCGCTGATTTTTCAGTTTTACCGCCTGATAGCTTCTGCGCTGTTTCAAGCATATTTTCCGCGTACACTGCATATCCCTTTGTCGGGTCGTCAACAAAAACATGAGTTACGGCACCTATAAGCTTGCCGTCTTGTAAGATAGGACTGCCCGACATACCTTGAATAATTCCACCGGTAATATCAATAAGCTCCTTATCTGTTACTGTAATCACCATATTCTGTGTTGCTGAATTAAGAAAGCTCACACGCTTTTGAACGGTACATGAATAAAGCTTGGGCGTGCCACCTGATACCGTACACAAAATCTGTGCCTCACCGTTTTTAACATCTTGTTTAAGAGAAATTTGAGTAAGGTCAGATACACGGATATCCTTATAGGGTTTTCCGTAAACTCCATTTTCTGCATTAAGAGAGATGTCAGATATTTTGTCAAGCGTAAATCTGCCTTTTAGTTCCCCGGGCTCACCCGAAGTGCCTTTTTTTACAGAAATAATATCGGCGCCAACAAGCTCTCCGTGCTCTGGGACTAAAAGGTCGCCCGTGTCACTGTCACATATTCCGTGACCGAGACCACATATTATATTGTTCGAAGGACTGTAAAAGGTAAGTGTACCAACCCCCGCAGAGCTATCACGCACCCAAATACCAATACGGTAAATACCCTCATCAAGTGAGCGAACAGGAGTTACCGAGAGCGTTTTTTCATTGCCGTTTCGCATAATTTTAACCTGCATTGGTCTACCTGCGCTCTCTGCTACCAAGGCGGTTAAATCCTCATTACAAGTTATATCGATACCGTTTACCTGACGGATATAATCGCCCACCTTAATGCCGGCAAGGTTTGAAGGATTGATTGTACCACTTGAAGTTTTAACATCGCCGGTTGAAATTACCAAAACGCCGTCCGTATAAACTTTCATACCAAACGGGGTGCCGAGTACAGAAACATAGGCATCATCAACCACAGTAACGCTCGCTTTTGTAAACGGTATTACTCCGAAAATTTTAAGGTCAACATCGAAAACATCCCCAACCTTATAAAAATCACTTCTATCAGCAGTAGCGCCCTTGATATCTGCGGTTACCGGAATTGTCGAGTCAATCTTGAAGCTGTCACCGCGGTTAATTTTATACTCACGACTTACTGTTTTATTTAGTATAAAAACTGCAGTAAATATTGTTATGCAAATTAAAAGTGCTGAAAAAAACAGCGTTCTTAAAGCAAATCTTATATATCTCATTTTCTCACCTCTTTTTTGTATACACTTATAATTTGCCCAAATTTGTGAAAAATTATATTGTAAAATAAAGAAAAAAATCGGCAGTCTTTCGACTGCCGATGAATTACCGGTATTTAATTATTCACCGAATGGAAAATCAAATGTTCCACCCTCCTGATTTGAAGAATCAGGAATCGTTTTTGATTCATCGAGACTAAAGCTTGATTCGCCAATGTTTGCGCCTAATTTAGCGGTTATTTCCTTTTCCTCACCCGATGAAGTTAAAACAGAAATCTTAATAGTATCACCGGGCTTTAGATTTTCAATAAGGTCTAAAACAATTTCATCCTTAGTTATATCCGTACCGTTAATGCGCGTTATTATATCGTCCTTATTTACCTTACCGTAAAGGTCACTATCAGAGCTTACCGAGACTACTAAAAGACCCGTTGACGAACGGTTTTCGCGCTTCATTGTAACAGAGTTTATCTCAGTATAGGTGATGCCGAGCTTTGCTCTATCGGTAACCTTACCGTTGGAAATTAGTTGGTCAACAACTCTCTTTACCGTAACAGTAGGTATTGCAAAACCTATAGCATCATAATCGGTGCCGGCAAGCTTAGAGGAAGTAATACCAATCACCTGACCGTACATATTAACAAGCGCACCGCCTGATGAGCCGGGATTAATGGCGCTATCCGTTTGAATAAGACTGGAGGAATAATTTGTTTTTGACCTTACCCTCCGCGCAGTAAGAGATACTGTGCCGGCGGTAATCGATGTATCATCCGAGGCGTCATTTGGACGGCCTACAGCAAATACGCTCTCACCGCATACAATCTCATCGGAATTGCCGAACTTTGCCACGCTTAAATTTTTTGCATTTTTAATTTTAAGTACAGCCAAATCACTTACAGTATCACCTGCAACATATTCGGCATCATACTCTTTTCCCTTGAAATCATAGATTCGGAATTTCGGCGCGCCGACCTCAGAGTAAATGTGGTCATTCGTGATGATGTAACCGTCATCAGTGTAAACAACACCCGATGCATCATAAACGCCATTTTTGTTATACACTCTTATACCTACTATCGAAGGATTTACTGCATTATAAACCTCAGCGGCAGTCATACCGTCCGTTTTTTTCGGCTTTGAAGCCAAATCAAGCTTTACATCATTTTTGTAAAGACCGGCGCTATTACCGCTTCTCCCAATATAATAACCGGCAGACAACGCACCTACAAGCATAATTACTACCGCAAGTGCGGCGCAGAACACTTTTAGTCCGCGGCTAAAAGGTTTATAATTCGTTATAGGCCTTTGCTCAGAATAATTAACTGTGGTAAAGGCATTAGAATTTATGACAGAAGCTTCCGGTGCAGGGGGAATTTCCGCTGTCGGTTCTTGAGTATTTATTTTCTCAGGCTCTGAAGACTTATCTTCTTCCTGAAAAATCTCACTTTTTTCATTAAAATCATCCATTATAATACCTACTTTCCTATCGGCAAAATAAACTTAAAGCTTGTAAATTCATTTTCGCGGCTTGATACACTTATCGTTCCACCGTGATTTTTAATTATTGTTTTAACTATATAAAGACCGAGTCCCATACTGTTCTTGTTGGCTGAGCGAGATTTATCAAGCTTATAAAACCTATCAAAAATAAGCGGTAAATCTGCACGCGGTATGCCGGGTCCGCTATTGGTTATTGTAAATCCGGCTCCGGAATCGTCAACAGACAAAGAGAAAGAAATATATCCTCCGTCGTTTACAAATTTTATTGCATTATCTACAAGATTGTAGACCGCTTGATATATCAAGTCTTTATCAGCAGTAACGGTAACCGAAGATATTGTATCGAGACCTCTGATTTCGATATGCTTTTTCTCTATGCGTTGTTCCTGACTAATAACAATACTTAGTATTTGCTCTCTTAAATCAAATCTATCACTTTTTAGCACAAATTCACTCGATTCAAGGCGAGAAAGATTCAGCATAGACTGAATCATTCGCGAAAGCCGTTTAACCTCTTGAGATGCAATATTCAAATAATAATTCTGTTTTTCAGGCTCTATCGTGCCGTCTATTATACCATCAATAAATCCGCCGATTGTAGTCATGGGGGTGCGCATTTCGTGAGATACATTAGCAATAAAGCTCTTTCTCGCTTCTTCTAGGCGGGCAAGCGAATTAGTCATTTTATTAAACGATGCGGCAAGCTCACCAATTTCATCGTCACTCGTTACAGGTATACGCTTTGAAAAATCGCCCTTTGACATTGCATGTGCCGCCTCAGACATCAGTTTCAACGGTTTATTCATCCTGTAAGTAATTATATAAGTCGAAACAAAAATTATTATCAGCGGTGCTATCGCGCAAAGAAGGTATATATTTACTGATTTTTTAATAAGCGGCTTTACAAAATCCGATGAGGCGGACGAGAAAACATATCCTGCGTTTTTATCACTCTTAAAATAGGTTGCTGCGACAAATCGAGCACTCGGATAAATACCGGCGCTGCCGATTTTTTCATTACCCGATGCGATTGATTTCAGTTCTTTTATATCAGCAATGCTACCGGTATGCTCGCAAAAGCCGTTTTTGCCGTACTCATTACAAGAACACACCGTTATCTTACCGATATCATTGGTTACATATACATCACAATCAAAACTATATGCTATATGTGATATAAAATAATATATCGGTCGTGTATCAGAAGACTCAAAATCGTCGTCTGTTAAATAGTCACACACGCTGTCACAGGCATTTTTAAGCTCACTGATTTTTTCCTGCGACAAATGATTATTATATGTTATAAAAAGCAAAAACAGCATAACACCGATGCTCGCCACTACTACCAACGATACACCTATAAAATATTTTTTGAAAACACCATGCTTCATTTATTTGACCTCGAATTTATATCCGACGCCCCAAACAGTTTTAAGCGACCACTTATCAGACACATTTTCAAGTTTTTCACGAAGGCGCTTTACATGCACATCTACAGTACGCGAATCGCCGTAATAATCAAATCCCCAAACTTCATCTAAAAGCTGGTCACGCGTATAAACACGGTTGGGATTACTTGCTAAATGAAATATGAGTTCAAGCTCCTTAGGAGGCGTATCAACCTCATTACCGTCAACAATAAGCTCATAATTCGTAAGATTAATTATAAGCTTATCAAATCTCACTTCTTTTACTGCGTCCTTTTTTGCCTTTTCACTGCTTCTTCTGAGTACGGCTTTAATACGGGCGACTACTTCTTTTGTATCAAACGGTTTGCTTATGTAATCATCGGCGCCAAGTTCTAAACCAAGTATTTTATCAAAAACTTCTCCCTTTGCCGTAAGCATTATTATCGGAATATCTCCGAGCTTTCTGACCTCGCGACAAACCTGCCAACCGTCAAGTCTCGGCATCATAATATCAAGAAGTATTAAATCGGGATTATAACTGTTCACAAGCTCCAACGCCTTTTCTCCGTCGCTTGCTATTGCAGTATCAAATCCGTCTTTCTCAAGGTACATACGAAGCAGTTCACATATATTTGAATCATCGTCAACCACAAGTATTTTTTGTTTTTCCATAGTTCACTCCCAATATTTTTACGACACAATTCTACAACAATATTATTACAAAAATATGAATAATTAAGTTCTAATTTATTAATTCTAAAAATTAAAGCGCCCTCGTAACCCGAGAGCGCTCTAATAATGCAAAAATTATTCTGCTTCAACCTCAGCAGGTGCCTCGGTTTCTTTCATCTTTGCAAAGCATTCGCTGCAATAAACCGGGCGGTCTTCACGCGGAGCAAACGGAACGCGGGCAACGCCGCCGCAAGCAGCACAAACTGCTTCGTGCATCTCACGCGGACCTCTCGCCGCATTCTTTCTCTTGTCACGGCAGGGCTTACAACGCTGTGGTTCATTAACAAAGCCTTTGGATTCATAAAACTCCTGTTCGCGGGCTGTGAAAACGAACTCTTCTCCGCAATCTTTGCAGACTAAAGTCTTGTCCTCAAACATCTTTTGTACCTCTCCTCATTTAATAGCCCCGGACGGAATTGCACCGACATCTCTGAATACAACGCTTTGCTGATTTAAGCTACTTGGGCATATATTAAGACGAACATCGTCTTATTAACTATTTACAGGTTTGAAATGCAGAAAGTTTAACTCTTACACGCCTGAGCGCATTATCAACCGATTTTTCGGTTTTTCCAACCTTATCCGCAATTTCCTTATAACACTTACCGCGCATAAATTCACGAAAAACCTGATATTCGAGCTCTGACAACTCGCCTCTCAAAAGCTCTGAAAGACTATACAAGTTTTCCTTCTCAATAATCAAGCTTTCAGGGTTTAGACTACCCGGAACATCCACATCATCTATTGAAGAAATAAGATCACGCGGTATGCGCTTTAGTGCTTTCAAGTAACGATACTCGGAAAGTACAGCTCTATCAATACATAGCTGTGCAAAAACCTTAAAAGAAGATTTTTCGAGTTTATATCCCTTAACAGCCGAATATAAAGCCAATAAACCCTCACTCACGGAATCTTCTGTTTCAATAACAGATTTATATTTTGATGAAGCCTTAACTATGTAGGGCATATATCGGTCAACTAAAATACTAAAAGGGGCGTAATCACCCGACTGAACTTTTAAGACCAACTGCTCGTCCGATACATCTTTATAAGAATTTTTCTTCATCTAAGCACCAAATCCGCTTTTGAACTTCATATTTATACTAATTTTATATTATCTCAGCGTAATTGTCAAGTATTTTTATGAGATTTGACAAAAATATATATTATTCTACAAAATTTCTGTAACCTTTGCCATATTGGACGCAACGAGACACTCTGCAAAGCGTTGCCGATGAAATATCGGTTTGCTCTATAACTTGATTGTAAGTATTACCCTCCATAAGCAATTTTGCCGCCTTAATGCGTTGTGCCATCTGCTCAATTTCTTTATCGGTGCATAAATCCTCAAATAGCATTCGGCAGTCCTTAACAGAGTTTAACCGAATTATTACCTCAAATAAATTATCAATATCCTTCTTAGAAACAGTTTTTTTCTGCATATTAAATCTCCTCAGAATAGCATTTACTTAGTTTAACTTTGCCGAATAGTTTTATTTTATCCGAATTAATTGCACTAATTACGCCGCCGGGTTGACTTAAACTAATTCCCTTTTCACTCCCATATACCGCCGAAACGGCACAGGTGCCGCTGGCACAGGAGTTTTCAAAAAACAGTGTATTGACTCCGGTAACATATACAAGCGGTTTCATATATAGTTTATTACTGCTTAAAAGCATTATACCCAGAGCCTTAAGAGAGTGCTCTCTCGCAATACGCTTTATTACATTTTGAGCAACGCTTTCACCTAAATTTTCATCCGCAATAATATGCGATATACCTTCAAAATGAATAATTGGGTATTTGTATTTGTTGTTTTGAGCCTCAAATTCTATTGTCTCGATTTTTACCGGCCAGTCCAGTTCGCACTCGCAGTCATAATATCCATGCATTTTTGCAACGGCAACTTTCACCGGCGACTCATTTCCCAATACTGAGACTGCAGTTTCGTATCTGCCTTGTTTTTTGGTAAGTTTATAATAAAGCGCCGCCGCCGACATTGTAGCGTTACCGCAAAACTCATTCCCTGACATCCGAAGTTTAATATTACCGTCAGCGAAATCTACAAACCCCACTTGCTCAATACTATTATTTTTACTCATTATCTTTTTTGCAACAGACTTAGCGTTTCTGTCAAAAGCAGTAATCACAAGTGCGGTTATGTTACCGGACGGATCCGCAATATAATATTTAGTTTTCATCAGCTTCCGTAATTTTGCAAAAATTGCTTTGTCCTTTCGTTTTTACTGTCGCCGAAAAGTTCATCCGGTCTTCCCTGCTCTGCAATCACACCGTTATCAATAAATACAACTCTGTCTGACACAGCTTTTGCAAAAGCCATTTCGTGAGTGACTATTACCATAGTCATTTTTTCTTCGGCAAGCCCTTTTATAACCTTTAACACCTCACCGGTAAGCTCAGGGTCAAGTGCACTTGTAGGCTCGTCAAAAAAGAGAATTTCAGGTTTCATAGCAAGTGCTCGCACTATTGATACTCTCTGCTGCTGACCGCCCGAGAGCTCATAAGGGTATGCATCCGCCTTATCAGCAAGGCCCATTTTTTCGAGAAGCCTCAGGCACTCTTCCTTTACCTCTTTTTTATCTCTGCCAAGGACAGACACAGGTGCATCCATAACATTTTTAATAACAGAAAAATGAGGGAAAAGATTAAAATTTTGAAAGACTAATCCAAATACCTTTTTGAACTTATTAAGGTCTTTTTTGTAGCATAATACACCTTTTTCGTTAATATATGTTACATCGTCGCCCATATAGGCAACATTGCCTGCATCAATCGTTTCAAGCAGTGTAGCACAACGAAGAAGTGTAGATTTACCGCCGCCCGAAGGGCCTATAATTGATACGACTTCGCCTTTGTTCACTTCAAGTGAGATGCCTTTAATTACTGCATTGTCACCAAACGATTTTTTTATATTAGTCATTTTAAGAACATTCATTTTCTTACCTCTACTGCTTGTAGTAACTCATTGATTTTTCAATTCTGCCCATAACAAAACCGACTATGGCATTGAATGCATAATAGAACACACCGGCAACAATAAACGGCGTAAAGCTCGTCTGCGAATTTGCAATCTGCTTACCTATCGTGAACATTTCTTGGTAAGATACTGTAAATGCAATAGAAGTATCCTTTACAAGGGTGACTATCTCATTCGTAACGCTTGGCAGAATTCTTCTGACAACTTGAGGCATTATAATTCTTATAAATGTTTGAGCTTTTGAGTAGCCGAGTATCGTTGCAGCCTCATATTGACCTACTGAAATTGACTCAATGCCGCCTCTGTAAATTTCAGAAAAGTATGCGGCATAGTTGATAGCAAAAGCTATTACAACCGGTATCAGCTTATTTCGTGATACTGTCAGCCCGAACAAATAATACGGGCCGTATGTAACAGCAAGAAGCTGCAGCATAAGCGGCGTACCGCGAAGAACCGATACAACAAACTGTGTTATCTTTGAAATAACAGCATTTTTGCTCATACGCATTAGCGCTATTATCATACCAAGAGGCAGTGAAAAAATAAGTGTTAAAAAGAATATAGCGCAGGTTTTGCCTAATCCCTCGCTCATTACCCTAATCATTGTAAGCAGTGACAATTAAAGAACCTCATTTCATAATTACGGCAGTTTAAGCCTCTCTTATTGAGAGGCTTAAACTATGTTTTTGTGTTTTAATTATTAGTCTTCATTTAAGAAAATCAGACTGCCCAGTGCAATATCAGGATACTTCTTAGCGATTTTCTCATATGTGCCGTCTTCAACAAGTTTCTGAACAGCATCTTCGATTGCCTTGCAGGTTTCTTCGTCGCCATTTCTGAAAGCGATACCGTACTGCTCAGCACCAAATTTTTCGTCGATTATTGTAAGCTTATCATTCTTGTCTGCAACATAAGATTTTGCAACCGGCATATCAACAAATACCGCGTCAACCGCGCCGCCTTCAAGCTCTGTGAAGCATTTAAGGAAACTGTCACAAGTAACAAGCTCTTTGAATGTAGCTTTAAGGTCTTTCAAATCGTCATTAAGAAGTGACTCGCCTGAAGTGCCAAGTTGTACAGCTACCGTCTTTCCTGCAAGGTCTTTAGAAGTTGCAATGCCACTGTTAACGCCTACAACTAAAACCTGAGCGTTATCAAAATACGGTTTTGAAATTACATAGCCTGCTTCTTTCATACTGTCAAGAATAGTCATACCGGACCATACACAGTCACATTCTTTTGCGTCAAGTTGAACAAGCTTCTGGTCCCAGTTAACGCCGAAAACTTCAAAGTCCCAACCAAGTGATTCACAGGCGGCTTTACAAATTTCAACATCAAATCCGGTATACTTGCCGTCATCACCTATATAGCTGAACGGCGGATACTCAGGGTCAATGCCCATTGTAAATGTTTTCTTAGATGTTTCTTTTCCGCAAGCAGCGAAGGAAATTACCATAATAGCCGCGAGCATAATTGCGATTAGTTTTTTCATAATTCATTCTCCTTTTGAGCGTGCGCTCTTGTTTTGTTAACGCAATTATACTTCATCACGCTAAAGTTGTAAAGTGTTTTTTACATATTTTTTCCACATTTGTATAATTGCACAAAAGTTGTCCTAATTTATGTGCTTTGTCACATCACTTTGCTAAAGTAATTGAATAAAAAAACTCTCCGGACACCCCCGGAGAGCACATTTTTGCAATAATTACTTTTTAAGAGCAATAAAGTTTGCAACCAAAGCCAGCACAAAGAACAAAATCGCAATATATTTTGTAAATCGTGCAAGAGTTGCATCGTATGTGCGTGCCTTATTCTTCGAAAGGAATGTATCAGCACCGCCAGAAATAGCACCGGTAATGCCGGCTCTGTGACCCTGCTGAAGCAAAATCACGATTATAATAAACAAAGAAACTAATATAACAGCTATTCCTAAAATAATTTCCCAAACGCTCATTTCAAACCTCCGTATATTAAGTGCAAAAGCACTATAATTCAGTAAAACAAATAATAACACACTTTCGAGGAATTTGCAAGAACTTTTTTAAGTGTGTGAGCCGCAACCTCTGAACAACTTGTCAATATCAAGCTTTTTATCTTTTTCATTAAGAATAAAGCCGAGTTTTCTGAATAATGCGTCATCTTTAACATATCTCGCATCCAAAGCACCGCGAAGCGCGGCTATGTTAAGTGCAGACCTTAGAATACCGTCTGCCAAAGGTAAATCATCTTTTGGAAATATGTGTAATATTGTTATTCCCGTTTTGTAAAGCTCATAAAGGCAAAATCCCAACACTTCCTCACCGGATTTTGCAACTACCGCACCGGAATATTCGTTTGTATCAATACCATTATTTCGGAATAATTCTTCAATACTACTTTTATCACCTAAAGGTATAATCGTTATCATACTTCTTCTCTTTTCTCCGATATACTACTCAGTCTTGTCATTTCGCGCTCATTCAGTTCGCGCCACGCGCCGAGCTTCAATCCGCCAAGCTTAACACCGGCAATTTCAATCCTTTTAAGCCTTATGACCTCTAACCCTACCGATTCACACATTTTTCTTATCTGCCTGTTTCTGCCCTCGCTTATTGTGAAGCGTAAACCTGTCCTATCCGGCTTTCTCTCAGTAACAAAAATATCGCAAGGTAATGTTTTTCTGCCTTCAATCAAAATCCCTGATGACATTTTTTCTATCTGTTCGTCATCAGCGGCACCTCTGACAGTAACAGCATAGGTCTTATTAACATGCTTTGACGGATGAGTTATACCGTTGGCAAAAGCTCCGTCGTTAGTAAGAAATAACAGTCCCTCAGAATCGCGGTCAAGTCTGCCCACCGGAAAAACCCTCACGCCTACATCCTTTACAAGGTCACTCACTGTTTTTCTGTCGTACTCGTCGCTCAGCGTTGTAACATAGCCCCGCGGTTTATTTAGCATTATGTAGACCTTTTTATTTTGCGATGCTATTCTCTTTCCTCGCACTGTCACTTTATCGCGTTTAGCGTCCACCTTATCGCCTATATTTGCAATACGACCGTTGACCTTTACTTTTCCCTCGGCTATAAGCTCTTCTGCTTTTCGGCGTGAAGCCACGCCGCATTCTGACAAAAACTTTTGCAGCCTGATTTTATTATCCTTCATATTAACTCCTATACATAAGATAACATCAACTTAAACAACTCTGCTATCAAATGCCATTTATTAACCTTTTTGCCTTTTACAACAGTTGAAATAATATTACTTTTATAGACTAATCTATCAAGCGTATAATACTCTACATTACCGATTATTGTATTATCCTCTACCGGCGCATATAAAAATCTGGGAGCACAAAAAACAGATGTCACGCTCTGACCCTTCTGCTTTGAAAATTTAGCCGGTGAGGTCTGAATATTCAAATACTCTTTTTCTCCACCAATTACGGGAATGCTTACACTCTTACACTCCGGCTCGTACTCGCAAACCTCAATCGCACCAAGGCCGGTATCAAGCAAAAACCTATGGTCTGCCCAATCGTTGCCGTCGTTGAGTGTTACGGCTATAACAAGCTTACCGTCACGCCGCGCGGCGGACACTAAGCACCTGCCTGATTTTTTAGTAAACCCTGTCTTAACACCAATAACATCATCATACATTCTTAAAAGCCGGTTATGATTACTTACACTTCGTTTGTATGGTGGGTTACCATAACAAAGCGTTGCACTCTTTGCCGCCGCCGCTTCAGCAAAGTCAGAATTCTTAAGCGCCGCACGAGCGATTAGTGCCAACTCATAAGCTGTTGTATAATGCCCTTCGGCATCAAGACCGGAGGGCGTTACAAAATGTGTATTTTTAAGTCCTAAATCCTGAGCTTTCTTATTCATAAGCTCTACGAAACCGGCAACACTGCCGCCCACTGCTATTGCAACGGTATTTGCCGCATCATTACCGGACGCCAACATCATACCGTAAAGTAATGCACGATATGATACGCGGTCACCCGGAAGCAGACCCATAGAGGAGCCTTCGACAGTTACCATTTCCTTAGTAGTAACAATTTCTTCATCAAGGTTTTTGCAGTTTTCAAGGAGAACAAGCGCTGTCATAATCTTAGTAGTGCTTGCCATAGGCAGGCGAACATCACCGTTATGAGAATAAAGCACATCTCCGCTATCGCCGTTAACGACTACCGCCGCATTCGCCGAAATACCTTTTACACAGTATGACGAAAGTATTAAAATCACAAGAGATATAAATGCACAAAGAATTCTTTTCATCCGCAACACCCATAAATTTTATGTGTGTTAGGACAAAATTATTCAAGCGTGTCTATATCGGCATTCTTTTTCTTTGAAAATAGGCTTTTAACCTTATCAATAAGCTCAGGAGCCATATTAATAGCCTTGTCCATAGTACCCATTTCGTTATATACGGGAAGCATATGAACGCTTTCACCATTTACCGCAATAAAAGCTACCGGACTTACCGTCATACCGGCGCCGCCGCCACCGCCGAAAACGGTGCCTGAATTTTTAGTAGGAAAATCGCTGCCGCCGGTAGCAAGACCAAAGGATATTTTTGATACCGGTATCAGCGTAATATTACCGACATTAAGCGGCGTTCCGATTATTGTATCGGCATCAACCATAGCGCGAAGCTTCTCGGTTGCTATCTCCATAAGGTTACTCAGATTGTTTTCGCCCATTTTTATCACTTTCCTTTTTTATTCTCAAATACTCCAATAATAGCGAAATCCCGGCAATAACCGCATAAATAAGCCTTGTTTTCAAGGTTACAGCCGTCTCAATTTCGGGACTTATTTTTTCAAAATCGGTATAAATACCTACCTCTTTTACAGATAAGTTAGTATTTTGCTCTAAAATATTTATTATAGGATACACCGCCGCGCAAACAGCACCGTAGGCTATAGCAGTATTTGCCGCGTCATCACTTGACACCACTATCTTAACAAAGAATTTTCTGAAGCTAATTTTCTTTATTACCCATATTATTCGTGAAATGGCGGATTTTATAAGGCGAGCTAAAAATTTAATACCTTCAATTTTACCTTTTTCGTTGAAAATTTTAGTAATCGGATTTTCTTTTTTTTCTTTCGCCTTTTTATTTTCTTTTTTTATAGACGGTTTTTCTTTTTCATTCTCAGGATTATGCTTTGAACTGTCAAAAACACCTATACTGCCATATTTAACTTTGACAAAAAGCTCGTCCTTATAACGAATATCAGCACTTACTGGTATTATAAGAATTAAAATCAAAAGCAGAATAATACCGCCTATTATATACAAAGCAATCAAGCCGTTACTTCCTTTATGTTTTCGTTTGGCTCTTCGGGAATTGTAAGCTGTTCGCCTACATCATTCACCGCGTTCTGATCTTTTGGAAGCGGTGGCAAATCGGACAAATCGGAAAGTCCAAAGCAACGAAGAAAGTTTTTTGTAGTGCCGTAAAGAAGCGGCCTACCGGGCAGTTCAAGCCTGCCGCGTTCCTCTATAAGTTCCTTTTCAACAAGCGTTGTTATAACACCTGAACAGTCAACACCCCTGACCTGCTCAACAAAAGCTCTTGTGACCGGCTGATTATATGCTATAACAGAAAGAACCTCAAATGCCGCATTTGACAGCGGCGTTCTTCTCTTAAGGTCAAAAGCCTTTTTGATATAATCTGCAAATTCAGTTTTTGTAGCGAGCTGATAAGCATTATCAAGTCTTAAAAGTTCAATGCCGCTATCACTGCTTTCAAGCTTTAATTTTAGCTGTTCTGCCGCTTTTTCAACCTGCTCCGGCTTTACTTCAAAGACCTGAGTAAGCCGATCTATACTTATCGGGTCACCTGAAGCATAAAGCACGGCTTCAAGCGCTGAAATTATTTTTTTATTGTTCATCTCTTCTGTGCCCCTTAACAAGTCTAATTTCGGCATCATCCGTATTTCCGTCACCGATTTTTACGCGATTTGCTTTGCAAAGCTCCAATATTGCTAAAAATGTCGCAACGAGCTCTGAACGGCTTTTTGCACCGCTATAAAGCGAGCCGAGTTTAGTTTTACCCGAAAAAGCAAGTTTTCTTATAACAAAAACGATTTTTGTGGAAACCGCCACTATTTTTTTCGCAACTATCTTTGTAAACGGCGCCACATTTAACGGCGCAAACCTCTTTGCACGATTAACCGCCGAAAGATAGGCACTAAGAAGCGTTTCACTTTCGTGGGTAAGCTCATAAGAAGCGTCAAACTCATAAACGGTCGGAAGCTTTACGAATTTATCAAAGCCATCAGTCATATGAGAGAGCTTTTCTGCCATTTGCCTGCAAATACTGTATTCAAGCAACTCGCCTGTAAGTTCTTCTTTAAGCTTCTCAATCTCATCGTGGTGCGGGAGCAAGCTGACGGTTTTCATATAAATAAGCCGTGAAGCCATTTCCAAAAATTCACTTGCAATTTCCATTTCCTGATTCTTGAAATACTCTATCTGTTCAAGATACTGGTCGATAAGAACGGAAAGCTTTATATCATAAATATTAAGTTTATTTTTCTGTATTAGCTGAAGCAGCAGGTCAAGCGGACCTTCAAAATCATCAAGCCGATATAATAACTTATTTTCCATTATTCCACCTAAAGACCAAACGGCAACCCGGCAACAAATGACAAACCGCTTAAAATCAAGTTAGAAACAAATGATATAGGATAGCTCAAAACTCCCAGATAGAGTACTACAAGTAAACCAATAAAAATATAGCGCTCATATCTCATTATACTGAAATAATACTTTGTAGGCAAAAATGCAAAAAGAATGCGAGAACCGTCAAAAGGCGGTATCGGTATAAAATTAAACACAGCAAGATATACATTTATTTGCGCAATGTGCAAAAAGAAATAAACAAATAAAAGATATATGCCGCCTTCAATACTTAAAGCGTTGCCGATAAGTACAAATAAATTCATCAAAACAAGTGATATAAATGCCATAATTACATTGGAGACAGGCCCGGCAAGGGCTGTAAGCGCCATACCCCATTTTGGGTTTTTGAAATAGCGCGCATTGATATTTACAGGTTTAGCCCAACCAATACCGAAAAGCAAAATTCCAAGCGAGCCTATTGGGTCAAGATGAGCTATTGGGTTTAAGGTAAGCCTTCCCTGATACCGAGGAGTAGGGTCTCCCAATTTATCGGCAATAAAGCCGTGAGCAAATTCATGCACCGGAAGTGTTAAAAAGACCACTATTATAACCGACATTACCGCGCCGATAATTGACCACATATCCGCGCCACTTCGAATCAAATCTAAAAGCAAGCATACCACTCCAAATTAAGTTTATATTATTATATACCAATTTTTTCATAATTACAAGAAAAATGCGCAAAAAAAATATCCACCCGTAGGTGGATATTTTTTACGCATTCTTACATAATCTTTTTGTAAAGCTCTTTAAGCTCTTCAACAGATGTTTCTCTTGGATTACCCGGACGGCAAGCATCGTCAAAAGCATCTTTTGCCAATACATCGAGGTCTTCTTCTCTTACCTTTTCGTTCTTAGTCGGTATACCAACATCTATTGAAAGCTGTCTTACAGCGTCAACAGCCGCTTTGCGGTATTCGTCGGCAGTCATATCGTCAACACCCTTAACGCCCATAGCGCGAGCAATTTCACGGTATTTTTCACCTGTAAACTCTTGATTATATTCCATAACTATCGGAAGCATCATAGCGCACGCAACACCGTGAGGCGTATCATAGTGAGCACCAAGTGTATGTGCTATTGAGTGTGCAATTCCAAGACCAACATTAGAGAATCCCATACCTGCTATATATTGAGCGAGCGCCATACCTTCGCGGTTCTCAGGTCTATTCTCAACAGCGCCTCTTAAATTCTCGGCAATAAGCTTAATAGCTTCAAGGTGGAACATATCAGTCATTTCCCAAGCGGCTTTTGTGGTATAACCCTCAATAGCGTGTGTGAGCGCATCCATACCTGTTGAAGCCGTAAGGCCTTTTGGCATTGAGGACATCATATCCGGGTCAACTATTGCATACTCAGGAATATCATGCTCATCAACGCAAACAAACTTGCGCTCTTTCTCAGTATCGGTTATTACATAGTTAATAGTAACCTCTGCAGCGGTACCGGCAGTAGTAGGAACAGCTATTGTAGGTACAGCATGATTCTTTGTAGGAGCAACACCCTCAAGTGAGCGAACATCCGAAAACTCGGGGTTTGTAATAATTATACCTATTGCCTTAGCGGTATCCATTGATGAACCGCCGCCTATTGTAATAATTGAATCTGCACCGCAGTCTTTGAAAGCATTAACACCGTCAACTACATTTTCAATAGTCGGATTTGGTTTGATACCGGAATAAACGGTATACGGTATACCTGCTTTTTCGAGCAAATCCGTAACCTTAGTGGTAATTCCGAACTTAACAAGATCAGGGTCAGAGCACACAAAAATATGCTTAAATCCTTTTGTTTTTGCGATGCCCGGTATTTCACCGATAGCACCTTTGCCATGAAATGATACCGTGTTTAGTATTATTCTGTTAGCCATTATCTCTAACCTCCTATAAAATTGTGAGTTTATTATATATTAATAAATTATATAAAAGGTTAATAATTTGTTAATTTTACCTATTTAGCAAATAAATTCCTATGTTAAGATAGCCTGCTATTGTAACCCATATGAGGTACGGTATCTGCAAAAGTGCTGCAGGTTTTGATATTTTATAAAATGATATAATCATAAGCAAAACGGTTATCCAAAGGACAATAAGAATGATAAATGCTAATAAATACTGATTTGCCGAAAAGAAAACCGGCGACCAAATAAAATTAAGAAATAATTGAAAACCAAAAAGTGTGTACGCAAAGGTTTTATCGGTGTAGTGGTCGTCACTATTCCATATAAGATATAGAGATATTCCCATAAGAATATAAAGTATCGACCACACTATCGGAAAAACAATCGACGGCGGAGAAAAAGGAGGTCTCTCAACCGTTTTGTAAATTTCCATATCACCTCGAGTGATAAATGCCGAAAGGCCACCAACCGCCAACGGTATAATCAAACTTATAATCAGGCGTTTCAAATTGAATTTAACTATCATAATAATACCTCCCACGCTATTCTATGCCAAAACAAACAATTTCATACATTTAACAGCTTGAAAACACAAATAATAGGTGTTATATTATTTGTGGTGAGATTATGAAAGAAAACTACCAAATGATTATGGAAAAAGAGATAAGCAGACTAAGTGAAAATGAAAAGCCTGCGCTTTTGTTACAGTGTTGTTGTGCGCCTTGTTCAAGCGCGGTGCTTGAAAGGTTAAAAGAACACTTCAAATTAACACTTTATTTTTATAATCCAAACATTTTCCCCGAAAGCGAATATAAAAAAAGATTGGAACAGTTTGACGCTCTTATCTCATATCACGATTTTGATAATATAAAAATGATACCCTCTATTTACGAGCCTGAAAAATTTGAAAACTCTATAAGAGGACTTGAAAACGAAAGAGAAGGCGGTTTAAGGTGCGAAAAATGCTTCGCCTTAAGGCTTAATGAAACTGCAAGAAAAGCCAAAGAAATCGGAGCTGATTATTTTTGCACTACGCTTTCTGTCAGTCCACATAAGAACGCAGAGTTATTAAATAAAATCGGTTTAGAAGCCGCAAAAGAATACGGGGTTAAATATTTACAGTCTGACTTCAAGAAAAAAGAAGGCTATAAGCGCTCAACCGAAATTTCAAGAAAACTTGGACTATACAGACAAAACTATTGTGGTTGCAAATACTCAATTTGGTTTGACAATAAAAATGACTGAACTCGCGTTCAGTCATTTTTATTGTCATCTTCTTCAGGTTCCGGTAGTACTTCTACCGCCACTTTAAGCACTCTGAAATCCTCTGCTTCGAGCACAGTAAATCTAAGGCTGTCATAATCGAAGGTATCACCTTCATTTACCTCGCCTTCAAGCATATTTATTACAAATCCTCCGAGAGTTGTAATATCGCCGTCAAACTCCTCATTCTGCTCAATATCTATATCAAACTCATCAAAAAAGTCGTAAATTCTCATATCGCCGAGAGCTTCATAATGTGTGTCATCTATACAAACAAACTCAGGCTCAATATCATCAGTTTCATCGAATATTTCACCAACAAGCTGCTCGAGAATGTCCTCCATAGTAATAATACCGAGCGTTCCTCCATACTCATCAAGCACTACCGCTAAATGACATTTGTTTTCCTTCATTTTTTCAAGGACATCGGGTATGGGCATTGTCTTATGGACAAAAACAGGCTCAAGCATCAGTTTTCGGATACTGATTTTATCGCTATCTATCATTGCTTTCATAGCACGGTTAATATAAAGAATACCTATTATATTGTCAGGTGTATCCTCATAAACCGGTAATCTTGAATATGTTGTTTCAAGAATTTTATTGATGTTAACATCATAATGGTCGCGAATATCAAGAGCTTCCATATCAACGCGAGGTGTAATTATCTGATACGCTAAAACTTCGTCGAAATCAAGAGCATTTTGAAGCAGGTCTACCTCGTCCTCATCCAGTACGCCTTCATCGCCTACAATGTCAATAATATTCTCAAGGTCGTCTTCCGATACCGCCTCGCTATCGCTTACTTTATCTGCCCAAAGCTTTGAAATCAAATCAACCGCCTTTGTAACAACAAAAAGGAAAGGTCTTAATATCACAGTTATTGCATATATCGGCACCGCTGATATAACACAGAATTTTTCACTGAATTTTTTTGCAAGGCTTTTTGGTATTATTTCGCCGAAGGTAAGGACTAAAAGCGTCATAATAACGGTTGAAACAAATGCAAAACGCTGACCGAGCAACGCTATTACTATTACAGCGGCAATAGCTGACGAATAGTTATTAACAAGCCCGTTACCCACAAGAATTGCTACAAGCGAACGGTCATAATTTTTCTTTATTTTTAATGCCGCCCAGGAAGCAAATGTACTTTTCGCCTCGTTTATAGAATTAAGCCTCATATAGCTTACTGAGGAAAATGCCATTTCACTTGCCGAAAAGAATGCAGAAAACAAAAGCAGAACAGCAATTTCAATATAAAGCATAAAATCACTCACAGGGCATCACCCCCGGTTTCTTCTTCGTCGTAAATCTCACCGACAAGCTCCTCTAAAATATCCTCTATGGTTATAACACCGAGAAGCGTTTGTTGCTGTTTTACTATCGCAAGGTTTCTGCGATGATTGCTGAGCTCTGTAAGCAAATCGTCTATATTTATATCAGGCTTTACATAATAAGGATAATCCATTACGGAAGCTAATATCACGCGCTTATTCTTTATATACGCGCGCATAAATTTCCTAATCTGCATTATACCTCTAACCTCGCCTGAGCGTGACATAACGGGGATTCGTGAGTGTGATGTGTTTTTTATCAATTCAGGTATGTCGGCTATCTTAGTTCCCCATTCTATTTTGAAAACATCAGACCAAGGCACCATAATTTCTTTAGCGGTTTTATCGGAAAACTTCAGTGCCGACTTTACTAGTTCACCCGTATCTTTATCAAAATCATCCTCTTCGGATATATTTTCAACTATGGTCTGAAGCTCATTCTCTGTCATAGTAACTTCCGGTTCAATATGTTTATTAAAAGGCGCTGACACTACTTTTGATAACATAGAAAAAAGCACAGACAGCGGTTTCAATATCTTCATAATAATCATAAGTGACGGTGCCACAGACATAGAAAACGACTCATTACAGTACCGTGCATAACACTTAGGCAACATCTCGCCTAAGAAGAACAAAAGCACAGTTGTAATAAGCGTTGCAATTGATGCCGCGCGCGCCGTATCAAAAGAACTCAAGGCTCTTTCGGCAATAACTACTGCCGCGGTCGTGCAGGCAATATTAACTATATTATTTCCTATAAGCAGAGTGGATAGCGCTTCATCGAAATTATCAAGAAGATACAGCACTTTTTCGGCGCGTTTGTTACCGTTATCCGAAAAACTCATTATATGAATACGGTTAACGCTCGAAAGCGCCGTTTCAGCTCCGGCAAAATATCCGCAAAGTATTATCATCAAAAAATAAAATATGAGAAGCGTAATACTACTCCCAGGGTCATCCATTAAATATATCAACTCCTATTTAACTATTATACAGCTATTTTATCATTAAATGTATAATATTGCAAGTGAAACTTGTAATACTAACATTTGAGGTGGAGTTAATGATTTCCGTAATTATAAGGACACTTATACTTTATATTGCCGTGACAGTGGCAATAAGGCTTATGGGAAAACGCCAAATCGGTGATATGCAGCCGAGCGAGCTTGTAATCACACTGCTTATTTCAGAAATTGCCGCAATCCCTCTTCAAGACAAAGACCAACCGGTGCTCCACGGCATTGTTGCAGTATTTATGCTTGTTATATTGGAAATAAGTGTTTCCGCGTTAACGCTTAAAAGCTTTTTTATGCGCAAAATGCTCAGCGGAAAATCGGTGGTAATAATTAAAAACGGAACTGTTGACCGACAAGCCATGAGAGATGTGCGTATGACTGTTCTTGACCTGATAGAGCTTTTAAGAGGACAAAATGTATTTAATATAGAAGATGTAAGCTTTGCAGTTTTAGAGGCCAACGGAAATTTAAGTGTACTTCTTAAAGGAAAAAAACAACCTGCTACCGCGGAAGACCTCAAAATCAAAAACAAGCCTGACGCCCTCCCCCTCCCGGTTATAAGTGACGGAGAAATTATATTCGAGTCACTTGACGCTCTATCGATTAACAAGCAAACAGTAACAGATATTCTAAACGCAAATAATTCAAGAATTAAAGATGTTTTTCTGATGACGCTTGACCGCGACGGCAAATACAACATTATAAATAAGGAGGTCGGCGTATAATGAAACGGCTTATTCCTGCCGGGGCTATATTCATTGTGATAGTCATTATATGTGTTTTAAGTAACATTTCAGTACAAAAAACAATTAAGAGTACAAAAGCGGAAATAATAGAATGTGAAACTCTTTACCTTGAAGGACAATTTGAAAAGGCGCAAGAGAGCGCTATTTCGTTCAAGAAAAAATGGAAAAAGTCAGCAAGCACGGTATCTGTTTATTCAAGCCACTGTTTGCTTGATGATATAAGTATTCTTTCGGCAGTTCTCCCTGAGGCGATTGAGGAAAGAAACAGCTTTGAGGTAAATTCAACTATAAGTCAAATAAAAATATCACTTGATACAATACTTGAAGAGCAGTCACTTACTGTTAAAAGTTTGTATTGATATGCAAAATCGTTGCATAATATTCGTTTTTATGCAGTATGTACACCGTAAAACCGCATAAACCAATACATTTTGTTGTATATTTATGCAAAATTTGCTTGACAAACCAAAAAAAGGATGCTATACTCTTAACATCAAATCAAAGAAATGAGGAAACAAAAATGAAAAACTTAAAGAAAATCTTAGCATTGACACTTGCAATACTGTTTGTATTCTCGCTTGCAGCTTGCGGAAAGTCAAACTCACTCACAGTCACTGAAGGCAAACTTACAATGGCGACGAACGCTTCCTTCCCTCCTTATGAGTACTATGACGGCGATAACATCGTAGGTATTGATGCTGAAATCGCAGGTCTTATCGCTGATAAGCTCGGTTTAGAACTTGAAATCGCCGATGTCGAGTTTGACTCAATCATCCCCGGCGTTCAGGCAGGCAAGTATGATATGGGTATGGCAGGTATGACTGTTACCGACGAGAGAAAAGAAAAGGTTAACTTCTCTGACTCTTATGCAAAAGGCGTTCAGGTTGTAATAGTTAAAGCTGATAGCGCCATTACTTCAATAGATGACCTTGAAGGTAAGAAGATAGGTGTTCAGCAGGCTACAACCGGTGACATATATGCTTCCGATGACTACGGCGAAGAGAATGTTACAAAGTACGCTAACGGCAACTTGGCAGTTGAAGGTCTTAAGAACGACAAGGTTGACTGCGTAATAATTGATAATGAGCCTGCAAAAGCTTATGTAAAGGCTAACGAAGGCCTTAAAATTCTTGACACCTCTTATGCTGATGAGGATTATGCAATTTCTTTCAATAAGGATAATACGGAGCTTCAAGAGAAGGTTAATGCTGCTCTCAAAGAGCTCATTGCTGATGGTTCAGTAGCTAAGATAGTTAATAAATATATCCCGGCTGAATAATCACATAAACTTGAGGGCGGTGTTATCACCGCCCTATTTCTCTTGAGAGTGGAGTTAAAAATGGAAAGTATTATAGAATATTTCAAATCGCTTGCTCACGATTTTGATACGGTCTTTATTGCTAAAGACCGTTATATTCAACTTTTAAGGGGGTTTACCAACACTCTTAAAATCACTGCTGGTGCTTTAGTTATCGGCGTAATCATAGGCGTAATCGTTGCGGCTATTCGCTCTTCCTACGATAAAAACAAAGAAACGCTGAAGCTTAAAGGCGGTATAGGTTACATAGTTTTATCAATTCTCAACGGTATTTGCAAGGTTTATCTTACTGTTATACGCGGAACTCCTGTCGTAGTACAGTTGATGATAGCATATTTCGTTATTTTTGTATCGGTGAAAGACGGTGTTCCTATCGGCATATTTGCCTTTGGTATAAACTCAGGCGCGTATGTTGCCGAAATTTTCCGCGGCGGTATAATGTCAATCGATAACGGTCAGTTTGAGGCGGGCAGAAGCCTCGGATTTAACTATATTCAAACAATGTGGCATATAGTTATTCCTCAGATGTTCAAAGCCGTACTCCCCACCCTTTGCAACGAGTTTATTGCGCTACTCAAAGAAACATCGGTTGCAGGATATGTAGGCGTTATCGACCTTACAAAAGCCGGCAACTCAATAGCAGGCGTTACATATAACTACTTCTTACCGCTACTTACAGTTGCACTTATTTATCTCGTAGTTGTAATGATACTGACATCACTTGTTGCACAACTTGAAAGGAGGCTAAGGCGCAGTGACCACTGATAATGTTTTGATTAGCGTACAGAATTTACAGAAATCTTTCGGTGATATTCATGTGCTTAAGGGCATTAATACCGATATTAAAAAAGGCGAGGTTGTTGTAATAATCGGTCCTTCAGGCTCAGGTAAATCAACCTTTCTGCGCACGCTTAACCTCCTTGAAATGCCTACCGGAGGCGACATATTCTTTGAGGGCGCCAATATAACCGACCCGAACACAAACATCAATCTGCATCGCCAGAAAATGGGTATGGTTTTTCAACAGTTCAATTTATTCCCACATATGACAATACTTAAAAATATGACCATAGCACCCATAAAACTACTTGGTAAAACAAAACAAGAAGCAGAGAAGGACGCCTTAGAGCTTCTTAAAAAGGTTGGACTTGACGATAGGGCAACCGCCTATCCCTCACAGCTTTCAGGCGGTCAAAAACAGCGTGTGGCAATAGTCAGAGCACTTGCAATGAACCCTGATGTAATGCTTTTCGATGAGCCAACAAGTGCGCTCGACCCCGAAATGGTGGGCGAAGTTTTATCGGTTATGAAAGAACTTGCCGCGAGCGGTATGACAATGGCTGTTGTAACTCACGAAATGGGCTTTGCCCGTGAGGTTGCTGACAGAGTTCTTTTCATAGATGAAGGTATCATAATGGAAGAAGGTCCGCCCGAAGAGGTGTTTGAAAATCCAAAAAGTCCGAGACTAAAAGACTTTTTAAGTAAGGTATTATAAGTTAAAAACGAGTTGTCACACGACAACTCGTTTTTTAACTTATAGCTTATAAAACTTATCAATTACCTTTTTAAGAGGCATATACAAAGGCATAACAAGCGCTCCCATAAACAGGTTACTGACTCCGTGTATCATATCATACGGAAGCCCTGCGATTATCCAAGCCACCATTCCTTTGAAATCAAGACCGAAAGCAAGGGCTTGAAACGGCGCATAAAGCGTGCCATACAGAAAACCGTGCAAGCCACATACCGCGATATAGCAAACCGATAATATAATCGAATTAAGTTTTCTTGGTATGAGCATAGCCGCTCCCCAAAGAACAGCCCAAATATAAAAGTACGGTATCCACCAAATGCTGAACCCTGCATAAATGCCTTCTAAAAGGACAAAGACATATATAGGAATAAGTGCTTTTGCCCTGAAAAGTGCCGTGTAAAGCACGGTAAGCATACCGAGCATATGTACATTCGGTAAAAACTCAAGTACCTGCTTTGAAGCAAACATTAAAGCGCCAAGCAACGCGAAAAGTACAGTTTCCCAAAGTCTTATTTTACCGATTCTCATTATCCCTTTGTATAAACAAATGAATATACGCCGTCAGCGGTAATCGCGGTTTCGTTAACACCTTTTTCCGCAAAAGTATCGCCAACATATAAAGCCCAATACGCCTTATCTGTATCCCAGTTAAGCGTCACACCGTTTACAGTGTTTATAAAGCCTGTCTTTTGCTCTTCCTCAGTTATAATTCCTGCCTCTAAAAGAGCCTCGCCAAGTGTAGTTTTTTGAGTTTTTAAGTCATAATTTTTAGCCGTTCCTTCAGCATCTACAACCGTAAACTTAAAACTCTTTTCAGCAACCTTGACAGTCGATATCGACGATGTGTCAGCAGGTGCTTCTGTTTTTCCGCAAGAAGTCATACAAAGCGCCATAGCCGCAATCAGCGCGAGTGATATGATTACTGCGGAAATTTTTACATAAAAATTCCTTTTTTTCATAATCATTTCTCCTTTGTTATTTACGCAAGACATAGTAGGCGCTCGCAACTGCCAAATGGCACTGTCTCGCATTTTTGACACAGGTATTTCGGCTTAAAGCTAAAATCCTGACCTTCTCAGAAAACTATTTCCAATGGCTTTCATCCTCTGCGGCGAGGATATACAGAACTTTATTTATGCTCATCACGGCGGCGTGCCCGCGTGGGAATTTCACCCAACTTCCCTTATGTCAAAGCGATTATACCACAATTATATCAAAAAAGAAAGCCTTGACAATTTTTTTCAAATAAAATGAATATATTTTTAACATTTTCCAAGAATATGTTTATAGGACGCGTGAAAACTAAAAACGGTACGACTGATGCTTAGTCTGCCGAAATTTTTAAGAGAAGGTGTTACAATGGATTACGAGGAAAACAAGCATAAGGGTGAAATGAGCAAAACGAGTTTTGTTATGATAATTGTCTTATGTCTTTTGGCGATAGGCGCTATTTCTTACTTTGCAATATCAGGAATGGGTACAAAAGTTAAGGATAACGGAAAAAGTTCAAGTAACGACAAGACATATTCATCAGATAACGACTCATATAATAGCAGTATAACCGATAACAGCGGTATTATGGAACCCGATTTTGACGTTCCTGAGCCCAGCTCAAGCGTTGGAAAAACCGAGAGTAATATTCCCTATGAGGAGCCTAAAGTAGAATCAAAAACCGAGAAAAAAACTCAAAAGACAAACAACTTCATACTTCCGGTTGAGGGAAATATCACAAAAGGGTTTAGCAGCACTTCCCTACAATACTCAGCAACCTACGGCGATATGCGGCTTCACACCGGCATAGATATTCTCTGCAAAAACGGAACCGATGTTAAAAGCGCCTGCGACGGAACAGTTGTTGCAGTTGAGGATAGTGCTACGCTCGGAAAAGTTATTACCGTGCAGTGCGGTGATGACCTGACAGTTAAATACTGCGGATTCGAAAGCTTAAATGTAAAAGAGAGCGACAATGTAAAATGCGGTACTGTTTTAGGTACCTCCGGAACTGTGCCGAGCGAGGCAAACGACCAACCGCATATTCACATTGAAGTTTATCAAAACGAGCAAGCCATATCACCGCTTGAAGCTTTTAAGCTTAACTAAATATCCAAAAATGCCCTCGCCTTCGATTAGGGGCATAATTTAAGGACACCGTAAATCTTTTATACGGTGTCCTTATTATTAACCAAAATGAGCTTCTAAGCGGTATATCGGCAATCCCTGAGCTACAAATCGGCTTTCGTATTCCGTCACTATATTATCCTCAAAATCACTATTATGTAAATCAAGGCTCACATGCGAAAGCTTAAATCCCGCATTTGAAAACTGTTCAATAGAAAACTCAAAAAAGTGCATATTGTCAGTCTTTTGCTCAATTTTAGCGCCGGCCATTAAAACTCGCTTGTAGATTTCCAAAAACCTATTTGAAGTAAGCCTGTGTGAAGCATACTTGTTTTTAGGATACGGGCAGGAAAAATTCAAAAAAATGCGTGAAACGCTATTAGGCCTTATATATTTTTCTATATATTCAGCAGAACATTTTATAAATCTTAAATTTGACACATTTTCTTCAATGCATAGCTCGCACGCAGACACGATAACATTAGCATCCTTTTCTACGGCAATAAGGTTTATATCTTTATGGCGTTTTGCATACCGGACAGCAAATCTGCCCTTTCCGCACCCTATTTCCAAATATACGGGATTATTGTTACCAAACCAATCGTTTATATCTATATACTCTTTTTCAAGTATTGCGGTATCAAAATTTCTATCCTCGTGCTCGCCTGACAACAGAATATCGGATACGCTGCTTAGACGCTCGTCTAAGTGCTTTTTTCTGCGCATTCTCATAGCGTTTCAATTTCGTTTACGGCGTTATTAAGTGCATCGCCTTCGTAAAGCTCTACATTACCGTTATCAATCATAGTGGCAAGTGACGGGTCGATAGGAAGTTTGCCGAGAAGCTTTACGCCGAAATCATCATAGGCACCGTCGCTCTCGCCGAAAACGCTGAATTTCTTGCCACAGTCCGGACATACAATATAGCTCATATTCTCAACTATACCTAAAACATTAATATTCATCATATTAGCCATATTAAGCGCTTTTTTAACAATCAGCGATACCAAATCCTGCGGAGAAGTCACAACAACTGCACCGTCAAGCTTAATGGTCTGAAAAACGGTAAGCGGAACATCACCGGTACCGGGAGGACAGTCCACAAGCAAATAATCAAGCTCGCCCCAAACTACATCCTGCCAAAATTGTTTAACAAGACCGGCTATAACAGGACCTCTCCAAACCACCGGTTGTTCACCGTCCGGCAAAAGCATATTTACCGATATAATTTTAATTCCGGACTTTGTTTCAGCGGGTAAAATACCTAATTCATTTTGCATAGCTTTTGCGGTAATACCGAAAGCTTTCGGTATTGAAGGACCGGTAATATCAGCGTCAAGTATTCCGACTTTATAGCCTTTCTTAGCGAGAGATACCGCAAGCATAGATGTAACTGCAGACTTCCCCACTCCGCCTTTACCGCTGACAATAGCTATTATATGTTTAATATCATTAAATTCGCGTGTTGGCTCGAATAAGCTTTCTGTTTTCCTTTCAGCGCAATTACTGCCGCACGAAGCGCAATTTCCGCTACAACTGTTTTCTGACATTTATATCACCCAAACGGTATTATACCTCATTCGGAGCATAAAATCAATTAAGTTTTAGAATTTTACAAATATTTGTTTTGTTGAGCCCTCAGGTGAATAATCAAATCTGTCAATATGGTCTCCTCTGTAAAAATACTTAATTTTATCCTGCGGAACACAATCAAGCTTATCAATAATTATAAGTTTTATCTTCATTTTTTCAGGTATTACGCTTTTAATATATACACACACTCCCTGCCCAACTTCTATATCCGGCACCGGCTCGGCAAGACCGGCAAGGTTTGGTGCCAGTTCTACGAAAATTCCATAATCCTCAACACTTCTTACAATGCCGGATACCGTCTGTCCCTGCAAGAATAAAGCCGCATTTTCCTCCCAAGTACCGAGAAGTTCTTTTTGTGTGAGTGTGATTTTTCCGTCGTCGGCTATGCTCTTTACTATCACCCGTATATTATCACCGACACTCAGTCTGTCCGCAGGGTGTGATATTCTTGAAACTGAAATCGCGTCAATCGGCAAAAGAGCAATATTGCCACATCCTATATCGCAAAAAGCACCGAAAAAATCTAAATGTGTGACTTTGGCGCTCAGTATATCGCCACTCTCAACATTATTTTGTATGTAACTTAGGCATTCTTCCTGGGCTTGTCGCCTCGAAAGGCGTGCATAAGGCTTTCCGCCTTCGTCATATTCAATGCTTAAAACCTTGAAACACACCGGTTTTCCTACCCTTGATATCAGAGCAATATCACGCGTTTTACCTTCGGATATTCCTATTGCGCCTTCTTCCCTTGGTATTATACCCTTAATACATCCGAGGTCAACAATCAAATCGTGCGACCTATCACATAAAACTGCTGTGGCTTCTAAAATTGCACCGTCGTCTACCGCCGAAAATAGCGCTGATAAGCTCTGCAAATACCTGCTGTTTTCCTGCGTTTTAATGAGCATACCCTCAGGATAAAATTCTTTCATTTTAATCTCGCCTTTCATTTTTTGTTACAGAAAATTATATGCAAAACCTTAACAAAAAATGAAAGCACACGGAAGATTTTCCGTGTGCTTGAGATAATAAAAAGTTAAAATCCTTTATACTCACCGTTATTGATTTTATCGTTAAGCGCCGATACGACATTTGCCTTGTCCTCTTTGTATGTAACGCCGTACCATTTATCTTCGGCTACTAAAACGCTTACGCTCTTTTCACCGCTTTCCATTACTTTTGATACTATTGACGGAAGATAAAACTCGGATTTCGGAACACTTATTTTTTCCTTTAAGAACTCCTTCAAATCGCGGTCTGCAAACTTAAAGAAGTCAGGAGTGAAGCCCCACATATTCATTGATACCACAGTATCGTCAGGCATAGGTATCCAGTTGCCGTTTTCATCTTTATACTTACAATCAACAATTTCTGTGCGCTCTGTTATTGACTTTAATACACCATTTTCAATATCGCACACACCGCGTGAAACCGAGCCGTTCTCAGTGAGAGTGTTTTTAAGGCGGAAGCCTACCATACAGTAATCATTTTTACCTTCGCACAGATGATTATAAATTTGCTCAAATGCGCTTTTTCCGTAATAATCATCCGCGTTGATAACGGCAAATGGTGTTTTAACGGTATTTCTGCAACACCAAACAGCGTGACCTGTTCCCCAAGGCTTTACGCGTTCCTCAGGGCAAGAAAAGCCTTCCGGCAAATCATCAGTTTCCTGAAATACATATTCCACATCAATCATTTTTTCTATGCGAGAGCCAACAATACGCTTAAAGTCTTCTTCAATCGCATGCTTAATGATAAATATTACCTTATTAAATCCGGCCTCTTTAGCATCGTAAACCGAAAAATCAAGAAGCGCTTCACCCTTAGGACCAATCGGCTCAAGCTGTTTTAGACCTCCGAAGCGACTGCCCATACCTGCTGCCATAACAACCAGGGTTGCATCAATTTTCATCTTCATTCTCCTTTTTATCGCTTTCTTCGTTAGCACTGTTATCAAATCCTTCGGTACTTTCTTTCATAAACAGTACCTTAAAGGTTAAGACGATTAGTTTTAAGTCAAGAAGTAACGAATAGTTCTCAATATAAGCCAAATCCATATTGAGCTTATCCTCAGGACTTGTATTATATTTTCCATATAGCTGAGCGAGTCCCGTAAGGCCGGCTTTAACCTTATGGCGAAGTTCAAATTCAGGATACTTACTTGAGTATTCATAAACATTTTCTATTCTCTCAGGACGCGGACCTACTATTGACATATCGCCGAGAAGTATATTTATCAGCTGCGGAAGCTCGTCCACCCTGCAAGCTCTGATAATTCTTCCCACATGAGTTATTCTGTCATCATTATCAACCGCTTTTTTTGCGCCGTCTTTTTCAGCATCCGTTCTCATAGAACGGAACTTCAATATGTTAAATATCTTTCCGTCTTTGGTGATTCGGTTTTGGCGGTAAAACACAGGGCCGCCGTCATCCAGCTTTATTGATATGGCACATATGAGAGATATCGGCAAGGTTATTATTAGTCCGCAAGCAGAAATGAGTATATCAAACATTCGTTTTATAAGCTTCTGCTCAATGCTCAGACCCCTGTTTCGGCTCATAAGAACCGGCGTATCGCCTATTTGGATATTATAACTGTTATTGATAATTATATCTGATGTGTCTGGCAGCAGGTATGTGCGTTTTTCTTTTGTATAACAATAAGACAGTATTTGCTTTTCTAAGTTTTTATCAATACTGCAAATTACTACCGCTTCATATTTATCTATTTGCTGCTTTATTTGCTCAAATGTTGAACACTGCGCATTAAGACCGCACTCGATCTTAAATCTTTGAGAAATATGGCTCATTTTTTTAATAAGCTCAAAGCCATACATATCGTCACTGAAAATCGCAACGACCTTTCTCGCTGAATACAGCTTGAAATATACCATGTTAGCGCAAATTGAACAAATAGCCGCAATAAGAATCTGAAACAACGCAGATATCAAAAGCGGTAAAATCGACACAAGCTCACGGGCTATAAGGCTAAGCTCAAGATACATAACGGCATTTGTAAAGATAATAGCCAATGAATAACTGTAAATAATCTCGTGCGTACGGAAAATACCTATTTTGAAAGCACTGTAAAGCGAAGAAAAAACGACAAATAACAAAACGAATGAAAGAATAACAACAAAGTTACCATTTTTGCTGAAAAGCGACTCGGTATAATTACTTACCCAAACCTGAATAAATGCAACGGTTATAGCAACCGTTGTCATTATTTTAATAAAAAGCATTACGCTTTTTCTCATTTTTATAAGCAAATTCATATAATCGTACCTCGCTTTGTATCCGAATACATTATATTTGAACAGGTAAACATTGTCAAGATTAAATGCCGTATACAAACACACCTGCAACCGCCGAGACGATTATAAATATAATCGGAGACACGCGCTTCTTAAAAAACTTTATTACGGCAGTATATGCGGCAACAAGCAGTAATGTCAAAACTAATGTTTTAATATCCAATGAAATAACACCGGCAGTCTCGAAAAGCACATTTTTATATATCATATAAGCGCCTGTAGCACCTATAATTCCGATAATACAAGGTTGTAGTCCTGCAAGCACCGCACTAAAATATTGATTTTTAAGAAGCGACCTGAATATCACCATTATCAAAAGAATAATTATAAAAGCCGGCAAAACCACCGCAAATGTAGCTAAAGCGGCACCTAAAATACCGCCCTCTGTTGCTCCGACATAGGTTGCCATATTAACCATAATGGGTCCAGGTGTACTTTCACTGACAGCTATAATATATGTCACCATTTCGTCGCTCAGCCAGCCGTAAGAAAGAACGACCTCACGAATAAAAGGTATTGCAGCGTAGGCACCACCGAATGCAAAGAGACCAACCTTTAAGAAGCCTAAAAACAGTTGTAGGTATATCATTTCCCGCCGTCCTTTCTCGCCTTACCGATAACATAAACCGAGAAGCTGACGACTGCCGCCAAGCACAGAAGAATAACGGACGAAATATGCAATGAAAAAATATCAAATACAAAAAGTATACCAAATGCTGATAAACATATTATCACGGTAACGGCATCCTTTTTGAGTTTTGAAAACATTTTTACTGCAGCGTCAACAATAAGTATACCTACTGCAACCTTTATTCCCTTAAAAGCGCTTGCAACAAATTTTATCTCAAGAAAATTATCAAGGAACATTGAAATAATGAATATTATTATAAAAGACGGCAAAACAACGCCAAGTGTTGAAGCAATAGCGCCCAATATTCCTTTTTTCTTAAATCCTACATAGGTAGAACAGTTTATGGCGATAGGTCCGGGTGTTGACTCGGCAATAACCGTCATATTAATCATTTCATCCGAAGTTATCCACTTCTTTTTTTCTACACAGGTGTTTTCAATTATTGAAATCATAGCGTACCCGCCGCCAAAAGTAAAGAGTCCTATTTTGAAAAATGTACAAAACAATTCAAATAAGATATTCATTCTACCACCTTATGCTAAAGAATATGTAAAATTATATCTTAAAAGGGCAAAATAGTCAATACGAGGCAAAATAATACTTGATTTTTTGTACTCCAACTATTATAATGGATTAGTCGCACGGAGATGTCGCCTAGTCCGGTCGAGGGCGCACGATTGGAAATCGTGTAACTGCAACAAACAGTTCGAGGGTTCGAATCCCTCCATCTCCGCCAAAAGAGAGCATTACACAGTTTTGTGTAGTGCTCTCTTTTAAGTATATTTATGTGGAGGGATTCGAAAAGGGCGGTCGCACAGCGATAGCAACCTTTCTGTGAACGGTTGCTAAGCCCGTGGGTGTGTAGCCGCGACAGTCACGGCGTAGCGAATCCCTCCATCTCCACCAAATAAAGAAACCGCCTATCCATATTGTAATCCCAATCGTTTCCGCCCTTGTTGTGCTTAACAACCAACTTGCGAAGCTTCCCTGCCAGCTCTTCCACTTCAACATTTTTAATATTGAATTTTTTAATAAGTCGCTTTGCAAACATTGTAGGATTATACCTGAGCGTTTCAAGACTATCACCGCGAAGGGATGATTGTTCGTTTTCGGAAAAATCTTCTTGACTTTTTTCGGAAGTGCGGATAGCGAAGCTTCATAGCTCCCCTCAGGCAGCTCGTTGCCGTACTTAAGGGCAGTCGCAATTTCACCGCGGTATTCTTTCCCCTTAAAAAGCACATCAGCGAAAAAGTCCGCCGCCGCTTCGCGCTTGGCATCTTCAAGTGTGAACTTTTCTCTTGCTACCGGCATAATGCGCTCATCGGTGGTGTATATCTCATATTTAGTAATCTCTATATTTCTTTATAGTACTTCATAATACCGTAACAAATACAAAACGCAAGTTTTCGTTGATATGTTTCTTCCTTAAGATTTTTAAGGTCACCGGCGTTACTTAAAAATCCGCATTCGACTATTACTGCCGGAATCTTAGCGTTTTTGAGTAAAAAGGTACTATCGGTTCCCTTTTTTATAACTCTGTGATTTTCCGGCTGTAAAAGTGAAATCACAGTACTTTGTATACATTCACCGAGTACGCGCGCCTCATCAAAATTCGGCGTGTAGAAAACCTGCGTTCCGCTTGCGGCAGATGTCGTAAACTTATTAAGATGAATGCTTACATATATAGTAGCACTATCCGGCTGCATCATTTCTAAACGGTTTCTAAGGTCGCTTTTCTTGCGCGCGGATATACTTAAATCCGGGTTATCCTCTGTTCCGGTATCATCCTCACGAGTCATAATAACATCATAACCGTAAAACGCAAGATAATCTTTTGCTTTTTTTGCAATTTCAAGGTTAATATCTTTTTCGAGCGTGCCGTCATCCGCCCCTGCACCGCCGTCAAATCCTCCGTGACCCGCATCTATTATAATTGTTTTTTCAGGCACAATCGGTGCCGAAACCGGCGATACAGCCTTGCGAACATATCCGAAACCTGCCACAAGACAGATTGCTACAATAATTATTAGTCTTTTTCTGAACCGTTTTAACATATCCAACTATAACGCCCCTTTATCGTTTGTAATATGATATGTTGAAAACATAAGTAAAATAACTTGGCAGAATAAAATCAATACTTTAATCAACACTAAGATTTAGAATATATCAGTGGGGGATTTTATGGAATCAATATGGCAAAAAACAAGCGAATTGCCGCGTTTCGGTCATCAAGAAAGAGACATTCGCACAGATGTACTTATAATAGGCGGAGGTATTGCCGGAATACTTACGGCATATATGCTTCACCAAAGCGGTGTAAATTATGTTCTCGTAGAAAAGAATCGTGTGTGCTCTGGCACAACTCAAAACACAACTGCTAAAATCACCTGTCAGCACGGACTTATTTATCATAAAATCCTTAAAGCATACGGATTAGAAAAAGCTCAGCAGTATTTTTATGCAAATCTTGCAGCATTTAATAAATACTCCGAGCTTAGTAAAAAAATAGACTGTGATTATGAAATCAAGGATAATTATGTATACAGTGTAAGCGATAGAAAAAAACTCCTTGACGAAATGAATGCTTTATCAAAAATCAAATGTAGTGCTGAGTTTATAGATAAGGTTAATCTGCCGATAAATACTATGGGCGCGATAAAATTTTCAAATCAGGCACAGTTTAACCCGCTGAAATTTCTCAGTTCTATAAGCAAAAGCTTAAATATATACGAAAACACATTTGTTCGTGAAATGATTGGAAACACCGCCGTAACTAACTACGGAAAAATTTTTGCCGATAAAGTAATTGCTGCAACACACTTTCCTTTTATTAACAAGCACGGTAGTTATTTTCTAAAGCTATACCAGCACCGTTCGTATGTTATAGCACTTGAGAACGCCGCAAACCTTGACGGAATGTATGTTGACGAAAATAAAACCGGATTATCTTTCAGGAATTACGGCGACTATCTTCTACTCGGCGGTGGTGGCCACAGAACCGGGCACAACGGAGGAAATTGGCGTGAAATTCGCGCTTTTGCAAAAAAAGAATATCCAGGGGCAAAAGAAAAATACTTTTGGTCAGCCCAAGACTGTATGTCACTTGACAGCATTCCCTATATCGGACCATATTCAAAAAGCACCAATAATTTTTATGTTGCAAGCGGTTTTAACAAGTGGGGTATGACCGGTGCAATGGCTGCTGCTATGATACTAAACGATATGATACTCGAAAAAGCGAACAATTATGCCGATGTTTTCAACCCTTCAAGAAGTATTCTAAAGCGTCAACTGATAATAAACGGTTTTGAAGCAACAAAAAGCTTGCTGACGATTTCTAAAAAACGATGTCCACACCTCGGATGTGCGCTCAAATGGAATTCCGCAGAAAAATCATGGGACTGTCCCTGCCATGGTTCCCGTTTTGCAGAAGACGGAACTGTTCTTGACAATCCTGCAAATGCCGAATAAGTTTTGAAACAATAAACCCGTGCTATTCAAAATGTAGAATAACATGGGTTTATTATTTTATTTCATAGCTTTTAGTCAAGTCCTACCCTCGGCTTGCCGACAAAGAACAGCGCCACCGTTCCGGGACCGGTATGTGAGGCGATAATAGTACCAATATTGGAAAGCTTTACTTCAGGCAATTTTGGAAAAGTCTTCTTTATAAGTGCTATTGTTTCTTCTGCTAAATCAATGCAGTTTGAATGGCATAAAACGCATTTTCCCTCGTAATCTGCACCCTCCTCAATATCGGATAGCATTGTCTCAACAGTAGTTTTAATAGCCTTATTCTTGCCACGCACCTTATCATATGCAATAATATGACCGGTCGAATTAAGATGCATTATCGGGCAAATTCCGAGTATTGTGGCAACCGTTGCCGTAGCGCCTGATACGCGACCGCTACGCTTAAAATACTTTAGGTCAGTTGAAAAGAATTGGTGATGAATTGAAGCCTTATTATTTTCAAGCCATTCTACGGTTTCCGCAAATGACTTCCCTTCATCACGCAAATCAGCGGCAAGGTCAACAAGTATTCCGTAACCGCCGCAGGAACAAAGAGAATCAATTACTTTAACACTTCTATCGGGATACTTTTCTTTAAGAGACTCCGCAGCCTCAATGGCATTATTTACAGACGGTGACATACCGGAACCCATAGCAATATGGATTATATCATCTTCGTATTTATTTAGAAGTGACTCAAAATAATCACTGTATTTATAAACATTAATCTGTGATGTAGTGGGAAATTTGCCGTCATTCAAAAAACCATAAAAACGATCAAGAGCATTAGGGTCTCTACCCATATCATCATCATACTCTACGCCGTCAACCGTGTAGGTGTAAAACAGAACATCAATATCTCTGCCGGAAATGTAAGAATACGGTAAATCAACAGTTGACTCACAAGAAAGCACAAAATTTTTACTCATGTAAAGCACCTCGAAAATTCGTTTATCCTTTACGGCACTATTGCCGACTTTAAGATTATAACAACACATTTATTTCAAGTCACCCTACCGAAAGAAAAACAGCTCTACCGATGACACTTCATCAAATAGAGCCGCTTTTTTTCATTCTACCCAGAGTAGAAAAGCTTTGTTTACTACAAAATTATAAAGTGATTATTTACATCAAATCAATCTCATAATTGAAAATTTTCAAAAACTGTTTCAAGTATTTTCGGTTCTCCTGTGTGTTATCAAAACCCGTTTCGCCGAGCCTTACAAGCTTGTTGGTTCCGTGATAGTCGCTTCCTGCAGTAACATACAAACCATATTTATCGGCGATTGCCAAAGCATCGCGACACAGCTTTGTCGAAAAACCCGAATAGAATGCCTCAATGCCGCGAATGCCTAATTCTATCAAACGCTTTATTCGCTGCTCAAAATCAATGCCTAAAATCAGTTCGTCGCCACTTCCATAAAACGGATGAGCTAACACAGCTACACCGCCACCTGCAGTAATACTTTTAATAGCTTGCTCAGGCTCTATATACTCGCTTTTGAATTTCTTACGATCAATATAATCTTTTATAGCTGCGCTTAAGGTTTCAGCATAACCGTACTTTACCATAAGATTGGCAATATGCGGCTTTCCGGGGTTATCAAGGGCAAGCAGGCGCGTTATCTCTTCCGGCGGAAAATCAATGCCAAAATCGGTTTTTAAGAATTCCAACCGCTGCGCAACCTTTTTCATACGAAGACTGTGGCCGCGATTTATTAGGTTTTGTATTTCGGTGTGCTCCGGGTCAAAACCATATCCGAGAATATGATACTTGCCTTTTTCATCTCTACATGAAAACTCTGCGCCCTGTATAAAAAACGGATCTCCTTCTGAAAGACAGTTGCGAATGATATTCCCGGCTTTTACGGCATCGTGATCCGTTATAGAAAATACTGAAATCCCGGCACTCTTTATTTTTCTGAATATTTCTTCAGGTGTATCTGTGCCATCCGAAACGGTTGTATGCATATGCAAGTCTATTTTCTTTAAGCCGTCTATCATACACCATACACTCCTCTTACAATTTCCTGAATATTATACCATAGTTTTCGGAGTAAATCAATTATAGTTTATAATAAAAGACGCTGCCTCGCCAAATAGCGAGACAGCTTATATATTTTATGGGGCAACATCCGGTATCTTGTAGATAGCAACCTGCTACCGCCGAAAAAGCAGGATCCTGCGAACGCCCCCTGCTTTATACTATGTGCAACATCAATTTATGTTACTTAAACTTTGGAATTTCTAATAAACAAAACGCCAAGTGTGTTAGCACCACAGTGCGATGATACCGTACAACCGGCACGGGTTACGAAAACCTCATTGAAAATGCCTTTAGACTTAACCAAATCCACTATGCTTTCTACCACTTCACTATCGCAACCGGCATGGGTGATAAAAACTCTGGTAGGTACAATATCTGCTTTGTCAGCAAGACGATCCTCAGCATATTGCTTTAATACCTCGCCATACTTGCCACGATATTTTTTGCCGACGCCCATAACGCCGCCTTTTACCTCAATACAAGGCTTAAGCTTCAAAAAATTAGCACCGAGAACCGAGAGCGCCGAACATCTGCCGCCTTTATAAAGATACTCAAGACTATCTATAACAAAAGAAGCATCAACATATTCAGCTAACTTTCTGCATTCCTCGGCAATTTCTTTTGCCGACTTGCCTTCTTTAATCATATCGCACGCGGCAAGAAGCAAAAGACCGCCGCCTGTTGAAAGATTTCTGGTATCTACGACATATACATTATCAAAATCCTCAGCCGCCAAAACAGCGTTACTGTAAGTGGATGACATTTCGGCGCTTATTGTAAAGTGAACTACTGAATAGCCACCCTCAACAAAAGGCTTAAAGAAATCAGCACACTCACCTACATTTGTAGCACAGGTTTTGGGAAGCTCACCGAATTTTCTTTGATGTTCATAAATATCATCCGGAGTTATATCAACACCGTCACGGTACATTTTATCCCCGAGAGTAATACCCATAGGCAATGTTTTTATGCCATATCTCTCGATAAGTTCAGGGCTTAAATCGGTTGTACTGTCACTTGTAATAATGATTTTTTCGACCATAATTAACTCCCCCCAAAAAATTCATATAAAACAAAAGGCAAGTTATTAAACTTGCCTTTTAGATGGTGCCGGAAGCGGGACTTGAACCCGCACCCTGTCGCCAGGACTGGATTTTGAGTCCAGCACGTCTGCCAATTCCATCATTCCGGCAAAGATTCACTGACGGCATTATACAACAAATAATCAATAAAATCAAGTGTTATTTTCAACATTTTAAGCGCAACGATATACCGCTGCGCTTAAAGTTAAAATTATCCCGCACTTTTGAGTTGTAATCTTAGTTTATCGCTAATCATAGCGATAAATTCGCTGTTTGTTGGCTTTCCGCGGTCGTTTTGTATAGTATAACCGAAATACGAATTAAGGACATCTATATCCCCTCTTTCCCAAGCCACTTCAATTGCGTGACGGATAGCTCGCTCAACCCGGGATGAGGTAGTGCCATATTTTTTCGCCACAGTAGGATAAAGCAGTTTTGTCACCGAATTAAGTATATCATTGTTTTTAACCGAAAGTATAATCGACTCACGCAGATAGTGATAACCTTTAATATGTGCCGGTACTCCTATCTGATGAATTATCTCAGTTACCATAATTTCAAGTTCGGAATCGGTAAGTACATTATTTTTTACTACTATCGGTGAGGCATCATTTTTCCAACCGGAAAGCCTTATTATTCTTTGCGCCATTGTATTGTAATCGAAAGGTTTCAAAAAATAGTAAGATGCTCCGCTTTGAAGCATTTCTTTTTCAAGCCTCTCGTTATCAAAGCTTGACATGGCCATAACAAGAGGTCTGTCCTTTTCATCCATTTTATTTATCTCGGCGAGCACACCTAAAATATCTGTATTTGGCATAAAAACATCTGCAAGCAACACATCCGGTTTTATGCGTTTCACCGTTTCGATAACCTTAAGTCCGTCTTTCGGACAAAGCTTTACATCCATACCGTAGCTTTTCAGCGACCTCTCACAATTTTGACCTAAATCTGCCGTATCATCCGCAACAATTACTTTTAATTTTTTCTCCATTTTAATTCCTCCAAAAATTTTGTATCCATATATTACCATATAATTCCTCAAATTTCAATAGTTAAATCCAGTTTTTTTAGATTATTTTCAGCCAATTTACTCGATTATATGACATTTTTTGACATTATTTCTAATTTTCCGTTTAGTTCCCACAAAACATAAAAAATCATATTGAAACAAAAAAATGTTTGATTTAGTACAAATATGTAGTATAATATAAAAAATTAAAAAAACAGGAGGCAAAAATATGAAAAAATTCTTTGAAGAATTCAAAAAATTCGCACTTAAAGGCAATGTAATGGATATGGCAATCGGTGTTATCATCGGCGCTGCATTCGGTGCTATTGTCACTTCCCTTACCGATAGTTTTATCAATCCGCTTATTAACAGTATCGGCGGAGCTGAGGTTGCCGGAACTATCAAACTTCCCTGGGTTGATTACACGGGACTTGACGCGGAAGCCGCAACCGCTCTTTCACTTAACTATGGTGCTTTCATTACTGCTATTATTAACTTTGTTATAATTGCGCTTATTCTTTTCATTATGATTAAAGCTATGAACAAGCTTATGAGCATAGGCAAAAAGAAAAAAGAAGAGGAAGAAGTTGTTACTACCAAAATCTGCCCCTTCTGCAAAAGCGAGATTGCCATAGATGCAACCCGTTGTCCGCACTGCACATCTAATCTTGAAGAAGAATAATACATACCAAAAAGTTTTCCGCCCTGCAAAATGCTGGGCGGTATTTTTTTCTTATAATAATGCCAAATCAATTATTTCCGGCGTTTTGTATCTGCTTGCCTGAATGGTCTATTGTATAATTTTCCTTCATAATAAGGTCATTTATGAATACGAACTCATACCCTTGTTCTTTTAGAGTTTTCAGAATATTTGGCAACGCTTCGGGGGTGTGGTCGGCGTCGTTATGGAAAAGCACAATACTGCCGTTTGTCACCCTGCTTGTAACCCGTTTGTAAATACTCTCCGCTGTGGCGTTTTCTTTCCAATCAAGGCTGTCAACTGACCACTGTATAGGATACATACCTACACTGCCTACGGTTTCTATTACGGCGTTGTCATAGTCGCCGTAAGGCGGACGGAAAAGTGTTGGCGATACGCCGGTTATTGTCTTTATCTTTTCGTTGCAAGAATTAAGCTCATCCGTCATTTGTGCTGTTGACAACTGAGTCATATACGGATGTGTGTTTGAGTGATTATGTATTTGATGACCTGCATCTGCTAATTCTTTTACAGACTCAGGGTATTTATCCACCCAAGCGCCGACTACGAAAAATGTTGCCGGGACATCGTACTCTTTTAGTATTTCTATGAGCGTATGGGTATCGTCATTTCCCCATGCAGCATCAAAGCTTATAGCTACTTTTTTCTCGGCGGTATCAACGCAGTAAATCGGAAGCTTTCTATCTGCTCCCGCAAAAGCCGACACAGAAGTTATGACAGCTATTGCCGCGCAGACCACAATAGCTGTGGCTAAAGCTATCTGTTTTTTTGTAACAATAAAAAATCGCATAAAAAAATCCCCTTTTCATCCTCTGTTTGAGATTATGAATAGAGGCTTGTATAATATGATAATTTTTTTGTATAACCTTTTTTTACTTGTAAACAATAAGGAAAAAGGAGGTTATATTTATGTTCAAACATGAAAAGCAGTTATTTCACCCTGTTGAAGTTGAACGCGCAAATCCGCAGTATGCGGCTTTACTTCATGAACAATTAGGCGGTGCCAACGGTGAGCTTAAAGCAGCAATGCAGTATATGTCGCAAAGCTTCAGAATAAAGGACCCCGAAATCAAAGATTTATTCCTTGATATTGCGGCAGAGGAACTCGGTCACATGGAAATGGTGGCAACAACCATTAACCTGCTCAACGGTCACGATGTAGATGCGACAAAAGTGCCCGCAGGCGAAATTCAAACTCATGTAATACTTGGTCTCAATCCCGGTCTGATAAATGCTTCAGGCTATTCGTGGACCAGCGATTATGTATCGGTAACCGGCGACCTGTGCGCCGATTTACTTTCGAATATTGCGTCAGAACAGAGAGCTAAGGTTGTATATGAATATCTTTACAGGCAAATTGAAGATAAAAAGGTAAGAGAAACCATTGACTTCCTGCTAAACCGCGAGGAAGCTCATAACGCTCTTTTCAGAGAAGCGTTTAACAAGGTACAAAACAGTGGTTCAAACCGCGATTTCGGTACAACAAAAGCGGCTAAAATGTATTTCAGTATGTCAGAACCGTCACCCGGTGGCAACAAGTTTTCCGATACACAAACAACTCCGCCGTCATTTAAGTAAACCAGACAAAAATGCCGACGCCAAATGGCGCCGGCATTACTTTATAAAGTTTTTATTATATCGGGATTATAAGAAATAAACTTGATATCACTAAACTTATCTTGCAGGCGGCTGCAAAGTGGTTTTACGATAATATTTTCAGTGTTAAAATGACCTCCGTCAAAAAGAGAAATACCCGAATTTATTGCGGAAATGAATACATTATGCTTTACATCCGCGGTAACGAACGCGTCAAATCCGCCGGAAATTGCCTCGTCAATATAACTACCGCCTGAGCCTGAACATACAAGAACGGTATTGATAGGCTCATTCCCTTTAACATATCTAACGCATCCGCCAAGCTTAAATTTAATGTGGCGAGCAAAATCGTCCGCCGTATGCTTATCTGTTTTACCTGCTTTCAGCAAATACCCGTCCGCCGCAGTATAAGGCTCAACATCCGTAAGTTCTAAAACCTTACAAAGTGTATCATTTACACCGTCTGTGCCTATATCAAGATTAGTGTGCATAGATATAACAGATATTCCGCTTTTAATCAAATTAAAAACAATATCGTTTTCCCTGACTGATTTAATCGGCTCAAAAATTACGGGGTGATGTGTTATTATCAGATTGGCACCATTCTTCTTTGCAAAATCCACTGTATTTATATCACAGTCAAGCGAGACGACCGCCTTACTAACATTGCTTTCAGCATCACCCACAAGTAAACCTACATTATCAAAACTGCACGCAGTCGCGCACGGATACAAATTTTCAAGATATGATAATATTTCTTTTACTTTAATCATTTTTTCTTCACAAATGAGTCTTTAAGGGCAACAGTGCGGTTAAAGACAAGCTCTCCCGGCTTTGAATCCTTATCTACGGTGAAATATCCCTGTCTCATAAACTGGAAAGTGTCGCCGGGTTTAGCATTTTCAATTTCTTTATCTATAAGGCAATCGTCAAGCACTACCAATGAATTTGGATTTAGATTATCTGCAAAGGACGAAACGCCCTCCTCGTCGCTTGGGTTTTCAACATTAAAAAGCCTATCGTAAAGGCGTACTGTGGCTTTTATAGCGCTATCCTTACTTACCCAATGGAGAGTGCCTTTTACCTTTCTTCCGTCGGGCGTTTCACCGCCGCGGCTTTCCGGGTCATAGGTACAATGGACGGTAGTAATATTACCGCCGTCGTCAGTTTCGTGGGAAGCATACTTAATATAATATGCTCCTTTAAGTCTTACTTCCTTTTGTGGGCAAAGCCTGAAATACTTGCCCGGAGGGTCTAACATAAAGTCATCCTGCTCGATAAATATCTCGCGAGAGAATATAACCGTCTTATTTCCGAGTTCGGGTTTATTGGGGTTAATTTCAACACTGATTTCCTCAGTTTTATCCTCAGGATAGTTATCAATAATAATTCTTAATGGTCTAAGCACCGCCATAGCGCGCTCGGCGTTAAGGTTAAGATTATCACGCACACAAGACTCTAAAAGTGCATAATCAATAACGCTATAAGCCTTTGAAACGCCTATTTTATCCACAAATTCTCTTACCGCTTCCGCCGGAAAACCGCGCCTGCGCATACCGCATATTGTCGCCATTCTCGGGTCATCCCAACCGGAGACTAGTCCGTCGTTGACAAGCTTTAAGCATTTGCGTTTGCTTGTAAGGGTATAGTTTACATTCATTCTTGCAAACTCGATTTGTCTGGGTCCGCCCTTTATATCAGCCGCCTCAAGCACCCAATTATAAAGCGGACGGTGGTTTTCAAATTCAAGTGAACAAAGAGAATGGGTAACTCCCTCTTTAGCGTCAGACAACGGATGCGCAAAATCATACATCGGATATACACACCACTTATCGCCTGTTCTGTGGTGATGTGCCTTAAGTACCCTATATATTACCGGGTCACGCATATTAAGATTTGAAGAGGACATATCAATTTTAGCGCGAAGTACCATTTTGCCCTCTTCGATTTCCCCTGCCGTCATTTTTTTGAAAAGCTCTCTTGTTTCATCAACAGGTCTGTTTCTGTAAGGGCTTTCAGTGCCGGGTTCAGTAAGTGTGCCTCGCATTTCGCGGATTTTGTCCGCGGTTGACTCGTCTACATAGGCGAGTCCCTTATCAATAAGCTTTAAGGCGCACTCATAAATAAAATCGAAATAATCGGAGGCATAGTACACATTCGCCCAGTTAAAACCAAGCCACTTAATATCCTCCATTATCGCGTCTACATACTCAACATCCTCTTTTGTAGGATTAGTGTCGTCAAACCTTAAATTGCATACGCCGCCGTACTTTTGAGCAGTACCGAAATCAATGCATATAGCCTTTGCGTGGCCTATATGCAGATAACCATTAGGCTCGGGAGGAAAGCGCGTTTGAATCTTGTTATAAACGCCCTCTTTTAAGTCCTCATCAATAAAATCGTGTATAAAATTCGACGGTGCCGAATTATCCGATAAAATCAAGTTTTCTTCCATAAAAAACTGCCTTTCAAATACTATTGATATAATTATTTATGCGAGCAACACATTTATCGCGTCCCAAAACGCTCATAATACCGCAAAGGTCCGGTGTATTGGCTCTTCCTGTAACTGCAAGGCGCAAAACGCCGCTTAAATCCCCGGCGCTTCCCTTGAAGCCTTCGGGGTTTGCTTTATACTCTTTCGTTTCAGCCGCAAATCCGATTTCAGGTGCTATTGCCTTTATTTTATCAAACCATGCCTGACGGTCATCTTCAGCACTGTAAGCTTTAATATACTCCGTCAAAAACGCTTTGGCATCATCCGCAGTTACACGCTCAGGCAAGGAGTAATCCGGAACAAAAAGACTATCAAAATAATAAGCAAAATAATTTCTTGCATCATGCCACTTAGAAATATCCTTGCGTGCATTTTTGGCGTTGTCACGGTCAACAGCAAGCATTTTTTTTGTATACTCAGGTTCTTGTGTGAGAATTGTGTAAAAATCACCGTCAAACTCATTAGCCCAAGCTGTAAGCTTACTATACACTTCCCCGCTTTTCATCTTTGAAATAATTATTTTGCTGACATCATTAAGCTTGTCATTATCAAAAAGCGCACCTGAAACGCTCATTTTTTTGGTATTGAATTTGAATGCTTTATAGTCAGTAGTGGGGTTTGCGCGCCGCCAGTCCTCAAAATCGGAAGCGGCAATAGTCATAAGATACTCGATTACAGCCTCGGTGGGATAGCCTTCCTCGGCAAAAAATCGGACTGCCGCCTCCGGGTCCTTTCTTTTTGATATTTTACGCTTGGCGCCTGAGTCGAGCTTCATTATTGGTGAAATATGACCGTATTTAACAGGCTTAAAGCCTAAAAGCCGGAAAAGCTCTAAATGCTTCGGTGCAGAAGATATCCATTCGTCGCCTCTGAATACATGGGTTGTCCGCATCAAATGGTCGTCTATCGCGTGGGCAAAATGATATGTCGGTATACCGTCAGACTTAAGAATTACAAAATCCTCGTCATTCTCCGGCATTTCTATTTTGCCTTTAATTACATCATCGAAAACCACACGGCGGCTTTCGTCGCCCTGCGAACGAAGTCTTACTGTGAAGGGTCTTCCCGCTTCTATAAACGCTTTCGCCTCAGCAAAAGTTATATTCCTGTGTTTTGCATACTCGCCGTGATATCCGGTGCGAACCTTTTGATTTTCTTGCTTTTCTCGCATTTCAGCGAGGTCTTCTGCCGTACAAAAGCAAGGATAAGCAAGCCCCCTTCGTATAAGCTCTTTGGCGTAGCACTGATATATTTCGGCACGCTCACTTTGCTTATAAGGACCGTAATCACCGCGTTGTTCTTCTCCGCTTATAAAGCCTTCGTCAATAGAAATGCCGAAGCGTTCGAGGCCTCCTATAATATCTTCAATACCGCCCTCGACCTCGCGCTTTTTATCGGTATCTTCAATTCTTGTGTAAAAAACTCCGCCCGAAGTTGTCGCCGTTATTCTGTTTACGAGTGCAGTAAACAGTGTGCCTAAATGCAGGTACCCGGTAGGACTTGGCGCTACCCTTGTCACCCTCGCGCCCTCAGGCAATTTACGCTCGGGATACAGGTTTTCATAATAATCAGGTGTTTTATCAATATCCGGCAGTAATAATTCTGCCAAAAGTTCAAATTCGTCCATTATAAGCCTCAATTTTTAAGTAATTTATTAAGCTCTGCCATAAAGGTATTTATATCCTTAAACTGCCTGTAAACAGAAGCAAAACGAACATACGCCACTTCGTCTATTTCTTTAAGCTTCTCCATAACAAGCTCACCGATTTTATCGCTTTTTACCTCACGGTCAAGCGAATTCTGAATTACGGTTTCGATGTCGTCTATCGCTTTATCAAGCGTTTCAATAGACACTGGGCGCTTTTCGCAGGCTCTTAGCATACCCGTCATAAGCTTCTGCCTATCAAACACTTCACGCGACTTATCTTTTTTTATTACTATAATAGGTAAGCTTTCAATAATCTCATAGGTTGTAAAACGCTTGCCGCACTTAAGGCATTCACGCCTTCTTCTTATACGCTCGCCCTCGTCTGTGGGTCTGGAATCTATTACCTTGCTTTCTTCAAAAGCACAGAATGGACATTTCATAAAATCAACCACCTATACATATTATTGTCAGTTATTATACCATATACTGTATCTAATTACAAGCAAAACTATTGTTTTATGTTGCAAATACCGATAAATTGTGGTAAACTTAATACTTGTATTAAGGATGTGTTGCCCTGTGAGTATTATACTTGCTTCAAAATCACCAAGAAGGCGCGAGCTATTATCACTGCTTGGTATTGATTTTACGGTGATGACAGAGGATATTGACGAAACAATAAATCAGTCCGTGCCGGTGGAAGAAGAGATAAAACGGCTATCGTATGAAAAAGCAAAAGCTGTAAAAAACGCTGTATCAGATGATAGTATAATCATCGCAGCCGATACTGTTGTAGTGCTCGGAAATCAAGTTTTCGGCAAGCCGAAAGACGACCATCAAGCAAAAGAAATGCTTCGTACTCTTTCAGGCAAAACTCATAAAGTAATAACCGGTGTTACGGTAATGAAAAAGAATAAATCCGATACACGCGCGGCAGTTACTGAGGTTACTTTCAGGAATTTAAGCGACAAAGAAATACAAGAATATATAAATACCGGAGACCCGTTTGATAAAGCAGGTGCTTATGCCTTACAAGGCATATCCACTATATTTGTAAGCGGAATATCGGGCGACCATTTTAATGTTTACGGCCTGCCGGTCAGCATGCTCGCTTCAATGCTTCGCGATTTCGGTGTTAAAATCTTAGGTGAAAGCTCGGAGGATAAAAATGCTTGAAAACAGTGTTCCACTTGGTAACTCGGCAAATGGATATTTTATAAAAACCGATAGGTTTAAGACAACATATATTTCCTATAATTTTTATCTGCCTATCGAAAAAGAAAAGGCTGCCGGATTTGCGTTGCTGCCGTTTATTCTTACAACCTGTTCTAAAGAATACCCGGATTTTTCGAAGCTTAATTTTAAGCTTAACAAGCTTTATTCCGCCTCTCTTTCAGCTTCTGCCGAAAAGGTTGGCGACTATCAACTTCTCAAAATCGGAATTTCGGTGATAGATGATAAATACGCGCTTGACGGTGAAGAGTTAATTCTAAAATCCGCAAAGCTATTAAACAGTCTTGTTTTTGAACCACTCGCCGAAAACGGTGCGTTTTACACGACTGATGTTGAGCGTGAAAAGCGCAAGGCGATAGAGCATATACGCGGCGAAATTGCCGAAAAGAGATTATACGCGCGACGCCGTCTTATAGAAGAAATGTTCAAGGATGATGTTTACGGTATCCCTAAATGCGGTACAGAGGAGCAGGTTGCGAAAATCACGCCTGAAAGCCTATTTTCCGCTTGGCAAGAGATGATAAGCCGTGCGGCCCTTAGCGTAAATGTAATATCGTCTTCCCTGCCGCAAAATGTTTTTGACGATGTTAAATCGAGGCTTTCTTTAATAGACAGAAGTAACGCTATAACCGTAAAAACAAGCAGTCCCACACGCCCTTTATATGCGGCAAAGCGCGTGAAAGAGTATATGGATATAACGCAAGGCAAGCTTGTAATGGGTTTCTCGGCGGATATTGATGAAAATGAGAAAGCAAGCGCCGCCTTTACGGTAATGTGCGACATATTCGGCGGCGGACCTTATTCAAGGCTTTTTACAAATGTTCGAGAAAAGCAAAGCCTTTGCTATTATTGCTCGTCTTCTGTTGAAAAACGAAAAGGATATTTAATTGTTGACAGCGGTGTTGAGGCTAAAAATGCTAAAAAAGCCGAATCAGAGATACTCCGTCAGCTTGAAATAATGAAAAACGGTAATTTTACTGATTTTGAATTTGAATCCTCAAAAATAAGCATAATAAACGCATTAAACGGATACGGTGACCACCAGGAAGCAATAGACGCTTGGTACACCGTAAAAAGTTCTTCAAAAAATATGATATCCCCTGAGGATTACGCAATACAAATTTCAAAGGTTGACAGGCAGTCCGTAATTAACGCGGCAAAGACCGTTAAGCTTCATACGGTATTTAATCTTTGTCCTAAGGAGGTTAAGTGATGGAAAAGTGTGTTTTTGAAAGCGAAATAGGAGAAAGTTATACCCTTGCAACACTTCCTAACGGACTTAAAGTTTATATCTGCGAAAAACCGCAGTACACCTCTGCATATGCGGTTTTCGGTACAAAATACGGCTCAATAGATACAAGGTTTTCAAAAAACGGTGGCAAGCTGATAAGCGTACCGGAAGGCATTGCTCACTTTCTTGAGCACAAGCTTTTTGAAAGTGAATACGGAGACGCTTTTTCTAAATATGCCAAAACTGGCGCCATGGCAAACGCCTTTACAACCTTTGACCGTACTTGTTACCTGTTTTCGTGCAGTGATAATTTTGACGAAAATCTTGATATATTACTCGATTTTGTGCAGTCCCCCTATTTCACCAAGGAGACCGTGGAAAAAGAGCAAGGCATTATAGCTCAGGAAATTAAGATGTATGATGACAGCCCGTCTTTCAGGGTACTGTTTAATATGCTGTCATCTATGTATATTAATCACTCTGTAAAAATAGATATTGCCGGTACTGTTGAGTCTATCGCACAGATTGACAGTAATTTGCTCTATGAATGCTATGAAACCTTTTACAATCCCTCTAATATGTTTATCTGCATTGCCGGTAATGTTGATACGAGACAAGTGCTCAAAAGAATTGAAGAGTCAATCAAAGACCGTGGCACAGTTGCTATAAATCGTGAAAGTTTCAACGAGCCTGAATATATAAAACAAAACTATGTCGAGCAAAAATTACCCGTACTCACTCCCCTGTTTTGCTTTGGTTACAAGCAAAAAATCTCCTCACCTTACAGAAGGCTAAAAAGCAAAGTATGTGTAGAGCTTTTGCTTGAAATTATCTGTGGCGAGGCAACTCCTCTTTACCGCCGGCTTATGGATGAAGGACTCATCAATGACGATTTCGATTTTGAGTACTTTACCGGCCGCGATTATGCTGCAGTAATATTTTCCGGGGAATCAAGCAACCCGAAGCGAGTGGCTGAGGAAATTAAAAAAGAAATTGCACATATCCGTGAGCACGGTTTTGATAAAAAACTGTTTTCCGCGGTTAAATGTGCTTCGTACGGTGACGCCGTAAGGAGTTTCAACAGTACAGAGGCTATCGCGCTCTCGTTTACAGAGTGCGCAGTATGCGATTATGATCTTTTTGATAAGCTTAAGCTATTAAAAACTGTCAGCTACGATGATGTGCTAAAGCGCACAGATGTATTTGATGACAGTCTCTCTGTGCTTTCTGTTATTTCACCCTTGGAGGATACTGTATGAATACCTTTAATGTTACAATTTTCGGCATACATCTTACAATAAATCGTATTGCATTTACCCTGCCTATCGGCAAGAACGGTTGGAATATATATTGGTACGGTATAATTATTGCAGCAGGATTTTTACTTGCAGTATTATACGGTGCAAAAAACGCGAAGCGATTTGATATAAATTTTGATAAGCTTCTCGATGTTGTCTTAGTGACAGCACCTGTAGCCATACTTTGCGCTAGAATATATTATGTTATTTTCGACGGTGAACGCCTTGAAAGCTTTTCAGATTTCTTTGGATTCAGCTCAAATTCCGGTTTTTCGGGACTTGCCATTTATGGCGGTGTTATAGGCGCGGCAATCTGCGGAACACTTATGTGTAAACTGAAAAAAATTAAGGTACTCGATGCACTTGACCTTGCTGCTATGGGCTTTCTTATCGGTCAGGGTATTGGGCGCTGGGGCAACTTTATGAACCAGGAAGCGTACGGTACCTTCACCGGCAGCAGCTTCTGGGGTATGGAAAGTGAACGCACTATTATTGAAATGGGAAAAGGTATGGTGCATCCGTGCTTTTTGTATGAGTCTATTTGGTGCATAACCGGATTTTTTATTCTTAACAAGCTCAGCAAAAAGCGTGCTTTCAGCGGTGAAATATCTCTTTACTACTGCGCCTGGTACGGCTTTGGCAGAGCAATAATTGAGCTAATGAGGACTGACAGTCTGATGATAGGCCCGGTAAAAGTTTCTTGCCTGTTGTCGGCAATTATATGCATTGGTAGTATTGTAACACTTATCCTAATTAAAAAACACCATACAAGCGAAGCTAAAGAAAATGAATATGTTTCTGTATTTACAGAAGACAGCATAACGGAAGTGGACGAAAATGAGTAAGATATTGGACGGAAAAGCCGTTTCCGAGAGTGTAAAAGAACAAGTCGCGCTCGGCGTTAATGAGCTTAAAAAAGCCGGTATTTCGGTGGGTCTTGCAGTAATACTTGTAGGCAACAACCCGGCATCCAAAATATACGTAGCCAACAAGAAAAAAGCCTGTGAGGCGACCGGCATTAAATCTTTTGAATATATTTTGGATGAAAACACAACGCAAGATGAGCTTATATCACTTATAAATACATTAAACGCTGAAAAAAGTGTGAATGGTATCCTATGCCAACTGCCGTTACCACCTCACATTAACGAACAAGCGGTAATTGAGGCTATATCACCGGATAAAGATGTTGACGCTTTTCACATATCAAATGTGGGTAGGATTATGGTAGGCAACTTTGATTTTCTCCCCTGCACACCTGCCGGTATAATAGAAATCTTAGATTATTACAATATAAAAATCGAAGGAAAAAACTGTGTTGTAATAGGCAGGTCAAACATCGTAGGCAAGCCTATGGCAATGCTTCTTATGCACAGAAATGGTACGGTTACGGTTTGCCACTCAAAAACAAAAAATTTAGCCGACATTACAAAAAATGCCGATATTTTAATATCCTCAGTGGGCAAAGCAAATTTTGTTACAGCCGATATGGTTAAAGAGGGCTGTGTTGTAATAGATGTAGGTATGAATCGCTCAGAGGGCAAGCTTTGCGGCGATGTATGCTTTGAAGAAGTTGCGGCCAAAGCAGAGTATATCACCCCGGTGCCCGGGGGAGTTGGCCCTATGACTATTGCCATTTTAATGAAAAACACTCTTACTGCGGCAAAAAAGCAAAACGGCAGGTGAATTATGAAAAAGAATGCTTGTTTAATTACAATACTTTTATTGCTTTCCGCCTTTTTGTTCGGTTTCAAAGGCGGAAACGGTTTTACAATTGAAATTGATAACAGTTTTGCTATAGCAACAGATGCATCCGAGGTCGATACAATAGCCGAACGGCTTAATATGGAAAAATCACAGGTCGCGTCGTTTTTCAGGGAAAATGGATTAAAGCTTATCGCTGTCTCTCAGGATACAAAAACACAAATAAGAATATCTAACTTTGCGGATAACTTCTCCTCGTCAGTTTATGATGCCGAGAATTTAACACAAGAACAACTAAGCCAAATGATTAGTCTGTACGGCGAGTCTTATGAGAATGTTGAAGTAATAGAGAGCGCCGGCAGAAATTTTGCAAAAATAACGGAGGTTTTGAAGGATAGCGGCGGCGTTTATACTTCAACACAATATATAACCGTAGCAAACGGCAGAACTTATGTTATAACATGCCATAATCCAGGAGAGACCACATCAGAAGATATTGAAAAATTTTTTTCCTCATTCAATATCCGCAATATGACCGATAAAATAAATGGTTTTCAATTCCAAAAGAAGTGGATAATGCCTGCAATTATTGTGATGTGCGGTATAGTCGGAATAAGTGTAATAGGAATTTGCAGAAAACTTTATCAAAAATGAGCTCTTTTTGAAAATTTATATTGACAAGAGCACAAATTAAATGTATAATAATTTCTGCTGTCAGCCGCGTGGCTGAGTGCGAGGACCAGTAGCTCAGTTGGTTAGAGCAACCGGCTCATAACCGGTCGGTCCGGGGTTCGAGTCCCTGCTGGTCCACCAGCGGTAAGATGATAGAAATTGTCTTACCACACCAGAAAAAACCACGCATAATGCGTGGTTTTTTCATCTCAATATTATAGGGGTATAGCTCAGTTGGTAGAGCATCGGTCTCCAAAACCGAGTGCCGAGGGTTCAAGTCCTTCTGCCCCTGCCATATCGAGTACCTATAACGGACTTGAGTTATGGGTACTCGATTATTTTATGTACGAAGCAGGTTTTTAAGGAACCTGCTCCTTTTTTATGCTTACGCCGAAGCAACGCGCGGAACATATTCGACGGATACACCTTGGCGGGTGTCTGCTCTAAGATTACGCCTTTGATTCGGCATTTGGGGCAATTCAATATACCCGACAAAACGATAGTAAATTGCTATCCTCTGTGTTCTGCTTTTGCCTACGCCTTCCGTTTCGTAAACATCGATATGGTCGATGAGTTCTTGTAGCAACGGACGGGTTAATTTCTGCACTTTGAGAAACTTACGAATTGCACCCACAAATGATTGTTGACCGATTTTAAGTGAGTCGGTTTCGGCGAGTTCTTTGCGAAAACGGCTGATCTTGTTTTTCAGTTCAAGTCGCTCTGTTTCGTATTTATGCGACATGTGCATAAACCACTCCTCCGACACCTTGTTTTCGGCGTGATCCTCGTAGAGTTTCTCGTACAAGCCGGAAACCTTGTCGTTTCGTGCAACGGCTTTGTCAATTTCATCCTGCAAGTATCTCTGTTGTGTCAGAATATCCCCGTTTGTTTTCTTCGTGAGTATTTTGACGAAGGCGTTTTCGTAATCCCTTAAAAACTCTGCAAGACGGCGTATTTCCAACATAACCACCTGCTCAATAGCGTCCGCACGGATATAGTGCCGGGTTTTACAAGTGCCACGATAATCCTTGGCGTAGTTAGAACACGAAAAGAAATGGATATCTTTATTGATCGTATTCGTGTGATACCAAAGCTTTTTATGGCAATCTCCGCAGTAAAGATAATCTGAAAGCAGATGCTTTTCACCGCCGTTGTTCTTTGGAGCACGGCGTTTTGTTTTTGCCTTCATTTCCTGTACACGCTCAAAAACTGCCCTGTCTATAATCGGTTCGTGAATGTCCTTGAATATCACCCAGTTTTCCTGCGGGTTGTCTATCCGCTTTTTGTTACGGAAGTTCTTTGAGTAAGTCTTGAAGTTGATAACATCACCGCAGTACTCTTGATTTGACAGTATCTTTTTGATACTCTCGCACTTCCATTTCCACGGATCTTTAGGCACTTTTTTGCCGCCGCGTTTTATTCCCCTGTCGAACCAATATGCTGTTGGTGCAAGAATCTTACGCTCTGAAAGAATCCGGGCGATTGTTTCATTGCCCTTGCCCTCAATGCACATCTTAAATATCTCGCGGACAATCTCCGCCGCGCCGGGTTCAATGATCCACTTCTTTTTGTTCAGCGGGTCTTTGATATACCCGTAAGGCGGCTGACCGAGCGGTTCTCCACAGTTGCCGCGTATGCGGTGTGCTGAGCGAACCTTCTTACTGATGTCACGCGCATACATCTCGTTCATAACATTTTTGAACGGTGCAATTTCGTTTTCACCTTCATCACTGTCAACAAGGTCATTTACGGCAATAAAGCGAACATCGTGTTCAGGAAAATAACTATCCATATACATACCGACTGTAGGTGCATATCTTCCAAGGCGGGATAGGTCTTTTACCATAACAGTTGTAATATATCCTGACTCAATATCGTCCAGCATCTGCTGAAAGCCGGGGCGATTGAAATTTGTCCCCGTATATCCGTCATCGACATAACATCTTGTGTTCTTTAAGCCGTATTCCTTTGCCTTCTTTTCGAGCATCCGCTTTTGATTGGCAATGGAGTTGCTTTCGCACTCAGCACCGTCATCACGGGAAAGACGGCAGTATAACGCAGTTATACCTGCAATTTTATTTAGTTTTTGATTTTTCGACTGCATGTGTCCTCCTTTCCGGCAGCCGAACATACATATTCATTGCTAATTCTATTTGTGCTGATATCCGCTGTCAATTCTGCAAAGTCTCCTCCGATGAAGTTTTTCACTCTGTCGTAGAAGGTCGCATTGTCTTCTTTTGTCGGCTTTGCAAAATGGGGAGTGACAACATAAGTTACATCACCTATTTTATAACTATGCTCCTCTAAACCGAGGCCTACTATCCAATTACTCATATGCTGTCCCCCCTTATCTCGCACCGTCATCGCGCATACGGCATTGACGCTGGTAGTTTTCTTTTGCAAGACGGATAAGCAGTTCTTCCATATCTTTTGGAGTGGCACCCTTTGGGGCGAATGGTCTTATACTGTCCATTGGAATTTTCAGTTTCTCTACCTGATTGGGTTTTAGTTCGGACATAATTTCTTTTATAGATTCGTAGTCAAGTTTGCCTTCCGCGTCTAAATTCCTCATTCGCCTTGTTTGTGCGTGGGAGGGGAATATATCCGTTTCTTCAATACAGTCAACAATATCACGTTGTCAAGAAATCTCCACCGCCGGAGATACTTTCATCTTGCCTGTGCCAACATACTCTTGAAGTTCAGGTGTTAGATAAGTCAAGCGTATAAACCGCTGTATCTGTCTTGCGGAATCATCCACATTTTCAGCCAGTTTCTTATCCGTTCTTAAATTCGTGCCAACTTGGCGCGAATTATTTGCAGGTCGCCCAGCCGTCTTTTTCATAGCATCATATTTCATCTTATACGCTTTACCTTTTTCAATAGGCGATACGCTATCGCGCTGACAGTTTGAATCAACCATTAAAACGGTTGCCTCATCACGGTCGATGAAATAAACAACCGCCGGCACTTCCTTTATTCCCAGAAGCTCGGCGGCGTGGACTCTCCTATGACCGGAGATTATTTCGTATTCGTCTTGTGTGTTTTCAAGTGGTCGGACGATTATTCGGTTTAACAGCCCTTTCTCCTCGATACTGTTTTTAAGGTCCTCCATTGATTCGTCATCTACCACTTTGTAGGGATGACCTTCAAACGGGTGCAACTTTTCAAGCTTTATATTGCTGAGTTTCGGCTTTTGCTTCTTTTCAGCCGGTTCCTTTGCCATTGCCAAATCGAGAAAACTATTTATTTCCTCCTGTGTCGATTTTTTGTTTACCGTCTTTACGGTAGTTCCTTTTTTCATATAATTATCTACTCCATTCTTTAATTTTAATTTTTTGTTTCGCCCTAATTTCAAGCGATTGTTCCTGCTTAACGAGTTCTAACAAATGCGGAGATTTGTTCCAAATCTTTTCCGCCTGTTTGAGCCGCTTGCGCAGGGGTGTGATTTGTTTTGTTAACTCTTTGCGTTGTTCCTTATAAAAATGAATGTCGTCGGGTGTTTTTGCCCGACGACGCTTGTTGTCAATGTCACTACGCTGTTTTTCAAGTTCGGTTATTTCCGCTTTGGTACTTTCAATGTCTTTATACAAGTCTTCCATTGTTTCAATACTGTTGTTTCTCATAAAGTGATAGTCGCTTATATACTGCTTTAAGTCTTTTACTTCGTGTCTTAAATCTACGGAAAGCAAGAATTCTTCTTTCATTTCGTGTAGCAGCTCAAAGGTGCGTATAATTAAAAGGAATAATAGTGCCACTAAAATCTTTGCGGTGTTGTTACTGTGCTGGACGGTAAATTCTAACTCTTCCATTTCATATAAAAGCGGAAATGCTTTCGGCTTATACGGAGGATACTGCCTTTTGAAATATATGAACTCAGGGTCGTTATAGTTTTCGTTAAGGCGTTTATTAAGATATTCTCTTGTAAACCCGAGAGTATCCAACCGCACAGGTCTTTGCCAACCGATTGCCATAATAGTAAGATGCTTTCTATCGTTATTTATTGTGTAACCGATAGATTTGAGATATCTATACACATCATCGGCACAGTCGCAAAATTGCAAGGCGTATTCTATATCGCCTTTAATCATATCTCTGTGAGTGTATTGCCCGCTTTTGCGAACCCAGTATTCTTTCTTTTTCCCTTTACTGTAAAAGTTGCTATTATTTAATACGGACTTGCCGTATTCACGACACACCTCATCAGATACCTTACGGAGTTCTATATGGTCGCCGATCTTGTTCTTAAACTTTTGACCGTCTTTAAATGAGCAGGGATTTAGAATGAAATGGCAATGCGTTGACTGTGTGTTCAGATGAACTGTAACAAGAACTTGATATTTATCTCCCCACATACGCCTTGCTGTTTCTTTGCCGATTTCAAATGCTTCCTCGGGTGTAACTTCACCGTGCTTAAAACTCTGTATGCCGTGATATGCAACTACTTTACCTTTCATACCAAATCGTCTTTGGACCGACACCATTTCTGCATAGGCGTTTTGTTTTGAACAGTTGATACCGGCAACGAACATCTGCTTATCTGTTTTGTCATCGTTTCGCGCATACTGAACTGCCGAGTATAAATCATCGTCAAGGTATTCTCTTGGTATTGTTTTATCTGGGTTGTCGGCATACTCGAGCGTGGCTTTCAGATTTCCGTAAACGGGCCAGAATCCTGTAACTGCGATAAAGCACCACCGTCCTTTCCGGGCAGAAGCAAAGTGTTGGTAATCTCTTTTAGCAATGTTTCAATTCTCGTATTGAGTTCAGGTAAACTGCTTTTGTCCTCTAAGCCGCCTATCTTTTCGAGCAACTTAAAAAGAGCATCAGGCGGAACCGCTTTCGGCTCATAACCCAATGCTCTTTGCTTGACATATTCGGTTCTTGAGATACCGCATTTCTTTGCTTTTGCCGTAATGATTTGCTTTTCCTTTTGTGACAAGCGAAAAGCGATTCTTGTTTCTTTCCCCATATACACATCACTCCTTCCAATGGGGGTTTGGGGGCGTTAGCCCTCAAAGATTCAGCCGTATAAACGGCTGTGACGGGACTTGCGTGGCACACAAAGTCCCTGCTTGCTAAACTATGAGACTCGTCAAAACAAGCTTCATATTGTTCGTTTCCGTGCAAGGCACGAAAAGCTTACTCATTTCGCTGTTTCTCCTCTCCCCAAAAAGTCTTACGACTTTCCGGGGACCCCAATTTTTGACCGCCTCATTAGTCTTTTGATACCCACATAGGCATCAGCTCCTTTTTTTGTTTTCTATATAAAAATAACCGACATTTCTACCGGTCATCTTTACATATTTATTAGTTGTTGTAGCAGTAGTTTTTTACTTTATTTGGCTATTGAGATATTGTTTGAAGGTTTGTTTTCCTCCAAAGTTTTTATAAAATCTTTTACCGGCTGAATTGCATTTTTTACCTGTTGAAAGTATTTGGGATCGGTTAATAGTTCCGGCATATAATCCAAGTAATGGCTTATAATGCTTATAAAATTTTCTGATGCGCCGCTAAATGTCATCAGTATATCCTCCGGCTGTATTTTATTATCCGCCGATGGCATATGTGTTTGATCCAATACCTCTATAGATTTTGTAAAATCTCTTTTTCTTTTTCTCAGCTCCTTTTCTTCCGGAGTAAGCTTTTTATAGAGATTTTTAGCCATTTGTTTTCGTTCTTCAGCAGGTGCTTTAGCAATGGCTCTGACATCTGCCTTATTTGGTTTAATATTTCCTGAGATAATTTCTTTTGAAATACCCGGTAAAACTTCTTCGGCTGCATCCATTCCGTTAACAAATTCTTCGGCACGCCGAACGGTTTTAGGACTTGTATTCATCTCTTTTGCTATTTTTATAGCGGTCTGATGTGCCTCAGATCTTTTTTCGTTTCCCTGTGGGTCATTTTGACCCACAGGGAAATCCTTATCAGTTTTTTTCTTAATTCTATCGGCTGAACCTTTCGATTCTTTTTCAGCAGAGTATCTTCTTCCCATTAATATTGTTTTTTGAATGTCCGAAAGATTTCTTCTCCCGAGTTGGTTAAGACAAATCCAAGAAATCGCCTCGGGACGATTTTTAAAGTTTTTCTCGGTAATACGATATTTAATATCCGGGTGCTTTTTCAAAATTTTATATCTGTGATGACCGTCAACAATGGTGTTATTCCATACAACCAGTGGATGGTAAACTTCACCGTCTTTAAGAATACTTTCTTCAAGAAATTCAAATTCCTGTTTTTCAAGCGGTGGGATAACGCTTTCAAACTCTTTGTCAACAATTAAATCAGTAATTTTCATTTTTATAATCGCTCCTCTTTTTAATAATTTTTTAGCTTTTATGTCTTTGATCGCCGCTTTTATCGAATGCCGTTTTTATATACCTGCCCCGGAATCTCACCCGGGCGTCGCCGCGCTCTCGTCGTCACAAACTATGCCTTTATCGCTTCCGTGTAAACACGAAAGCTCATCCGGCTCGTTGTTCCTCCTCTCCCCAAAAAGTCTATCGACTTTCCGGGGACCCCATAATTACGGTCCTCGCACAGTCATATCCCATTCGTACGGTCATTAAATTGTTAATGCTTGGAGGTAAAGATTTTTACCCTCCACATAACGTCCAAAAAAGGCAAATTTTTTGTATATGTTTGTGAAAATATTTAGAAAACTTTTCCATATATAAGACAACGAAACTGGCTGAAAATTGAGTTTCTATGTAAATTTTTCGCAAAAAAATAACCGTCACATAAAAACACTTATCCAGCAAATTGTTTTTTTGCTTAAAAAAGTGTGTCTATGTGACGGCTAAAAATTAGAGCCGGGAACACCATCTTGCATCCAACCTGTGTTCCAAAAAAATGGGATGTGTGCGATAATTTTTCAGCTTACCGCAGCATTAGCGAACAAAAGCCCGCAAATATGTATTGACACCGATATTAAATTTTTATTATTCCAAAAAAATATTTGGAGAATCATTATACAAAACATTTGTTCGTTTGTCAAGTGTTTTTTGAAAGTTTTTTATTTTACATAAGTATTTTAATATACTTTAAAGAGGTTGCGCCTATTATTTATGCGCAACCTCTAAATCTATAAGTAGTTCTTTCATTATTTTTGCCGCTTCTTTTGTGTCTTCGGGGGTGCCAAAGGCGGAAAAGCGGAAGAAGCCTTCGCCGCAGCCACCGAAACCGGCGCCGGGGGTGCCGATTATTCCGGTTTCGTTTAACAGATAATCAAAGAATCCCCAACTGTCAAATCTGTCAGGCACTTTCATCCATACATAAGGCGAGTTTTTGCCGCCGGTGTACCATACACCCGCCTTGTCGAGCGCGTCCATTATCATTTTTGCATTGTTTTTGTAAATGCTGATATTGTCTCTTATCTGTTTTTGACCTTCGGGTGTGAATACTGCCGCCGCACCCTTTTGGATGATATACGACACACCGTTTGTTTTGGTAGTGCGGTTTCTAACCCACATATCGTTAAAGTTCATATTCTGTCGGACAAGCGTTTTTGGTATTACGGTGTAGCCGAGGCGAGTGCCGGTAAAGCCCGCGGTTTTGGAAAGCGAACAAATTTCAATCGCGCAGGTTTTTGCGCCCTTAATTTCAAAGATACTGCGCGGTATGACTACATCTTCTATAAACGCTTCATACGCCGCGTCAAAGATAATAACCGAGCCGTTTTCGTTTGCAAAGTCTACCCATTTTTGAAGTTTTTTTCGGTCAAAGACCGCGCCTGTCGGGTTATTAGGCGAGCATATATAAATTATGTCCGCTTTTGCGTTTTGGGGCGGCTCGGGCAAAAACCCGTTTTCAATTCCCGACGGCAGATGTATTATTATTCTGCCTGCCATAATATTAGCGTCAACATAGGCGGGATACGCCGGCTCCATAATGAGCGCTGTATTTGATTTATCAAACAAATCAAGAATATCGCCGAGTTCGTCGCTCGCTCCGCTCGATACAAATACTTCGTCTTCATTTATACTAACGCCGTGGGTGGCATAATGTGTGGCTATTGTTTTCCTTAAAAAAGGCGCACCGCACTCGGGCATATAGCCGTGAAATGTATCTTTGTTTGCCTGTTCGTCAACCGCTTCGTGCAGCGCTTTTATTACGACTTCCGGCAACGGCAATGATACGTCGCCTATCCCAAGACGATACAGACGTTTATCGGGGTGCGCCGCGCTATATGCTTTGACCTTTTGTGAAATATTGTAAAACAAATAAGAGTCTTTAAGATTTGCGTAGTTTTTATTCGGAATAGTCATAAAACCGTTTCACCCTCATAAACAGTTTTGGCTGGACCTGTCATAGTAGCGGTGTTTTGGTCGGATACGGTGATTTCAAGTTTGCCGCCGTCAAGTGTTACGTAAACGGGGTTGTTTACTTCAACAAGCCCCTGTTTTACAGCCGCCGCCACGGTAGCGCAAGCACCGGTGCCGCAAGCCATGGTTATACCGCTTCCACGCTCAAAAACGCGCATACGGATATTGTTTTCGTCTATAATTTGCGCAAATTCAACATTTACCCCGCCTGGAAAGTCCTCGTGGTTTTGAAACTTTTGACCCAAAGTATTTACAGGTGCGCTCTTAATATCATTCACAAATATTACCGCGTGCGGGTTGCCGACATTTACGGGGATATACGTTACCTTTTCGCCGTCTATCAAGACGGTGCTTTGTTTTTCTGCCACCGCTTGCCCCATATCAACCGTAACGGTTTTAACCCTTCCGCCGAACACGTTCAGTTTAAGATTTCTTATGCCCGAAAGGGTTTCGATTTTAAGCCGTGTTTTATCGGTATATCCTTTATCATAGACATATTTACCCACGCAACGGATACCGTTGCCGCACATTTTCGCTTCACTTCCGTCAGCATTGAATATACGCATAGAAAAGTCAGCGATATCAGACGGCGAAATAAATATCATACCGTCAGCACCCGCGCCGAAGTGGCGGTCGGAAAGCGAAGTGCTTATATCCTTTATATTCTCAGGCACATTGCCGTAAACATAAAGATAATCGTTGCCAAGCCCTTGCATTTTCGTAAAAAGCATACTCTACACCCTTATCATTTATTATTTGAAAGTTCAAATGCCGCGCCGATAAAGCCCTTAAAGAGCGGGTGGGGTTTATTCGGTCTTGACTTAAACTCGGGGTGGTACTGAACACCTACATAGAAAGGTCTCTCTGTTAGTTCTACTGTTTCTACAAGCGTGCCGTCCGGCGACATGCCGCCGATTTTAAGCCCTGCGTTTACAAGTCTATCTTTATAATCGTTATTAAACTCATAACGGTGGCGGTGGCGTTCGCTGATTTCCCTTTTGCCGTAACATTTTTCCATAGTTGTACCGGGGGTTATGATACACGGATAAGCACCAAGCCGCAAAGTGCCGCCCTTATCTATATCGTCATTTTGCCCGGGCATAAAGTCTATGACCTTATTTTTGCATTGCTCGTCGAATTCGCCCGAGTTCGCATCCTTAATACCTGCTACATTTCTTGCATACTCGATAACCGCTATCTGCATACCAAGACAAATGCCGAAATAAGGTATGTTGTTTTCTCTGGCATACTGCGCGGCGAGTATCATACCCTCAATACCTCTTTGACCAAAACCGCCGGGGACTATAATGCCGTGGAGTCCGCCGAGCATTTCCGATACATTATCTTTGTTTATTCCTTCGGAATCTATCCAGTGAATCTTAATATGAGTATTATAAAAATATCCTGCGTGGCGCATAGCTTCCGCTACCGAAAGGTAAGCGTCGTGAAGCCCTACATATTTGCCTACAAGACCGATATTTACGGTATACGGTCTGTTCTTAATACGCTCAACCAGTTTAGTCCAACTCTCAAGATCCGTTTCTTTTGTTTTAATACCCAATTCACGGCAGACAACCGCCGAGAAATTTGCCTTTTCAAGCATAAGCGGTGCTTCGTAGAGATTGGGGAGTGTAATGTTTTCAATAACACAATCGGGTTTTACATTACAGAAAAGTGATATTTTCTTAAAAATGCTCTCTTCAAGCGGCTCATCGCAACGGAGAACGATTATATTGGGATTAACGCCCATACCCTGAAGTTCTTTAACAGAGTGTTGGGTGGGCTTGCTTTTGTGTTCCTCCGAACCGTGAAGATAAGGCACAAGGGTTACATGTATGAAAAGGCTGTTTTCACGCCCTACTTCAAGAGAGATCTGCCTTACCGCCTCAATGAACGGCTGTGACTCTATATCACCGATCGTGCCGCCTATTTCGGTTATTACCACATCCGCGTCAGAGTGCTTGCCTACGTTATATACAAACTCTTTAATTTCATTTGTGATATGCGGTATTACCTGAACGGTAGAGCCGAGATATTCGCCGCGGCGTTCTTTATTGAGCACGTTCCAATACACCTTGCCGGTGGTAAGGTTTGAATATTTGTTAAGGTCCTCGTTTATAAAACGCTCGTAATGTCCTAAATCAAGGTCGGTTTCGGCGCCGTCCTCGGTAACATAAACTTCGCCGTGCTGATAAGGGCTCATAGTGCCCGGGTCAACATTTATATAAGGGTCAAGTTTTTGCGCGGCAACTTTAAGACCGCGTGCTTTAAGAAGCCGCCCGAGCGACGCCGCGGTAATACCCTTGCCAAGTCCCGACACAACGCCGCCGGTTACAAAAATATACTTTGTCATAAATATTCCTCCGTTTACGGAACGACACGCAGGTCGTTCCCTACATTATTCCCACTCCACCGTCGCCGGCGGTTTTGAGGTTATATCATATACCACTCTGGTAATTCCCTTAATTTCGTTGGTTATCCGGCTACTTGCCGTTTGAAGCAAATCAAACGAAATGCGCGACCACTCTGCCGTCATAAAATCATCGGTATCTACCGCACGAAGCACCACCGTATAACCGTAAGTTCGTGCGTCACCCATAACGCCTACGCTTCTCGTATCCGTAATCACGGCAAAATACTGATTGGGTCTCTTATTAAAATCGAGTTTATCTATTTTGCTTCTGAAAACGGCGTCCGCCTCTTTCAAAAGTTCTAATTTTTCTTCCGTTATCTCACCTATTACCCTGACACCCAGCCCGGGTCCGGGGAACGGCTGGCGGAAAACAAGTTCTTTAGGTATTCCGAGTTTAATTCCTACTTTTCTTACCTCGTCTTTAAAAAGGTCCCGAAGCGGCTCTACGATACTTTCAAAACTCATAATATCGGGTAGCCCGCCTACGTTGTGGTGGCTCTTAATAACCGCCGAATCGCCCTTGCCGCTTTCTATCACATCGGGATAAATTGTGCCCTGTGCGAGAACATCGATTTTGCCGAGTTTCTTGGCTTCTGCCTCAAACGTGCGGATAAATTCCTCGCCTATAATATGGCGTTTCTTTTCCGGGTCGGTAATGCCGGAAAGGGTTTTTAAAAATCGTTCTTTTGCGTTTACGCGGATAATATGTACGCCTAAGTTTTTACCGATAGTATTTTCAACATAATCTCCCTCGTCTTTTCTTAGCAGCCCGTGATCTACGAAAACACAAACAAGGTTTTTGCCTATTGCTTTATGTAAAAGCACCGCCGCAACCGATGAATCAACACCGCCCGAAAGTGCCAAAAGCACTCTTTTACCCTTTAGTTCTGTTCTGTATTTCTCGACCGATTTTTCTATAAAATCGTCCATTTTCCAATCGGCAGAGCACTTGCAAATACCGAAAATAAAGTTTTTAAGTATCTGTTCGCCGTATTCGGTGTGAGTAACTTCCGGGTGAAACTGAACGCCGTAAAGGTTTTTCTGTTCGTTACAGATTGCGGCGTTCGGGCATTTTTCGCTTTCGGCTATGCTTATAAATCCCTCAGGCAGAGTTTTTACATAATCGGTATGGCTCATAAAGCAATCGCTTTTTTGCGGAACGCCTGAAAACAAAGGGCAATCTTGCGTAAACAATTCTGTTTTACCGTATTCACTGCCGCTTTCTGCCGCCGCGATTTCGCCGCCGGCAAGGTAAGATAGCAACTGATGACCGTAGCAAATACCGAGTATCGGTATGCCGAGATTGAGAATCTCGGCGCTGTAATGCGGAGATTTTTCGTCGTAAACACTATTAGGTCCGCCGGTAAAGATTATGCCTTTATATCCAGCGCTTTTAATCTCGGCACAGGTGATTTTATTATAGGGCTTTATTTCGGCATAAACGCTGTTTGAGCGTACCCGCCGGGCGATTAACTGATTATATTGGCCGCCAAAATCTAAAACGAGAATTTTATCCATATCATTCCACCGTTACTGACTTTGCAAGGTTTTTCGGTTTATCTATATCGCAACCGTTTTCTTTTGCCACATAGTAGGCAAGAAGTTGAAGCGGTACTATCTCAATAACACCAGAGAAAATCGGGTCTATTTCGGGGATAAACATAAGGTCATCCGCTACCGATACAATCTTTTCGTTATTGCGGAAAGTAAGTGCTAAAACCTCGGCACCGCGCGCCTTTACTTCAACTATGTTGCTAAGTGTCTTTTCCATTATTTTACTGTTGCAGCAAAGCGCGATTACCGGCTGATGTTCTTCAATGAGCGCTATTGTGCCGTGTTTGAGTTCTCCTGCGGCGTATGCCTCGGAGTGGAGATACGAAATTTCCTTCATTTTAAGAGCACCTTCAAGAGAGGTGGCGTAATCGGTATTTCTGCCGATAAAGAATAACGCTTTGCTCTCGTGATACTTTTCTGCAAGTGTCGGAATAGCCGGGTTCATATCTATTGCCTGCTGAATAAAGCGTGGTAGGGACTGCACGCATTTGACATATTCTTCGTAGTTTTCTTTTATAAGCCCCAATTTATCCCCAAAGAAAATTGACAGCAGATACAAAACGGTTACCTGAGTTGTATATCCTTTTGTTGTGGCAACTGCAATTTCGGGACCTGCCCAGGTGTAAACGGCGTAATCAGCGAGTTTTGCGACTGTGCTGCCCACAACATTTACTATTGCTATTACCGTGGCGCCTTTTTCCTTGCACTCTTTCATTGCGGCGATTGTGTCCGCCGTCTCGCCTGACTGTGAAATAACTATAAGAAGCGTGTGCTCATCTATAATCGGCTCGCTATACCTAAGTTCGCTTGCAAGTTCGAGCGATACCGGAATATTACACAGTTTTTCGAGCGCGTATTTGCCGGCGCAACCCGCATAATACGCCGAGCCGCAGGCGGTTATCAGTATTTTATTTATGCTTTTAAGCTTATCTGTACTGATATCGAGTTCGTCAAATATAACCTTTCCGTCTTTAATTCGGGGCGCTATCGTGGCTTTGACTGCCGCCGGCTGCTCCTTAATTTCTTTCATCATAAAGTGTTCGTAGCCGCCTTTTTCAGCCGCTCTAATATCCCACATAACACGAACTACACTTTTGTCTATTTCTTTGCCAAGGCAATCAAAAACCTGTATTTTTTCCGATGTTATTTTTGCAAACTCGCCGTCTTCAAGATAAATAACATTTCTTGTGTGAGATACAAGCGCTGTAACATCCGAAGCAAAATAGTTTTCATCCGTGCCAACGCCTATTATCAGCGGACTTGCCTCTCTTGCGGCGTAAATAGTGCCGGGGTTATCGTTGCAGATAACGCCTATTGCATACGAACCGCGAAGCCGGTTGGTTGTTTTGATAAGCGCGTCACGCACACTGCCTTTATAGTATTTTTCTATAAGGTGGACTATTACTTCGGTATCGGTTTCACTGTCAAAGTGATAACCCTCTTTTATCAGTTCTTCGCGAAGGGACATATAGTTTTCAATAATTCCGTTATGAACTACCGCAAACTTTCCGTCATTACTCAAATGCGGATGGGCGTTTTCACTGGTCGGTGCGCCGTGGGTCGCCCAGCGGGTATGACCTATACCGGTGTTGCCGGGTACTGCCTTGCCGTCATCTGTTTTCTCGCAAAGGTTTGCAATTCTGCCGGTTACCTTGTTTACGGAGATGACCGAATTATCCATTACGGCGATACCTGCCGAATCATAGCCTCTGTATTCGAGTTTTTTAAGACCTTCAAGTAATATCGGTGCCGCCGCTTGAGCACCTGTAAAACCTACTATTCCACACATAATATTTCCTCCAAATATAATTATTTACCGCTCTCGCCGTAATTTGACAGCACTCTTGCTGACGGGTCGTTTACATTGCAACCTTCCCAAGATTTATTGGGCATCCAGAAATCAACCACCATTTCCGACTGATCGGGGTAATATTTTTCAAAAATTTCTCTGTATAAAAGTGATTCTTTGGTAAAGGGAGCTGCGTGCGAATATTTCTCACACTTTTCTTTAAATTCCTCATCGCTGTACTGCGTTTCGGCGTACTCTTTTAAGTAATCTACCATCGAGTGACCTACCGCATCCGAAAACGCCGCTTTTTCACGCCAAAGAATACTGTCTGGCAGGTAGCCGAGTCCCTCAAACGCATGACGCAATAAATATTTACCCTTATTGTATTTATTTCTTTTTATTTCAGGGTCAAGACTCATTACATATTTTACGAAGTCAAGGTCGCCGAACGGCACCCTTGCTTCAAGTGAGTTTACCGAAATGCACCGGTCGGCACGCAAAACATCGTACATATGAAGTTCACGGACACGCTTCTCCGATTCCTTTTGGAATTCCTCCGCGCTTGGCGCAAAATCGGTGTATTTATACCCAAACAGTTCATCCGAGATTTCACCCGTAAGCAGAACGCGGATATCGGTGTTCTCGTGAATTGCCTTGCAGACAAGGTACATACCCATACTCGCCCGGATAGTTGTTATATCGTATGTTCCGAGCAGTTCAATTACGCTTTCGAGCGAAGATATAACTTCTTCGGGCGTCATATAAACTTCCGAGTGGTCGGCGCCTATAAAATCGGCAACCTGACGGGCATATTTAAGGTCTATCGCGTCCTCGCTCATACCGATTGCAAAGGTTTTGATTGGTGTTTCACTTTTCTTTGCCGCAACAGCGCAAACAAGGGAGGAATCAAGACCGCCCGAAAGCAGAAAGCCTACTTTTGCATCGGAAACAAGCCGCTTCTCTACACCCGCAATTAACTTTTCGCGAATTTTTGTGCAGGCGGTTTCAACATTATCCTTGCAAACGCTTTCTGTTTTCCATATTTCTAAATACGGTATGAACTTACCGCCCTTATAGTAATGACCCGGCGGAAACGGCATAATCTTTTTTGCTAATCCCACAATGTTTTTAGGCTCACTGGCAAAAACAATTGTGCCGTTTTTATCATATCCGTAATAAAGCGGACGGATACCGATAGGATCGCGCGCGGCGATAAACTCGTGGGTTCTGCCGTCATAAATTATCAGGGCAAACTCGGCGTCAATACGCGAAAACATATCTACTCCGTACTCAAAATACATAGGAAGTATTATTTCACAGTCGCTCTCGCTTTTAAAGGTGTAGCCTTTTTCTATCAGGCGGTCCCGCTCTGCTTTGAAGCCGTAAATCTCGCCGTTACAAACGGCTATGCAACCGTTCAAACTGAACGGTTGCATACCAAGAGAGGAAAGACCCATGATAGACAACCTGTGAAATCCGAGTAACCCCTTACCCGCACTTACTATCCGGCTGTCATCCGGACCTCGTGATTTAGTTTTATAAAAAGCCGATTCTACGGCGGCATAGTCTGATACTTCGCCGCAAAACCCAAAGACTGAACACATAAAATTTCACCTTACTCAACATCTTGAAGAGCGTCATAGCCCTCTTCGCCGGTACGCACTTTAATAACATTTTCCACATCGTAAACAAAGATTTTTCCGTCACCGATATGTCCGGTATATAACACCTTTTTGGCAGTTTCTATAACCAAACGCACCGGCACTTTGCTTACAACTATATCAACCTGAATTTTAGGAAGCAGATTTGCCTCCATAAGTACGCCACGGTAATATTCCGGTTTGCCTTTCTGCACACCGCAACCAAGCACATGCGATACCGTCATACCGGTAATGCCTATATCCATAAGAGCGGTTTTAAGGGTTTCAAAGCGAGACTCTTTGCAGACAATTTCAACCTTTGTGTATTTAGGTGTCTTATCGTCAAAGGTCGGCACCTTTTTAACCGTTACCGCTTCGGCTACCGGGATATCGCCGGTTACTGCTACCGCCTCTTCATATCCGTAGTCAATACCTTCAACCGCAGGGACAAAATCGGCGTATGCACTTGGCAGTCCGTGCTCTGTGCTGTCAAGGCCTTTAATCTCTTCTTCCTCCGATACGCGAAGTCCTACCGTCTTCTTTATAATGATAAACGTTGCGCTCATCATAACGGCGGTCCAAAGAAGTATCGCTAATATACCGAGAAGCTGAATACCGAAAAGTTTAAAACTGCCGGTATAGAAAAGGCCTTTTAGCCCTGCCGGCGCTTTCGGATTGGCAAGAAGCCCTACCGCTAGAGTTCCGAACACGCCGTTTGAAAAATGCACCGCGACCGCGCCGACGGGATCGTCAATATGAAGTTTAAGATCTAAAAGTTCTACGACTGCCACAACGAGTATTCCGGATACCGAGCCGACGATCGCCGCGCCTAAAGCGTCGAGCGCGTCACAACCTGCCGTTATCCCCACAAGACCTGCAAGAGAGGCGTTTATGCACATCGAAACATCGGGTTTCCCGTTCTTTATCCAGGTAAATACCATAGTAACACAGGTGGCAACGGCGGGTGCTATCGTGGTGGTTACGAAAATGGAAGCGAGCGACTCACTGTCCCACGCAGCGGCACCGTTAAAACCGTACCAGCCGAACCAAAGAATAAAGCAACCAAGTGCGCCAAGCGTTACCGCATGACCGGGTATGGCGTTTACTTTCTTAACCTTGCCTTCCTTATCCTTTATGTATTTGCCAAGGCGTGGACCTACCATTATAGCACCGATTAAAGCGGTTATACCGCCTACTGAGTGTATTGCGGCACTGCCGGCAAAATCGTGAAAACCGAGTTTAGATAACCAACCGTTTTCGTTCCATACCCAGCCGGCTTCTATCGGATATACAAAGAGTGATATAACGCCCGAGTATATACAGTAGGATAAAAACTTTGTGCGTTCCGCCATTGAGCCTGATACTATCGTTGCCGCCGTGGCGCAGAAAACAAGGTTGAATACAAATGACGGTGCTTGACCTGATTTCAAAAATGAGCCGAAATCGGTGAGTATTTTAAGATTCGGCACGCCTATAAACCCGAAAGCGTAATTTTCCGCCATCATAAGTGAAAAACCTAAAAGCACAAACACGACCGTGCCTATACAAAAGTCCATAAGGTTTTTCATTATAATGTTTCCGGCATTTTTGGCACGGGTAAATCCCGTTTCAACCATTGCAAAGCCGGCTTGCATTAGAAATACGAGTGCCGCACCAATTAAAAACCAGATGCCGAAAACCTCTTTTGTAACGGCACTCTCTACAAATTTAATAATATCGTTTGTTGCCATAAAAGTCCCTTCTTACTTTACACTGAAAAGAAGATCTCCATAGGAAGGATATGGCCAGTATTCCTTGGATGTAACGGTTTCCGCTTCGTCAGCAGCAACACGCAATTCGCACATTTCGGGGAGTACCGTATCTCTTATAATTGCAGATTCAGAAATTGTATCTTTAGCGTCACCAAGCTTCATAACAGCGCTTTGGAGTGCCGACGTTTTTTCTGCTATGGTATCAGCCAAAACCGAGAGTTTTGAAACCAGTTTCTTCTCATATCCGCAGGCTACGCCCAGGCTCAAATCTTCTTTTGCTTTAATATCTCTTGCGGTATCCGCAGAATACTTGCATACCGCCGGCAAAATCTGTGTTTTTGCCATTTCTATCATTGTGTTTGCCTCGATTGTTACTGTCTTACAGTAGTTTTCAAGCATTATCTCACAACGGGAATTGAGTTCCTCTACCGTAAATACCTTGTGGCTTGTGAGCATATCAACATTTTTCTTATCGAGCAAATGCGGCATACAGTCGGCGGTTGTGCGGTAATTAAGAAGTCCGCGTTTTTCTGTTGCTTCTTTTATCCACTCGTCGTCATAACCGTTGCCGTTAAATATAATGCGCTTGTGGTCTTTGATTGTCTTCTTTATCATATCGTGAAGCGCGGTTTCAAAGTCATCCGCCTTTTCGAGCCGGTCAGCGTAGATTTTAAGCGACTCGGCAACTGCGGAATTAAGCATAATGTTAGCGCAGGCGATAGAGTTTGACGAGCCGAGCATACGGAACTCAAACTTGTTGCCGGTAAAGGCAAAGGGTGAAGTTCTGTTTCTGTCGGTGGTATCGCGGTTAAATTTAGGCAACACGTGAACGCCGAGCTTCATTTCAGATTTCTCCGCGCCCTTATAGGGTGTATCGGTTTCTATTGCTTCAAGTACGGCGTTCAGTTCATCGCCTAAAAACATTGAAACTACCGCCGGAGGCGCCTCGTTTGCACCAAGCCTGTGGTCGTTGCCCGCAGTTGCAACAGATATGCGCAAAAGATCCTGATAATCGTCAACTGCTTTTATAACTGCGCAAAGGAACAAAAGGAACTGTGCGTTTTCATAAGGCGTTTCGCCGGGGGATAAGAGATTTTGTCCCTCGTCTGTAGCAATAGACCAGTTGTTGTGTTTGCCGCTGCCGTTAACCCCTGCGAACGGTTTTTCGTGCAGTAGGCATACAAGACCGTGCTTTGCCGCAATTTTTTGCATTATTTCCATTGTTAACTGGTTATGATCGGTGGCAACATTGGTTGTAGTATAAATAGGTGCAAGTTCGTGTTGCGCCGGAGCCACCTCGTTATGCTCGGTTTTAGCAAGTATGCCGAGTTTCCAGAGCTCTTCGTTTAACTCTTCCATATATGCGGCAACGCGGGGTTTGATTACGCCGAAATAATGGTCGTCCATTTCCTGACCCTTAGGTGCTTTGGCACCAAATAATGTTCTGCCGGTAAAGCGCAAATCAGGGCGCTTATCGTACATTTCTTTTGTGATAAGGAAGTATTCCTGCTCGGGACCTACCGACGAACGAACGCATTTTGCGGTATCGTTGCCGAAAAGGCGCAATATTCTCATTGCTTGCTTATTGAGTGCCTCCATTGAGCGCAGAAGCGGTGTTTTCTTATCGAGCGCCGCTCCGCCGTAAGCACAAAACGCGGTAGGTATGCAAAGCGTTTTACCCTTAATAAACGCGTAAGAGGTCGGGTCCCACGCGGTATAGCCGCGCGCCTCAAAGGTAGCGCGAAGTCCGCCTGACGGGAAGGAAGACGCATCCGGCTCGCCCTTTATAAGCTCTTTGCCCGAAAACTCCATAATAACGCCGCCGTCGGGTGAGGGCGAGATGAAACTGTCGTGCTTTTCGGCGGTAATGCCTGTAAGCGGCTGGAACCAGTGTGTAAAATGGGTAGCACCTTTAGAGAGCGCCCACTCCTTCATAGCGTCCGCCACAGCATTTGCAACGCCGATATCAAGCATGGCGCCTTCGTCAATGGTCTTTTTAAGCGAAGCATAAACATTAGCCGAAAGGGTGGCTTTCATAACTCTGTCGTCAAATACTAAACTTCCGAAATAATCTTTTACTGTTTTCATAACAATTCTCCTTTTCGTGGAAAAAAATAAGCGCCTCCCGTGAAAATCACGAAAGACGCCTTTGCCTTTTCCAATATTCAAAATGAGATAACGGCACCTATGGAACCAAATTCCAAAGACGCCGTTGCCTTTCTATGTGACGCATTATACAACCGGGGAACTTATTTGTCAACCCCTTTTTTCAAATTTTTTTATTTGCCCTTGACAAACGGTGTTTTCGCGCGTATAATATGAGCCAATGAGCAAAGGCGTTCATTTTAAGGCAGATTTTCTGCCCTGAAATGAGCGCTTTTTTTATTTTGTTTTTTTGAAGGTGAAAAGAAATGAAACGAGAAGGCGAAGTAAGAATACCGTCCGGCTGTGCTATTGCGGCGGTGATTTCAAAATCGGGTGAACGATTTACAGCGGAAAAGATTATAGATGCGATGAAACCAATGCACGACCGTTCAAACGGACTGGGCGGCGGTTTTGCCGGCTACGGCATTTACCCCGAATATAAGGACTTATATGCTTTTCATATGTTTTTTGATTCTCGCGCCACGCGTAAGGACTGCGAGGCATTTTTAAAGGAGCATTTTGAAATTGTGAAAAGTGAAATAATACCGACCCGCAAAATGCCAGAGATCACAGACGAGCCGATTATATGGCGGTATTTTCTATCGCCGCTACCCTCGGTGCTGGCACACTTACAGCTTGACGAAAAAGAGTTCGTAGCACGCACGGTTACTAAAATAAATACCGAAATGGCGGGCGCCTATGTCTTTTCAAGCGGCAAGAATATGGGCACATTTAAAGCGGTGGGCTTCCCCGAGGATGTAGGTATTTATTATAAACTTGACGAATACGAGGGATATTCCTGGACGGCGCACGGCAGGTATCCTACAAATACTCCCGGTTGGTGGGGCGGCGCTCATCCGTTTACACTTCTTGATTTTTCGGTGGTGCATAACGGCGAAATATCGTCTTATGACGCTAACCGCCGGTTTATAGAAATGTTCGGATATAAATGCAATCTTCAAACCGATACCGAGGTTATAACCTACATACTCGATTACCTTGTGCGCGTAAAGGGGTTGACGCTTAGTGAGGCGGCAAGCGTTATAGCGGCGCCGTTTTGGAGCACGATCGAAAACAAGACCGATAAATATGACAAGGCAAAACACGAATACCTGCGAACGCTTTTCCCGAGTTTGCTTGTGACAGGGCCGTTTTCAATAGTTTTAGGTTTTTCGGGCGGGCTTATGGCGCTTAACGACCGGCTTAAACTTCGCTCAATGGTAGTAGGCGAAAAGGGCGACCGCGTTTATATAGGAAGCGAGGAAGCGGCTATCCGCACAATGGAGCCCGACCTTGATAAAATCTACGCTCCCGCCGGCGGCGAACCGGTGATAGTTAAAGTGAAAGAAGGGAAATTCTGATGGCAGTTAATTTCATATATCCCGAATTTGAGGTGGAAAGAAACAAAGACCGCTGTATCGCCTGCCGCGTTTGCGAGCGGCAGTGCGCTAACGAAGTGCATTATTACAGCGACGAGTACGGTATGATGTTATCGGACGAGTCAAAATGCGTAAACTGTCAGCGGTGCGTATCGCTTTGCCCAACGCGCGCGCTTAAAATCGTAAAAAGCAACTGCCGGCTTCGCGAAAACGCCAACTGGCAGGACGATACTATAAAGGAAATATATAAACAGGCGTCAAGCGGCGGCGTTCTGCTTTCTTCAATGGGCAATCCTAAACCGTTGCCTGTATATTGGGACAAAATCCTTATTAACGCCTCACAGGTTACAAACCCGCCTATTGACCCACTCCGCGAGCCAATGGAAACCAAGGTGTTTTTAGGCAAAAAGCCGACCGAAATAAAACGGCTTAAAAACGGGAAAATTAAATGCGAACTTCCGCCGCAGATAGAACTTTCTATGCCGGTCATGTTCTCGGCTATGAGTTACGGCTCTATCAGCTATAACGCTCACGCTTCTTTGGCACGCGCCGCAAAGGAGCTCGGAATTCTCTATAACACCGGCGAGGGCGGCCTGCACGAAGATTTTTATGTTTACGGTGAAAATACGGTAGTGCAGGTGGCGTCAGGGCGGTTTGGCGTTCACGAAGATTACTTAAAAGCGGGCGCCGCTATTGAAATTAAAATGGGACAAGGCGCAAAGCCCGGTATAGGCGGTCATTTGCCGGGCGCTAAAATAGTAGGCGACGTATCGAGAACGCGTATGATACCAGAGGGCTCGGACGCGATTTCTCCCGCACCCCACCACGATATATATTCAATAGAAGATTTGCGGCAACTTGTATTCTCGCTTAAAGAGGCAACCGAGTATAAAAAGCCGATAATAGTAAAGGTTGCCGCGGTGCACAACATAGCGGCTATCGCCAGCGGTATTGCGCGAAGCGGCGCGGATATAATCGCTATTGACGGTTTCCGTGGCGGCACGGGTGCCGCGCCTACACGAATACGCGATAATGTGGGTATTCCGATAGAACTCGCGCTTGCGGCGGTTGATACCCGTCTTCGCGAGGAGGGTATCAGAAATAATGTATCGCTGGTCGTTGGCGGGTCTATAAGGAGCGCGGCGGATGTTGTAAAAGCGGTGGCACTGGGCGCTGACGCCTGCTATATCGCAACAGCGGCTTTACTTGCACTCGGCTGTCACCTTTGCCGTACCTGCCAAAGCGGCAAGTGCAACTGGGGAATTGCCACCCAGCGTCCTGATCTTGTAAAGCGGCTTAATCCTGATCTCGGCAGTCAACGACTGGTCAATCTACTTACCGCCTGGCGCCACGAAATTATGGAAATTATGGGCGGTATGGGCATTAACTCAATAGAGGCGCTTCGCGGCAACCGGCTTATGCTTCGCGGCGTTGGACTCACAGGGAAAGAACTCGAGATACTCGGTATCTCGCATGCGGGGGAATAAATAATGAAGCGAGTATACGTTAATGAAGAGTGGTGCCTCGGCTGCCACTTGTGCGAATATAATTGCGCTTTTGCAAACTCTGGACTTAAAGATATGGCGTTTGCCTTAAAAGACAAAAAAATTTTTCCGCGCATACATATTGAGGGCGACAATAAGATATCCTTTGCAGTTTCCTGCCGCCACTGTACCGACCCTATCTGTGTTAAAAGTTGCATAGCGGGGGCGATTTCAAAGGTGGACGGTGTTGTAAAAATCGATAGAAATAAATGCGTCGGTTGCCTTACCTGCGTGCTTGTTTGCCCTTATGGCGCATTGGCGCCGGCGGAGGACGGCATTATGCAGAAGTGTGAACTGTGTCTCCATAATTCCTGCGGTGCGCCCGCCTGCGTTGCGGGGTGCCCCAACAAAGCGATCGTATATGAGGAAAGGGGCGAGGAAAAGTGAAAAAGTATGTAATTATCGGTAACGGCACCGCCGCTGTCGGTTGTATCGAGGGCATACGCTCTATTGATAAAACGGGTGAAATCACGGTTATTTCCGAAGAAAATCACCACGTTTACAGTCGCCCTTTAATTTCCTATTACCTCGAAAACAAAACCGATTTAGAGCATATGAAATACCGCGACGACAGTTTTTACAAGGACAACGGTTGCCGCGTTATCTACGGCAAAAAGGCGGTTAAAATAAGCAGAACAAGCGTTACGCTCGATGATAAAACGGCGATAAAAGGCGATAAAATATTAGTTGCCACCGGTTCTCGCCCGTTTGTTCCGCCGATTGCCGGACTTGATACGGTAGAAAAGAAATTCGGTTTTATGACGCTTGACGACGCGCTCACTCTCGAAAAGGTTTTAAGTAAGGACTCACGCGTGCTGATTGTCGGCGCAGGGCTGATTGGCCTTAAATGCGCCGAAGGAATACGCGACCGTGTAGGCTCGATTACGGTATGCGATCTTGCCGACCGCGTGCTTTCGAGTATTCTTGATAATGACTGTGCGGCAATAGTTCAAAAGCATTTAGAGAAAAACGGAATCAAGTTTATGCTCGGCGATACGGTGGAGCGTTTGGACGGCAACAAGGCGTTTATGAAAAACGGCTCAGAAGTCAACTTTGATATCTTGGTTATGGCTGTGGGCGTGCGTGCTAACAGCGAACCAGTAAAAACCGCAGGCGGTGAAGTAAACCGCGGAATTATCGTAAACAGTAAAATGGAAACGAGCTTGCCGCATATATACGCCGCCGGCGATTGCGCTGAAGGGTTTGACGCGTCAATAGGTAAAAACCGTGTTCTCGCAATCCTGCCTAACGCCTATATCGGAGGGCATACAGCCGGCGTAAATATGGCGGGTGGCGACTCCGTTTTTGATAATGCGATACCGATGAATTCAATAGGCTTTTTAGGACTTCACATTATGTCGGCAGGTAATTATTCGGGCGTTTGCAGTGAAGAAAAAACGGATAACACGCTTAAACGCTTCTTCACAAAAGACGGTAAGCTTTGCGGGTTTATACTGATTGGCGCGACGGAACGCGCGGGAATATATACCGCACTTATCCGCGATAAAACGCCGCTTAAAACTATCGATTTTGACCTTACAAAGAAAGTCGCATCTAATTTTATTTTTTCTAAAAAAATTCGTGGAAAAAAGTTCGGAGGTGTAGTATAATATGGTTGTTAATGCCGAAAACCTCGGATATAAAGAGATAAACGAAGCCCTGCGCTCGGGCGAAAAAGAGTACATAGTAAACGGCGTTTTAGGTCAACGCTTTATCGCCGCGGGTATGGCAAATAAAGATATCACCGTAACCGGCACGCCCGGCAATGCGCTCGGCGCTTACCTTAACGGCGCAAAGGTCGTTGTAAGAGGCAACGCGCAGGATGCCGTAGGCGATACTATGAACAGCGGTAAAATAATTGTTCACGGAAACGCCGGCGATACGGTGGGTTACGCCATGCGTGGCGGAAGTATCTATATTAAAGGTGATGCCGGTTACCGCGCCGGAATACATATGAAGGCGTACAAGGAAAAAGTGCCGGTTATGGTAATAGGCGGCGTAGCAGGCAGTTTTTTAGGTGAATATCAAGCAGGCGGCGTGATAATCGTCTTAGGGCTTGGCGCCGACGAAAAAAACATCGTAGGCAATTTCCCCTGCACCGGTATGCACGGCGGAAAGATGTTTTTGCGTTCAAAATGTGAGAGTATAACTTTCCCGAAACAGGTAACGGCGCGCGCCGCGGATAAAAGCGATTTAAAGGAAATAGAAAAATATATTTCACAGTATTGTAAACTGTTCGGTGCAGATAAAAAGACGGTTATGGATTCACCCTTTACCGTAGTAACGCCGGATAGTAAAAACCCGTATAAACAGTTATATGTTGCAAATTAGAGAAAGTGAGTGAATTTTGTGAATTACTCAAAAGACGAAGTTATGCAGTATGTTGCCGAGGAGGACGTTAAGTTCATCCGCCTGGCGTTTTGCGATGTGTTCGGCAAGCAGAAGAACATCTCCATTATGCCGGACGAATTGCCACGCGCTTTTGAGTGCGGCATTGCTTTTGACGCCTCCGCCATAGCAGGTTTCGGCGACGAGGCGCACTCCGATTTATTCCTTCATCCCGAGCCCGAAACGCTCACCTGGCTTCCCTGGCGACCGGAGCACGGCAAGGTCGTTCGTATGTTCTGCTCTATCACTTATCCTGACGGCACCCCTTTTGAATACGACACAAGGGGACTGCTTAAAAAAGCTATATCCGACGCCGAGAACGCCGGATATACTTTCTTTTTCGGCGCCGAGCAGGAATTTTATCTTATGGAACTCGACGAAAAGAATAATCCCACCAAAATCCCTTACGATAATGCCGGATATATGGATATAGCGCCCGAGGACAAGGGCGAAAACGTCCGTCGTGAAATATGCCTGACGCTCGAGCAAATGGGTATAATGCCCGAGAGCTCTCACCACGAGGAGGGACCGGGACAAAACGAGATAGACTTCCGCTTTTCAGATGCGCTTACCGCCGCGGATAACGTTATGACCTTTCAAACGGTTGTAAAAACGGTTGCCCGCAGAAATGGCCTTTTTGCGGACTTTTCACCGAAGCCACTTCCTGATACCGCCGGTAACGGTTTTCATATCAACTGTTCCGCAAAGGCAAAGGAGTCAGCACCTAATTTCCGCCTGCTTCTCTCAGGAATACTTGAAAAAGCGATACCGATGACGCTGTTTTTGAATCCGCGTGAGGACTCATACAAGCGGTTAGGGCAGAAAAAAGCGCCTAAATACGTTTCGTGGGGGAAAGAAAACCGTTCTCAGCTTATCCGCATACCCGCGGCAGAAGGTGAATATCGCCGCGCCGAGCTTCGCTCGCCCGATCCTACCGCCAACCCGTATATTGCGTTTGCACTGCTGATTTGGGCGGGACTTTACGGTATAAAACATAATAAAGAAATGCCCGAGCCGATAGACATCAATGTTTATAAGGCCGATGAGGAAAACCTCCGTTATTTGCATAAACTTCCCGGAAGTTTAGAGGAAGCAAGACAAGCCGCACAAAACGACGATTTTATAAAGAAATATATACCGAAAGCGATACTCGATATTTATTGCCGGAAATAAAAGCAATTAGCATTTTAGGAGAAAGGGGGAACGGATGTGAATCTGAAAGAGCAGGTTTACAGCGTGCTTATTGTATCTGCCGCAGAAAAATTCAACCAGACAATACCCGAAATCTTTTCCGTTCCTTTGTTCTCTCCGGTTAGTACGGTAACAAATGTCAGCGCAGCGAAACGCGCCATTAGTGAACGCGATTTTGATATTGTTATAGTTAATTCACCGCTGCCTGACGATTACGGTCTTCGTTTTGCCATTGATACTGTAACATCTTATAACGCGGTGGTATTGTTTTTAACCCGAGCCGAACAGTATGAAGACGCTTATGGCAAGCTCGCCGAGCACGGCGTATTTATGCTTCAAAAACCAATTTCCCGCGCGGTGCTGGAAATTGCTTCGGGCTGGCTTATAAGCGCCAGAGAACGAATACGGAAAACCGAGAAAAAGACGCTCTCGATTGAAGAAAAGATGAACGAAATTCGTACCGTCAACCGCGCTAAATGGTTACTGATAAGCGAACTTAAAATGACCGAGCCGGACGCTCACCGCTACATAGAAAAGCAGGCAATGGACCGCTGTGTTTCAAGGCGTCAAATAGCGGAAGAAATAATTAAAACTTACGGATAATATCAGGCGGCGGGAAATCCCGCCGCCTTTTAAGTTATCTTATAACGCGCCAATTGCTGAGTACATTGTACCGCAAAAGAGGTTTTATTAAAAATGTGCGATGTTGCGTTTGTTACGCTATGAATATGTACGTTCAGCCCCGTAAAAACAATAGTTTAATCAAGTCCGTTATCAATACTCGCACCAGTCGAGAGCCTCGACACGCAAACGCGTAGTTGAGGTTCTCTGTTTTTGTAGTTTTCTTCCTCGCGTTTTTTGCTTACGTTATGAACACTCGGACCATAGGCAGGGTCTGACCCAATCCGGGTTCAGACTCTGCTTTTCTTTTATCCCTACCACGACCAAAAGTCCGTTATCAATACTCGAACCAAATCAAAAAGTCTCGCAAGCCCTTTATTTATGCGGCTTGCGAGACTTTTTATATACTGTATTATTAAAATGCCATTTTGTTATCTGTGGTTGTCTGTGGTTAACTATTCATCGATTTCTTTTGTATAAGAATTCATGAATATAAAATCATTTAATTTTGCAAATGATACATCATAACCTCCAATAGCATAAACCGGATTTCTTTAATTCTGCTACGGAGTAAATTCCCTTTACATCTATCAAAACCTTGGCGTTGTTCGCTAGAGATTTGCTGAACAAAGTCTTAAGATTTTCAAGAGAGATTGCCTTAAACTCATCATGTGCTACCGCTATAATAATGCAATCAGCACCTTTGATGTCTCCAAGCTTTGTAAGTGTAACACCGTATTCATTCATTGCATCGCTATCGCTTGCCCATGGATCAACCACAACCGGCTTGATGCCAAACTCATTCAAACTCTTGATGATATCATCGACCTTGCTGTTGCGCGTATCAGGACAATTTTCTTTAAAAGTCAATCCAAGTATAACGACCTTTGATTTCTTCGGAGCCTGTCCTGCCTGGATCATCTTTTTTACAGCAGACTCAGCAACATATTTGCCCACGCCGTCGTTAACAATGCGCCCGTTCAGGATAATTTGGCTGTGATAGCCAAGTTTCTCTGCTTCGTATGTAAAATAATAAGGATCCACGCCGATGCAATGACCTCCTACTAAGCCTGGTCGAAATCCCAGCGCGTTCCACTTAGTATTCATACCGTCAACAACCTCATTCGTGTCGATACCCATACGGTCAAACACCATTGCCATTTCGTTCATAAATGCAATGTTGATATCGCGCTGACTATTTTCCACAACCTTGACTGCCTCCGCTGTCTTTATTGTGCTGACAGGAAAGGTTCCGGCGTCAATAACAAGATCATAAACCGCCTTGATGACACCCAGACTTTCTTCATCCATGCCTGACACAATTTTGCGTATATTCTCTAAACGATGAACTTTATCGCCTGGATTAATTCGCTCAGGTGAATAACCCACCTTAAAGTCAACACCGCATTTCATACCCGATTTATGTTCAAGAATCGGAATACAAACATCTTCGGTAACGCCAGGATAAACCGTCGATTCATAGACAACGATCGAACCTTTCGTCAGATTGCGCCCAACGATCTCGCTTGCGCCAATCACCGGAGAAAGATCAGGCGTGTGATCGGTGTTCACCGGAGTCGGCACCGCTACGATATGGAACTTTGCCTCTCGGAGCTTTGTCTCGTCAGCGGTGAAATCGACAGTAGTTGCCTTAATTGCGTCATCGCCAACTTCGTTGGTCGGATCAATGCCGCTTTTATACATCTCAATCTTCTTAGCATTAAGGTCAAAACCGACAACGTCAATCTTCTTGGCAAAGGCTACTGCTATCGGCATGCCGACATAGCCTAAGCCCACTAAGGATAGCTTTTCTCCTTTTGCTAATAGTTTTTCATAAAGGTCAGTGTACATTTAATTGCCTCTATCTATAATCCCATGGTTTCGCGGATCATTGTGTTAACCTTATTTACATCAAATACTTCCTCGGCTTTCTTTCGTCCGAGCTTCGCCATTTGTTCCATCTCTTTCGGATGAATAATCAAATATTCCATAGCATTCACAATAGAATCTATGTTTTTGACCGGAACCAAGAGTCCGTTCTTTTTATTGTCAACGGTTTCGCGGCATCCGGGTGCATTCGTCGTGATGTTCGCTCTGCCACAAGCCATGGCTTCCAATACCGTTTTAGGAGTACCCTCCAAAAATGTTTTTACCCAAAAACAAACCAAACCATACAATCAGAGTTCACCTACAAATTCATCAGCGATACGGAATTAAGCCAGTTAGATAAAGCAATACAGGAAAGCGGCAATCAGCGGATAGCCTTCATGCCCATGACTGAGAAATCACTTCACCATGTCGATACGGAACCAGAATAGCGAAGGCGTATGGCTGGATAAAACAGCTATTTTCACTCCACTTCCGCCTTCTGTCTGTTTATTTTTCCCGTTCCGCCCTCGACAACGCCGTCTTTTTTTATAACAGCGATAATCGAGCCGAAGAAGCAGCGAATGTCGAACCAGAACGCTTTGAATCCGCCTTGTTTCAGCTTCGCCGTATAATCTCCATCATACTTTGCTTTCAGCGGAATCTCTATCTCGTCTCTGCCATGTATCTGTGCCCACCCGGTAAGCCCTGGTTTGATGTCATTTGCGCCGTATTTATCGCGCTCAGAAATAAGATCATCTTGATTCCAAAGCGCAGGGCGTGGCCCCACAATACTCATCGTACCAATAAAAATACAAAAGAACTGCGGCAATTCATCTAATGATGACTTTCTGAGAAATCTTTGAAACCCAGATAACATGTCCTCTGCTTTAAATTGATGAGTGGGCACATCTTTCGGTGCCGTTATAGGCATCGAGCGAAACTTAATAATTGTAAATTCTTTCCTATGCATTCCAAAACGTTTCTGCTTAAAAAACACAGGACCCGTAGAATCAATTTTAATTATCAGCGCGATTATCAACATAGGAATAGACACAACAATAATTCCTATACCAGAAAGCACAATGTCAATTAGCCTCTTCCAAAAACGATTATACATATGTACACCTACAAATCAAATAACAGAAACTTTCTGCACCAAATCACATGTTTATAATATAAGTTTTGGTTATCGTTTGTACAAAAGTTAATACCATTTATAATAAACAACTCTTGTTGAATAAGTATAGCATAAAATATGCATTATGTCAATTTATTTAATTAGTTATAACAAGCTGACAAAATTGCCTTAAGTCGTCAATAACCGTTGCTATGTTTTGACAATCAATGTGCTGCCTGCGCAAGCAATGAGCAGTACTCTTCAAACCGAACCTTTGTATCATAATCGGAATTTTTCTGTTTGTTACCGTTTCTTTTATTTCTTTATACTGCCCTGACGGGCTGATGAGATGCAATGTGCAAAGCACATTGATTATATACCATCGCTTTCGCAATGGACAAAAAAATCCTTATTCCGAAGAACAAGGATTTTTTGGCTTGTGGGTGCAATTTAGATACGGGCTGTAAAACCGCATAAATAAAGGATTTTTGAAGATTTTTATACCTTTTCGAATGCTTATTTTATTTGCTTTTTAGCTTATGTCTTAATTTCACTTGGGTGCAAAATAGATACGCTTTTTTTACTTGATTTTATTGCTCCGGTGACCTCCTTTTTATAATTTGGATTTTATTAAACAAAAATAACCGCAGTCAATTTGGCTACGGTTGTTCTGCTTTTAAATTATATGTGTTCTTCAATTTCGTATCCGCCGCCGAAGTGTATCAACAGTGTCCCGTCTTTGAATACTTCGACACACTCTATCATCTGCCGTACTATCGCATCGTCATAGGTATCGCTGTCAATTTTGCGTTGAGCTATGATTTCTTGAATTCTTTGCAGTCTGTCCTTGCGGCTGTTATCTCTTGCGAGGCTTTCGGTTATGGCGTTGATTCTGCTACCTAACTGTTCTATCTGTTCCGAGATATCTTTGTACTCGGCTTCATTTTCCTCAAATGAAGTGTTGTTCTGTACGCTTTCGGTTGCGAGAGATATCATTCTTTTGTTGAGAGCATCTATCTTTCTTTGAAGTAGGTCAATTTCATCGGTGCCTCCGTTTAATCCGATTGCTTCGCCTATGGTGGCTTTCATCAGAGTGAGATATGTCACCTCGTCCTCTGCATCGAATTGTTTTAAGGCTCTGACAATGGCTTGGTGCAGACTTGATTCAAGCACGGTCACTGAATCGGAGCAATATTTCGTGCCGTTGTCCAAACGGTTTATACATCGCCATACTATCCTTTTCTTGCCGTGCGATGTCCAAGTGCACCGCCTGTATTTGCTGCCGCATTCACCGCATTTCAACACCTCGGTCAGTGCATATTTTGAGTGCTTTCCCGATGCAGTGAGAGCCTTTTGCGGCGATTGCGGTGATACAGTATTTCTGCGGCTCATTTCCTCTTGAACTCGGTTGAAGGTCTTTCGGTCTATGATGGCAGGATGGTTATTCTGTACCATATACATTGGTGCTTCGCCCTCGTTGGCTTTTCGGGTTTTGGATATGCAGTCTACTGTAATAGTCTTTTGGAGAATGCAGTCGCCACAGTATTTTTCGTTCTTTAATATGTTTTCTATCATATGGCTGCTGAATGTAAAGCTCTTGCCGGGGATTTCTAAGTTCTCAGCTTTCAGTGTTTCGGATATCGTTCTTGTTGTTTGACCGCCGAGATACATATCATATATGCGTTCCACTATTTCGGCTTCATAAGGTACAATTTCGGGCTGACCGTCATCCCCCTTTTTATAGCCGAGCAGTTTCTTGTACATAAATATACACTTGCCGTCCTCAAAGTTCTTTCGGAAACTCCAGGTTATATTTTTGCTTATACTTTCGGATTCGGATTGTGCAAAGCCTGCGTATATAACAAGATACAGTTCGCTATCGCTCTTGAGTGTGTCGATATTCTGTTCCTCGAAAAATACCCCGATTCCCATTGCTTTGAGCATTCGCACGGTTTCAAGACAGTCCACGGTGTTTCTTGCAAATCGCGATACTGATTTGGTTATAATGTAGTCTATCTTTCCGGATTGGCAGTCCTTTATCATCCTTTGGAATTCGTGCCGCTTATCTGCTCTTGTGCCGGAGATACCTTCATCGGCATATATACCTGCGAGCTGCCAATCTTTGTTTGCAGCTATCATCTCGGTGTAGACTCTCTTTTGTGTGGTATATGAGGTTAACTGTTCCTCGCTGTCTGTGGATACTCGGCAGTAAGCGGCCACTTTTCTTTGATTGTATTTTTCCTTATCCACTATCATTGTTCGCTTTGGTTCAAGCAGTGTTACGGTCTTTTTAGGTATTTTCCTTACCTCCATTTTCATCCTCTCCTTGTATTTCGGTTTCGGTTTTAGTGTGCAGTTTCACTCTCCCCGAATTGTCAAGTGTGATGTAGGAGACAAGATCGGAGAAATATGCACAGTTAAATTCTTCTTGTGGTTTCATCAAGGATATTCGCTTTTTTACGATATTGGCGGTTATCATCTGTTTTGAGTTGCTTTCTGCATACTGCCGATCCGCTATATCGAGTATCCTTGCTATAATAAATTCTTCGCTCGGCATCTGCCGTCCGAGTTCGGCATTTATTTCATCTTTGTATTTTGCAACCTCTACGGAGTCGTGCTTTACTGTTTGACCCTGTGGAATTATGAGGTTGGCGTTTTCTATTATGCGGTTGAGCAATACGGTTACTTTGAGCAGCAGGTCGGTATCGCTTATCCGTATTCGGCATCCACATTCATCGTTGGTGCAGGACCAACTTTCATTAATTTTTCGCTTAGCGCATACTTTTCGTACCATTAGCGAGCCACAGCTTTCGCACCTGACTCGGTTTCGCAGGATTGCAATGCCATCACACTCCTTTTTTACCGTATTTGTCTGCCTTGATATTTTGGTGCTGACTGCGGTTTCGAATGTGTCCTCATCAATTATGGCGTCGTATTCATCCGAGCCTGTATATTTGGCGTTATCTATGATTCGAGCAATCCGAGCTTTATCCCATACATTTGTCTTTTCGGTGTAGGGTACTTTTCTTGCCGTAAGGTTATCGGCTATGTCTTTTAGTGATGCACCTTTAATGTATTCTTCAAAGATTTCTTTGATGATGTCGGCTTCGGTGTGTTCTATGACGGTTCTTCCATCCCGTACCGTATAGCCGTATGGAATAAATCGGTTTTGTTTCATTTCGTTGACTCCTTATATTACCTCGGTGAATTTCAGGCCGCCTATAAGTGTTATTGTAAGTTCGTCTTTTCTGTTAAGTGTCATCCCGCATACGATTTGCTCGAAGAGTTTTTGGTCGAATTCCTCTAACGGTTCTTCTATTTCATCAAGCTGACATTTAATTTTTTTAACATCCACAAGGGTTTCAAAAATTTTGGATTCATAACTGTTTTGCCTTTGGGATTTCAGCTTGCTGATTTGTTTCTTTATATCTCTTGCCTGAATTTGATAAACATCGCCTGCGAGGTAGCCTTTCCCTTGCAGTTGGTCGAGCATAAGCAATTTGGCATTTAGTTCTGCAATGCTTTGGCTCATATCTCTTGCTAATTGATTGTTCATCTTATAGGTATTTGCAGCAGTTTCGAGCATACTGATTGTCTGACTGATTATGTTTTCAGCACCGAATCGCAGTTTGTTGACCATAGCGATAAAGCCGTCATATATCCGTTCCTCGCTGTAGTAGAAGGAGTCGCAGGCTTTCGAGTTTTCACAATGTGTTGAGCAAGCCCATTTTATACCTCCCTTTCGTACCTTTCGGTTAAAAAACGAGCCACATTCGGAACATCGAATGCGACTCGTCAGCGGATATGTATTTGTTTTTTCCATTTTTGCAAAGCGTTTTCTACGGCTCTGTATGAGAGCCTGCACCTTGTCAAACATTTCTTTTTCTATTAAAGGTTTATGAGTTCCTGTTGCGTAGTACATATCTTCCTCCCCTTTGTTCATATGGAGAGTGAACGGAACCGTTGGAGTTCTATATTTCTTTTGATAAAGGCTATCTCCAATGTACCTTTCATTTGTGAGTATATATACAATTCCGGTATGTGACCATTGCTCATTGCCGTGCTTTGTTGGTGTTTTTGAAGCAGTCAGCTCTTTTGCAATTTCTGTAGTAGATTTTCCATTAAGATAATCCATAAATATCTTTCGGACGATTACTGCCTCCGGCTCATATATTACGGTTTCCTTATTTATCAGCCGAAATCCATATGGAACATGACTTGAAATGTATTCTCCATTTTCCATTCTTTTTTTGTTTGCCAACCGCAAGTTTTGCGATATAGCTTGAGATTCCTCTTGTGCAATAGCGGCGAAGGTGTTGAGCAGCATTTCATCGCCAAGCGAGAGAGTGTTTATACCTTCTTTCTCAAACATAACACCCACGCCGATCAGTTTCAGCTTTCGGGTGTATTCAAGAGTTTCTTTAGTATTTCTTGCAAATCTTGATATCGACTTTGCAATTATAAGATCTATCTGCCGCAGCTCGCACATTCTTATCATTCGCTGAAATTCGGGACGATTTTCTGCATTAGTACCGCTTATGCCCTCATCCGCAAATATGTCAACAAGTTCCCATTCGGGATTTTGCTTTATCTTTTTTGTATATACTCTTATTTGAGTTGCGTAGGAATTAAGTTGGTCAGCAGAGTTCGAGGATACTCGGCAGTACGCCGCCACTCGTAGCTTTTTAACTGTCTGCTTTGTAAGCGGTGATATTAGTTTGACTTGTGGCATTCGGCACACCCTTTCGTATCTTTTTTCTAACAACATTATACCGAAACAACGCCGAAAGTCCAGCCAAATAGCCTCATTGTATCTTTTATTATCATTTTAGACATATTTTCAATCTGCTATAGCGAGGTCGGCGCCGGTCAATTTTTTGTAGTATTTTTTAGCCTTGTTGTATTCGGCTTGGGTTATCGTTCCGTCCGTCAGCAGTTGTCGGAGAACATAAAGGATTTTTAAATATTTAATGCTTGTATGTTGGGTTTCTGTAATCATAGTCCGATCTCCTTTTGGAGGTGGCTTAGGGGTTACCTAAGCCACCGTTCCAATTATTCAAAGTATTCGGGTTTCTTTACTGATTTTACAAATTCTTTTGCTTCCTCAATACTTTGAATCTTCGGATATTTTGAAAGAGCGTGTGCTACTTTTACTGCATAGCTGCCGAAGTATGCTCTTGGATCAAGGATAGAGAGCAGACCTGTATCGGTTTCACTGCGAATGAGTCTGCCTGCTCCTTGTCGGAGTTTAATCAGCATTTCGGGTACGGCATACTCACGGATAAACCTTGCAACATTATTGCAGGCTTCTTTCTTTTCTTCCATTGTTGCCGAGCGTATTGGGAAAGGCAATCTGACAATGATAACCGATGACAGACAGTCGCCTACGCAGTCCACACCCTCCCACATAGATCCGGAGGCGAACAAAACGCCGTTTTTGCTCTTTTTAAAGTCGGTGATAGCCGTCTTATTGGAGCGCGTCATACAAATTATATCGTATTTGGAGAGTCTTTCCTTTGTCTTCTCGTATACGGCATTGAGTACCTTATATGATGTGAAAAGGATTGCCGTGTGTCCGTTTGTGGCATCTACAAGCTGCACCACCTTATCTGCTACAGCGTTAATGTATTCCTCGCTGTCATTGTCGGGGGTGGGCATATCATCGGGGATGAACAACCTCGTATTGTTTTTGTAATCGAAGGGAGAAGGAGTTGACATTTCTGTCATTTCATTTTTCCCGATTCGGTCGAGGCCGTTCTCACGCTTAAAAAAATCAAAGCTTGAGCCGTCACTCATTGTGCCGGATGTAAGGACATGACTTGATTCCAAATCCCACACACCTTTCTGTAATTTACCGCCGATATTTTTCGGGCAACAGCAGAGGGACACAAGTCCGTTTTCATCCTGATCTACCCATACGCATATTTTTCCAGGCTTAAGAAAGTGCTTAAGAGCCTTAACAATCTGTTTGGCACTGATTTCACATTTGCCCTTGCGTTTCTTGGTGAGATTATCGAGAACAGCAATTTCATCGGCTAATTTATTAATAAGAGTTATGGTGCTGTAATCAAGGCTTATGATACTGCCTGCATCGGAATCAATATCATTTGCATGAATTTGATTTCGCAGGGTTTTAAACAATTGAGTGTTGTGCAAAGCAACTTTTCTGCGAAAACGCTTAAATGTATCAAGGTCGGTTTTGGGATCATAAAGTGTCTTGATAAAGTTAAGGTATTTGATTATATCGTTTTCGTATATTCTCTTTCCGTAGACATCCTGTGCCGCTTCTTTCAGCTTATGTGCTTCATCGATAATAATGTAGGAACTGTGTCGGAGCAAGCCTTCCTGTTCGGTGGAATTTAAGTACAGGTTGTGATTGGTAACCTGAAAGTCGATTGCCGTTTTGCAGGACATTGCTCTGCTGACAAAATCAGCGTATTTACACTCTGCGGAATACGGGCAGGCGCGACAGCTACCCTTGACACAGATTTTTGATTTTATACTGCCTCTAATTTTTAGTTTATCCAAGTCAAAAACCTTTTCCTCAAACCTTGTATATTCAAGTTTTTCAAGTAATTCTTTGTTTTTGTTTGGATAAACAGCGAGTTTACTGACAAAATCCCGGTATCGGAAAAGGCAAAAATAATGCTCTTTTCCTTTTCGCAATACAGCAGTCAGCGGTCGGTCTATGATGTGGTATTCCATAAGCATTTGGGAAAGCTGCGGGATTTCTTTTTCAACCAGTGCTGTTTGCAACTCAATATTTGAGGTTGTTATGGTCACAGGGTTATCACCTTTAAACATTAAGTTTTCATATCTTTTGGCACAAAGCCCTGCTACAAGGTAGGCAAGGCTCTTTCCTGTGCCGACCTCGGCTTCGCAGATGGAAACTCGTTTTCCTGTCATTCCTAAGAACATCTGTCGGCAAAGCTTAATCTGTTCCTCACGAACAGCGTAGCCAAAGCTCGGCAATACTATGCGGAATATAGACTCGATAACCTCCAGCGGATCGGTAGCGAATACATTTTTGTACCGTCTGTCGCCGGTGTACTTGATTGCATGGAAAATGGCAGGAATGAGCTCCTTGAATTCGTGTTCCATATACACACCGTTTTTTCGGCTGCATACCTCGGAGGAAAGTCCTGTTTTCATATCTATTGCAAAGTATACGGTTTGGTGCCGCAAAGGGGCGTGATAAATTAAAAATCTATCTTCAAAGGTAAAGTCATAATCGCCGCCCGGATAGGCTTTTCGTTCATTGAGGTAATATTCGAATGCATCTTGGTGATTTCTTGTTATTTCGAACATTTTGATACTCCTTTTTCTTGGTGGCTGAATGGTATGCAGATGGCTTTCACCCTCTGCACAGTATTTCAACCACCAATTCTTTTTTGATGGTGTTGGCGGTATTTTTATCCCAATACCGGCGGGAGTGCCTTTCGGCACAGTTTTTGAATTGGGATTCGGAGTACCTCGCAGCATATATGCCGAGACTTCTTTCTCGGCAACGAGGATCATATATGGCGTAACGGACATAAATTCCAGCCCGAAACGACCATATCCTGCATTCACGCAAGCCGCTGACACGGAAGTATCATTATCCTCGTTTTGTATCATCGCCGGACGGCAATGCTGTTTGTCTGCCGTCCCCATACCGTAGGTTTATCGCTCACTCACTTGTGTGAGGTCTTGGCGGCCTTGCATGTGGGCTTTCCCTTACGGGCAAAACGAGGTTTCCCTCGGAATCCCAATTATTCAGTTGTCAAGGTTCAAGAGAGTTTTTGTCCTCTCACCCTGTATTCCACACTTTTTTCGCAATCTATAACCAAAAAATTAAAAAAATTTTTTCAGCTTTTTAAAAATGGCTGTTTTGCGCTTATAAATCATAGGTTGGGATACGCCGAGCTTACGCGCCAATTTTGATTCGGAGATAGGATATTTTGAAAGATAGAGGGCGGTTATAAGCTCCATTTCGTTCTCGTCAAGACTTTTGAGAGCCCTGCGCAGAGTATCAATATCCATCTGCCTTAATGCTTCGGATTCCAGGTCTATGCTTTCATCGGCAATAAGTTCCTCGCCGGAGACTTTATCATCGTCATCGCCCTGACCCTCGCAAGCATAAATGGAAATAACGCAGATGCCTGACTCTCTCTTGGTATCTCGCACATACTGTTCTCTGCGCTCGTCCACACGAAAAGTCGGAATGCTGTCGGTATCAATTTCCAAGAACACCTCATTCAAGTCATCGGCATCGCTGATTTTTGCAAATCTCTTTTCCTTGCCCTCGTTACTTTTGAGGTAGGTATAAGCCGCTCTGCCACAGAATTTCTCATATCTCGTTTGACCGTCTGCCGACAGATATTTTCCGTTGCTGTTTTTTGCATAATATATTTTCATTTCTGTAATCTCCTGAATTTTGATTTTTTTGGTGAAATCAAAATTCGGGGATTACGGATATTTAGCTATGTACGGTTGCCAATAAAAAACACTCATTCGTTTCCTTTCCCGAAACCGAATGAGCAAAAAAATAAAGCCGCTTGGTACAGTTGACATATTGCCACACGGATAGAACACATATTACTTTTCTTGTAATACGGTTTGTTCTATAACCAAGTGGCATTTGAAAGTCAACGCATCAAGCGGCTTCGTAGCACTAATCTTGCTTTATAAATATTAAGTTGTAGGTTATGATTATTTATGTGCAGTCATTCTAAACGAGATGGGCGGGAATATTACCTCCTCACCGCAGTTACTGCACTTTTCGGTAGCGTAACCGTGATTTCCTTTATATATAGTGGTTATTTTGTGGTTGCAATAAGGACAGAGCCGAGCGACTCTTATTTGCGTACTGCATTCACTTCTCAATTTATCCTGTTGGGATTTGACTTGTGCATAGTGTTCGGGATTCTGTTGTCTAATGTTGATTTTCGGCATATTGTTAACCTCCTGTATAATATACATCTACAAGGCTGTAAGGCTCATTGAGATAATTGTTTTCAAGCAGTCCGAGTTGCTTCATCCTTATAGCGAGTGCTGTTTTTGAAACAACGAGAAACCTTGCCATATTGCAAAACTTATCATAGGTTTGTCGGGCATAGATTTTATTAAGCATTGTAATCTTTTCGCCCACAGTAAAAATATACATTGCTCTTTTAATTAAGTCGGCAGGGAGCAGAATGGCAGAGGCAAGAGCATTTGCCTGCCACTCATACCAATCTTTGATTTGCTTTTGTTTTTCGCCGCCTGTTTTATAAAAATGAACCTTTGCGCTTTGAGGTGTAGAGTCATAATCTTTTGGATATAACATTTTTAGTATTTGGTGTGCGCTTTCATGTGCGATTGTAAAATTGCACCTGCCAAGCTGCTCTATATCTTCTTTAAGGTCCTGCTCTATAAGGACGGTTTTTCCGTCAAGCAAGTAGGTGTATTGACTGTCATCTCCTGCGTACACCTCAATCTCCATCGGCACTGTAGTAGTTGCGCCGAGAATACTTCCGTCAAGAGACAAGTGAGTATATTCCAAATTAAAGCCGAGTAGGTTTGTGAGTAAAAGTTCGGGATCAATATGTGTGATATCCGTATTAATGTTTTCGGGCAAGTTCTTATATGCTTTTAATACTCTTTCGGCTATTTTCTCAATGTCCTTACGAGATAATATTTTCACTTTTAACCTCCGATATCTTTTGCCTCCACAAACCATCTTCCGTCATCCTCGTACAGATAGGTTTCTTTATTGCAAATTATAACCGTGTACCTGATTCCCGTACCGCCAACCTTTGTTGCGTGTGCGCGGCACTTTTGTCGGAGACGGTCAATTTGATATTTGTTGCCATCCTCAAAAATGATGGTTCTCGGTCGGACATCACCCTGCGGAGAGACTGATAATTCAACACCGACATATACTTTTCTGTATTTTACTGATTCTGCCATTGGTTTTCTTCCCTTTGTATTGTTTTTTCTACAGCGTATCAAATAATGAGACCTGTCGGCATCGTGAGTTCTACCTCGCGGTCATTTGGCATTTTAATATCACGGTAAAGAGTTGCAGGCTGTATGGAGTGTTTGCCGAATCTATCCCTGATTTTTTCGATTGCGGTTTCAAGCCTTTCTCTTTTTGCCGTTTCCTCTGCATTCCCGAAAAAATCGAGTTGCTCGGCCTCGATAGCAGAGTGTAGGTTTATGGCTCGTACCGTTACCGAGCGTATGGGATATTCCCATTTATAGTTTTTGACAAACAGTTCAAATGCCGTCTTTGCGATAATAGCGGAACTGTTAGTTCGGTTAGAGAGCCGGCATTGCCACTGCTTATGGCGTAACTGATTGTTACGGATATCTATTTGGACACCGCCTGCCCGTTTTCCATATACTCGCAGTTTATGACCGATGTCTTGAGTGAGGGATAGCATTATATTCCATACCTCTGCCGGATTTTCAAGGTCTTGTTTGGCTGTGATTCCGTGTCCTACAGATTTTACAGGCGGCTCAAAATCGGTTGGCATTACTCTCGAAATATCTTCGCCTTTAGCGTATCTGATACACATTAATCCGCATTTACCGAGCCGCCGTTCTATAAGGTCGGGGGAAGCGTTTGCCAAGTCGCCTATGGTTTTAATACCGTATAGTGTTAATACCTTTTGGGTTGCTCTGCCGACCCCAAGTAAATCGGAGGCAGGCAATTGCCAAATCTGTTCTCTAAAGCTGTCCTTTGATATAACCGTAACGGCATCGGGCTTTTTCATATCAGAGCCTAATTTGGCGAATATCTTATTAAAGGATACGCCTGCGGAAATTGTAAGACCGAGTTCAAATTTCATCCGTTCTCGGATTTTATTAGCGATTTTCTCGCCGTCACCGTAAATTCCGATGCTGCCTGATACATCGAGCCAACATTCGTCCATTCCGTAAGGCTCTACGAGGTCGGTATATTCAGCGTAAATTTGCCGTGCAAGCTTTGAATATTTAATGTACTGTTCGTAGTGAGGCGGAACGATAACGAGATTTCGGCATTTTTGTCTTGCCTGCCATAAGGCTTCGCCGGTCTGAACGCCGTATTTCTTGGCTTCGTAGTTCTTGGCGAGGATAATGCCGTGACGGTTTTCCACATCTCCGCCGACAGCTACAGCTTTACCTTTTAGGCTCATATCTAACATACATTCAACCGATGCATAAAAGTTATTCATATCACAGTGCAGAATAGTTCTTTCCATTGTTCCACCGACTTTTCATAAACCCCTTGACAAAATCCGTTTCGTGTTGTAAGATAATAACACGAAATCATTTTCGTGTTGTGTGCTTGATTATATCACGAAATCGTTTTCGTGTCAATAGGTTTTTCGACGAAATTTTTTTCGTATTATAATTTTGTTAAATTATACAGACAGAGAGGTTTGATTATGGAACTAAAAGACAGACTTAAAAATTTGCGAGAGAGTCGGAATCTAACACAGTCGGAGCTTGCGAAAAAAACGGGAATAACTGCTCGTCAGATTCAAAACTATGAAATGGGAACAAGTCGCCCGACTATTACATCAGCTAAAAAATTGGCTGCTGTGTTCGAGTGTCCTCTTGATGAGCTGCTCGGCTACGAGCCCCAAATGACGAAAGCAGGCATTCGCGATGCGTGCGAACGTCTGAAGCAAGCCTTTGCGGAGCAGCCGTTCGAACAGGCACATGACGCTTGCCGGGAACTCGTGCGCGACTACTACTCGTGCTATCCGCTACTCGTTCAAGTTGCGGCGCTGTACCTGAACCATCTCCCGCTCGCGGAGCCAGCAAAGCAACAGGCTTTTATCGAGGAATCGATCGACCTGTGCCACCACATCCGCAAGAACGCCAAGTCATCGGCCATTATCAAACACGCTGAGACCATCGAAGCTTGCTTTTTCCTCGTAAGCGGAAAACCCCAACTCGCAATCGAACTGCTCGAAGGCACTGTGGAAGTCGACATGGGAGCAGACGTGCTGCTCGCCCAGGCGTACGCCGCCAGCGGGCAACCCGACAT